>NZ_JBIVHU010000010.1:0-277763 GCF_044749345.1 Streptomyces sp. NPDC089424
CGACCCGTACCGTTGAACTTCCCCTCCAACGGCTGCGCCGCCTGCACCAACTGCCGGATCAACGTCCCCAGATCATCGCTCGAACCCCGCGAATCGCGCATCAGCGACGACAGCGTCTGCGCACCCATGTCGAACTTCATACCGAACTCGCTCCCCCATCCGTGTCCTGGTTGTCCGTCGTCCCATCGTACGTATCTCATCTCTACCAACCCCCCGATCGCTCACGCAATCGAGAGGAGACGGCAGTTACAGAGGAGGCACAAAGCCATGACCCACCGCGGGAGCGGGCGGTCAGTGGGCGGCGGACTGGGCCGTCGGGCCCTCGCGGCAGATCAGCAGGAGGGCGCGGTCGTCGTTGACGTCCTTCGCTACCGCCTCGATGAGATGCCAGGCGGCACCCTGGAAGCCGGCGGAGACATAGCGGTCGGCCTCGCCGGTGAGGCGGTCGATGCCTTCGACGATGTCGCGGTCGGAGGTCTCGACCAGGCCGTCGGTGAAGAGCATCAGCACGTCGCCCGCCCGCAGCGAGCCCTTCACGGGGTCGAACTGGGCGCCGTCGTAGACCCCCAGCAGCGGACCCTCGGCGGCCTTCTCCTCCCAGCGGCCGCTGCCCGCGCTGAGTTGCAGGCCGGGCGGATGGCCCGCGGAGTACAGCTCGTAGTCGCCGGTGTCGAGGTCGAGGACGAGGTGGATGGAGGTGGCGAAGCCCTCCTGCCAGTCCTGGCGCAGCAGATAGCCGTTCGCGGCGGGGAGGAAGGCGTGCGGGGGCAGGCTGCCGAGCAGACCGCCGAAGGCGCCCGAGAGCAGCAGGGCGCGCGAGCCGGCGTCCATGCCCTTGCCGGAGACGTCGGTGAGGACGACCTCCAGGGTGCGGCCGCCGTTGGTGCGCGCCGCCACCACGAAGTCGCCCGAGAAGGACTGGCCGCCCGCCGGCCGCAGCGCCATCTCACGGTGCCAGCCCTGCGGCAGCTTGGGCAGCTTGCTCTGCACCCGGATGCGTTCGCGCAGGTCGAACAGCATCGTGCCGCCGCGCCGCCAGGGCACGCCGACGCGGCTGCGGAACTGGGCGATCAGCAGGCCGAAGAAGCCGCACGCCGCGACGACGAGGACGACCCCGGGCGTCACCCGCGAGGGGCCCTCCGTGTAGGGGCCGAGCTGTATCGACTCCACGATGAGGGCGGTGGCGGCCGCCGCGTACAGGCCGAGCAGGCTGGCCGGGCGCAGCAGCAGGCCCCCGGCGACGATCGGCAGGACCAGGACGGCCGGTGAGCACCACACCGAGTTGGCGAGCGTACCGGCGGTGATGAGGGGAATGGTGAGCAGCAGACCGGCCAGCGCGACCCAGTCGGAACCGTCGCCGCGGAAGTAGTCGACGGCGCTTCTGCGCAGGCCGACGCGGACCCGGTGCCAGCGCATCTTCAACCGGGCCGTGAACGTCTCGGCCGCCGTGAGCGGCTCTCGTCCTGCTGCCATTAGTTCGGGACCCTATCCATCGGACCAGCCGCTTGGCACGGGAGGTCCTGCTTGTCCCCCGTCCGGGGCTCGACTCCACAGTGAACTTCACCGGGGGCCGGCCCGCCCCCCTCCCGGTGAAGTCGGGAGAAATTCCCTCGCCGGTCCGGCGGCGCCCTGGTAGGCATGGCCCCATGGCAACCGACTTCCTGCCCGGTGCGGACACCGGGCCGCGAGTGCTGCGTCCGGACGACTGGGATCGCTGGTACGACACGCTGATCCGCGCCTTCGGCGGGGTGCCGGAGTCCCCCGAGGAGCAGGAGCTGTGGAACGCGCTCACCGAGACCGGCCGTTCGCTGGGTGTTTGGGAGGACGGCGCCTGCGTGGGGACGGCGGGGGCGTTCTCGTTCGGGCTGACCGTGCCCGGCGGGGCCTCGGTGCCCACGGCGGGCGTGACGATGGTCGCGGTGGCGGCCACGCACCGCCGCCGCGGTGTGCTGACGTCCATGATGCGGCGGCAGTTGGACGACGTACGGTCCTGGGGCGAGCCGCTGGCGGCGCTCACCGCGTCCGAGCCGGCGATCTACGGCCGGTTCGGGTACGGCGCCGCGACCTTCGGGCTCGGCGCGGAGATCGACACCGTCCGGGTACGACTGTCGGTGCCGGCCGCCGCCGATGACGTACGGCTGCGGTACGCGGCGCCCGCCGACGTCCTCGACGTGTGCGAGTCGGTCTACGCACGGCTGGTGCCGTCGCGGCCCGGGATGCTGGCGCGGCCGCCCGGGTGGGAGCGGCTGGGGGTGCTGGACCCGGAGAGCGAGCGGGACGGGGCGTCGCCCTTGCAGTGTGTCGTCGCCGAGCGGGACGGCGAGGTCACGGGGTACGCGCGGTACCGGGTCAAGCTCGGGTGGGGGGAGGCCGGGCACGACGGCACGGTAATGCTGCAGGGCCTGGCGGGCCTCGATCCGGCGACGGAGGGCGCGCTGTGGCGGTTCCTGTTCGGGATCGACCTGACGACGACGCTGTCCGTGCGGGGGCGGCCGGCCGACGAGGGCTGGCAGTACCAGGTGTCCGACCTGCGGCGGTGCCGCACGCGCTCGCGGGACGCGCTCTACCTGCGGCTGGTGGACGTCGGGGCGGCGCTGGCGGCCCGTACGTATCGGACGCCGGTGGACGTCGTGTTCGAGGTGGCGGACGACTTCTGCCCCTGGAACGAGGGGCGCTGGCGGCTGTCGGGTGACGCCAAGGGCGCGTCGTGTGCGCGGACGACCGACGCGGCCGACCTCGCCCTGTCGGTACGGGAACTGGGGGCCGCGTATCTCGGTGGGGTGAGCCTCGGCGCGCTGGCGGCGGCCGGGCGGGTGCGTGAGCTTCGGACCGGGGCGCTCGCGGAGGCCGCGGTGGGGTTCGGGAGCACCGTGGCGCCCTGGCTGCCGCACGGTTTCTGAGCGCCCGGGGCCCGGATCAACCGCGCTGGCAGCCGGGGCACCAGAAGAGGTTGCGGGCGGCGAGGCCGGCGGTGCGGATCTCCTCGCCGCAGATGTGGCAGGGCCGCCGGTCCCGGCGGTAGACGTAGACCTCTCCGCCGTGGTCGTCGACGCGGGGCGGGCGGCCCATGGCCTCGGGGGTGTGCTCGGGGCGGACCGTGTCGATGCGGTTGTTGCGCACGCCCTCGCGCATCAGGTCGGCGAGGTCGCTCCAGATCGCGTCCCACTCGGCGGGCGTGATGTCCCGTCCCGCGCGGTACGGGTCGATCCGGTGCCGGAAGAGCACCTCGGCGCGGTAGACGTTGCCGACTCCCGCGATGACCTTCTGGTCCATGAGGAGGGCGGCGATCGTGCTGCGGCTGCGGGAGATCCGCCGGTAGGCGGCGTCGGGGTCGGCGTCGTCGCGGAGCGGGTCGGGGCCGAGACGGTCGTGTATCGCACGCTTCTCCTCGTCGGTGACGAGGGCGCAGGTGGTCGGCCCGCGCAGGTCGACGTACCCGGTGGCGCCCGCGAGGCGCAGGCGGACGGTGTCGGTGGGCGGCGGGGCCGGGGCGTCGCCGAAGGCGACCTTGCCGAACAGGCCCAGGTGGATGTGGACCCAGTCGGCGGCACGGAAGCGCAGGAAGAGGTGCTTGCCGTGGGCCTCGGTGGCCGTCAGGACCGCCCCGTCCAGGAGGTCCGCGGCGTCGGAGAACTTGCCCTGGGGGCTGGTGACCCGGGGGGCCGTGCCGGAGAAGCGGGCGGCGTAGTCGTGCGCCAGCCGGTGAATCGTGTGCCCCTCTGGCACGGTCCGCGGTTCCTTCCAGCCCCTGGGGGCGATCCCGTCCTGCTGCCTACCGCCCGCTGCCTGCTGCCTGCCGTCTTCGGCTGAGGCCTGCTGCGTCAGTCCTGCTGCGGGTGGTGTGCCGGGATCGGCGGGAGCTCATGCGTGTCCTCGTACGCGGCGAGCATCGCGATGCGGCGGGCGTGGCGCTCCTCACCGGTGAACGGCGTGTTCAGGAACGTCTCGGCGAGCTTCGTCGCCTCCTCCCGCGAGTGCATGCGGGCGCCGATGGAGACCACGTTGGCGTCGTTGTGCTCGCGGCCGAGCGACGCCGTCTCCTCGCTCCAGGCGAGCACGGCGCGGACGCCCTTGACCTTGTTCGCGGCGATCTGCTCGCCGTTGCCCGAGCCGCCGATCACGATGCCGAGGGCGCCGGGGTCGGCGACGGTGCGCTCGGCGGCGCGGAGGCAGAACGGCGGGTAGTCGTCCTGGGCGTCGTAGACGTGAGGGCCGCAGTCGACGGGCTCATGGCCGGCCGCCTTGAGCCACTCGACGAGGTGGTTCTTCAGTTCGAAACCGGCATGGTCGGAGCCGAGATACACGCGCATGGGACGAGTGTGACATGCGCCGGGCGGGGCAGCAGGGCCGGGTGGCGGGACCGAAAAATGTGAGCAACGCCACCGAACCTCAGGAAATCCTCAAGTAACGATCCGGAATCAAAGGTTCAAGAATTCGTTCACCTCAGATTCACTGGTCCGACTCGTACGCCGCTCGTACGGGGAATTGCTCACCCGGCGCAAAGGAAATCCGTCCCATGACTTCGCAGCCGACCCTGACGAAGGCCGGAAGCGGCCCCGGAGGCCACGGCGGAACCGGCGATCCCGGTTCCGGATCAGGTCTCCAGGCAGGGCTCAAGAACCGTCACCTGTCGATGATCGCCATTGGCGGCGTCATCGGCGCCGGACTCTTCGTGGGGTCCTCCTCCGGTATCGCCACCGCCGGTCCCGGCATCCTTCTCTCCTACGCTCTCGTCGGCACGCTCGTGGTGCTGGTGATGCGCATGCTCGGTGAGATGTCGGCGGCCAACCCGACCTCGGGCTCGTTCTCCGCGCACGCCGACCGCGCGCTCGGCAGCTGGGCCGGGTTCTCCATCGGCTGGCTGTACTGGTTCTTCTGGGTGGTCGTCCTGGCGGTCGAGGCGACCGCCGGCGCGGTGATCCTGGAGGGCTGGATCCCGGCCGTCCCGCAGTGGGCCTGGGCCCTGATCGTCATGGTGGTGCTGACCGCCACCAACCTCGTCTCCGTCGGTTCGTACGGTGAGTTCGAATTCTGGTTCGCGGGCATCAAGGTCGTCGCGATCGCCGCGTTCATCGTCATCGGCGGACTGGCCGTCTTCGGCCTGCTCCCGGGCGTGGACAGCGACCAGGCCGGACTGGCGAACCTGACCGGGCACGGCGGCTTCCTGCCCAACGGACCAGGCGCGATCCTCACCGGTGTGCTGCTCGTCGTCTTCTCCTTCATGGGCAGCGAGATCGCCACCCTGGCCGCCGGCGAGTCCGAGAACCCGCAGCAGGCCGTCACCAAGGCCACCAACAGCATCATCTGGCGTGTCGCCGTCTTCTACCTCGGTTCGATCTTCGTCGTGGTGACCCTGCTCCCGTGGGACAGCAAGTCCATCGCCGACGAGGGCTCGTACGTCGCGGCGCTCAACTCCCTCGGCATCCCGCAGGCCGGTCAGATCATGAACTTCATCGTGCTGACCTCGGTGCTGTCCTGCCTCAACTCCGGCCTCTACACCGCCTCCCGCATGGCCTTCTCGCTCGGCCGGCGCGGTGACGCGCCCAAGTCCTTCGCCCGGACGACCGGCCGGGGTGTGCCGCGGACGGCGATCCTCGTCTCCGTCGTCTTCGGTTTCGTGGCCGTGTTCTTCAACTACAAGTTCCCGGACTCGGTCTTCCTCTTCCTGGTCAACTCCTCCGGTGCCGTCGCCCTGTTCGTCTGGCTGGTGATCTGCTTCTCCCAGCTGCGGATGCGCAAGATCATCCAGCGCGAGGCCCCCGAGAAGCTGGTCGTGCGGATGTGGCTGTACCCGTACCTGACCTGGGCCACCGCCGCGCTGATCGTCTTCGTGCTCGGCTACATGCTGACCGACACCGAACACGACGGGCGCAAGACCGTGCTGCTGTCGCTGCTCGTCGCCGCGCTGGTGCTCGCCGCCGCCGTGGTCCGGCAGCGGTTCGGCTCGCGCAAGGTGGTCGAGGGCGTCGAGGCCGACCCGCGGCCCGCCGAGGTGCGCGACTAGGCACCGCCCCTTCGAAGAGCTTCACGCCGCGTGCCCCCTCACAGCGGCGTGAAGCTCTTTTTCACGTCCTCGTAGACCGCGAGCGCGCCGTCCTCCACGGCCGGCTGGTACCAGGTGTTGATCTGGTACGACTTCCCCCGCGCGTCGAAGCCCAGCAGCCGGGCGTGCCAGGGGACGCCCTCCAGCGTGAAGGTGTACTCCCAGACCACCGCAGGATGGCCGCGGAACGTGGTCTGCTCCAGCCGGATCTTGCGGTAGTCCCGCCCCTGGTGGGCGTTGCGTTCCGAGGTGCGCCAGCTGTCCATGAGGTCGCCCCGGGCCAGCGAGGACTTGGCGACCAGTTCCTGGGTGCCCTCGGGTGCGGTGTAGTGCACCTCCGCTCCCGTCTTCACGTCCCGCCGCCAGCCCTCGGGCGTGACCCACGCGTACCCGCCGGCCTCCACGCGGGCGCCCGGGGCCGGACTCGGCGGCCGGGACGTGCCGGCGACCGTGGGTGAGGGGGAGGCGGCGTCGGAGGGGTCGGCCGCCCCGGTGCCGGAGGAGCCGGCCGGCGCCGACACCGACGGCCTGCCGTCCGCCCGGGTGCCGTCCGGCGCCCGCGCCGTCGTCGCCCAGACGATCCCGGCCACCACGGCGGCCGTGAGGACACCGGCCGCCGCGGCCACCGCCGTCCGCGTCGTACGGCGTCCAGGAGGCCCTGACGGCATCGCGGGTCCCGGCGGTTCGCCGCCCGGCGGTGCCCCCGCCGCGCCGGACGCCGGGCGCCGCTCGGTCACGGCCTGCGACCGCGCCAGGGAGACGCCGCCTGCCGGCCGGGTCCGGTCGGAAGGCGGGGGCTCCGCCGACGCCGGCGCCGGCTCCCGCGACGGCACCGGTTCCGCCACCACGAGGGTCGGCGTGGGCCCCGGCGCCACCTCGCGCAGCGCCGCCTCCAGCGCGTCCAGGCCCGGCCGGACCTCCGGCTCCTTGCGCAGCAGCGCGCCCAGCACCTCCGCCAACGGACCTGCGGAAGGGGGGAGTTCGGGCTCCTCGTAGAGCACCGCGTGGAGTGTCGCCAGCGTCGTGTCACGGGAGAAGGGGGACTGACCCGCCAGTGCCGCCGACAGCGTCGCCCCGAGCGACCAGACGTCCGACGGTGGCCCCTGCGGACGCCCGGAGATCCGCTCGGGGGCCATGTAGTCGGGCGAGCCGACCAGCATCCCGGCCATGGTCAGCGCTTTGGCGTCCTGGATCGCCGCGATGCCGAAGTCGGTGAGCACGACCCGGCGGCCGGCCGCCTCGACGAGGACGTTGCCCGGCTTGATGTCCCGGTGCAGCACCCCGCGCGCGTGCACCTCGCGCAGCGCCTCCACCAGCCCGAGCCCGATCCGCGCCGCCTCGCCGGGACCGAGCGGTCCGTCCTCGGCCATGATCCGTTCCAGGGAGCGCCCGGCCACCAACTCCATGACGATCCACAGGCGTTCGCCCTCGTCCACGACGTCGTAGACCCGGACGACGTGGGGATGGTCGATACGGGCGGTGGCCCGCGCCTCGCGCAGCGTGCGTTCGCGGCGGGTGCGGGCGTCCTCGGCGTCCAGGCCGTCGATGCGCATTTCCTTGACGGCGACCGGCCGGTCGAGCATTTCGTCGGCGGCACGCCACACCCGCCCCATTCCCCCCTGCCCGATGCTTTCGGCCAACCGATAGCGCCCTGCCACCAGTAACCCCGGAACACCGGAACTTCGCGTATTTCCCGGCAATTTGCCGCACCCCCCTCAACCATGCACCAACAGTCACACGTCGGGCCGTACCAGCATAGTGCGGAGAAATCTTGTGGTACCTCTTCAAGTACTGCGAATTCAGGCGCAGGCAAGGGGGACGAACATGCGTTCACGTCGTAGGGCGACCATCACCGGATCACTGGCAGCGGCATCCTTTTCGGCCGTGCTGATCCTTTCCGGCACGGCCGGGGCGGACGACCAGGGGCCGGGAAGCGACAAAGGGGGAAAGGCCGTGGACAAGGCGCCCGCGGGGGTGGAACTGACCACGCTGCTGCCCGAGAGGATCTCGGTGCGCAACGATGCGGAGGAAACGGAGATCACCGCCACGGTGAAGAACGGGGGGACGCGGGACAGCGGTCCGATCAGGCTTCTGGTCGTCGGTTTCGACGGGCTGACGGTCACGAATGTCGAGGGCTGCTCCGCGATTTCGCGCGGCGATCTGCCGGAGGGTTCCAACAGCGGTTTCGCCTGCGCGCTGGACGATCTGGCGGCGGGTGCGTCGAAGTCGTACGACGTCGACGCGACCTACGACCTGGACAGCACCGGGAAGATCTGTCTGCCCGTCCAGAGCAGCGACGGCGGCACGACGTTCTGGCAGCAGGGGCCGGTCCCGTTCGGCACGACGAATCCGTCACCGAACGCCCCGGCCACCCCCCTGCTGCTCGGCACCGACAACAAGCCGGTGGCACCGGCCGGCGACGAACTGCCCAAGACCGGCCCGGCCCGTGACCTCCTTCCACTCGCCGCGGCCGGCGCCACACTGATCGCAGCAGGCGCCGCAGGCCTACGACGCACCCCCCACCGCCCCACCTGACACCCACACAAAAAAACCGGGCCCGGCGACCCCGGGCCCGGCAACAGGGAAACGTGCGGGGCCGGGAAGGCGGGGTGTCGCCCTCCCGGCCCCGCGCCGTGGGGAATCAGTGCCTGTCGATGAGCTTCCAGGCGGTCGGGAGCAGGCCCATCGCGAGGGCCGCCTTCAGGGCGTCGCCGATCAGGAACGGCGTGAGACCGGCCGCGATCGCGGCGGAGGCGGACATGCCGGTGGCGAAGGCCAGGTACGGGACGCCGACGGCGTAGATGATCGCCTCGCCCAGCAGCATCGCGCCCGCCGTACGCCACGGCGAGCGGTCGGCACCGCGGCGGGCGAGCGCGCCCACGACGGTGGCGGCCAGCAGCAGGCCGATGACATAACCGAAGGACGGGGCGGCCGCGCCGGAGCCGCCCTCCGCGAACCACGGCATCCCGGCCACCCCGGCGAGCGCGTACAGCGCGAGCGAGAGGAAGCCGCGGCCGGCGCCGAGCGCGGTGCCGACGAGCAGCGCGGCGAAGGTCTGACCGGTGACCGGCACCGGGCTGCCCGGGATCGGCACGGCGATCTGGGCGGCGAGCCCGGTGAGCACGGCGCCACCGACGAGGAGCGCGACATCGCGGACGCGGGTGGAGACACCGCCCTGCCCGGCCGAGGCCGACAGCTTGGGCAGGGGGATCAGGTCGGCGAGGACCTGGCCCGGGCGGGCGGGGGCGGCGGCAGCGCTGCTCATGGGGACTCCGCGAGTGAGGGCGGTTCGGGACACCGTGACGCTAACCCAGGGCACCGGGTGCCACCACCGTCACCGCCCCACAAAGGGACGCGCATGCCGGTGGTGGGCTCCTTACAAAGAGTGGTGATTACACGTGCGGCGGCGTGATACCGGTCACTGAGGTGAAGCCCTGTGGCTCACGGATCGGGCCTGGGGGTGGCTCTGTAGGGTCTCGCCAAATGGGCGGCCCCGGGGGAAGTACTGACCCGGCCTTTACACTCCGTGTGATTGTCCCCCTTATCCCCTCACGTACTGGACGAGCCGCGCCCATGTCCCGCACCACCCCCGTTCAGGCTCCGCCCGAGGCGGACGCGTCCCTGTCCCACGGACTCAAGCAGCGACACCTGTCGATGATCGCCCTGGGCGGCGTGATCGGCGCCGGCCTGTTCGTCGGCTCCGGCGCGGGTATCGCCGCCGCCGGTCCCTCGATCGTCGTCGCCTATGTCATCTCCGGCCTCCTGGTGATGCTGGTGATGCGGATGCTGGGCGAGATGTCGGCGGCCCATCCGTCGTCGGGCTCCTTCTCCGCCCATGCCGAGCGGGCGATCGGGCCGTGGGCCGGTTTCACCGCGGGCTGGGCGTTCTGGATCCTGCTGTGCACGGCCGTCGGACTGGAGGGCATCGGCGCAGCGAAGATCGTCAGCGGCTGGCTGCCGGGCACGCCGGAGTGGGCGTGGGTGGCCCTGTTCATGCTGGTGTTCTGCGGCGCGAACCTCGCGGCCGTGAAGAACTTCGGCGAGTTCGAGTTCTGGTTCGCGGCGCTGAAGGTCGGCGCGATCACGCTGTTCCTGGTGCTCGGGGTGCTGGCGATCGCGGGCGTCCTGCCCGGCACCGACTCCCCCGGCACCAGCAACCTGACCGACTTCATGCCGGGCGGCGGTGAGGGGCTGGTGATCGGCCTGCTCGCCTCGGTGTTCGCGTACGGCGGCCTGGAGACGGTCACCATCGCGGCGGCCGAATCGGAGGACCCGGTCAAGGGCGTGGCGAGCGCGGTCCGCACGGCGATGTGGCGTATCGCGCTGTTCTACGTCGGCTCGATGGCGATCGTCGTCACCCTCGTGCCGTGGGACTCCCAGGAGGTCGTGGAGAGCGGCCCGTACGTCGCCACCCTGGACCGGCTCGGCATCCCGGGCGCCGGGCAACTGATGAACGTGGTCGTACTGGTGGCGCTGCTGAGCGCGATGAACGCCAACATCTACGGCGCCTCGCGCATCGGCTACTCGCTGGTGCGACGGGGCCAGGGGCCGAAGGCGCTGGGCCGGGTGTCCGGCGGGGTGCCGCGGATCGCGGTGCTGGCGTCCTGCGTCTTCGGCTTCGTGTGCGTGGTGCTCAGCTACTGGCGGCCGGACGACGTCTTCCCCTGGCTGCTGAACATGATCGGCGCGGTGATCCTGGTCGTCTGGATCTTCATCGCCGTCTCGCAGCTGCGGCTGCGCCGCCGGCTGGAGCGGGAGGCGCCGGGGAAGCTCGTCGTGCGGATGTGGGCGTTCCCGGTGCTGACCTGGGTGGCGCTGGCGGGCATGGCGGCGATCTTCGTCCTGATGGCCCGGGAGCCGGACACCCGGGTGCAGCTCTACTCGACGGGCGCCATGACGCTCGCGCTGGCGGCGATCGGCTACGGCCGGCAGCGGGCGCGCGCCCGGCGCTGACGCCACGGCACCCCGAAAGGCCCCCACGTGCACGCGTGGGGGCCTTCTTCTTGCTAGGTTGTAGTTGCAAGTTAGTTGCAATAAGAGGTCGGAGGGGACCCCTGATGCCCGTCTACACGCTGCCTGAACTGCCGTACGACTACTCCGCACTCTCCCCCGTGATCAGCCCGGAGATCATCGAGCTGCACCACGACAAGCACCACGCGGCGTACGTGAAGGGCGCGAACGACACGCTGGAGCAGCTCGCCGAGGCGCGAGACAAGGAGTCGTGGGGCTCGATCAACGGCCTGGAGAAGAGCCTCGCCTTCCACCTCTCCGGACACATCCTGCACTCGATCTACTGGCACAACATGACCGGAGACGGTGGCGGCGAGCCCCTGGAGACGGACGGCGTCGGCGAACTGGCGGTCGCGATCACCGAGTCCTTCGGCTCCTTCGCGCACTTCAAGGCGCAGCTGTCCAAGGCGGCGGCCACGACCCAGGGTTCCGGCTGGGGCGTCCTCGCCCACGAGCCGCTGAGCGGCCGGCTGATCGTCGAGCAGGTCTACGACCACCAGGGCAACGTCGGCCAGGGCGCCACGCCGATCCTTGTCTTCGACGCCTGGGAGCACGCCTTCTACCTGCAGTACAAGAACCAGAAGGCCGATTTCGTCGAGGCGATGTGGAAGGTCGTCAACTGGCAGGACGTGGCCAGGCGCTACGAGGCTGCCCGCTCCCGCGCGGACGTCCTGCTGCTGGCCCCCTGAGGCCCCGCTGATCGTCCTGCCTCGTGATCGTCTTCTCACCTTTCACGTCGGCAGGCGGATGGACGGAAGCCCCCGCGAGGACGTGACTCGCGGGGGCTTTCGGTAGCCGGCGTTCCGGGTCATCGTGGCGGGATGCCGATGGAGAGGACCCTGCCCTGCTGGACCTGCGGGACCGACCAGCCGCACCGGCAGGTCAAGGACGACCGTGAACGCGACATGATCCGAGAACTCGAAGGCCTCCCGCCCCGCGCGTACGTGGACCATTACTGGGTCTGCGTCAGCACCGAGCGGGACTGCCGCAACATCCGCACCGGACACTCGTGGCGACCGCTGCGTCCGCCCCGCAAGATGCCGCCCGAGCCCGCCGACCCCCGGAAAACCTAGAGGTTGCTGAAGTCCGGGCCCTTGGTGCGGGTGCGCTTGAGCTCGTAGAAGCCCGGCACCGAGGCCACGGCGAGGGTGCCGTCCCAGAGGCGGGCGGCCTCCTCGCCCTGGGGGGCGGGGGTGACGACCGGCCCGAAGAAGGCGACCTCCTCGCCACCGGGGCCGGGGACCGCGATCACGGGCGTGCCGACCTCCTGGCCGACCTTGTCGATGCCCTCCTGGTGCGAGGCGCGCAACTCGGGCTCGTAGGGGGTGGCGTCCCAGTGCTCCATCAGGGAGTCGGGCAGGCCCACCTCCTTGAGGGCGGCGGCGACCGCCTCCTTCTCCGGGCCCTGCCCCTGGTTGTGGATGCGGGTGCCGAGCGCGGTGTAGAGGTCGCCGAGCACCTCGGGGCCGTGCTCCTGCCGCGCCGCGATGACCACGCGTACCGGCCCCCACGCCTTGGTGGTGAGCATCTCGCGGTACTCCTCCGGCAGGTCTTCCTTGTCCTCGTTCAGCACGGCGAGGCTCATCAGGTGCCAGCGGACCTCGATGTCGCGGACCTTCTCCACCTCCAGCACCCACCGGGAGGTCATCCAGGCCCAGGGGCACAGCGGATCGAACCAGAAGTCGACGGGCGTTTTGTCCGACATGTCTCTCCTCATGAGGAAGTGAATCTCCCGGGGAACTCCTGCACGAACACCGCCGCGCCCCGGACCATTCCCGGCTGCCCCCGGTCAGCACCGCATGGGAGGATCGGTGCTGTTCAGCGACGTCCGACGAACCCGCGTCCGACGAATCCGAGGGAGAGCCGCCCGTGCCCGGTGAGAATCTGACCCGCGACGAGGCCCGGGAGCGGGCCGCCCTGCTGTCGGTCGACGGGTACGACGTGTCGCTCGACGTGCGCTCCGCGCTCGGCGAGGCGTCCGGCGACGGGCCGCGGACCTTCCGCTCGGTCACCACGATCAGGTTCCGCTGCGCCGAGCCGGGCGCGGCGAGCTTCGCGGACCTGATCGCGCCGCACGTCACCGCGGTCTCGCTGAACGGCCGGGACCTCGACCCCAGCGAGGTCTTCGACGGCTCCCGGATCCAGCTGGAGGACCTCGCCGCCGACAACGAGCTGATCGTCGACGCGCTGTGCGCCTACTCCCGTACCGGCGAGGGCCTGCACCGCTTCGTCGACCCGGAGGACGGCGAGGTGTACCTGTACACCCAGTACGAGCCCGCCGACGCCCGCCGGGTCTTCGCCGGCTTCGAGCAGCCCGACCTCAAGGCGCCCTTCCGCTTCGAGGTGCGGGCGCCGGAGGGCTGGACCGTGTGGAGCAACGGTGCCGGGCAACTCGCCGACGGCGTCTGGCGGTTCGCCGAGACCAAGCCGATCGCCACGTACATCACGTGCATCACGGCGGGGCCCTACCACTACGTCACGGACTCCTACACACGCGAGTTCGAGGACGGCACGGCGCTGGAGATCCCGCTCGGCGCGCTGTGCCGCAAGGGCCTGGCGCCCTACTTCGACACCGACGAGATCTTCCGGATCACCAAGCAGGGCCTGGACTTCTTCCACGACCACTTCGACTACCCGTACCCGTTCGGGAAGTACGACCAGGCCTTCGTGCCCGAGTACAACCTCGGCGGGATGGAGAACCCGGGCCTCGTGACCTTCCAGGAGGAGTACCTCTTCCGCGGGAAGGTCACGCAGACCTCGTACGAGCACCGGGCCACGGTGATCCTGCACGAGATGGCGCACATGTGGTTCGGCGACCTGGTCACCATGGAGTGGTGGGACGACCTGTGGCTGAAGGAGTCGTTCGCCGACTTCATGGGCTCCTTCTCGCTGGTCCGCGCCACCCGCTTCACCGACGGCTGGATCGCCTTCGCCAACCGCCGCAAGTCCTGGGCCTACCGCGCCGACCAGCTCCCCTCCACGCACCCCGTGACCGCCGACATCCGCGACCTTCAGGACGCGAAGCTGAACTTCGACGGCATCACGTACGCCAAGGGCGCCAGCGTCCTCAAGCAGCTCATGGCGTACGTCGGCGAGGAGGCGTTCCTGGAGGGCGCGCGGCGCTACTTCAAGCGGCACGCCTACGGCAACACGCGCCTCGGCGATCTGCTGTCCATCCTGGAGGAGACCAGCGGGCGGGACATGGCCGCCTGGTCGCGGGCCTGGCTCCAGACCGCCGGCGTCAACTCCCTCACCCCGCAGGTGCTGCTGGACGCGCAGGGCCGCGTCGCGGAGCTGGCGGTGGTGCAGGAGGCACCCGAGTCGCACCCCCAGCTGCGCCCGCACCGGGTACGGATCGGGCTGTACCGGCGTACGGCGGGCGGGAGGCTGGAGCGGTACGCCGGCCATGAGGTGGACGTCGACGGACCGCGCACCGTCGTGCCGGGGCCGGTGGGCGCCGAGGCGCCGGAGCTGGTCCTGGTCAACGACGACGACCTCACCTACTGCAAGATCCGCTTCGACGAGACCTCGCTCGCCACGCTCCAGGAGGCGCTGGGCGAGCTGACCGACCCGCTGGCCCGGGCCTTGTGCTGGTCGGCGCTGTGGAACATGACCCGCGACGCGCTGCTGCCCACGCGGGACTTCGCCGACCTGGTGCTGCGGTTCGCCGGACGCGAGTCGGACATCGGCGTGCTGCAGATGCTGCACGCCTGGGCGGAGTCGGCGCTGATCCACTACGCGGCGCCGAAGTGGCGGGCCACCGGCGAGGAACTGCTCGCGCAGGGCGCGCTGCGCGAGCTGCGGGCGGCCGCGCCCGGCAGTGAGCAGCAGCTGGCCTGGGCGCGCTTCTACGCGTCGGTGGCGTCCGGCGGGGAGCACCTCGGGCTGCTCCAGGGGCTGCTGGACGGCACGGAGCTGATCGACGGGCTGGTGGTCGACCAGGAGCTGCGCTGGGCGTTCCTGGAGCCGCTGGCCGCGCACGGGGCCGCCGACGAGGAGGCGCTGGCCGCGGAGCTGGCCCGGGACGACACCGCGTCCGGCAGGCGACGGCAGGTCCGCTGCCTCGCCGCCCGCCCCTCGGCGGCGGTCAAGGCGCAGGCCTGGGCGCAGGTGGTGGAGTCGGACGCGCTGTCCAACGCGCTCGTCGAGGCGACGATCGCGGGCTTCGCCCAGCCGTCCCGGCGCGACCTGCTGGAGCCCTACGCCGACAAGTACTTCGCGGTGATCGAGCGGGTGTGGCAGGAGCGGTCGATCCAGATCGCGATGCACGTGGTGCGGGGCATGTTCCCCGGGCTGCGCGCGAGCGAGGAGACGCTGGCGGCCGCGGACGCCTGGCTGGCCGCCCACGAGGACGCCGCCCCGGCCCTGCGCCGCCTGGTCCTGGAGGCGCGGGACGACCTGGCACGGGCCCTGCGGGCACAGGCGTGCGACACGGCGGCGGGCGGCTGACCAGTAGCTTTGGCCTGAGCTTGGGCCGTTGGTCACCGTTACGAAATTCAGGCAAGAACAGCCGTAACCCCTGGTCCGCACCCGAACGGACCAGGGGTTTTCGTCGCCTTCTCGGCATCCGAACATGCGTCCTTTAGTGCGAGCTTGTCGGGATTTGTCGACGGCCGTGTAACAGCGGTTAACGGGCGGATCAGGCACGGGAATCTCCGGGGCATGAACCACAACACCCCGCTCTCCCCCCGCCCCCTGCACCACCTGTCCGACGGCCGGCGCCGTGTCATGACGACCGCTCAGCTGCGGGCGCACGGCGTCTCCACCGCCGAGACCAACGAGCAGTGCAAGTCCGGCGGCCCCTGGCAGGAACTCCTCCCCGGCGTCTACCTGCTGCACCCCGGCCCGCCGACCAGCGAGGAGCGGCTGCACGCGGTGCTGATGTACGCGGCCCGCGAGCCCTCCCCCGGGGTGCCGGTCCAGCCCGGCGCCGACGACGAGCAACGCCCGCCGTACCCGGAGGCGATGATCACCGGTCTCGCCGCGCTCAACCTGCACGGCTTCGCCGCCGTCCCCCCACTGCCCTCCCTGGACCACATCGACGTGCTGGTCCCCCGGCTGCGCCGGCTGCGTTCGACGGGCTGCGCCCGCCTGTCGCGCACCTCCGCGCTGCCCACACCGCAGTACCGCACGGGCCTGCCGGTCGCGCCGGTGCCCCGGGCCCTGGCCGACGCGGTGGCCGACCTCACGGACGCGGGCGCGGTACGGCGGCTGCTCACCGAGGCGGTGCGCGGTGGCCACTGCGAACCGGCGGCGGTCGTACGGGAGTTGAACCAGGCGAGGCTGCTGAGCCGCCCGCATGTCGTGGACGCCGTGGACTCGCTGCTCGCGGAGGGGCGGGCGATGGCGGAGGACCGGCTGTACCGCATGGTCCGGGAGTTCGGCCTGCCCGACCCGGTGTGGAACGTCGACCTGCGCCTGCCCGGTGGGCCGCACCTGGGGGGCCTGGACGCCTACTGGCCGGAGCACGCCGTGGCGGTGGAGCTGGACACCCGGGCACCCCGCCAGGGGGATCGGCAGGAGGAGGACGCCCTGTGGTCGGAGTACGCCCGCAAGCGTGAACACCTGGAGCGACTGGGCATCACGGTCGTGTACATCACGCCCAGGAAGCTGCGGGACGCGAGGGAGCAGCAGGCGACGGTCGTGCGCACGGCGCTGATGGCGTCGGCGGACCGGGACCCGGCGGCGTATGTGGTGGTGCTGCCCCGGTAGTGACGGACCAGGGCCGGCATCAGGAGGGGAGGGGAGGGGCCGTCCGGCGGCGACGCCGGGCGGCCCCTCCTCATGTCCGGGCGCGGCGGAGCGGGTCAGCGCGTCCCGAGGCGCGTTCCGGGGCGCGTCGCGCCGCGGGCGTCGCCGCAGAACTCCGCCTCGACGACCGCGTCGGTGTCGCCCGCCCAGTCGCCGTTGAAGTTGAGGGCGAGGGAGTGCCGGGCGTCGGGGGTGGTGACGGCCTCGGACGACGAGCCGTGTATGCCGCCGCCGTGGCCCCAGACGCGGACACCGCAGGACAGCCTCCGCTCCATCAGGCCGAGTCCGTAGCCGTCGTTCGGGGCGCCGTCGATCTCCACCGTCGTCTTCATGGCCTTCAGCTGCCGCGGCGGCAGCAGCTCGCCGCCGAGCAGCGCCCGGTAGAAGCGGTTCAGATCCGAGGAGTCGGAGATCATCTCACCGGCCGCGTAGGCCAGGGAGGGGTTCAGCCTCGTGACGTCGTAGGTCGGCCCGGTCGTCGTCGGCGCCAGCTTGCTGTAGGCACGGCTGCTGGGCTGCGGGACCGCGGCCCGCGTGCCCGGCACCGACGTGGCGTGCAGGTGCAGCGGCTCGATGATCCGGTCGCGGATCTCCGCGCCGTAGGGACGTCCGGTCGCCTTCTCGATCACCATGCCGGCGAGGACGTAGTTGGTGTTGGAGTAGCCCCAGGACGTGCCCGGCGCGAACTCGGGCCGGTGCCCCATCGCGATCGCCACCAGCTCGGCCGGCCTCTTCGTGTCGTAGCGGTGCGCGAAGAAGCCGTCCTTCAGGAAGTACGTACGGCCGAACTCCTCGTCCGAGGTGTAGTCGTGGATACCGCTGGTGTGGTTCAGCAGCCGGCGGAGGGTGATCTTCCGCCCGTCGTGGCCGTTGCCCCGCACCGTGCCCGGCAGCCACCTATGCACCGTGTCGTCCAGCGACAGCCGGCCCTCCGCCTCCAGCTGGAGCATCACCGTCGCCACGAACGTCTTGGTGATGCTGCCCACCCGGTACCGGTCGGACGCCGAACGCGGCTCGCCGGTGCGCAGGTTGCCCACGCCCTCGGTCGCCCGCCATGTGCGGTGCCCGTCCTTCACCGTCGCCGTGACACCGGGCACCCCCTCCCGCACGGCGGCCCGCAGCGCCTCACGGGTGGCATCGTGGCCGGCGCCGGGGGCCGCCAGGGCCGCGCCGGCCAGGGCCGCCGACAGCGCCACGGCCGTCGCCGCCACCAGGGTCACTCGTACGCTCATGTCTTCCCCCATCTGATCCCCTCGGATCCTTCGCGGATCACAGCACAGTCGGGGGAAGAAACCATGAGCACCCCGTGAAGGTTGCCGAAGTGCGTCCGGGTTGAGTGGGTTTCGGCCTTTCCCCTCCCGAGGGCCACGCCGGCCCCCGGGACCCGCTCCTATCCCAGGTCGACGCGCCCCGCGGCCGGACGTTCCCGCCACAGCCGCAGACCCAGATCGACCAGGCCGATACGCCGCAGGGCGGGGACGGCGTCGAGCGCGTGCCAGGCGGCCATGTCGGTGGAACCGCCGATCTCGTGCCGCAGTTCGCCGCCGACCACCGTCCCCTCGTACACGAGGCGCACGCCGTGGTGGTCGGTCGCCCGGCGGAAGCGGGGACCCGGGAAGGTGCGGTGCAGGGAGTGGACGCCGAGGATGCCGGTGACCTCGATGCGGTAGCCGGTCTCCTCGCGCACTTCCCGGCGGACGGTGTCGTAGGGGTCCTCGCCGTGCTCCATGCCGCCGCCGGGCAGCACCCACTCCGGTGTCCCGTCGGGTGCCGGGGAACGGGCGAGCAGCACCTGGCCGTCGCGGACGCATATGGCGTAGGCCGCCACCCTCAACTTCTTGCGCACGAGGGGACGCTATCCCGCCCCACCGGGAATGCCGCCCGCCACCCGAAATGTTCCGCTCGCCCCCTGTACCCCTCGATGCGCATCGCGGGTTTTCCCCATTCATCCATTTCGATGCGGTCAACCCTCGCCAAAGCACCCACCGTTGCGTAAGGCTGAGCGGTCGTCCGGGACGGTGTTCCGGACTGTCTCGTTCCTTAACCAACAAGGGATGCCGATGACCCTCAGCCCCCAGAGCGAACCGATACCGGGCGCGAGACGCGTGGCCCGGATCGCCGTGGCCGCCGGCCTTGTCGCCGCGCTGGCCGCGGCCGGGCCGATACCCGTGGCGCTCGCCGCGGACCAGGCGCCCGCGGCCGCCGACCCCGGTGCGAAGTCCGCGCACGACAAGCTCGGTTCCGGCGACGCGGAACTGCTCGCCGAGGCCAAGGCCGACGGCGCCAAGACCGTCACCATGATGGTCGCCACCGCACCCGGCAGCACCGAGCAGGTCGCCGAGCAGCTCGACTCCGTCGACGGCGGCCTCGTGGGCCGTACGTACGACAGGCTGGGCTACGTCCGGGCCACCGTCCCCACCGGCAAGGCGGACGCGGCCATCGCCGCCGCCGCCAAGCTGTCCTCCGTGCACGGCATCGACCTGCGCGAGGAGATACCCCTGGACGACCCGCGGCCGAACGCGGGCACCACGCAGGGCGGCAAGGCCGCCGGCAGCTACCCCGGGCCGGGGAGGAACACCCCGGCCGAGAACCCGTACAACCCGTCCTTCGAGACCGGCGCCGTCGACTTCGTCGCGGACCACCCGAAGGCGGACGGCCGCGGTGTCACCATCGGCATCCTCGACTCGGGCGTGGACCTCGGCCATCCGGCGCTGCAGAAGACCACGACCGGTGAGCGCAAGATCGTCGACTGGGTGACCGCCACGGACCCGGTCGTCGACGGCGACGGCACCTGGCGCCGGATGACCACCTCGGTCAGCGGCCCCACGTTCGCCATCACCACGCCCACGCTCGGCACCGAGACGTTCAAGGCGCCCGAGGGCTCGTACAAGTTCAACTACTTCTCCGAGTCGGCCACCACCGGCGGCGACATGGCCGGTGACCTGAACCGCGACGGCGACACCACGGACGTCTGGGGCGTCCTGTACGACGCCGCCTCCGGCACCGCGCGCGTCGACCTGGACGACGACCTCGACTTCACCGACGACGCCGCGATGAAGCCGTACAAGGACGGCTTCCAGATCGGCCACTTCGGCACGGACGACCCGGCGACCGCGATCGCCGAGCGGATCCCGTTCGTGGTCGAGATCCGCAAGGACGTCGTCTACAACGCGGCCGGCGCCAAGGCCGACTACGTCAGCATCGGCGTCATCGAGGGCTCGCACGGCTCGCACGTGGCCGGCATCACCGCCGCCAACGGCCTGTTCGGCGGCAGGATGAACGGCGCCGCCCCCGGCGCCAAGCTGGTCTCCTCCCGGGCCTGCACCTGGTCCGGCGGCTGCACCAACGTGGCCCTCACCGAAGGCATGATCGACCTGGTCGTCAACCGGGGCGTCGACATCGTCAACATGTCGATCGGCGGCCTCCCGGCGCTCAACGACGGCAACAATGCGCGCGCCGAGCTCTACACCCGCCT
Organism: Streptomyces sp. NPDC089424; assembly: GCF_044749345.1. Classification (NCBI taxonomy): domain Bacteria; kingdom Bacillati; phylum Actinomycetota; class Actinomycetes; order Kitasatosporales; family Streptomycetaceae; genus Streptomyces; species Streptomyces sp. NPDC089424. The sequence goes on from NZ_JBIVHU010000010.1 coordinate 20,280, forward strand.
GATCGACGAGTACGGCGTCCAGCTGGTGATCTCCGCGGGCAACTCCGGCCCCGGCGCCAACACCATCGGCGACCCGTCGCTGGCCGACAAGGTGATCTCGGTCGGCGCGACCGTCTCCAAGGAGACCTGGGCCGCCAACTACGGCTCGGCCGTGGAGAAGCGGTACGCCATGATGCCGTTCTCCTCGCGCGGCCCGCGTGAGGACGGCGGCTTCACGCCGACGCTCTCCGCGCCCGGCGCCGCGATCAACACCACGCAGACCTGGTCGCCCGGCGGCCCGGTCGCCGAGGCCGGCTACAGCCTGCCGCCCGGCTACTCCATGCTCCAGGGCACCTCGATGGCCTCTCCGCAGGCGACCGGAGCCGCGGCGCTGCTGCTCTCCGCCGCGCAGCAGAAGGGCATCGACCTCACCCCTGCGACCCTGCGCACGGCACTGACCTCGACCGCCGACCACATCAAGGGTGTGCAGGCGTACGAGGAGGGCGCGGGCCTGATCAACATCCCGGACGCCTGGGACTCGATCCGTGACGACGCCACCGCGCACACCTACGACATCAAGGCGCCGGTCGACACCGCGATCGACCAGTTCCTCAAGACCCCGGGCTTCGGCACCGGCCTCTACGACCGTGAGGGCGGCCTGAAGGCAGGCCAGAAGAAGACGTACGACGTCACCATCACCCGTACGTCCGGCCCCGCCACGGCGGTCCGGCACGAGCTGCACTTCGAGAACAACACGGGCGGCACCTTCCGCATCGTCGGCGACGACGTGGTGCGGCTCCCGCTGAACCAGCCCGTCACCGTCAAGGTGCAGGCCGCTCCGACGTCCGCCGGTCTGAAGAGCGCGATCCTGGAGCTCGACGACCCGCGCACCGAGGGCATCGACAAGCTGGTCCTCAACACGGTCGTCGTCGCGCAGCCGCTGAAGTACGCCTACTCGGCGTCCGGTTCGGTGCAGCGCAACAGCACCACGTCGTACTTCGTGACCGTGCCCGAGGGCGCCAAGTCGCTGGAGGTCGCGCTCGGCGGGCTGAAGAGCGGGAGCCAGACCCGGTTCATATCCATCCACCCCTACGGCGTCCCGTCCGACCCGACGTCGACGATCAACTGCTACCCGAACTACTCGAACCCGGCCAACACCTGCCGTCCGGACGTGCGGTCGTACGCCGACCCGCAGCCGGGTGTCTGGGAGATCGAGGTCGAGTCGCGCCGTACGTCGCCGCTGCTCGACAACCCGTACAAGCTGGACGTCACCGTGCTCGGCGCGGCCTTCGACCCGGAGACCGTGACCGTGCCCGAGGCCAAGGTCGGCGTGCCGGCCACCGCCTCCTGGAAGGTGACCAACGGCTACGCCGCCATCGACGGCAAGCTGGTCGGCGGGCCGCTCGGCTCGTCCAAGACCACCCGCCCGACGATCGCGCAGGGCCAGACGCAGACCAGCACGGTCGAGGTGCCCGCGGGCGCCACCTCGCTGGACGTCGCCATCGGCGGTGTCTCGGACACGGCGGCCGACCTGGACCTGACGGTCTACGACAGCACCGGCGCGGTCGTCGGCCAGGCCGCCGACGGCGACTCGGAGGAGCAGGTGACCATCGCCTCCCCGAAGGCCGGCACCTACACCGTCGAGGTCGTCGGCTATGCCGTGCCGGCCGGTTCCACCGCGTACGACTACCGGGACGTCTTCTTCTCCGCCGCCCTCGGCAGCGTGAGCGTGGACGGCTCGGCTCCGGTCAAGCTCGGCACGGGCGCGTCGGCGACCGTCACCGGCGACGTCGTGGCCACCGCCGCCGCCCCCGAGGGACGCGAGTTCTTCGGTCAGGTGCAGCTGGTCAACGCCCGCGGCACCGCGGCGGGCATCGGCAACGTGAAGATCGAGAAGGTCACGCCGTAGCACGTCGGTACGGCTGAGGGGCGGGCGTCCGTGCGGGCGCCCGCTCCTTCTGCTATCCGCAGGGTGTCGTGCGCGCCTGCGCCAACGTCTCTGTGAGCAGCGGGCGTTGACCGGCGACGGCCGCTTCGCCGACGAGCCAGAAGTCGGGGGACGTCCGGCCCCGGCGGATGGCGACGAGGACATCCACCCCTTCGTCGAGACCGGCGACGGCGGGGATCGTGAACGTGACCTCGGCCGCGCCCTTCGCCGGTTTCCAGGAGCGGGTCACGTCGAGGGTGACGCGTTCCTCGCCGGTGCCGGGGACAGGCCGGGCCTTCGTGACCTCGCCCTCGACGACCAGGCGGGCGCAGGCCAGGTACTCGGCCGAGCCGAGCGGGCCCGCCGTCTTGGCGTCGGACTCGGCGCTGTCGGCGGCCGCCCCGGCCGTCTGGTCCGCCCCACCGCCCGCCTGGACGAGCAGCCACCCCAGGCCCGCCACCATCGCCCCGGCGGCCGCGACCCCGGCCGCGCCGAGGACGAGGACGAAGGAGCGCCGGCGCCGCGGGCGCGTCCGGACAGGCGCCGCGACCGGTGCGGACCGTTCCGGCTCCGCCGCCAGCGCCGCGCCGAGGATCCCCAGCTGTTCGCGCAGCAGCGCCACGTCCGCGGCCGCCGACCGGTGCGCGGCCATGAAGGCGCCGTCGGCGCGGGCCGCCTCGCTCAGCGGCTCGTCGGTGAGCACGGCCATCAGCGGGTCCATGGGGAAGGATCCGCCGTCGCGGCCGCCGTCGCCGCCGTGTTCGACGCCCACCTCACACCACCTCGTCCTCGTGCAGGCGGGCGCGCAGTGCCCGGACCGCCGTGTGCAGCCTGCTCTTGACCGTGCCCTCCGGGACGCCGAGCTCCTCGGCGATGGACCGCACCGGCAGGTCGGCGTAGAACCGCAGGACGAGGACCTGACGCTGCGCGTCGGGCAGTTCGTCCAGGCCCTGGGCGACGGCGAGGGACAGCAGGCTGGTGTCCTCGCCGGAGGGGTGCGCCGGCTGGCGCAGCGAGGCGAGGCGCTCCCCGATCCGCTCCTGCCGGCGCTTGGCGCGGTGCCAGTCCATGGCGAGGTTGGAGGCGACCACCGCCGCCCACGCCGAGACGTCCCGCGGTGCCTCGTGGCCGCTCGCGGCCCGCTCCAGCAGCCGCAGGCGTACCTGCTGCACCCCGTCCGGCAGGTCCGCCTGCGGCACTCCGCCGAGCGCGAGGACCGCCCGCACCCGGCGCTCCTGGGCCGCGTCCAAGGGATCGCCGACGTCACCGTGCCCGTCGCCCCCCTGGCCGCGGCGCGCCCTTCCGCGCAGCACAGCCACCCCTCTCCTTGCCGCGTTTCCCCTAAGACGCCCGGACGGGCCGAAACGTTCGATCCGATTCCGGGGCAGACATCAGTGGCGTAGGTCATAGAGGCCCCGTCCCACCAGGCGGGCACAAGCCCAAAGGATTGGACACAGGGGCCCGGGTGCCCCGCATGATGGAAAGGCCCCGGTCAGGGCAGGGGCGCCCGCAAACCACGCAAAGGAGTCGTCGTGAGGGTCGGAATCGTCGGAGCCACCGGTCAGGTCGGCACGGTCATGCGCAGGATCCTCACGGAGCGCGACTTCCCGGTGACGGAACTGCGGCTGTTCGCCTCGGCGCGCTCGGCGGGCACGGTCCTGGACGGGGTCACGGTGGAGGACGCGGCCACGGCCGACTACACCGGCCTGGACATCGTCCTGTTCTCCGCGGGCGGCTCGACCTCCAAGGCGCTGGCCGAGAAGGTCGCAGGGCAGGGCGCGGTCGTGATCGACAACTCCTCCGCCTGGCGCCGGGACCCGGAGGTGCCCCTGGTGGTGTCCGAGGTGAACCCGCACGCGATCGCGAGCCGCCCCAAGGGCATCATCGCCAACCCGAACTGCACGACGATGGCCGCGATGCCGGTGCTGAAGCCGCTGCACGAGGAGGCGGGCCTCGAAGCGCTCGTCGTCGCCACCTACCAGGCGGTGTCCGGCTCCGGTCTCGCCGGTGTGGACGAGCTGTTCGAGCAGGTCAAGAAGGTCGGCGAGGACGCGCCGAAGCTGACGCACGACGGCTCCGCGGCGCAGTTCCCGGCGCCGGACAAGTACGTCGCCCCGATCGCGTACAACGTGCTGCCGATGGCCGGCACGGTCGTGGACGACGGCCTGAACGAGACCGACGAGGAGCAGAAGCTCCGCAACGAGTCCCGCAAGATCCTGGAGATCCCCGCCCTGAAGGTCTCCGGCACCTGTGTCCGCGTCCCGGTCTTCACCGGTCACTCGCTCCAGATCAACGCCCGTTTCGCCCGCCCGATCAGCGCCGAGCGCGCCAAGGAGCTGCTCGCCGGCGCCCCCGGCGTGGCCCTGAGCGAGGTCCCGACCCCGCTCCAGGCGGCCGGTCAGGACCCGTCGTACGTCGGCCGCATCCGCGAGGACGAGACGGTCGACCACGGCATCGCCCTGTTCGTCTCCAACGACAACCTGCGCAAGGGCGCCGCGCTGAACGCGGTGCAGATCGCGGAGCTGGTGGCGGCGGAGCTGTCCGCCAAGGCCGCCGGCTGAGCCCTCCGCACCGACGGTCCCCGGGGGCCTACGGCCTGCGGACCTCGTAGAGGAAGCAGCCGTACTCGACGGCCCGGACGTGGACGAGTGCCACCTCCGGGTCGTCGAACGCGTGCGTGAGCGCCGCCTCGAAGTCGTCCTCGACCAGGCGGCCGCCCAGGATGCGCCCCGCGGCCGAGTAGCGGCGCAGCGTGCGGTGCGCGTTCGTGAAGGGCAGGTCGCCGTCGCCCCGCGGCCCCCCGCATTCCCCCGCATGGATGAAGACGGGGCCCTGTTCGTCGTAGGCCCCCGGATCGGCGCCCGTCGCCGCCGCCCAGCGGCGCAGCGGCGCGTACGAGACCAGGGCGATCAGCTCGCCGGGCGCGCTGCGGCGCAGGCAGCAGCGCAGCGGCGCCCCGCCTTCCTCGTCCGTCACGAAGGTCGTCTCCCGCCCCGCGTCGTCGGTGGCGCGCAGTTCCTTGAGGACCGGCTCGTCGATGGCGCGTGCACTGTACGTCGTCATGGCCCCAGGTTCGCGTGTCGCCGCCCCGCCCACCGGCGGGAAACGGACATCGCCATCCGCGCAGGTCGCGTGGAAGGATGGCGCCACCGACACATGACGAGGAGATGACCGCGTGCCTGGCACAAACCTGACTCGCGAAGAGGCGCAGCAGCGGGCGAAGCTGCTGACCGTTGACTCGTACGAGATCGATCTCGACCTGTCCGGGGCGCAGGAAGGCGGCACCTTCCGGTCCGTGACCACGGTCCGCTTCGATGTCGCCGAGACCGGCGGCGAGTCCTTCATCGACCTGGTGGCGCCGACCGTCCACGAGGTCACCCTCAACGGCGACCCGCTCGACGCCGACGCGGTCTTCAAGGACTCGCGGATCGCCCTCACCGGCCTGCTGGAGGGCCGGAACGTACTGCGCGTCGCGGCCGACTGCGCGTACACCAACACCGGCGAGGGCCTGCACAGGTTCGTCGACCCGGTGGACGACCAGGCCTACCTCTACACCCAGTTCGAGGTGCCGGACGCCCGCCGCGTGTTCGCGTCCTTCGAGCAGCCGGACCTGAAGGCGACCTTCCAGTTCACGGTGCGGGCGCCCGAGGGCTGGACCGTCATCTCCAACTCGCCCACGCCCGAACCCCAGGACAACGTCTGGGTCTTCGCGCCCACGCCGCGCATCTCGACGTACATCACGGCCCTGATCGCCGGCCCCTACCACAGCGTGCACAGCGTCTACGAGAAGGACGGCCGGTCCGTACCGCTCGGCATCTACTGCCGGCCCTCGCTCGCCGAGTACCTCGACTCGGACGCGATCTTCGAGGTCACGCGGCAGGGCTTCGACTGGTTCCAGGAGAAGTTCGACCACGCCTACCCGTTCGAGAAGTACGACCAGCTGTTCGTGCCGGAGTTCAACGCGGGCGCGATGGAGAACGCGGGCGCGGTGACCATCCGCGACCAGTACGTCTTCCGCTCGAAGGTGACGGACGCGGCGTACGAGGTGCGCGCCGAGACCATCCTGCACGAGCTGGCGCACATGTGGTTCGGCGACCTGGTCACCATGGAGTGGTGGAACGACCTGTGGCTGAACGAGTCGTTCGCCACGTACACGTCCATCGCCTGCCAGGCCGCCGCGCCGGGATCGCGCTGGCCGCACGCGTGGACGACGTTCGCCAACTCCATGAAGACCTGGGCGTACCGCCAGGACCAGCTGCCGTCCACGCACCCGATCATGGCCGAGATCAACGACCTCGACGACGTGCTGGTCAACTTCGACGGCATCACGTACGCCAAGGGCGCCTCGGTGCTCAAGCAGCTCGTCGCCTACGTCGGTGAGGACGAGTTCTTCCGGGGCGTGCAGGCCTACTTCCAGCGGCACGCGTACGGCAACACCCGCCTGAGCGACCTGCTGACCGCCCTGGAGGAGACCTCGGGGCGGGACCTGAAGACCTGGTCGCGCAAGTGGCTGGAGACCGCCGGGATCAACATCCTGCGCCCCGAGATCGAGACGGACGCCGACGGTGTCGTCACGTCCTTCGCGATCCGTCAGGAGGCGCCCGCGCTGCCCGCCGGCGCGAAGGGCGAGCCGACGCTGCGTCCGCACCGGATCGCGGTGGGCCTGTACTCGATGGACGACGCGGGGAAGCTGGTCCGCCAGGAGCGCGCCGAGCTGGACGTCGACGGCGACCTGACGGCCGTACCGCAGCTCGTCGGCCGGGCGCTGCCGGACGTCGTGCTGCTGAACGACGACGACCTGTCGTACGCCAAGGTCCGCCTCGACGAGCGGTCGCTTGCGTTCGTCACGGAGCACCTCGGCGACTTCGAGTCGTCGCTGCCGCGGGCGCTGTGCTGGGCGTCGGCGTGGGACATGACGCGCGACGCGGAGCTCCCCACCCGCGACTACCTCTCCCTTGTCCTGTCCGGCATCGGCAAGGAGTCGGACATCGGCGTCGTGCAGTCGCTGCAGCGGCAGGTGAAGCTGGCGATCGACCTGTACGCCGACCCGGCCGCCCGCGAGATGCTGCTGACCCGCTGGACGGACGCCACGCTCGCGCACCTGCGCGCCGCCGAGGCGGGCAGCGACCACCAGCTGGCCTGGGCGCGTGCCTTCGCGGCGACCGCCCGCACCCCCGAGCAGCTCGATCTGCTGGAGGCGCTGCTCGACGGCGCCCAGACGGTGCAGGGACTGGTCGTGGACACCGAGCTGCGCTGGGCGTTCGTCCAGCGGCTCGCGGCCGTGGGCCGCTTCGACGAGGCGGAGATCGCGGGCGAGTACGAGCGCGACAGGACGGCGGCGGGTGAGCGCCACGCCGGCACCGCCCGTGCCGCCCGCCCGACGCCGGAGGCCAAGGCGGAGGCCTGGGCGTCGGTCGTCGAGTCCGACAAGCTGCCGAACGCCGTGCAGGAGGCGGTGATCGGGGGCTTCGTCCAGACCGACCAGCGCGAGCTGCTCGCGCCCTACGCCGACAGGTACTTCGAGGCGCTGAAGGGCGTCTGGGACTCCCGCTCCCACGAGATGGCCCAGCAGATCGCCGTCGGTCTGTACCCGACGGTGCAGGTATCCGAGGAGACCCTCGCCAAGACCGACGCGTGGCTGTCGGCCGCGGAGCCGGGCGCCGCGCTGCGGCGGCTGGTGTCGGAGTCGCGCGCGGGCGTCGAACGGGCCCTGCGGGCCCAGGCGGCGGACGCCGCGGCGGCCCAGGGCTAGGGCCTGTCTGACAGACAGACCCTGGGGCGGGTCCACCCCGCCCGCCAAGCGGTCCGAGGGGCGCCTTCGAGCTCGGCTCGGGGGCGCCCCTCGGCGTGCGGCGGGATAGCCTGGCGATCATGGGGGACTGGGAGACGCGCCCGGCGTCGACGGCGGACGTCGAGGCGGTGGCCGAGTTGCGGGCCGTGGTGCTGCGGGCGGACCTGGAGCGGCTCGGTCGGTACGACGAGCGGCGGGTGCGGCAGCGGCTGCGGGACGGGTTCACGCCGGAGCACACCTGGGTGATCGAGGTCGGCGGCACGTTCGCGGGCTGCGTGTCCCTGCGCCCGGCCGGTGACGTCCACTGGCTGGAGCACTTCTACCTGTCCCCGCGCCTCCAGGGCGCCGGCATCGGCGGGGCCGTGCTGCGCGCCCTGCTGGAGCGCGCCGACCGCGACGGCCGCCGGATCCGCCTGAACGTCCTCCAGGGCAGCCCGGCGCGACGCCTGTACGAGCGCCACGGGTTCACGCCGGAGACGGAGGACGCGGTGGACGTGTTCATGGTCCGCGAGCCCCGCCCGGACCCGGCGCCGGGCGACCTCACTCCCGTGAGGCCGCGACCTCCCGCAACGCGGTGAGCACGGTCCCCGCGGCGGCCGGCGGGTGCTCGGCGGGCAGCGCCAGGTCCAGCGGATCCAGGCGCAGGCGCACGACATGGAACCGCCCGTCGGGAGCCGGGGTCCGGCGGGACGCCGGGCGAGCCGCTCCCGCCGGCTTCTTGCAGCCGAGAGACCCCGCGCGGATACTCCCCCCATGACCCCGCCCCCCGACCCCTCCCCCGGAGACGCGGTCGACGCGATCGTCGCCCAGTGGGCCGCCGTACGGCCCGATCTGGACACCAGGGGGATCGAGGTCTTCGGCCGCGTCCACCGGCTGGCGCGCACGATGGACGACCGGATGGAGAAGGCGTACGCACGCTTCGGCGTCTCACGCGGCGAGTTCGACGTGCTGGCCGCCCTGCGGCGCTCGGGCGAGCCCTACACCCTCTCGCCCCGTCGGCTCTCGGCCACGCTGATGCTCACCACCGGCGGTATGACCGGCCGTCTGGACAAGCTGGAGCGAGCCGGACTGCTGCGCCGCCTGCCCGACCCGCACGATCGGCGGGCTCTCCAGGTCACCCTCACCGAACAGGGCCTCCACCTCGTCGAGGAGGCGTCACGGGCGGGACTCGCCGTCGAGGCGGAGGCCCTCGCGGCCCTCACCCCCGGGCAGGTCGGCCAACTCGCCGACCTGCTGCGGAAGCTGCTCGCGACAGACGCGTGACGGGGGCGGGCGGAGCAGGCCCTCAGGCCTGGGCGTCGGCCCGCGTCGTGATGTTGGAGCTGGTCGTGTCCCGCTGCTTGTGGGACTTGTCCAGGACCATGACCAGGCCCGCGATGATTCCGAAGATCGCGAGCGGGGCGAACACGAACCAGCCCAGCGTCTCGATCACGCTCAGGCCCGTGCCGGGGTCGTCGCCGTCGTCACGCGTGAGCGCGAGCGCGGGGGACGACATGAGCAGCATCATCAGCGTCGTACCGGCGGCCAGGGCGCCGGCGCGCAGGGCGTTCTTCTTGTCCACGGTGCCAAAAGTATCGAACCCCGGGGACGGCCGCGCGTCCGGGGTGCCGTAAGGGGCCCGGCGCGCGAGGCCGAGGTGCCCGAAGGCGCCCGTACCGCCCCGCCGCAGCCCCCGCACTCTCGCGGGCCGCGCCCCGCGCACGCCCCTCACAGGCCCGCACGCCCGTACGCCGCCACGGCCCGTGTGCCGGCCCCCCGACCCCGACCTCACGAACCGGCACGCCCGTACGCCCGCCACGGCCCGTGTGCCGGCCCCCCGGCCCCGACCTCACGAACCCCCCTCGTCCCGCCGTGCCGCCGCGCGCGCCTCCTCCCGCAGGACCTCCATCAGCGAGCGCAGCCGGGGCGAGGACGCCAGGACCTCCAGGGTCACCGGGCGGCCGGACGCGTCGGCGATCGGCAGGCGCCAGTTCGGATACTCGTCCCACGTCCCCGGCAGGTTCTGCGGACGCCGGTCCCCCACCCCGTCCGGCAGCCATACGCCGATCATCCGGGCGGGCGTGCGCAGCAGATAGCGGTGCACGGCCTGCACCTCGGCCTCCTCCGTGCCCGCGCCGAGACCGCCACCGGTGCCTCGCAGCAGTCCGAGCCGGGTGAGCAGGGCGAGCCACTCCCCCGTGTCGGCGGCGGCCCGCGCGCGCTCCACGTCCAGGGGGGCGCCGAGGAGGCCGAGCCGGTCACGGAGTTCCACGTGGTCGCCGGTGAGCCGGGCCGCGGTGGGCGGCAGGTCGTGGGTGGTGGCGGTGGCCAGGCAGTCGGCGCGCCAGCTGTCCGGCGGCAGCGGCCGGCCGTCGCCCTCCCAGTCCCGCTCGAACCACAGCACCGACGTGCCGAACACCCCCCGCTCGCGCAGCGCTTCGCGGACGCCTTCCTCGACCGTGCCGAGATCCTCACCGATCACCATCGCCCCGGCCCGCGAGGCCTCCAGCACCAGGACGGCGAGCATGGCTTCCGCGTCGTAGCGGACGTACGTCCCCTCCGTCGGCGGCAGTCCCACCGGCACCCACCACAGCCGGAACAGGCCCATCACATGGTCGATGCGCAGGGCGCCCGCGTAGCGGAACAGTCCGCGCAGCAGCCCCCGGAACGGCGCGTATCCGGACTCGGCCAGCCGGTCCGGGCGCCAGGGCGGCAGACCCCAGTCCTGGCCCCGGGAGTTGAAGGCGTCCGGCGGGGCGCCCACGGACATCCCGGCGGCGAAGTACCGCTGCTGCGCCCAGGCGTCGGCGCCCCCGGGATGCACGCCGACCGCGAGGTCGTGCACGATCCCGACCGGCATCCCCGCCTCCCGCGCGGTGCGCTGGGCGGCGACCAGCTGGGCGTCGGTGAGCCAGGCGAGGCGGCAGTGGAAGTCGACGCGGTGCAGCAACTCCCTGCGCGCACGAGCGGTTTCGGGCGAGCGGGGGTCCCGCAGCCCTTCGGGCCAGGTGTGCCACTCGGGGCCGTGCACCTCGGCCAGCGCGCACCAGGTGGCGTGGTCCTCCAGTGCCTCGCCCTCCTCGGCGAGGTAGTCGCAGTAGGCGGCGCGCCTGCCGGGGCCGAGGGGCACCTCCCCCACCAGCTCCAGCGCCTCCCGCTTCAGCTCCCACACCGCGTCCCGGTCGATCAGCGCGTCCTTCTCCAGCACCGACTCCCGCAGCCTGCCCGCCCGTTCGGCCAGCGAGCGCACGCGCTCGCGGTCGTCGGCGTGGGCGTACTCGGGAACGGCCTCGATGCGCAGGTGCACCGGGTCGGGGAAGCGCCGGGAGGAGGGGCGGTACGGGGAGGGGTCGGTGGGGATGCCGGGGACGGCCGCGTGCAGGGGGTTGACCTGGATGAATCCGGCACCCAGCGAGCGGCCGGCCCAGGCGGTGAGCTCGTCGAGGTCGCCGAGGTCGCCCATGCCCCAGGAGCGCCGCGACAGCAGGGAGTAGAGCTGGACCAGCAGTCCGTACGACCGGGCCGCCGGTGTGGGCAGCCGGGACGGGGCGGCGATCAGATGGGCGTGGGCGGTCCGCCCGTCGGGCGCGGCCGCGGTGAGGCGGTGGACGCCGGGCGGGAGGTGCTCGGCGGCGTCACGGGTCTCACCCTGCTCGGTCTCGACCCGCAGCCGGGTGCCCTCGGGCAGCGCGGCGAGGGCGGCCGGCGCGGCGCCGCCCCAGCTCACGAGGGTCGGCGGGAGCAGCCGCTCCCGTAATTCCGCGCGGCGGGCGGCGAGCGCGGCCCGGGTGGCCTCGGGCGTGCTCGCGTCGACCCCGAGCGCGGCGAGGGTCCCGATGAGCGCGGCGGCCGAGGCGGTGACCGTGCGGTGCGGGGCGGGGCTGTAGGAGGGGGCGACGCCGTGGGACTCGGCGAGCCGGCACAGATCCTCGTCGGGGACCTCGGCCAGCCGGGGCGCGCTCACCCGCGGCCTCGCGCGGCCGGCGTCCGGGTGGGGGTCATCTACGGCCTCGCGGGATCAGCGTCGTCCGGGATGCGGTCATTCACAACCTCGCGGGATCGGCGTCCGATGAGCGGTCGTCTACATCTGCGTCGGCGTCCGGGCCGTGGCCCGCTACGGCCTCGTGAAGTCGGCGTCGGGGGCGGCGAGCGGAGGCTCGCTGGTGAGGGGTTCGGCGTCGGGCAGCGGAGGTTCGCTGGTCAGCGGGGCCTCGGTGCAGGCGCCCTCCGCACTGAAGGCGCACACATGTGCGAGATCCGGGCCGGCCGGAGAGGCCTTCGCCGGGTCGCGGTCGGCGGGCAGCGCCGCCTGCCGCGGGAACGGCGTGCGTTTGGAGCGGTGCGCGTCCCCGGGCGGAGGGGTGCGTTTGGAGCGCGCACCCGCCTCTGCGCGGGGCTTGTCGTCCCGCCGGGGCCGGTCGTCGGAGAGAGCGGACAGCAGAAGGTGTGCCGATGCGGCCACGGAAGCCTCCTCGTCGATACGAATGGGTCATCGCAGCCCTACCCAATGAGCGCGACGCCAGACGTCCCCTGACCGAAGAAGGCCCTCCTCCTCACGTTCCGTGCGCGAAGACTTCCCCTGGGTCCCGACGGACCCATCCACGACAGCACCTTCGGGACCGGGGTGGGAAGGTCTCCCCCCGGTCCCGTGCCGGCATCCCGCACCAGGAGATGCGAAAGCCCGGATCCTCAGGCGGGAATGCCCTCGATCCGGGCCAAGGCGTCGTCCGCGCCGTACGGCTGCAAGTAGGGCAACCAGCGCGGATCCCTGTGGCCGGTCCCGATGATGCGCCAGGCCAGGCCGGTGGGTGGGGCGGGTTTGTGGCGCAGCCGCCAGCCGATCTCGCCGAGGTGGCGGTCGGCCTTCACGTGGTTGCAGCGGCGGCAGGACGCCACCACGTTGTCCCAGACGTGCTTGCCCCCGCGGCTGCGCGGGATGACGTGGTCGACGCTGGTTGCGACGCCACCGCAGTACATGCACCGGCCCCCGTCGCGGGCGAAGAGCGCCCGGCGGGTGAGAGGAACGGGCCCCCGATAGGGAACCCGGACGAATCGCTTGAGCCGGACCACGCTGGGTGCGGGGACTGTGACGGTCGCGCTGTGCAGATAGGCGCCGGACTCCTCGAGGCATACGGCCTTGTTCTCGAGGACGAGGATGAGCGCGCGGCGGAGCGGTACGACGCCGAGTGGCTCGTACGACGCGTTGAGGACCAGGACATGCGGCACGGATGCCTCCTTGTACGCCGGCGGCGCGTGGCTCGCGCCGGGACGATCTGCAGTCAGTCTCCCCTCATGCCTGGTGAAAGCGCCACCATGTCCCGGTAACGGGCTGGGAGTGTTTTCGACCACATCGGCGTCCTCCCCAGGCTCCCGACCATCTCCTCCCCCCTCCTCACCGAACTGTTCGCCTCACCTGCTGTTCGTCTGATCTGTACATCCCCCGGGTGACACCGTCTCTCCCTCGAACAGCGCAACGATCCCCACACGATGCCCCGATAGTGTGGTTCCTCCGCCCGTCCGGTGACCTGTTCGTGACCTTGGACCTGACCGCCGTACCGGGGGGCGGGCCGTTGTTCCACCTGGAGGTACCCCCGTGTCGTCCTTGCCCGCCCTACTGGCCGCCGGACCGTCACCGTCACCGTCCCCGTCGGAGACGGCACCCTCCGTGCCCACCTTGCAGGACGCCCAGCAGCGCGCCACGAACGCCGCCGGCTGGGTGGAGCAGAACTGGTCCACGTGGCTCGCGATCGGCCTGCGGGTGCTGCTGATCGTGGTGATCGCGGCGGTGCTGCGGGTGGCGGTGCGGCGGGCGATCACCAAGCTGATAGACCGCATGAACCGCACCGCCCAGTCGGTGGACGGCACGGCGATCGGCGGCCTGCTGGTGAACGTGGAGCGCCGCCGTCAGCGCTCCCAGGCGATCGGCTCGGTGCTGCGCTCGGTGGCGAGCTTCGTCATCCTCGGCACCGCGGCCCTGATGATCCTCTCCACGTTCCAGATCAATCTGGCGCCCCTGCTGGCCTCCGCGGGTGTGGCGGGCGTGGCGATCGGCTTCGGCGCGCGCAACCTGGTGACGGACTTCCTCTCCGGCGTGTTCATGATCCTCGAGGACCAGTACGGCGTCGGCGACTCGATCGACGCCGGTGTCGCCTCCGGCGAGGTCATCGAGGTGGGCCTGCGTGTGACGAAGCTGCGCGGCGACAACGGGGAGATCTGGTACGTCCGCAACGGCGAGGTCAAGCGGGTCGGCAACCTCTCCCAGGGCTGGGCCACGGCCGGCGTGGACGTCACCGTGCGCCCCTCCGAGGACCTCGACCGCGTCAAGGCCGTGCTCGGCGAGGTCGGCGAGGCGATGAGCAAGGAGGACCCGTGGAACGAGATGCTCTGGGGTCCGATCGAGATCCTCGGCCTGGACAGCGTCCTGCTCGACTCGATGGTCGTGCGCGTCTCCGCCAAGACCATGCCCGGCAAGGCCCTCACCATCGAGCGCGAACTGCGCTGGCGCATCAAGCGCCGCTTCGACCAGGAGGGCATCCGCATCGTCGGCGGACTGCCCCTCCAGCACGAGGAGAGCCCCGCGGCGGACCCGACGGCGGGCATGGCGGCCCCGTCGGTGTACGCCAACACCGCCTCCCCGCAGGCGGCCGCCGCGTCCCCGATAGCGCCGCCGACGAGCACGACGAAGTAGCCCGCGCGGCCCGCGGCCGGGAGCACCGGCCACCGTCGGGAGGAACGCCCCCAGGTAACGACTCCGTTGCCTGGGGGCGTTCCTCTTGACGCCTGGTTTACGACGGGCCTACGTTCCCTCCCAGCGAATAGGAAACCTTCCTAACAGTGGCGGATGGACGTGACGTCCCGGCCGCTGCCAAGCTGAGCGGCCGAAAGGCAGGTGTCGACGCCATGGCAGGAACCGCGGGAACCCCGGGCACCCCCCGCGTGCTGCGGGCCATGAACGACCGCGCCGCGCTGGACCTGCTCCTGGAGCACGGCCCGCTCTCCCGCACCCGCATCGGCAAGCTCACCGGCCTGTCCAAGCCGACCGCCTCGCAGCTGCTGGCCCGGCTGGAGGCCGCCGGGCTGGTGCTGGTGACCGGCACCAGCGAGGGCCGCCCCGGACCGAACGCCCAGCTCTACGCCGTCAACCCGGCCGCCGCCCACGCCGCCGGCCTCGACGTCACCCCCGAGCGCGTCCTCGCCGCCGTCGCCGACATCACCGGCCGCACGGTCGGCACGTACGAGGTCGCCACCCCCGGCAGACGGCCCGCCCGGCCCGTCGTCCGCCAGGTCACCGACGCCCTCGACGGCGCCGTGAAGGCCGCGGGTCTGACCGGGGCCGACGTCCACCGGCTCGTCATCGGCACGCCCGGCGCCTTCGACCCGAACACCGGCCGACTGCGCTACGCCTCGCACCTGCCGGGCTGGCACTCCCCCACGCTCCTCGACGAACTCGCCGCCGCGCTGCCGATGCCGGTGGAGTACGAGAACGACGTCAACCTCGTCGCCGTCGCCGAGCAGCGGCTGGGCGCCGCCCAGGGGCACGCCGACTTCGTGCTGCTGTGGAACGAGGGCGGCCTCGGCGCCGCCCTGGTCCTCGGCGGCAGGCTGCACCGCGGCTGGACGGGCGGTGCCGGCGAGGTCGGCTTCCTGCCCGTGCCGGGCGCGCCCCTGGTCCGCCAGGTCACCAAGGCCAACAGCGGCGGCTACCAGGAGCTGGCCGGCTCCCAGGCCCTGCCCGCGCTCGCCCGTGACCTCGGCGTCCCCGACGTCCCGTCCGGCCCGTACACCGAGGCAGCCGCCACGCTGCTGGCGCGCGCGGCGGAGCGGTACGGCGACCCGGACCAGGCCGCCGCCCCGTCCGACGCCCCCGCGGGGCGCCGTACCCGGCGCGCCGAGACCGGACCCGGCCGCCGCACGACCTCCGCGGGCGACGGCCGCGAGGGCGGCGAAGGCACCGGCACCGGCACCGGCACCGACGACCCCCACCGCCGCCTCCTGCACACCTACGCCACACACCTCGCCACCGGTCTCGCCTCTCTCGTCTCCGTCCTCGACCCCGAGCTCGTCGTCCTCAGCGGCACCTCCCTCACCTCCGGCGGCGAGACCCTGCGCGCCCTGGTGCAGGCCGAGCTGGCGGAGCTGGCGGCGGCCCGGCCCCGGCTCGTCCTCGGGGGCGTACGCGACCATCCCGTCCTGCGCGGCGCCCTGGAGAGCGCCCTCGCCACCACCCGCGACGAGGTCTTCGACACCTCTCGCTGAGCAGCACACCCGACCCGGCCCCATCCCCGTCCCCTGCCCTGGGAGGCCTCGCCATGCCCGGAAAGTCCCGAAAAGCGGCCACGCACGTCACCGTCTCCATAGCCCTCACCGCCGCCACCGCCCTCCTCGCGACCGCGTGCACCGGCCAGGCCTCCTCCGGTGCGGACGACGATCCCTCCCAGGCCACCACCCTCACCTTCTGGCACGCCTGGAGCGCCCCCTCCGAGGTCGCGGCCGTGAAGGCGCTGATCGCCGGCTTCGAGAAGGCGCACCCCAACATCGACGTGAAGATCGTCGGCAACATGACCGACGACAAGATCAACCAGGCCCTGCGGGCGGGCGGCAGCAACGCCCCGGACGTGATCTCCTCGTTCACCACCAACAACGTCGGCAGGTTCTGCACCTCGGGCGCGCTGGTCGACCTCAACCCGTTCTTCGAGAAGTCGGACGTCGACCCGGAGAAGACGTTCCCGAAGGCGATGAACGAGTACACCCAGTTCGAGGGCAACCGCTGTGCGGTCCCGCTGCTCGGCGACGCCTACGGGCTCTACTACAACAAGACGGCCTTCGAGAAGGCCGGCATCAAGGCCCCGCCGAAGACCTGGTCCGAGTTCGAGACCGTGGCGAAGAAGCTGACCGTCCCGCGGGGCGACTCCTACAAGCAGCTCGGCTTCATGCCGAACTACCACGGCTGGGAGACCACCACCGAGCACTACCTCGGCCAGTTCTCGCCGACGTACTTCGACGGCGAGGGCAAGTCCAACGTCGCCAAGGACCCCGCGTTCGAGGCCGGCTTCAAGCTCCAGAAGCGGCTCGTGGACGCCCTCGGCGGGTACCGGAAGCTGGAGACCTACCGCGCCGGCCTCGGCGACGAATGGGGCCCGAAGCACCCCTTCCACACCGGCCAGGTCGCCATGCAGCTCGACGGCGAGTGGCGCCTGGGCATGGCCCTGGACGCGAAGCCCGGCTTCGAGATCGGCGTCGCCCCGCTGCCCGTGCCCGACGACCAGGCCGACCAGTACGGCAAGGGCTACATCACCGGCACCATCGCCGGCATCGCCGCCACCAGCAAGAAGCAGAACGCGGCCTGGGAGCTGGTGCGGTACATCACCACCGACACGGACGCGGTCGTGAACTTCTCCAACGCGATCCACAACGTCCCCTCCACGCTCGCCGCCCTGAAGTCGCCGAAGCTGAAGTACGACCCGCGCTTCAAGACGTTCCTGGAGATCGCCGCGAACCCCGACTCCACGACCACGCCCGCCTCCGTCAACGGCGGTGTGTACCTGACGACGATCCAGCAGTTCGGCTACGACTACGAGAGCGGCAAGGCCACCGATCTGAAGGCGGGCCTCGCGAAGACCGCCCAGCAGATCGACACGGACATCGCCCAGGCGAAGTAGCGGCCCACCATGAGCACCCTGGCAGCCAAGCACCGCAGATCAGCGCTGCGCACCCTGGCCTTCCTGTCCCCCTGGTTGATCGGCTTCTCGGTCTTCTTCGCCTATCCGCTGCTGTCGACGCTCTACTTCTCGTTCATGCGCTACGACGGCTTCCGGCCGCCGTCCTGGAGCGGAACGCAGAACTGGACGTACGTCTTCGAGCACTACCCGCTCTTCTGGCCGGCCCTGCGCAACACCCTGTGGCTGGTGCTGGTCATGGTCAGCCTCCGGGTCGTCTTCGGGCTCGGCGTCGGACTGCTCATCACGAAGATCAAGACCGGCACGGGTGTCTTCCGCACCCTCTTCTACCTGCCCTACCTCGCCCCGCCCGTGGCCGCCACCATGGCCTTCGCCTTCCTCCTCAACCCCGGCACCGGGCCGGTCAACTCGATCCTCGCGGGGGCCGGCATCCCGGCCCCCGGCTGGTTCGCCGACCCCGACTGGTCCAAGCCCGCGCTCACCCTGCTCGCCCTGTGGGGCGTCGGCGACCTGATGGTCATCTTCATGGCCGCCCTGCTGGACGTCCCGAGGGAGCAGTACGAGGCGGCGGAGCTGGACGGCGCGTCGGCGTGGCAGCGGTTCCGGTTCGTGACGCTGCCGAACATCTCGCCGATCGTGCTGTTCGCGGTGGTCACGGGCGTCATCCAGACCATGCAGTACTACACGCAGCCGCTGGTCGCCGGAAAGGTCGCGTCGGGCGTGATCCAGGGCGCGGGCACCCAGTTCGAGCCCGGCTACCCGGAGAAGTCGACGCTCACCCTCCCCCAGCTCGTCTACAACCTCGGCTTCCAGCGCTTCGACTACGGAGCGGCGTGCGTGGTGGCCCTGGTCCTGTTCGCCCTGTCGATGGCGTTCACCGCACTGCTGATGCGGCGCCGGGGCGGTCTCATCCAGGCAGGTGACTGATGACCCACGTACTCGACAAGCCGGTGGCGGGAAGCGCGCCCGTGGCACGGCGGCGGGCCCTGCTCGAATGGATCGCCGTCCACGCGCTCGGCCTCGCCGCCGCCCTGTTCTTCACGCTCCCCTTCGTGTTCGTCCTGCTGACCTCGCTGATGAGCGACAGTCAGGCGCTCAGCCGCGACCTGGTCCCGGACACCTGGGAGTGGGGCAACTACCGACGGGTCTTCGACACGCCGGGCTTCCTGACCTGGTGGCGCAACACCCTGCTCTACGCCGGTCTGGGCACCGTCCTGACCGTGGTGTCGTCGATCCCGGTGGCGTACGCGCTGGCCAAGTTCCGCTTCCGGGGCCGCCGGCTGTCGCTGATGCTGGTGATCTCGATGATGATGCTGCCGCCCCAGGTCGTCGTCATCCCGATGTACCTGTTCTGGGCGAAGCAGCTGGACCTCTCCGGCACCCTGTGGCCGCTGCTGATCCCGATGGCGTTCGGCGACGCGTTCTCCATCTTCCTGCTGCGCCAGTTCCTCATGACGATCCCGGACGAGTACCTGGACGCGGCGCGGGTCGACGGCTGCGGGGAACTGAGGACGCTGCTGAGGGTCGTCCTGCCGATGGCGAAGCCGGGCGTGGCCGCCGTGGCCCTTTTCCAGTTCTTCTACGCGTGGAACGACTACTTCGGCCCCCAGATCTACGCGTCCGAGAACCCGGGCGCCTGGACGCTGTCCTACGGGCTGGAGTCGTTCAAGGGCGCGCACCACACCGACTGGAACCTCACCATGGCCGCGACCGTGCTGGTCATGGCCCCCGTGATCCTCGTGTTCTTCTTCGCCCAGAAGGCGTTCGTCGAGGGCGTCACGCTCACCGGAGTGAAGGGTTGACTGGACGTATGAAACTCACCGTGGTCGGCGGCGGTTCGACCTACACCCCCGAACTCGTGGACGGCTTCGCCCGTCTGAGGGACACCCTGCCCGTCGAGGAGCTGGTGCTCGTCGACCCGGCTGCCGACCGGCTGGAGCTGGTGGGCGGCCTGGCCCGGCGGATCCTCGCCCGGCAGGGGCACGGCGGCCGGGTGGTGACGACCTCGGACCTGGACGCCGGTGTCGAGGGCGCCGACGCGGTGCTGCTCCAGCTGCGCGTCGGCGGGCAGGCGGCCCGCCGGCAGGACGAGACCTGGCCGCTGGAGTGCGGCTGCATCGGCCAGGAGACCACCGGTGCGGGCGGCCTGGCGAAGGCGCTGCGCACGGTGCCGGTGGTGCTCGACATCGCCGAACGGGTGCGGCGGACCAACCCGGACGCCTGGATCATCGACTTCACCAACCCGGTCGGCATCGTGACCCGCGCCCTGCTCCAGGCCGGCCACAAGGCGGTCGGGCTGTGCAACGTGGCGATCGGCCTGCAGCGCAAGTTCGCGGCGCTGCTCGGGCTCACCCCGGCCGACGTCCACCTCGACCACGTGGGCCTGAACCACCTCACCTGGGAGACCGGCGTCCGCGTGGGCGGCGCCGGGGGCGAGGACGTGCTGCCCAAGCTGCTGACGGAGCACGGCGACACGATCGCCGCCGACCTGCGCCTGCCGCGCGATCTGCTGGACCGTCTCGGCGTGGTCCCGTCGTACTACCTGCGCTACTACTACGCGCACGACGAGGTCGTACGGGAACTGCGCACCAAGCCCTCGCGGGCCGAGGAAGTGGCGGCCATGGAGGGCGAGTTGCTGCGGATGTACGCCGATCCGGCACTCGACGAGAAGCCGGAGCTGCTGGCCCGGCGGGGCGGCGCCTTCTACTCGGAGGCGGCCGTGGACCTGGCGGCGGCGCTGCTGGGCGGCGCCGGCAGCCCGCACCAGGTGGTGAACACCTACAACCGGGGCACGCTGCCCTTCCTGCCCGACGACGCGGTGATCGAGGTGCAGGCGGCGGTCGGCTCCCTCGGCGGCCCGCAGCCCCTGCCGGTCGCCGCCGTGGACCCGCTGTACGCGGGCCTGATGGCGAGCGTGACGGCGTACGAGGACCTCGCCCTGGACGCGGCCCTGCGCGGCGGCCGGGAGCGGGTGTTCAAGGCGCTCCTGGCCCATCCCCTCATCGGCCAGTACGAGTACGCCGGCACCCTCACCGACCAGCTGATCGCACACAACCGGGAGCATCTCGCGTGGGCCTGACCGCACGTGTCCTCGCCGTCGACGCCGGCAACAGCAAGACCGACGCCGCCGTGGTGGCGGAGGACGGGAGGGTGCTCGCGACCGCGCGCGGCGGTGGCTTCCGGCCGCCGGTGGTCGGGGTCGAGGCGGCCACGGACGTCCTCGCGGAGGTGGTGGAACGGGTCTTCGCGAAGGCCGGCGTCACCTCCGTCACGCATGTCTCCGCCTGCCTCGCCAACGCCGACTTCCCCGTGGAGGAGGAGCGGTTGACCGAGGCGCTGCACGCGCGCGCGTGGGGCGCCACCGTGGACGTCCGCAACGACACCTTCGCGATCCTGCGGGCCGGGGTGACCGAGCCGCGCGGCGTCGCCGTGGTCTGCGGGGCGGGCATCAACTGCGTCGGCATGCGGCCCGACGGGCGCACCGCGCGGTTCCCGGCGATCGGGCGGGTCTCCGGGGACTGGGGCGGGGGCTGGGGGATGGCCGAGGAGGCCCTCTACCACGCCGCCCGCGCGGAGGACGGACGCGGTGGACCGACGGAGCTGGCACGCACCCTGCCCGCGCACTTCGGGCTCGACTCCATGTACGCGCTGATCGAGGCGCTGCACCTGGAGCGGGTGCCGCCCGGCCGCCGGCACGAGCTCGCGCCGGTGCTCTTCGCCACGGCCGCCGACGGCGACCCGGTCGCCCGCGCCCTGGTCGACCGGCTGGCCGAGGAGGTCGTGAGCATGGCGACGGTCGCCCTGTCCCGGCTGGACCTGCTGCACGAGGAGACGCCGGTGCTGCTGGGGGGCAGCGTGCTGGCGGCCCGGCACCCCCAACTCGACGACGGGGTCCGCGATCTGCTCGCGGCGCGGGCTCCGAAGGCGGTGCCCCGGGTGGTGACGGCGAGTCCGGTCCTCGGCGCGGCACTGCTGGGACTGGACCGGCTGGGGGTGGTGACGGCCGAGGCACGGGAGCGGGTGCGGGCCCACTTCGAGGACTGAGGGGCGCGCGCGGGGGGCGCGCGGTGTCACCGCCTGCACGGGAACCGAACCGATTCCACCGGCGTATTCATGGGCAGGGGGTGCTGCGGGCATCGGGATCCAGCAAGATCCACGCAAGGCCGGTGCGGATGCCGGTCCCGGCAGCGATACTTGCGGCGACGGATGACCACGGGGGAGGTCAGGAGTGACACAACCGCCCAGGAGCAGCGCGGCGCCACCTGCGCCGGGCGTGCCCACCCTGCCCACGGTGCCGCCGCAGCAGCCGGCCCCCGCGCGCCCCGCGCCCGCAGGGGCGCGGGGCGCCGTCGCCCCGCCCCGGCGCACGGCCTTCGCGGAGGGCGCGGACCGGCTGCGCGCCGCCGCGGCCACCGAGCCGGGGCGGCTGCGCCTCATCGGCGCGGTCCTCGCCCTGCTGGTCGTCGCGTTCGGCGCGGTCTCCGCCTGGCAGGCCGACGACCGCGCGGCCGCCGCCGACGACGTGCTCCGCAAGAGCCAGCCCCTCAGCTCCGCCGCGGCCGACATCTACCGCTCCCTGGCCGACGCCAACACGGCCGCCTCCAGCGGCTTCCTGGCCGGCGGCCAGGAGACCCAGGAATCCCGCGAGCGCTACGAGAAGGACATCCGCACGGCGGCGGAGAAGCTCGTCCTGGCCGCCGGCAGCTCCGATCCGCACTCCCGTTCGGCGCAGACGATCGCGAAGCTCAACCGGCTCCTGCCGGAGTACAAGGGCCTGATCGAGCGCGCCCGCGCCAACAACCGCCAGGGCTACCCGCTCGGCGGTGCCTACCTGCGCTACGCCAACGACACGATGCAGACCGAGATGCTCCCGGCGGCCGAGGACCTCTACACGTCGGAGAACGAGCGGCTGCGCGGCGACTACGCGCACGCCACGCCCTACCCCTGGGCGGCGATCGCGCTCGGCCTGATCGCCCTGGCCGCCCTGGCCTGGGCGCAGCACCGCTCGTACGCGCGGACCAACCGGGTCCTGAACCACGGCCTGGTCGCCGCGACGGCCGCCACGACGGTGGTGCTGCTGTGGCTGGTCGTCGGCCACAGCGTGGCCCGCGCCGGCCTCGACGACTCCTACGACCACGGCGTGCGCTCCCTGAACGTCCTGCACGACGCACGCATCGCCTCCCTGAAGGCCCGCGGCAACGAGAACCTCACCCTGGTCAGCCGGGGCGCGGAGACGGTCGAGGTGGGCGGCGAGTTCAAGGACAGGTTCGACGTGGCCTTCCAGGCCTCGATGAAGGACCTCGCCGCCGGTCTCACGGCCGCCGCGGACCTCGCCGACGACGAGGCGGGCGAGCGGCCCGTGCGGACCGCCGCGGGGAGCATGGACATATGGAAGCAGCGGCACCAGCAGGCCCGCGACGCCGACGACGCGGGTGACTACCAGGCGGCGCTCAGGAAGATCATCGGTGACCGGGGCGACGAACCGACCGGCGAGTGCTTCGACAGCGTCGACCGCAGCCTGGAGACTGCCCTGAAGCACGAGAAGCTGGAGTTCGAACGGGCTGCGGGCGACGGCCGGGACGCGATGACCGGTCTGCCGGCCGGTGCGGCCCTGCTCGCCGTGCTGGGCGCGGCGGGCGCGCTGCTGGGCATCGGCCGCAGGCTTTCGGAGTACCGGTGAAAGGGGGCGTGACGATGCATGCACGACGTTTGCGGGCCAGCCTGAAGGGCTGGGGCGGCGTGGGCGCCATGGCGGTCGTCTGCGCCCTCGCGGTGCTCTTCGCGCTGCTGCTGCCGCACACGCAGCAGGCGGGCGTCGTCGGCGCGGACCTCGGCGGCCCGGGCGTGGCCGACGGCCGGCAGGCGAAGGCCGAGACGTGCGTGAACCCCCAGGACCGCAGCCTGTCCCCGTCGAGCGCCGAGGGCGAGACGATCGCGGCCGTCAAGCAGCGCGGCTACGTCTCGGTCGGCGTGGACCAGAACAGTTTCCGCTGGGGCTACCGCGACCCCAACTCGGCCGCCCGTGACGTCGAGTTGGAGGGCTTCGACATCGATCTGGCCCGCCGCATAGCTCAGGAGCTGCTCGGCGCCCCGGACCGCATCCGGTTCAAGGCCATCCCCACCAACCAGCGCGTCCCCGCGATCCAGAGCGGCCAGGTCGACATGGTGGTGCGCACCATGACCATCACCTGCTCCCGGCTGGAGGACGTCGCCTTCTCCGCGCCCTACTTCCTCACCGGCCAGCAGGTCCTCGCCCCCAACTCCTCGACGATCAAGGGCTACGACGACACCCTCGCCGGCAAGCGGATCTGCTCGGCGACGGGTTCGACGGCGTACGACAACCTGGCGGCGGACCGGAAGTCCGGCAAGCTGCCCGCCTCCGCCGACATCTCCACCACCGTGCCCAACCAGCTCGACTGCCTGGTCCGGCTCCAACTCGGCGAGGTGGACGCGGTGGTGACGGACAGCGCGCTCGCCGCCAGCCAGGCGGCGCAGGACCCGACGGTGGAGCTGAAGGGCGAGCGGTTCACCACGGAGTACTACGGCGTGGCGATGAAGAAGGACGCCGACGATCTGGTACGCCGGGTCAACCGCATACTGGCCGACTACCGCACGGACGGCGGTTGGAAGGCCTCGTACGACAAGTGGCTGTCCCCGACGCTGGGTAGGGACTCCGAGTCGGCGACCCCGCCGACACCGCGCTACAGGTGACCGGCAGGCAGTGACCGACAGCACAGACCAGCAGACGAGAGGTGATCGATGGGCGTCACGGGAGCCTCCGGTCCGGTGATGGACCGGGACGAGGTGGACCGTGCGCTGGCGCGGCTCGGCGCGGAGCACGAGGCGATCGAGACCTCGCTGTTCGCCCTCCAGGACCACGCGGGCCGTCGGCTCCTCGAAGGCGCCGAGCTCACCGGCACGACCGAGGAGCGCTGGGCGGCCACGGAGGCGTCGATCTCGCTGCTGTGGGCGTACTTCGACGCCTACAGCGACGCGCTGCGCTCCGCCCGCGAGATCCGCGCCCGGCGCCGCTGGTCCAGCCGCGAGGACCTGGCGGACCTGACCGAACTGCTGCGCGGCGAGTCGGTCACGGTCGCGGGCGGCGCCGCCGCGATGGCGAACGCGCCGACGCTGCACGGCGCGGGCAGGCTCAGCGAGAGCTTCACCCTGGTCACGCTGGTGGAACGGATGAACGACCTGTACGCCAGGTCGCTGGACATGGTCGTGGCCTGCGACGCCGTCTGGTCGGCGCTGCCCGCCCGGATCGATTTACTCGCCGCCGAACTCCAGCGCACCCGCAAGCTGGCGCACTCCGTCGGTGTACGCCCCGGCGAGCACCCCGCCGGGGACGACCTGGAGCGCATCACCCGCACCCTGACCCGGCTGCGCGAGCAGGTGGTGTCCGACCCGTTGTCGTACTGGCAGCGCGCGCAGGGCAGTTCGGCACCCGGCGGCGGCCGGCCGGACACCACGGTGTACGACCGGGAGGCGCGCGCCCTGGAGGAGGTGCGCCGGGAGATCGACGCCGTGCTGGCCGTCCGCAAGGACGCCGAGCAGCGGCTCGTGAAGCTGCGGGACGTGCTCTCGCGCGCGGACCGCACCCTCGCCGAGGCGCGCACCGCCCGCGGCGAGGTGCTGGCGAAGATCGCCGCCACCGAGGTGCCGGTGGTCAGCGGCCCGCCGACCGTGCTGCAGGAGCAGCTCGCGACGGCCGCCGAGTACCGCAGGCACGCCCAGTGGCACCGGCTGTCCCCGCTCCTGGAGTCCCTGGAGCAGAAGGCGGAGGACGAACTGCTGCGGGCGCGCGAGTCGCTGACCGCGGTCACCGCGCCGCTCGCGGTCCGCGCCGAGCTGCGGGGCCGCCTCGACGCGTACAAGGCGAAGATCGCCCGGCACGGCCTGGCGGAGGATCCGCTGCTGATGGAGCGGTACGACGCGGCCCGCCGCATGCTGTGGAGCGCGCCCTGCGATCTGCGGGTCGCCGAGCAGGCCGTACTGCGCTTCCAGCACGCGGCGGCCGAGGTGCTCGGCACCGCGCCACGGGTGCCTCAGCAGGGCGGCCCGTCGGAGTTCCGGGACCGCAGGGGGGAGCCGTCCTCATGAGTCAGGCACAGCAAAACTGCCAGCGTCCGGGCTGCGAGGGCGGCTACGAGGACGTCGGCGGCGGCGAGCTCTACTGCGACACCTGCGGCCTGGCGCCGGTGGTGTCCGCGAACGGCATGGTCGGCTCCTCGCCGACCGGCGTCACCGGCGGCGGCAAGGGCGCGGCGGGAAGCGGCGGCTCCCGCTCCACCTCCCGCGGCAGTTCCCGTACGTCGTCCCAGTCCTCGCAGTCGTCGAAGTCCCGCCGCTCGGTCTCGGGGCGGCTCTCCCGCTCGCTGTCGCGCAGCTCCTCCCACCGCTCGGTGTCGGTGCGCAGCTCCGGCTCCACGTCCGGTTCCTCGACCCGGGGCCGGCTGGGAGCGGGTCTGGTGCAGGTGCCGCAGGTGCCGCGGCCCGATCCGCGCTCGATGGTGCTCGAGAACCCCGAGGTGCCGGAGCGCAAGCGGTTCTGCTCCCGCTCGGACTGCGGGGCGCCGGTGGGCCGCGCCCGCGGCGAGCGTCCCGGGCGCACGGAGGGCTTCTGCACCAAGTGCGGCCACCCGTACTCGTTCGTGCCGAAGCTGGCCTCCGGTGACATCGTGCACGGTCAGTACGAGGTGGCGGGCTGCCTCGCGCACGGCGGGCTGGGCTGGGTCTACCTCGCCGTCGACCGCGCGGTCTCGGACCGCTGGGTGGTGCTCAAGGGCCTGCTGGACACCGGCGACCAGGACGCGATGGCCGCCGCGATCTCCGAGCGGCGCTTCCTCGCGGAGATCGAGCACGCCAACATCGTGCGGATCTACAACTTCGTCGAGCACCTCGACCAGCGCACCGGCTCCCTCGACGGGTACATCGTCATGGAGTACGTCGGCGGCAAGTCCCTCAAGGAGATCGCCAACGCCCGCCGTACGCCCGGGGGGCGGCGCGACCCGCTGCCGGTGGAGCAGGCGTGCGCCTACGGCATCGAGGCGCTGGAGGCGCTCGGCCATCTGCACAGCCGCAACCTGCTCTACTGCGACTTCAAGGTCGACAACGCGATCCAGACCGAGGACCAGCTCAAGCTGATCGACATGGGCGCGGTGCGCCGCATGGACGACGACGAGTCGGCGATCTACGGCACGGTCGGCTACCAGGCGCCGGAGGTCGCGGAGGCCGGCCCCTCGGTGGCGTCCGACCTGTACACGGTGGGCCGCACGCTCGCCGTCCTGACCTTCGACTTCCAGGGCTACACGAACGTCTTCGCCGACTCGCTGCCCGACCCCGACACCATCGAGGTCT
Organism: Streptomyces sp. NPDC089424; assembly: GCF_044749345.1. NCBI lineage: Bacteria > Bacillati > Actinomycetota > Actinomycetes > Kitasatosporales > Streptomycetaceae > Streptomyces > Streptomyces sp. NPDC089424. The sequence goes on from NZ_JBIVHU010000010.1 coordinate 46,993, forward strand.
TCCGGCAGTACGAGTCGTTCTACCGGCTCCTGGTCCGCGCCACCGACCCCGACCCGGCCCGGCGGTTCGCCTCCGCGCAGGAGATGACGGAGCAGCTGACCGGCGTGCTGCGGGAGGTCGTGTCGCTGCAGACGGGCCGGGCGCGGCCCGCCCTGTCGACGCTTTTCGGACCCGAACTGCGGGTCACGGACACGGAGTTGTTCCCCCGGTCGGCGGGCGAGGTGTCGCGGCTGGGGGCGCGCGTGGCGCCCGCCCGCCGGGCCGGGACCGGCGCCGACGCGCCCCTCCCGTCCGGTGCCGCCCCGCCCGCCCTCACCGGCCCGGCCGGCCTCGTCAAGCCCGTCGGCACGGGTGCCGCCGCCCTCGCCCTGGCCGTGCCCCGCGTCGACCCCGCCGACCCGAACGCCGGATTCCTCGCCGGTCTGCTGGCGACCGCCCCGGCCGAGCTGCTCAGCGCCATCGCCGCCGCGCCCGCCCCCTCCGTGGAGACCCGGCTGCGGCAGATCCGGGCCCGGCTGGAGAACGAGGACCCGGCGGACGCGCTGGACGCCCTGCGCGCGCTGGAGGAGGAGCGGCCCGACGACTGGCGGGTCGTCTGGTACCGCGGGGTGGCCGCACTGGCCACCGGCGACCACGAGGCCGCCGCCCTCGCCTTCGACGCGATCTACGACGCCTTCCCCGGCGAGACGGCCCCCAAGCTCGCCCTCGGCCTGTGCGCGGAGGTGCTCGGGCAGCTGGACAACGCCGCCGAGTACTACCGGCTGGTGTGGACGACCGACCCCAGCTTCGTGAGCGCCGCGTTCGGCCTGGCCCGGGTGCAGCTCGCCACCGGCGACCGCGGCGGCGCCGTGCGTACCCTGGAGTCGGTGCCGGAGTCGTCCATCCACTACACGGCGGCACGGGTGGCCGCCGTGCGGGCCCGGCTCCGGCAGCGGACGGCCGCCGCCGGCGACGTACCCTTCCTGGAGGATCTGACCGCCGCCGCCGGGCAGGTCGAGGCGCTGGACGCGTACGGTCTGGACCCGACCCGGCGCGAGCAGTTGGCCACGGAAGTGCTCGGCAGTGCCCTGGACTGGATACTCTCCGGGGGCCAGGGTTCCGCACCCCCCACCGCCGGGGGACGGACGCTGCTCGGCAGCGGCCTGGACGAACGCGGGCTGCGCTTCGGCCTGGAGCGTTCGTACCGCACGCTGGCCCGCCTGGCGCGGGGCGGCGAGGAGAGGATCGACCTGGTGGAACGTGCCAACCGTTACCGCCCCCGGACATGGGTGTAGTTGATGTCGCAGATGCCCCAGCTGTCCGCCTGCCCGAGCTGCGAGGAACCGCTCGAGTCGGGTGACCGTTTCTGCGGTGCGTGCGGATACGACCTGTCCGCCGTGCCGCCACGGCCGGACGACAACCCGACCCTCACCTTGAACGGCTCGGGGGCCGCACAGACCGCCCCGGACGCCGGCCGGCCCGGCGTGGCCGACCCGGGAGGGCACGGCGCGCCGCCCGCCGCCCCCGCGGCACATCCGCCGGCGGACCCGCCCGGCGCCCCCCTGCCCCCGGCCGCCCCCGGCCACTCGGCGACGGGCGTGCGCTTCGACCGGCCCGCGGAGCCCGAGGAGTACCCCCTCCAGGCCCCGGACCCGCGGGTCACCGCCGACCTCCCCGCGCCCGCCGATCCCCCGACGGTGTGCGTGGCCTGCCGCACGGGCCATGTCGACCACGACGGCTACTGCGAGAACTGCGGTCACGCCCAGCCACGCGAACGCGACCACATGGAGCAGGAGTCCGGCCCGATGGCCGCGGTCAGCGACCGGGGCCTGCGTCACCACCGCAACGAGGACGCCTTCGGCATCGGCCGCACCGCCCTGCCCGACGGCTCCGAGGCGCTGGTCGCCATCGTGTGCGACGGCGTGTCCTCGGCGACCCGCCCGGACGACGCCTCCCTGGCCGCCTCCCGCGCGGCGAGCGCGTCGCTGCTGGCGGCCCTGCCGCTCGGCACGCACCCGCAGCAGGCCATGCACGACGCGATCGTCGCCGCCTCGCACGCGGTGGACGCGCTGGCCCGCGAACCCGCCACCGCCCGCGAGCACCAACCGCACCAGAACGCGCCCGCCTGCACCCTGGTCGGCGCCGTGGTCACCGCCGGTCTGCTGGTGGTCGGCTGGGTCGGCGACAGCCGCGTCTACTGGGTGCCGGTGGACCGGGGCGCCCCGGCCGCCCGGCTCACCGAGGACGACTCCTGGGCCGCGCAGATGGTCGCCGCCGGCCTGATGAGCGAGGCCGAGGCGTACGCCGACGAACGCGCCCACGCCATCACCGGCTGGCTCGGCGCGGACGCCTACGAACTGGAGCCGCACACGGCTTCCTTCAAGCCGGACCGCCCCGGAGTGGTCGTCGTGTGCACGGACGGCCTGTGGAACTACGCGGAGGCGGCCGAGGAGATGGCCGGCGTCCTCCCGCCCGACGCCGCGGTGCGCCCGCTGCACGCCGCGCGGGTTCTCGTCGGGCACGCCCTGGACGGCGGGGGCCACGACAACGTAACAGTGGCCGTCGTGCCGTTCCCGGCCCCTTCGCAGGGGGCAGGATCGGCCTGAGGCCGCGCGCGGAGGCCTGGGAAGGCTCAGCGGACCGGAGGGGACCGGTCCGCGATTCCGTCGTCGCCCCACCTCTCGTGGGGCGTTCAAGGGGGATGCGAACAATGGCCAACTTCTCGAAGTCGACCGTGCCGCAGTTCGCGGTGGACGTGTACCAGAACGAGTACCTCCCGGAGGGCGGCCGGGAGGTCAACGCGATCGTCACGGTGACCGCGACCGGCGGCGGCACCGTCGGAAGCGCCGTCGCGGCACCCCACCTCTACTCGCCGGGGCAGGGCCCCTCCGCGGCCGTGGCGATCATGGTCGACTGCTCGGGCTCGATGGACTACCCGCCGACCAAGATGCGCAACGCGCGGGACGCCACGGCCGCCGCGATCGACACCCTGCGCGACGGTGTGCACTTCGCGGTGATCGGCGGCACGCACGTCGCCAAGGAGGTCTATCCGGGCGGCGGCCGGCTCGCCGTCGCCGACGCCACCACCCGCGAACAGGCCAAGCAGGCACTGCGCAAGCTCGCCGCCGGCGGGGGCACCGCGATCGGGACCTGGCTGCGGCTCGCGGACCGTCTGCTGTCCTCGGCGGACGTCGCGATCCGGCACGGCGTCGTGCTCACCGACGGCCGCAACGAGCACGAGTCGCCGCAGGATCTGAAGGCCTCGCTGGAGGCCAGTGCCGGGCGTTTCACCTGCGACGCACGGGGTGTGGGCACCGACTGGGAAGTGAAAGAAGTCACAGGCATCGCCTCCGCCCTGCTCGGCACCGCCGACATCGTCGCCGATCCGGCGGGCCTCGCCGCCGACTTCACGCGGATGATGGAGACGGCGATGGGCAAGGAGGTCGCGGACGTCGCCCTGCGGCTGTGGACCCCCGTCGGCACGACGATCAAGTTCCTCAAGCAAGTCGCCCCCACCGTCGAGGACTTGACCGGACGCCGCACCGAGGCGGGCCCGCGCGCCGGGGACTACCCCACCGGTTCCTGGGGAGACGAGTCCCGTGACTACCACGTCTGTGTCGAGGTCCCGGCCGCGCACCTCGGCCAGGAGATGCTGGCCGCCCGGGTCTCGCTGGTGATCCCGCATCCCGACGGCACCGCCCAGAACCTCGGCGCCCAGGGACTGGTACGGGCCGTGTGGACCGACGACATGGTCGCCTCGACGTCGATCAACCCTCAGGTCGCCCACTACACCGGCCAGGCCGAACTGGCACAGGTCATCCAACAAGGGTTGGATCTGCGCAAATCGGGAGACTTCGATGGCGCAACGGCCAAACTGGGCCGCGCCGTTCAGCTCGCCGGAGCCTCCGGCAACGCCGATACTGCGAAACTCCTTGCGAAGGTGGTGGACGTGGTCGACGCGGCGACAGGTACTGTGCGACTGAAGGCAAGGGTCGCGGAGGCCGACGAGATGACGCTCGAAACTCGGTCGACAAAGACCGTTCGTGTAAAGAAGTGACCTGAGACAAAGCGAGCCCGACCCCCCGGGGTTGGAGAAATCCGGTCCGAACGGCCGGAACAGGAGAGGGGGAAGCGCCGACATGCCGACCTGCCCGAACGGACACCAGTCGGGTTCCGACGACTGGTGCGAGGTCTGCGGTCACCGCATGGCGGGTGCCGTGCCTCCGCCCCCTCCACCGCCCCCAGGCGGCGGCTACGGCTTCCCGCCGCCGCCCGGCGGACCCGGCCCGTCCGGTGGGCCGAACGCCGGCGCGCCCGGCGCGCCCTCCGAGCTGTGCCCGCAGTGCCGCACGCCCCGCGAGGGCGGTGCGCCGTTCTGCGAGGAGTGCCGGTGGAACTTCCTCACCAACACCGCGACCTCGTACACCCCGGCGGCGCCGCGCACCTCGGCTCCGCAGTTCCAGCGGCCGTCCGGTCCGCCGCCGTCCTTCGGGGGCGGTGACTCGTACGAGTACCAGAGCTCACGCCCGTCGCAGATGAACCGCCCGGCCGAGCCGATCCCGCCGTTCGGCGCCGAGCCCGGGGGCCCCTCGGGGACCGGCGGTCCTGGCGGTCCCGGTGGTCCCGGCGGCTACGGCGGCGAGCGCCCGGGCGGACCCGGCCCCTCGGCGTTCGGCGAGCAGCCCGGTGGGCCCGGACCCTCCGGGCCCCCGGCGTTCGGCGAGCAGCCCGGCGGCCGTGGGCCGTCAGGTCCCCCGGCGTTCGGCGAGCAGCCGGGCGGGCGAGGGCCGTCAGGTCCCCCGCCCTTCGGGGAACAGCCGGGCGGGCGAGGGCCGTCAGGCCCCCCGGCCTTCGGCGAGCAGCCCGGCGGGCGTGGGCCCTCCGGCCCGCCGGCGTTCGGCGAGCGCCCCGGCGGACCCGGCCCCTCCGGGCCCTCGGCATTCGGCGAGCGCCCTGGCGGACCGGGTCCTTCCGGCCCGCCGCCCTTCGGCGAGGCACCCGGCAACCCCGGCCCCTCGGGTCCCGGCGGCCCCTCCGGCCCCTCTGCTTTCGGCGAGCGCCCTGGCGGTCCCGGCCCTTCCGGGCCCCCGGCGTTCGGCGAGCAGCCCGGCGGCCGTGGGCCGTCAGGTCCCCCGGCCTTCGGCGAGCGCCCCGGCGGACCCGGCCCCTCCGGGCCCTCGGCATTCGGCGAGCGCCCCGGCGGACCGGGGCCTTCCGGCCCGCCGCCCTTCGGCGAGGCACCCGGCAACCCCGGCCCCTCGGGTCCCGGCGGCCCCTCTGCTTTCGGCGAGCGGCCCGGTGGGCCCGGCCCCTCCGGCTTCGGGGGCGACCCGTCGCGGCCGGTCCCGCCGCCGCCCGGTCCGACGCCGAACAATCCCGGCGGTCCGGGTGGTCCCGGTGCGTACCCGGGCGCCCCGCAGGCCTTCCACCAGTCCGGCCCGCCCGCCCCGCCCGCCTTCCCGCAGGAGACGGGCCGGCCGCAGCAGGGCGGCCCGTCCTTCGGCGGCGGTGACGACGACTGGGTGCTCTCCCCGCCGTCCACCGGCCCCGGCGCTCCGGGACAGCCCGGTGGCCCCGGCGGTCCCGGGGGCCCCGGCGGGCAGGGCGGCTACGGCTACCCGCACCCCGGCGCCCACTCCGCGCCCCCGCCCGGTCCCGCCGCTCCGCAACGGCCCATGACGTGGACGGCGACCATCGGTCCCGACCGTGACTACTTCATGGCGATGATGCACCGCTCCGGCCCCGAGGCCGCGGGTCTGAACCTGCCCGCGTACTCCCCGGAGCAGCAGCGCGCCCTCACCGGCAACCAGGTCACCATCGGGCGCCGCCGGCACTCCACCGGCGACACCCCCGACATCGACCTGGCGGTGCCGCCGGAGGACCCGGGCGTCTCGCACCAGCACGCGGTGCTGGTCCAGCAGCCGGACGGCAGCTGGGCGGTCGTCGACCAGAACTCGACGAACGGCACCACGGTGAACGGCGCGGAGGACCCGATCCAGCCGTTCGTGCCGGTGCAGCTCCAGGACGGCGACCGCGTCCACGTCGGCGCCTGGACGACGATCACGATCCGCCGCGGCTGAGCGAGGCCGGGCCGGGCGGCGGTTCAGACGGGGAGGGGCCAGGAGTACGGCCCCTCCGGCTCGTCCAGCCACGCCCACTGACGTCCGCCGCCGACGGTGATGCCGTACCGCTCCCGGGCGGGGCGCCCCTCGCGCTCCCACAGGGCGTAGGCCTCCCCCGGATCGAGGCTGCCGCGCGTGAGGGCGAGCAGGAACCGGAAGAGCTCGCTCTCCCGCCCCCGGCGCGGTACCGCGCCGAGCGGCGGCTGCTGCTCCCGCCCGGGCCGTCCGGTGCCGCGCAGCGGGACGAAGTACGCGGGCGTCTCCAGGAAGTGCCCCTCGGCGTACCCGGCGTCCCGCATGGTCAGCAGGATCAGCCCGGTGGCGAGCGGCGCCAGGATCCGGCCGCCGGGACGGCACTGCGCGAGCCAGGCGGGCGGGATCGACGCCAGGGTGCAGGTCGCGATGATCCGGTCGAAGGGGGCGCGTTCGGGCACTCCGCGCGCCCCGTCGCCGGTGACGACCACCGGACGGTACCCGGCGGCGTCCAGGTGCCGCCGCGCCGACTCCGTGATCTCCGGCTCCAGGTCGACGCTGGTGACCAGGCCGCCGTCGCCGAGCCGGTGCGCGAGCAGCGCCGCGTTGTAGCCGGTGCCCGCGCCGATCTCCAGCACCCGGTCGCCGTCCGCCACCCGCAGCTCGGTCAGCATCAGCGCCATCAGCGAGGGCTGGCTGCTGGAGGAGACCAGTTCCCCGTCCCGCATCCGGGTCGCCAGCGGGGTGTCCTCGTAGGCGCCGCGCACCCAGCGCTCCCGGGCGTCCGGGTCCGGGCTCTCGCCCCAGCGCCGCTCGTGACCTCCCCGGACTCCCACGTAGTAGTAGGGCACGAAGAGGTGCCGGGGAACCGCCGCGAAGGACTCCCGCCAGACGGGGTCCGCGGCCCACGCCCCGCTCGCGTCGATCTCCCGCACCAACGCGGCCCGCGCCGCGGCGGCGACGGCCTCCAGGCCCTTGTCGAGTGCGTGCGCGCCCATGTGTCCACTGTGCTGCGCATCACAGCGCGAGGCGAGCAGCCGGGCCGGGCCGGTGCCTGGTCCTAAGCCTCAGGTCCTCGTCCTCCGCGTCTGAGACGATGGACGGGTGAATGAGATTCGGCGCGGCACGCTTCAGGAGCAGACCTTCTACGAGCAGGTCGGCGGGGAGGAGACCTTCCGCCGCCTGGTCCACCGTTTCTACCAGGGAGTCGCCGAGGACCCGGTCCTGCGGCCGATGTACCCCGAGGAGGACCTGGGCCCCGCCGAGGAGCGCTTCACGCTGTTCCTGATCCAGTACTGGGGCGGCCCGACGACGTACAGCGAGAACCGGGGCCACCCCCGCCTGCGCATGCGGCACGCCCCCTTCGCCGTCGACCGGGCCGCGCACGACGCCTGGCTGAAGCACATGCGGGTCGCCGTCGAGGAGCTGGGCCTGTCCGAGGAGCACGAGCACACGCTGTGGAAGTACCTGACGTACGCGGCGGCCTCGATGATCAACACGGCGGGCTGAGCGGGCCCGCCCTTCCGCCTGCGGGCGTCAGCGCACGCTGACGCCCAGCATCCCGAGTCCGGCCTGCCGCACGGCGATCGAGCCGTAGGGCGTGCGCAGTCGCAGCCAGGCACCCGAGGAGAAGAGCGCCGGCTCCTCCGCCCCGGCGGCCGGGCGCAGGAATCCCAGGGACTGGGCGGCGTGCACGGCCCGCAGGGGCAGGGGGGTGCCGTCCACGGTCCGGGACCAGATCTCGCGCCCTATCCGGTCGAGTTCGGCCCGCGTACGGCCCTCCGGCGGCAGTTCCTCCGTACGGGAACGGAACTCGCCCACCACGCCGGCGACCACCGCCCGCAGGTTCCTCGCCGCCGGCAGCCCTCGCTCCGGACGCCAACCGCCGCGCGGCGGCAGCACTCCGGCCCACGGGGGCCCGGTGACCGCCTGCGGTACGGCCGCCGTGGCCGCCGTCTCGTCCACGGACTCCAGCAGCTCACCGGCGGACACGGTCACGTCGAGGGTGACGTCCAGCCCGTCCTCGTACGGCTTGGCCAGCCGTACCGCCCGGATCGCCAGCACCTCGAAGGACGGCGGCCGGCCGAAGACGGCGAGTGCGGTGCCCGCGGCCTGCAGGCGCACCGCGGCTCCACGGTCGTAGTGGAGCAGCCGGGAGAGGAAGGCGGCGAGATCCGCCGTCTCCCCCTCGTCGGCCAGGTGGAGCACCGTCATGCGGCGACGGCCTCCTCCGCTTCGTCCCGGTAGCTTTCGAGGAACTCGCGTTCCTCCGCGGTGATCCGGCGCGGCCGCTGGGCCTCGAAGTCGAAGGGCACGATCACCGTCGAGGCCCGGACGTAGAGCTGCTCGCCGTCCTTCACCTCGTAGGTGAGGGTGAAGGAGGCGGCCCTGATCTCCGTGACCCACAGCTCGATGTCCACCGGCGCGTGCCGGTGGACGAGCTGCCGCTTGTAGTCGATCTCATGGCGCGCCACCACGGACCCCTGCTTGAACTCCTTGTCCGGGCGGAACAGGAAGTCGATACGGGCTTCCTCCAGGTAGCGGAGGAACACCACGTTGTTGACGTGGCCGTACGCGTCCATGTCCGCCCAGCGCAGTGGGCAGCGGTAGATGTGCCGCAAGAGATCAGCCCCGGGTCAGCTTCTTGTAGGTGGCGCGGTGCGGACGCGCGGCGTCCGGACCCAGTCGCTCGATCTTGTTCTTCTCGTACGACTCGAAGTTGCCCTCGAACCAGAACCACTTGGACTCACCCTCGTAGGCGAGGATGTGCGTGGCCACGCGGTCGAGGAACCACCGGTCGTGGGAGACGACCACGGCGCAGCCGGGGAACTCCAGCAGCGCGTTCTCCAGGCTGGAGAGGGTCTCGACGTCGAGGTCGTTGGTCGGCTCGTCGAGGAGCAGCAGGTTGCCGCCCTGCTTCAGGGTGAGCGCGAGGTTGAGGCGGTTGCGCTCACCGCCGGAGAGCACACCGGCCGGCTTCTGCTGGTCCGGGCCCTTGAAGCCGAAGGCGGACACGTACGCCCGGCTCGGCATCTCGACCTGGCCCACGTTGATGTAGTCCAGCTCGTCGGAGACGACGGCCCACAGCGTCTTCTTCGGGTCGATGTTCTCGCGGCTCTGGTCGACGTACGAGATCTTGACGGTGTCGCCGACCTTGATCGTGCCGGAGTCGGGGGCCTCCAGGCCCTGGATCATCTTGAAGAGGGTGGTCTTTCCGGCGCCGTTGGGGCCGATGACGCCGACGATGCCGTTACGCGGCAGCGTGAAGCTGAGGTCGTCGATGAGGACCTTGTCGCCGAAGGCCTTGTTGAGGTTGTTGACCTCGACGACGATGCTGCCGAGCCGCGGGCCCGGCGGGATCTGGATCTCCTCGAAGTCCAGCTTCCGCATCTTCTCGGCCTCGGCGGCCATCTCCTCGTAGCGGGCCAGACGCGCCTTGGACTTGGCCTGCCGCCCCTTGGCGTTGGAGCGGACCCACTCCAGCTCCTCCTTGAGGCGCTTGGCGCGCTTGGCGTCCTTCTGCCCCTCGACCTTCAGACGGGTCTGCTTGGTCTCCAGGTAGGTGGAGTAGTTGCCCTCGTAGGGGTAGGCGCGGCCGCGGTCGAGTTCGAGGATCCACTCGGCGACGTTGTCCAGGAAGTACCGGTCGTGGGTGATGGCCACGACGGTGCCCGCGTACTTGGCGAGGTGCTGCTCCAGCCAGTTCACGGACTCGGCGTCGAGGTGGTTGGTGGGCTCGTCGAGGAGCAGCAGGTCGGGCGCCTCCAGCAGCAGCTTGCAGAGCGCGACGCGGCGCTTCTCACCACCGGAGAGGTTGCTCACGGGCCAGTCGCCGGGCGGGCAGCCCAGGGCGTCCATGGCCTGCTCCAGCTGGGCGTCGAGGTCCCACGCGTTGGCGTGGTCCAGCTCCTCCTGGAGCTTGCCCATCTCGTCGAGCAGCGCGTCCGAGTAGTCGGTCGCCATCTGCTCGGCGATCTCGTTGAACCGGTCGAGCTTGCCCTTGATCTCGGCGACGCCCTCCTGGACGTTCTCCAGGACCGTCTTGTCCTCGGTGAGCGTGGGCTCCTGCATGAGGATGCCGACGCTGTAGCCGGGAGAGATGAAGGCGTCACCGTTGGAGGGCTGCTCCAGCCCGGCCATGATCTTCAGCACGGTCGACTTACCGGCACCGTTCGGACCGACGACGCCGATCTTCGCCCCCGGCAGGAAGTTCAGGGTGACATCGTCGAGGATCACCTTGTCGCCGTGCGCTTTGCGCGCCTTGCGCATGGTGTAAATGAACTCAGCCAAGAGAAACCGTCCGGCAGCTTGAATCTGGCAGTGGGCAGATACACCCCATCTTGCCGCACCGCCACCCCTGTGAGGAAACCCGTTACCCAGAGACCCCCTGACCTGCGGCTTCGCAATCGACGCCCCGGACCGCCTGCCACCACCGATCACCGCCGGCCGGCCCAGCGTCCAGGTCACCACCTTGGGAGCGGTCGGTGGAGGTCTCCGCCGTGCATGGTGCGGCGGACGTTGTCCGTGGCAGTGCGGATCTTGGAGCCGTCGGTACCGTGGCCGTATGTGCCTGGATGGCCTGGGGGTTTGGGGAGGGGCTATGGGAGCGAAGACGGGCCTGTTGGTGTACGCCGACGGGGACGTGCCGGATCTGCTGCGACGCGTAGGGACGGCGGAGCTCGAGCGGACGGTCACCGTGATGCGGCGGCTCTACCCGGGCTGGGAGATCGAGGAGTGCGAGGGCTCGACCTCTGGGACGGCGTGTACCCACCGACGGGAACGGCGTACGCAGCCAGCTGGCCGGGCGTGGATGTGATCGGTGATCAGCGGGTGATGATCGACGCCCCCTCCCAGCTCCCCGAGCACCTCGTGGCTGCGAGCGCCGGCCGACGGCTCGTCCTGCACGCCATGCACAGTGTCGTCGACCGGTTGGCGTTCGCCGTGTGGGAGGACGGCCACCTGCTCCGTTCCCTGAGTCTGTCGCCGGAAAGCGGCATCGTCGAAAGCATCGGCGAACCGCTCCCTTTTGAGGTGCCGTACTGGACCGGAGACCGCCCGGCCGACGTCATCCCCTGGCCGGACGAGGGCGAAGAACCGTACCCGCTGCCCTTCCACCCCTTGGAGCTGGGCGAGGACGCACTGCGAGCACTCTGCGGCTTCATCCAGGAGGGCCGCCCCGAGCCGGACGACGTCGACGCGGACAGCATCCGACTGCACGGCTTCCAGGTACGGGACCCGCACGGCCCTGATCCCGCGGAGCTGGAAGCACGGCTGCAACGAACCGTGCAAGCCATGGGCCCGCCGCGCGGATACACCTTCGAGCCCGACGGCACACTGACCGAACGCGACGGCCTCTAGCTCACAGCCACGCCCCCGCCCCCGTGGCGTTCGTGGAGTCGCTTCACCTGCTCGACCCAGAAACAGAACTTCTCGTCGGCCGAGGCGCTAGTCGGCAGGAGCTGTAGCTCCTTCGCCAGCTGGTAGAAGCCCGGGCCGGCGTCGTTGGCGTCCAGGTAGGTCACCAGGGCCGAGAGCATCAGCGGCGGGTCCGTGGTGACCGTCTCCTGATCGCGCTGCACGATCAGACCTAGCAGATGCCCCATCGCTGCCCGCTCGTCCGGACGCCCGAAGTCGAAGGCACGACAGCCCGTTCGCCCGGCGAGAGTCACGTTGAGCTCGGTGTACGAGGTGATTTTGCCCAGCTTCGCCCGCTCGACGAGAAAGCGGCGTCCGGCATCCACCAGCTCGTCCCATTCACTGTCCGCACGACCGTATCCAGCCATCCCGCCCCCCGAGGTACGTCGATCGGTGAGATGGAAATTACTGTGGTCCATGCGACCCCCACAATCGCTCGATGGGTGGATCGTCCAGCTCCGCGGCCCGACGGTCGCCGTAGTGGTCGCCCCGGCGGGCCACCCGGAGCCCGACGGCGTCGGCAACCGGTCGCCATCGGGCTGTGCGGGGTGGTCATCGTGCCGCGGTGGGAAGCCCTTCCGGAAGTCGCCCGGCGGATGAGCGTCCGACACCCAGATAGAGGTAGCCGAGCTCCTCCATCCTTTCGGGAACCATGAGATTGCGCCCGTCGAAGAGGACGGGGGTCCGCATCAGCGTTCGGTACCGGTCCCAGTCCGCCTCGCGCAGTTGGGGCCACTCCGTCACGATGAGGGCGGCGTCCGCCCCGGTGAGTACCTCCTGAAGTTCCGCACAGCGGTGCGTCGACGCCCACGGTGCGTCGTCGCGTCGCGGAGCCATGGGGTCCCAGCAGCGCACCTGCGCGTTCTCGGCGAGCAGACGCGAGGCGATGACCGTACTCGGCGCTTCCCGCATGTCGTCGGTGCCCGGCTTGAAGGTCATGCCCAGGAGGGCAACCGTGCGCCCTGAGAGGCCACCGAGTACCTGGTTCAGCCGTTTGACGGCCCTGCGCGGCTGAAGGTCGTTGACGTCGATCACCGCGCTCAGCAACGGAAAGCCGCAGCCGGAGTTGCTTGCCAGGGCGCGCAGGGCACGCGAGTCCTTGGGGAAGCAGCTTCCGCCGTAACCGAGTCCGGCCCGCATGAAGTGCGGGCCGAGGCGGTGATCCATGCCGGTCGCACGGGTGACTTTGGTGATGTCCGCGCCCGTCGCCTCGCACAGCGCCGCTATCTCGTTGGTGAACGAAATCTTCGTCGCCAGCAGCGCGTTGGCGGCGAGTTTGACCATTTCGGCCGAGGCGACGTCCATGATCTCCACCGGCCCGTCCACGCCATGGTGCAGGTTCACGAGCAGCTTGGCCGTGATCTCGTCGTCGCTGCCGATCACGACGCGGTCGGGACACAGGAAGTCCTCGACCGCCTGCCCTTCGGCGGTGAACTCCGGATTGGACGCGTACGCGACATGCCCCAGTCCCGCGGCGTCCAGGGCGGTGCGCACCCGGGCGCCGGTGCCGACCGGAACCGTGCTTTTCATGACGACGGCGGACAGGTGCGAGGCGCCCTTGAGGGCTTCGACGACGGCCCACACCCGCGACAGATCGGCGTCCCCGGACACCGTGGGCGGGGTGTCCACACAGACGTACACGACCTCGGCATCACGGACCGCCTCGGCGGCGTCCAGGGTGAAGCGCAGACGCTCCTTGTTGCGGGCGATCAGCGCTGCGAGGCCGGGCTCGTAGAGCGGTACGGAGCCCGCGCGCAAGGTCGCGATCCGCCCGGGCTGGATGTCGCGCACGGTCACCGAATGGCCGAGTTCGGCGAAGCACGCGCCGGCGACCAGGCCGATGTATCCGGCGCCGAAGACCGCGACGCGATGCGATGGGGGTTGCTTCATTTCTGGTCTCGTTTCTGAAGGGCGAGGACGGACGCGCGGTGGTGCCCCGGGTCAGGACACCGCGCCCGAGCGGTACTGCTTGATTTCCAGGGTCGATTCATCCAGCGGGTCGTACATCCGGACGTACGACCCGCGATCCGCCACCTCGACTTCCAGCGGTTCCGTGGGACGGGACGACGAGGGCGCGCTCCCCTGCAACGTGACCTCCGCCCCGTTCTGCCGCGTGCCCCACCCGGTCCTCGCGCAGGTGAGAATGCCGTACCAGCGCAGGAAGCGAAGGACGGTCCAGGCCAGGACGATCGCCAGCGGCATCGTCAGCCACGTCAGCGCGCGCGAGCGGATGCGCTCGTCGGAGCGGATGATGCTGAGGTACCGCAGCCCCTGGGCGTAGCCGATCAGGAACGGAATGATCAGCATGCTCTCCGGCGGCAGTTTCCCGTAGGCCAGAGGCTCCACGGCGAGCAGCCAGACGACGACCATCTGCGTGAGCACCATCTGAAGCCAGCGCATCGCGTGCAGCCAGTACGCCGGACGGGACGGAGAGAGATAGCGCATCCGCCACACGGAACGGATCGTCGAACCGCGCATCCACCGTAGATACATGCGCGCGAAGTGACCCCACTTCTCCGGCATCGCCGTGAAACAGATGGCCTGCGGCTGCTGCACCGTCAGTCCCCGCTGCTGGGCGTAGAGCGTCAGCAGGCTGTCGTCGGAGAACATCACGGTCCGGCCCATGAAGGTCTCGTTCAGATACGAGCCGAGGTTGTCCCGGATCACGTTCGCCCGGTACGCCGCCAGGGGACCGGAGTTGACCATCACCGCGCCGACCGCCGACTGGCCCGAGCGGTCGACGAGCTGGCAGACGACGAACCAGAGGTCCGTGACGCGCACCAGCCAGTTGACTCTGTTGTTCGTGGCGATCACGATGCCCGCGACCGATTGCACCCGTGGCCGCGCGAAGGGCAGCAGGGCCTGCTCGACGGCCTTCGGCGCGAAGCAGGAATCCGAGTCGCAGGTGATGTAGATGTCCGCCTCCGGACTGACCCTCACCCCATGCGCCTGCGCGTGCCGCTTCCCCCCGTTGGGCACGCGCTGCCACGTCGTCGCGACACCCGCGCGGTTCGCTTCCCGCTCCCACCAGGCCCTGACTTCCGCGTAGTCGCCGTTGGTGGATCCGTCGTCGACGACATGCACGGAATCCGGCAGTCGCGTCTGCCGAAGAAAGCTCTCCAGACCCAGCTTCAGATATCCCGGGTCCTCGTTGTAGACGGGAACGAGAATGGATACGTGCAGTGCCGCCAACTGGCGTGAGACCCGCTCGGTGAGTCGCGGCACACGCTCCAAGTGATACATGAAGGTCTGCATCAGAAAGACGAGGAACAGGCAGATCCACACCACCCTGAGGCGGCTCGCCGCTTCAGGGGTCGCGTCGAGCGCGACAACTGCGTGATGGGTCGTCCACGCCGCTGCCGCCAGAAGGACGACGATCCCCATGAGGACGGTCCCCGACCGGTGCTGATGAGCGCTCAGCACCGGCCGGTTCTCGCGCCGGCGGCGGCTCACCCGCGGTGCCGGCGCGGGTGAGCCGCGGGCTTCGAGGCCTGGCTCGCCGCCAGGTTGCGGCGGTATCCGAACCGGGCCGTCAGCAGCCCCAGGCACACGAGCGCGGCGGCGAGAGCGAGCATCCAGCCACCGATCGGATAGGCGGTCCCACCTACCACGAGCACCGGCGCTCCGGTCTGCGCAAGCTGACCGTGTCCAGACATAAAAAAATCCCCCCTGGGAGTAACAGGTGTAGCTGAGTTGACGCGGAGCATATGAGATGTGCGGTTTTCGTGCAGCTTTCCCTGGGGCGTGCATCTGACAAAAAGCGCGCAATGACAAACGCGAGATCGATCAGGCGCGACCGTGTTCTGCTTCCAGCATCTGGAACTGCTTCCAGGAAACTTGTAGATCCGAAAGGAAAACGATTCTTCTAGGTTCCCGGCTTCGTACCGGGCTCGGTAAGGATGGCGTGGAGTGATCGAAACTGCGCCGAACAGCGACCTCGCTGAGCCCTGGAACGGGAGAAGCCCACGGCTCTGATGACCGGATCAGATTCCGTGGGCTTCCAAGATCTCGTTCTGATTGGCTGCGATACGAGGGCGGGATCGTGGACCTGGGTGCTTCCTCTGGGTCATCGGTCAGATTGTGTCGGCATCACCGTGTGGACAATCATGCGTCGATGGACATGGGCCACTGGGCGGTGCTGGCGGACTCGGAGCGGGAGCAGTGGGACTACGTTCCCTGCCGGACGGTTGGGCCGCTGAGCTTCGGAGACGATCGACATGAGGCAGTAGCAATCATGGCGGGGCATGACTTCGCAGCCGAGGAGCGTGAGATCGAGCGGTGGAATCCGCAACGGGCCCAGTGGCGCGTGGAGTTTCGCAGGGCCGATTCGGTCAAGCATCGCTCTGCTGTGAAGTGCTACTTCGTCGAAGACGTGGGCTTGACCTGCGTGCTCGTTGATGGGCTGCGCGGCCCCCAGGTCACCTGCGAGGGGATCCGCCTGATTGGCCGTGTGCCGTCGGAGGTGGACGCGGAGATGGAGTCGTGCGCTGTTGAACGTGGCCTGGGCATCTCGTATTGCCTCACGGGCGACCTGTGCTGGCCCGACTTCGGGTTCGATCGGGGCGCGCAGCGCGCCGGCGATACGGTCCTGAGCTGGGCATCGTTCTTCAACACGGGAGAATTCGCGGGCAGTTCCTGGGACATCACTCCCGCAGAGGTCTGGCACCACTGGTGAGCCTCATCAAATGAGTCGGCGGTAGCAGATGAGGGCGCCGGCGATGCCGACGAAGGCGAGGAAGTGCTCGGCCGTGCGTTCGTAGCGGCAGTGCAGACGGCGGCAGCCGTTCAGCCAGGACATCGTGCGCTCGACCACCCAGCGTTGCCGGCCCAGGCGGCCGGACGGCTCGATGCCACGGCGGGCGATGCGTGGCACGATCCGTCGACGGCGCAACCAGCCGCGCAGATGGTCGGAGTCGTAGCCCTTGCCCGCGTGGAGTTTGGCCGGGCGGCGGCGCCGGGGCCCGTAGCGGGAGCGGATCGGCGGGATGCCGCGCATCAGCGGTATCAGGGCCTGGCTGTCGTGGAGGTTGGCGCCGGAGAAGCCCACCGGGATCGGCGGCCCGTTGCGGTCACACATGACGTGAATTCACCTTGGGCGCGTACCGGTGGCTCCGGCGCCACCGCCTGGAAGATCTCCCACAACCCGTCCGGCACCAGCCGCTCAACTATGGCGATGCTCGACGCAACGAGCCAGCGCCAATCAAGGCACCGTCTAAATCGCCGTTTCGCCGTCCTGCCGCCTCGCCGGTGTCCGGCCGGGAGTTATGGCTCGGGTCAGGGCTGGTTCTTCCTGCGGATCAGGACCAGTGCCGCGCCGCCGATCACCACCAGGCCGATCGCCACGCCCGCGATCACCGGGGTCGCGCCGGAGCTGCCCGTGGCGGCGAGGTTCACGTCGGCGGAGGTGCTGCCGATCGTCGCGGGGCTCGGCTGGGTGAGGATCTGGGTCGTCTCGCCCGCCTCGGAGACCTCGCCCGCCTGGGTGCGGCAGTCGAGGACGCCGGTGAAGCGCTTCTCGTAACCGCCGGGGCCCGTGATCGTGAAGTCGTAGGCCTGGTCCTCCTGGAGGGGCACGCTCACCGTGCGCGTCTCACCGGGCGCGATGGTGTACTCGGCGCCCATCAGATCGAAGGTGAACGCCTCGTCGCCCTCGTTGATCGCGGCGATGTCCACGGCGCCCTCGGCGCAGTTCTCCGTCGCGGACAGCGCGGGCACGGCGCCCTTCTCCGCCCAGTTCGCACCCGCCGTCGCCGTCACCGTCGACTCGCTCGAACCGGCCAGGATCTGTGTCTGGCTTCTGGTCTCGGAGGCGAAGGCGCGGCCGACCGGCACGGTGGTCGACGCCTGCACGGTCAGCTCGGCCGAGCCGTCCGCCGTGTCCTCCGGCACCAGGAAGAACAGCTCGCTGCCGTCCCTCGCGGTGGTGGCGTCCTTGCCGTCCTTGCCGACGACGCGCACCCCCCTCACCGCGGCGTCGGCCGGCGGGGTCACCGTCACGCTCTCCGCGTCGGTGTGCACGGTCACCGGACCGAGCAGTCCACCGGGGTGACCGGAGAGCGCGGGCGGGTCGAGCGTCAGCGACGCCGGGGGTTCCGCCACGCCTCGGGCGCTCCGCTGCAGGAAGTCGGCGAGCTTCTCGGCCTCCGGGTCGACGGCCTCGACGTCCACCCCGTCCGAGTACCGCCAGATGGCCACCTGCGTACCGGCCGCCGCGTCCTGCTCGCTCAGGGCGCCCCGCACGCCCGCCTTCTTCGCCAGCGACGCCAGGTCGTTCACCTGCGGATAGGAGTTCTGCAGGATCCAGCGGATCCGGCCGGCGTCGTCGTTGGCGGCCAGGGAGGTGCCGCTCCAGGGCGTCTCGTGGTACTCGGCGTCCTTCTGCGTGGGGTTGTGGATGTCCACGCAGTACGTCTGCAGCATGCCGCCGCCCTCGACGGACATCTCGAACAGGCCCGCCGAGATCTCCAGATCCCCCTCGTCGGAGTGCACTCTCGCCGCGCCGTACGTCTTCAAGCCGCCCATGGTCGCGGCCGCTCCGCCCTGGGGCTGCGCGGGCGCGGTGTCGGCGACGGCGGGTCCGGCCGTCACCAGGGCGCCGCCGACAGCGAGTCCGGACACCAGCGCCACGGCGGCGACACGGGCTGCGCCCCGCCCGCACGCGGACAGTGCGGAGAACGAAGAAAACACAGAATTCCCCTTCGAGCAGGACCCGTTGACGTGGGGGGTACGGTCCCACCAGCAGAAGCTCAAGCCACAAGAGCCATGTTCGGCATCCTAGGGATGCGGGCGCACCAGGCTTCCCGGTGATCCCGCCGGACCGCGGATCCGAATCGCAATCGTTATCGCCCAGACCTTCTACGAACAGGGCTTATCGACAAATCCACCGAGGTCGAACCCAGTATGTATCCGTCGATAAGCCGCAGTTCGTCACACAACGGCGTCGCACCAGCGGCGGGTCACGTCACCGCCGCGACCTCCTGCCGCCGCGACGACTCCGCTTCCGCCGTGCCGTCCTCACTCTCCCCGCCCGGCGGCGTCTCCCACACCGGCTCGGGTGACTGCGGTGAACCGGCTCCCGTGGCCTCGCTCTTGACACTGCCGCGCCGGAACGCCGAAGTCCCCCGCGCCAGATCGTGCCCGATCGCCACGGCGTCGATGTCGGCCGACGTCCAGCTCTGCCCCTCGCGTACGTCCGTCCGTACCTTCAGCCGGCCCTGCACCACGACCGGATCACCCACCCCCAGGGAGGCCGCCGCGTTGGTGGCCAGTTGCCGGTTGGCCCACACCGTGAAGAAGTTGGTGTGGCCGTCCGTCCACGTGTTCTTCTCGCGGTCCCAGTACCGGGCCGTCACCGCCAGCCGGAACCGTGCCGACGGGCCGGTGGCCAACTCCCGGTAGACCGGCTGCGTCGCCACGTTCCCCACCGCGCACACCATCGTCTCGTTCATGCTCGTCGCATCCCTCCCCCGCCCGGCCGCTCGCACCGGGCGGACACACCCACGGGCCCGTCCCGTACGGCTGCGTCTGCCGACGGCGGCCGCGCTCGCCGCGTACCGCCACCGTGGCAACGGCCGCGCTGGTTCGCGTACCGCCACCGTGGCAACGGCCGCACTGGTTCGCGTACCGCCGCCCTCGCGGCGACCGCGTCCGTCGTGATCGCCGCGAAGCCAGACTGCCTCCGCCGGAACGAGCCCGCCGAGCGCTGTGGACGATCCCCGGGCCTGTGGAAAACTCAGCCACCCGTTCGAGGGACAACCCGCGAGGGCGCGCCCGGAAACGCTCTTCCCGGGCGCCCTCCCGGACAGCGCGCCGCGCTACCGCAGACCTACTTGACCCCCGCCGCGGTCCCCATGACCCGCGCGTACTGCTCCCGCACCTCCCGGTACCGCAGCAACTCCGCGGCCACCGGATCCAGCACCCGAGCCCGCCCGCACCCGGCCGCGGCCTCCCGCAGCCGCCGCTCCGCCTCCAGCCCGTAGCGCCGGGACGGCCCCCGCGCGGCCAGTTTGCAGCTCCACTCCACGAGCGGGCCGCCGATGATCCCGGACAGCATCAGCAGCACCGGCACCCCGAGATTCGGCGCCATGACCCCGACGATCTGCCCCACCAGCCACAGCCCGCCCACGATCTGCAGCAGCGTCATGGACGCCTGCACCAGCACGGCCGCCGGCCACCACCCCGGCCGGGGCGGCCTCCCCGGCGGCAACCCGGCGCGCGCCGCGAGTTCGTCGAGCGCCTCGGGCAGCCCCTGGGACCCGCGCGCGGCGGCCTCCCGCACGGCCTGGGCCCACGGCGCGGGCAGCCCGGCCGACGCCCGGTCGGCCACCGTACGCACCGCCTGCTCCACCCGCTGCCGCGCCGTGGCCTGCTCGTCGGCCTGCGAGCGCAACGGGATTCGTCCCGTCGGGAGTTCGCTCCGGTCCTGGACCCACCGCCACAGCCGCAGCCAAGGCGTCCCGCACGCCCGGTTGGCATTGCGCAACCAGGCCCGTTCGGCCGCCTCACCGGCGGCGGTCGCGCCCACGGCGTCCGCGAGCCGCGCCGAGAACTCGTCGCGCGCCTGCTCGCTGAGCCCCGTGCGCCGCCGGGTGGCGTAGACCGGCCACAGCCGCGCGGCGGCGGCATCGAGATCGGCGGAGATACGCCGCGCCGCGGCGCCCCGTTCCGTCACGAACTGCCCAAGCACTTCCCGGAGTTCCCCCAAGCCTTCGCCGGTGAGCGCCGACAGCGCGAGCACCGCCGCGCCCGGTTCGCCGAATTCCCCGAGCGCGATGCCGTCCTCGTCCAGCAGCCGCCGCAGGTCGTCGAGCACCTGGTCGGCCGCCTCCCCGGGGAGCCGGTCGACCTGGTTGAGGACCACGAACATGACCTCCGCGTGCCCGGCCATGGGCCGCAGATAGCGCTCGTGGAGTACGGCGTCGGCGTACTTCTCCGGATCCACCACCCAGATGACCGCGTCCACGAGGTCCAGCAGCCGCTCCGCCTGCTCGCGGTGCTGCACTGCCGCGGAGTCGAGGTCGGGCAGGTCCACCAGGACCAGCCCCCGCAGCTGCTCCTCCGCCTCCGGGCTCTGCAACGGGCGCCGGCGCAGCCGCCCCGGGATGCCGAGCCGGTCGATGAGGGTGGCCGCGCCGTCGCTCCAGCTGCACGCGATGGGCGCGCCGGTCGTGGGCCGGCGTACACCGGTCTCCGAGATCGCCACCCCGGCGAGCGCGTTGAACAACTGCGACTTGCCGCTGCCGCTCGCGCCCGCGATCGCGACGACGGTGTGCTGCCCGGAGAGCTTGCGCCGCGCGGCCGCCTCGTCCAGCACCCGGCCCGCCTCGGCCAGCGTCGTGCTGTCGAGCCGGGTGCGCGACAGCCCCACCAGCTCCCGCATCGCGTCCAGCCGCGAGCGCAACGGACCGTCGTACGCCAGCGGCGCCACGCTCTGCGGCCCGGTCGGCCGGGTCGGTACGACGGCGGCATGCTCGGCACCGGTTCCCTCGGTCACGCGGCGCGCGATGAGCCCGTCGTCCCAGGCGCCCTCGGAGTCCTTGCGACGGGAGGGGACGTCGCGGCGGGTGGTGTCGCTGCGGCTCGGGGGGCCGACGTGGAGGGGCGGACCGGAGCGTCCCGTGGTGCTGTCGGGACGGGCGCCGGCCCGACTGGCGGCGTCGTCGCGCCGCAGGATGCCGGAACGGCCCTTCGTGTCGTCGCGCCGGAGAATCCCGCGAGCTTTGGCCTCGCTTCGTCCTTTGGTGTCGCTACGCCCTTTGGTGTCGCTCCGGCCCTTGGCGTCGCTACGTCCTTTGGTGTCGCTCCGCCCCTTGGTGTCGCTACGTCCTTTGGTGTCGCTCCGCCCCTTGGTGTCGCTACGTCCTTTCGTGTGGCCGCGCCCCTTCGCGTCGCCGTGCCCCTCCGCACCACCGCGACCCTCCGCGCCACCCCGCCCCTTCGTGTCGCCGCGTCCGAGCGTGCCCGTACGGCCCTTGGAGTCGTGGCGCGAGGGGCCCTCCACGCGCGCGTGCCCCTCGCCCCCGTCCGAGAGATCGCCGCCCTGCTCTTCCTTAGCCCCGGACTCCCCCGCCTTGCGCAGGGCCCTCCAGGGCCGCCTGAACGCCCCGCTCGCCCATTCCGTCCTCCATGAGGAGTCCTTTTTGGCGGCGGAGGCGTCCTTTTCCTCATCGCCATCCTCCGCGGAGCCCTTCGCACCGTTTCCGGAATCGACGCTGTCCTCCGGGGCGCCCTTTTCGGAATCGGCACCCTGAGGGGAGTCCTTTCCGGAATCCTCCCCAATGGGCCTCTTTTCGGTTTGCTCGTCCACGGAGTCCCCGTCGGCGGCTTCAGGCTGCTCGAGGGTGGGGTCCTGGGGAGTGGGTTTCGCAGGGTCGGGGCTCGCGGAACCGTGCGCCTCGGAGTCGGGCACTTCAGAGGTAGGTCCAGCGGCCTCCCCCTCAGGTGTACGACCTTCGGAGCGAGCACCTTCGGAATCAACGGACTCGGCGTGCCGGACCGTCCACCCAGCGGGCCACCCCTCCATGCGGCCGAACTCGCGCGTACCCGCGACGCCCGCCGCTTCCGACCCCTCCGGCCCTCCGGACCCACCTTGCCCTTCAGGCCTCTCAAGCCCCTGGGGCTCCGTGAACCCCGCCGACCCTGACAGCCCTGCTGAACCCGCTGACCCCTGTGGCCCCACTGTCCTCTCAGACCACGGTGACCCCAATGACCCCTCAGACCCGTGTGGCCCCTGTGACCCCTGCGGCCCCTCTGACCCCTCTGACCCCTTCACCTTCTCCGACCCTTCCGACCTCTCCGGCTTCGGCAGCTTCACCCGTGCCTCCGGCTTCTTCGACCCGTCCGGCCTCTCAGACCCCGTCGGCCTGCCCGCTGCCTCCCGCGCCTCTCGCGCCTCCCGCGCCTCCGCATCCTCCGGCCGCCTCTCCGGCTGCTCGGGATCGGCGTGTTCCGTGTGGTCCTGGTCAGTGACGGCAGTCACCGGTCACCTCTCCTTCTGCAGTACGGACAACGCGGCAATGAGTTCCGCCTGCGGTTCGGGATGGACGTCGAGGGCGTCGAGGGGCGCGAGGCGGCGCTCGCGTTCGTTGTGCATGACCCGGTCCACACAGTCGTTGAGCAACCGCCCGCCCCGGTCCCGCAGCCGCAGCGCCCCGTGCGCTCCGAGCCGTTCGGCCAGGCCCTCGCCGGCGGAACGGGCCCGGCGGCCGCCCAGCAGCGCGGTGACGACGAGGACGGCGACGACCTCCGGATCCGGCGCGATGCCGCGGTCGAGTTTGCGGACCTCCTCCTCCGCGTACTCCTCCAGCTCGCGCCGCCACCGCCGTACCGCCATCCCGATGCGGTGCTCGGCGTTCTCCGTGGACACGTCCCGCTCCGCGAGCTCCGGCGCGGCCGCCGCGGGTTCGCGCCGCCAGGCCTCGTCGACGCGCTCGTCGGCCGCGGTGACGGCGCACAGCAGCAGGGCGCCGAGGCTCTCCACGAGGGTGTCGAGAAGCTCGCCGGCCTTGCAGTCGAGCGGGAAGGCCCGCCAGCGCTTCAGGGCGTCCCCGGCGAGGACGGCACCGGACTGCAGACGCCCCCTCACGCGCGCGTGCTCGCCGTCGTAGGCGAGGTCCACGGCGGAGGTGAGCCGGAGGGCGGCGGCGTACTGGGCGGCGGCCGCGCCGGCCAGCTCGGGCATCCGGGACTTCAGGGAGGTGAGGACGCCGTACGCCGTACGGGCCATGGTGTGCTGGCGGGTCGCCGGGTCCTGGGCCTGCTGGACGAGCCAGGTGCGCAGCGACGCGACGGCGGTGGCAGGCAACAGGCCGCCGCCCCAGGCGGACTCCGGCAGCTCGGGCACGGTGAAGCGGGGTACGTCGCCGAGGCCGGCCTTGGTGAGCAGGGCGGCGTACTGCCGGGAGACCTCGCCGACCACCTGGTGGGGGACCCGGTCGAGGACGGTGACCAGGGTGGCGTCGTACTCCTTGGCGGTGCGCAGCAGGTGCCACGGGACCGCGTCGGCGTAACGGGCCGCCGTGGTGACCATGACCCAGATGTCGGCGGCGCAGATCAGCTCGGCGGCGAGGGTGCGGTTGTCGGCGACGAGGGAGTCGATGTCGGGTGCGTCGAGGAGGGCGATGCCCCGGGGCAGGGTCTCGGCGGTCTCGATACGCAGCACGCGGGCGGCGGTCTCACCGGAGGCCACCGGATCGTCGTCGGGCTCCTGGTGAGGCACCCACACGCGCGCGAGGTCGGGCAGGACGCGCATGCCGCTGAACCAGTGATGGTCCTCCGGATGGCAGACGAGTACGGGCGTCCGGGTGGTGGGCCGCAGGACGCCGGCCTCGCTCACCCTGCGGCCGACGAGGGAGTTGACGAGGGTCGACTTGCCGGCGCCCGTGGAGCCTCCCACGACGGCCAGCAAGGGCGCTTCCGGCGCTCTCAGGCGGGGCACCAGGTAGTCGTCGAGCTGGGCGAGCAGTTCGTCGCGGTTGGCACGCGCGCGCGGGGCGCCCGCCAGGGGAAGCGGAAAGCGTGCGGCGGCGACGCGGTCGCGCAGCGCGGAAAGTGCGTCGAGCAGCTGAGGCCGTACGTCCAAGGTCACCACATGCGAAGAATGCCCAATTTTACGTGATATCTGAAGCATATGGGCATGTCTGCGCGCCGACGGAACACACCCGGACGGAAGGGGCTACCGGGACACGGGCACAGTCGAGGCATAACGAGTGCACAACACCCGGCGCGCGAGACGCCAAAAGCGATGCACGATTCGTACCTGCCTGCGATTATCAGGACCGCTTCACCGAACCTCCACATCGAGCCACGGAGGCGAAGCAACAGGGTCAAGGATCCGGGAGCCCTATCCTTGTCCCCGGCGACGTCACGGATCGGCCCACACCCGGGCACCCACGACAGAGGCCACACACCCGGCCCCCGTAGCTCAGTGGATAGAGCAGGCGCCTTCTAAGCGCTTGGCCGCAGGTTCGAGTCCTGCCGGGGGCGCCAGTCTCCGCCCTCCCTCTGGGAGGGCTTTTTTGCTGCCCGCCCAGGGCCAGGCCATCCGGTGCCGGGGGCGTGACCCACGCCCGGTCCGCCCGAGCGGCGGCGTTCGTGCGCCCCGCGGCGCCCCCCGCTCGGCCGGGTCAAACACGCCCCCGCGCGTTCGAGCGCGAAGCGCCTGTTCAAAAAGGGTGATCCGCAGATGATCACCGTTACCCTGCCCGGCCGCCCGCGTTGAACGGGGAGTCGGCGGCACGTCTGCTGCCGCGCTTACCGAGCAACTAAGGAGAACGTGATGTCACGCATCGCGAAGGCAGCCGGTGTGGCTCTCGGCACGGGTGCCATCGTCCTCAGCGGAGCCGGCCTGGCCATGGCGGACGCGGACGCCCTGGGGGCGGCCGCCGAATCGCCGGGCGTGCTGTCGGGCAACGTCGTCCAGGTCCCGGTCAACATCCCGGTCAACGTGTGCGGGAACACGGTCGACGTGATCGGGCTGCTGAACCCGGCCTTCGGCAACATCTGCGAGAACAACGGCGACAGCAGCACCAAGGACAAGGCCCTCGACGGCTACGGCAGCTGAGACGCCGTACCCCACGGGGCACTGACGAGCGCACCTCACGAGGTTCCGGTCAGTGCCCCCGGGGTGCCTTCCGTACCTCATGAGCCCCGGCACCCCCGAGCGCCGGGGCTCCTGTGTGTCCTGGCCGGCTCACCCGTACCGGTAGAACCGCCCGTGGTCCTCCAGCTGATCCGGCGTCACGCTCCACGGCGGCATCGCCTGGTGCCGCGCCACCACCCGCCCGCGCTGGGCGTCGCCCTGCCCGAGCGGCGCGGCCGGCAGGTAGCGGTGGTTCCGGTGCCGCGCCTGCCAGCGGGACCACAGCAGGTCGACGTAGGCGTGGTGCAGCCAGAAGACCGGGTCGTTGACGGAGGCGCCGCCGACCATCACCCCGCCGACCCAGCGGTGCACCCGGTTGTGGTTCCTCCAGGAGACGCTGCCCCGCCCGGCGCCCCACCCCTCCAGCTTGTTCCGGAAGCCCTTCGAGACCGTGGAGTCCCACGGCGCGGCGTCGTAGACGGGATCCTTCAGCGCCGTCTCCACGTCACTCCTGGTCGGCAGCGCGATCGGGTCCCGCGCGCGGCCCAGGTCCCGGGTCAGGAACCGCACGTCCGAGACGTTCTCGTTCAGCCTCCAGTTGCCCGCGGCGTAAGCGAACGGGCCGGTGGTGACCTGCCGGTCGGACCGCCGCCCGTTGCCGCCCAGCAGGTCGGGCGTCCAGGGCACCGAGGTGGTCCCGCGGTCCCGGGTCCAGTCCCAGTACGGCACCGTCACCGACGGGTCGAGCCGCTGCAACGCCCGCTCCAGCTCCAGCAGGAACTGCCGGTGCCAGGGCAGGAAGGACGGCGCCATGTGGGCCGTACGCAGCCCCCGCTCGCCGTCGGCGACGTAGTACTCGATGTGCATCCGCACGAACTCGTCGTACTCGCCCCGCCGTTTCAGCCCCAGCAGCGCGTCGACGAACCGCCGCCTCTCACCGGGGGTCAGCGTGCTGACGTCCTTACGCGTGTACGCCATGGTGGGCCCCCTCCGTCAGCGGCAGCGCTCCCGTCGTACCCAGTTCGTCGACGGCCGCGCGGGCCGCCTCGCGCGGGGTGGGGTACGAGCAGTAGTGGTCGATCATGCTCAGCCAGGTGCCGTCGGCGCGGCGCATCAGATGCAGCGGCCGGCCGTCCACGGTGACCTGGCCCCCGCTCCCCCGGATCCGCCGGCCCCGGTACGTCTCGTCGAAGGTGTCGCCCAGGAGCTCGCCGGGGTCGCAGGCCGGCACCGCCAGCACGGCGGCCGACGCCAGCAGCCCCCGTACGACATCCCGTCGGGTGCCCCGCGCGACGGTACCCTCCGCCCCGGCGGCGACGTGGCGCCGCGGCCCCGCACCGCCCCCCGCAGCCCCCGGTCTCACGGCCCCGCCGCCCCCCGCACCCTCCGCCACTCCGCCGCCGACGACCATCGTGTGCTCCTCCTCCGGTTCGGTTGTCGTACCGGAGTAACCGCGCGGCACCCCCGGCGGTCACCGTAGGCGCCCGGACGGAGCAGGCCCGGACGTCGTCGCCCGGGCCCGGTGGGCCCCTACAGGCCGGGACCCGCCATCAGGTTCGCGCCCGGAACCGTCTGCAACGCCGGTGCCAGCACGCCCACCTGGGGGAGCTTCGTCTCGGGCATGCCGAAGTTCTCGCCGTCGGGCGCGGTGAGCGGGGCGTCCACGTCCAGGCCCGGCGCCGCGGAGCGCAGGTCGGAGGCGGGCGCGGAGACGCCGATGTGGTCGAAGTCGTCACCGAGGGCCCGCGGCACCGGCGCGCGCAGGTCCGCGCCGGGCAGCCCGCCCCTGACCGGCACCTGCGGCAGCACCCGCTCGGGGAGGAAGCGGCCCTCGACGTACCGCGGGCCGTCGGGGACACCCGGCTTGGGCGCCGGGACGTCGGCGGCGATCTGCGGCAGTTCCATACCGAGGGCGGTCTCGGCTCCCTCCAGCGGCACGGGAACGGGGACAGCGGCGGCGGGTGCCGCGGCGGCACCGGTCGCGGCGGCCGCCACACACGTGAGCACTGCGGCGAGGGTTCCTCGGGTGGTCGACTTCATCTCGGGTGCGGTCCCTTTCGGAGAATCGGGGGCTGTGCGTGCGTACCGATCAACGAGCCGGGAAACAGCACCAGCGCACAATTCGCCCGACTGCCGCAGTAGTACGAGATTCAGCTCGTCCAGAAGTCCCACCAGCGCGTCAGGATGAGCATCCCGACGATTCCGAGGTGCAGGGCGACCACCAGCCACGTGTACTCGTCGAAGAACGTCCGCAACCAGCGCGGAACACGCAGGAATTCCTGCCGCACGGTGTACGACGTCACGTACCAGAACAGCGGAATGGTCGCCGCCCACGCCAGCGCGCACCACAGGCACAGCGCGTTGATCCGGTACAGGGACTCGAACTGGAGCCAGGACACGAATCCCACACCGAACAGGCAGCCCGCGTCGAACGTCAGCCAGAACCAGCGGGGGAAGACCGCGCCGGCCAGCAGGCCGACGCCGACGCAGATCACGACGGCGTAGGCGACCAGCCCCAGCATCGGGTTGGGGAACCCGAAGGCGGCGGCCTGGTCGCTCTCCATGACGCTGCCGCAGGACACCACCGGGTTGAGGCTGCATCCCGGGGTGAAGTCGGGGTCCTCCAGCAACTTGAACTTGTCCAGGGTGATGACCCACGAGGCCAGCAGCCCGGCCGCTCCGGTGACCACCAGCAGCAGGGCGAAGGCACGGCTCGCGCCCGCGGTCCCGGTCCCGCGCGCGTGCTGCCCGACGCGCGCCCTCACTGACGCAGGCTGCGTGCGGGCAGGAGCAGGTGCGCGGAGGCCTGCACGGTCTCCTCGGACGTGACGAACGCACGCAGCGCGTCCGGGGTGACGGCCTTGCCGACCTGGGCCTCGGGCCAGGGGCGTGCGGTGAACAACAGGTAGGCGTAGCCGCGTTTGGCCACGGCGGCCAGCCAGGCGGGCTGCACGGGGCACTGGGTGTTGAGGCGCGGCATGGTGACGACGGCCTGGCCGGCCACGACGAGCAGGGTGACCGGGAGGCTCGGCCGGGTGCCGCCGTCGATCAGGTCGTCGCCGAGGGGCAGTCCGGCGTCGCCCAGCAGCCGTTCGACGGCGGCGCGCGACGCGTCGGGACCGTCGGGGCCGTCGCCCCGGGAGCAGGCGAGGAGATAGGGCATGTCCTTGCCGTCCTCGACCTTTCCGGTCCACGGCATGATGACGAGCGTGCCCAGGTCGGCGGGGTGGAACGGGCGGGCTTCGCTGGGGGTTGTGGTCACCGCGCGACCATATCCACGGGCCCGGCCGTGCCCGCCCCGTTGTCACCCGGGCGGCCCAGGGCCCCCACGGCGTCCACCCGAACGAGGGACGCCCCCGACACCGCGCGAAAGGGCCGATTCCGGTGGGAACGGAATCGGCCCTTTCGTGAACTGTCCTGTCGGCGCGCCGCCCGCCCGGGAGCGCGCCCCGAGGCCGCGTACGGCGTCCCGGCGGACGTCAGTGCTTGACCGGCAGACCACCCAGCAGCCCGCCCTTGTTCAGGGTGGTGGTGGTGTCCTTCACGGTGCTGAGCGCCGAGTCCTTGTTCTCGGTGTCGAGCGCCCGCGACTGGTGCTTGAGCGGCATGACGTCGATGGGTTCCGCGGTGAGCTTGTTCACGGCGCCGTTGAGGCTGGTGGGCGCGACGTCGGCGGGGTCGTACGCGGCGAACGCGGGGGCGGCGGCACCCGTGGCGACCAGGGACCCGGCAACGACAGCGGCAGCCTTCAGCGACTTCATCGTTTTCCTTTCGTCGGCGACCGGTGTCGCCGCAGGGAATTCTGACGTCGTGCCCAACGATTCCCGAAAGGCGCGGAAACGGCGTTCCGCTTCCTCATATAACAGCCGTTTTCCAGGCCACCGCGGCGCCCGGGACCGCGGTCCTCAGGAGGCGGACGCCTCCACCGGCAGGCTCGGCACCGGCAGCCCGGCGGCGGCCAGGAGGTCGGTGAGGAGGTCCAGCAGTCCGGTGATCACGTCCGTGGCCGCCGGGACCACCTCGCCGGCCACGCCGGAGGTCGCCGCGTCGAGCAGCTCGTCGATCAGCTTCTCCAGCTCGCTGATCGTGTCCTCCGTGACGTCGGCGGACGGCATGTCGATGTCGTCGTCGACCGGCGCCGGCAGGGTCGTCGCGGGAACGCTCGTGGCCGGCAGGGTGGCCGCCGGAGTCGGGGCGGCGGGGGTGCCGGGAGCCGACGGGACGGCCGGGGCCGACGGAGCCGCGGGAAGCGAGGGCGCCTGCGGGGTGGACGGCGCGGCGGACGGCGCCGGCGTGACCGTCGACGGCGTCGTCGCCGACATCTCCGCCATGAACTCCTCGATCGCCTCCTGCACGGAGTCCTCGAGCGCGGTCGCCTGGTCCTCCGTCAGCTGACCTCCCTCGGCGGTGAGGACGGTGTCGAGCAGGTCGGCGACCGGGGCGAACGCGGGGTCGAGGCCGGCGAGGTACTCGATCTGGGGGATCAGGTCCTCCGCGCCGGGGACGGGGGTGGAGGTGCGCGACCGGGCCGAGTCGTGGTCCGCCGCCACGGCGACGGGGGCGGCGATGCCGAGGACGAGGGCGGCGCAGAGCGCGGAGGACGCGAGACGCCGTGCGGGCAGACCACGCATGAGCGTTCCTTTCGATGGTGCGTCGGGGACTGCGTCCACCGTGCGAGTGACCGTCACGGCTCGCAACCGGTCAGGCACCCTGCGCGACCCGCCGGGCTCCCGCATCACCGCTGGTGGGACGGTGCGCCGGGCACCGCGTGCCGGACCGTTCCACCCGTGCCCCATTCGTGGCACGACATGACGAACCGGCCGCCCTCCCGTCAGGGAGAGCGGCCGGCCGGGGAGTTGCTGCGACGTCAGTCGTTCTCGCACTCGTTGCCGAACGCCGGGTTCAGCAGGCCGATGACGTCGACCGTGTTGCCGCAGACGTTGACCGGGACGTGCACGGGAACCTGGAGGACGTTGCCCGACAGCACGCCCGGGGAGTGGGCGGCGGCGGCCTGGGCGCCGCTGTCGGCGGCGGCCACGCCGGCGGTGCCGGCCGCCGTGGCGGCGGCGACGGAGGTCAGGACCAGGCCCTTCGCGATACGCGACATGGAGAGGTGCTCCTTGGAGTTGACACAAACATCCGGGCGGATACCCGGCGCTGTGTCAACGCGCGGGCCGCGCCGGAGTTCTGCCACCAATGGGGTGATCTCTGCTCGAAGTGACGTTCACGAATCCGACACACATGCCCGGTTTCGGATGGTTCATGGGGGTAGCGACTAGAGTTTCGGACCGTCCGACGCCCCCTTGTAGCCCGCCTTTCGAAAGGGCCCCGCGGCCATGCGCAATTCCCCGGGTTCGCTGCTGCGCCGCGCGACGCCGCCGGCCGCGAAGGGGAAGCGGCCGGGCCTCTCCCGCCCCACCCTCCGCGCGTTCCTCGACCGCTCAGGTGTCGGACCGTTCACCTGCAACGGTGATCGCACCCCCGCCCCGGCGTCACCCTCCGTGTCCGGGGGCGACTTCACCGATTCCGTCGTGCCTCACGGTGACGTGCGGAATCCGCCGATCGGCGCAGGGGCGGCCGGACAGGTCACGTCGCCCGTGAACACGCTCGGCCACGATGCGGACGTGTTCGGTCCGCCTGGGGGTTTCCGATCAAACGATAACCAGTCGGCCGCCCGCCTCGTTTCCCACCGGGACGCGGCCCGGGCCGGTGTGCTCTTCGTCGCCGCCGACATCCGGCCGTGAGGCGCGTACCCGCCCGTCCAGCGTCATCCGTGAGCGAGGAAACCGCGCAATGCACCAGTCAGCCACCGACCCCCGGCCACGGGTCCTCCACCTCACGCAGCCCGTCGACGGCGGGGTCGCACGCGTGGTCGCGGACCTGACCCGGGCCCAGCTCGCGGCCGGACTCGGGGTCACGGTCGCCTGCCCGGACAGCGGGCTGAGCGACATACTCCGGCGACTGGGCGCGGACGTACGGCCCTGGCAGGCGGCACGCGCGCCGGGGGCGTCGCTCGCCGGCGAGGTGCGCCGGCTGCGGCGGCTGGTCCGGGACGTGCGGCCGGATCTGGTGCACGCGCACAGCGCCAAGGCCGGACTGGCCGGGCGGATCGCCGTGCGGGGCCGGATCCCGACCGTGTTCCAGCCGCACGCCTGGTCGTTCGAGGCGGTCGGCGGGACGACGGCCGCGCTGGCGCTGAAGTGGGAGCGGTTCGGGGCGCGGTGGGCGCACCGGACGGTGTGCGTGAGCGAGGCGGAGTGCCGGACCGGGCTGCGGGCCGGGATCCACGCCCGCTGGACGGTCGTACCGAACGGGATCGACACCGAGCACTTCCGTCCGGCCGCCGCCGCCACCGTGCGGGCCGCGCTCCGCGCGGACGTCGCTCCGCGGGCGCCGCTGGTGGTCTGCGTGGGGCGGCTGTGCCGGCAGAAGGGGCAGGACGTCCTGCTCGCCGCGTGGCCCTCGGTGGTGCGGCGGGTGCCGGGGGCGCGGCTGGCGCTGGTCGGCGACGGGCCCGACCGGGAACGGCTGCGCGGGCCCGAGCCGGTTCTGTTCGCCGGGGCGGTCCCCGATGCCGCGCCCTGGTACCAGGCGGCCGACGTCGTCGTACTGCCGTCGCGCTGGGAGGGCATGGCCTTGGCCCCGCTGGAGGCGATGGCGTGCGGCCGGCCGGTGGTGGCCACGGATGTGGACGGCGCCCGGGAGAGCCTGCCGCCCGGGCACGCACCGCGCTGTCTGGTGCCGCCGGAGGATCCGCCCGCGCTGGCCGACGCACTCACCGCGCTGCTGCTGGATGCGCCGCTGCGCGAAGCGCTCGGCCACGAGGGCCGACGGCACGTACGGGCCGCACACGACGTCCGGCACGCCGCCGGGGCGATGGGGGACGTGTACCGCGCGCTCCTCGGCACCGGGACGCCGGTACCGGCCGCGCCCACCGAGTACAGGGAGTCCATCCACTCGTGACTGCGGAAAGCACTGCGGAAAGCACGGTCCCCTCCCCCGGCGCCCAGCCACGGGACCACGGATTCCCGACCGTCCCGGTCGTGCCCACGCCCGCCAGGGGCGGCGGCGCCGGGTTCCCCTTCCCGGTCCGGCGGCCCGCCGCCCGGAGCGCCTCCCCGGTGCCGCTGTTCGGCGCCGATCTCGGCGCGGCCCTGCTGGGGGCGCTGACGCTCGGCCGGCCCGTCCTGATGGGCCTGCTGGTCGCCGGGGCCGTGCTGGTGCGCCCGCACGGTCCGCCCCGGCGCGGCCAGGGCGTGCTGGACGAACTGCCCACCGTCTGCGGGCGGATCGCGGTGGCGTGGCTGGCGCTCGGCGCGCTGGTCGCCGCGTACACCCCGCAGCACGCGCTGCCGGCCGGCACGCTGGCCCTCGGCTTCGCCGTGCACGCCGTCGCGGGCTGTGCGGGGCGCGCCCTGGTGCACTGGCGGCGCCGCGTCGCGCTGGTGCGCCAGCCGCGCGCCGCGCTGGTCGTCGGGCCCGGCGACACCGCCCAGCGGGTCGCCGCCGCCGTACTGCGTCACCCCCGGTGCGGGGTACGGCCGGTGGGAATCGTCGCCGACCACGCGGACGGCACCGAGGGACTGCCGGTGCTCACGACCGACGAGGAGGTCCAGCGGGCGCTCATCCAGAACGGCGTCCGGGACGTGCTGGTAGTCCACCCCACCGTGCGCAGCGAGCACGAGCCGCTGCTGCGCGGGCTGGCCGAGTCCGGGTGCGCGGTGTGGGAGCTGGACGCGGACTCGCCGTCCTACGAGGCCCGGGAGCAGCTCGCCGGGTACGCGTGCCGGCGCCTGGACCTGGGCGCCGGGCGGCGCACCGACGTCGGCAAGCGGGCGCTGGACATGGTGGTGTCCGGGGCGCTGCTGGTGGCGGTCAGCCCGCTGCTGCTGGCCTGCGCGCTGGCGTTGCGGATCGGTGGCGGGCCGGGCGTGGTGTTCCGTCAGGAGCGGATCGGCAAGGACGGCCGGACCTTCACGCTGCTGAAGCTGCGCACCCACCGCCCGGCCGACGAGCACGAGGCGGCGACCCGCTGGAGCGTGGCCAACGAGCACGACATGCCGTGGTTCTGCCGGTTCCTGCGCCGCACCTCGCTGGACGAGCTGCTCCAGTTGTGGAACGTCTTCCGCGGCGACATGAGCCTGGTCGGACCGCGGCCCGAGCGCCCCTTCTTCGTCACCCAGTTCAGCCAGGCCCACCCCGGCTACGCGGCGCGTCACCGCATGCCGGCCGGCATCACCGGGCTCGCACAGGTCAACGGCCTGCGCGGCGACACCTCGATCGAGGACCGGGCCCGGTTCGACAACGCGTACATCGACAACTGGTCGCTGTGGCAGGACGTCTGCATCCTGCTGCGCACGGCTGCCGCGCTCGTCCGCGCGACGGGGAGCTGAACGCCGATGAGTCTCGCTGCGCCGGCCGTGCGGGCCCGGGCCCTGTCCCCCGTCCTGCCCGTCGTGGCCGTGGTCGTCCTGGTCGGGCTGCCGCTCGCACCGGGAAGCGGCGGCGCCACCCCGGCCGACGCGGTCTCCGCGCTGGTGGTCGGCTTCTGTGTGCTGCGGCTGCTGCGGCAGCGGCGGCGTCCGCTGTCCCGTACGGCCGCCGTGATCCTCGGGCTGCCCGTGGTGGGGCTCGCCGTGGCGGCGACGGGAGCGGTCTCGCCGGAGGCGGGTCTGGCCGGGATGGGCCGCTACCTCCAGGTGTTCGTGCTGGTGCCGGCCGCGGTGCTGCTGCTGATCCGCGACCGGGCCGACTTCCGGCTGCTCACCTGGTCGCTGGTGGCGCTCGCCGGCTGGCAGGGGGCGGTCGGCGTGCACCAGTACGTCACCGCGACCGGCGCCTCCTACCAGGGGCAGCCGATCCGGGCGGTGGGCACCTTCGGGCCGCAGGACGTCATGGGGATGGCGAGCGTGGTGTCGTTCGGGGTGGTGTGCGCGGTCGGGCTCGCGCTCGGGCGGGCACCGCTGCGGCAGCGGCTGATCGCCGTCGGGTGCGGGCTGGCGCTGCTGGTGCCGCTCGCGCTGTCCTTCAGCCGGGGCGCGTGGATCGCGACCGCCGTGACCTGCGCGGTGCAGCTGGCGCTGGCCGGGATGCGGCGGGCGCTGCGGGCGGGCGCGATGATCGCCGCGGCCGGGGTGGTCCTGGTCGGCGGCTTCGGGGTCGGGACGGCGCTGCTCCAGGAGCGGATCACCAGCATCACCCAGGTGGCCGACGCGCCCGACCAGTCGGTCACCGACCGGTACACCATGTGGGCGGCGGCGACCGGCATGTGGCGCGAACAGCCGCTGACCGGGGTGGGGTTGAAGGGCTTTCCGGAGTACCGGGACGCCCACGCGTCGCTGGCGCTGTCCGCGGCCAGCGACACCGAGGGCGCCGGCGCGGCCTTCCGCAGACAGCCGCTGCTGTCCCCGCACAACATGTATCTGCTGGTCCTCAGCGAGCAGGGGCTGATCGGGCTGCTGGCCCTCGCCGGGAGCTGGCTCGCGCTGCTGGTGTGCGCGCTGCGAGGGCTCGCCGGGGCCCGGCGCGCCGACGGGCGCGGGCTCGACTGCGCGCTGGTGGCCTGCGGGCTGCTGGTCTGGCAGCTGACCGACTTCGCGTACGCCGACATCGGCGGCCCCTCCACCGTGCTGACCGCCCTCTGTCTCGGCCTCGCGGCCTGGTGGGCGCTGGTCGGCGGGCGCGCCGAGCAGGCGCCGGCCGAGCACCCGGGGCCTGTCCTCGCCGACGTGCGGCCGAAGGGGGCGCACGCGCGATGAACGTGACGCCTCCGCGCACTCCCGGGGCCGCGCAGCCCACCGTGCCCTCCGCACGCACCGCGCCGCCGACCGAGGGCGGCACCGAACCGGCCCCGGCCTCCCGCGGCTTCCTCGCCAAGGCGGCCCTGATCACCGCGGCGCTCTCCGTCGCCGGCGCGCTGCTGGGGCTCGCGCGGGACCAGGCGCTGGCCCGGCTGTTCGGGGCGGGCAGCGAGACGGACGCCTTCCTGGTCGCCTGGACGGTGCCGGAGTTCGCGGCCACCCTGCTGATCGAGGACGGGCTGGCCCTCGTCCTGATCCCGGCGTTCAGCCTGGCGCTGTCCCGGCGGGCGCGGGGCGCGCCCGGTGACCCGGTGCGGGCGCTGGTGGCCACCACCCTGCCCCGGCTCTCGCTCGCCCTGATCACCTCCGGGGGCCTGGTCGTCGTCGGTGCCCCCTTCCTGGTCGGCGCCCTCGCCCCCGGCCTTACCGACCCCGGTCTCGCCGTCGACTGCACCCGGCTCACCGCGACCTGCGTCGTGACCTTCGGGCTCGCCGGGTACTGCAGCGCCGCGCTGCGGGCGCACCGCAGATTCCTGGCGCCGGCGGCGATCTACGTCGCCTACAACACCGGCATCATCACGACGATGCTCGTGCTCAGCGGGCGGTGGGGGGTGCGCTCGGCGGCGCTCGGGGTCGCGGTGGGCGGCTGCCTGATGGTGGCGTTGCAACTTCCGTCGCTGTGGCGGCAGTTGCGTGGGAGGAGTGCCGGCGGCCCGGCGGAGGAGGACGGCGAGGCGCAGCGCCGGATGGGGCTCGCGCTGGTCTGCGCGGTGCTGCTGTTCTCGCTGTGCCGGCAGTCCCAGGTCCTCATCGAGCGGTTCCTCGCCTCGCACCTCGACGCCGGCGCCATCTCGCACCTGAACTACGCCCAGAAGGTGGCGCAGATCCCGATGACGCTGTCGCTGATGCTGGTCACGGTCACCTTCCCGGTGGTCGCGCGGGCCCTGGCCGACGGTGACGGCGAGCGGGCCCGCGACCGGGTCGAGCGGGATCTGGCGCTCGCCGCGTGCATCGTCCTGCTCGGTGCCGCGACGGTCGTCGCGTGCGGACCGCAGATGATCGAACTCCTCTTCCAGCGGGGCGCGTTCACGGCGCGGGACACGGCGGCGACGGCGGAGGTCATGCGGGTGTACGCCCTCGGCCTGCTCGGCCAGACCCTGGTCGGCGCCCTGGTCCGCACGTACTTCTCGGACGGCCGCCCGAGCTGGTACCCGCTGGCCGCGATGGCGGCGGGCGTCGCCGCGACGGGCGGCATCGGGGCCTGCACGGTGGGGCTGTGGGGGGTGAGCGGCATCGCCGCGGCGAACGCGGCGGGCATCACCCTGACCGCCGGGATGCTGCTCGGCGGCGCGCGGGCACGGCGCGGACGTCGCGCCCCGAACGGCGACACCCCGCCCGACGCACCGACCGCACCCGATGCACCGACCCCCACCGACGCGGCCACCTCATCCACCTCGCCCGCGCCCACCGCCCGCACCGTCGTCCCGCTCCGCCTCCGCCACGTCCTCGCGGACCTCGGCCGGCCGATCGTCGCCGCCGCCGGCGCGACCGTCGCCGGTGCCTTCGCCGCGAGCCGGTTCGAGGCGCCGCTGCCCGGGCTGCTCCTCGGCTGCCTCACGGTCGCCGTGGTCTTCGTGCTGCTCGGCCGGGCGCTGGGCGAGCAGGGCGTCGTGTCCGCGCTCCGTTCCGTACGTTCCGTGACCCGGAGGCTTGCCCATGCCCGTTCCCGTTGACGCCGGCACGCGTGCCGTCCGCGCCCCGGCCCCGGTCCCCTGGGTGGCGATGTACCACTCCGTCGGGGACTGCTCGGACGACCCCTACCGCATCACCGTCACCCCCGACCGCCTGGACCGCCAGCTCGCCTGGCTGCGCCGACGGGGGCTGCGGGGCGTGTCCGTGGCCCAGTTGCTCGCGGCCCGCGCCCGGGGGGAGGACCGCGGTCTGGTCGGGCTGACCTTCGACGACGGGTACGCCGACTTCGTCGACGCCGCCCTGCCGGTGCTGCGCCGGCACGGCTGCGGCGCCACCCTGTTCGTGCTGCCGGGCCGGCTCGGCGGCGACAACGCCTGGGATCCGCTCGGCCCGCGCAAGCGGCTGCTGACCGCCGACGGCATCCGGTCCGCGGCCGAACAGGGCGTCGAGATCGGCTCGCACGGGCTGACCCACGTCGACCTGACCCGGGCCGACGACGTCACGCTGACGGTGGAGACCGTCGAGAGCAGAGCGGCGCTCGCGGAGGTGACCGGTGCTCCGGTCGCCGGATTCTGCTACCCGTACGGCGCGCTCGACCGGCGGGCCGCCGACGCCGTGCGCGACGCCGGGTACGCGTACGCCTGCGCGATCGACCCCGGCACCCTCACCGGCCCGTACGCCCTGCCCCGGCTGCACATCGGGCAGAACGACACCGCCGTGCGCCTGCTGCTGAAGTACCGGCTGCACGGGCTGCGCCGGCGCCCGGTGGAGGGCGTGTGATGAAGGCTCTGCACATCATCACCGGCCTCGGCGTCGGGGGCGCCGAACAGCAACTGCGGCTGCTGCTGCGGCACCTGCCCGTCGACTGCGACGTGGTGACGCTCACCAACCCGGGCCCGGTCGCCGACGGCCTGATGGCCGACGGCGTCTCCGTCATCCACCTCGGCATGTCCGGCAACCGTGACCTCGGTGCCCTGCCCCGCCTCGCCCGCGTCATCCGCTCCGGCGGCTACGACCTGGTGCACACCCACCTCTACCGCGCCTGCGTCTACGGCCGGCTCGCCGCCCGCCTCGCCGGGGTCAGGGCGATCGTCGCGACCGAGCACTCCCTGGGCGAGACCCAGATGGAGGGCCGCCCCCTGACCGCCGGCGTCCGCGGGCTGTACCTGGCCGGTGAGCGCCTCGGCCGTGCCACGGTCGCCGTGTCCCCCACCGTCGCCGCCCGGCTGGAACACTGGGGCGTACCCGCCGCCCGGATCGCGGTCGTCCCGAACGGCGTCGACCTCGCCCGCTTCCTCTTCGACCCGGTGCAACGGCAGCGCACCCGCCAGCGGTTCGGTCTGCCGGACACCGCGTTCGTCATCGGCGCCGTCGGCCGCCTCACCGCGGGCAAGCGCTTCGACGTCGCCGTCCGGGCCCTGGCCCGGCTCCCCGAGGACCACTGGCTGCTGCTGGTCGGCGGCGGCCCCGAGGAGCACATGCTGCGCCGCACCGCGCACGAGGCCGGTGTCGCCGACCGCGTCCTGTTCACCGGTGAGCGCCCCTACGTGCCGGACGGGTCCCCCGGCCCCGACCTGCCGTCCCTGACCGCGGCGATGGACCTGCTGGTCTCCCCCTCCGCCGAGGAGGCGTTCGGGCTCGCCGTCATCGAGGCGCTGGCGGCCGGGCTGCCCGTCGTGCACGCCTCCTGCCCGGCGATCGAGGACCTGCCCGCGCAGACCGCTCCGCACGCCCGCCGGGTGACCGGCGGCGCCGAGGAGTTCGCCCGCGCCGTCGCCGAGGCCCGGGCGGCGGGACCGCGGCCCCGCACGCCCGCCGAGGCCGCCCTGCACTACTGCGTCACCCGCAGCGCCGCACAGCTCATGGATGTCTACGCGACCGCGACCGCCGCCCCGCGTGCGGCGGCACCCTCGTCACCGTCACCCCAGGGAGCCAGTTCGTGATGACCGACAACCTCAGCGGACAGCACCGCCAAGGCGGCCGGCCGGCCCGCGCCGGAAAGCTCCCGCCCTGGAGCCTGCTCGCGGCCGGTGTGGTCGCCGGGGGGCTGCTCGGCGGCGCGTACGGCGAGCTGACGGCGCCCGAGTACACCGCCACCAGCTACGTCGTCGCCGTGCCCGCCGCGAACTCCGACCCGGCCTCCGCGCTGGGCTTCGCGCAGGCCTACGGCCGGGTCGCCACGCAGGTGGCGGTGCTCGGGGACGCGCAGGTGTGGGCGGGCGTGCCGGTGCGCACCCTCCAGGACAGCGTGCGGACGGCGACCTCGCCGGACGCGCCGATGGTCGCGATCACCGCCACCTCCACCCGGCGGGACGTCGCCGCCGACATGGCCAACGCCGTGGCCCGCGCGCTGACCGGGCACGCGGACGACAGCTCGGACGCCACCAAGGTGGAGCTCCAGCAGTTCGCCCGCGCCACCAAGCCCGCCGAACCGTCCTCCGCGTCCACCCCGCTGACCGGCCTGGTCGGCGCGAGTGCGGGCGGTCTGCTCGGCGGGCTCGCCCTGCTGGTCCGGCCCCGGCGCGCCCAGGAAGGCACCGGGCCGGCCGCCTCCGTGCCGGGCCCGGCCGTCGCCGTCGACGCGCACCGAGCGCCGTGAAGCCCGCCTACCGCACGGAAGTCGTCACGGACGAGCCCGCCTTCGCCGGGCTCGCCCCGGTCTGGGGCCGGCTGTACGGGCGGTCGCCGCGCGCGACGCCGTTCCAGAGCCACGCCTGGCTGCACTCCTGGTGGCTGTCGTACGGCAGGCCCGGCCGGCTGCGGCTGGTGCTGGTGCACGCGGGCGGTGAACTCGTCGCGGCGGCCCCGCTGATGCGGGTGTCCCGGCCGCTGCCGGCGCTGGTGCCGCTCGGCGGGGCGATCTCCGACTACGCGGACGTCCTGCTCGACGAGGAGCACGGCGAGGCGGCGCTGACCGCGCTCACCGAGGGGCTCGCGGCGGCCGCGCGCACCGCGCTGATCGACCTGCGGGAGGTCCGGCCCGGTGCCGCCGCAGAGCAGGTGTACGCGCGGTGGGGCGGGCCGCGGCACCGGCTGGACGACTCCCCGTGCCTGGAGCTGCCCGCCGTGGCGATCGCGGACCTGATCGGCCGCCTGCCGTCGAAGTCCCAGCAGCGGGCGCGCGCCAAGCTGCGCAAGGTGCACGCGCTGGGCGTGGAGCGCGGTTGCGTCAAACCCGACGAGGTGGAAGGGGCCCTGGGGCGGCTGCTGGAACTGCACCGGTTGCAGTGGCAGGGCCGGAAGGTGACGTCGGAGCATCTGCTGCCCAGGTTCCGCGACCACCTGGTGCGGGCCGTCGCGGAGATGGTGCGCACCGGGGACGCGGTGGTCACCGAGTTCCGGCTGGACGGCGAGGTGGTGGCCGTCGATCTGACGCTGATGTCGCGCCGGCTGAGCGGCGGTTACCTGTACGGCGCGCACCCGAGGCTGCGGGAGGACAAGGCGGATGTGGCGTCGATGCTGCTGGAGGCCGGCGCCGAGCAGGCGCACGGCGCGGGGCTCGGCACGCTGAGCCTGCTGCGCGGCGACGAACCGTACAAGCACCACTGGCGTCCCGAGACCGTCGTCAACCAGCGGCTGCTGCTCGCCCGGCGGCGCTCGGCCCCGCTGCTGGCGGCGGCGGTGTGCGGCGCCGGAGCACGTCGCCGGGGCAAGGAACTGGTGCGCCGGCGGGAGGAGCGCGACGGTGGCGGCAGGTCCTGAGCGGGCCTGCCGCCGACGGCGGGCACGCTCAGCGCCCTCGCGACCACCAGTCGAGCCGCATGCACATCTTGCCGCCGAGCCAGTGCTCCACCCAGTCGCCCAGGTCCATGGGCGAGCAGTCGCCCGGGTCCGTGGCGGGCGGCGTCGCCGGGGGTGTGACCGACGGCGTGGGCGGAGCGGGCTGCGTCGGTCCCGTGGGCTGCGGGGACGGGGACTGCGGCGACGTGGCGTCGGTGCGGCCGGTGAGAAGCGCCCGGTACACCGCGGCGGAGCGCGGATTGTCGTCGCACTGCCAGACGCCGTGCGGGCAGTAGTCGGTCAGGGTGTTGTAGAGCGGCTTGTGCTCGTCCATCCAGGCGAGCATGCGGCGCATGTACTCCGGGTTGTCGCCGTTGCGGAAGAGTCCCCATTCGGGGTAGGAGATCTCCTTGCCGTGCGCCTTGGCGAAATCCACGTGGTCCTGGAGCCCGTAACGCTCTTTCACCTGTTCGTCGAAGGAGAGTCCGGCCGGCTGGTCGTACGCGTCCATTCCGATGATGTCGACCGTCGCGTCCCCCGGATAGCACTGCGTCCAGGGAATGGCGTCCCGGCCGCGCGACGGGGTGAAGTCGAATTGGAACTTCTGTCCGGGCACCGACCGCATGGTGGTGACGATCCTGTTCCAGTACTGCTTCCAGGCCTTCGGGTCGGGCCCGCACCGGTGGGTGTAGGTGATGCCGTTCATCTCCCAGCCGAGCACGATCACCGTGTCCGGGACCTTCAGCTCGACCAGGCGTTCGGCGAGCCTGCGGTAGTGCTGGTCGAACTGCCCGGCCGCCCCTTGTCGCAGCAGTCCGCGCACCTCGGAGTCGCGCACGCCCTCCTCGTTGCGCTCCATCATGGGGACGTTGAGGACGAACATCCGGTCGGCCTTGGCGCGTCGCCAGTCGGCCCACGACTCCAGGAAGCTCGGCGCCCCCTCGATGTTGCTCCACCGGTCGCCCGGCAGATAGGTGTGGCCGACGCGCAGCTCGGAACCGCCCAGCCAGCGGCTGAGCTCGGAGATCCGGGCCACGCCGCGCTCCGCGTAGTGGAGATAGGCCCCGAAGGCGGGGAACTGCTTTCCGGACGTCGTGGCCGCCGCGGGTGCCGTGGCCGCCGTCGGAGCCGTGGCCGCGGTGGGTGCCGTGGGCGCGGCGGGTGCGGTGGGTGCCGTGGGCGCGGTGGGTGCGGGGGTCGGCGGATCGCCGGTCACCCTCACCCCCAGGCCCAGGGCGAAACCGGGGCCGGTGGCCAGGGCGGCCGACGCGAGAACCGTCGCCGCGAGGCACGCCAGCCGCCGGGGCCGGGCCCGGCGATGCTGTGCGGCCATGCCTGCTCCTCTCTCCACTCCCGTGCGCCGTCCCACAGCTGACGCCTATTTGGGTGGACGGTGTCCGTGACGCATTTCCTGACGGCTTTCCACAGCCCGTTGTTGACACTCAGTCATATCAGTATGAATTCCGCCAGTGCGCAGGGGGCGTAAGAGTGCCCCGCTCGCCCGCACGGGTGAAACAACCGAAGGAAAAACACCGTGTCGCTGTTCGACACCCGGGTCCCCGTGGTCCTGCTGCGGATCGACCGGAATCCCTTTCACCACGGAACCCTGGGCGCCGTACGCTCGC
Source organism: Streptomyces sp. NPDC089424 (assembly GCF_044749345.1). Taxonomy (NCBI): domain Bacteria; kingdom Bacillati; phylum Actinomycetota; class Actinomycetes; order Kitasatosporales; family Streptomycetaceae; genus Streptomyces; species Streptomyces sp. NPDC089424. The sequence goes on from NZ_JBIVHU010000010.1 coordinate 88,898, forward strand.
TCGGCCGGGCGGGCGTGGACGTGCACGTCGTCGCCGACTGCGCCGGAAGTCCGGTCCGCACCTCCCGCTTCGTACGCCGGCTGCACACGCCACCGGGACCCGACGCGTCCCCCGACGACATCGCCGGGGTGCTGCGCCGGGTGGCCGCCGGGATCGCGCGGCCGTCCGTGCTGATCCCGATGGACGACGCGAGCGCCATCGCGGTGAGCGGGCTGCACGACGCGCTCACGCCCGCCTACCTGCTCCCCTCGCCGCCCGCCGGACTGCCCGAGCGCGTCGCCGACAAGGCCGAACTGGCGGGCATCTGCGCGTCCCTGGACCTGCCGCACCCCCGCACGCTGGTCCCGGCCACGTCCGAACAGGCCGCGCGGGCCGCCTGGCGCCTCGGACTGCCGGTGGTGGCGAAGTGGAGCCGCCCCTGGCTGCTGCCCACCGGCACCGGTCTGCGCAGCACCGCCCTGGTGCGCTCCACGCAGGAGGCCCGGGACCTGTACGAGCGGTCCGCGGAGGCGGGCAGCCGGCTGCTGCTGCAGGAGTTCCTGCCGCCGGGCCCGGACCGCGACTGGTTCTTCCACGGATACGCCGACCGTTTCGGCGCCGTCCGCGCGGGCGGCCCCGGCCGCAAACTGCACTCCTGGCCGCGCGCCGCCGGCCTCACGGCGGTCGGCGAGTGGACGGCCAACACCGAGGTGCGGGCCCTGGCCGAACGGCTCGTCGGCGCGCTCGGCTACCGCGGCATCCTGGACCTGGACTTCCGCCGGTGCGGCACGACCGGGCGCTACCACCTGCTCGACTTCAACCCACGCCCCGGAGCCCAGTTCCGGCTCTTCACCGACACCGCCGGAGTGGATGTCGTACGTGCCCTGCACCTGGACCTGACCCATCGCCCGCTGCCGGACGGCCGGGCGCGGCCGGGACGGGCGTTCGTGGTGGAGAACTACGCCCCGCTTCTCGTGCTCCGCCCCGCGCCCGGCGGCCGGGAGCTGGCCTGGCACGCCCGCGACGACCTCGCCCCCGGCCTCGCGATGAGCGCGCTGTGGACCCGCCATGTGCTGCGCAGGCTCCGGGCGCGGTTGCGGCCGAAGGCGACGGTGGAGGTGCGGCCCCGGGTCTCGCTGGTCCGGCAGGCGTCGCCCGCGGAGCCCCGCCCCGCCGACGTGTCCGGCGTCGTCCCCGGTCCGTCCGCGGCCCCCGGTCTCCCCGGAGCCCCCGGCCTCCCCCCGGGCGACGAGAGGGGCGAGACGGCGGTCAGCCGCTGAGGGGGCCGCTCGTGCGGGCGCCCCGGGCGACGGTGGTTCGTCGCCCGGGGCGCCCGGAACTACGCGTACCTGGTGCACGGGGTCTCCGGCACCGGGTGTGTCACCTGCGCTGGCCGGCTCGGCCTCGTCGGAAGAGCAGCGCACCGCCCAGGATCATCGCGGCGCCGACGCCCGAGGCGGCGAGTACGGCCTCGGACCCGGTCTCGGGCAGTGACGGCGGCGGCTTCTCGTCGTCCGGCGGCGGCGGACCGGTGGGGGTCGGCGGCTGGCTCGGGGTCGGCGAGGGCGGCGGTGTGTAGGTCGGGGGCGGAGTGGGGGTCGGGGTGGGGCTCGACGGGGGCGTCGTCGACGGAGGCGGAGGCGTCGTCGGGGTGTCGCCGTAGCCGCCCTCGTCGCCGTAGCCGCTTCCGTAGCCGGCGTCGTCGCCGTATCCGGTCGCCGCGCCGTAGCCGGTGTCGTCCCCGTAGCCGCTCTGGGACTCGGCACCGTACGCGCCGAGCAGGTCGTCCACGAGGGTCGCCGGCATGTCCGCGGACGTCTCCTCCGCGGGCGCTCCCACGGCGGTCTCCGCAGGCGACGCGGCGGGCGTCTCCGGGGCGCTCTCGGAGGTCGAGCCGGTGCCCTGTCCGACGGCGACCTCCATGTCCGTGGCGGTGACGCTGCTGTCGGCGGTGGTGCCGCCGACGACGGCGCCGTCCTCGGCCACACCGCTCACGGCCGCGCCGTCCTCGGTCGCACTGCCGTCAGCCGTGCTGCCCTCGGTCGCGCTGTCCTCGGCCGAGTTGTCCTCGGTCGCGCTGTCCGTGGCGGTGCTGTCCGTGGCCGTGCTGTCCGTGGCCGTGCTGTCCGTGGCCGTGCTGTCCACGGGCGTGCTCTGCGCGGCGGCACTGTCCTCGGGCGCGCCGTACTCGGCCGCGTCGTCCTGCGCGGTGTCCGCCTCGGCCGGGGCGTCCTGGGCCATGGCCATGTCGGCGTAGACCTCGTCGCGCACGTTCTCGTAGAACGCCTCGTGGTCGAACTCCTCGGCGGCGCTCGGGGCCGCCGCCGGTACCTCGGCGGGGGCCGCGACGCTGCTGCCGGGGGCCGCGCCGGGCGAACCCTTGGCCGCCCCGCCCGCCGTCGTGTCGGCGAGGGCGGCACCGCCGCACAGGGACAGCATGCTCGTCGCGGCGGCAGCCGCGACCATTCCCTTGCTCAGGGTCTGTCGCAATCTCGTTGTCTTCCTGCTCGCAGAAGTGGGGAAGGCCGGCCTTGGCGAAGGATGAAGTCGTCCAAGGCCGGCCGTGGCGCAGCCGAGCGGCTGGTGCGTTACAGCGTCAGTCGTTCTTGCACTGGTTGGCGAACGCCGGGTTCAGCAGCCCGATCACGTTGATGGTGTTGCCGCAGACGTTGACCGGAACGTGCACGGGAATCTGGACCACGTTGCCGGACACGACACCCGGGGAACCGACAGCGGCAGCCTCGGCGCCCGAGTCGGCAAAGGCCGGCGTGGCCATCCCGAGAGCCATGATCGCGCCCGCGACGACAGCAGCGCTCTTCTTCATGAACTTTCCCTTCTCTGCGGTCATGCCTTTTGGACGGCCGAGACCGAGCGAGCACAGCTGTACGGCTCGCACCATGACCTGCAGCCTGCAAACGAGAAATTGACAGACAGAGAAACCGTGGAACGTATAACACCGAGGAATTCACTCGATTGCTCGGTAAATAACTTCTTCCACACGCGCCGCCGGGCGGCCCGCAGGGACTCAGCGGACCGCCCGGGCTGCGCGAGTGGGAACTCAGCCGCCGTTCGCCGAAAGGACCGAGAGGTCCTCCAGGATGTGGCTGAGAGCGGCGTCACGCTTGGTGTTCGTGGAGTTGTCCGCGCACTGCTGCTGCGTGTGGTCGGACAGGACCGGGATGTCCTGGGCCACGACACCGATGGCGGCGGCGACGCCGACGGGGACGTCCTGCACAGCCAGGCACGGCTTGTTCAGCGACCCGTCGACCAGCGAGAGCTGAGGGCTCATGTCGCCCTTGGTCGCCGAGTTGCCGAACGACGACGACGCGCCGTTGCCGTTGGCCACGGACGGCCCGGAGTCGTCCCCGACGGCAAGCGCCTGGGGGGCAGCCGCCACCGACATACCGATGACGGAAGCGGCAGCCGCCGCGGCGACCATTGCCTTCTTGAGCACTTCGCGTTCCTTTCCTCGTAGCGACGCATGTCCTACGGCCTCATCAACCCGGGCTCGGATGATTGGTTGCGGATGTTCACCCGGTTGGCCCGGCCTCCCGTCCAAACGCCTGATAATCACGGGTGCCGACGAACACACAAAGGGCTGGGGCATCGGCCGGGAGAGTGATGCGGAGAAACCGCGAAGTGCCCGTGCAGTTGACCAGAACGCTCCGGTGGACGGGGTTTCCTCAGAAAGGACTGGCCAGTGATCAAGAAGGTTGTTGCCACCGCTGCGATCGCCGCTTCCGTCATGGGTGCCTCGGCCGCCGCGGCCCCGGGTGCCATGGCTGTCGGCGACGACAGCGGCCCGACCGCCGCGAACGGCAACGGCGCGCTGCAGAGCTTCGGCAACTCGTCCACGTACGGGAACATGAGCCCGCAGATGGCGCTGATCCAGGGCTCCTTCAACAAGCCCTGCATCGCCGTGAACGACCTGCCCGTCGGTGCGGGTGCGCTGGTCGGCATTCCGATCAAGGACATCCCGATCCTGTCGGACCACACGCAGCAGCAGTGCGCCGAGAACTCCACCAACGCCAAGCGTGACGGTGCGCTGGCGCACCTGCTGGAGGACGTGTCGGTCCTGTCGGCCAACGGCGAGTGACCTAGTCACGAGGGCGGGCCGCCGAGCATCTCGGCGGCCCGCCCTTTTGCGTGCCGGGGCCCGTGCGGCGGAGGCCCCGGGGGTCAGCCGCCGGCCGCGTAGAGTTCCTCGATCTCCTTGGCGTACGCCGTCGTCACCGCGTGCCGCCGTACCTTCAGGGACGGGGTCAGCATGCCGTTGTCCTCGGTGAAGTCGCCCTCGACGAGGGCGAAGGCCCGGATCGACTCGGCGCGGGAGACGGCCTCGTTCGCGTGGTCGACGGCCTTCTGGACGGCGGCGCGCAGGCGGGGGTCCTGGCGGACGGCGGACAGGGGGGTGTCCGGGGGCAGCCCGTGGACTGCCAGCCAGTGGGCGACGGCGTCGGGATCGAGGGTGATCAGGGCACCGACGTAGGGGCGGTTGTCGCCGACGACCAGGCACTGGCCGATCGGTGAGCGGCTGCGCAGCCGGTCCTCCAGGATCGACGGGGAGACGTTCTTGCCGCCGGAGGTGACGAGGATGTCCTTCTTGCGGCCGGTGATGGTGAGGTAGCCGTCCTCGTCGAGGGCGCCGAGGTCGCCGGTGGCGAACCAGCCGCCGGTCAGGACCGCGCCGGTGGCCTCCGGGTCGTTCCAGTAGCCCGCGAAGACGATGCCGCCGCTGATCAGCACCTCGCCGTCGGCTGCGATCCGTACGCCGGTGCCGGGGACGGGTGTGCCGACCGTGCCGGGGCGGGGTGCCAGGGGCGGGACGACGGTGGCCGCGGCGGTGGTCTCGGTCAGGCCGTAGCCCTCGTAGACGACGATGCCGGCCGCGTGGAAGAACAGGTTGAGGTCCCGCTCCAGCGGGGAGCCGCCGCTGATGGCGTAGCGCAGCCGGCCCCCGAGTTCCTTGCGGACCCGGCGGTAGACCAGCAGGTCGTACAGCGCCCAGGCGGCGTACAGGCCGGGGCCGGGGCCCTTGCCGGTGCCGAGGAACTTCCTCAGGTACGCCTGCGCGAAGCGGACGGCGATCCGGTCGGCCCGGTCGAAGGAGGCACCGCGGCCGATCTTCTCGGCGGTGGCGCGGCCGGTGTCGTGGATCTTCTCGAACAGGTAGGGGACGCCGACCAGGAAGGTGGGCCGGAACTCCCGCAGCATCGGGCGGAGTTCGTCGGGTTTCACGCTCGGGCAGTGGCCGATCTCGATCCGCGCCAGCAGGCACGCGATCTGGAGGGTCCGGCCGAGGATGTGGGCGAGCGGGAGGAACAGGAGCGTCGAGGCGGTCCGGCGGGTGACCGCCTCGAAGACCGGGTGCAGCAACTCGACGGTGTTCGCGGCCTCCGCGTGCAGGTTGGCGTGGGTCAGGACGCAGCCCTTGGGCCGGCCGGTGGTGCCGGAGGTGTAGCAGATCGTCGCGACCGTGCCGGGGGTCAGGGCGGTACGGCGCTTGGTGACCTCCTCGTCGGGGAGGTTCTCGCCGAGGAGGACCAGGTCGGTGAGGGCGTCGGCGTCGATCTGCCAGATGCGGGGCGCGGGGGTGTGGCCGGCCGTCGCGGCGGTGACGGTCGCCGCGTTCTCGGCGGTCTCGGCGAAGACGTACCGGGCGCCTGAGTCGCGCACGATCCACTCCACCTGCTGCGCGGACGAGGTGGGGTAGAGGGGGACGGTCCGGCCGCCGGCCGCCCAGACGGCGAAGTCCAGGACCGTCCACTCGTAGCGGGTGCGGGACATGACCGCGACCCGGCCGCCGGGTTCGAGGCCCGCGGCGATCAGGCCCTTGGCGACGGCGGTGACCTCCTGGGCGAGGGCGGCGGCGGTCACCGGCGCCCAGGTGCCGTCGGCCGTCCGGCGCCGCAGCACCACCGCGCCGGGCGCCTCGGCCGCGTTGGTGTAGGGGATGTCGGCGATGCTGCCGGCGGTGGGGCGCTGCGCCAGCGGCGGGACGTGCGCCTCCCGTACGGTGCCGGTCTCGTCCCTGATCAGCTCGACCTCGGCGCGGGCCGACAGGTCGGTGCGCCGCTTGGCCCGCTTCAGATCCTTGCGTACGCCCATGGCGGCTCCCGCGTTGCCGGTGCACGGTGGTGACGCAAGGTCAACTTACCCGGAAGTAAGGAAAGGTCAATGGGTCGCGCGTGAACCCGCCGCCGGACACCGGGCGTCAGTAGGTGATGCCCCGGGCCTGGTCGATGGCGGTCGCCAGCTGCCGCACCTCCCGGTCCTCGGTGCGCCGCGCCAGGTCGTCGGCGTGCTCGGCCAGTTCGCGCATCCCCGGCGCGCCGGGCAGCGGGCTGTGGCGGGAGTCCTCACGGCGCAGGGCGTCGGCGAAGTACGCGGCCACCGCCGTGACCTGGAAGCGGGCGGACGCGCCGCGCACCGAGTCGCTGAGCGTCACCGCCTCCAGCCGGCCCGACTCCTCGTGCGGGGCGCGGGTGGCGGGGTCGAGCCAGCGGACGGTGGCCGTGGCGAGGTGGCCGTCGGCGCCGGGCCTGACGCGGACCGCGTACAGGGCGGTGACCGTGTGGCCGGGGCCGACCTCGCCGCCGTCGACGCGGTCGTCGCGGAAGTCCTCGTCGGCGACCTCCCGGTTCTCGTAGCCGATCAGACGGAATTGGGAGACCGTCTGAGGGTCGAAGGCGACCTGCGCCTTGGCGTCGCGGGCGGTGAGGTCGACGTGGCGCGGGAGTTCCTCGCAGAACACCTCGCGGGCCTCCTCGGCGGTCGAGACGTACGTCGTGTGGCCGTCGCCCCGGTCGGCGAGGCGTTCCATCAGCTCGTCGCCGTACTCGCTGCCGACGCCCACGCCGAAGAGGGTGATGCCGTGCTCGCGGCGGGCACCGTCGATGCGCTCCAGGATCGTGTCGGCGTCGGTGTCGCCGGTGTTGGCGAGGGCGTCGGAGACGAGGACGACCCGGTTGGTGGCGCCCTCGCGCAGGCCCTCGACGGCCGTGGCGTACCCGGTCTCCACACCGGCGCCGAGGTTGGTGGACTGCTGGACCTCCAGGGCGGAGACCGCGTCGCGGATCCGGCCGCGGTTGCCGCCGAGCCGGGTCATCGGCAGCACCGTCTCGGCTTCGTCGCTGAAGGTGACCAGCGCGACCGAGTCGTCGTCGCGGAGCCGGTCGGTCATGACGCCGAGGGACTCCTTGGCGAGGTCCAGCCGGCCGGGCTCGGACATCGAGCCGGAGACGTCGAGGACGAAGGTGAGGGCGGCGGGCGGACGCGCGCCCTCGTGCCGGGCCGGCCGGGTGGCGAGGCCGACGCGGACCAGGGACCAGTCCGCCGCGGCGGTGCGGGCGCCGTCGACCGTCACCGAGAAGCCGTTGCCGTCGGGGCGCTCGTAGTCCTGGCGGAAGCTGTTGACGAACTCCTCCGGACGGATCGTGGACGGGTGCGGCCGGCCGCCCTCGGCGAGGGTGCGGCGGGCGTAGCCGTAGGAGGCGGTGTCGACGTCGAGGGCGAAGGTGGAGAGGTAGTCGGGTTCCGGCGCGAACTCGCGGTCCGTGCCGTCCTCGCGGTGCTCCCCGCTCACCTCGCCGGAGTCCGGCGCGGGCGGGGCCGGGGCCGGGAACCCGTCGGCCTCCTGCGCCCGGTCGGCCCGGCTGTCGTGTCCGGCGTCCCCCGCTCCGCAGCCGGTCAGAAGCAGACCGCCCGCCGTGGTGAGCGCGAGCAGCGCCCCGCTGAGCCGCCGTGTCCGATAGCGCTTCATCTCGCGTGCCCCCTGTGTCCGTTGACCAGCCCGTCGAACCTCGACGTCAGTGACTGTGACGGCACGGGGGGCCGGAACGTGCGCGACGGAGCGTTGCGCTTGCGTCTCGAAGGGGCTACGGAGCGGGCCCGCCGAGACCGGTGGGTGATCTTCCGGAGACCTACGAGACGACGTCCTTGCGAGCGAAACCCCGGAAGGCCAGCGCGAACAGCACGAGTGCGTAGGTAACGGAGATCGCGGTGCCCTGGATCATGCCGGACCACTGCGGCTCGGGCTGTACGGCGTCCGCCCAGGCGAACTGCCAGTGCGCGGGCAGGAAGTGGCGCCAGTCGCCGAGGGCGGTGACCGCGTCCAGGACGTTGCCGACGATGGTCAGGCCGACCGCGCCGCCGACCGCGCCGAGCGGCGCGTCCGTCCGGGTGGACAGCCAGAACGCCAGTCCGGCGGTGACCAGTTGGGACACGAACAGATACGCCACGACGACCACGAGCCGCTGCGCCGCCGTGCCCGCGTCGAGCGCTCCGCCGGTGGGTATCCGCAGCGGACCCCACCCGTAGGCGGCGACGCCGACGGCCAGCGCGACGACCGGCAGCATGACCATGGCGGCCAGGCTCAGGCCGAGGCCGACGACGAGCTTGGACCACAGCAGCCGGGCGCGTGGCACGGGTGCGGCGAGCAGATAGCGCAGCGAGGACCAGCCGGCCTCCGAGGCGACGGTGTCGCCGCAGAACAGGGCGACCGGGATGACCAGCAGGAAGCCCGCCGACACGAACAGGTTCACCGCGGCGAAGTTGGCCGCCGACGCGGTGGCCGTGTCCATCAGGGTGATCCGGTCGCCGCCGCCGTCCGGCTCGCCGCCGATCGCGAAGGCGACGACCAGGACGAAGGGCAGGACGGCGAGGACGGCGAACATGACCATCGTGCGGCGCCGCTTGAGCTGGCGGACCAGCTCCACCCGCAGGGGCAGGGTGCGGCCCGCCCGGTAGCCGGACGCGGTCTCCGCGGCGTCGGTGCGGTCGGCGAGGGTGCTGCCGCTCATGCGGAACCTCCGATCAGGGTGAGGAACGCGTCCTCCAGGCGGCGGTGCGGGCCGACCGAGGCGACCGGCACCTCCAGCCGTACCAGTTCGGCGACCAGCCGCGAGGCGCTGCCGCCGGCGTCCAGCCGGACCAGCAGTCCGTCGCCGGTGACGACGGCCGAGGCGACGCCCGGCAGGGCGGCGATCTTCTCGGCGACCGGCTCCTCCACGGGGGTGCCCGTGCCGACGAGGAGGGTGTCCCCGGAGCCGACGATCTCGCCCACCGGGCCCGCCTGCACGAGCCGGCCCCGGTCCATCACGACGAGATGCGTGCAGGACTGCTCGACCTCCGACAGGAGATGGCTGGAGACGATCACCGTGCGGCCGGCGGCCGCGTACCGGATCATCACCTCGCGCATCTCGCGGATCTGCGGCGGGTCGAGGCCGTTGGTCGGTTCGTCGAGGATGAGCAGGTCCGGCAGGCCCAGCATGGCCTGGGCGATGGCGAGGCGCTGGCGCATGCCCTGGGAGTAGGTGCGCACCGTGCGGGCCAGCGCGTCGCCGAGGCCGGCGATCTCCAGCGCCTCGTCGAGGTGGGCGTCCTCGGCGGGTCGGCCGGTGGCCCGCCAGTACAGCTCCAGGTTCTCCCGGCCGGACAGGTGCGGCAGGAAGCCCGCGCCCTCCACGAAGGCGCCGACCCGGGACAGCACGGGTGCGCCGGGGCGGATGGCGTGCCCGAAGACGCGGATCTCGCCGCCGTCCGGCCTGATCAGTCCCATCAGCATGCGCAGGGTGGTGGTCTTGCCCGCGCCGTTCGGGCCGAGCAGGCCGAGCACCTGGCCCTTCTCCACACGGAAGGAGAGGTCCTTGACCGCGTACCGGTCCGACGACCGGGCGTACCGCTTGCTCAGGTCGGTGATCAGCAGCGGTACGTCGGACAGCGCGGGGTCGGGCGGCGGCGTGGCGGTGCGGCGGCGGGCGGAGAGCAGCAGCGCCAGGGCGACCGCGGCGCCGGTCAGCGGCAGCCACCACACCCAGGCGGGCAGCGGCGTGGCGGCCGCCGTCACCTCGGGGGCCGTCGGCACCGACAGGCCGCCCCTGAGGGAGACGGTGTAGGTCGCCGGCGCCGCCGGGGAGGCGTACGCCAGGTCGGTCGAGGCGAGGACCAGGCGCAGCCGGTGGCCCTTGCCGACCTCGTGGTCGACGGCGGGGAGGGTGAGCGTCACGTCCTTGCCGGCCTTGGCGCCCGTGACCCGCACGGGCGTGACCAGCTGGGAGGGCAGCACCTGCTGTCGGCCGTCGGGGCCGACGTCGTAGACCTTGGCGAAGAGGACGGCGTCCGCGCTGCTGGACCTCACATGGACGGTTGCCGTCGGGGATCCCGTGACGCGCAGGTCCTCGGTCAGCGGCGCCGACTCGAACCGCGCGTGCTGGCCCGGGAAGTCGAGCGAGATGCCGACGCCGAGCGCGGAGAGCTGCGCGAGGCCGCCGCCGGCACCGAGGCCGGGCAGGGCGGAGACGGCGGGCGGTCCGGCGCCGGGCGGGTTGTCGAAGGTCTGCTCGCGTCCGGTGAGGGCCACCGCGCGCCGTCCGCTCCCCAGGCCGGGGTAGGTGTCCGCGCTCGCGCCCCGCAGCAGGGCCTGGCCGTCGGTGGAGTCGACGCCTCCGGTGCGGGTGACGCGGAAGGCGGGGCCGGTGGCGGCGCCTTCGTCGCCCTTGAGGTACCGGTCGAACCAGGCCGTGACGCGCTGCTGGACGCGGTCGGTCTCGAGGTCGCCGCCGTCGTGGCCGCCGGCGATCCAGTCGACGTCGACGGGGGCGCCGTTGGCCCGGACGGCCTGGGCGGCCGCGTCGGCCTGGCCGAGCGGGAACAGGGAGTCCGACTGGCCCTGGATCAGCAGGGTCGGTACGTCGATGCGGTCGCCGACGGCCGACGGCGAGCGTTCCTCCAGCAGTGCGCGTGCCGCGGCGTCGGGGGTGCCGGACTCGGCGACCCGCTCGTACATCGCGCACAGCCGGGGCTCGAACTTCGCGCAGCCGCCACCGGAGTTGACGAAGACACCGGCCCACAGCTTCTTGAAGACGCCGTTCGGGAAGAGGGCGTCGGCCAGGTTCCAGTAGGTGATCGCGGGGGCGACGGCGTCGACGCGGTCGTCGTGGCCCGCGGTCAGCAGTGCGATCGCGCCGCCGTAGGAGCCGCCCGCCATGCCGACGCGGGGGTCGCCGGCCTTGTCCAGCGCGACCTGCGGCTGCCCGGCCAGCCAGTCGAGAAGCTTCGAGACGTCGGCGACCTCGCCCTGGGGGTCGTTCAGCCCGATCCGGCCGGTGGAAGCGCCGAAGCCGCGTGCCGACCAGGTCAGCACGGCGTAGCCGTCGCGGGCCAGGTCCTCCGCCTGCTGCCGTACGTCGTCCTTGCTGCCGCCGAAGCCGTGGCCCAGCAGCACCGCGGGGCGGCGGCCGGTGGCATCGGTGGTGAACCAGGAGGTGTCGACGCGCACCCCGCCGGCCCCGGGCAGCACCCGGTCGGTGCGGCGTACGGCGGGCGCGTCGTCGTCGGCGACGGCCGTCCACGTACCGGCACCGGCGAGCACGACGACGGCGGCCGCGGCGGCCACCAGCCGCCGTGGCCGCCGCAGCAGCCCGCGCAGTCCGGGCGAGCGAAGATCCATGCGTCAACGGTACGGGGCGAACCTGTCGCCCACTGACCGCTCACGGTCTGAACCCGGTGCCCTCCCAGGGGAGTACGGGGCCCGTGCCGCGTACCGCGCTCGCGGTACGCGGCGGCGCGCGTCAGTGGTTGCGCGGGAAGCCCAGGTCCACGCCCGCGGGACCGTCCGCCGGGTCGGGCCAGCGGGTGGTGACGACCTTGCCGCGGGTGTAGAAGTGCGTGCCGTCGTTGCCGTAGATGTGGTGGTCCCCGAAGAGGGAGTCCTTCCAGCCGCCGAAGGAGTGGTAGCCGACGGGGACCGGGATCGGGACGTTCACGCCGACCATGCCGGCCTCGACCTCCAGCTGGAAGCGGCGGGCGGCGCCGCCGTCCCGGGTGAAGATCGCGGTGCCGTTGCCGAACGGGGAGGCGTTGATCAGCGCCAGGCCGTCCTCGTAGGTCTCCGCGCGCAGCACGCACAGCACCGGGCCGAAGATCTCGTCCTGGTAGGCCTTCGCCGAGGTCGGCACCTTGTCGAGCAGGGAGATGCCGATCCAGTGGCCGTCCTCGAAGCCGTCGACGGTGTAGCCGGTGCCGTCCAGCACGACCTCGCAGCCCTCGGCGGCGGCGCCCTCCACGTAGGAGGCCACCTTGTCGCGGTGGACCTTGGTGATCAGCGGGCCCATCTCGGAGGTCGCGTCGTTGCCGGGACCGATCTTGATCTTCTCGGCGCGCTCGCGGATCTTCTCCACCAGCTCGTCGCCGATCGAACCGACCGCGACGACGGCCGAGATCGCCATGCAGCGCTCGCCCGCCGAGCCGTACGCAGCCGAGACCGCCGCGTCGGCGGCCGCGTCCAGGTCGGCGTCCGGCAGGACCAGCATGTGGTTCTTGGCGCCGCCGAGGGCCTGGACGCGCTTGCCGTTCGCGGAGGCCGTGGTGTGGATGTAGCGGGCGATCGGGGTGGAGCCGACGAAGGACACCGCCTTGACGTCGGGGTGCTCCAGCAGACGGTCGACGGCGACCTTGTCGCCGTGCACGACGTTGAAGACGCCGTCCGGCAGGCCCGCCTCGGTCAGCAGCTCGGCCAGCCGGACGGAGGCCGACGGGTCCTTCTCGGAGGGCTTCAGCACGAAGGTGTTGCCGCACGCGATGGCGAGCGGGAACATCCACATCGGCACCATCGCCGGGAAGTTGAACGGCGTGATGCCCGCGACGACACCGAGCGGCTGGCGCAGCGAGGCCACGTCGACGCGGCTGGCCACCTGGGTCGACAGCTCACCCTTCAGCTGCACGTTGATCCCGCAGGCCAGGTCCACGATCTCCAGGCCGCGCGCCACCTCACCGAGGGCGTCGGAGTGCACCTTGCCGTGCTCGGCGGTGATCAGCTCGGCGATCTCGTCGCGGTGCTCGTCCAGCAGGGCACGGAAGCGGAAGAGGATCGTGGTGCGCTGGGCCAGCGAGGACTGGCCCCAGGTCAGGAACGCCTCCTTCGCGGTCGCGACCGCCGCGTCCACCTCGTCGACCGAGGCGAACGCGACCTTGGTGGTGACCGCGCCGGTGGCCGGGTCCGTGACCGGACCGAACGTGCCCGACGCGCCGTCGGCGGACTTGCCGCCGATCCAGTGGTTGACGATCTTCGTCATGACCGGTTACTCCTTCACAGATGGCGGCGTCGGGTCGAGACGTGCCGTTCGTACAGCTCACGTGCCTTGACCGCGGACGATCGGGTCGCGGTCTCGGCCACAGGTACATCCCACCAGGCCTGCGCCTCGGGCGCGCCCGACACTGTGTCTGCCGTTTCGGTCTCGACGTAGACACATGTGGGAGTGTCCGCGGCCCGCGCCTCGGCGAGCGCCGCGCGCAGGTCCTCCACGGTCCGGGCGCGCAGCACCCGCATGCCGAGGCTCTCGGCGTTGGCGGCCAGGTCCACCGGGAGCGGGGCGCCCGAGTACCTGCCGTCGCCCTCGCGGTAGCGGTAGGCGGTCCCGAAGCGCTCGGCGCCGGTCGCCTCGGAGAGGCCTCCGATGGACGCGTACCCGTGGTTCTGCACCAGCAGCACCTTGATCGCGATGCCCTCCTGCACGGCGGTCACGATCTCCGTCGGCATCATGAGGTAGGTGCCGTCGCCGACCAGGGCCCACACCGGCCGGCCCGGCGCCGCCAGCTTTACGCCGATCGCGGCCGGGATCTCGTAGCCCATGCAGGAGTAGCCGTACTCCAGGTGGTACTGGTCGGCTGACCGGGCCCGCCACAGTTTGTGCAGGTCGCCCGGCATCGAACCGGCCGCGTTGATGATCACGTCCGTCTCGTCCACCAGGGCGTCCAGCGCGCCCAGCACCTGTGTCTGGGTCGGCCGCGCGGTGGGTTCGGCGGCCTCGTAGGCGGCGTCGACGCGCCGCTCCCAGCCCGCCTTGTCCTCGGTGTACCGGCTGACGTACGCCTCCGGGACCCGGTGGGCGTGCAGCGCGAGTGCCTCGGTCAGCTGGGCCAGGCCGCTGCGCGCGTCCGCGATCAGAGGCGATCCGGCGAGCTTGTGGCCGTCGTAGGCGGCGATGTTGAGGTTCAGGAACCGGACGTCGGGGTCGGCGAAGAGCGTTCCGGACGCGGTGGTGAAGTCGGTGTAGCGGGTGCCGACGCCGATCACCAGGTCGGCCGTGCGGGCCAGTTCGTCGGCGGTGGCGGTGCCGGTGTGGCCGATGCCGCCGACGTCCTGGGGATGGTCGTAGGGCAGGGAGCCCTTGCCGGCCTGGGTGGAGGCGACCGGGATGCCGGTGGCCTCGGCGAACTCGGCCAGCGCGCTCTCGGCGCGGCTGTGGTGCACTCCGCCGCCGGCGATCAGCAGCGGCCGCCGGGCGGCCCGGATCGTGCGCACGGCCTCGGCGAGCTCGGTCGGGTCCGCGCCCGGCCGGCGCACCACCCAGACGCGCTCGGCGAAGAACTCCTCGGGCCAGTCGTACGCCTCCGCCTGCACGTCCTGCGGGAGGGCGAGCGTGACCGCGCCCGTCTCGACCGGGTCGGTGAGCACGCGCACGGCCTGGAGCGCCGCCGGGATCAGCGCTTCGGGGCGGGTGACGCGGTCGAAGTACCTCGACACCGGGCGCAGGCTGTCGTTGACGGACACGTCGCCGGCGTAGGGCACTTCGAGCTGCTGGAGGACCGGGTCGGCGGGGCGGGTGGCGAAGGTGTCGCCCGGCAGCAGCAGCACCGGCAGGTGGTTGACGGTGGCGAGGGCGGCGCCGGTGACCAGGTTGGTGGCGCCGGGGCCGATGGAGGTGGTCACGGCGTGGGTGGACAGGCGGTTCGCCTGGCGGGCGTAGCCGACCGCCGCGTGCACCATGGCCTGCTCGTTGCGGCCCTGGAGGTAGGGCATGTCGTCCGCGTACTCGACCAGCGCCTGGCCGATCCCGGCGACGTTGCCGTGCCCGAAGATGCCCCAGGTGGCGCCGATGAGCCGCTGCCGTGCGCCGTCCCGCTCGGTGTACTGGACGGAGAGGAAGCGTACGAGCGCCTGTGCGACCGTGAGCCTGATGGTCATCGGTAACCCCCTGTGCTGTCGACGTGGTCCGGGTGGAAGCAGATCCGCCACTCCCGGGTTCCGCCCGGCCCCGCCATGACGTTGAGGTAGTACATGTCGTGGCCCGGCTGGGCGATGGAGGGCCCGTGCCAGCCGTCGGGGACGAGGACCGCGTCGCCGGTGCGGACCTCGGCGAGCACGTCGGCGCCGCCCTCGCGGGAGGGGAACACCCGCTGGTAGCCGAGGCCGTTCGGGCCGTCGATCTCGAAGTAGTAGATCTCCTCCAGCTCGGACTCCTCGCCCGGCCGGTGCTCGTCGTGCTTGTGCGGCGGGTACGAGGACCAGTTGCCACCGGGGGTGATCACCTCGACGGCGATGAGCTTGTCGCACGTGAAGGCGTCCGCGGAGGCGAAGTTGCGCACCCGCCGGGCGCAGTTGCCGCTGCCGCGCTCCTCGACGGGGACCTCCGGCGCGGGGCCGTAGCGAGCGGGGAGTCGTCGCTCGCACTTCGCTCCTGCCAGGGCGAAGCGGCCTCCCGCGCCGGAGGTGATCTGGGCCTGGGCGTCACGGGGGACGTACGCGAAGTCCGAGACTCCGGCGAAGACGCTCTCCCGGCCCAGCAGGTCGAACACCGCGTCGCCCACGCGCACGGTGCAACCGCCTTGCAGGGGCAGCACGATCCACTCGCTGTCCCCGGTGGTGAAGGTGTGCGTGCCGCCCGCCTCCAGCTCGACGATCCGCAGGCTGCTGTGGGTCCAGCCGGCCAGCTTCGGGTCGATGTCGAGCGCGTAGTACGCGTCGGCGGTGGCGCCCTTCGGGACGTACAACTCGTTGCTCATGCGGCCCTCACAGCAGTCCTACGGCGGTGTCCACGGCGGCGGCCACATCGCCGTCCACCGGGTAGAGCAGCGAACGGCCGACCACCAGTCCCCGCACGGTGGGGAGCTGGAGGGCGCCGCGCCACTTCTCGTACGCGCCGTCCTGGTCGTCACCGACGTCGCCGCCGAGCAGCACGGCGGGCAGCGTCGAGGTCGCCATGACCCGGGCCATGTCGTCGGGGTTCTCGGTGACCGGGACCTTCAGCCAGGTGTAGGCCGAACTGCCGCCGAGCCCCGAGGCGATGGCGATGGACCGGGCGACGGCGTCGGCGGACAGGTCGTTGCGCAGCTTGCCGCCGGTGTCGCGGCGGCTGATGAACGGCTCGACGAAGACCGGCAGCCGGCGCGCCGCCATGTCGTCGATGGCGCGGGCGGTGGACTCCAGGGTGGTCAGGGAGCCCGGGTCGTCGTAGTCGATGCGCAGCAGCAGCTTGCCGGCGTCGAACCCGAGGCGCTGGATGTCCTCGGGGCGGTGGCCGGTGAAGCGGTCGTCGAGCTCGAAGCGGGCGCCCTGGAGGCCGCCGCGGTTCATCGAGCCCATGACGACCTTGCCGTCCAGGGCGCCGAGCAGCAGCAGGTCGTCGAGGATGTCGGCGGTGGCGAGGACCCCGTCGACGCCGGGGCGGCCGAGCGCAAGGCAGAGGCGTTCGAGCAGGTCGCCGCGGTGCGCCATGGCCATCTTGCGGTCGCCGACACCGAGCGCGCCGCGGGCCGGATGGTCGGCGGCGACGATCATGAGGCGGCCGTCGGCCTCGATCAGCGGGCGGCGGACCCGGCGGGCGGCGGCCTCGGCGATCGCCTCGGGGTGGTGGGTGCGGGTGCGCACGAGGTGCGCGATGTCGACGGTCACTTGGAGGCTCCCGTCCGGTCGGCGGGGGCCGGGGTGGCGGCGCGCACGGCGCCCGCGCTGAGGGCCGCGGCCACCTCGGCCTGGGTCGGCATCGCGGAGGAGCACTCCAGGCGGGAGGCGACGATGGCGCCCGCGGCGTTGGCGTGCCGCATGGTCTTCTCCAGGTCCCAGCCGGCCAGCAGGCCGTGGCAGAGCGAGCCGCCGAAGGCGTCGCCGGCACCGAGGCCGTTGAGGACGTCCACCGGCAGCGGCGGGACCTCGACCGACTCACCCGCGCTGCTGACGGCTAGGACGCCCTTGGGGCCCTGCTTGACGACGGCCACGGAGACCCCGGCGTCGAGCAGTGCCGCGGCCGCCGCGTGCGGTTCGCGGACGCCGGTGGCGATCTCCACCTCGTCGAGATTGCCGACGGCGACGGTGGTGTGCTTCAGGGCCTCGGTGTAGAAGGGGCGGGCCGCGTCCGGGTCCCGCCAGAACATGGGACGCCAGTCGAGGTCGAAGACCGTGGTGCCGGATCTGTCGCGATGGGCGAGGGCCGCGAGCGTCGCCGTCCGGCTGGGCTCCTCGCTCAGGCCGGTGCCGGTCATCCAGAAGATGCGCGCCGCGTGGACGGCGTCGAGGTCGAGCTCGTGGGCGTCGATCTCCAGGTCCGGGGCCTTGGGCTGCCGGTAGAAGTACAGCGGGAAGTCGTCCGGCGGGAAGACCTCGCAGAAGGTGACGGGGGTCGGCAGTCCGGGCACCGGGGTGACCCAGCGGTCGTCGACGCCGAAGTCCCGCAGCGCCTCGTGCAGATAGGTGCCGAACGGGTCGTCGCCGGTCCGGGTGATCACCGCGGTACGCCGGCCCAGGCGGGCGGCGGCCACGGCGACGTTGGTCGCGGATCCGCCGAGGAACTTCCCGAAGGACGTCACCTGGGGGAGCGGGACGCCGGTCTGCAGCGGGTAGAGGTCCACGCCGATCCGCCCCATGGTGATCAGGTCGTACGCCATCGAGATCCCTTCGCGTTCCCGTCACGCCTCCGTCGGCGGCTCTCTCCCGGTTTCTAGTCTCCGCGCGGGAGGCCTGTCAATAGTTTGTCCAGACATTCGGACGAGGGGCCTGCGCCGGGTGGCGCCGGGCTCGGCGGCGCCCTCATGTCAACGCGCCCCGCCCGGCACCCCAGCGTGCTCCTTTGCTTCACCTCTGTCACAAACGCCACTCCCTTGTCACACATGTCCGGTGTACGCGGGCCGCATGTCACACCCGTCCCACAGCCGCTGTCCAGCCGTCACTCTCCGTCGTTGGGCGGGCACAGGCTTGGTGATTGATCGCCAGCGCAGCGCCCGGCTCCCCCGGACGGCCGGTCCACGGCCGCCGCCGCGGCACGCGCAGGGAGGTGCACTCATGACCGACCGAAGGCTCTGGTCGTACAAAGAGATCGCGGCCCACATCAAGGTGCAGCCGGACACCGTGCGGTCCTACCGCAAGCACGGGCTGCTGCCCCCGCCCGACCACGTGGAGGGCGGCAAGCCCTACTGGTACGCCGACACCGTCCGCGCCTGGGTCGCCTCCCGGCCCGGCAACCGCGGGCGGCGGACGGAGTGACCGGCCGCCGCCCGTGAGCCGTCCGCCCGGCGAGATATCCGTGGTGCCCCACGTCCGCGTGGGGCACAGTCATGCGCATGAGCTTCTCCGACAAGCCCGTGCTCCGCGGCGAGAGAGCCGTGCTGCGGCCGTTCACGGCGGCCGACGCGGACGCGATGTGGGAGATCCTGAGCGATCCCGAGGTCATCCGCTTCACCTTCGACCCGACCACCGAGGTCACCCGGGAGGGGGTGCGGTCCTGGTACGGCTCCCGGTCCGTGCAGCCCGACCGGCTCGATCTCGCCGTGACCGACCGTGACACCGGCGAGGTCGTCGGCGAGGTCGTGCTGAACGAGTGGGATCCCCACACCCGCAGCTGCAACTTCCGCACCCTCGTCGGCCCGCGCGGTCGCGGCCGGGGCCTCGGCACGGAGGCCACCCGGCTCGTCGTCGGCCACGGCTTCGAACGGCTCGGGCTGCACCGCGTCCACCTGGAGGCGCACGGCGACAACGACCGCGCCCTGCGCGTCTACCGGAAGGTGGGCTTCGTGGTCGAGGGTGTGCGGCGGGAGTCGGCCCTGCGGGACGGGAAGTGGGTCGACGAGGTGCTGATGGCGGTCCTCGACCGGGAGTGGGCGGTCCACCGGGGGTACGCCGACGCGGCGGCGGCGTAGGGGTGCGGGGAGGCGGGGTCAGCGCCAGGGTTCGATGACCGTCACCCCCGCGCCCGGTGTGCTGCCCAGCGCCGCGAGGGCCGGCGGGGCAGCGGCCAGGGGGATGGTCGCGGTCACGAGGAGGTCGGGGCGCAGGGTGCCCGCCCGAACCGCCGCCAGCATCGGGGGGTAGCTGTGGGCCGCCATGCCGTGGCTGCCGAGCAACTCCAGCTCCAGGGCCACCGCGCGGGCCATGGGGACCGGTGTGGTGCCCGTGGGCGAGGGGAGCAGGCCGACCTGGATGTGCCGGCCCCGGCGACGCAGGCCGCCCACGGAGGCGGCGCAGGTGGCGGGGGATCCGAGCGCGTCGAGGGAGAGGTGGGCGCCGCCCGCTGTGAGGTCGTGGATCGCGCTCGCCGTGTCCGGCGTGCGGGACGCGTCCACGCACTCCGTCGCGCCGAACGTCCGGGCCAGCTCCAGTGCCCGTGCCGAGATGTCGACCGCGACCACCCTCGCTCCCGAGGCCGCCGCGATCATCACGGCCGACAGGCCCACTCCCCCGCAGCCGTGCACCGCGACCCACTCGCCCGGCGCGACCCGGCCCTGCTGCACGACCGCGCGGAACGCCGTCGCGAACCGGCAGCCCAGGGAGGCCGCCGTCGCGAAACTCAGGCCCTCGGGGACGGCGACGAGGTTTCCGTCGGCGTGGTCCAGCGCCACGTACTGGGCGAACGAGCCCCAGTGCGTGAAGCCGGGTTGCGTCTGCCGCTCGCACACCTGCTGGTCGCCGGCGGCGCAGGACGGGCAGGTGCCGCAGGCGCAGGCGAACGGAACGGTGACCCGGTCGCCGGGCCGCCAGCGGGTGACCCGTGCGCCGGCCTCCGCCACGACACCGGCGAGTTCATGGCCGGGCACGTGGGGCAGCGTGATGTCGGGGTCGTGGCCCTGCCAGCCGTGCCAGTCGCTGCGGCACAGGCCGGTGGCCTCCACCCGCACCACGACCCCGTGCTCCGCGGGTCGCGGATCGGCCACCTCCCGCACCTCGGCGGGTTCCCCGAACCGCTCGAACACCACAGCCCGCATCCGACACCCTCGCCTTCGTCCCCACGACCCGGATCCAGCACCCGGGCACACCGGAGCCCCGACCGACCAGACCTTGACCGTGCGCCGCGCCTTGCCTCCGGCAGACTCCAGACCTTGGCCGTACGCCACCTTCCGCCTCAGGCATACCCCAGGACTTGCCGCACGCCGCCTTCCGCCTCGGGCATACCCCAGGACTTGCCGCACGCCGCCTTCCGCCTCGGGCATACCCCAGGACTTGCCGCACGCCGCCTTCCGCCTCAGGCATACCCCAGGACTTGGCCGTACACCGCGTCGAAGCCTCGGGCAGGCTGACGCTTTGGCCGTACGCCGTTGCCGTGTCCTTCGCCCCGACATAACCCGGCCTGACCTGGGCCTTACGTCGCGTCCTGGCCCAGGTCTTGGCCGTGGCGCCGCGTCCGAGCCCCGCCAACAGGCCAGGCCCCCAACCCCAAGGTCCGCGACCCGACGCCCTGGCCGGAGGCCGTGTCCGAGTCCCGGGCACACTCGCGCCCCAGCCGCACTCCGCGTCCTTCCCCCTGCATCACCTGGCCCGCCGGACGCCACGTCCAAGGCCCGCGCGGCAGGCGCCAGGCCCCCACCTCGGGGCCGCGCGACCCGACGCTCCCCCACGCCTCGGGCGTAAGCCGCATCTCCGCCCCCGGGCACGCCCACGCCCAAGACGTACTCCGCCCCGCGCCCTGGCATGCCCGGCCCAGACGGATGCCGCGACCTGACCCCGGCATCACCCGGCCCGCCGGACGCCAGGTCCAAGGCCCGCGCGGCAGGCGCCAGGCCCCCACCCCGGGGCCGCGCGACCCGACGCTCCCCGCCTCGGGCCCCCCTCCGACCCGGCTAACTTCCGGTCGTCACCCTGTCGCGTGGGGGCTGGCTCTCCTTCTCCGTGGGGGTCGGGTTCGGTGTCGGGGGCTGTTCCGTCTCGGTGAGGCCGACGCGGGAGTGGAGTCGGCGCAGGGGTCCAGGTGCCCACCAGGTGGCGCGGCCCGTCAGTCGCATGACGGCCGGGACCAGCAGGCTGCGCACGACCATCGCGTCCATCACGACCGCGAGGGCGATCCCGAGCCCGAGCATCTTGGTGTTGGTGACGCGGGAGGTGCCGATCGCGACCATCACGACGGCCAGGATGACGGCCGCCGCGGTGATCAGCCCGCCGGTGCGCTGCAGGCCGAACCGCACGGCGCGCTCGTGGTCGCCGGTGTGGTCGTACTCCTCCTTGATGCGCGAGAGCAGGAACACCCCGTAGTCCATGGAGAGGCCGAAGGCCACGCAGAACATCAGGACGGGCAGCGTCGTCTCGATGGAGCCGGGGCTGGTGAAGCCGAGGAGGCCGGAGAGGTGGCCGTCCTGGAAGACCCAGACGACGGCCCCGAACATCGCGGTGAGGCTGAGGGCGTTGAGCAGCACGGCCTGGACGGGTATCAGCACGCTGCCGGTGAGGAGGAAGACCAGCAGCAGGGTCACGACGGCGATGCAGGCCAGCGCCCAGGGCAGACGTTCGCCGATGGCGCCCTTGGAGTCGACCAGGACCGCCGCCGTGCCGGTCACGCTCGTCTCGAAGGGGGCCTCGGTCGCGCGCAGTTCGTCCACCAGCCGCTGGGCCGGCTCGTCCACCGCCTCTCCCCTCGGCTGCACCGTGAAGTACGCCGCGTCCCCGTTCACCAGCGGTCCTTCCACCCGGAGCACCTCCGGCAGCCCCGCGATCCGCTGCTTGTAGGCCGCGTACTGCGCCTCGGTCGCCGCGCCCTCGGCCAGCACCTCCAGGCCGCCGCCGGGGCTGCCCGGGAAACCGTCCCTGAGGTGCTCCTGGACGACGTGGGACTCGGCGCCCGAGGGCAGCTGCCGGTCGTCCGCGGTGCCGAACTTCACGCCCAGGAAGGGCAGTCCCAGCAGGAGCAGCACCGCTGTGGTGCCGAGCGCGAAGTAGGGGGCGCGGCGCATCACCAGGGACGCCGTACGCCCCCAGGCGCCGCCGCCCTCGGGGGCCGGCGCGGGCCGCCGGCCCCGGCGCAGGACGCGGCGCAGGTCGAGCGCGTTCACCCGGTGGCCGAGCAGCACCAGCGCCGCCGGGAGCAGGATCAGCGCGGCCGCCGCGGCCAGCAGGACCACGGCGATGCCGGCGTAGGCGAAGGAGCGCAGGAAGTACTGCGGGAAGACCAGCATCGCCGCCAGGGAGACCGCGACCGTCAGCGCGGAGAAAAGGACCGTGCGCCCGGCCGTGCGCAGGGTGGTGCCGACGGCCGTCGACGGGTCGGCTCCCGCGGACAGTTCCTCGCGGAAGCGGCGCACGATGAACAGCGCGTAGTCGATGGCCAGGCCGAGACCGAGGGCCGTGGTGAGGTTCAGCGCGAAGACCGAGACGTCGGTGAACTCCGTGAGCCCGCGCAGCACGGCGTTGGTCCCCAGGATCGCCACGATGCCGATACCCAGCGGGAGCAGGGCGGCGACCGCGCTGCCGAAGACCGTCACCAGCAGCAGCAGCGTCACCGGCAGGGCGATCAGTTCGGCCCGGGTCAGGTCCTCCTGGATGATCGTCTGCATCTCGTGCTGCACCGCCACCCGGCCGCCGAGCCTGACCTCCAGCGGGCCGTGGGCGCCGCGCAGCGCGGGCGCGATGCGCTCCAGGGTCTCGCCTGCGGTCTTCTCGTCGCCGGTGATCCGGGCGGCGATCAGCGCCTCGTGCCCGTCCTCGGCGCGCAGGGCCGGCGACTTGGACCGCCAGTAGGAACCGACGCCCACCACGCCCTTCTCGCCGGCCAGGCGGGCGGTGAGGCGCCCGGCCGCCGCTGCCACCTCCGGATCGTCCACCGAGGCCCGGCCGGCGTCCACGAGGAGCAGCAGATTCGGCTGGGAGCCGGGGAACTCGCGCTCCAGGGCCTTCGTCGCGTACGTCGACTGCGCGTCCGGGTCCTCCCAGCCGCCGCTGCCCAGCCGGTCGGCGACACCGCTCCCGGCCAGCACCGCGAGCACGGTCAGCACGAGTGCTGCCAGCAGCGACAGGCGGGGCCGGGCGGTCACCAGGCGCGTCCAGCGCCCGGGGGGCCTACGGCGCGGTGCTGTGTTGACTTCGGTCATCGTGCGGTGTCCCCTTCACCATGACCCGTTCCGCCTGCCCGGACGTGCTCGGTCAGGGGCATGGGTCCGCCATGGCCATACACTCGAAAACACGAGAGATCGCTCGCGTTCCACCAGAATGCGAGCGGGCACTCGCGTTTGTCAATCGCGTTCGGAGAGCTGGGGATCACGCGTGCCCGAGAAGACCGAGAAGCCGACCCAGGAGCAGGCGGCGGACACCAGGCCGCGCCGGCGGCAGGCGCGCGGCGAGCGCCGCATCGCCCAGTTGCTGGAGGCCGCGGCCTCCGTCTTCTGCACCACCGGGTACACGGCGGCGAGCACCAACGCCATCGCCCGCGAGGCAGGCGTCTCGCCGGGCACGCTCTACCAGTTCTTCCCGAACAAGGAAGCGATCGCGATCGAGCTGGGCGACCGGCTGATGCACGAGATGCGGGAGACCTACGGCGAGGCGCTCGCGCCCGTCGAGCCCGCGACCCCCCTCACGCAGGCCATCGACTCCACCGTCGACCGGCTCATCGACTTCAACTGCCGCCACCCGGTCTTCTTCGCCCTGATGCACGGTCCGGACATCCCGGGCCGGATCGCCGAGGAGCACGACGCCCTGCACGCGGCCCTGCTGCTGCGCGTGGAGACCCTGCTCACCTCGCTGCTCAGCGACACGTCCCCGGCCGACGTCACCCGCACCGCGCATGTCTGCCTGGGCGTCTACAAGGCCGGCCTGGAGCTGGTGCTGGCCCACCAGGGCGCCGAGCGCGAGGCGTACGTCCAGGAGATCAAGAACCTGCTGACCCGCTACCTGGAGCCCCTGACCGGCGCTCACACCCCTTGAGCGCCGGGGCACTCCCGCCCGGCGGTGGGCCGCCCCCGCACACCCCCTCACTCCTCCCGGCCGGAATGCGGCACGCGCCGCACACGCATACGGTTCGGACAAATCGCTCCACCGGGAGCAGCAACACAGGAGCACGAGGGGACCGCCGTGACCCAGTTCCCGCCACCCGGCGCCCCCCGCGCCCGGATTCCGAGTCCGCAGCAGCCTCCGCCGTCCTACCCCCGCATCAGGCCCGGCCTGTGGCGGCGCTGCCTGTGGAGCGGGCTGGCACTCTGGGCGTCGACCGCGCTCGCCGTCCAGGTGAGCGGGAGCACCGCCCTGCTGCCGACCCTCGTCCTCCTGGGCAGCTTCCTGGTCCCCGTCACCTTCGTGCTGTGGGCCTGCGAGCGGCACGGTCGCGACCTGGGCGTCAACGTGATCCTCGGCTGCTTCCTCACCGGCGGGACCCTCGGGATCCTGGGCGCCGCCCTGACGAAGGACCTGCTGCTGTACCCGTCCCCGCGGATGTTCGCCGTTCTCGGCCTCGCCGAGGAGGCGATGAAGCTGGGGGCCCTGCTGTTCGTCCTGCGCCGGCAGACCCGGATCCGCGGACTGCGGGCCGGGCTCGTGCTGGGCGCGGCCGTCGGCCTCGGCTTCGCGGCCATGGAGGGCGTCGGGTACGCCTTCCACGCGGCCGCGGGCACCCCGGGCCTCGACCTCGGGGAGCTGCTGGAGACGGAGATCCTGCGCGGCGTGCCGGCGTCCGTCGGGCAGGGCCTGTGGACGGCGATCGCCGGTGGCGTCCTGCTCGCCTGCCGTCACCCGAACGGACGCTTCCGCCTCACCGGCACGGTCGCCGCGACCTACCTGGGCGTGGCACTGCTGCACACCCTCGCGGAGTCCACCCATGGCATCGCCGTCTGGCTGGTGGTCCGGCTGACCGGCGGCGAGCCCGGCCGGCGCCTGTTCACGGAGGGCTACATCGCGCACCCCACCGAGGCGCAGCAGCACCTCTTCGCGCTGCTCTCGGTGGGCGGGCTGATCGTCGTGGCGCTGCTCGGCCTCGCCTGGGCGAGCACACTGACCCGCCGCGACCCCTCCTGGAGAAGTACCCCCTAGGGGTATAGTCTTGAGTGTACCGGGGACCCTCTGGACCCCGTCCGTCCCATCTGCCTCGACGAGGAGTACGACATGACCGCGCAGACCGACACCCCCGGTTCCGTCACCGCCGTCTACAAGGTGAGCGGGATGAGCTGCGGGCACTGTGAAGGCGCCGTCTCCGGCGAGATCTCCCAGTTGCCCGGCGTCAGCTCGGTGAAGGCCGTCGCGGCCAGCGGCGAGGTCACGGTCGTCTCCGCCGCCGCACTGGACGAGGAGGCCGTCCGCGCGGCCGTCGACGAGGCCGGCTTCGAGCTGGTCGGCCGCGCCTGAGCACGCTCGCCCGCACCGGGCCGTACCGGCGAGCCGCCCCCCGGGGCCGGTCCCGTACGGTCCGGTACGTCGTCTGGAGTCGGAGTCGGAGTCGGAGTCGGACATGACCAGCACCACCACACGGACCTCCACGGAAACGCCCCCAGGGACCTCCATAGCCACGCCGGTCTCCGAGGTCGAACTGCTGATCGGCGGCATGACCTGCGCCTCCTGCGCGGCCCGCGTCGAGAAGAAGCTCAACCGGATGGACGGCGTCAGCGCCACGGTGAACTACGCCACGGAGAAGGCCCGGATCAGCTACCCGGCCGGAACCGAGGTCGCCGACCTGATAGCCACCGTCGTGAAGACCGGCTACACCGCCGCGGAACCCACCCCGCCACCACCGGATCCGGACGAGGCGCCGCGGGACCCCGAGCTCGCTCCCCTGCGCCGGCGCCTGATCGTCTCCGCGCTGCTCTCCGCCCCCGTCGTCCTCCTCGCCATGATCCCGGCCCTCCAGTTCGACAACTGGCAGTGGCTGTCCCTCACCCTCGCCGCGCCCGTCGTCGTCTGGGGCGCCCTGCCGTTCCACCAGGCCGCCTGGACCAACGCACGGCACGGCGCCGCCACCATGGACACCCTCGTCTCGGTGGGCACGCTGGCCGCGTTCGGCTGGTCCCTGTGGGCGCTGTTCTTCGGCCACGCGGGCATGCCCGGCATGCGCCACCCCTTCGAGTTCACCGTCTCGCGCGCGGACGGCGCCTCGGCGATCTACCTCGAGGTGGCCGCCGGAGTCACCGCCTTCATCCTCCTCGGCCGCTATCTGGAGGCCCGCTCCAAGCGCAGGGCGGGCGCCGCGCTACGGGCCCTGCTGGAGCTCGGCGCGAAGGACGTGGCGGTGCTGCGCGACGGGCGCGAGGTGCGCGTGCCGGTGGCCGAACTGGCCGTCGGCGACCGGTTCGTCGTACGCCCCGGGGAGAAGATCGCCACCGACGGCGTCGTCGTCGAGGGCGCCTCCGCGGTCGACGTCGCGATGCTGACCGGCGAGTCGGTGCCGGTGGACGTGACGACCGGGGACACGGTGGCGGGCGCGACCGTCAACGCCGGCGGCAGGCTGGTCGTCGAGGCGACCCGGGTCGGCGCCGAGACACAGCTCGCGCGGATGGCCCGGCTGGTCGAGGAGGCCCAGAACGGCAAGGCGCAGGTGCAGCGGCTCGCGGACCAGGTCGCGGGGTTCTTCGTCCCCGTCGTGCTGCTGCTGGCGACCGCCACCTTCGGCGTGTGGCTCGGCGCGACCGACGACAGCGTCGGCGCCTTCACCGCGGCCGTCGCCGTCCTGATCATCGCCTGCCCGTGCGCCCTGGGCCTGGCCACCCCGACCGCCCTGATGGTCGGCACGGGCCGCGGCGCGCAGCTGGGCATCCTGATCAAGGGCCCCGAGGTCCTGGAGTCCACGCGCCGGGTGGACACCGTGGTCCTGGACAAGACCGGCACGGTGACGACCGGCCGGATGACCCTCCAGGAGGTGTACGTCGCCGAAGGCGCCGACGAGCGGGAGGTGCTGCGCCTCGCGGGCGCCCTCGAACACGCCTCCGAGCACCCGGTCGCGCGCGCGGTGGCCGCCGGTGCCGCGGCGCGGGTCGGGGAGCTGCCGCCGGCCGAGCGGTTCGAGAACGTGCCCGGACGGGGCGTACGCGGCCAGGTGGAGGGCGTCGAGGTGTCCGTGGGGCGCCTGTTCGACGACCTGCCGCAGGAACTGGCGCGCGCCCGCGACAAGGCCGAGAGCAGCGGCCGTACGGCCGTCGTGGTCGGCTGGGGCGGGGTCGCGCGCGGGGTGCTCGCGGTCGCGGACTCCGTGAAGGAGACCAGTGCGCAGGCCGTGCGTGAGCTGCGCGAGCTCGGGCTCACCCCGGTGCTGCTGACCGGTGACAACCGGCGGGTCGCCGAGACGGTGGCCGAGAGCGTCGGGATCGACCAGGTGATCGCCGAGGTGCTGCCCGAGGACAAGGTCGAGGTCGTACGGCGGTTGCAGGCCGAGGGGCGGACGGTCGCCATGGTGGGCGACGGCGTCAACGACGCGGCCGCGCTCGCCACCGCCGACCTGGGGCTGGCGATGGGCACGGGCACCGACGCGGCGATCGAGGCGGGCGACCTGACCCTCGTCCGGGGCGACCTGCGGGCGGCGGCGGACGCGATCCGGCTGTCCCGCCGCACCCTCGCCACCATCAAGGGGAACCTCGTCTGGGCCTTCGGCTACAACCTGGCCGCGCTGCCGCTGGCCGCGGCGGGTCTGCTGAACCCGATGATCGCGGGGGCCGCGATGGCCCTGTCGTCCGTGTTCGTCGTGACGAACAGTTTGCGGCTGCGGGCGTTCCGCTGAGCCGGGAGTTCCACGGAAACGCAGGATCCCCCTTCAGTACGGCGCGAGCCTCACATAAGCTCTTCACAAGGCTCGCGCATCATCCTTACGCTTGGGCCCGGTTCTTCGTATCGGGGCCCTTGCGTATCTAACGGGACATATGCAAGAGACGCAGATCACAGTGGTGTGAACGTAACCATCGAAGGGGTTCGAAGGTCTAAGTTGGCGATGTCAGTGGGCGTCTTGGGGGGCGTCACCTGGCATCTGGGGATGTCTTGGGGGACTTCCTCAGAGATGCGTTGCCGGGACACGTACACCGGGGAGCTTTGAGCGGCCCTCCCAGCGTGCGCTGTCCCGGCAGATCGCAGCAGCAAGGCGCACCACGGCGGTACGCACGACGCAGACGGCACGACGCAGTACGGCAAGACGCAGCAACAGCGATTCAGGCGCTGGTTTCTCACAGACGCCCGGCCGGATCCCGTGGGGGGAATCCGCACCGGGACATGGGAAGGCGCCCTGGTCGTCGGCCCGTGGGGGGACTGACGCACCGGGGCGCCTTCTGTTATGCCCTTGTGGTCGCGTACGGACAGGCCGCCGCGTACCGCCGCGGAGGCGGCCGCCTGCTGTGCGTCAGGCGGCCGCGGCGGATCAGCGCTCCTCGACCGGAACGAAGTCGCGCTCGACGACGCCCGTGTAGATCTGGCGCGGACGGCCGATACGGGACCCCGGCTCCTTGATCATCTCGTGCCACTGGGCGATCCAGCCCGGCAGCCGGCCGAGGGCGAACAGGACCGTGAACATCTCGGTCGGGAAGCCCATGGCCCGGTAGATCAGACCGGTGTAGAAGTCGACGTTCGGGTAGAGCTTGCGCTCGGTGAAGTAGTCGTCGGAGAGCGCGTGCTCCTCCAGCTTCAGCGCGATGTCCAGCAGCTCGTCGGACTTGCCGAGCGCGGACAGCACATCGTGCGCGGCGGCCTTGATGATCTGGGCGCGCGGGTCGAAGTTCTTGTAGACCCGGTGGCCGAAGCCCATCAGGCGGACGCCGTCCTCCTTGTTCTTCACCTTGCGGATGAAGGTGTCGACGTCGCCGCCGGAGTCGCGGATACCCTCCAGCATCTCCAGCACCGACTGGTTGGCGCCACCGTGCAGCGGGCCCCAGAGCGCGTTGATGCCGGCGGAGATCGAGGCGAACATGTTCGCCTGCGAGGAGCCGACCAGGCGGACCGTCGAGGTGGAACAGTTCTGCTCGTGGTCCGCGTGCAGGATCAGCAGCTTGTCCAGCGCGGCGACCACGATCGGGTCGAGCTCGTACTCCTGGGCGGGCACCGAGAAGGTCATGCGCAGGAAGTTCTCGACGTAGCCGAGGTCGTTGCGCGGGTAGACGAACGGGTGTCCGATCGACTTCTTGTACGCGTAGGCCGCGATCGTCGGGAGCTTGGCGAGCAGACGAATGGTGGAGAGGTTGCGCTGACGCTCGTCGAACGGGTTGTGGCTGTCCTGGTAGAAGGTCGAGAGCGCCGAGACGACCGACGACAGCATGGCCATCGGGTGGGCGTCGCGGGGGAAGCCCTTGTAGAAGTTCTTGACGTCCTCATGCAGCAGGGTGTGCCGCGTGATCTCGTCCTTGAAGCCGGTGAGCTGGTCGACGGTCGGCAGCTCACCGTTGATCAGCAGGTACGCCACCTCCAGGAAGGTGGAGCGCTCGGCCAGCTGCTCGATCGGGTAACCGCGGTACCGGAGGATGCCGGCCTCACCGTCGAGATAGGTGATGGCGGATTTGTATGCGGCCGTGTTTCCGTAACCGCTGTCCAGGGTCACGAGACCGGTCTGGGCGCGGAGCTTCCCGATGTCGAAGCCCTTGTCCCCGACGGTGCTGTCGATCACCGGGTAGGTGTACTCGCTGCCGTCGTACCGCAGTACTACAGAGTTGTCGCTCACGTCTTCCCTCACCGACGTAGTGCCTCATCTTCGAGGTGCCCTGACTGTCTCTACCATCCCCCATTTGGCTCAGGAGAGTGCACTCGGGGTCGACCATTGGGCTTATCGGCGGCACTCAGTGCCGCCAACCTGCCATCCTGCCCGCTTGATTCCGCTTCCGGAAGTGCTCTGTGACCTTTGCGACTCATTTGATCGATCATTTTTCGGCCGCGGGCCCGCTCAGGACTCCAGGGTGCCGGAATCGGGCCTCCAGGACCCGGGAGCGAGCCTGAAATCGAGGGCCGTGCAGCGGCGTCCCGCCGACACCGTGCGCACCGCCTGACCGATCGCCTTGCGGGAGCCGACGAGGACGACGAGCCGCTTGGCCCGGGTGACCGCCGTGTAGAGCAGATTGCGTTGCAGCATCATCCAGGCGCCCGTGGTCACCGGGATGACCACCGCCGGATACTCGCTTCCCTGCGAGCGGTGGATGGTCACCGCGTAGGCGTGCGCCAACTCGTCCAGCTCGTCGAAGTCGTAGGGAACCTCCTCGTCCTCGTCCGTCAGCACCGTCAGGCGCTGGTCGACCAGGTCGAGCGCGGTGACCACGCCCACGGTGCCGTTGAAGACACCGTTCTCCCCTTTGTCGTAATTGTTCCTGATCTGGGTCACCTTGTCCCCGACACGGAACACCCGGCCGCCGAACCGCTTCTCCGGCACGTCGGGGCGGGCAGGAGTGACGGCCTGCTGGAGGAGCCCGTTGAGCGTGCCCGCGCCGGCGGGGCCCCGGTGCATGGGGGCGAGCACCTGGACGTCACGGCGGGGGTCCAGCCCGAATCTGGCCGGAATACGACGGGCCGCCACCTCCACCGTGAGCCGCCCGGCGGCCTCCGTGTCGTCCTCGACGAAGAGGAAGAAGTCCTTCATCCCGTCGGTGACCGGGTGGTGCCCGGCATTGATCCGGTGGGCGTTGGTGACCACGCCGGACTGCTGGGCCTGCCGGAAGACGCGGGTGAGCCGGACGGCGGGGATCGGGCCGCCGGCCGCGAGGAGGTCCCGCAGCACCTCGCCCGCGCCGACGCTGGGGAGCTGGTCGACGTCACCGACGAAGAGGAGGTGCGCGCCCGGCGGCACGGCCTTGACGAGCTTGTTGGCGAGCAGCAGGTCCAGCATCGAGGCCTCGTCGACGACCACGAGGTCGGCGTCCAGGGGCCGGTCCTTGTCGTACGCGGCGTCCCCGCCCGGCTTGAGCTCCAGCAGGCGGTGGACGGTGGAGGCCTCGGCTCCGGTGAGTTCCGCGAGCCGTTTGGCGGCACGGCCGGTCGGGGCGGCGAGCACGACCTTGGCCTTCTTGGCGCGGGCCAGTTCCACGATCGAGCGCACCGTGAAGGACTTGCCGCAGCCGGGGCCGCCGGTGAGGACGGCGACCCGTTTCGTCAGCGCCAGCTTGACGGCGGCCTCCTGCTCGGGGGCGAGATCGGCGCCGGTACGGCCCTTCAGCCAGGTCAGCGCCTTGTCCCAGGCGACGTCGTGGAAGCCGGGCATGCGGTCCCGGTCGGTCCGCAGCAGGCGCAGGAGCTGGGCGGAGAGGGAGAGTTCGGCGCGGTGGAAGGGGACCAGGTAGACCGCGGTGACGGGCTCGCCGCCGTCGGGGCCGGGCACGGACTCCCGTACGACTCCGGGGTCCTCGCCGTCCTCGGGGGGTGCCGCGAGCTCGGCGAGGCACTCGATGACGAGGCCGGTGTCGACCTGGAGGAGCTTGACGGCGTCGGCGATCAGGCGTTCCTCGGGCAGATAGCAGTGCCCCTGGTCCGTCGACTGCGACAGGGCGTACTGCAGACCGGCCTTGACGCGCTCCGGGCTGTCGTGGGGGATGCCGACGGACTGGGCGATCTTGTCGGCGGTGAGGAAGCCGATGCCCCAGACGTCGGCGGCGAGGCGGTACGGCTGGTTCTTCACGACGGAGATGGAGGCGTCGCCGTACTTCTTGTAGATGCGCACCGCGATGGAGGTGGACACCTCGACGGTCTGGAGGAAGAGCATGACCTCCTTGATCGCCTTCTGTTCGTCCCAGGCGTCGGCGATCTTCTTCGTCCGTTTGGGGCCGAGGCCGGGGACCTCGATGAGGCGCTTGGGCTCCTCCTCGATGATCTTCAGGGTGTCCAGGCCGAAGTGCTGGGTGATGCGGTCGGCGAAGACCGGGCCGATGCCCTTGACGAGGCCGGAGCCGAGGTAGCGGCGGATGCCCTGGACGGTGGCGGGGAGGACGGTCGTGTAGTTCTCCACGGTGAACTGCTTGCCGTACTGCGAGTGGGAGCCCCATCTCCCCTCCATCCGCAGCGACTCACCCACCTGCGCGCCGAGCAGCGCGCCGACGACGGTGAGGAGGTCGCCCCCGCCTCGTCCGGTGTCGACGCGGGCGACCGTCCAGCCGTTCTCCTCGTTGGCGTACGTGATCCGCTCAAGAACGCCTTCGAGCACGGCGAGCCGCCGCTCGCCGGGTGCGGGTGCGGGTGCCGGGGGCGCCTGGTTGGACATGACCCGACGGTACCGGCGAGGTGTGACAGCGGGGGGCGAGGGCCGGGAAAGGGGACACCGGGCGGCTGCGGCACCTGCTCAGTCGGGCGGAAGCGGTTGACTCCCGCCGGCCTCGAAGAGGTACCGGTACATCTCCGTCAAGTACTCGTAGAGGGTGTTCTCGTCATCGAAGGCGATATCCGTGAGGCCCTCGTAATCACCGACGGTCAGCTCTCTCGCGCGGAGCACATCCTCCAAGCCGCACCGGACCCCACGCACGTACCGCTCGCTGTAGGAATGCAGGGTCGCACGCAACTGACAGGTGGTGTCGTAGGCCTGCTCCAGACTCAAGTACACCTTGACGAACTTCTGAAGCTCCCTCGTCATGAACGCCCTCGCCCCCGGAATGCCGTTCCCTGCCCGTTCACGACGCGAACCGATCCGCCGTGGGTGCTGATCCAGTGGTGGAGGTCGGGGCCCGACAGGGTTCGGGTCCCGGTGGGGTGCGTGAGGGTTGCGGGGCCGAAGACGGAGCCTGATGTGCCGTCCAGCTTCGTGTGCTGGTCGAGGGTCACCTGGAATGCGTTGCCGTCGAAGACGGATCCGCTCAAGTCCGCGGAACGGAAGTCGACGTTCAGCAGCGACGCACCCCCGAACCGGGTTCCCCGGCAACTCGCGCCGAACGCGTCGACATCGCAGAGCGACGCCTTCGTCAGGTCGGCGCCGTCGAGCCTCGCATGCCGCAGGACCGCGTCATCAAGGTTGACGCGTACAAGGGAAGCCCCCGTCAGGTCGGCCCCGGTCAGATCGGCGCCCTGTGCGTCCGATCGGTAGAGGTCAGCGCCGATCAGTCGCACATCTCTCAACCTGGCGTCGGTGAGCCAGGATTCGGAGAGATCCGTGCGGGAGAAGTCCGCTCCGCTCAGGTCCAGGCCGACCGCGTCCAGGGGGCGTCGGGGTGTTTCTATGGGCGCGTGCCTTCCTCGCCCTGGTGCCAGGTCCTGGTCGGTTGGCCCTGTTCGTCCCAGGTGGCGTCCTCCAGGAGCGTCATCCCGTTCTCGGCGAACACCTGCCGCGCCGCGAGCACGCCGTTCGGATGCCATTCCTTGAACTCGCCCACGGGCAGCCCGTCCCGCACCGTTCCCTCCGAACGGAGGGTGCCGTCCTTGTACCACTCACGCGAAGGCCCGTTCTTGTAACCGTCGGCATAGGTGTCGAGACTGACGAGACTCTCGCCGAGATGCTCGGTCACCTCCCCGGTGAACGGTTCTCCCCGGTGGTACAGCCGCTCCGAGTCGTCCATGTCCACGTCGGGGTCGTCGATGTCGATCCGCTGCACGGCTGCCATCAGGGAATCCAATTCTCGTCACTCGGCGGGAAGCCGGTGTATCGGCCATGGGTGCTCGGCACGCCTTCGAGCATATGGTTGCAGTTTGCGCAGAAGGGTGCGGGGCGGCCCGGAAGGCCGGTCTCCTTGTGCTTCATGAACGGGAACTCGACGGAAGCCCGCAACTCGGTGAGCGCCTCCGGGCCGTCCGGCAGGCCGCGCTTGGTGCGCTCCCAGAGCAGCTGGTTCGCCGCCTTCACCTCGGCGTGGCCCAGCGGATGATCCTTGTGCGGCGGCGGGTCGCCGATGGACCCGAACCGTTCCGCGAGCGTCGGGTGCAGCTGCTCGACCGGGATCACGTTGTTGGACCTGCCGTTGATGCCCTCGAAGATCTGACCGGTACGCAGGTCGACCACCGCGCCGACACACTCGCCGGCCTCCTTGCGGGAGAAGGTCTGGGCCTCCTTCGCGTCCCGGTAGGCAGCGCCCCGCTCCCGTGACAAGTCGTCCAGCCACGCGCCGACGGGCCGGTCGTCGATGTGCGTGATCAGCTGGGTCTCCGGATCAACCGTGAGCCGGTGTTCCGGAAGCGTGCCGAAGTCCTTGTCGCCGGCACCGGGGGGCGGCAGGGGGCTGTCGTCCTCGACCCTGATCCCTTCGGGCGTCTCGTCCGTGCGCGGGACTTCGGGCTGATGCTCACCGTGGTTGCCCGGCACGCCGTCCCCGCCGTGGCCGCCAGGGCCCGGATCATGACGGACGCCGTCGTCGGCATGCCCGTTCGCCGGCGCCGGGTGGTCGTGCGAGGGACCGGGCCCGTCGTGCGGCGGAGGAGGACCGTCCTGCGGGGTGCCGGAGGAATGCGTGCCGGAGGGGGGTTCGTGGCTCGCGTGCGGACCCCTGCCGAGGTCGTCGGCGTGGCCGCCTGGCAGGTTGTCGGCGCGTCCGCCGGGGAGGTTGTCGGCCTGGCCTCCGGGGAGGTTGTCGGCGGTGTTGCCGGGGAGGTTGTCGGGGGTGCGGCCGAGGTCGCCGAGGTCGGTGAGGTCGCTGCCGAGGTGGAGGTGTTGGGGTGTGTTGTCGGCGGCGTGGACGGCGCCGGCCATGGCGGGTTCGCGGACGGGGCTGTCGACGCGGGGGAGGTCGGCTCCGTCGCGGGGCATGCCGGGCTGGTCGACGATGTCTGCGGGCCCGTCGTCGGCCTTGCCGAGGACGTTGCCGCTCTCGTCGAGGATGTTGCCCTCGGGGTCGTAGTAGCGGGCCGGGGCACCGTCCTCGGTGGGCAGCTTGACCGAACCCTCAGGCAGCACGGGCGTGTTGTCGGGGAGCTTGACCGCGCCCTCGGGCAGCTCGACCGCGCCCGCCGGGACGGGGGTGCCCTCGGGCAGGCGGACCGCGCCGTTGCCCAGGTCGACCGCGCCCGCCGGGAGCGGGGTGCCCTCGGGCAGCGTGACCGCACCGCCCTCGGGGATCCTGATGCCGCCCGCCGGGATCGTCGCACCCTCCGGCAGACGCACCGCCCCCTCGGGCAGGCGCACCGCGCCCTCGGGCAGCGTGATCGCGCCTTCGGGCAGGCGGGGGATCTCGATGTTGCCGACACCCTTCAGCGCCGCACTGATGTCACCGATCTTCGACAGGCCGGCGCCGGCGCCCTTGGCGATGTAGGTCATCGGGTCGATGACCTTCGCGGTGGTGCCCAGCACCTTCGCGACCGCGCCCGCCTTGCCCGCACCCGACACCGCACCACCCGCACCACCCGTGAACACGGTGGTGAGCACGTTGAAGGTCACCGCCCCCGCCGCCCGGGCCGGGTTCTTGCCCCACTGGTCCCACGCCACCAGCGCCTTGCCCGTCTCCTTCATCGCCGTCCGCGAATCCTTGATCCACGACGGGAGTTTGTCGTCCGGCAGCGTCCAGAACAGGGCACCCACACCCGGAATCGACGACAACGCAAGACCCGTCGCCAACTGCGCCAGACCTTTCCAGGCCTGGCCCATCGCGTCCCAGCCGCCGAACCCGACCAGCGTCCCCAGACCCTTGATCGTGCCCCAGATCCCGTCCACGATCAGGCCGTCCCACACGAACGACTTCACCCAGTGGCCGACCTCGTACCAGTGATGCTTCTCCTCCACCGGGTCACCCCAGGGAAGCTTCGCGTTCTTCATGTCCTCCGCGGAGAACCCGTACTGGTCCTTACGATCCGAACCATCCCCCGCGACCATCTGCGTGCCGCCCCACAAACCGGTGATCCGGTTATGACACGCCCGCTCCGCCGCCCAGAACGCCGCCACCGTCGCCGTGATGTCATCACGCAGCTGATTGTGCTCGCCGACCTTGTCCTCGTCGTACTCCCACTCGTCGTCGTCCTTCACCGACCCGACGAACGTGACCGCCTTCGCCTTCAACTCCTTCAGCTTCGCCACCAGCGGCCGCACCTCCGCCGCATACGACGACAACGCCCCCGACACCTTCTCCAGACCATCCGCGAAACCATCCGCACGGTCCTTCACCGGCTTCGTCGTCGCGAACAACCGCTCAGCCTCCGGCGCCTGATAAAACGCCGACAACCCCTGGAACTGCGAATGCACATCCGAACCGGCGTCACGGACATTGCCCGCGTCCGTCTTCAACGCCGCAAAATCCAGCTCCAACTGCGCCAGATCACCCGTGAACTGAGGAAT
The DNA here is from genome assembly GCF_044749345.1 of Streptomyces sp. NPDC089424. NCBI lineage: Bacteria > Bacillati > Actinomycetota > Actinomycetes > Kitasatosporales > Streptomycetaceae > Streptomyces > Streptomyces sp. NPDC089424. Next base: position 124,951 of record NZ_JBIVHU010000010.1, read on the forward strand.
CTGCTCCGGCTGGATCACGCCGCACCCGCCCCCGGCATATCAAGCTTCGGCGCCTTCAACGTATTACGCTGCGCCTCCGCCGCCATCTCCTGATCACCATTCAGATAGGCGGTCGTGGCGTCGACCACACCCTGCAACGACTTGCCCGCCCGGGCCGCCACGAACTGAAGATCCTTCGACGCACGCTCCGCGTACTGCGACAACGCCAGAGCGACCAGACCACCCTGCGCCTTCTCCCCGCCCTCACCCCCGCCACCCTCCGCGGAGACGGTGCCCGCACTCGAAGCCGCCGACGTCAGGTTGTCACCGAACGACTTCCCCAACTTCTCGAAACCCGACGCGGTCTCCCCCGTCGTCTTCAGCACACCCGAAATACCCTGCGGCTTCAAATCCCACCCGGGCACCACACACCCCCGTACCTAGCAACCAGCGATGAGAGACGAACGACCAGCGATCAGCCGATGTTGTCGACCGCGGACTTCGCCCGCTGCAACGTCGACTGCGCCGTCCCGTCATTCTTCTCCAGCGTCGACTTCAACAACTGGATGATGTTCCGCACCTCCTGCGACGCGTTGTTCCACCGCTGCTCCTTGCCGTGGTACTCATCCGCCACACCATCCGCCGTGAAGTCCGCCATCGCCGCCTTCACCTGCCGATCACGCGCACCGATGACCTCCTCCAAACGGCCGATCACCGTCTGAATGTTCGCCTGCGCATCCGTCGACGCACCCACGTCATACGACCGACGATCCGAACCAGCAGCCATCACACACCACTCCCCGTGAGAAAAAACGAAACGAACCGAAACGAACCGAACCGTGCCCAGGCCCAGAACCAGGCCTAGCGGAAACGCGCCGCGTCGAAGTTCGCCGCCCCCATCTGCTGCCGCGCGTTGTCACCCTGCTCCTGATCACCCGAGCTGAACGCCGACTCCATACCCGACTGACCACCCAAGATCGCCGACAACGAACCGTTCAACGCCGCCGTGATCTCATCCGCACGCGCCTTGAACTGATCGAACATCGCCCGACCCGTACCGTTGAACTTCCCCTCCAACGGCTGCGCCGCCTGCACCAACTGCCGGATCAACGTCCCGAGATCGTCGCTGGAACCCCGCGAATCGCGCATCAGCGACGACAGCGTCTGCGCACCCATGTCGAACTTCATGCAGAACTCGCCTCCCCCATCTCGTGTCCTGACGTGGCCATGCTCTTGCGTCCTTCCATGGTCGTTCACCGTCCGTCGCATCTGCAACCGCATTGCGTCACAGCCCGGCCACAACGGCGGAATATAACGATCCGGCGTCGGTCGCCGCGACCACCCTTGCCAGCCGCCCGTGTAATCGATTCCAATCACCTCTACGCCCATCGATGTAATCGATTCCATGACCACGAGGAGGTGGACCGGCAATGGCGAGCATCAAGGACGTGGCCGCCGCGGCAGGCGTGTCCGTCGCCACGGTCTCGCGGGTGCTGAACGACCATCCGTCGGTCAGCGCGGACGCCCGCACGCGGGTGCTGGCCGCCGTCGAGACGCTGGGCTACCGCCCGAACGCCGTCGCCCGGTCCCTGCGCACCGATCAGACCCACACCCTCGGCCTGGTCATCAGCGACGTGATGAACCCCTACTTCACCGAGCTGGCCCGCTCCGTCGAGGAGGAGGCCAGGGCGCTGGGCTACAGCGTGATCATCGGAAACGCCGACGAGCGGCCCGACCTCCAGGACCACCACGTACGGAACCTGCTGGACCGCCGTATCGACGGCCTCCTCGTGTCCCCGACCGACGGCGGCTCCCCGCTGATGCTGGACGCCGTGCGCGCGGGGACCCCGATGGTCTTCGTGGACCGGTGGATCCCGGGCGTCGACGTGCCCGTGGTGCGGGCGGACGGGCGGGCCGCCGTGCGCGACCTGGTCGCCCACCTCCACGGCCTCGGGCACCGGCGGCTCGCGATCATCGCGGGGCCGGCGGCGACCACGACCGGTCGCGAACGTGTGGACGCCTTCCGTGAGGCCCTCGGCGCCTACGGACTGGACCTGCCGGACGCCTACATAGGCCAGGGCGACTTCCAGGCCGACAGCGGGCGCCGGGTCACCGAGGGCTTCCTCGACCTGCCCGAGCCGCCCGAGGTCGTCTTCGCGGCCGACAACCTGATGGCCCTCGGCGCGCTGGACGCCGTACGCGCACGAGGGCTGCGGGTGCCCGACGACCTCGCGCTCGTCGCCTTCGACGACATCCGGTGGTTCGTGCACACCGATCCGGCGATCACCGCCGTCGCCCAGCCCACCGGCGAGCTGGGGCGGGCCGCCGTGCGCGCGCTGGTCGCCCGGATCGAGGGGCGGCCCGGCGAGTCCGTCACCCTCCCCGCCCGTCTGGTCGTACGCCGGTCGTGCGGCGCGCCGGGCACCGGACCGCTCTCCCCCACCTGACGTTCCCCTCGCTGCCCCCTCCCCCAAGGACGGGCCTCCTCAGTCCCCCCTCAGCCCCTTCAGTCCCCACAGTCCCCTCAGTCCCCGTACGAAGGAGTACGTCGTGAGCGACCCGCATGAGTTGCTGCGTATCGAGGGCATCCGCAAGACCTTCCCCGGCGTGGTGGCGCTCGACGGCGTCGACTTCGATCTGCGCCGCGGGGAGGTGCATGTGCTGCTCGGTGAGAACGGTGCCGGCAAGAGCACGCTGATCAAGATGCTCTCCGGTGCCTACACGCCCGACGCCGGGCGGATCCTCGTGGGCGGTGAGGAGGTGCGCATCGACGGTGCGCAGGACTCCGAGCGCCTCGGGATCGCCACCATCTACCAGGAGTTCAACCTCGTTCCGGACCTGTCCGTCGCCGAGAACATCTTCCTCGGGCGGCAGCCCCGCCGCTTCGGGGTGATCGACCGGAAGCGGATGGAGGCCGACGCCGAGGAGCTGCTGGCGCGCGTGGGTGTGCGGGTGTCCCCCCGCGCCCGGGTGCGCGAACTCGGCATCGCCCGGCTCCAGATGGTCGAGATCGCCAAGGCGCTCAGTCTCGACGCGCGCGTGCTGATCATGGACGAGCCGACCGCCGTCCTGACCACCGAGGAGGTGGAGAAGCTGTTCGCCATCGTGCGGCAGCTGCGCGCGGACGGGGTCGGGGTCGTGTTCATCACGCACCACCTGGAGGAGATCGCCGCTCTCGGGGACCGCGTGACGGTGATCCGGGACGGGAAGAGCGTCGGGCAGGTGCCCGCCTCCACGGGTGAGGACGAGCTCGTACGCCTCATGGTGGGGCGGTCCATCGAGCAGCAGTACCCGCGCGAGCGCGCCGATGCCGGCGCCGCGCTGCTGACCGTCGAGGGACTCACCCGGGACGGCGTCTTCCACGACGTGAGCTTCGAGGTGCGGGCCGGTGAGGTCGTCGGGATCGCGGGGCTCGTCGGGGCCGGCCGTACGGAGGTCGTACGGGCCGTGTTCGGTGCCGACCCCTACGACGAGGGAGCCGTGAAGGTCGCCGGTGCGGCCGTGCGGCGCCATGACGTCGGCGCCGCCATGGCCGCCGGGATCGGGCTGGTGCCCGAGGACCGTAAGGGGCAGGGGCTCGTGCTGGACGCCTCCGTCGAGGAGAACCTCGGGCTCGTGACCCTGCGCTCGGCCACCCGGGCCGGGCTGGTCGATCTCAAGGGGCAGCACGAGTCCGCCGCGCGGATCGCCGGGCAGCTCGGGGTGCGGATGGCCGGCCTCGGGCAGCACGTGCGGACCCTGTCCGGCGGCAACCAGCAGAAGGTCGTCATCGGCAAGTGGCTGCTGGCGGACACCAAGGTGCTGATCCTCGACGAGCCGACGCGCGGTATCGACGTCGGCGCCAAGGTCGAGATCTACCAGCTCATCAACGAACTGACGGCCGCCGGCGCCGCCGTGCTGATGATCTCCAGCGATCTGCCCGAGGTGCTCGGCATGAGCGACCGGGTGCTGGTGATGGCGCAGGGGCGGATCGCCGGCGAACTTCCCGCGGCCGAGGCGACCCAGGACTCCGTGATGGCCCTCGCCGTCAGCACACCCGGCAACACCGACACCGACACCGACACCGATGGAACGGAGGCCTCCCGTGGCCACTGACACGCTCAAGAGCTCCGCGGGCGCGGGTGGCGCCTCCGGCCCCGGCGGACTGCGCCGGCTGCTGCTCGACAACGGGGCGCTCACCGCGCTCATCGTCCTCGTCATCGCGCTGTCGGCGCTGTCCGGGGACTTCCTGACCGCCGACAACCTGCTCAACATCGGCGTCCAGGCCGCCGTCACCGCGATCCTCGCCTTCGGCGTCACCTTCGTGATCGTCTCGGCGGGCATCGACCTGTCGGTGGGTTCGGTCGCGGCGCTGTCGGCCACCGTGCTGGCCTGGAGCGCCACCAGCGAGGGCGTGCCGGTCGTGCTGGCGGTGCTGCTGGCCGTCGCCACGGGTATCGCCTGCGGTCTCGTCAACGGCTTCCTGATCTCGTACGGCAAACTGCCGCCGTTCATCGCGACGCTCGCCATGCTGTCGGTGGCGCGCGGTCTGTCGCTGGTCATCTCGCAGGGCTCGCCCATCGCGTTCCCGGACTCGGTCTCGCACCTCGGCGACACGCTCGGCGGCTGGCTGCCGGTGCCCGTGCTGGTGATGATCGTCATGGGTCTGATCACGGCGTTCGTGCTGGCCCGGACCTACCTCGGGCGGTCGATGTACGCGATCGGCGGCAACGAGGAGGCGGCCCGGCTGTCGGGGCTGCGGGTGAAGAAGCAGAAGCTCGCCATCTACGCGCTGTCCGGCCTGTTCGCGGCCGCGGCGGGCATCGTGCTCGCCTCCAGGCTGTCCTCCGCGCAGCCGCAGGCCGCGCAGGGCTACGAGCTGGACGCCATCGCGGCGGTCGTCATCGGCGGTGCCTCGCTCGCGGGCGGTACCGGCAAGGCGTCCGGCACGCTGATCGGCGCGCTGATCCTCGCGGTGCTGCGCAACGGCCTCAACCTGCTGTCCGTGTCGGCCTTCTGGCAGCAGGTCGTCATCGGTGTGGTGATCGCGCTGGCCGTGCTGCTCGACACCGTGCGGCGCAAGGCGGGCTCGACCCCGGTCGGTGCCGGTGGAGGCGGCGACAAGCGCAAGCAGGCGATCACCTATCTGCTGGCCGCCGTGATCGCGGTGGCGGTGGTCGCGGCGACCTCGCTGCTGCACACCGGGTCCTCCGGCACGCAGAAGAAGGTCGGGCTGTCGCTGTCCACGCTCAACAACCCCTTCTTCGTGCAGATCCGGGCGGGCGCCGAGGCCGAGGCGAAGAAGCTCGGGGTCGACCTCACCGTCACCGACGCGCAGAACGACGCCTCGCAACAGGCCAACCAGTTGCAGAACTTCACCAGCGAGGGTGTCTCCTCGATCGTCGTCAACCCGGTGGACTCGGACGCGGCCGGCCCGTCGGTGCGGGCCGCCAACAAGGCCGACATCCCCGTCGTCGCCGTCGACCGGGGCGTCAACAAGGCGGAGACGGCAGCCCTCGTGGCGTCCGACAACGTCGAGGGCGGCCAGCTGGGCGCCAAGGCGCTCGCCGAGAAGCTCGGCGGCAACGGCACGATCGTGATCCTCCAGGGCCAGGCCGGCACCTCCGCGAGCCGGGAACGCGGTGCGGGCTTCGCGGAGGGGCTGAAGGACTACCCGGGCATCAAGGTGGTCGCCAAGCAGCCGGCCGACTTCGACCGCACCAAGGGCCTCGACGTCATGACGAACCTGCTCCAGGCGCATCCCGACATCAAGGGTGTGTTCGCGGAGAACGACGAGATGGCGCTCGGCGCGATCAAGGCGCTGGGTTCGAAGGCCGGCAAGTCGGTCCAGGTCGTCGGTTTCGACGGCACGCCGGACGGGCTGAAGGCGGTCGAGAACGGGACACTGTTCGCCTCGGTGGCCCAGCAGCCGAAGGAACTCGGCCGGATCGCCGTGGACAACGCCCTGCGGGCGGCCGAGGGCGAGAAGGTGAGTGCGACGGTGAAGGTGCCGGTGAAGGTGATCACGAAGGAGAACGTGGCCGGCTTCGGCGGCTGACGGCCGGGTGCCGGGGCCGTCCGGGCCCCGGCACCCGCGTCCGTCCCACCTCACGCGGGGCAGTCACGTCACTCAGCAGGTACGCGGACCAGGGAGACCTTCATGTACGACTACGACCTCCTGGTCGTCGGGTCGGCCAACGCCGACCTGGTGATCGGCGTCGAGCGGCGGCCCGGCGCCGGGGAGACGGTGCTCGGGTCCGACCTGGCCGTCCACCCGGGCGGCAAGGGCGCCAACCAGGCGGTCGCGGCCGCCCGGCTGGGGGCCCGGACGGCCCTGCTGGCCCGGGTCGGTGACGACGCGTACGGCCGGATGCTGCTCGACTCGCAGCGGGCGGCCGGCGTCGACACGGTCGGCGTGCTGGCCGGCGGTGCCCCGACCGGCGTCGCGCTGATCACCGTGGACCCGTCCGGCGACAACAGCATCGTGGTGTCGCCGGGGGCGAACGGACGGCTCAGGCCCGACGACGTACGGGCGGCGGGAAGCCTGTTCCATGCCTCGCGGGTCGTCTCGGCGCAGCTGGAGATCCCGCTGGAGACGGTCGTGGAGGCGGTCCGGAGCATGGCACCGGGCAGCCGCTTCGTGCTCAACCCCTCGCCGCCGCGCCCGCTGCCCCCCGAGGTGCTGGCGGCGTGCGACCCGCTGATCGTGAACGAGCACGAGGCCAAGGTGATCCTCGGGGACGCCCTGGTGGGCGACGATCCCGCCGGCTGGGCGCGGATCCTGCTGGCGCGCGGGCCGCGTTCGGTGGTCGTGACACTGGGCGCGCAAGGTGCGCTGGTGGCGTCCGCGGAGGGAGTGACCCAGGTGCCCTCGGTGCGGGTCGAGGCGGTCGACACCACCGGTGCGGGCGACGCCTTCACGGCGGCGCTGGCCTGGCGGCTGGGCCAGGGCGACGACCTGGCGCAGGCGGCGGCCTACGCGGCCCGGGTCGGGGCGGCGGCCGTGACGAAGCCGGGTGCGCAGGAGTCGTACCCCACTCCGGACGAGGTGGCCGCGCTGTGAAGAGGGCCGGAATCCTCAACCGCCATCTCGCGGGCGCGCTCGCCGAGTTGGGGCACGGGGACGGGGTGCTGGTGTGCGACGCCGGGATGCCGATACCCGCGGGTCCGCGCGTCGTCGACCTGGCCTTCCGGGCCGGGGTGCCCTCGTTCGCCGAGGTGCTCGACGGGCTGCTGGACGAGCTGGTCGTGGAGGGCGCGACCGCGGCGGCGGAGGTACGGGGAGCCAATCCGGCGGTGGCCGCGCTGCTGGACGGGCGCTTCCCGAAGCTCGGCCTCGTCTCCCACGAGCGCCTCAAGGAGCTGTCGGGGGGCGCGCGATTGGTCGTACGCACCGGGGAGGCGACGCCGTACGCGAACGTGCTGTTGCGCTGCGGGGTGTTCTTCTGAGCACGGGGCGGGCCGCCGGGCACGCGTGGAGGGGGCCGGTCGACGGACCGGCCCCCTCGGCTTTCCCCTCCTGCCAGAACCCCCCGATCCCCCCGGATCCCCCCAGATTCCCCCCATGGAAGCCCTGACTCCTCATACGACCCGCGAAGGCCGGGGAGGGTTGCACGCGGGGGTGGGATTTCTTGCCGGGGTTTCCGCGGGGCGCCCGTGCGGTCCCGTTCTCAGCGGCGCAGGGCGGTCTCCCGGTCCATGCGCGACAGCTTCTCCGGGTTGCGCACGGCGTAGAGCCCGGTGATCAGTCCGTCGTCGATGCGCACCGCCACGACGGTGTCGATCTCGTCGTCGAGCTGGAGGAACAACGCCGGACGGCCGTTGACCTCCGTCGGCCGCAGCCGTGCCGGGCCCGGGACCCGGCTCAGCCCGCCGATCATCAGGCGGGCCACCTTGTCGGCCCCGACGACGGGCCGCAGGATCGCCTGCTTGACCCCGCCGCCGTCGCCCACGAGGACGACGTCCGGGGCGAGGATGTCGAGCAGACCCTGCAGGTCGCCGGTCTCCACCGCCCGCCGGAAGGCGTCCAGCGCCTCGCGGGTCTCGGACCGCGAGACGGCGCCGCGGGGCCGGCGGGCCGCGACGTGCGCCCGTGCCCGGTGGGCGACCTGCCGGACCGTCGCCGGGGTCTTCTCGACGGCTTCGGCGATCTCGTCGTACCCGAGGTCGAAGACCTCGCGCAGCACGAACACCGCGCGTTCGGTGGGCGTGAGCGTCTCCATCACCAGCAGCATCGCCATCGAGACGCTGTCGGCGAGCTCGACGTCCTCGGCCACGTCCGGCGCGGTCAGCAGCGGCTCGGGCAGCCAGGAGCCGACGTAGGACTCCTTGCGGCGGCCCAGGGTGCGCAGTCGGCTCAGTGCCTGGCGGGTGGTGATCCGGACCAGGTACGCGCGCCGGTCCCGCACGGTGGCGAGGTCGACGCCGGCCCATCGCAGCCAGGTCTCCTGGAGGACGTCCTCGGCGTCGGCGGCCGAGCCGAGCATCTCGTAGGCGACCGTGAAGAGCAGGTTGCGGTGGGCGACGAACGCCTCGGTGGCGGGGTCCGTGCGTCCACCGCCCGCCGTCCGCCCGGCCGTTTCCTCGGTGCGCTCGCTGTCCACCGGCTGCTCCTGTCGGTTCGCCCACGAAGGTACTCGCGCACGAGACGCCGCCGCGGGCCGATCCGTGACATCGCCGCCCCGTGGCCCACGTCACAGCGCGGTCCCGTCACGCGGGCCGGACCACCGGCATCTCGTGTTCGTCCGCAACGCCACCCCAGTGAGGACGAGGTCATGGACGTTCGATTCAACCTGTTCGAGAACCAGCTCGCCGCCAGGTTCGCCAAGCGGTTCGCCGGCGCGGGCCTGCTGATCCACCACTCGACGCTGCCGAGGTCCACGCAGGAGCTCGTGTCCCTGCGGGCCAGCCAGATCAACGGCTGCGGGCACTGCATCGACATGCACACCAAGGAGGCCGCGGCGGCCGGTGAGTCCGCGGTCCGGCTGCACCTGGTCGCCGCCTGGCGCGAGTCGACCGTGTTCACCGAGGCCGAGCAGGCCGCGCTGGCGCTCGCCGAGGAGGGCACCCGCCTCGCCGACGCCGCGCCGGGCGTGTCCGACGAGACGTGGGCCCTGGCGCGCAAGCACTACGACGACGACCAGCTGGCCGCGCTGGTCGCGCTGGTCGCCCTGATCAACGCGGCCAACCGGCTCGCGGTGATCGTGCACCAGCCGGGCGGCTCCTACGAGCCCGGGATGTTCAGCGCCGCGTTCGACGACTGACACGCCGACGGGGACCGGGCCGCCCTCCCGGTCCCCTTCGGCGTCACGGCGTCACGGCGTCCTCGGGCGGCGGGAGCACATGGCGTACGAAACGGTCCGCCGTCTCCGCCAGGGCCTCCCGGCCGTCCCGGGCCCACAGCGGCTCGTTGAAGAGCTCGACCTCGATCGGCCCGGTGTACCCGGCCGCCTCGACGTGGCCCTTCCACTCCCGCATGTCGATCGAGCCGTCGCCGATCTGGCCGCGGCCGTTGAGGACGCCCTCGGGCAACGGGGTCGTCCAGTCCGCGAGTTGGAAGGTGTGGATGCGGCCGCCGGCCCCCGCGCGGGCGATCTGCCGCGGTGCCGTGTCGTCCCACCAGATGTGGTACGTGTCCACGGCGACGCCGACCTGGTGCGCGGGGAAGCGCTCGGCGAGATCGAGGGCCTGGGCGAGGGTGGAGACCACGCAGCGGTCGGCGGCGTACATCGGGTGGAGCGGCTCGATGGCGAGGCGGACGCCGTGCCGCTGCGCGTACGGGCCCAGTTCGGCGAGGGCGTCGGCGACGCGCTGCCGGGCCCCGTGCAGGTCCTTCGACCCAGGCGGCAGGCCGCCCGAGACCAGGACCAGGGTCGTCGTTCCGAGCGTCGCCGCCTCGTCGATCGCGCGGCGGTTGTCGGCGAGGGCACGGGCCCGCTCCCCGGGGTCGCTCGCGGTGAGGAAGCCGCCCCGGCAGAGCGTCGTCACCGTCAGGCCCGCGTCCCGGACCAGCGCGGCGCTCGCCTCCACGCCGTACGACTGCACCGGCTCGCGCCACAGGCCCACGGAGGGGACCCCCAGTTCCACGCAGGCCGCGACCAGTTCGGGCAGGGCGAGCTGGCGCACCGTCATCTGGTTGATGCTGAAACGCTCCAGTGCGCCGCTCACTGCGTCACCCCGTACATCGCGAGCAGGGTCCGCATCCGCTCCTCGGCCCGCTTCGGGTCGGGGAACAGGCCGAGCCCGTCGGCGAGTTCGTAGGCGCGGGCGAGGTGGGGGAGGGAACGCGCCGACTGGAGGCCGCCGACCATCGTGAAGTGGGTCTGGTGGCCCGCCAGCCAGGCCAGCAGGACCACTCCGGTCTTGTAGAACCGGGTGGGCGCCTGGAACAGGTGGCGGGACAGCGCGACGGTGGGGTCGAGGAGGGCGCGGAAGCCCGTGCCGTCCCCGGTGTCCAGGACGCGCACCGCCTGCGCCGCCAGCGGACCGAGCGGGTCGAAGATGCCGAGCAGGGCGTGGCTGAACCCCTGGTCGTCGCCCGCGATCAGCTCGGGGTAGTGGAAGTCGTCGCCGGTGTAGCAGCGGACGCCCTCCGGGAGCCGGCGGCGCAGGTCGATCTCGCGCCCGGCGTCCAGCAGGGAGACCTTGACGCCGTCGACCTTGCCGGGGTGGGCGGCGATCACGTCCAGGAGGGTGCGGGTGGCCGCGTCGAGGTCGGCGGAGCCCCAGTAGCCCGCCAGCGCCGGGTCGAACATCGGGCCCAGCCAGTGCAGGATCACCGGCTCGGCGGACTGGCGCAGCAGGTGGCCGTACACCTCCAGATAGTCCTCGGGGCCCCTCGCGGCGGCGGTGAGCGCCCGGGACGCCATGAGGATCGGCCGGGCGCCGGACGCCTCGACCAGCGCGAGTTGCTCCTCGTAGGCCGCGCGTACCTCGGCGAGGCCGCCCGAGGTGATCTGGTCCGTCCCCACGCCGCAGGCGACACGGCCGCCGACCGCCTTCGCCTCCGCCGCCGACCTGCGGATCAGTTCGGCCGCGCCCGCCCAGTCCAGGCCCATCCCCCGCTGGGCGGTGTCCATCGCCTCGGCGACGCCCAGCCCGTGCGACCACAGATGGCGGCGGAAGGCGAGCGTGGCGTCCCAGTCGATCGCGGCGGGCGAGTCCGGGGTGACGTCGGCGAACGGGTCGGCGACGACGTGCGCGGCGGCGAGGACCGTACGGGAGGAGAGGTCCGCGCCGGGGGTGAACGCCAAGGGCTCGGAGCGGGGTTCGTAGGTCCGCAGGCTCCCGTGGGCGTCGGGCAGCCGGAGGGTCACAGCGTGATCTCCGGTACGTCGAGGCGTCGGCCCTCGGCCGAGGAGCGCAGGCCCAGTTCGGCGAGCTGGACGCCGCGGGCGCCGGCGAGCAGGTCCCAGTGGTAGGGGGCGTCGGCGTAGACGTGGCGCAGGAACAGTTCCCACTGGGCCTTGAACCCGTTCTCGAACTCGGCGTTGTCCGGCACCTCCTGCCACTGGTCGCGGAAGGCGTAGGTGGCCGGGAGGTCCGGGTTCCAGATCGGTTTGGGGGTGGCGGCGCGGTGCTGGACGCGGCAGTTCCGCAGGCCCGCGACGGCCGAGCCGTGGGTGCCGTCCACCTGGAACTCGACCAGTTCGTCGCGGTGGACGCGGACCGTCCAGGAGGAGTTGATCTGGGCGATGGCGCCGCCGTCCAGCTCGAAGATGCCGTACGCGGCGTCGTCGGCGGTCGCGTCGTAGGGCTTGCCGTTCTCGTCGAAGCGCTGCGGGACGTGGGTGGTGGCGACGGCCTGGACGGAGGTCACCCGGCCGAAGAGCTCGTGCAGGACGTACTCCCAGTGCGGGAACATGTCGACGACGATGCCGCCGCCGTCCTCGGCGCGGTAGTTCCAGGAGGGGCGCTGGGGGGACTGCCAGTCGCCCTCGAAGACCCAGTAGCCGAACTCGCCGCGCACGGACAGGACCTGGCCGAAGAAGCCGCCGTCGACGAGCCGCTTCAGCTTGAGCAGGCCGGGCAGGAACAGCTTGTCCTGGACGACGCCGTGCTTGATGCCGGCGTCCTTGGCGAGGCGGGCCAGTTCCAGGGCGCCGGCGAGTCCGGTGGCGGTCGGTTTCTCGGTGTAGACGTGCTTGCCTGCCGCGATCGCCTTGCGCAGGGCCTCCTCGCGGGCGGAGGTGACCTGGGCGTCGAAGTAGATGTCGACGGCCGGGTCGGCGAGGACCGCGTCGAGGTCCGTGGAGACGTGCTCCAGGCCGTGCCGGTCGGCGAGCGCCCGCAGGGCGTGCTCGCGGCGCCCGACGAGGACGGGCTCGGGCCACAGCACGGTGCCGTCGCCGAGGTCGAGACCGCCTTGTTCACGGAGGGCCAGCAGAGAGCGGACGAGATGCTGGCGATGACCCATGCGCCCGGTCACGCCGTTCATGGCGATGCGCACCGTCTTGCGGTTCACGTGGTTCCCTCTCGCTGTGAGCAGTGGGCACTGAGCATGCAGCAAGCGCTTTCTACATGGAGAAGCTAGCCTCTGAGCAGGGGTTCGGACAAGGGTGTGACCGTCTTGAGTTGTTCGAGGGGGCGAACAATCGAGGCGGTGGCCTTATGGTCAACCCGGACGATTCCAGGCGGGGAATCACAGGCTGCGCTACCGGAGGACGACGAGATGACGGTGACCCTGGCGGACGTGGCTGCCCGCGCCCAGGTCTCGCCCGCGACGGTGTCGCGCGTGCTGAACGGCAACTACCCGGTGGCCGCGTCCACCCGCGAGCGGGTGCTCAAGGCGGTCGACGAGCTGGACTACGTCCTCAACGGTCCCGCCAGCGCGCTCGCCGCCGCCACCTCCGACCTGGTCGGCATCCTGGTCAACGACATCGCCGACCCCTTCTTCGGGATCATGGCGAGCGCGATCCAGTCCGAGATCGGCGGCCCGGGCGGCAGAGCCGGCGGGGAGCGGCTCGCGGTCGTCTGCAACACGGGGGGCTCCCCCGAGCGCGAGCTGACCTATCTGACCCTGCTGCAACGCCAGCGCGCCGCCGCCGTCGTGCTGACCGGTGGCGCGGTGGAGGACGCCGCCCACGTGACGGCGGTGTCGGCGAAGCTGCGCAGGCTGGCCGAGGCCGGCACGCGGGTCGTGCTGTGCGGGCGGCCGCCGGCCCCGGAGACCCAGGCGGTGGCGCTGACCTTCGAGAACCGCGGCGGCGGGCGGCAGTTGACGGAGCATCTGATCGGGCTCGGGCACCGCAGGCTCGGCTACATCGCCGGCCCCGAGGAGCGGACCACGACCCGGCACCGGCTGGAGGGACACCGGGCCGCGCTGGAGGCGGCCGGCATCCCGGAGGACCCGCGCTGGACGGTCCACGGCCGCTACGACCGCCGGTCCGGCTACGAGGCCACGCTGGAGCTGCTGCGCCGCGACCCGTCCCTCACCGCGGTGGTCGCCGCGAACGACTCCGTCGCGCTGGGGGCGTGCGCGGCGCTGCGGGAGACGGGACGGCGGATACCGGAGGACGTCTCGGTCGCCGGGTTCGACGACCTGCCGTTCAGCATCGACGCGGTGCCCGCGCTGACGACGGTACGGCTGCCGCTGGCGGAGGCGGGGGCGCGGGCGGGGCGGATCGCCATGGGCCGCGAGGAGCCACCGCCGGGCGGGATCGCCACGGCGCGGGGGGAGTTGATGGTGCGCGGCTCCACGGGGGCGCCGCGCGGTTGAGGGGCGGGGTTTCAGGCCCCCACGTACTGCGCGCCCCCGTTGCCCAGCGACCAGTCGGCCGGCCCGTTCTCGGTCAGGGCGACGAAGACGTTGCGCGGCTCCGTGCCCGCGTACTCCTCGGCGAGTTCGGCGATACGGCGGTACAGGGCGCGCTTCCGGTCCGGGGTGCGCCCGGCGCGCAGGGTGATCGCGACGTAGACGATGCCCTCGTCGCGCGCGACGTCCAGGTAGTCGCCGTACCGGAGCGTGCTCCTCGTGCCGTCGTGCGCGGTCAGGATCTGGAAATGGTCGTCCGGGGGGATGCCGAGGGTCTCGATCAGGGCCTCGTGGACGGCCCGGCCGAGGGCTTCGAGGCGGCCGGGGCGGGAGGCCAGGGCGTCGATGCGGACGAGGGGCACGGGTCAACTCCCGGCGGACGGCTGCGGACAGGGGACGGCCGCGGACACGGGGGACTGCGGACACGGGGGCCGCGGACCGATGCCGTACATACTAGTAGGTACAGGCGTCCTTTTCCGCGCTCGTCCTCAGGGCCGGATCCCGTCGCAGGCGATGGACAGGTGACGGGGGCCGCGCAGTACGGCGTTCCGGCGGTACGGGGGCGGGTCCTCCAGCAGCCGGGGGTTCTCCAGGCGGCGGGCGAGTTCGGCCAGGGCCAGCTGGGCCTCCAGACGCGCCAGTGGTGCGCCGAAGCAGCTGTGGATGCCGCTGCCGAAGCCGAGGTGCTGGATGTCCCCGCGGTCCGGGTCGAAGCGGTCCGGGTTCTCGAACCGCCGCGGGTCGCGGTTGCCGGACGCCAGCACCAGCCAGAGCGAGGCGCCCTTGGGGATGGTGACGCCGCCGATCTCGATGTCGGCGACGGTGGTGCGCTGCGGCACCAGTTGCACCGGCGGCTCGAAGCGCAGCAGCTCCTCCACGATCGGCACGGCGAGCCGCGGCTCGTCCCGCAGCCGTCGCAGGACGTCCGGGTTGCGCAGCAGGGTCAGCATGCCGTTGGTGACGAGGTTGACGGTGGTCTCGTGTCCCGCGATCAGCAGCAGGGCGGCGGTGCTGAGCAGTTCCATCGTCGTCATCGCGCCGTCCGGGCCCTCGGCCGAGGCAAGCGCGGAGATCATGTCGTTCCTGGGGTGCTTGCGGCGCTCCTCGATCAGCCCGGCCAGGTACATGCCGAGCTGCATACGGGCCTCGTGCGAGGACTTGCCGCGGTCGGCGGGGTCCGCGTCCGGATCGGGGTCCAGGCTCGCGGCGATGGTGTCCGCCCAGCCGTGGAAGCGCGGCTCGTCCTCGCGCGGCACGCCGAGGATGCGGCAGATCACGGTGACCGGGAACGGGTACGAGAACTCCTCGACCAGGTCGATCCGGCCCGGGTCGGCGATGCCGTCGACCAGTCCCGAGACGATGCCGTGCAGTTCCTCGCGCATTCCGTCGACCCGGTGCGGGGAGTGCGGCGGGCCGAAGGGCCGGTTCGTCATCCGCCGCAGCCGGTCGTGCTCGGGCGGGTCGAGCCGCAGGAAGCTCGGCGGCAGCACCCCGTCCTCCGGCTCGGACGACGACTCGGCGAGCGGATCGTGCGACGCGGAGGCCAGGTTGCGCGCATCCGAGCTGATGCGGGGGTCGTGCAGGAGGCTGCGGATCTCGTAGTAGGTGCTGACGACGTACGGCCCGTCGTCCTGGTGGAGGACGGGCGTCTTGCGCAGCTCCTCGTAGAGGGGGTACGGGTCGGCGCGGTTCGAGTAGTCCAGGATCTGGTGCAGCGGCGATGGCGTCATCGTGCGTCCTCGGGGCCGGGCGGGTCAGTGCGCGGGGGTGAACGTCATCCGGCGGTCGGCCGGCGAGTATCCGCTGAGGGTCACCGTGGGGCCGTGCGTGGGCACCGACGGGTCGGGGAAGTCCGCGTCCGTCGGACGCTGTCCCGGGCTCCGGCCGACCGTGGGGAACGGCGGCGGGAACGGCGCGGTGGTCTCGATCAGCTCCTGGTAGAACGGCAGCCACCGGGCGTGGTCGAAGGCGACCGCGCCGATGACCCGCCCCTGGTAGCCGTAGACGCCGACGAACCGCCGGTCGGTGAGCGAGCCCTGCGAGACGAGGATCTCGGTACCCAGAGACGGCACCCCGACCGACTTGATGTTCACGCCGAACTGCGAGGACCAGAACGCCGGCACCCACAGGTGGGGCAGCCGGTCGGCGCTCTCGCTGAGCATGTTGTGCGCCGCGATCTCGGCCTGGCGTACGGCGTTGCCCCAGTGCTCCAGCGACAGGAACTGGTAGCCGAACAGGGCGTGCGGGGACCGCGCGACGTCACCGGCGACATAGATGTCGTCGGTGACGATGCCGCGGATGTCGAAGGCACGGCAGCCGGCGTCGCAGGCGATGCCGCGCGGGCCCGCCCCGAGCCCCGACCCGGCGAGCCACTCGGTGTTGCGGGTGGCGCCCAGGCAGACGACCACCAGGTCGGTCTCGACGGTGGACCCGTCGGACAGGTGCGCGGCCCGCACCCGGCACGAGGCGTCGCCCTCCAGCGCGGTCACCATGACCCCGCACCGCAGATCCACGCCGTGCTCCTGCTGGAGGTCGGCGGCGACCGCGCCCACCACTCCGCCGAGCGCGCCGACCAGGGGTGCCCCGCCGCGTTCGGCGACGGTGACGGCGATGCCGCGCTCGCGGCAGGCGGAGGCGATCTCCGAGCCGGTGAAGCCGGCGCCGATCACGAAGACCCGCTTGGGCCCCGCCGCCAGCCGGCGCTCCAGCCGGGCGGCGTCGTCGCGGGTGCGCAGCACGAAGACACCGTCGAGTTCCGCCTCGGCCTCGTGGGGCCAGGGCCGCGCCCGTACCCCGGTGGCGATCAGCAGGCGGTCGTAGGGCACCTCGTCGCCGTCGCCGAGCCGCACCCGGCGGGCGGCCATGTCCAGCCCGGTGGCCGGGACGCCGAGCCGCCAGGTCGCGTCGAGGTCCCGGCGCCTGGGCAGAGCGGTGCGGTCGGCGGTGGTCATGCCCAGCAGCACCTGCTTGGACAGCGGGGGCCGGTCGTACGGCTCGTGGGGTTCGTCACCGATGATCGTCAGGGAGCCGGTGAAACCCTTCTCGCGCAGGGTCTCCGCGCCCCGCAGGCCCGCCAGCGAGGCGCCGACGACGACCACACGGCCCTCGCGCCGGAGGCTCTCCAGGGCTCCGTCAGCGGTCATCGGTCACCGCCCCGGCAGGGACGTCGACCTCGTCGACGAGGATGGCCTGGACGGGGCAGGCGGCCGCGGCCCGCGCGAGTCCGTCGCGCTGCGCCTCGTCCGCCTCGGGGTGGTAGAGCAGCCCCTCGTCGCCGTGCATGACGAAGACGTCGGGCGCGAGGAACGCGCACTGCGCGTATCCCTGACAGCGGTTCAGGTCGACGACAAGCCTCACCACGGGATGTGTCCTCTCCGACGGCCCGGTCCCCCGTGCGCCCATCCTCGGCCCGCCCCTGGGGTACGGCGACGAGAGAGGTCCGTCGGAGTGAACCCCTGAAGGCCCGGCTACCGTCCGCGGCTCGTCGGACACCGCGCATCCCGAGGCCACCGCCACCGGCCGTGCTCCGGCCGCCCCGCCGTTCTCCGCAGGCCCCGGCGACTCCTCGGCACCCAGCGCCCGCTCGGGACCCGGCGACTCCTCGGCACCCAGCGCCCGCTCAAGGCCCGGCGACTCCTCGGCGCCCAGCGCCCGCTCAAGGCCCGGCGACTCCTCGGCGCCCAGCGCCCGCTCAAGGCCCGGCGACTCCTCGGCGCCCTGCGCCCGCTCAAGGCCCGGCGGTTCTTCGGAGCCCTGCGCCCGCTCAAGGCCCGGCGGTTCTTCGGAGCCCGACGGCTCCACAGGGTCCAGCCACTCCTGAGAGCTCAGCGACTTCACAGCGCCCAGCGGCTCCACGGGGCCTGGTGGCTTCACGGGGTCCGGTGGCTTCACGGGGTCCGGCGAGTCGTCAGAGCCCGGCGGGCTCCACAGTGCCCGGCGACCCGTCAAAGTCCAGCAGGCTCCACAAAGCCGAGCGACTCCACAGGACCCGGCGAGTCGTCAGAGCCCAGCGGGCAGCCGTGGCGCCGGCCGAGCGGGCCGCGGCGGCCACCGACACGGACGTCCGCGCCCGTCGGGTGCGTGAGCGGCTGACCGCCGTCGGCTACGAGGGTCCGGCCGACTCGATCGCGGCGATCAAGCACCTGCGCGAGGCGGCTCCCGGTCTGAGCCTGCTGAGCCCGGCGACCCGTCAAAGCCCCGCGGGCTCCACAGGACCCGGCTGCCTCCACAACGCATGGCGGCTCCACATGGCCCAGCGCTCCACAGGGCCCTGCGGGCCCACATAGCCCAGCGCTCCACAGAGCCCGGCGCCTCCACACAGCCCAGCGCCCCACACAGCCCGGCGCCTCCACACAGCCCAGCGCCCCACACAGCCCGGCGCCTCCACACAGCCCAGCGCCCCACATAGCCCGGCGCCTCCACACAGCCCGGCGACTCCCCAGGACCCGGCGCCTCCACACAGCCCGGCGGCTCCACACAGCCCGGCGGCTCCACACAGCCCGGCGGCTCCGCAGCGCCCGGCGGCTCCGCAGCGCCCGGCGGCTTCTCAGGGCGTCGTAGGGGACGGGTGGTCGGTGGGGCGGTGGCCTTTCAGGATGTGCAGGCTGACGATCAGTGCCCAGCCCGGGAACACCAGCTCCGACCACGGCATGTCCGCTCCCACCACCAGCAGCACCAGCCCCACCGCGTAGCCCAGCAGGATGAGCGGGCGCGGCCAGACTCCGAGCCGGCGGCCGATGGTCGACGCCGTGAAGACGAACACCGCGGCCATGCGCAGCCCGTACGTGGTGAGCAGGGTGTAGGCGTAGTGGCGGCCGAACGCCGAGGGCGGCTGACCGTCGTCGAGCACGGTCCCGGCCGCCGCCCCGCAGCCGAACAGCATGGCGACGAAGACCAGTCCGCTGCCCAGGAACACGGTGGACACGAAGCGGTCCTCCCCCGCGCCCGCCTGCTCGCGCAGCGCTCCCATGAACCACAGGAAGGAGATCCCGGCGAACGGCAGGAGCTCCAAAGCCGTCTGCACGGCGCCGCGCTGCCCGGCGTCGACGGTGATCTCGGTGCCGTCGGCCCCGCCGGGCAGCGCGAGGCGCACCAGGATGATCGCCGCGGCCATCAGGAGCGCGAACAGGACCCCGGCGACACCGGCGGCCCGGGGTGTCCCGAGGCGCTCGCGCATCTGCCGCATCGTCTCTCGCTCTCCGTCCGTCCTCCCGCACGCAGACGCCCGCCCCTGCCGGCCCGGACCTCTGCCCTTCCTTCGTCAAGACAGCAGCAATCCGCGCGCTCCCGCCACCGGGCCGCGCCGGTCGCGGGACGCCGGGGGACCACGCTTGACCTCAAGCGCGGTTGACGTACGACGCTCGTCCCATGAGCGATCACCACGCGTCCCAGGACGTCCACACCGTCGCCCCCGTCCTCGTCCACCGCCTCTTCCGGGCCCTGGACGCCCGCGAGTTCGCCCCCGGCTGGATGGGCGGCCTCGCCACCGAGGACGTACGGATGGAGACACCCGTCGGCGCCGCCGAGGGCGTGACGGCGGTCGGGCAGCTGGCGGTGGAGGCGGTGGAGCGGTTCGTACGGACGCAGCACATGGCGTCCGGGATCCTCGTCGACGCCGAGGGCGAGCGGGCCGACGTCTCCTGGAACGCCCATATGACCCATGTCCACGAGGACGGGAGCCTGTTCACCGTCGGGGGGCGGTTCGACGCCGAGGTGCGGCGTACGCCGGACGGCTGGCGGTTCAGCCGGATGGCGGTACGGCCGGTGTGGACGCAAGGTAGGCCGCCCGTCGTGAACTGAACCGGACCGGTCGCCGCACGGGCGATGATTTCCGGGCCGTAGCGCGGTCTTCACTCCAGTTCCCTCAGCGTCTTCGTCACCCCGAAACAGGAGCCGGCCATGCCCCTCGTCATCACCTCGTTCATCAGCCTCGACGGCGTCGTCCAGGCGCCCGGCGGCCCGCAGGAGGACACCGACGGCGGGTTCGCCCACGGCGGCTGGACGCACCCCTTCTTCGACCCGAAGATCGTGGGCGGGGCCTTCGACGCGGCGCTGGAGGGCGCCGACGCCCTGCTCTTCGGGCGGCGGACCTGGCAGGCGATGGCCGGGGCGTGGCCGGAGCGGGCCGGAGACCCCTTCGCCGACCGGATGAACTCGATCCGGAAGTACGTCGTCAGCGCCACCCTCGGTGACGCCGACACCAAGGCCTGGGACAACACCCTCCTCGTCCCGGCTGCCGGGGCCGTCGCCGAACTGCGGGAGCTGAGCGCGACCGAGGGCGGGAACCTGCTGGTCATGGGCAGCCCGACGCTCGCCCGTACGCTGCTGGGCGAAGGGCTCGTGGACGAGCTGCGGCTGATCGTCATGCCCGTGGTGCTGGGCGGCGGGAAGTCGATCTTCCCGGACGACGGCACGAAGACGACGTTCACGCTGGTCTCGACGACGGCCTCGGAGGCGGGCGTCCAGGTGTGCGTCTACCGGCGGGCCGCCGGGCAGTAGCCGCCGGGGCATGGACGCGAGGGGGCGGGCGGCCTAGGCTCGACGCGGGGACATCTCTGACCGAGTCAACCATCCGGGTCGGCCGTCCCGGCCGCCCCTCCCGATCCGGGGCCGATCATGACCGTCGAGGACATCCGCTCCTTCAACCGCTTCTACACCCACCTCATCGGCGCCCTCGACCACGGCCGCCACCTGTACGTCCCGTACACCCTCACCGAGTCCCGCGTCCTGTACGAACTCGCGCACGCGCCGCGTACGGACGCCGCCGACCTGCGCTCCCAACTCCACCTGGACGCCGGGTACCTGAGCCGGATCCTGAACAGGTTCGAGCAGGACGGGCTGGTCGAGCGGGCACCCTCCAAGCGCGATCCGCGCCGCCGGCGCATCACCCTGACCGCGCGCGGCCGGGAGGCGGCGGACCTGCTGGACGAGCGGGCGGCGCAGGCGGTCGAGGCGCTGCTGACCAGGGTGCCGCCCACGGAACGGGGGCGGCTCACCGAGGCGCTCGCGACGGTGCGCGCGCTCCTGGGCGCCGACCGGGCGGCGCGCCCCGAGGACGTGCTGCTGCGCGAGCCCGGCCCGGGCGACCTGGGCTGGATCGTGCAGCGCAACGCCGCGCTGTACGCGGCCGAGCACGGCTGGAACGCCGATTACGAGGGGCTGGTCGCCCGGATCGTCGCGGACTTCGCGCAGGACCACGACCCGCACCTGGAACGGGTGTGGATCGCCGAGCTGGACGGGCGTGCGGTGGGCTGCGTGATGTGCGTACGGGACGAGGCGCCCGCCACCGCCCGGCTGCGGCTGCTCCTGGTCGAGCCGGACGCGCGCGGCCTCGGCGTCGGCGACCGGCTGGTGCGGGCGGTCGCCGACTTCGCGCGGGGGGTCGGCTACCGCGACCTCGTCCTGTGGACGAACGACGTGCTCACCGCGGCCCGCCGCGTCTACCAGCGGCACGGATTCGTACTGGTCGGCGAGAAGCCGCACCGGTCGTTCGGCAAGGACCTGGTCGGCCAGGACTGGCGCCTGGAGCTGCGGGTACCACGGGAGTGACGGCGGCCCGACCGGTACGGGCCGGCACCGGAGTGACGGGGAGGGCCCAGGTGTACGAAGCTGGAGGCATGAAGCTGGCGTTCTCCACCCTCGGTGTCCCCGGCCTCCCCCTGCCGGACGTCCTCCGACTCGCGAGCGAGCACGGCTACCACGGTGTGGAGCTGCGCGCGCACCCCGAGGAGCCGGTGCATACCGGCATCGGGGCCGCCGAACGGGCGGACGCCGCGGCCGAGTTCAAGGCGGCCGAGATCACGCCGCTCGGGATCGCCGGGTACACGCGGGTGGCCGCTCCGGGCGACGACGAGCCCGTCCTCGGCGAGCTGCGCGCCCTTCTCGACCTGGCCCACGACCTCGGCGCCCCCTACGTCCGGGTCTTCCCCGGCGGTACGGCGGAGCAGAGTCCCGAGGAGGCCGACGCGACCGCCGCCCGCCGCCTGGGCACGGCGGCCGAATACGCGGCCGACGTGGGGGTGCGCATCCTCGTGGAGACCCATGACTCGCACCGCACGGGCGCCGACGCGATGCGGATCCTGGGCCTGGTCGGCCACCGTCAGGTCGGCGCCCTGTGGGACGTCATGCACACCTGGCGCGGCGGCGAGCAGCCCTCGGAGACGTACGCGGCCCTCTCCCCGCACCTCGGCTACGTCCAGGTCAAGGACATCGCCTCCACCGAGGACACGGCCCCGCTGCCGCTGGGCGCCGGGGTGCTCCCGCTCGCCGAGACCGTGGAGCTGCTCTCCCGGCAAGGCTGGGACGGCTGGCTGTGCTGGGAGTACGAGAAGCGCTGGTACGAGGACGCGGCCCCGCTCCCGGGGCTGCTGGACGCGGGCCGCGACCATCTGGCGCGCCTGCTCAACGACTCGGCCTGAACGGCCGGGTGGCGCGGTCCGCCGCCCCGGCCCGCGGCGCGGTCAGCCGGGCAGACGGCCGCGCAGCGCCGCGAACGCCTCGTGGAAGCCGGGGAAGGTCTTCCGTACGCAGCCCGGGTCGTCGTACGTGATCCCCGGCACCCGCAGGCCGGTCACCGCGAAGGACATGACGATCCGGTGGTCGCCGTACGTCTTGAAGTCGGCGGGCGCCGGCCGGCCCGGCCGGATCTCGATCCAGTCGGGGCCGGTGGCGACCTCGACCCCGAGCCGCCGCAGGTTCTCCGCGCAGGCCTCCAGGCGGTCGCACTCCTTCACGCGGGTGTTGGCCACGTCCTCGATGCGCACCGGCCCCGAGGCGAAGGGGGCGATCGCGGCCAGGGTGGGCATGGTGTCGGAGATGTCCCGCATGTTGACCGTGAGTCCGTCGAGACGGCCGGTGCCCCGGACCGTGGTGCGGTCCGCGCCGACCTCCACCCGCGCGCCCATCCGGCGCAGGACGTCCACGAAGGCCAGGTCGCCCTGGAGCGCGCCCTCGCCGAGGCCGGGGACGGTCACCTCGCCGCCGGTCAGCGCCGCGGCCGCGAAGAAGTAGCTCGCCGTGGAGGCGTCCGGTTCGATCGCGTACGTCGTGGCGCGGTAGCCACCGGGCGGGACGACGAAGACGTCGCCCTCGCGGCGCACCTCCGCACCGAATGCCCGCATCATCGCGCGCGTGATGTCGACGTAGGGGGCGGACACCAGGTCGGTGACCTCGACGCGCAGCCCGCGCCGGGTCAGCGGGCCGAGCAGGAGCAGGGCCGTGAGGTACTGGGAGGACTGGCCGGCGTCCAGCGTCACCTGGCCGCCGTCGACCCCGGCCGCCCGCACGGTGAGCGGGTGGTGGCCCTCCGCCTCCTCGTGGCGCAGGTCGACGCCGAGGTCGCGCAGGGCGCGGGTCAGGGGCAGCAGGGGGCGGCGGCGCATCTGCGGGGAGGCGTCGAAGCGGTAGGTGCCGTGGCCGGTGGCGGCCAGTGCGGGCAGGAAGCGGGCCGTGGTCGCGCCGTCGCGGCAGAAGACGTCGGCCTCGGCGACCGAGGGGCCCTGCGGGCGGCCGTCGATCTGCCAGGTGTCGGGGGTGCGGCCGACCCGGTAGCCGAGGCGGACGAGGCCTTCCGCGAAGCCCTCGGTGTCGTCCGACCGCAGCGGCCGGCGCAGGGTGGTGACACCGTCGGCCGCCGCCGCGAGGAAGAGGGCGCGGGCGGTCAGGGACTTGGAACCGGGAATGTCGACTGCGGGCATGCGTTCATGATCGGCCCGCGTCCACCGGGAGCGCCGCGTCGTCCACGGGATGGACCACCGAAGATCGCCGGGGCGTCACCGAGGTGAGGGCCACCCCGCCCACCAGCAGCGCCGCCGCGCACCAGCGCAGGGGTGTCATCGACTCGCCGAGGAACACCGCCGCGGAGGTCATCCCGAAGGCCGGGACCAGCAGCGAGAAGGGCGCGACGGTGGAGGCCGGGTGGCGGCGCAGCAGCCAGCCCCAGGCGCCGAACCCGAAGACGGTGGTGATCCAGGCGACGTAGACGACGGTGCCGGCGCCCTGCCAGTCGAGGGCGCGCAGGGCCTCGTAGTCGCGGGTCGGGCCCTCCAGGAGCAGGGAGAGGGCGAGGAGGGGCAGGACGGGGACGGTGCTGACCCACACCATGAAGTTGAGGGCGTCCGGGGGCGCGGCCTTGCGGGTGAGGACGTTGGAGGCGCCCCAGCAGGCGGCGGCCGCGATGACGAGCGCGAAGGCGGTGAGCGGGCCGGAGGTGCCTTCGTCGACGGCGGCGACACCGATGCCGGCGAGGGCCACGAGCATGCCCGCGCCCCTGACGGCGGTGGGTCGTTCGCCGAGGGCCACGAAGGCGATGAGCGCGGTGAACACCGCCTGCACCTGGAGCACCAGCGACGACAGACCGGCCGGCATCCCGGCGTCCATCCCCACGAACAGCAGCCCGAACTTGGCGACCCCGAGGACCAGTCCCACCGCCACGATCCATTTCCAGGCCACCTTCGGGCGACCGACGAGGAAGACGGCGGGGACCGCCGCCACCAGGAAGCGCAGGGCGGAGAAGAGCAGGGGCGGGAAGTGGTCGAGACCGATCTCGATGACGGTGAAGTTGACGCCCCAGACGGCGGCGACGAGGACGGCGAGCAGGAGGTGGGCGGGTCGCATACGTCGAGGATCACCGGCGAGGACCATGTAGCACCAGCGATGATTGCTGCATGATTGGATGAAGCGAGGCTAATCAATCAGGAGAGGGCGATGCTGGATCTCCAACGACTGCGGGCCCTGCACGCCGTCTCCGTGCACGGCACGGTCGGAGCGGCCGCCGTGGCGCTCGGCTACACCCCGTCGGCCGTCTCCCAGCAGATCGCGAAGCTGGAGCGGGAGACGCGGACGGTGCTGCTCGAACGGGAGGGGCGAGGGGTGCGCCTGACCGACGAGGCACACCAACTCGTCGCCACCGCCGTCGAATTGCTGGCGATCGTGGAGCGGGCCGAGACGGATCTGGAGGAGCGGCGGGGGCTGCCGGCCGGGCGGCTGACGGTGGCGGCGTTCCCGTCGGCGGCGCGGGGGCTGCTGCCGCCGGTCCTCGCCGACCTCGCGAAGCGGCACCCGGCCCTGGACGCCCGTCTGACGGAGGTCGACCCCCATCTGTCGGTCGACCTGGTCGCCAAGGGCGCGGTGGACCTGGTGGTCGCCCACGACTGGGACATCGCGCCGCTGCCCGCTCCCGCGGGCGTCGAGCAGGCGTTGATCGGTGACGACCTGTGCGACCTGCTGGTCCCTGCGGACCACCCCTTCGCTTCCCGAACGGCCGTACGCCGTGCGGAGTTGGGCGGCCAGCGCTGGGTGTGCCAGCCGCCCGGACGGGTCTGCCACGACTGGCTGCTGCGCACCCTGCGCTCGGTCGGTCACGAGCCGGACATCGTCCACACGGCGGAGGAGAACCCGACGCTGGTCGCGCTGGTCGCGGCGGGCCTCGGCGTGGCCCTCATCCCCCGCCTGGGCCGGGGCCCCCTCCCGCCGAACGTGGCCGAGGTCCCCCTGGACCCCCTCCCCGTCCGCCACCTCTACGCCCTCTGGCGCGAGGGCGCGTCCCGCCGCCCCGCGATCGCGGAGACGGTCCGCTCCTTGCAGGCCCACTGGCCCGGGGTGTCGGACCGCTAGGCACCGGGACGAATCGGATCGCGCCCCGCCATGTGGCCTGCAGGACTGTGCGTCCCCTTGACCGGCAGAAACTTCCCGGATATTGGTGGCCCTTTGGAAGTTTCCTTCAGCGATCTCCTCCGGAAGGAGCGCACGTGCACCACACCAGCACGCCAAGCGCAGGAAACCCCGCTGCCGCCCCCTCCAGACGAACGGTTCTCGCCGCCACCGCCGGTGTAACCGCCGCCCTGACGGTCGGGCAGAGCACCGCGCAGGCGGCCGACGACAAGCACCTCCAGCGGCTCATCTCCCGGATGAGCCTGGAGGAGAAGGTCGGCCAGCTCTTCGTCTCCCGTGTCTACGGCCACTCCGCCACCGCCCCCGACCAGGCCGACATCGACGCCAACCTCAGCGAACTCGGCGTCCGCACGGCGGCCGAACTGCTCGCCAAGTACCGCCTCGGCGGCATCATCTACTTCACCTGGGCCCACAACACCCGTACCCCGCACCAGATCGCGGACCTGTCGAACGGCATCCAGAAGGCCTCCCTCGACCTCCCCCGCGGGCTGCCGGTGCTGGTCTCCACGGACCAGGAGCACGGGATAGTGGCCCGCGTGGGCAGGCCCGCGACGCTCTTCCCGGGCGCGATGGCCCTCGGCGCCGGGGGTTCGCGCGCCGATGCCCGCACCCTCGGCCGGATCGCCGGCGAGGAACTGCGCGCGATGGGCATCCGGCAGGACTACGCCCCCGTCGCCGACGTCAACGTCAACCCCGCCAACCCGGTCATCGGCGTACGGTCCTTCGGCGCGGACCCGGACGCGGTGGCCGACCTGGTCGCGGCGGAGGTCACCGGGTACCAGCGCGCGGACGTCGCCGCGACCGCCAAGCACTTCCCCGGCCACGGCGACACCGAGGTGGACAGCCACTACGGCTTCCCGGTCATCGAGCACACCCGCGAGGAGTGGGGCCGGATCGACGCGCCCCCGTTCCGGGCGGCGATCGAGGCCGGCATCGACTCCATCATGACGGCGCACATCATGGTCCCGGCGCTGGACTCCTCCGGCGACCCGGCCACGCTCTCCCGCCCGATCCTCACCGGCATCCTGCGCGAGGAGCTGGGCTACGACGGCGTCGTGGTCACCGACTCGCTCGGCATGGAGGGCGTCCGCACCAAGTACGGCGACGACCGGGTGCCGGTACTGGCGCTGAAGGCGGGCGTGGACCAGCTGTTGAACCCGCCCAAGCTGGACGTCGCCTGGAACGCGGTCCTGAAGGCCGTACAGGACGGCGAGCTCACCGAGGAGCGGCTCGACGAATCGATCCTGCGGGTGCTGCGGCTGAAGGCGAAGCTGGGGCTCTTCGAGTCGCCCTACGTCAGCGCGCGCGGCGTCGACCGCGCGGTCGGCACCCGGGCCCATCTCAAGGAGGCCGACCGGATCGCCGAGCGGACGACGACCCTGCTGGTCAACGAGGGCGGCCTGCTGCCGCTGTCCCGGCGCGAGCACCCCCGGCTGCTCGTGGTCGGCGCCGACCCGGCCTCGCCGTCCGGCACGACCGGCCCGCCCACCGGCGTCCTCGCCACCGCGCTGACGGAACTCGGCTTCACCGCCACCGCGTTGTCCACCGGTACGGCGCCCTCGGCGGCGGTCGTGGACCGTGCGGTCGCGGCGGCCCAGGACGTGGACGCGGTGGTCGTGGGGACGTACAACGTCACGGCGACCAGCGCGCAGAAGACGCTGGTCGAACGGTTGCTGGCGACCGGGAAGCCGGTCGTCGCGGTGGCCGTGCGCAATCCGTACGACGTGGCCCATCTGCCCGGCGTCCGGGGGTACCTGGCGTCCTACTCGTGGACGGACGTCGAGGTGCGGGCCGCGGCGCGGGTCATCGCAGGCAAGGTGCGGCCGCGCGGCAAGCTGCCGGTGCCGGTGCAGCGGGCGGACGATCCGGCTCGTGTGCTGTACCCGGTCGGGCACGGGCTGTCGTACTAGGCGTCGACCGGACGGGGGGTGCGCGGTACGCCACGCACCCCCCGCGCACGCGGGCCGTGCCCGCCCGTGGTGACGGGCGGGCACGGCCCCGGCGTCACGGACGCAGGGTGCGCTCCGCGCCCCGCTTGTCCAGCCGGGCGTCGTACGTCGCCAGCGGCTTGGCCGCCGCCGGGTCGGCCGCCACCGCGGTGGACGCGACCCCGGCCCACCGCAGGATCTTCGCGGTGGCCAGCGCCTTCTGCTCGGCCCGCAGACCGGCCACGTTGGCGCCGTGGTTGGCGCCGGGGGCGGTGAAGACGTAGGAGTCGTGCGCGCCCTTGCCGAGCCGGAACCGCTCGGCGCCCCACGGGTCGTTCTCGCCGTAGACGAACAGCATGTGCCGCGCGTTGTGGCGGACCCAGCTGTCGACGTCCTCCATGGCGCCCTCCCGGAACTTCATCGGGATCGAGCGCGGCACGAAGTACCGGGGCGGCAGGTAGCCGTAGCGGACGTACTTCTTCTCGATGTGCGGGAAGACGATCGTCGGCGCGCCGAGCTGCGTGCCCGCCTGGTAGTAGTACGGCGTGTACGGCTCCAGGCCCTGGTCGGTGTAGAAGGAGAACCCGGCGATCGTGTCGATGGAGTTCCAGATCTCCTCGTCGGTCGCGTTCTTCGCGTCCGCCGGGATGGTGCCGCAGTCGGACAGCAGGCTGTACTGCCAGAAGCCCCAGACGTAGTCGAGGACGGTCGCCTCGTACGCCTTGTCGAGGCTGCCGACGGTGTCGAAGGTGTAGCCGTTCTCGGCCGCGTACGCCTGGTACCGCTGCTCCAGCGGCTCCCGGCGCACCAGGGCCTCGCGCTGCACCCCGTTGAGCCGGTCGCGGCACTCCTTGGTGCCGACGCCGGCGAAGAAGCGGTCGTACGCCTTGTCCTCGTCGTTCACGACGTCGTTGGGGGCGACGTAGGCGACGACGCCGTCCATGTCGCGGGGGTAGAAGCGCTCGTAGTAGGTGGCGGTCATGCCGCCCTTCGAACCGCCCGTGGAAATCCAGTTCTTGGAGTAGATCCGCTTCAGCGCCGTGAAGATGCGGTGCTGGTCGCTGGCGGCCTGCCAGATGTCCAGCTTGGTCCAGTCGGCCGGGCTGGGCCGGGACGGCGTGAAGAAGCGGTACTCCATGGAGACCTGGTTGCCGTCCACGATCTGGGTCGGCTCACGGCGGCTCGGGGTGGTGGAGACGTTGTAGCCACCGGTGTAGAAGACCGTCGGCCGCGAGACGTCCTTGTGCAGCACCGTGATCCGCTGCTGGAACGTGCCCTTGGAGGGCTTGCGGTGGTCGACCGGCTGTGCGTAGTTGAGGACGAAGAAGCGGTAGCCGGGGTACGGCTTCTCCTCGATCAGGCTCATGCCGGGTATGGAGAGCAACCGGTCCTTGATGTCGGTGGCCTCCGGCTGGGCCGCGGTGGCCGCCCCCGCCGTGCTCAGCGTGCCTATGAGCACGGTGAGCGCGAGCAGCCATCTGAGCGCCTTGCGCATGCACCCTCCCTGTAAGAACAGATGTGCGCCGGAAGCTATCGGAGCAACACACCTGTGCACCAGGGTGGTTGGTGAATCAGCAGGTCAGCACAGTATCCAGCCGGAGCTGACCGACTCCTGGCCGACCGCGCCCTTCACCCAGACGCAGCGCTGCCCGGCGTGCACGGTCACCGGCCCCGCGCGGTGCGAGTAGCGGCCCTTGTCGACGACCGGGCGGTTGCCGCGCGCCTGCACGCTGACGGACATCGAGCGCCTGGGACCGGGGTCCTCCGGGAGCGTGACGGCGCAGACGTACCCGCCGCGCTTGTAGACGTGCACGGCGCCGGTGGCGAACGGCAGGGTCCTGACCTTGCGTCCGGCGCACGCCGACGCCGACCCCGCCGCCGCCCGCGCGTCCGCCGGGGCGGCGAGCGCCAGCAGTCCGGCCGCGGTCAGCAGGGCCACTCCGAGCCCCGTCCGCCGTCGTATCGCACCCGTGTCCACAGTCGTCCCCTCTGCGCCCCTCGGATCGACGTACGGATGTACGGACGCGCGACGTACGCCGGATGGTTGCGCGGTTCCCGGACGCCTACGCTCCCCGCGGGCGGGCGAACCCCCCGGGCTTCGGGACGACCGGCCGGACTCCGTCAGGCCACCGCCGGGGCCTCCTCGCC
Source organism: Streptomyces sp. NPDC089424 (assembly GCF_044749345.1). Classification (NCBI taxonomy): domain Bacteria; kingdom Bacillati; phylum Actinomycetota; class Actinomycetes; order Kitasatosporales; family Streptomycetaceae; genus Streptomyces; species Streptomyces sp. NPDC089424. The sequence continues at coordinate 154,408 of NZ_JBIVHU010000010.1, forward strand.
GATGAAGGTGCGCCACAGGGCCGCGTATCTGCCGCCGCGGCCGAGCAGTTCCTCGTGCGTGCCGTCCTCCACCACCCGGCCGTGGTCCATCACCACGACCCGGTCCGCGCGCGCGGCGGTGGTCAGCCGGTGCGCGACGACGAGCGTCGTACGGCGGCCGGTCAGCCGGTCCGTCGCCTGGTTGACCTGTGCCTCGGTCGCCAGGTCCAGCGCGGCCGTCGCCTCGTCCAGGAGCAGCACGTCCGGGTCGACCAGTTCGGCGCGGGCCAGCGCGATCAGCTGGCGCTGACCGGCGGAGAGGTTGCGGCCGCGCTCGGCGACCTCGTGGAGGTAACCGCCCTCCAGGGTCGCGATCATCTCGTGCGCCCCGACCGCGCGGGCCGCCGCCTCCACCGCGGCGTCGGTGGCGTCCGGGCGGCCGTAGGCGATGGCGTCACGCACGGTGCCGGGGAAGAGGTACGCCTCCTGCGGCACGACGCCCAGGCGGTGCCGGTACGAGGTGATGTCGAGGTCCCGCAGATCGGCGCCGTCGACGGTGACCCGGCCGCCGGTCGGGTCGTAGAACCGCGCCACCAGCTTCACCAGCGTCGACTTGCCCGCGCCGGTCTCGCCGACGAACGCGACGGTCTGCCCGGCGGGAACGGTGAGGTCGATGCCGCCGAGGGCCTCCTCCTCGTCGCCGTAGGAGAAGTGCACGTCCTCGAAGGCGATGTCGCCCCGCAGGGACAGGACTTCGCGGGGTTCGTCGGCGGACTTCGTCGACGTCGGCTCCCGCAGCAGCTCCTGGATCCGGCCGAGCGAGACGGACGCCTGCTGGTAGCCGTCGAAGACCTGGGAGAGCTGCTGGACGGGGGCGAAGAACAGATCGATGTAGAGCAGGTAGGCCACCAGCGCGCCCGTGGTGAGGGTGGCCGCCTCCACCCGCCCGGCGCCCGCGTAGAGCACGGCCGCCGCGGCGACCGAGGACAGGAACTGCACGAAGGGGAAGTAGACGGAGATCAGCCACTGGCCGCGTATGCGGGCCTGCCGGTAGCTGTCGCTGCGCTCGGCGAACCGCCGCCCGCCGTCCCCCTCGCGCCGGAACGCCTGCACGATCCGCAGCCCGGAGACCGTCTCCTGGAGGTCGGCGTTGACCGTCGATACCCGCTCACGGGCGAGCTCGTAGGCCTTCACGCTGGCCCTGCGGAAGAAGTACGTGGCGATGATCAGCGGCGGGAGCGTGGCGAAGACGACGAACGCGAGCTGGACGTCGATCACCAGCAGGGCGCCCATGATCCCGAAGAAGGTGACCACGGAGACGAAGGCCGTGACGAGGCCCGTCTGGAGGAACGTCGACAGGGCGTCCACGTCCGTCGTCATCCGGGTCATGATCCGGCCCGTCAACTCGCGCTCGTAGTAGTCGAGTCCGAGCCGCTGAAGCTGGGCGAAGATCTTCAACCGCAGCGAGTAGAGCACCCGTTCACCGGTGCGGCCGGTCATCCGGGTCTCGCCGATCTGCGCCACCCACTGGGCGAGGACGGCGAACAGGGCGAGCAACGAGGCGGCCCAGACCGCGCCGAGGGCGACCTTGGTGACACCGCTGTCGATGCCGTGCCGGATCAGCACGGGCAGCAGCAGGCCCATGCCCGCGTCGACGGCCACCAGGCCGAGGCTGATCAGCAGGGGCGCGCCGAAGCCCCGCAGCAGCCGCTTCAGCCCGTAGGAGCGCTCGGGCCGCACGGCGCGGGCCTCGTCGACGCCGGGGGTCTCGGTGGCCGGGGGCAGTGCGTCGACCTGGGCGAGCAGCTCCGGGGTGGCGGGGGTGCCGGTAAGAGCGGCGTCCTTGGGCTCGCGGTCACCGGTCCACAGGTGGGGCGTGACGCCGCGCTCGGCGTCGAACTCGGCGTCCAGCTCCTCACGGACGGAGGTGTCCTCCGGGGGCGCGGCGGGCAGGGCGTGGCCCGGGGAGACGGCACCGAGTTCGTCGGGGTCGGTGAGCAGGCGGCGGTAGAGGGCCGAGCGTTTCTGGAGCTCGTCGTGGGTGCCGATGTCGGCGAGCCGGCCGGCGTCCAGGACGGCGATGCGGTCGGCGAGGTTGAGCGTGGAGCGCCGGTGGGCGATGAGCAGGGTCGTGCGGCCCTCCATCACATGCCCCAGCGCCTCGTGGATCTCGTGCTCGACCTGGGCGTCGACGGCGGAGGTGGCGTCGTCGAGGACGAGCAGACGCGGGTCGGTGAGCAGGGCGCGGGCCAGGGCGATGCGCTGGCGCTGGCCGCCGGAGAGGGTCAGTCCGTGCTCGCCGACCGTGGTGTCGTAGCCGTGCGGGAGTTCCCGGATGAAGCGGTCCGCCTGGGAGGCGCGGGCGGCGGCCTCGATCTGGGCGTCGGTGGCGTCCGGGTGTCCGTAGGCGATGTTGTTGCGGACCGTGTCCGAGAAGAGGAACGAGTCCTCGGGGACCAGGCCGATCGCGGCCCTGAGCGAGTCGAGGGTGAGTTCGCGGACGTCGTGGCCGCCGATCAGGACGGCGCCGCGGCCGACGTCGTAGAAGCGCGGCAGGAGGAGGGAGACCGTCGACTTTCCGGAGCCGGAGGAGCCGACGACCGCGAGGGTCTCGCCGGGGCGGATCTCGAAGCTCAGGCCGTCGAGCACCGGCTTGCCGGCGTCGTACCCGAAGGAGACGTCGTCGAACTCGACGGTGGCGGGGGCGTCGGCGGGGAGGTCGTGGGTCCCGTCCCGCAGCGACGGCTCGGTGTCGATCAGCTCCAGGACGCGTTCGGTGCCGGCGCGGGCCTGCTGGGCGACGGTGAGGACCACGGCGAGCATCCGGACCGGGCCGACGAGCTGGGCGAGGTAGGTGGAGAAGGCGACGAAGGTGCCGAGCGTGATGTGGCCGCGCACGGCCAGCCAGCCACCGAGGGCGAGCATCGCGACCTGGCCGAGGGCGGGGACGGCCTGGAGGGCGGGGGTGTACCTGGAGTTCAGCCGGATGGTGCGCAGGCGCCCCGCGAACAGCTTCCTGCCGACCTCTCTGAGCTTGCCGGTCTCCTGCTCCTCCTGCCCGAACCCCTTCACCACGCGTACGCCGGTGACGGCGCCGTCGACGACGCCCGCGACGGCGGCGGCCTGGGCCTGGGCGTACCAGGTGGCGGGGTGCAGCTTGCTGCGGCTGCGCTTGGCGATGAACCACAGGGCCGGGGCGACGGCCAGCGCCACCAGGGTGAGCGGCGGTGACAGCCACGCCATGATCACCAGGGAGATGACGAAGAGCAGGAGGTTCCCGATGGTCATCGGGAGCATGAAGAGCAGGCCCTGGATCAGCTGGAGGTCGCTGGTGGCCCGCCCGACGACCTGGCCCGTCGACAGCTCGTCCTGGCGGCGCCCGTCGAGCCGGGTGATCGTGTCGTACATGTCCGTGCGCAGGTCGTGCTGGACGTCCAGGGCGACCCGGCCGCCGTAGTAGCGGCGGATGTAGGTGAGGACGTAGACGAGCAGGGCGGCGCCGATGAGCGCGGCGGCCCAGGGTGTCATGGCGCGGGTCCGGTCCCCGACCACGTCGTCGATGATCACCTTGGTGATCAGGGGGACGAGGGCCATGACGGCCATGCCGGCCAGGGAGGATCCGAGGGCCAGGACCACGTCCTTCCGATAGCGCCAGGCGTAGCCCCACAGCCGTCGTGCCCATCCCCGTTGCGGTCCCACGCCGGTGCCCTCCGGTCCTGATCCTGCCGATCGTCCTGATCTACCGGAAGGCACCAACACGGACGGGCCCCGATTTCATCCCGCCGCGATGATCTCGAGGTCTGTTCAGGACGCGGCGAGGTCCCTGTGGACGACCTTGGCCACGCCCTGGATGGTCGCGACGCCGTAGTTCATGGTGCTGTTGCCGTGGGTGAGCACGGTGATCATGTAGTCGTGGCCACGGCCCTTGAAGGCCCCGACGCTGTGCACGCGCCAGCCGTAGGTGGCCCGCTGCAGCCAGCCGTTCTTGACGGCGACGGAGACCCCGGACGGCACCCCGTAGGGCGTCCCCCAGCGCTGGGAGGAGACCACCTGGCCCATCAGCTTCAGGATGTAGGCGCGGGAGTTGTCGCTGAGCACGGTGTTCTTGGCGGTGACGAGCTTGAGCAGCTTCTGCTCGTCGGTGACCGTGATCCGGGTCAGGCCCCAGTAGCCGTCGGCGCCGGGCTTGGTCTGCGTCATCCCGGCGGCGGACAGGAAGCCCTTGATCTTCGTCAGGCCCAGCTGCCGCCAGAGCGTGCTGGTCGCCGCGTTGTCCGACTTGGTGATCATGGCCGTGGCGAGGGAGGTCTCGCGGGCGGTGAGGTAGCGGCCGTGCTTCTTCGCGTCCCACAGCAGCGCGGCGAGCACGGTGACCTTGACGACGCTGGCCGAGTCGTAGGCGGTGGTGGACCGCAGGGTGCAGGTCGTCCTGGTGGTGCGGTCGTAGAGGCCGACGGCGACGGTGCCCTTGCGGTTCGCGAGGGCGGCCGTGATGTCCTTCTTCAGCTTGGCGGCGAGCCCCGCCTTGGCGGAGGTGCAGCTGACGGTGGGCGCGGGCGCGGCGGCCGCGGGGGACGCGGCGGCGACGACCGGGACGAGAAGTCCGGCACCGAGGGCTGCGGCGAGCAGTCCCGTACGCCGGGGTCTGAGGAAAGTCATGCCGGTTCTGACCCGAATGGGTGACCGAAGGTTGTACATGCGTTCCCAGGAACACATGTCCGCGCGCGCTCAGGGGCGGTCGGAGGGCCGCAGGCCGCCGCGGAGCGAGGGGAGGCGAACCGGTGGCTGCGCGCTCCCCGGTCCGTGCCTCCGATTCCTCCCATGAGGTGGTGTGCGGCCCCGGCGGCCGGGCATGCCGCCGTACCCCCTCGGGACGATGGCGAGGTGCCCCGGCAACTCCGCCGGGGCGCACCACAGCCGTCCGAGGAGACTCATGAAGCTTCGTTCCTGGTCCGTCGCCGCCGCGCTCGCGCTGACCGCGCTCGTCCTGCCGTCCCAGGGCGCGGTCGCCGCCGAGGCCGCCGCGCCGCCCGCCTGCCCCGACGGGTCGGTCTGCTTCTGGAGCGGGGAGGGATTCGGCGGCGACTACTGGGAATGGACGGCCCGCAGCGGCTACCGCGACATGCCGCCCCGCCTGCACGACCACGTCGGCTCGGTCGTGGCGAGCACCCGCGCCTGCTTCATCAACTGGAGCCCGGTCGAGAAGCGCGACGTCTTCAACGGCGACTGGCGCTCCCGCTACCTAGGCGACTTCGGCGGCCGCATCGACGGCGTCGGCCCGGGCGCCTGCTGACCCGGTCCCGCTGACACGGGCGCCCACACCGGGCCCCGCCACCGCGCCTTCGGGGCCACCCGGGCCCGGAGGTGCGGCGTCACCGGAGCCGCCCGGTCCCGGGGACGCCCCTGGGCCGCGCCGGCGAGGTCGCCGGAGGCCGACAGGGGAAGGCGTGCCGGGGTTGCGGGTGGGGTGGCGTCCGGGGGTCAGGCCAGGTGTGTGGGGGCGAACATGCGCAGGACCGCCGGGAGGACGACCACCGACGGGCCCGGGGACGCCAGTGCCTTCGTCAGGTCGGCCTCCAGGTTCTCCGGCGTCGTGCGGGTTCCCGGGACGCCGAAGGACTCCGCGAGCGCCACGTAGTCGGGACGGGTCAGTTCCGTCGCCGTGGGCCGGCCGAAGGCGTCGGTCATGTACTCGCGCAGGATGCCGTAGCCCCCGTCGTCGACGATCAGCCAGGTGACGTTCAGGTCGTACTGCCGGGCGGTCGCCAGTTCGGCGATCGAGTACAGCGCGCCGCCGTCGCCCGACACCGCGAGCACCGGGCGGGTCGGGTCGGCGGCCGCCGCGCCCAGCGCCGCCGGGAAGCCGTAGCCGAGGCCGCCCGCGCCCTGGGCGGAGTGCATGGTGTTGGGGCCCTTGGCGTCGAAGGCCGACCAGGCCCAGTACGCGAGGATCGTCATGTCCCAGAAGGACGGGGAGTCGGCCGGCAGCGCGCGCCGGACGGACGCCAGCACGTCCTGTTCCAGGGTGAGTTCCTGGGAGGCGATGCGGTCGGCGACCTTCGTGAGGACCTCGCGCACGCGCTGCGGCGCCGCCGGGTCCTGCCGCTCCGTCACCGTCTCCAGCAGCGCCTGCAGGGCGAGGCGCGCGTCCGCGTGGATGCCCAGCGCCGGGTGGTTGGACTCCAGCTTGCCGAGGTCGGCCTCGATCTGGATCACCCGGCCGCGCGGCTTGAACGTGTGGTAGTTGGAGGAGAGTTCACCGAGGCCGGAGCCGACGACGAGGAGGACGTCCGCGTCCTCCAGGAAGTCGGTGGTGTGCCGGTCCTCGATCCAGGACTGCAACGACAACGGGTGCGTCCAGGGGAAGGCGCCCTTGCCGCCGGGGGTCGTGACGACCGGCGCCGCGAGCGTCTCCGCGAGCCGGCGGAGCTTCTTCGACGCGTCGGCCCGGACAACCCCGCCGCCCGCGATGATCGCCGGGCGGGCCGCGTTCGAGAGCAGGTGGGCCGCCACGGCCGTGAGTTCGGGGCGCGGCGGCAGCTCCTCGGGGAAGGCGTCGCCGCCGGTCACGACCGGCACGGACGTCTCGGCGAGCAGCACGTCCTGCGGGATCTCCACCCACACCGGCCCGTGCGGGGCGGTCAGCGCCGACTTCCAGGCGGCCGCGACGGCGGAGGGGATCTGGGACTGGGTGCGCACGGTGTGGACCGACTTCACCACGCCCCGGAACGAGGCGGACTGGTCGGGCAGTTCGTGCAGATAGCCGTGCCGCCCGCCGCCGAGGCCCGCCGTCGGGATCTGGCTGCTGATCGCCAGCACGGGCGCCGAGGCCGCCGCCGCCTCCTGGAGCGCGGCCAGCGAGGTCAGCGCCCCCGGGCCCGTCGACAGCAGCAGCGGTGCCGCCTCGCCGGTGATCCGGCCGTACGCGTCGGCCGCGAAGCCGGCGTTGTTCTCCACCCGCAGCCCGATGTACCGCAGGTCGGACCGCCGCAGGGCGTCGAACATGCCGAGCGCGTGCTGACCGGGCAGGCCGAAGACCGTCGTCGCGCCGAGCCCGGCCAGCGTCTCCACGACCAGGTCCCCGCCGTTGCGCCCGGGCGGCGGGTTCAGGGCCGCCGAGGTCTGCGCGGCCGTCGGGCGGAGTACCAGGTCGTGGTCGTGAGTCACTTCGCGCGCGCCTCGGCAATCTGTCGGGACATGATCGTGGTCAGTTCGTACGCCGTGTGGGAGGCCGCCACGGACGTGATCTCCGCGTGGTCGTACGCGGGGGCCACCTCGACGACGTCGGCCGACACCAGGTTGCAGGATGCCAGCCCCCGCAGGATCTCCAGCAGTTCGCGGGAGGTCATGCCGCCGGCCTCGGGGGTGCCCGTGCCGGGCGCGTGCGCCGGGTCGAGGCAGTCGATGTCGATGGAGATGTACAGCGGGCGGTCGCCGATGCGCTGGCGCAGCTGGTCGGCGACCTCGTCGGCGCCGCGGCGGTAGACGTCCGCGGAGGTGACGATGCCGAAGCCCATCTTCTCGTCGTCGGTGAGGTCCTGCTTGCCGTACAGCGGGCCGCGGGTGCCGACGTGGGAGAGCGCCGAGGTGTCGAGGATGCCCTCCTCGACGGCGCGGCGGAACGGCGTGCCGTGCGTGTACTCGGCGCCGAAGTAGGTGTCCCACGTGTCGAGGTGGGCGTCGAAGTGCAGCAGCGCCACCGGGCCGTGCTTCCTGGCCACCGAGCGGAGCAGCGGAAGGGCGATGGTGTGGTCGCCGCCCAGCGTCATCAGCCGGGCGCCGGTGCCGAGCAGGTCGTCGGCGGCCGCCTCGACGGTCTCGACGGCCTCGTTGATGTTGAAGGGGTTCACGGCGATGTCGCCGCCGTCCGCGACCTGGGCGAGGGCGAACGGGGAGGCGTCCTGCGCCGGGTTGTAGGGCCGCAGCAGCCGGGACGCCTCACGGATCGCGTTGCCGCCGAAGCGGGCGCCCGGCCGGTACGAGACGCCCGAGTCGAACGGCACGCCCACGACGGCGACGTCGGCGGTGCCGACCTCGTCGAGGCGGGGCAGCCGGGCGAAGGTCGCGGGGCCGGCGTACCGCGGGACGCGGGACGAGTCGACGGGGCCGCGGGGTGTCGGCGTCTCGTTGCTGCTCATCGGGAATTGCCTTCTCTCTCACGCTTCATCGCGTATGCACCGCATGGACGACATGCGCTGCTTGCACTACTTGTCGTACGACTCTACTGGTGGGCCGGGGCGTGCTCGGACCGGGGCTCGGGCGCCCGCCCGGCGAGCCGGTCGCGCCAGGCGGCGAGCACGGCGGCGTCCGTCGCCGGGGTCGCGAGGGAGACGATCACGTACGAGGCCAGCGAGGCCAGCAGGCCGTAGTAGATGGGCTCGTTGGCGAGGATGCCGTAGGTGGCCATCAGGACGATCACGGAGATGCCGCCGACCCCGACGCCCGCGAGCGCGCCCTGGACCGTGCCGCGCTTCCAGAGCAGTCCGCCGAGGATCGGCACCAGCAGGCCGCCGACGAGCAGGTTGTACGCCACGGTCAGCGCCTGCACGACGTCGTTGAGCGCGATGGCCGTGAGGATCACGGCGACGCCCATGAGCAGGATGAAGACGCGATTGCCCTTGACCTCGTCGTGCTCCTGCTCGGACGGGCGCACCAGGCCCCGCAGCCGCGACCAGATGTCGTTGTTGGCGACGGTGGCGCAGGCGATCAGGGCACCGGAGGACGTGGACATCACCGCCGCGAGCGCCGCGGCGAGCACCAGTCCCCGCACGCCGATGGGGAGTTCGTCCTTGACGATCGTCGCGAAGGCGTCGTCCGCGCTGGCCAGGTTCGGGTAGAGCACCTTGGCCGCGGTGCCGATGACGGCGCCGGCGAGCGCGTAGACCAGGCAGTAGGTGCCGGCGACGGTGCCGCCCCACTTCGCCGTCGTGTCGTTGCGGGCCGTGAAGACGCGCTGCCAGATGTCCTGACCGATCAGCATGCCGAACGTGTAGATCAGGACGTAGGTGAAGATCGTCTCGCCGCCGATGCCCAGCGGGTCGAAGTACTCGGTGGGCAGCTTCGCCTTCATCTCGCTGAAGCCGCCGGCCTTGACGACCGCGATCGGCAGCAGGAGCAGCAGCACGCCGATCGTCTTGACCACGAACTGCACCATGTCGGTCAGCGTGATCGACCACATGCCGCCCAGCGTCGAGTAGGCGACGACGATCGAGCCGCCGAGGACGATCGCGAGGGTGCGGTTCATGTCGAAGAGGACGTCGAAGATCGTGGCGTACGCGATCGTCGAGGTCACCGCGAGCATCAGGGTGTACGCCCACATGACCACGCCGGAGATCACGCCCGCCCGGCCGCCGTAGCGCAGGTCCAGCATCTCGGAGACGGTGTAGACCTTCAGGCGGGCGATCCGGGCGGAGAAGAAGATCGACAGCGCCAGCAGGCCGAGGCCGATGGTGAAGACCATCCAGGCGCCGGAGAGGCCGTACTGGTAGCCGAGGCCCACGCCGCCGATGGTGGAGGCGCCGCCGAGGACGATCGCCGCCATGGTGCCGGAGTACATGGCCGGGCCCAGGCGGCGGCCGGCCACCAGGAACTCGCTCTTGGACTTGGCGCGGCGCATGCCCCACCAGCCCATGGCCAGCATGCCGGCCAGATAGACGACGATCACGATGTAGTCGACGGCCATGGGGCCCTCCTTCGCGCACTCTCGGTGGCGTGTCGTGCAGATGGGGGTCGTCCGGTGTGACGGCGCGGGGACATCCGCCCGTACCCGCGGCTGCCGGTCTGGACCGACCTTAGGTGGCCGGAAAGCGACTGCGAAGTGTACGTTTCATCCATTCGTACGGAACGGACTGGAGGAAACGCACACACCATGTCCGAGTCGCCGGCCCTCCCGCCCACTCCTCCCGTGCCCCTTTCCGCCCTGCTGGCCAGGGAGGATCTCGCCCTGCGCCAGATCGCAGGACCGTCGGGCCCGGGAATAGTGCTGCACGGGGCGCACACCTCGGAGATGTCCGATCCGTACCCGTATCTGCTGGGCGGCGAGCTGCTCCTCTCGGCCGGGGTGCACATTCCGCCGGGCGCGCCGGGGACGTATTTCGACGACTACGTCTCGCGGATCGTCGCGGCGGGCGGCGCGGCCCTCGGCTTCGGGGTGGCCCCGGTGCACGACACGGTGCCGCGGGCGCTGGTCGAGGCGTGCGAGGCGCACGGCCTGCCCCTGCTGGAGGTCCCGCCACGGACCACCTTCTCCGGTGTCGCCCGCGCCGTCTGGCAGCTGATCGCCCGCGCCCGCCTCGACGAACTGCGCCGGGTGACGGAGGCCCAGCAGGGCCTCGCCACGGCCGCCGCCCGTCCGGATCCCGTCCCGTCGGTGCTGCGCCAGCTGTCGCAGCGGGTGGGGGGCTGGACGGTCCTGTACGGCTCCGACGGCGCCCGGATCGCCACCGCGGGCAGACCCCCGTCGGACGAGGCACGACGAGCGCTGGAGGAGCTGGCGGGGGTGGTACGCCCGGTCGGCGACCGCCCGCCGCCGGGCGAAGGCCGGGGCGCTGTGCCGACGCCCGCCCCCACACGGACGGCCTCGGCGCCGGCCACAGCCGCATCCACCCGTCCCGCACAGCCCGGCGCCCCGCGCACCACCCCGCCACCCGCCGCACCCCCGACGAGCCCCACGCCACCGGTCACGGGTGCCCCGCTCCCCACGCCACCGGCCACACGTGCCGCAGGCCCCGCACGACCGGCCACCGGCACCACCCGCCCCGCACCGGCCACGACCCCCGGCCCGCCACGTACGGCCCCGTCGTCAGCCGCCTCCCGCCCCGCCCCCTCCTCCGCCACCGACACCGTGACCGGCACCCACCTCTCCGCCTACGCCCTCGGCGCCGGGCAGGGGTTCGTGCTCGGGATCGCCGCCCCGCGCCGTGAACCCGCCGATCACGCGATCGCCTCCGTCGCCTCCGTGCTGCTCTCCCTCCTCACCGGCGAGCACCACAGCGGCGCCGGCGCTGCGCGCTCCTCGGCGCTGGTGCGGCTGCTGCTCGGGGCCGATCCGGAGGCGGTGGCTCCGCTGCTCGGTGCCGAACGGTGGCTGGTCGTCCACGGGCGGCCGGACTCGCACGCCCCCGACCCGGTCGCCGCCTCGGCGCTCGGCGCGGCCCTGGGCTCGCCCCTGGTGGACCTCGCCCGGGACGTCGTACGCGTCCTGCTGCCCGCCGAGCGTGAACCGGCCCCGCAACCCGGCTGGACCCTGGGCGTCAGCGCCTCCGCCGGCCCGCGCGAGTGGCCGGCCGCCGACACCCAGGCGGCCCGTGCGCTGGCACGGGCCCGCGCCACCCGCACGGCGCTGGTCCGGCACGGCGGCCGGCCCGCACTGGCGGACCTGGTGCCGGCCGGTGAGGCGCAGGCGTACGCCCGCGCGGTGCTGGGCCCCGTGGCGGGCAACACCGCCCTCACCGACACCCTGCGCACCTGGCTGTCCCTGCACGGCAGTTGGGACCGCACCGCCGTCGCCCTGTCGGTGCACCGCAACACCGTCCGGCAGCGGATCAGCCGGTGTGCGGCGCTGCTGGAGGTGGACCTGGACGACCCGGACGTACGGATGGAGCTGTGGTTCGCGCTGCGGCAGCTGTGACGGCCGGTCGACCTCGGGTGCGTGACCCACGTCCCAGCGTGCGGGACGCCGGGGACGGGCCCGGGCCGGTACCGCACAATAAGAGCCATGCCGATATCCGGGACACCCAGCCGCGCCGAGCTCGTCGAGCACCTTGTGAAGACCCGTATCGCGGGCGACGTCGCCACCCCGCGAGAGAACAACCTCTCCCACTACCGCCAACTGTCGAACGGCGTCCGCAACTTCTGGCTCGGCCTGGAGCTCGGCGACCGCTGGACCGACGAGCAGGACGTCCTCGCGGTGATGGCGGAGCGGGTCGGCGTGAACGACGACGCCGAGCACCGGCACGGCCAGGACACCATCGACCCCGAGCTGACGGTGGCCGCGCTGGAGCGCCTCGCGGCCCGGCTGCGCAAGGCGGCGGACAGCCGCCAGCGGGTGCTCTTCGCGACCGGCCACCCCGGGGGCCTGCTGGACGTCCACCGCGCCACGGCGGCCGCGCTGCGCGCCGCGGGCTGCGAGATCGTGGTGATCCCGGAGGGGCTGCAGACGGACGAGGGATACGTCATGCAGTTCGCGGACGTGGCGGTGCTGGAGCACGGCGCCACCCTGTGGCACACCCACTCGGGCGAACCGATGAAGGCCATTCTCACCGCCCTGGAGCGCGAGGGCCGCCCGCTGCCGGACCTGGTCGTCGCCGACCACGGCTGGGCGGGTTACGCGGGCCAGCACGGCGTCGACTCGGTCGGCTACGCCGACTGCAACGACCCGGCCCTGTTCATCGCGGAGGCCGAGGGAACCGTCCAGGTGACGGTCCCCCTCGACGACCACGTGGTCAGCCCGCGCCACTACGACCCGATGACGGCCTACCTGCTGTCGGAGGCGGGGCTCAGCCAGGACGCGGGGCCCGGACGACGCCTTCCTGGATCACCGTGACGGCGAGGCGGCCGTCCTGCGTCCAGATGCGGGCCTGGCCGAGGCCGCGGCCGCCGAACGCCGACGGGGACTCCTGGTCGTACAGGAGCCACTCGTCGGCGCGGAACGGGCGGTGGAACCACATCGCGTGGTCGAGCGAGGCCCCGACGACGTCGCCGACGGCCCAGCCGCCCCTGCCGTGCGCGAGCAGCACGGAGTCGAGGAGCGTCATGTCCGACACGTACGTCGCCAGCACGACGTGCAGCAGCGGGTCGTCGGCGAGCTTGCCGTCGGTGCGGAACCACACCTGCGAGTGCGGCTCACGCGGCTCGCCGAATCTGCCGTACGGCGGCTCGTCGACGTAGCGCAGGTCGACGGCGGCGCGTGCCTCCAGGAACTTCTCGACGACCTGCGCGGGCAGGTGGCCGTACCCCCTCATCCGCTCCCGCGAGGTGGGGAGCGTCTCGGGGTCGGGGGCGGACGGCATCGCCCCTTGGTGCTCGAAGCCTTCCTCGTACTTCTGGAAGGACGCGGACAGCGCGAAGATCGGCTGCCCGTGCTGCACCGCGACGACCCGGCGGGCGGTGAAGGAGCGGCCGTCGTTCATCCGGTCGACCGTGTAGACGATCGGGGCGCCCGGGTCGCCGGCGCGCAGGAAGTACGCGTGCAGGGAGTGCGGGTGCCGGTCCTCGGGGACCGTCCGTCCGGCGGCGACGAGGGCCTGGGCCGCGACCTGCCCCCCGAAGACCCGCGGGACGACGGCGGACCGGGACTGCCCGCGGAAGATGTCCTCCTCGATCTGCTCCAGGTCGAGCAGATCGAGGAGACCCTGTAGTGCCTCGTTCATGGCACCTTTTCTACTGGCCGGCGATTGCCGGAACCTTACAGACCCATGTCCTTCGCGATGATCGACTTCATGATCTCGCTGGTGCCGCCGTAGATGCGGTTGACGCGGTTGTCCGCGTACAGGCGGGCGATCGGGTACTCGTTCATGTAGCCGTAGCCGCCGTGCAGCTGGAGGCAGCGGTCGATGACGCGGTGGGCGACCTCGGTGCAGAACAGCTTGGCGGAGGCGGCCTCGGCGGGGGTCAGCTCGCCCGCGTCCAGGGCCTCGGTCGCGCGGTCGGCGACGGCCTCGGCGGCGTCCACCTCGGCCTGGCAGGCGGCCAGCTCGAACTTGGTGTTCTGGAAGTGGGCGACGGGCTTGCCGAAGACCACACGGTCCTGGACGTACTGCTTGGCGAAGCGGACGGCGGCCTTGGCCTGCGCGTAGGCGCCGAAGGCGATGCCCCAGCGCTCGGAGGCGAGGTTGTGGCCGAGGTAGGAGAAGCCCTTGTTCTCCTCGCCGAGCAGGTCCTCGACGGGCACCTTGACGTCGACGAAGGCCAGCTCGGCCGTGTCGGAGGTGCGCAGGCCCAGCTTGTCCAGCTTGCGGCCGACCGAGTAGCCCTCGGACCTGGTGTCGACGGCGAAGAGGGAGATGCCGAAGCGGCGGTCGTCCTCGCGCGGCGCCGAGGTGCGGGCGCAGACGATGACCTTGTCGGCGTGCACACCGCCGGTGATGAAGGTCTTGGCGCCGTTGAGGACGTAGTGGGTGCCGTCCTCGGAGAGCTTGGCGGTGGTCTTCATGCCCGCGAGGTCGGAGCCGGTGCCCGGCTCGGTCATCGCGATGGCCCACATCTCCTCGCCGGTGACGAACTTCGGCAGGTAGCGCTTCTTCTGCTCGTCGGTGGCCAGCATCTTGATGTACGGCAGGGCGAGCAGCACGTGCACACCGGAGCCGCCGAACTGGACGCCCGCGCGGGCGGTCTCCTCGTACAGGACGGCCTCGAACTTGTGGCTGTCCATGCCGGCTCCGCCGAACTCCTCGGGCACGTTGATGCCGAAGATGCCCAGCTCACCCAGCTTGTGGTAGAAGTCGCGCGGCGCCTGGCCGGCGGCGAACCAGTCGTCGTAGACGGGCACGACCTCGGCCTCGATGAAGGCGCGCAGGGTCTCCCGGAACGCCTCGTGATCCTCGTTGAACACCGTACGGCGCACGCCGCCACCTCCACCGTCACATGTCTAAGCGCTTGCTCACTCACCGTACCGGCGAGTACGAACCGCCGACAAGACCGGTCCCTGCGTAACGCTCGTCACGCCCGCCCCGGGGACGGCGCCCTACGGCGCGGTGCTACTCCCCCGCCGCCGCGAACGCGCCCCTGGCCATCCGGTGCAGCAGCTCCGCCGTGGCCCCGCGCCCGGGGAGCGAGCCGGGGCGCCCCAGGTGCGGGGTCGAGTTCAGCAGGCCGAAGACCGAGTGGACGGCGGAGCGGGCCGTCGGCTCGGGCAGCCCGGGGTAGACCTCACGGACCACCTCCACCCACAGCTCGACGTACTGGCGCTGGAGCTGGCGCACCATCTTGCGGTCGCTGTCGCGCAGTCGGTCCAGCTCGCGGTCGTGCAGCGTGATGAGGGGGCGGTCGTCGAGCGCGAAGTCGATGTGGCCCTCGATCAGCGAGTCGAGCAGCGCCTCGGGATCCCCGTCCGCCTCCGCCACCCGGCGCTTGCCGCCGGTCAGGAGCTGACCGCTGATCCCCACCAGCAACTCGGCGAGCATCGCGTCCTTGCCCGGGAAGTGGCGGTAGAGACCGGGGCCGCTGATGCCCACCGCGGCGCCTATCTCGTCGACCCCGACGCCGTGGAAACCGCGCTCGGCGAAGAGCCGCGCGGCCTCCTTGAGGATCTGTTCGCGGCGGGTCGGGGCGTCGGTTCGCGTGGCCATGGAAGCAATTCTAGACAGGGAGGTTAGCGGTCGTTAACCTGAAGGAAATGCGTTAACGCTCATTAACAAGGTGAGGGGACCGCGAGGATGGACCAGGCACCGGAGCTGCACGGCGCGGCGGACCCCGCGTCGGAGGCCTGGCGGACCAACGAGGCGGCGCATCTCGCCCTCGTGGAGGAGCTGCGCGGCAAGCTCGCCGCCGCCCGGCTCGGCGGGGGCGAGAGGGCGCGCGCCCGGCACACCGCGCGCGGCAAGCTGCTGCCGCGCGACCGCGTCGACACGCTCCTCGACCCAGGCTCGCCCTTCCTGGAGCTGGCCCCGCTCGCCGCCGACGGGATGTACGACGGCCAGGCCCCGGCCGCCGGCGTCGTCGCGGGCATCGGGCGGGTCAGCGGCCGGGAGTGCGTCGTCGTGGCCAACGACGCCACCGTCAAGGGCGGGACGTACTACCCGATGACGGTGAAGAAGCATCTGCGCGCGCAGGAGGTGGCCCTGGAGAACCGGCTGCCGTGCCTGTACCTCGTGGACTCCGGCGGCGCCTTCCTGCCCATGCAGGACGAGGTCTTCCCGGACCGCGAGCACTTCGGCCGGATCTTCTACAACCAGGCCCGGATGTCCGCCGCGCGGATCCCCCAGATCGCCGCCGTCCTCGGCTCCTGCACGGCCGGCGGGGCCTACGTCCCGGCCATGAGCGACGAGGCCGTCATCGTGCGGAACCAGGGGACGATCTTCCTCGGCGGCCCCCCGCTGGTGAAGGCCGCCACCGGCGAGGTGGTCACCGCCGAGGAGCTCGGCGGGGGCGAGGTGCACTCCCGCGTCTCCGGCGTCACCGACCACCTCGCGGAGGACGACGCCCACGCCCTGCGGATCGTGCGGAACATCGTCGCCACCCTCCCCGCGCGCGGACCGCTGCCCTGGGAGGTGCGGCCGGCGGTCGAGCCCAAGGCCGACCCGTACGGGCTGTACGGGGCGGTGCCGGCCGACTCCCGCACCCCCTACGACGTCCGCGAGGTCATCGCGCGCGTGGTCGACGGATCCCGATTCGCCGAGTTCAAGGCCGAGTTCGGGCAGACCCTCGTCACCGGCTTCGCCCGCATCCACGGCCACCCGGTCGGCATCGTCGCCAACAACGGCATCCTCTTCTCGGAGTCCGCCCAGAAGGGCGCCCACTTCATCGAGCTGTGCGACCAGCGGGGCATCCCGCTGCTGTTCCTGCAGAACATCTCGGGGTTCATGGTCGGCAGGGACTACGAGGCCGGCGGCATCGCCAAGCACGGGGCCAAGATGGTCACGGCCGTCGCCACCACCCGGGTCCCGAAACTGACGGTCGTGGTCGGCGGATCGTACGGCGCGGGCAACTACTCGATGTGCGGCCGGGCGTACTCGCCGCGCTTCCTGTGGATGTGGCCCAACGCCAAGATCTCCGTCATGGGCGGCGAGCAGGCCGCGTCGGTGCTCGCCACCGTCAAGCGGGACCAGCTGGAGGGCCGCGGGGAGTCCTGGCCCGCCGAGGACGAAGAGGCGTTCAAGGCGCCGATCCGCGCGCAGTACGACCACCAGGGCAACGCCTACTACGCCACCGCCCGCCTCTGGGACGACGGGGTGATCGACCCCCTGGACACCCGTCAGGTGGTCGGTCTGGCCCTGACCGCCTGCGCCAACGCGCCCCTGGGAGACCCCCAGTTCGGCGTCTTCCGGATGTGAGGGGACCGATGTTCGACACCGTTCTTGTGGCCAACCGCGGTGAGATCGCGGTCCGGGTCATCCGTACGCTGCGCTCCCTGGGCGTCCGCTCGGTCGCCGTCTTCTCCGACGCCGACGCCGACGCCCGGCACGTGCGCGAGGCCGACACGGCGGTACGGATCGGCCCGGCGCCGGCCGTCGAGAGCTATCTGTCCGTGGAGCGCATCCTCGAGGCCGCGGCCGCGACGCAGGCCCAGGCCGTCCACCCGGGATACGGCTTCCTCGCCGAGAACGCCGCCTTCGCGCGCGCCTGCGCCGACGCCGGACTGGTCTTCATCGGGCCGCCGGCCGACGCCATCGCCCTGATGGGCGACAAGATCCGCGCCAAGGAGACCGTCTCGGCGGCCGGCGTCCCGGTCGTCCCCGGCGGCCGCGACCCCGAACTCGCCCGCGCCGCCCGCGAACTGGGCGCGCCCGTCCTCATCAAGCCCTCCGCGGGCGGCGGCGGCAAGGGCATGCGCCTGGTGCGCGACCTCGGCCTGCTCGACGACGAGATCGCCGCCGCCCGGCGCGAGGCCGCCGCCTCCTTCGGTGACGACACCCTCCTCGTGGAGCGGTGGATCGACCGGCCGCGCCACATCGAGATCCAGGTCCTGGCCGACGGCCACGGCGGCGTCGTCCACCTCGGCGAGCGCGAGTGCTCTCTCCAGCGGCGCCACCAGAAGGTCGTCGAGGAGGCGCCGAGCGTGCTCCTGGACGAGGCCACCCGCGCGGCGATGGGCGAGGCGGCCGTGCAGGCGGCCCGCTCCTGCGGGTACGTCGGGGCGGGCACGGTGGAGTTCATCGTCCCCGGCGGCGACCCGGCCGCGTACTGCTTCATGGAGATGAACACCCGGCTCCAGGTGGAGCACCCCGTCACCGAGCTGATCACCGGGCTCGACCTGGTGGAATGGCAACTGCGGGTCGCGGCGGGCGACCGTCTCCCCTTCGCGCAGGAGGACATCACCCTCACCGGCCACGCGATCGAGGCCCGGGTCTGCGCCGAGGACCCGAACCGGGGCTTCCTGCCCTCCGGCGGCACGGTCCTCGCCCTGCACGAGCCGCAGGGCGACGGCGTGCGCACCGACTCCGGCCTCAGCGAGGGCACGGAGGTCGGCAGCCTGTACGACCCGATGCTGTCCAAGGTCGTAGCCCACGGCCCCGACCGGGCCACCGCGCTGCGCAGGCTGCGCGCCGCCCTCGCCGGCACGGTCGTCCTCGGCGTACCGACGAACGCCGGGTTCCTGCGGCGGCTGCTCGCCCATCCGGCGGTGGCCGACGGCGACCTGGACACCGGGCTGGTCGAGCGGGAGGTGGCGGGCCTCGTGACGGACGAGGTCCCGGACGAGGTCTACGCGGCGGCGGCGCTGCTGCGCCACCACGCGCTCGCCCCCGCGCCCGGCGATGGCTGGGTCGACCCGTTCTCCGTCCCGCGGGGCTGGCGCCTGGGCGGCGAGCGGGCATGGACGGCGCACCACCTGCGGGTGCCGGGGCACGACCCGGTGACCGTACGGCTGCGCGCCGCGGCGGACGGCGGGTACGAGCTGCTGCTCGGCGATGCCGGGAGCCCGGTCCGGGCATCCGCGGACCTGGCCCCGGCGGAGACCGGGTCCCGGTTCACTCTCCGGCTCGACGGCGTCGCCCACACCTTCGCCGCTCTGCCGGACGGCAGCTGGCTCGGCCGTGACGGCGAGGCCTGGCAGGTGCGTGACCACGACCCGGTCGAGGCGTCCCTCTCCCGCGGCGCGCACGCCGGTGCCGACTCGCTGACCGCGCCGATGCCGGGCACAGTGACGGTGGTGAAGGTCGCGGTCGGTGACGCGGTCGAGGCCGGTCAGAGCCTGCTGGTGGTGGAGGCGATGAAGATGGAGCACGTCATCTCCGCCCCGCACGCCGGGACGGTCGCCGAGCTCGACGTGACCCCGGGGACGACCGTCGCCATGGAGCAGGTCCTCGCCGTCATCACGCCGACCGAGGAGGAGACGGCATGAGCACCCCCGATCCCGCCCTCCCCATGGTCGTACCGGCCCCGGGCCTGCCCGCCCGCGTCCGGATCCACGAGGTCGGCCCCCGCGACGGCCTGCAGAACGAGAAGGCGCAGGTGCCGACGGAGGTCAAGGCGGAGTTCATCCACCGGCTGGCCGAGGCGGGCCTCACGACGATCGAGGCCACCAGCTTCGTGCACCCCAAGTGGGTGCCCCAACTGGCGGACGCCGAGGCGCTGTTCCCGCTCGTGCGGGAGGTTCCTACGGACCTGCCGGTGCTCGTCCCCAACGACCGGGGGCTGGAACGGGCGCTGGCCCTCGGCGCCACCCGCGTCGCCGTCTTCGCCAGCGCCACCGAGTCCTTCGCGAAGGCCAACCTCAACCGCACGGTCGACGAGGCGCTCGCCATGTTCGACCCCGTCGTCTCCCGCGCGAAGGCCGAGGGGCTGCACGTCCGCGGCTATCTGTCGATGTGCTTCGGCGACCCCTGGGAGGGGGCCGTCGCGGTGCACCAGGTCGTGCGGGTCTGCAAGGCGCTGCGGGACATGGGCTGCGACGAGCTGAGCCTTGGCGACACGATCGGCGTGGCGACCCCGGGCCACGTCGCCGAGCTGCTCTCCGCGCTGAACGCCGACGGCGTCCCGACCCCCGCCCTCGGCGTGCACTTCCACGACACCTACGGCCAGGCACTGGCCAACACCCTCGCCGCGCTCCAGCACGGCGTCACGACGGTCGACGCCTCGGCGGGCGGACTCGGCGGCTGCCCGTACGCCAGGAGCGCCACCGGCAACCTCGCCACCGAGGACCTCGTGTGGATGCTGCACGGCCTCGGCATCGACACCGGCGTCGACCTCGGCCGTCTCACCGCCACCAGCGTGTGGATGGCCGGCCGACTGGGCCGACCCAGCCCGTCCCGCACTGTAAGAGCCCTCTCCCACCAGGAGCAGTGACGCATCATGGACCACCGCCTCAGCCCCGAGCTGGAAGAACTCCGCCGCACGGTGGAGGAGTTCGCGCACGAGGTCGTCGCCCCCAAGATCGGCGACTACTACGAGCGGCACGAGTTCCCGTACGAGATCGTCCGCGAGATGGGCAGGATGGGCCTGTTCGGACTGCCGTTCCCGGAGGAGTACGGCGGGATGGGCGGCGACTATCTCGCCCTGGGCATCGCCCTGGAGGAGCTGGCCCGCGTCGACTCCTCGGTCGCCATCACCCTGGAGGCGGGCGTCTCGCTGGGCGCGATGCCGCTGCACCTGTTCGGCACCGAGGAGCAGAAGCGTGAGTGGCTGCCCCGGCTGTGCTCCGGCGAGGTCCTCGGCGCCTTCGGACTGACCGAGCCCGACGGCGGCTCGGACGCCGGTGCGACCCGCACGACGGCCCGGCTCGACGCGGAGACCGGCGAGTGGGTGATCAACGGCACCAAGTGCTTCATCACCAACTCCGGCACCGACATCACCGGACTGGTGACGGTCACCGCCGTGACGGGCCGTAAGCCGGACGGCAGGCCGCAGATCTCCGCGATCATCGTCCCCTCCGGCACGCCGGGCTTCACGGTGGCGCCGCAGTACTCCAAGGTCGGCTGGAACGCCTCCGACACCCGGGAGCTGTCCTTCGACGACGTCCGGGTCCCGGCGGCGAACCTGCTGGGCGAGGAGGGCCGCGGCTACGCCCAGTTCCTGCGCATCCTCGACGAGGGCCGGATCGCCATCGCGGCGCTCGCCACGGGCCTGGCGCAGGGCTGTGTGGACGAGTCGGTGAAGTACGCGAAGGAACGTCACGCCTTCGGCCGGCCGATCGGCGCCAACCAGGCCATCCAGTTCAAGGTCGCCGACATGGAGATGAAGGCCCACACGGCCCGTCTGGCGTGGCGCGACGCGGCCTCCCGGCTGGTGGCGGGCGAGCCCTTCAAGAAGGAGGCGGCCCTGGCGAAGCTGTACTCCTCCACCGTCGCGGTGGACAACGCCCGTGACGCCACCCAGATCCACGGCGGGTACGGCTTCATGAACGAGTACCCGGTGGCCCGGATGTGGCGGGACTCGAAGATCCTGGAAATCGGCGAGGGCACGAGCGAGGTGCAACGGATGCTGATCGCCCGCGAGTTGGGGCTCGTGGGCTGATCCGTCGCCCGCCCTGCCGACGGACGGCGGCGCCACGGGAGGACCCGCCCCCTGGACAAGTTCTGAGGTTAGGCTAACCTACCTTCGAATTGTCCGGCGGGCCCTCCGCCCTGTTCGAAAGCAGCCATTCCCATGTCCAACGCCCGTGCCACCCACCTCACCCGTCGCGGCATCCTCGCCGCCGGCGGTGCCCTCGGCCTCGGTGCCGTGCTCGCCGCCTGTGGCGACGAAGACACGAACAGCGGCGGCTCGGACGCGAAGGCCTCCGCCAAGGCCTCCGGCCCCTGGTCGTTCAAGGACGACCGCGGCGAGACGGTGAAGCTGGACCAGGCCCCGGCGAACATCGCCGCCTTCGTGGGCGTCGCCGCCGCCCTGTACGACTACGGCGTCGAGGTCAAGGGCGTCTTCGGCCCGACCGAGACGAAGGACGGCAAGGCCGACGTCCAGGCCGGCGACATGGACGTCAGCAAGCTGACCGTCTTCGGCAACGTCTGGGACCAGTTCAACGTCGAGCAGTACGCGGCCTTCCAGCCGGACGTGCTGATCTCCACCACCTTCGACAGCGCGGGCACCCTCTGGTACGTCCCCGAGGCGTCCAAGGACAAGATCGCCAAGCTCGCCCCGAGCGTGGCCCTCTCCGTCTACGACCGCCAGCTGACCGCGCCGCTGCAGCGCATGTGGGAGCTGGCCGAGTCGCTCGGCGCGGACATGAAGGCGGACAAGACGGTGCAGGCCAAGCAGGAGTTCGAGGCGGCCGCCGAGCGGCTGCGCAAGGCCGCCAAGTCCCGGCCCGAGATCAAGGTGCTGGCAGGCTCCGCGAGCCAGGAGATCTTCTACGTCTCCGGCACCAACCTCTCCATCGACCTGGAGTACTTCAAGGCGCTCGGCGTGAACTTCGTCGAGCCGCCGGAGAAGGCCAAGGCCGAGGGCGGCGGCTGGTTCGAGAACCTCAGCTGGGAGAACGTCGACAAGTACCCGGCCGACATCATCATGATGGACGACCGCTCCTCGACCATCCAGCCGGCGGACATCGCCGAGGGCACCTGGAAGAAGCTGCCGGCGGTCAAGGCGGGCCAGGTCATCGCGCGTTCGCCGGAGCCGATCCTGTCGTACGCCAAGTGCACGCCGCTGCTGACGTCGCTGGCCGAGGCCATCGAGAAGGCGAAGAAGGTCAGCTGAGGCCGTACGGCATTTCAGGAGTAGTCCCATGACGACGGCCCTGGCCGCCCCGTTCCGTTTCTTCGCCCTTCAGGTCGTGCGGACGAGGCGGCTCGGGCCGTCTCTCGTCCGGGTCACCTTCGCGGGAGGCGACCTGCGGCACTTCTTCTCCGACGGCCGCGACCAGTCGCTGTCGCTGTTCCTGCCCCATCCCGGACAGCCGGAGCCGGTCGTGCCGGTGGAGCTCGGTGACGGATGGTGGCAGGGCTGGCGTGACCTCCCGGACGACGTACGGGCCGTGATGCGGTCCTACACGCTGCGGGCGCTGCGCCGGGACCCCGACGAGATCGACATCGACTTCGTCCTGCACACCCCGGCCGGACCCGCCTCCCACTGGGCCTCCCGTGCCACCGCCGGCGATCGGGTCCTGCTGCTCGGACCGGCGGTCGCGGACAACCGGGCGATCCGGTTCCGTCCGCCGCCGGACACCGATCTGGTGGTCGTCTGGGGCGACGAGACCGCGCTGCCGGCCGTGGCGGCCGTCCTGGAGTCGCTGCCGGCCGGTCTGCCGGCGCGCGTCTGGCTGGAGGTGCACGACGCCGGCACCGTCCAGGACCTGGCCACCGAGGCCGACGCCGAGGTCACCTGGCTGGTCCGCGAGGCGCGGGGCCCGAAGGCCGCCCCCGGCGCCGACGGCGGCGCCCCCGCCCCCCTGGCCCTCGACCCGCTGCGCGCCGCCCAACTGCCGCCCGGCGAGCGGCCGTACGTCTGGATCGCGGGCGAGTCCTCCTGCGTGAAGCAGCTGCGCCGGCACTTCGTGGGCGAGCGTGGCATCGACCGGCGCCGGGTCACCTTCGTCGGCTACTGGCGACAGGGGCTCAGCGAGGAGCAGTTGCGCGAGCTGGGCGAATAACTGCCCGCCGTCGGACGGTCGTTCACCGTGACGGCTGTCACGGCACGGGGCTGCGGTTGACCAGAGGTACTTAGGTTAGGCTAACCTAAGTAAAACGCGGCCTTCACCCGTCCCGCCCACGGACCGTCCCCACCGGAGGACCCCCACATGCGCTCGCACCTGCTCAATGACGCGACCGCGGAGCAGTACCGCCGCTCCGTGACCGATGGAGTAGAGCGGGTGGCGGCGAAACTCGCCACCACCGACCGTCCGTTCACCGGCGTCACCGTCGACACCCTCTCCCCCCGGATCGAGCAGATCGACCTCGACCAGCCGCTGCACGACACCGCCGCGGTGCTGGACGAGCTGGAGGAGGTCTACCTCCGCGACGCGGTCTACTTCCACCACCCCCGCTACCTCGCCCACCTCAACTGCCCGGTCGTCATACCGGCGGTGCTGGGCGAGGCGATCCTCTCGGCGGTCAACTCCTCGCTCGACACCTGGGACCAGTCGGCCGGCGGCACCCTGATCGAGCGCAAGCTCATCGACTGGACCACGGAGCGCATCGGCCTCGGCCCGGCCGCCGACGGGGTGTTCACCTCCGGTGGCACCCAGTCCAACCTCCAGGCGCTGCTGCTGGCCCGCGAGGAGGCCAAGACCGACTCCCTGGCGAAACTGCGCGTCTTCGCCTCCGAGGTCAGCCACTTCAGCGTGAAGAAGTCGGCGAAACTGCTCGGCCTCGGACCCGACGCCGTCGTGACGATCCCCGTCGACCACGACAAGCGGATGCAGACCCTCGCGCTCGCGCACGAGCTGGAGCGCTGCGCGAAGGACGGCCTCGTCCCCATGGCCGTCGTCGCCACCTCCGGCACCACCGACTTCGGCTCGATCGACCCGCTCCCCGAGATCGCCGAGCTCTGCTCCCAGTACGGCGCCTGGATGCACGTCGACGCGGCCTACGGCTGCGGGCTGCTCACCTCGCTCAAGCGCCGCTCCCTGCTGGCGGGCATCGAGCGGGCCGACTCGGTCACCGTCGACTACCACAAGTCCTTCTTCCAGCCCGTGAGTTCCTCGGCGGTGCTGGTCCGGGACGCCGCCACCCTGCGGCACGCCACCTACCACGCGGAGTACCTCAACCCGCGCCGTATGGTGCAGGAACGTATCCCCAACCAGGTGGACAAGTCGCTCCAGACCACCCGCCGCTTCGACGCCCTCAAGCTCTGGATGACGCTGCGCGTGATGGGCGCCGACGGCATCGGGCAGCTCTTCGACGAGGTGTGCGACCTCGCCCAGGAGGGCTGGAAGCTGCTCGCCGCCGACCCGCGCTACGACGTCGTGGTCGAGCCCTCCCTGTCCACCCTGGTGTTCCGCTACATCCCGGCCGCCGTCACCGACCCGGCCGAGATCGACCGCGCCAACCTCTACGCCCGCAAGGCCCTGTTCGCCTCCGGCGAGGCCGTCGTCGCGGGCACCAAGGTCGGCAACCGCCACTACCTGAAGTTCACCCTGCTCAACCCCGAGACCACGGCGTCCGACATCGCCGCCGTCCTCGACCTGATCGCCGGCCACGCCGAGCAGTACCTGGGAGAATCCCTTGACCGCGCTTCCTGACACCACGAAAAAGACCTACGACTTCGTGGGGATCGGGCTCGGCCCCTTCAACCTCGGCCTCGCCTGCCTGACCGAGCCCATCGCCGAACTCGACGGCGTCTTCCTGGAGTCCAAGCCGGACTTCGAGTGGCACGCGGGCATGTTCCTGGACGGCGCCCACCTCCAGACGCCGTTCATGTCGGACCTGGTGACGCTGGCCGACCCGACCTCCCCGTACTCCTTCCTGAACTACCTGAAGGACAAGGGGCGGCTGTACTCGTTCTACATCCGCGAGAACTTCTACCCGCTGCGGGTCGAGTACGACGACTACTGCCGCTGGGCGGCGAACCAGCTGAGCGGCGTCCGCTTCGGCACCACGGTCACCGAGGTCACGTACGAGGACGACCTGTACGTCGTGCGCACCGCGGCCGGCGAGGTGTTCCGCGCCCGTCGCCTGGTCCTCGGCACCGGCACCCCGCCCTACGTCCCGGAGGCCTGCCAGGGGCTCGGCGGCGACTTCCTGCACAACTCCCGCTACGTCCAGAACAAGGCGGAGCTGCAGCGCAAGGAGTCGATCACGCTGGTCGGCAGCGGTCAGTCCGCCGCCGAGATCTACTACGACCTGCTCAGTGAGATCGACGTGCACGGCTACCAGCTGAACTGGGTGACGCGCTCCCCGCGGTTCTTCCCGCTGGAGTACACCAAGCTCACGCTGGAGATGACCTCCCCGGAGTACATCGACTACTACCGCGAGCTGCCCGAGGCGACCCGCTACCGCCTGACCGCCGAGCAGAAGGGCCTGTTCAAGGGCATCGACGGCGATCTCATCAACGAGATCTTCGACCTGCTCTACCAGAAGAACCTCGGCGGCCCGATCCGCACCCGGCTGCTCACCAACTCCGCGCTCACCGGCGCCCGGTACGAGAACGGCACGTACACGCTGGGCTTCCACCAGGAGGAGCAGGAGCGCGACTTCACGCTCGACACCCAGGGCCTGGTGCTCGCCACCGGCTACAAGTACGTCGAGCCGGAATTCCTGAAGCCGGTCCGCGACCGCCTGCGTTACGACTCCCAGGGCAACTTCGACGTCGCCCGCAACTACGCCGTCGACGTCACCGGCCGGGGGATCTTCCTCCAGAACGCCGGTGTGCACACCCACAGCATCACCTCGCCCGACCTGGGCATGGGCGCGTACCGGAACTCGTACATCATCCGCGAGCTGCTCGGCAGCGAGTACTACCCGGTCGAGAAGTCCATCGCGTTCCAGGAGTTCGCCGTATGAGCATCGGTACGTTCACCGTCCGCCCCCTCGACCCGCTGAAGGACGCCGAGCTGCTGCACAGCTGGGTCACCCATCCCAAGGCGGCCTTCTGGATGATGCAGGACGCGAGACTCCAGGACGTCGAGCGCGAGTACATGCGCATCGCGGCGCACGAGCACCACCACGCCTACCTCGGGCTGCACGACGGCGCACCGGCCTTCCTGATGGAGAGCTACGACCCCCGGTACGTGGAGCTGGTCGGCCTGTACAACCCCAAGCCCGGCGACGTCGGCATGCACTTCCTGGTCGCCCCCACCGACCGGCCCGTGCACGGCTTCACCCGGGCCGTCATCACCGCCGTGATGGCGGAACTGTTCGCCGACCCCGCCACCCGGCGGGTCGTGGTCGAACCCGATGTGGGCAACACCGCGGTGCACGCGCTCAACGAGGCCGTGGGTTTCGTGTCCGACCGTGAGATCGACAAGCCGGAGAAGCGCGCGCTGCTCAGCTTCTGCACGCGCGAGCAGTTCGAGGCCGCCCGAGGAGTAGCCGTATGACCCTGTCCGACGCCGTAGCGCACCTCTCCCCCCACCGCTGGGCGCGGGCCAACCGCCTCCTGATCCGCAAGGCCCTGGCCGAGTTCACCCACGAGCGGCTCCTGTCGCCGCGGCCCACCGACGGCGGCGGATACGTCGTCCACAGCGACGACGGCCAGACGCGGTACACCTTCGACGCCGTGGTCCGGGCCCTCGACCACTGGCAGATCGACGCCGAGTCGATCACCCGGCACCGCGACGGGGCCGAACTGCCGCTCGCCGCGCTGGACTTCTTCGTCGAGCTGCGGCAGGCGCTCGGCCTGAGCGACGAGATCCTCCCGGTGTATCTGGAGGAGATCTCCTCCACCCTCTCCGGCACCTGCTACAAGCTCACCAAGCCGCAGATCCCGGTCGGCGAGCTGGTGACCAGCGGCTTCCAGGCCATCGAGACCGGTATGACCGAGGGCCACCCCTGCTTCGTGGCCAACAACGGCCGGCTCGGCTTCGGGATCCACGAGTACCTCTCGTACGCCCCCGAGACGGCGAGCCCGGTCCGGCTGGTGTGGCTGGCCGCGCACCGCTCCCGCGCGGCCTTCACCGCCGGTGTCGGCATCGCGTACGAGTCCTTCCTGAGGGACGAGCTCGGTGCGCCGGCCCTGGAGCGCTTCCACGGGCAGCTCACCGAGCAGGGCCTGGACCCGGCCGACTACCTCCTCATCCCCGTCCACCCCTGGCAGTGGTGGAACAAGCTCACCGTCACCTTCGCCGCCGAGGTGGCCCAGCGGCACCTCGTCTGCCTCGGCGAGGGCGACGACGAGTACCTGGCCCAGCAGTCCATCCGTACCTTCTTCAACACCACCCGGCCCGAGAAGCACTAC
The DNA here is from genome assembly GCF_044749345.1 of Streptomyces sp. NPDC089424. Classification (NCBI taxonomy): domain Bacteria; kingdom Bacillati; phylum Actinomycetota; class Actinomycetes; order Kitasatosporales; family Streptomycetaceae; genus Streptomyces; species Streptomyces sp. NPDC089424. Next base: position 181,813 of record NZ_JBIVHU010000010.1, read on the forward strand.
GTGAAGACGGCCCTGTCCGTCCTCAACATGGGCTTCATGCGGGGGCTGTCGGCCGCCTACATGGAGGCCACCCCGGCGATCAACGACTGGCTCGCCCAGCTGATCGAGGGCGACCCGGTGCTGAAGTCGACGGGCCTGTCGATCATCCGGGAGCGCGCCGCGGTCGGCTACCGGCACCTGGAGTACGAGCAGGCGACGGACCGCTACTCGCCGTACCGCAAGATGCTGGCCGCGCTGTGGCGGGAGAGCCCGGTGGCCTCGCTCCAGCCGGGCGAGTCCCTCGCCACCATGGCCTCGCTGCTGCATGTCGACCACGAGGGCCGGGGGTTCGCGGCCGCGCTGATCGAGCGGTCGGGCCGCACGCCGAAGGAGTGGCTGCGCGGCTACCTGCGGGCGTACTTCACGCCGCTGCTGCACAGCTTCTACGCCTACGACCTGGTGTACATGCCGCACGGCGAGAACGTCATCCTGGTCCTGAAGGACGGCGCCGTCGAGCGCGCGATCTACAAGGACATCGCCGAGGAGATCGCCGTCATGGACCCGGACGCGGTGCTGCCGCCCGCGGTGGAACGGCTGCGCGTCGACGTCCCCGAGGACAAGAAACTCCTTTCGATCTTCACGGACGTCTTCGACTGCTTCTTCCGCTTCCTCGCCGCGAACCTCGCGGACGAGGGGGTCCTGGAGGAGGACGGCTTCTGGTCCACGGTCGCGGACGTCACCCGTGAGTACCAGGAGTCGATGCCCGAACTCGCGGACAAGTTCCGGCAGTACGACATGTTCGCCCCCCGGTTCGCGCTGTCCTGCCTGAACCGGCTCCAGCTGCGCGACAACCGGCAGATGGTGGACCTGGCCGACCCGGCGGGCGCGCTGCAGCTGATCGGCGACCTGGAGAACCCGATCGCGGGGTTCTGACCCGGAGACTGACGGGCACCCCGGAGTACGGTCCTCCGGGGTGCCCGTCGCGGTCTCAGCTCACCGCGTCACTCCGCCGGCCAGGGAACCTGCGGCGCCCGGTGGTACCCGATCCCGAGCGCCTCCCAGCGCGGCCCCTGCGCCGCCAGCCGCTGCCGGTAGCCGTCCCAGCCGTGCGTGGCCCGGGGCGACCAGCCGAGCTCGGCGACGCCCGGCAGCCTCGGGAAGGCCATGTACTCGATGTGGCGGGAGTTCTCGAGGGTCTCCGACCACAGCGGCGCCTCGACGCCCCGGACGGCCGACGCGGGCGCGCCGGGCAGATAGGCGCCCGGGTCCCAGTCGTAGGACCGCCGCACGTCGACGTATCCGGCCCAGGACAGCCCGAGCGGGGTCTGGGCGTCGTACTTCATGTCGAGGTAGACGCGGTCCGCCGGGGACAGGACCAGCCCGGTGCCGGCCCGCGCGGCGGCGGCGACCTGCTCCTTCTCCGCGGCGCCGGTCCCGTCCAGGCCCCAGTACTGGGCGAGGGCGCCCTCGGCCGGGGTCGCGCCGGTCAGCTGGTGCCAGCCGACGACCTTCTTGCCGTACTTGGCGACGACCGGCTGCACCCGGTCCATGAAGGTCACGTAGTCCTCGTGGCTGGTGGAGTGCGCCTCGTCGCCGCCGATGTGCAGATAGCGGCCCGGGGTGAGCGCCGCGATCTCCCGCACCACGTCGTCCACGAAGTCGTAGGTGACCTCCTTCGGCACGCACAGCGAGCTGAAGCCGACCGCGGTGCCGGTGTAGAGCGGAGGGGCTACGCCGTCGCAGTTCAGTTCGGCGTACGAGGCGAGGGCCGCGTTGGTGTGGCCGGGCATGTCGATCTCGGGGACGACCTCCAGGTGCCGGGAGGCCGCGTAGCGGACGATCTCCTTGTAGTCGTCCTTGGTGTAGTAGCCGCCGGGGCCGCCGCCGACCTCGGTCGAGCCGCCGTACGTCGCGAGCCGCGGCCAGGAGTCGATGGCGATGCGCCAGCCCTGGTCGTCGCTGAGGTGCAGGTGCAGCTTGTTGAACTTGTAGAGCGCGAGCTGGTCGATGTAGCGCTTGACCTCACCGACGTCGAAGAAGTGCCGGGACACGTCGAGCATCGCGCCCCGCCAGCCGTAGCGGGGGGTGTCCTTGATGGTGCCGCCCGCGACGAGCCAGGGGCCGGGCTGTACGGAGTCGCGCTCAACGGCCGCGGGGAGGAGCTGGCGCAGCGTCTGCACGCCGTGGAAGAGCCCGGCGGGGCGGGCGGCGGTGATGGTGACGCCGGCGCGCCCGCTCTCCAGGCGGTAGCCCTCGTCGCCGTAGGGGCCCTTGGCGAGCCGCAGCCGGATGCCCCCGTCGCCGTGGGTGGTGACCGGGAGGCGGTAGCCGGTCGAGGGGCGCAGCACCCCGGCGAGATAGCCGCCGACCCCGCGGGCCTCACGGGAGTCGTCGACGCGGATGCGGGTGCCCTCGGTGATGCGGTACGGCGATCCGCCCGGGTCGACGGAGGCCGGGGCGGGTATCACGGCGCCGAGCGCGGTCCCGGTCCCCGGGCGGGCGGGCCCGGGTGCGGGCGCCGCCGCGGTGAGTGAGGCGCCGACCGCGGTGACCAGCAGCAGGGAAGCCAGAAGGCGAGGCGCTCGGTGGTGCAGTGTGCGGTGCTGTCTCACAAACGTCCCTTCCTGGAGCTCCAACAGGTATGGACCACTCTCTCGCGAGACCGGTGGAACAATCCCTCGCATGGCGGAAATCATCCAGAAGGACGGCACGTGGATCTTCGACGGCGACGCCCTGCGCCTGACGCCCGGACGGGACAAGAACGTCGGTCTGCTGCGCAAGACACTGGGTGAACTGGTCGTCCCGCTGGGGGCGTTGGCGGGCATCTCGTTCGAGCAGGGCCGCAGGACGGGGCGGCTGAGGCTACGGCTGCGGGACGGCGCCGACCCGCTGCTGCACGCCACCGCCGGCCGGCTCGCCGAACCCCACGACCCCTACCAGCTGGCCGTCGAGTCCGACCGCTACGGCGTCGCCGAGTACCTCGTGGACGAGGTGCGCCAGGCGCTGCTGCTGGACCAGGTGCCCTCGGACCCGGTCACCGAGTATCTGCTGCCCGGCCCGTCCGTGCCGCTGTCGGCGGCCGCCGGGGACGGCACCGCGAGCTTCGACGGCGAGCAGGTGCGCCTGGAGTGGAACTGGAAGACGGAGGACGCCAAGGCCGCCGCCGGCACCCGCACGCTCGCCGTCACCGACATCGCGGCCGTGGAGTGGCATCCGGCGGCCGGCCTGGAGAACGGCTACCTGCGCTTCACCGTGCGCAACTCCCCGACCAAGGCGCCGCCCAAGTACGACCCCAACGCGGTCGAGCTGTGGGGCTTCAAGAAGGACCCCCTGATGGCCCTGATCGCCGCCGCCGTCCAGGCCCGCCTCCCGCACCCGGCCTCGCCGTCCCCCGGCGCGGCCCTGGACGCCCCGGCGCAGCGGCCGGAGCCCGCCGCGGCCGCCCGCGAGGACGAGCACGACGCGTTGCTGCGGCGCCTGCGCGAACTCGGCGAGCTGCACCGCACCGGCGTGCTGACCGACGAGGAGTTCGCCCTGGCCAAGCAGGCGGTCCTGAAGCGCATGTGACCCGGCTCACCTCACCCATGGCCTGGGCAGGGCATATCGGCGTACCCTACCCCTGCCCGAAATCGGGCAGGATTGTTGCGAAAGATCGGCCGGTACCCCAGGATCTACCGGGTGCACGACGAACTCGTTGATCATCTGACGCGCTCCACGCCCCTCAACCGGGGCGAGGCGCTGCGCGTGGTCCAGGACGTGCTCGCCTACTTCGACGAGACGACCGAGGAGTTCGTCCGTCGCCGCCATCGCGAGCTCCAGGCCCAGGGCCTGGTCAACGCGACGATCTTCGAACAGATCGCGGCGGACCTGAAATACCGGGCGGTGGCACCGCCGGAGCTCACCCTCCGGCAGTTGCGCCGCATCGTCTACGGCTGAGGAATACATCTGTATGTGCGGAATCGTCGGATACATCGGGAAGCGTGACGTCGCCCCTCTGCTCCTGGAAGGCCTGCAGCGCCTGGAGTACCGCGGCTACGACTCGGCCGGCATCGTCGTCACCTCCCCCAAGGCCTCCGGCCTGAGGATGGTCAAGGCCAAGGGCCGGGTGCGCGATCTGGAGGCCAAGGTCCCGGCGCGCTTCAAGGGCACCACCGGTATCGCCCACACCCGCTGGGCCACCCACGGCGCCCCGTCCGACGTCAACGCCCACCCGCACCTGGACGCCGAGGGCAAGGTCGCCGTCGTCCACAACGGCATCATCGACAACGCCTCCGACCTGCGCCGCAAACTGGAGGCGGACGGCGTCGAGTTCCTCTCCGAGACCGACACCGAGGTCCTCGTCCACCTGATCGCCCGTTCGGCGGCCGAGAAGCTGGAGGACAAGGTCCGCGAGATCCTCCGGCTCATCGAGGGCACCTACGGCATCGCCGTCCTGCACGCCGACTTCCCGGACCGCATCGTCGTCGCCCGCAACGGCTCCCCGGTCGTCCTCGGCATCGGCGAGAAGGAGATGTTCGTCGCCTCGGACATCGCCGCGCTGGTCACCCACACCCGGCAGATAGTGACCCTCGACGACGGCGAGATGGCCACGCTCAAGGCCGACGATTTCCGTACGTACACCACCGAGGGCACCCGGACGACGGCCGAGCCCACCACCGTGGAGTGGGAGGCCGCCTCCTACGACATGGGCGGCCACGACACCTACATGCACAAGGAGATCCACGAGCAGGCCGAGGCCGTGGACCGCGTCCTGCGCGGCCGGATCGACGACCGCTTCTCCACCGTGCACCTCGGCGGCCTGAACCTCGACGCCCGCGAGGCCCGCCGGATCCGGCGCGTCAAGATCCTCGGCTGCGGCACCTCGTACCACGCCGGCATGATCGGCGCCCAGATGATCGAGGAGCTGGCCCGCATCCCCGCGGACGCCGAGCCTGCCTCCGAGTTCCGCTACCGCAACGCGGTCGTCGACCCCGACACCCTCTACATCGCCGTCTCCCAGTCCGGCGAGACCTACGACGTGCTGGCGGCCGTCCAGGAGCTGAAGCGCAAGGGCGCCCGGGTCCTGGGCATCGTCAACGTCGTCGGCTCGGCGATCGCCCGCGAGGCCGACGGCGGCATCTACGTGCACGCCGGCCCCGAGGTCTGCGTGGTCTCCACGAAGTGCTTCACCAACACCTGCGTGGCCTTCGCCCTGCTCGCCCTGCACCTCGGCCGCACGCGCGACCTCTCCGTGCGCGACGGCAAGCGGATCATCGAGGGCCTGCGCAAGCTGCCCGCGCAGATCGCCGAGATGATGGAGCAGGAGGGCGAGATCGAGGAGCTGGCCAAGGGCTACGCCGAGGCCCGCTCGATGCTCTTCATCGGGCGGGTGCGGGGCTACCCGGTCGCCCGCGAGGCCTCCCTCAAGCTCAAGGAGGTCTCGTACATCCACGCCGAGGCCTACCCCGCCTCGGAGCTGAAGCACGGCCCGCTCGCCCTCATCGAGCCCGCGCTCCCGACGGTCGCGATCGTCCCGGACGACGACCTGCTGGAGAAGAACCGCGCCGCGATGGAGGAGATCAAGGCCCGCAGCGGCAAGATCCTGGCGGTGGCCCACCGCGAGCAGGAGAAGGCCGACCAGACGATCGTGGTCCCGAAGAACGAGGACGAGCTGGACCCGATCCTGATGGGCATCCCGCTCCAACTCCTCGCCTACCACACGGCACTTGCCCTCGGCCGCGACATCGACAAGCCCCGCAACCTCGCGAAGTCGGTGACGGTCGAGTAGCACCCCGCTCACAGAGGACGGACCCCCATGTGTCGCCACCGAACACAGGGGGTCCGTCTCGTGTGCCGGGAAGCCGCCCAACTCCCCGGCCTGCGCCGCTAGCCGGCGGCCGTCACCCCCCGGCCCGCGGCGCGTCGCGGAAGTGCCGTCGGCCAGTGCGCCAGCGCTGCCGTCGCCGCGTACCAGGCGACCGCACCGGAGGCGACGGCGAACCAGCCGCCCGCCTTGCCCAGCGCCCCGCTGTCCGCGAACTGCCCGATGGCGAGCAGCAGCAGCGCGACGAAGAACAGTCCGTACATGGCCTGCCCGAGCGTGTCGCCACCGGCGAGCGTCAGGGTGAGGACCACGAGGGCGAACAGCAGCAGGAACAGTCCGGCCGCGTTGGCGGAGACCTCGGGCGAGACCGCCCAGGTGAACCAGAGCGCGCCGAGCGCGGCGAACGCGGTGCCGGTCCCGGCGTCGCCTTCCCGGAAGGCGAACAGTCCGGCGACGAACAGCGCGACGCCGCCTACGTAGTGAGCCAGTGTCACGGCGTCCGCCGCCGACACTCCGTCGATCAGTCCGGTCCAGCCGAGGCCGACGGCCAGCAGCGTGACACCGAGTGCGAGTCGGCCGACGATCGTGGTGGTGCTTCCCGCAGAGACGACGTTGTCCACGGCGGGCTCCCTTCATGCATGTGCAGTTGTACGGTGACCGATATATGCCCTTCACAAGAGCACAAACACATCTACGCGCGAGTAGATTCGGCGTGCGCACAACGGGCACCGGCCCTGCCCACGGGGCATCTCACCTGGGCCAACGGGGAGTTACGGAATGACAACGACAGGACGCTTGGCGCGCTTGGCCAACCGCCCGGCCACGGAGCCGAAAATGCGCCCCACGATGCCGTGCGTGGAGCCGACGACGATGGCGTCGGCCTCGTACTCCCGCCCGACCTCCTCGAGTTCGTGGCAGATGTCCCCGCCGCGCTCGACCAGGATCCAGGGCACCTCGGCCAGATAGTCCGCGCAGGCCAGTTCCAGACCGAGCACCTCGGTGCGGTGGTCCGGCACGTCGACGAAGACGGGTGGCTCACAGCCGGCCCACACCGTGGTGGGCAGCCGGTTGGCCACATGGACGATGATCAGGCCCGAACGGGAGCGCAACGCCATCCCGATCGCGTAGGCGAGGGCCCGCTCGGAGGAGGTGGAGCCGTCGAAGCCGACGACCACGCCGTGCTTGAAGGCGGGATCGCACGCGTGGCGCGACTCTTCCGCCGCCAGGGGATCGGCCGCCGTCGGGTCGGCGACCGGCCGCTTGCGGTCCGCTGGTTCGAAGAATTCGTGACCGGCCATGGCTGTCTCGGCGTTGTGATCCTTTATGGGTGGGACGACACTGTGCGGCGGAGCTGTGTCCGGGATCAATCTTCCCAACCCCATACCCCCAAGGGTACGGCGGCACGCCTCCTCGGCCCAGATCCCGCTCACGTCCGCGGCGGGTTCCAGGGAGCATGCACGAGGGGGCGCCCGTAACGCAATGGTTGCTGCCTCGTACAGGCGGTTCGCGCAGGATTCACCTACGGCGACGGCTCGAGCGTGTATGGCAGTGACCGACGGGTGCACCAGGCGTTGATCCACGTGAGCCCGCCAGCACAGGGAGTAGTGATGTCCGCACCCGGCCCGACCTCCGAGACGCGCCCCGTCACCGCGTCCGGTCCGGACGCGGTGACCGACCTGGTGCGTTGGGCCGCCTTCAGCTGCCTGCTCGTGCCGGTGGTCCTGCTGTGGTGCGGGAGCTCCCTCGCGGGCGCCACCGGCACCGCCGTCGGCCTCGCCGCCGTCACGGCGGCCTGCCGGGCGCTGCTGCGCGGCTCCGAGCGTGGCGCCGCGCGGCTGCGGGCGACGGAGGGGGCACCGCACCGGGGCCGGCATCAGCGCAGCGGTTCGGGGGCACACAGGGGTGGGCGGCGCCCCGGCGGGCATACACCGGTCGCCTGACCGGTTTCCGCGCACGCGCCCGTATCTTTTCAGCCAACTTCTGAAGAGTGTGCATCAGCACCCCTCGGCACCCCCCAACCCCCGTTCGACCTGCACGGAAAGGGTCCCGGGGGGCGCGCGCACCCTATGTGGATTGGCCACTGCGACAAGGCGCACTTCCCTGCGCGGCCCGCTAGTGCAACGCTTCGTGATCGAATGCTTCACGCCAAGTTGCCAAGTCGACAATGTGCCGGGTGATGAACTGGCCACGCCGGCACAACGCGACACAGTAGATTCGATCTTGACTGTCTACGGCGGGGGACTCGTGCAGGACCGAGGGGAAACGTGCAGGAGCGACACAACCGAGGAGCCGCGACCACCGAGGGGGGCTTAGCAGTATGAGCCACGACTCCACTGCCGCGCCGGACACCGCGGCCCGGAAACTGTCCGGGCGCCGCCGCAAGGAGATCGTCGCGGTGCTGCTGTTCAGCGGCGGCCCCATCTTCGAGAGTTCCATACCGCTGTCGGTGTTCGGTATCGACCGACAGGACGCCGGCGTACCGCGCTACCGACTACTGGTGTGCGCGGGCGAGGAAGGCCCCCTGCGGACCACAGGGGGCCTGGAACTCACCGCGCCGCATGGCCTGGAAGCGATCTCCCGAGCGGGCACGGTGGTCGTGCCCGCCTGGCGATCGATCACCTCGCCACCGCCGGAGGAGGCGCTCGACGCGCTGCGGCGGGCGCACGAAGAGGGTGCCCGGATCGTGGGCCTGTGCACGGGGGCGTTCGTCCTCGCGGCGGCGGGCCTGCTGGACGGCCGCCCGGCCACCACGCACTGGATGTACGCGCCGACACTGGCGAAGCGCTACCCGTCGGTCCACGTGGACCCCCGGGAGCTGTTCGTCGACGACGGCGACGTACTGACGTCCGCGGGCACGGCGGCCGGAATCGATCTCTGTCTGCACATCGTGCGGACGGACCACGGCAACGAGGCGGCCGGCGCGCTGGCCCGCCGGCTGGTGGTCCCGCCGCGCCGGACCGGCGGACAGGAGCGCTACCTCGATCGGTCTTTACCGGAGGAGATCGGCGCCGACCCGCTCGCCGAGGTCGTCGCCTGGGCGCTGGAACACCTCCACGAGCAGTTCGACGTGGAGACGCTGGCGGCGCGCGCGTACATGAGCCGGCGTACGTTCGACCGCCGCTTCCGCTCACTGACGGGCAGCGCGCCCCTGCAGTGGCTGATCACCCAGCGGGTGCTGCAGGCGCAGCGGCTGCTGGAGACGTCGGACTACTCGGTGGACGAGGTGGCGGGCCGCTGCGGGTTCCGCTCGCCGGTCGCGCTGCGCGGCCACTTCCGCCGTCAGCTGGGCTCGTCCCCGGCCGCGTACCGGGCGGCGTACCGAGCACGCCGCCCGCAGTCCGAGCGACCCTCGGACAGCGACGGCCACTCGAGCACGTCCGCGCCGATGACCGGGCCGCCGCCCCAGGCCGGCCCGTCCCCCTCCCTGCACCCGGAGGGGCCGGTACCGATCCAGTCGCGCCGCACGGCGGCGGCCGGCGCGGTCGGCTCCGCGTCCCTGCCGGGTGACCACGCCCGGGAGACGTATGCCCGGGCCAGTCTGCCGGGGCAGCGAAGCGGGTCGTGACGGCGACGGTGTGACGGGGTCCACAGGGCGCGAACCGCCCCTGTGGGCCCCGGAACGGTCTCGTCGTGTACGCGGCAGACCTCACACGCGCATCTCGGCCGTAGGGTGGACGCATGAACGATCGCATGGTGTGGATCGACTGCGAGATGACCGGTCTCTCGCTGTCCGACGACGCTCTCATCGAGGTGGCCGCCCTCGTCACCGACTCCGAGCTGAACGTGCTCGGCGAGGGAGTGGACATCGTCATCCGCCCGCCGGACCGGGCGCTGGAGACGATGCCGGAGGTGGTCCGCCAGATGCACACCGCGTCCGGACTGCTCGCGGAGCTCCCGGGCGGCACGACCCTCGCGGACGCCGAGGCCCAGGTACTCGCCTACGTGCGTGAGCACGTCAAGGAGCCCGGCAAGGCCCCGCTGTGCGGCAACTCGGTCGGCACCGACCGCGGCTTCCTGCTGCGCGACATGCCCACGCTGGAGGACTACCTCCACTACCGCATCGTCGACGTCTCCAGCATCAAGGAGCTGGCCCGCCGGTGGTATCCGCGGGCGTACTTCAACAGCCCCGAGAAGAACGGCAACCACCGCGCCCTCGCCGACATCCGCGAGTCCATCGCGGAACTCCGCTATTACCGCGAGGCCGTCTTCGTACCCCAGCCGGGCCCCGACTCGGACACCGCGAAGGCGATCGCCGCCAAGCACGTCCTGCCTGCTCAGCCCGCCTGACGAGACCCGTTCGAGGGGCGCCGTAAAAGCCGTGCGCGAGCACCCCTTCGGACCCTGTACACTTTTTCTCGGCCGGTCGGGGAAACGACAGTAGAACCGCCGGTCATGGTGGGTGTAGCTCAGCTGGTAGAGCACCTGGTTGTGGTCCAGGATGCCGCGGGTTCGAGTCCCGTCACTCACCCTTCGCAGCTGAGGGCTGATTCCTTTTCAGGGATCAGCCCTCAGTGGTGTCCCGGTCCGCCTCCGGGTCCGGCAGCACCTTGCGCAGTTCCGCCTCGACCTCGCCCCGCGTGGTCCCGCGCTCCCTCGCGTACTCGGTCACCGTCTGACCCAGGTCGCGGTCGAGGTCGCGCCAGGCCCGCCAGGCCGTCTCGTACGTCTCGCGCTGGGGCGCGTTCCATCCGCCCTCGTGGGTCGGGGCGCCGTAGTCGTCCCGGAGTTCCAGGACCCTCGTGTGCGCCTCGTCCGCGGCCCGCTGTTTCGCCAGAAGTTCCTCGAAGGTGTGTGCCACGCGCGGATCCTATGCGCGGGCCCGGCGGCAGGCGTCCCGACCGGGCCGTCCGCGGCGCCCCCTGACTCGCCCGGCGCAACCCCTGCGCTACGACGAGGCGCGTGCCACCAGCTCCGTCGCCAGCACCATCTGGTGCCGCTGCACGCCCCGGGACACCGCGGGCCGCCGGTCGGCGATCTCGGTGAGCAACAGGTCGATCATCCGGCGGCCCATCTCCTCTATGGGCTGGCGCACGCTGGTGAGCGGCGGGTCCATGTGGCGGGCGATCGCCGAGTCGTCGTAGCCGACCAGGGCCACGTCCTCGGGGATCCGGCGCCCGGCCTCGCGCAGGACCTGGCGGGCGCCGGCCGCGGTCACGTCGGAGGCCGCGAAGACCGCGTCCAGGCCGGGGGCGCGGGCGAGCAGCTGGGTCATGGCGCGCCGGCCGCCGTCCTCGGTGAAGTCGCCCGCCTCGATCAGCTGCTCCGTCGCCGGGTGCCCGGCGTCGCGCAGCGCGTCGCGGTAGCCGTCGATGCGCCGCTGGGCGCCGTAGACGTCGAGGCGGCCGGTGATGTGCGCTATCCGCCGGCGGCCCCGGCCGATCAGGTGCTCGACGGCGGAACGGGCGCCGCCGTAATTGTCCGAGTCCACCGAGGTGAGCGTCTCGTCCGCGGAGCGCGGGCCGCTGATCACGGCCGGGATCTCCAGCTGGGACAGCAGGTCCGGCAGCGGGTCGTCCGCGTGCACCGAGACCAGCAGCACCCCGTCCACCCGGTGTGCCGCGAGGTACTGGGCCAGGCGCCGGCGCTCCCGGTCGCTGCCCGCGAAGATCAGCAGGAGCTGCATCTCGGTTTCGGACAGCTCGGCGCCGACACCGCGCAGCATGTCCGAGAAGTACGGTTCGGCGAAGAACCGCGTCTCCGGCTCGGGGACGACGAGGGCGATCGCGTCGGTGCGGTTCGCGGCCAGGGCGCGGGCCGCGGTGTTGGGGACGTAGCCGAGTTCGGCGACCGCCGCCTGGACCGCGGCGCGGGTCGCGTCGCTGACCCGGGGCGAGCCGTTGATCACCCGGGAGACGGTGCCGCGGCCCACGCCGGCGCGCGCGGCGACCTCCTCCAGGGTGGGCCGGCCACCGCTCCGGCCCCGCGCTCCGTGGCTTGCCATGGGCTCCGCCTTCCGCCGCCGTTCCTCACGCTGGCCTGGAATCTAACAGCCCGGTGTTCCGCGGTGACCGGCACCGCGAGCGCCCCGGACGGGCCGGAAACCGTCGCCCGCACCCCTGGCGCCGGACTCTCAGATTCCAGTTAACAGCCCGATAACTGAACGCATCTCCCGCCGTCCGCTCCCTTGACACCCCCGCGGGAACCGACGACTCTTCAACTCATCACTGGTGGGAGCGCTCCCACAGTACCTGACACCTACACAACCCGCACGTTCCCCGCCCGAGCCGCAGCGAGTACAACTTACGGGACCAACCATGCAGTTGGCCGGGGGGTCGGCACGTCAGGGCAACAGGAGGACGCAATGCGAGCACGTAAGTCGGTGGTCCTCGCGGCCATCGCGACGCTGGGCGCCGGGCTGCTGGCCGGCTGTGCCGACGACGGCGGCGACGAGGGCGGCTCCGGCTCGTCGGGCGACGGCAAGGGCAAGACCACGATCACCCTGGGCCTGTTCGGGACGATGGGCTTCAAGGAAGCCGGTCTCTACGACGAGTACATGAAGCTCAACCCGGACATCACCATCAAGGAGAACGTCACCGAGCGCAACGAGAACTACTACCCCGCGCTCGTCAACCACCTCACCACCAACAGCGGTCTGATGGACATCCAGGCCGTCGAGGTGGGCAACATCGCCGAGGTGGCCACGACCCAGGGCACCAAGCTGCTCGACCTGTCGAAGTACGGCAAGGAGAGCGACTACCTGGAGTGGAAGTGGAAGCAGGCCGCCACCGCGGACGGCCAGACCATCGGTCTCGGCACCGACGTCGGCCCGATGGCCATCTGCTACCGCAAGGACCTCTTCGAGAAGGCCGGACTGCCCACCGACCGCGAGGAAGTGGGCAAGCTGTGGGCGGGCGACTGGGCGAAGTTCGTCGACGCCGGCCGTGACTACCAGAAGAAGGCGCCCTCCGGCACCACCTTCATGGACTCCCCCGGCGGCCTCATCCAGGCGATCCTCAGCAGCGAGACCGAGCGCTTCTACGACTCCTCCGGCGAGGTCATCTACAAGACCAACCCGGCCGTCAAGTCCGCCTTCGACCTGACGGCGGCCGCCGCCGAGGACGGTCTGGTCGGCAACCAGACGCAGTTCCAGCCGGCCTGGGACACCACCATCGCCAACAGCAAGTTCGCCGCGATGTCCTGCCCGCCGTGGATGCTCGGCTACATCAAGGGCAAGTCGAAGCCGGACGCGGCCGGCAAGTGGGACGTGGCCGCGGCGCCCAAGTCCGGCAACTGGGGCGGCTCCTTCCTGGCGGTGCCCAAGTCCGGCAAGAACGCGGAGGCCGCGGCGAAGCTCGCCGCCTGGCTGACCGCGCCCGAGCAGCAGGCCAAGCTGTTCAAGGTGCAGGGCAACTTCCCGAGCACCCCGCCCGCGTACGAGATGGACGAGGTCAAGAGCGCCAAGAACGAGATGACCGGTGACGCCCCGATCGGCGAGATCTTCGCCGAGGCCGCCAAGAGCGCCCCGGTCCAGGTGATCGGCCCGAAGGACCAGATCATCCAGCAGGGCCTGACCGACAACGGCGTGATCCTGGTCGCCCAGGGCAAGTCGGCCAAGGAGGCCTGGGAGACGGCCGTGAAGACCATCGACAACAACCTGGACCAGTGACCCGTATGACCACTGGGCACGACACCGCCGCCGCGTCCCCCGCCAAGGAGGGGGGCGCGGCCCCGGCCCGCCCGTCGGCCGGCGCGCCGGTCTCCGAGCAGGAGCGGCGGCGCCGGGCCCGGCTGTCCCGCCGCTGGCAGCGGGACATGCGCTGGAGCCCGTACGCCTTCGTCTCGCCGTTCTTCCTGCTCTTCCTCGCCTTCGGCCTGTTTCCGCTCGTCTACACGGGATGGGCCTCGCTGCACCAGGTGGAGCTGACCGCGCCCACCGACATGAACTGGGTGGGCCTGCGCAACTACACCCGGATCTTCGACGACGACTTCTTCTGGAACGCGGCCCGCAACACCCTGACCATCGGCGTCATCTCCACCGTTCCCCAGTTGCTGATGGCGATGGGCCTGGCCCACATCCTCAACTACAAGCTGCGCGCCTCGACCTTCTACCGGGTCGTGATGCTGGCTCCGTACGCCACCTCGATCGCCGCCGCGTCGCTGGTCTTCGTGCTGCTCTTCGGCCGCGACTACGGCATGATCAACTGGGCGCTCGGCGCCGTCGGCTTCGACCACGTCGACTGGCAGAACGAGAAGTGGCCCTCCCAGATCGCCGTCTCGACGATCGTCATCTGGCGCTGGACCGGCTACAACGCGCTGATCTACCTGGCCGCGATGCAGGCGATACCGCAGGACCTCTACGAGTCGGCGGCACTGGACGGGGCCAACCGCTGGCAGCAGTTCCTCCACGTGACGCTGCCGTCGCTGCGGCCGACGATCCTGTTCACCGTCGTCGTGTCGACGATCGGCGCCTCCCAGGTGTTCGGCGAGCCGCTGCTGTTCGACGCCAACAAGGGCGCCTCGGGCGGATCCCAGCACCAGTTCCAGACGCTCGGCCTGTACCTGTACGAGCAGGGCTGGGTCAACCAGCACCTGGGCCGCGCCTCCGCCATCGCCTGGACGATGTTCCTGATCCTCATCGTGATCGGGATCGTCAACTACGTCATCTCGCGCCGGCTGCGCGCCAGTAGTCAAGGAGACCGGCCGTGACGACGACAGCGACCAAGCCCCCGGCCGAGGAGGTCAGGCAGCTCCGGCGGCCCAAGGCGGCGCGCGCCGGCGGGACCCTGCACGCCGGACCCGTCGCGTACGTGATCCTCGCCCTGTTCACCATCGGATCGCTGTTCCCGCTGGTGTGGACGGCGATCGCCGCGTCCCGCGACAACCAGCGGCTGGCCGAGACGCCACCGCCGTTCTGGTTCGGCTCGAACCTGATGAACAACCTGGAGATCGCCTGGAAGGACGCCAACCTCGGTGAGGCCTTCCTCAACACCACCATCGTGGCCGGGATCTCGGCGGTCACCATCGTGGTGCTGTCGACGATCGCCGGGTTCGCCTTCGCCAAGCTGCGCTTCCGCGGCCGTAGCGCGATGATGCTCGTCGTCATCGGCACGATGATGGTGCCGCCGCAGCTCAGCGTGATCCCGCTGTACATGATGGTCGCGAAGCTGGACTGGACCGATCAGCTCCAGGCGGTGATCCTGCCGTCGCTCGTGAGCGCCTTCGGGGTCTTCTTCATGCGTCAGTACCTGTTGCAGGCGCTGCCCGACGAGCTGATCGAGGCCGCCCGGGTGGACGGCGCGAGCAGTCTGCGCGTGATCTGGCACATCGTGTTCCCGGCGGCGCGGCCGGCGATGGCGGTGCTGGGCATGCTGATGTTCGTCCAGACGTGGAACGACTTCCTGTGGCCGTTCCTGGTGCTGACCCAGACGGGCAACCCGACCGTGCAGGTGGCGGTCGCGGGCCTGGGCCGCGGCTACACCCCCGACCAGTCCCTGATCATGGCCGGCGCGCTGCTCGGCACGGTGCCGTTGCTGCTGGTCTTCACGATCTTCGGCAAGCAGATCGTGGGCGGCATCATGCAGGGCGCGGTCAAGGGCTGACACTTTCCCTCGCGCGCAAGGGGCCGGGTCACCGCCGCCTCGGCCCCTCTTTCTCACGACTTCCTTGGGAGCGCTTCCATGCCTGAACCCGCATCGCCGGTCTCCTTCCCGCCCGCCTTCCTCTGGGGCGCGGCCACCTCGGCCTACCAGATCGAGGGCGCCGTGCGGGAGGGCGGCCGCACCCCGTCCATCTGGGACACCTTCAGTCATACGCCGGGCAGGACGGCCGACGGCGACACCGGTGACATCGCTGTCGACCACTACCACCGCTTCCGCGAGGACGTCGCGCTCATGGCCGAGCTGGGCCTGACCGCGTACCGCTTCTCGATCTCCTGGTCCCGGGTGCAGCCCACGGGCCGCGGCCCCGCGGTCCAGGTCGGGCTCGACTTCTACCGGCGGCTGGTCGACGAGTTGCTGGCGGCCGGGATCAAGCCGGCGGTCACCCTCTACCACTGGGACCTGCCGCAGGAGCTGGAGGACGCGGGCGGCTGGCCCGAGCGCGACACGGCGTTCCGGTTCGCGGAGTACGCGCAGCTCGTCGGCGAGGCGCTCGGCGACCGGGTGGAGCAGTGGATCACGCTCAACGAGCCCTGGTGCAGCGCCTTCCTCGGCTACGGCTCCGGGGTGCACGCCCCGGGCCGTACCGAACCGGCCGCCGCGCTGCGGGCGGCCCACCACCTGAACCTGGCGCACGGGCTCGGCACGTCCGCGCTGCGGTCGGTGATGCCGGCCCGCAACACGGTCGCGGTGTCCCTCAACTCCTCGGTGGTGCGCCCCGTTTCGCAGGACCCGGCGGACCTGGCGGCGGCGCGGAAGATCGACGACCTGGCCAACGGGATCTTCCACGGCCCGATGCTGCACGGCGCCTACCCGCAGACCCTGACCGCCGCGACGGCGTCGGTCACGGACTGGTCGTTCGTCCAGGACGGCGACCTGACGGCCGCCCACCAGCGGCTGGACGCGCTGGGCCTCAACTACTACACCCCGACGCTGGTCTCGGCGGCCGACCCGGACGCGAAGGGCCCCCGCGCCGACGGTCACGGCACAAGCTCCCACTCCCCCTGGCCTGCCGCGGACGACGTGGCCTTCCACCAGACGCCGGGCGAGCGCACCGCGATGGGCTGGACCATCGACCCGTCCGGCCTGCACGAACTGATCATGCGGTACCGGCGGGAGGCGCCCGGCCTGCCGCTGTACATCACCGAGAACGGCGCGGCCTGCGACGACAAGCCCGACCCCGACGGCCGCGTCCACGATCCCGAGCGCATCGCCTATCTGCACGGCCACCTCTCGGCGGTCCACCGGGCCGTCGCGGACGGCGCCGACGTCCGGGGGTACTACCTGTGGTCCCTGATGGACAACTTCGAGTGGGCCTACGGCTACGGCAAGCGGTTCGGCGCGGTCTACGTCGACTACGCGACGCTGGAGCGCACCCCGAAGTCGAGCGCCCGCTGGTACGGGGCGGCGGCGCGGTCGGGGTCGCTCCCGCCGGTCGAAGGCGCCTAGGGCCTCGGTGGAGGGAGGTCGAGGCGCGGCACCGGTGGGGGGTGGTGCCGCGCCCCGGGCTTCCGGGGTGCACGGGAAGTGTGCAGCGTCAGCACCCTAGTCGGCCGGACTCGGGCAAAGTGCCCGATCCGGACGGCCGTCGGGGAACTTATGGTGCGCTTAAGGCAGGGATCGGGGACGCTTGAGGATCGCGCTCGATCTGCCCTGTCTGCGGCGTCTCATGGACCCGCGGTGGCTGCGCCGCCCGGGCGTCCGCTCGCGTGGGTCCAGCTGGATCCAGATCCGCACCTCGGTGCCACCCAGCACCGACGAACCGATCCGTACGTCGCCGCCCGTCGCCTCCGCGAGCCGGCGCACGATGTCCAGCCCGAGCCCGGTCGACCCGTCGCTGCCGGAGCCCCGGCCGCGTGCCATCGCCGCCTCGGGGTCGGCTATGCCGGGCCCCGCGTCGGAGACCAGCACGATCACCGCGTCCTCGCCGTTGTGCACGTCGACCGCGAAGGCGGTGCCCTCGGGGGTGTGCCTGAAGACGTTGCCCAGCAGGGCGTCGA
Source organism: Streptomyces sp. NPDC089424 (assembly GCF_044749345.1). Lineage (NCBI taxonomy): Bacteria > Bacillati > Actinomycetota > Actinomycetes > Kitasatosporales > Streptomycetaceae > Streptomyces > Streptomyces sp. NPDC089424. Next base: position 199,191 of record NZ_JBIVHU010000010.1, read on the forward strand.
GGGCGGCGGCGAGGTCCGCGCGGGCCACGGGTATGCGCACCGGCCGCTCCACACCGGCCGTGCGCACCTTGCGGCCCTCGTCCTCGGCCAGCGCCGACCAGAACTCCATCCGCTCGCGCACCACCTCCGCCGCGTCGCACCCGGCGCCCGGACCGGCCGCCGCGGTCTGCGGCTTGGCCTCCCGGGCGGTCCGGATGATCGTGTCGACCTCACGCTCCAACTGGGCCACCGCGGCGCGGGTCTGCTCGGCGGCCGGCCCGTCCCCGAGCGAGGCCGCGTTCAGCCGCAGCACCGTCAGCGGTGTCCGCAGCCGGTGGGACAGGTCCGCGGCCAGTTCCCGCTCGTTGGCGAGGAGCTGGACGACCTGGTCGGCCATCGAGTTGAACGCCACTGCCGCCAGGCGCAGTTCCCGCGGCCCCTCCTCCGGCACCCTGGCGCCCAGCCGGCCGTCGCCGAGTTCGCGCGCGCCCTCGACCAGCCGCTGCGCCGGGCGCACCATCCGCGCGCCCAGCCGGTCGGCGACCGCGACCGACCCGACGATCAGCGCGAGTCCGACCCCGGCCAGCACCGCCCAGGCCGCGGCCACTCCCCTGGTGACGGCGGCGTCGGGGATGAACACCTCGACCACGGCGAACTCGCCGGAGCTCAGCGCGACCGGCTGCAGCAGCGCCGAGCCGCCGCTCGCCGCGGCCGTCGAGGCCCGGCCCAGCTCCCGGGTCGCCTCGATGTCCGCGTCGGCGGCCCGCTGCCGCCCGACACCGACGGCTCGCGCGCCGTCGCCGCCCGGTATGTGCAGGGCCATCACGTCGCCCGAACCCGCCGCGGCGACCGCGCGTTCGAGCTGGTCGCGGTCGGTGGTGATGGACAGCGCCGGAGCGATCTCCGCGGCGTTCCGCTCGGCGTCGGAGAACGCGCGGTCGCGGGCCAACTCCTTGACGACCAGCCCGAGCGGGACCGCGAAGGCGACCACGACCATGGCGGTGACCGCCAGCGAGACCTTGACCAGTGCCCACCTCATGGCCGCGCCTGTGCCTGCGGCGGTTCCAGCTTCACTCCGACGCCGCGCAGGGTGTGCAGATAGCGCGGGCGCGCGGCCGTCTCGCCCAGTTTCCTGCGCAGCCAGGACAGATGGACGTCGATGGTCTGGTCGTCGCCGTAGGACTGCTGCCACACCTCGGCGAGCAGCTCCCTGCGTGACACGACCACCCCGGGCCGCCCGGCCAGGAAGGCCAGCAGGTCGAACTCGCGCCGGGTCAGGTCCAGTCGAGTCCCGTCCAGCTCGGCCTCGCGGCGCAGCGGGTCCACCGTCAGTCCGCCCACCCGCAGCACCGGGGACGGCGGGGCGTCGGCGCCGGTCGCGCGGGAGCGGCGCAGGACGGCGGCGATCCGTGCGGAGAGGTGCTCCACCGAGAAGGGCTTGGTCAGATAGTCGTCCGCGCCGTCGTTCAGCAGCCGGACGACCTCCGTCTCGTCGTCCCTCGCCGTGGCGATGATCACGGGTACGTCCGTGATGCCGCGCAGCATCTTCAGGGCCTCGGAGCCGTCCAGGTCGGGCAGGCCGAGGTCCAGGATGACCACGTCGAAACGGAAGTGGGCGACCTCGCGCAGCGCCTCCAGCGCCGTGCCGACGCTGCGCACGGTGTGCGCGGCGTCGGTCAGGTGCCGGATGAGCGCCGAGCGTACGAACTGGTCGTCCTCGACCACGAGAACACTTGCCATGCGCCGCACCGTACGCCATGCGAGGGAGCCGGGTCCGGCGCCTGTGGACAACCCGGCGCCTGTGGACAACTCCGTGCGCAACTCCTTGTCCAACAGTGACCGGTGGGACAGCGGTGTCACGGGTGAGGCAGTATGGCCCGCGATGCTCAGAGGACTCGTGCACGTACTGGCCTGGTCGCTCGCCACCGGCGCGGCGACCACGCTGTCGTGGTGGGGTGTCCACTCGGTCATGGCGGGCACGGTGTACGACCCGCCGCGCGCCCTGCCCGTCACCGCGGCCGACGCGAGCACCCGTGCGCCGCGGCCGGCGTCCACCGCCGCGAGCACGCGCCGGCCCGAACCGTCGCGGAGTGCGAGCTCCGCGCCGGCCACGCGGAAGCCGGCCCCCTCCGCCACCCCGAGCGCCTCCCCGAGGCCGAGCGCTCCGCCCTCGGCTCCCGTGTCCGGACAGATCAAGAGCTACGCCACCGAGGGCGGCCGGGCCGTCTTCGACCTCGGCGACGCCTCCGCGACGCTGGTGTCGGCGACCCCGGACGCGGGCTGGTCGATGCAGGTGTGGAAGACGGAGACGTGGATCCGAGTGGAGTTCGCGGCCGGCGCGGAGCGGGTGTCGGTGTTCTGCACCTGGCACGACGGGCCACCGCGGGTGGAGATCGGTACGTACTAGCCCCGCGCCGGTACCCCCGTGGCGGTACCCCGCGCCGGTATTCGCGCCACCGCGCCCAACGCCCAAACGCCCCGCGCCCAGCGCCCCGCGCCCGCGTTCAGCGGAAGACGGAGGGCGGCGGTGCCGGTGAGGCGACCGCCCCGGCGTCCGACACCGGCGTCGCGCCCCCCGTGAAGTCGGCGAGCCTGCGGCCGTGGTCGACGCGGCCGGGATGGGGGTCGGAGGCGGCGCGGCGGGTCAGCTCCGCGAGCGGCAGCGGCAGGTCCGAGGCGACGAGGATCGCGTTCCCGAAGCGCTTGCCCCTGAGCACCGCCGGATCGGCGATCAGGGCGAGCTCGCCGAAGCGGGCGGCGGCGGTGGCGATCTGGCCGCGCAGGTGCGCGAGCGGCGGGCCGTCGGCGACGTTGGCGGCGTACAGACCGCCGGGCCGCAGTGCCCGGCGGACCTCGTCGAGGAACTCGGTCGAGGTGAGGTGGCCCGGCGTCCGGGCCCCGCTGAACACATCGGCGACGATCAGATCGGCCCAGCCGTCCGGCACCTTGGCGAGCCCTTCGCGGGCGTCCGCCGAGCGCACCCGGATGCGCGCGCCCGGCGCCAACGGCAACTCCCGGCGGACCAGTTGGACGAGGGACGCGTCACGTTCGACGACCTGCTGGGTGGAGCGGGGGCGGGTGGCGGCGACGTAGCGGGCGAGCGTGAGGGCGCCACCGCCGAGGTGCACGGCCTGGAGCGGCTTGCCGGGCAGGGCGGCGAGGTCGATGACGTGGCCGAGGCGCCGCTGGTACTCGAAGAAGAGGTACGCCGGATCGTCCAGATCGACGTGGGACTGCGGGGCCCCGTCGATCAGCAGGGTCCAGGCCCGCGCCCGGTCCCGGTCCGGTATCAGCTGGGCGAGGCCGCCGTCGACGGTCTCCTCCACGGCTACGAGTGCGGCTTGCGCCCGCCGCGGCTTCCTGGACTTTCCCACGCGACCATTATCGGCGGGCGCGGCGGCATCGGCTCGGTCGGCCGTGGCGGCCGGTGGCCGTCAGCGGCAGTTGTCCGCCGCCTCGATCGTCCGTGCCGCCTCGCCCAGCGCGCGGCGCAGCATCGCCGGGTCGGTCGCGGGCTCGGACTCGCCGGGCGGCAGCAGCCAGGCCGATCCGGGCAGCGCCGCGGAGCCGCCGGGCAGTGCCTCCGGCCCGCCGGGCGGCGGCTCGGGGGCCAGCCGCAGTCCGCGTCCGTCGGTCTCCGTGCAGGTGCTGCCGGGCATGTCCCACGCCGCCGCCGTGCCGGGCGGGACCACGAAGCAGAGGGTGTCGCAGCCGTCGTCGTGCAGGACCGGGCCCACGGCCTCGACCTCACCACGCCGCAGGATGTCCACCGCCTCCAGGCCCTGCCGGGCGGGCACCGTCACGAGGTCGCACGCCGGCAGCGGCGTACACGGATCGATGCTCCGGCTGGTCTTCATCCCGGCCTCCACCACGGAACCCCTCCTTGAGCGAGCAGTTCGGGAGTCGGGCTGCTCCCGGTCCACCCGGTTAACGCCGGACGGCGTCAACGGCTACGGCGGAAGTGCGCCGCGAAGGATGGCAGTTCATGGCAGATCCTGGATGAGATATCCGATTTGTAGCCAAACACAGCGTGCCGTACCCGACACAGCAGGTACGTTCTTGCCCGCCGGAATCAGGACGTCACTTTGGCTTGACAGCGCAACTCACCTTGTTCCGGCATGGTTCGACGGTTCGCACGAGAGGACCCGGCCATGACGTCGTCGAGCGTGACCTCGTCCCAGCCCAACCGGCCACCGCGGCCGAACCTCGCCTTCCGGCGCCTGCGCGGCAGGCGTTCGCCTGCCGAGTTCGCCGCGGCGGTGCGGCGCGCCGCCCGCGAGATCGGCGAGCGGGTCAGCTGTGACGCGCGCTACATCGGCCGGGTGGAGGCAGGTGAGATCCGCTGTCCCAACTACGCCTACGAGCGGGTGTTCCTGCACATGTTTCCCGGACGCACGCTCACCGACCTGGGGTTCGCGCCCCGCTCGTCCGTTCGCGGCCGGGGGCGCGGGGCGCGCACGGACGAGGACACGCCCCCGGTGCACTCCCAGAGCCCGGCGCAGACCACGAGTGAGACGCGCGGGGCGGGCGAGCCGTATGACACCACGCACAACCCGTACGACACGCACATCAACTACGAGGAGAGCGACGTGCTGCGTCGCGCATTCATGACCGGCGGGGGCGCCACCGTGGCCGCCGCCTCGCTGAGTCCCTTCGGGCTCGCCCCCGACGCCTCGGCGGCGCAGCGCCCACCGCGCCGCGCCGGCGCGAGCGAGGCGGGCGCGCTCGAAGAGGCCGTCCGCAGAATCCGGTTGCTCGACGACCGGCACGGCGCCGACGGGCTGTACCGGCGCGCGGCGGCCCCGCTGCGCGCCGCGTACGCGCTCCTGGACGCCGGCGCCACCCGGCAGGCGACCGCCGACCGGCTGCACTCGGGCGCCGGTGAACTGGCCATCTCCGTGGGGTGGCTGGCCCACGACTCGGGCCGGTTCGACGACGCCCGCTCGCACTACGCCGAGGCCCTGGCGACCGCGCGCATGACCGGCGACCCGGCGCTGGAGGCGCACGCCTTCTGCAACACGGCGTTCCTCGCCCGGGACGCCGGGCGGCCGCGGGAGGCCGTACGGGCCGCGCAGGCCGCGCAGCGGATCGCGCGGCCCCTCGGCTCGGCCCGGCTGATGTCGCTGCTGGCCCTGCGCGAGGCGGGGGGATGGGCGGGGCTCGCCGACACCACGGGATGCGCGCAGGCGCTCACCCGCGCGCACGCCCTCTACGACCGGGGCCCGTCGGACGCCGATCCCGAGTGGATGACCTTCTACGGCGAGGCCGAGCTGGAGGCGCTGGAGGCGCAGTGCTGGTCGACGCTGGGCGACTGGACCCGGGCGTCGCGGCACGCGCGGCGGGCGGCGCATCTGCAGGATCCGCACTTCACCCGGAACATCGCGCTGTACACGGCGGAGCTCGCCGACGACCTCGCGCGCGGGGGGCGGCCCGACGAGGCCGCCGCCGCCGGGATGCGCGTGCTGGACCTGCTCGACGAGGTGCAGTCGTCACGCATCCAGACGATGCTGGCGGGCACGGCGCGGGTGCTGCTGCCGCACCGGCGGGCGTCCGGGGTGTCGGAGTTCCTGGAGCGGCACGCCTCGGCGCCGCGCCCGGTGTGACGTGGGGCGCAGTGGCCCCCGGCCGCCCCGCTCCACCCCCTCGTAAGGCCCGGTCACCCCGCCAGGTGGCCGAGGTCGTTCCAGCTCTCGATGGCCGGCTCGCCGTAGGCCCAGCCCAGGACGGACAGTGACGTCGGGTTGAGGCGGATGCGGGCCGCGAAGTCGAGGGGCAGGTTCAGCCAGCGGGCGCCGATCGACCGCAGGATGTGGCCGTGCGCGAAGATCAGGACGTCGCCGTCCTGCGCGCGGGCCCAGGTGACGACCGCGTCGGCGCGGGCGGTCATGTCGGCCAGGCTCTCGCCCTCGGGGACGCCGTCGCGCCAGATCAGCCAGCCGGGGCGCAGGGCCTGGATCTCCGCGGGGGTCATGCCCTCGTAGGCCCCGTAGTCCCATTCCAGGAGCGCGTCCCAGGTGCTCGCGCGGCTGCCGAAGCCGGCCAGCTCGCAGGTCTCCCGCGCGCGGGAGAGGGGGCTGGTGCGGACCTCGACGCCGGGGAGCCCGGCGTACGGGCTGTGGTGCAGGCGTTCGCCGAGGAGTTTCGCGCCGCGCCGCCCCTCGTCGAGGAGGGGTATGTCGGTCCGGCCGGTGTGCTTTCCGGCCAGCGACCACTCCGTCTGCCCGTGCCGGGCGAGCAGGATGCGCGGTGCCATGAGGGGACGGGACCTTTCGGGGAGAAGAACCGAGGCGGAACGTCTCCATCATCGCGCACCGCGTCCGGGGGCAACCCGGGGGGCGATCCTGGCGTCTATCAGGGCCGGAAGGGCACCCGTAGGGTGACCGCACGTACACCGTAAAGTGGTTCGACCGGCCGCAGGGCCGAGGGGCGCCGCAAGGAGAAGGGGGAGGGCGATCGGATGCCGCACGCCGAGACACCGGGCATCGAGGCGGCTCCGCGAACCCGGTTGCGCTGGTGGTCCGAGCTGCCGCTGATCCTCCTCGTGTACGCCTGCTACTCGGCGGGCCGGCTGCTCGCCCGGGGCGACGTCACCACCGCCGTCGACCACGGCCTGGCGATACTGCGCATCGAGAAGGCCCTCCACCTCAACGCCGAGCACCCGCTCAACCGCCTCTTCACCAGCGAGGCGTGGATAGGCATACCGGCGGACTTCTGGTACGCCTCGCTGCACTACCTGGTCACGCCGGCGCTGCTCATCTGGCTCTTCCGGTCCCGGGCCGTGCGCTACCGCGCGGCCCGGACCTGGCTGATGACCTCGACCTTCATCGGCCTGATCGGGTTCACGCTGATGCCGACCTGCCCGCCCAGGCTGCTGTCCGCCGGGTACGGCTTCGTGGACACGATGGCGCAGTACAGCACCTACGGCTGGTGGGCCGGCGAGGCCAGCGCGCCGCGCGGCCTGGGGGGCATGACCAACCAGTACGCCGCGATGCCGAGCCTGCACGTCGGCTGGGCACTGTGGTGCGGGGTGATCCTGTGGCGGTACGGCGGGACGCGCCTGGCCAAGGCCGCCGGCGTGCTCTATCCGCTGGTGACCACGATCGTGGTGATGGGCACCGCGAACCACTACTTCCTCGACGCCGTCGCGGGCGCCGCCGTGATGGGCGCCGGTCTGCTGCTGGCGCCGTACGTGATGCGTGCCGCGAACCGCGTGCGGACGTCGCTGACGGCGCGCACCGCACCGGTCACGACGGGCTCCCCCGTCGCTCGGGCCTCGATTGTCGGTGGTGGATGTCAGACTTCGGCGGGTGAGCGAATTCCACGGCAGCGCGAGTCGCGGTTCGGAGCGGGAGCCGAGCCGGGTGCCTCCCCCTCGGACGCGGGGGACGGCGCTCCGGCACCGGCTCGCTGAGCTGCGCGGTCCCGACGTCCCGGCCAAGGCGCTGGACGCCCGCGCCCTCGCGGCCCTCGCCGCGAACCCCGGGTGCAGACGGCGTGCCATCCTCGACGGCGCCGGGGTGAACAAGGCGGCGCTGGCCGGTGCGCTGGGCGCGCCCTCGGCGTTCGGGCAGTCGCAGTTCGCCTTCATGCGGGGCAACGCGTTCGAGGCGCGGGTCAAGGCGGACGGCGGCGCGGACCTGCTGCGGCTGGCGCACGAGAAGCTCGACGCGGGCGCCGAGCCGCCGGCGCGGGCACGCGTGCCGGAGCTGTCCGCCGTCGGGCCCGAGGGCCGTGCCGCGCGCACGGCCCTGGCGCTGCGCGAGGCCGTCGAGGCAGGCGGCTGGACGCTGCTCGACCATCCGATGCTCGCGCTGGACGTCGCGGGCTCCCCCGCGTTCCTGGAGCCGGACGCCGTGGTCGTGCACCCGGACGGCGGCTGGACGGTCGTGGAGATCAAGTCGTTCCCGATGCTGGACGGTTCCGCGGACCCCGCGAAGGTGGGCGCCGCCGCGCGGCAGGCGGCGGTGTACGTGCTGGCGCTGGAGCAGGTCGCCGCCCGGATGGCCCCCGCCCCGCCGGTACGGCACCAGGTCCTGCTGGTCTGCCCGAAGGACTTCTCCAACCTCCCCACCGCCTCCGCCGTCGACGTGCGCAAGCAGCGCGCCGTCACCCGGCGCCAGCTGGCCCGCCTCACCCGTGTCGAGGACATCGCCGACGCGCTCCCCGAGGGCACCTGCTTCTCCCCCGAGCTGCCCCCCGACCGGCTCACGGCCGCCGTCGAGTCGGTCCCGGCGACGTACGCGCCGGAGTGCCTGTCCGCGTGCGAGCTGGCCTTCCACTGCCGGGAACGCTCCCGCGCGCGGGGTGCGGTGACCTCCCTGGGCCGCTCGCTGCGCGCCGAGCTGGGCGGCCTGACCACCGTCGAGGACATCCTCGCGGCCTCCCGCGGCGAACAGGGCGACCCGGACGATCCGGCGGTCGCGGCCCTGCGCCGGGCGGCCCTCCTGCGCGCCGAGGCCCTGGGCCGGCGGCCCGGGGCGGCCGGGCCTTCGGATCCCGAGGCACCGCAGCGGCGCGTCGAGTCTCCGGAGGGCGCCCGGTGTCGCTGATCTCCACTCTCGCCCGCTTGGAGGCCGTCGAGAGCGGCCGGGCCCAGCCGGCCGCCACCGTCCGCCACCGGCACCTGTCCGAGCGCCCCCTCGTCCTCGTGCCGCTGACCACCGCCGGTGAGGCCGGCGCCCCGCTCGGCGCGCTGGTCGGCACGGACCGGGACGCGCCCCGCCTGCTGGCGGTGCCGCAGCCGCGCGACCGCGACCTCCGGTTCACCTTCCTGGCCGAACTGGCGGAGGTGGTCCTGCCGTACATCGATGCGCATGCCGACAGCGTCGAGGCGGCCGAGCGCACCGACACCGACCCGGAGACCGGCAAGCGGGTCAAGGTCGAGGTCGAACTGTGCGCGGACGCCCCGCAGTTGATCGTGCCGAGCCGTCCGGGCGTCGACCTGGTGCGGCTGCTGGGGCGTTCGATGCGCTTTCGCCGTACGGCGGAGCAGGACCCGGAGGCTCCACATCCGGCGCCGCCCCGGGTGCCGCTGCTCGGCCGCTGGCTCACGCACTACGGGGAGCGCGCCCGGGTCCCCGGCTCCTCGCTGCTGCTGGCGCTGACGGACGTGCTCTCCCGGCACTGGGCGACCGGCCAGTCCAGCCTGGAGGACCAGCACCTCGGCGCGCTGCTCGCCTGGATCGACCCGCCGCCGGGCACGACCGGCGCCGAGGCCGCGCTGCGGGCCGAGCTGGACCGGGACGGGGACGGCCAGCTCCGGTGGCCGCCTGCGGGTCCGGCCACCGACCCGGCGTTCGACAACAAGCTGCTCGCCCCGGCCATCGAGCGCTACGACCGGGCGCGTACGGCCCTCGCCGCCGCCGAGGACGGCCTGGAGGCGGACGACCGGCTCGGGGACGCCACCGCGGCCGAGCGGGAGATCCGCGCGCTGGTCGAGCGGGTCACGCGTCCCACCTGGGACGCGGTCTGGCGGGGCCTGGACCTGCTGCGGGAGCTGCCCGAGGGGGCGCGCGTCGAGGAGCGCTGGACGCGCGACCGCTGGTCGTTCACCGGGCATCGTGACCGGGTGCTCTCGGGCGAGCCACCGCAGCCGCGCCGCGACGACGCGGTGACGGCGGCGAACAAACTGGCCGCGCGCGAGCGCGAACAGGCACGTCTGGAGGCCCAGGAGGCTCTCGACGATCCGCTGGTGATGGCGGGGCGGCGGCTGTCCGGGGAGGCGTTCTCGGGCGAGGTCACCGAGGTGGTCATGGCGTACGGCGAGGGCAGGCGCCCGAGCCCGCGCCCCCTGGTGACCGTCCGCACGGCCGACCGGCCGCATCTGGGCGAGCGGGCGAAGGTGTACCGCTCCCTGAACGGAAAGCCGCAGGCCGCGGAGTTCGTCGGGTACGAGGGCGAGGGTGTGGTCCTGCGGATCCTCGACAAGATGGGCCGCGGCAAGGAGCCCGAGGCCGGGTCCGTGCCGGAGAAGGGCGACGCCCTGTGCTTCACGCTCTTCGAGCACGAGCAGCGGGGCGGGGCGAAGCTCCCCGACCCGGAGGAGACGCCGTGGACGCACGGCGGGCCGCCCGGTGAGCGGACCGCGCCGGAGCCCGCCGATCCCGTCACCGAGGAGGACGTCCTGTGACCACGGAGACCGCCTTCGACCCCGGTGCCGCGGCGGCGCGTGCGACCGAGGCGATCCTGCGCGACACCCTGCACGGTGCGCACCGCGGGGTCGTCGTCGACTCCCCGCCCGGCGCGGGCAAGTCCACGCTCGTGGTGCGCGCGGCACTCGAACTGGCCGAGGCGGGCCGCCCGCTGATGGTCGTCGCGCAGACCAACGCCCAGGTCGACGACCTGGTGCTGCGGCTCGCGGAGAAGGATCCCGAGCTGCCGGTGGGCCGGCTGCACAGCAGTGACGCCGACCCGTACGACAAGGCGCTGGACGAGCTGCCGCAGGTACGGAAGTCGGCGAAGGCGGGGGACCTGGCGGGGCTGCCCGTGGTCGTCTCCACCGCCGCCAAGTGGGGTCATGTGAAGGCCGACGAGCCCTGGCGGCACGCGATCGTCGACGAGGCGTACCAGATGCGCTCGGACGCGCTGCTGGCGGTGGCCGGGCTGTTCGAGCGGGCGCTGTTCGTGGGCGACCCGGGGCAGCTGGACCCGTTCGCGATCGTGGGCAGCGAGCAGTGGGCGGGGTTGTCGTACGACCCCTCGGCGTCCGCCGTGACGACCCTGCTCGCCCACAACCCCGAGCTGCCGCAGCACCGGCTGCCGGTCTCCTGGCGGCTGCCGGCCTCGGCGGCCCCCCTCGTCTCGGACGCGTTCTATCCCTATACGCCCTTCCGCAGCGGCACCGGTCACGGCGACCGGCGGCTCACCTTCGGGGTCGCGTCGGACGGCTCCGGTCCCGACCGGGTGATCGACGAGGCGGCGGAGTCCGGCTGGGGCCTGCTGGAGCTGCCGGCCCGGCACACGCCGCGCACCGATCCGGAGGCGGTGCGGGCGGTGGCGTCGGTGGTACGGCGGCTGCTGGACCGGGGCGGAGCGGCCACGTCGGAGCGGTCGTCCGAGCCGACGCCGCTGACCGCCGACCGGATCGCGGTCGGCACGGCCCACCGCGACCAGGCGGCCGCAGTCCGGGCGGCCCTCGCCGAGCTGGGCGTCCGCGAGGTCACGGTCGACACGGCGAACCGGCTCCAGGGCCGCGAGTACGACGTCACGGTCGTCCTGCACCCGCTCTCCGGCCGCCCCGACGCCACCGCCTTCCACCTGGAGACCGGCCGCCTGTGCGTCCTGGCCTCCCGCCACCGGCACGCGTGCGTCGTGGTCTGCCGGGAGGGAGTGAGCGACCTCCTGGACGACTACCCGTCGACGGAGCCGGTCCAGCTGGGAACCCTGGTCAAGTTCCCCGACGGCTGGGAGGCCAACCACGCCGTCTTGGCCCACCTGGCCGAACACCGGATCCGCTGGACCCCGTGAACGACGACACCGGGCACGCCCCGCCTTGCCCTCGCCCTCGCCGGACGCGTCCGCCGTACGTCTGATGTTCTGGGGCAAGGGCCCCCTTGCGCGGGCGCGAGAGAATTGAGGGTGGTCCACCCTGGACGGGTGGTGCCGTCGGAAACGTACGAGGAGGAGATGAGGACATGGCGGAGCCCACGCCGCGTCGGAACGAACCGCGGCTACGCCCCGCGCCCCTGCTCTTCGAGCCCGCGGAGGCGGCCTCCGATCCGGAGCACTTCTTCGACCTGGAGTCCATCGACGACCCCCGGACGCTGCTGGCCCGGGCCACGGAGCTGACGCAGGCGTTCCGTGCCGCCGCCGACCGCGCGGTGGAGTACCAGGCCATGGCCGCGGCCCAGCTCGCCGACCCGCGCCGGTTCGACCGGCTCACGGCGGCGGACATCGCCGAGCGGGCCGAGTGGACCGAGGACTACGCCAAGAAGATGGTGGAGTTCGGCCGGGACCTGCTGCGGGGCGTGGAGGCGCGGGGTCCGGATCCCGTCTGAGGGCGTGAGCCGCAGGTCATGAGCGACCGGACGCCGCCCGCGCCGCCCGCGACCACCCTTTCGGCATATGCCGACCGGGCAAGGTACCCCTTGTCGTCCGCTCCTGTCCCGATTTCCGGCAACCCAGGGAAACGCGACGTTCACTCCCGGTACCTGTAGATGCCATGAGCAGCAGCACAGTGACCTCGGACGGCGCCGCCTGGCTCGCCTCGGCAGGAGCGTATCCGCGTAGCACCCTCGCCCTCTGGGAGGAGCGCCCCGAGGCACCCGTGGTGCTGCCGTGCGGCTCCGCCTTCGACGTCGTGAGCGCGCCCGCGATCTTCGGACGCGCGATGCTGGACCGCTTGTGGGACGACGGCCCCGGCTCGGGGCCGGTGGCGGTGTTCCGGGGCCGGATGCTGCTGTTCGCCGCGCCGGGCACGGCACAGCGGCTGCCGTCGCTGATGGAGTGGGAGGAGTGGGGGTCCACGGGCCCGGCCGCCGACGGACGTACGGCCGCCGTCCCTCCCCTGCTGTGCCACGGCACCGGCGACGCGGTGACCGTCCCCGCCCCCTCCGGAACGGACGCGGACACGGCGTCCGGATCCCGCTGGCTCGTCGCCCCCGACACCCGTCACCCCTGGCTCCCGGGCCCCGAGATCCTGCTCTGGGCGGCGGTCCGAGCGGCCCGCTCGACGGTGCGGATATCGATTTTTCCTCCCCCCGACCTGGATGCTAAGGTCTACGACGTCAGCAGGCGCCGCTAGCTCAGTTGGTTAGAGCAGCTGACTCTTAATCAGCGGGTCCGGGGTTCGAGTCCCTGGCGGCGCACGACAACGAGAAGGCCCCTCGCGGACGCGGGGGGCTTTTTTCCTGCCCCGCCGCGGCGGCTGCCCGTTCGCGCGGCCGCTACCCGCTCGCGATCTTCACCGTCCATCCCCCGGACGCCGTGCGTCCCTCCACGTCCAGCCGCACCGTCGTGCCCGGCACGGTGAAGCTCTCCCCGAGGGCGACCGGCGCGTCCGCGAGGGGCGGGTACACCGAGCCCTCCCAGCACGCCTCGGTGTGCGGATGGGCGTCGATCACCTGGACCGGGCCGCCGCCGGACTCGGCGCCGGCGTGCACGCGGTAGACGAGGACGCCCTGGCGGCAGCTGTCCTGGTCGTTGCCGACCGAGCCGCGGGCCTCGATGGCGAGGGCGCTGTCGGACCCCGTCCGCACGACGGCGAGCTTGGTCCCGCGCCCCAGCCCGAAGGCGGGGGCACCGGCCTGGGTGGTGGAGGGCAGTCCGGGTGCGGCGCCGAGCGACTCCAGCGTGAGCCGTACGGGGGTGCCGCCCCGCACGCAGACCACCTGCCGGGGCTCCAGCCAGCCCAGCTTCCACTTGTGCCAGCCGAACAGATCCGGGGCGAGTCCGAACTGGCTGCCCATCAGGTCCCAGTCACCCACATGGGTGTCCCAGTCGCCCTTTCCGTCGTCCGGGCGGTGGTAGAGGTCCGGCAGGTCGAAGACGTGGCCGGTCTCGTGGGCGAGGACGAGCCGGTCCGGCGGGTGGTTCTCGAACACGGTGACGACCCGCCGGATGTCGGTGCCGTCGGCGCGCAGCGGGGTGTCCAGGTTGACGACCTTCGTGGCGTCCGAGTCGACGCCCGGCGCGTGCGGGTCGGCGACGAAGTAGACGACGTCGTAGCGCGAGAAGTCGACCTGGCCGTCGGCGACGGCGAGCGCGTCCCGCAGATAGGCCGCCCGGTGGGCGGCGCCCCAGTCGCGCTGTATGGCGTACGCGGTGGAGGGGCGCGGCATCCGGATCCAGTACGGCAGCGGGTGGGAGCGCAGCCGGAACTTGCCGTACGAGGCCCGTTCGAAGTAGTGGCTGGTGGCCGGGAAGTGGTCGGCGGCCAGTTCGGCGGGGGTGGTCAGCGGGCGGGCGTCCGGGAAGGACAGGAAGACCATCACCGCGTCCAGCGTGCCGGCCGGCCGTGGATAGGCGGCGTTCCAGGTGTCCAGGCCCTCGGAGTGGTGGGCCTGGGTGCGGGCGAGGGCGCAGGGCGCGGCCGCGAAGGGCTCGGCGACCGACGGGCAGGCGATCAGAGAGGTCGCCGCCACCGCCGACAGGGTGGTGAACACGGCCGCGGTGCTGCGCAGTCGGGGGCGGGCGGCGACGCGGCCGAGCCCCTCGAGGGCCTCACGGGTGCGTACCCCCAAGGGCAGCTGGCGCGGCACATGGACCTCCGGATGCGGTTCGCGGGACACCGCATCCAGACTGTGTGAATTTATTGTTGTATGCCCTGTTTGCCTGCACCGGACGAGTGAGAGCGACCGAGGCCGAACGGGGTCACCAAACCGGCCGACACCCCCGAACCGCTCACGGTCCGTCACAATCGGTCGAGGGACGGGAGAACCGGTCCTCAGGCGGGCAGAAACGATCTGTCAGGAGGGCGGGCCGTTCCGCGCGTGTTCCGCGACACTGGACAGTGGGCTGCGAGCGGCGGGAGCTGCCCTCTATGATCGGCACACTTTCCTGACCCTTTCCTGCCCGGACAGAGATCGAGCAGAGATCGAGCAGATCGAGTGCACTGCGGGAGCGAGCGGTGAGCGGAACGTCCGAAGGGCCGACGCCCGCGGCAGACCTCATCGGGCCGGCCGTCACAGACAGTAACCACCAGGCGTCGCGAAGTACCGGGGCCGACGCCTCCGACTCCTACCGATCCGCCTTCGCCGCCGCACCACTGGCGATGGCCGTCGTCGACCGCGAAGGCCTGGTGGTCAGCGCGAACGCGGCACTCGCCGACCTGCTCGGCACCGGTCCAGGCGACCTCACCGGACGGGTCGCCGCCGACCTCGTCGACCTCGCCTCCGACGCCCGCACCTGGCACGCGTACCGCGAGGTGCTGCGTGGGCGGGAGGCCCGGCTGCGGTGCAGCCGGCGGCTGAAGCACCCCGACGGGCACAGCGTCTGGGTGCAGGTCACCGTCGCCCCGCTGCCCGACGGCGCGCCGGGCGTGCTGCTGAGCGCGGCCGACATCAGCGCGCACCGTGAACTCCAGGGCAGACTGCGGCACTTGCAGATGCACGACCCGGTGACGCGGCTACCCAACCGCACCCTGTTCTTCGAGCGCCTCTCGGCCGCCCTCGACGTGGAGTCGTACGCGCGCGGCGGCACCGGCCGGATCGGCCTGTGCTACCTGGACCTGGACGGTTTCAAGGCGGTCAACGACACCCTCGGCCACCGGGTCGGCGACCGGCTGCTCGCGGCCGTCGCCGAGCGGCTGGGCCGCTGCGCGGACGAGGCGGGCTACGGCAGGGCGAGCGCCCCGCTGGTGGCCAGGCTCGGCGGTGACGAGTTCGCGCTGCTGGTCGAGGACTCCACGGGCACCGAGCAACTGGCCGATCTGGCCGAGTCGGTGCTCACGGCCTTGCAGGAGCCCTTCGATCTCGCCGGTCAGCGGCTGTCGCTGTCGGCGTCGATCGGCGTCGTCGAACGGCAGGCGGCCGGCACCACCGCGACCGGTCTGATGCAGGCCGCCGACACCACGCTGTACTGGGCGAAGGCGGACGGCAAGTCCCGCTGGACCCTGTTCGACCCGGAACGCAACGCGCACCGGATGACCCGCCAGGCGCTCGCCTCCACGCTGCGCCCGGCCATCGACCGCGGCGAGTTCGTGCTGGAGTACCAGCCGCTGGTCGGGATGGCGGACGGCCGGCTCAGCGGGGTCGAGGCGTTGGTCCGTTGGAATCATCCGCAGTTCGGCATGCTGACGCCGAATCGGTTCATCGCACTGGCGGAGGAGGACGGCGCGATCGTCCCGCTGGGCCGCTGGGTGCTGGCCAACGCCTGCCGCCAGGCCCGCCGCTGGCAGCTCGAACGCCCCGACGAGCCCCCGCTGTTCGTCTCCGTCAACGTCGCCGTGCGTCAGGTCTGGGACTCCGACCTGGTCGCGGACGTCGCCGAGATCCTCGCCGAGACGGGCCTCGCCCCACAGCTGCTCCAGCTGGAGCTCACCGAGTCCGCGGTGATGGGCTCCGCGGGCCGCCCGTTGCAGGCCCTCCAGGCGCTCAGCGACATGGGCGTGCGCATCGCGATCGACGACTTCGGCACCGGCTACTCCAACCTCGCCTACCTCAGCAGACTTCCCGTGTCGGTGCTGAAGCTGGACGGGTCCTTCGTCCGGGGCTTCCAGTACGAGGACGCGAGCACCCACGCCAGCCCGGCCGACGAGGTCATCGTCGAGGCCATGATCCAGCTGGCGCACCGGCTGGGGCTGACCGTCACCGCGGAGTGCGTCGAGACCTCCTCGCAGGCCGGCCGGCTGCGCCGGATCGGCTGCGACACCGGGCAGGGGTGGCTGTACTCCCGCCCGGTGCCGCCGGACCGCATCTCCGAGCTGCTGGCGTGCCCTTCGGGTCAGGCGGTCGGCAACCCGTAGGCGTCCGCGACGAGTTCGTAGGAACGGAGCCGGATCTCACCGCTGTGCGCGTTGGCCGTGAGCATCAACTCGTCGGCGCCGGTGCGCTTCTGGAGACCGTCGAGGCCCGCACGGACCTCGTCCGGGGTGCCGTGGACGACGTTGGCGTTCCAGGAGGTGACGAACTCCTCCTCCATCGGGCTGAATTCGTGCGCCTCGGCCTCCTCCGGCGTGGGCACGAGGCCCGGCCGTCCGGTGCGCAGCCGGATCATGCTGAGCGCGGCGGCGCGGACCTGGCGCCGGGCCTCCTTCTCGTCGTCGGTGGCGAGCGCGGAGACGCCGATGAGGGCGTAGGGCTCGTCGAGGAGCGCGGAGGGCCTGAAGGACTCCCGGTAGAGGTCGAGCGCGGGGATGGTGTTCTGCGCCGAGAAGTGGTGGGCGAAGGCGAAGGGCAGGCCGAGCAGGCCGGCCAGCCGGGCGCTGAAGCCGGAGGAGCCGAGCAGCCAGACCGGCGGGCGGTGCGGGGACTGCACGCCGCCGGGCGAGGTGGCCTGGACGGGGCCGGGGACGGCGTGGATGCGGCGGTAGGGGTGACCGTCGGGGAAGTCGTCGTCCAGGAACCGGGTCAGCTCGGCGAGCTGCTCCGGGAAGTCGTCGGCGCCCTCGTTCAGCCGGTCCGTGCGGCGCAGGGCCGCCGCGGTGGCGCCGTCCGTGCCGGGGGCCCGGCCGAGGCCCAGGTCGATCCGGCCGGGGGCCATCGCCTCCAGGGTGCCGAACTGCTCGGCGATCACCAGCGGGGCGTGGTTGGGCAGCATCACGCCGCCCGAGCCGAGCCGGATGCGCTCGGTGTGGGCGGCGAGGTGGGCGAGGATCACGGCCGGGGACGAGGAGGCGACGCCCGGCATGGAGTGGTGCTCGGCGACCCAGTAGCGGTGGTATCCGCGGGTCTCCGCGAGCCGGGACAGGGCGACGCTCGTGCGCAGGGCGTCGGTGGCGGTGCGGCCCGCGCCGACGGTGACCAGGTCCAGTACGGACAGCGGGACGGGGGCGGTGCCGTGCGCGGTGGCGCGGATCCCGTTCCGGTCGCGCTCACCGCGCTCGTCGGGCTGTTCCTGCTGGTCGTGCTGGTCGTGCTGCTCGTCAGGCAAGGGGTGCCTCCTGCGTCCTCGGCCGTGCGGTCTCCTCAGGACGCGAACAGGAGACGGTCCCCGCTTATTCCCTTCCGGGCGTCCGCGGGGCGTCCGTCGAGGCCGTCGAGTCCGTCGACACCCTCACCCGCACGACTCAGACCTGCACGATCGGCTCCCTGGTGAACAGCGCCCCCAGCTGCGGGGCGTTCACCCGGCGGTCCGCCAGCCGCAGCGCCTCCCAGACGGTGACCTGGTTGGCGGTCAGGACCGGCTTGCCTAGCTCCTTCTCCAGGGCCGGGATGTGGGCCGCCGTGTGCAGCGCCGTGTCCGGGAGCAGCACCGCCTGCGCGTCGGGCGCGTCGGCCGCGCGGGCCAGCGCGAAGACCTCGGCCTCGCCCCAGGTGCCGACCTCGGCCGCCGTGATGATCCCGGAGCTGCGCACCCCGGTCACCTCGATGCCGGCCGCCCCCAGGAAGTCCACGAAGAGCCGGGCCACGTCCTCGGGGTAGGTCGCCCCGACCGCCACCCGGCCCGCGCCGACCTCCCGGACGGCGTGCACGAAGGCGAAGGACGTCGAGGACGCCGGCATGCCCGCGGCCTGCGCCAGGGTGCGCACCTGCTCGTGGGCGCCCTCCCAGCCGTGCACGAAGCTGCCGCTGGTGCACGCCCACACCACGGCGTCGGCACCGGCGTGCCGCAGTTCCTGGACACCGGCGGCGAGGCGGGCCGGGGCGCCCATCTCGAGCAGGGCGTCCACGCGGTGGGCGTCCTCCCCGATGTCGGTGTGCACCAGGTCCACCCGGATGTCGCTGCCCAGGAGCTGTTCGATGCGCGGATAGTCGTCCTCGGCGGAGTGTCCCGGGTAGAGGAATCCCAGTGCTGTCATGTCCAGCCTTCCTGCTGCTCTTCTTCCGGCACTACGGCGCCGGGGGTGTCCCCCGGCAGTACGGGACCGGTGCGCGCCGCCGGATCGATCAGCGCCTGATACGGCCCCACCGCACGGGTACCCAGTCGTCGCAGCGCCGCCCACATCGTCACTTGGTTGGCCGAGATCACCGGTATGCGCAGCTCGGCCTCCAGTTGCGGGATCACGTCATAGGTCGGCAGGTTGGTGCAGCTGATGAACAGGGCGTCGGCGGCGCCGCGCACCGCCCGCCGCGCCATGTCCACCACCTCGCGGTAGGGCACCTTCCAGATGTGCCGGGTCAGCCCCATGAACGCGCAGCCCGTGACGGCGACCCCGGCCTCGGCGACATAGCCCTCCAGGGCCCGCGTCACCGAGACCGTGTACGGGGTCACCAGCGCCACCCGGCGCACGTCCAGCTCGACCAGGGCCTCCAGGAGCGCGCCGGAGGTGGTGATGGCCGGCACGTTGCCCGCCCGGCTCATCGCCTCGCACATCGCGCGCTCGCCCACGATGCCGCCGACGAAGCTGCCCGAGGTGCAGGCGTAGCCGATCACCTCGGGTTCGACCGCGTTCAGGGTGCGCACCGCCTCGCTCAGCGTCTCGTGCTCGCTGACCAGGCGGGCCAGGTCCAGACTCACCTCCACCGGCACGTACGGGGTGCGGGTGACGTGCAGGGACACCTCGTCCGGCACCCAGCGCCACAGCTCGCGGTCCAGCGCGAAGTCGAAGGGGGCGACGACACCGATTCCGCGTTGCGGAGCCGGTCCGCCGAGAAATGCGACGTCCATGGCAGGCACCGGCCTCACGCTCGGAGACGAGTGGGCGACGGATCGTGGGGAACGCCCGTGTTGACGACGGTAGGTTCGGGTGCGAGCGTGGTCAATCCGCCCGGATCACTCCCAGGTCAACACCCGGTTGAACCCCGTTGACATGTCGTCACCGGCCGTCGCCCCCACGGCCGGCCGCCCCCGCGAACGGCTGGAGAAACGGCTGCTCATGCCCCTTCCCACCCTGCTCGTCCTGGACGCCGAACCCCTCCCCCGGCTGGGCCGCCTCACCGGCCGCGCCCGGATCGAGCACACGGACGCGGCGGGGCTCGCCGAGCGGCTGCCGCACGCCGATGTGCTGCTCGTGTGGGACTTCACCTCGCACGCCGTGCGCGCGGCATGGCCGGGCGACGGGCCACGGCCCCGCTGGGTGCACACCGCGAGCGCCGGTGTGGACCACCTGATGTGTCCGGAACTCGCCGCCTGCGACACCGTGGTGACGAACGCGCGCGGCATCTTCGATGAGCCGATCGCCGAGTACGTCGCCGCCCTGGTGCTGGCGATGGCCAAGGACCTGCCGCGCACCCTGGAGTTCCAGCGGGAGCGGACCTGGCGCCACCGCGAGTCGCAGAAGGTCGGCGGGGGCCGGGCGGTCGTGGTGGGCTCCGGGCCGATCGGACGGGCGATCGTGCGCACCCTCAAGGCGCTCGGCGTCACCACCGCCCTGGTCGGCCGCACCCCGCGCACCGGCGTCCACGGCCCCGGCGACCTGGACCGGCTGATGGCACGCGCCGACTGGGTGATCGCGGCGGCGCCGCTCACGGAGGAGACGCACGGCATGTTCGACACCCGCCGGTTCGGGATGATGCAGCCCTCCGCCCGCTTCGTCAACGTGGGACGCGGGCCGCTGGTGGTGACGGAGGCGCTCGCCGAGGCGCTGGCCAAGCGCTGGATCGCGGGCGCCGCCCTGGACGTCTTCGACGCCGAACCACTGCCTCCCGACAGCCCGTTGTGGCAGGTCCCGAACCTGATCGTGTCCCCGCACATGAGCGGCGACACCGTCGGCTGGCGGGACGAACTGGGCACGCAGTTCGTGGAGTTGTACGAGACATGGGAGGCGGGGCGGCCGCTCGCGAACGTGGTGGACAAACAGCGTGGGTATGTACCCGGACACTGACGTTCCTGGGAGGGTGGATGACCGAGCTCACCGAGCTGACCGCCGTACGGCTCCTCGACGGTTACCGCAAGGGCGAGTTCAGCCCGGTGGAGGCGGTCCGCGCGGCGCTGGAGCGGGCCGAGGCGATCCAGCCGGAGGTGAACGCCTTCGTCCGGCTGACCGCCGACGACGCGCTGCTGCGCGCCCGGGAGTCGCAGGAGCGATGGCGGCGCGGTGAGCCGGACGGGCTGCTCGACGGGGTGCCGGTCACGGTGAAGGACATCCTGCTGCTGCGCGGCGCCCCGACCCTGCGCGGCTCGCGGACGGTCGATCCCGAGGGCCGCTGGGACGAGGACGCCCCCTCCGTGGCCCGGCTGCGCGAGCACGGCGCGGTGTTCCTCGGCAAGACGACGACGCCCGAGTTCGGCTGGAAGGGCGTCACGGACTCGCCGGCCTCGGGGGTGACGCGCAACCCGTACGACCTGACGCGCACCGCGGGCGGCTCCAGCGGGGGCGCGGCGGCGGCCGTGGCGCTCGGCGCGGGACCGCTGGCGCTCGGCACCGACGGCGGCGGCAGCGTGCGCATCCCGGCGGCGTTCTGCGGGATCTTCGCGCTGAAGCCGACGTACGGGCGCGTGCCGCTGTACCCGGCGAGCGCGTTCGGGACGCTGGCGCACGTGGGTCCGATGACCCGGGACGCGGCGGACGCGGCACTGCTGCTGGACGTGATCGGCGGCCCGGACTCCCGCGACTGGTCGGGGCTGCCGCCGGCGGCCACGGCCTTCACCGACGCTCTGGCGGCCGGCGTGCGCGGGCTCCGGGTGGCGTACTCGCCGTCGCTGGGCGGGCAGGTGGCGGTACGGCCGGCGGTCGCGGCGGCGGTACGGCGGGGGGTGCAGCGGCTGGCGGAGCTCGGCGCGTACGTCGAGGAGACCGATCCCGACCTGACCGACCCGGTGGAGGCCTTCCACACCCTGTGGTTCAGTGGGGCCGCCCGGGTGACCCGGCGGCTCGGGCCGGAGCAGCGCGCGCTGCTGGACGCGGGGCTGCGGGAGATCTGCGCGCGGGGAGCCCGGTACACGGCGCTGGACTATCTGGCCGCGGTGGACGTCCGGATGGATCTGGGCCGCCGGATGGGCCGCTTCCACGACACCTACGACCTGCTGGTCACCCCGACCCTGCCGATCACGGCCTTCGAGGCGGGCGTCGAGGTGCCGAAGGGGTCGGGGCACCGGCGGTGGACGGGCTGGACCCCGTTCACCTACCCCTTCAACATGACCCAGCAGCCCGCGGCGACCGTGCCCGTCGGGACGGACGGGGACGGCCTGCCGATCGGGATGCAGCTGGTGGCCGCCCGGCACCGGGACGACCTGGTCCTGCGGGCCGCGCACGCGCTGTACGAGGCCGGTGCCGCCGCCGGGGTCAGGCCCGCCGGAAGCTGAGCGTCTCCCCGGCGGCGCCGGTCCGCCACAGGTCGTTGCAGGCCTCGGCCATCGCGGGCAGGCCGTCCACGATCTGCCCCCAGACGATGCCGGGGACCCAGCCGACGTCTCCGTTGAGCAGCAGGTTGTTGCGTTCGTAGAAGAGCGCGAGGTCCACGACGGTGGTACCGGCGCGGACCTCGCGGTCGTAGCCGTAGGCCTGGGTGCCCAACTCCGTACCGGCGAAGGCGAAATAACACAGATCGCCCGGAATGGGGGTTACGGTCGGATTTTCCAGTGGTGGCTCGGATGCCGCGAAGGGCGGGAAGAGTCCGTAGATCTCGTTGCGGGCGTATTTGGCGTGGTAGACGTCACCGGACAACGGAAGGGCGTCCCAGACGGCCGCGCAGGTGATCGGCGCACGGTCGTCGAGCAGCCTGGCCGTGCAGGTGACGGCGCGTTTGTCCAGCGAGACCTCGATGTAGCGATCAGCCATGGGTTCCATGGGAGTGCCCGGCGGCGGCGCGGTCAAGGGGGCCCGCGCACCCGGCCCCGCAGCGTGCGGGGCTTGAAAAGATCGGCATAACCCGCGTGCGGTCGGGTAGCCGCGCGCCCATGGCTCCACCACGCAGAAGCCCGACGAGAAACACCGACCACATATCCGAACCCGCTCCGGGACGCGCCCTCGGGCCCGCCCGCCGGTCGCTGCTCGCGGGGGTCGCGGCGCTCGGCGCGCTGGGCGCCGCCGGCTGCACCCGGGTGGCCACCGCCTCCGGCACGGCGGGCGGTGACCTGCTCGACCGGCTGAAGGCCGCCGGTGTCGTGCGCCTGGGCATCGCGGGCGAGATCCCCTTCGGGTACATCGACACGAACGGCGAACTGACCGGCGAGGCGCCCGAGCTGGCAAGGGTGATCTTCAAACGGCTCGGAGTGGACCGGGTGCAGCCCGTGCCGACCGAGTTCGGCTCGCTCATCCCCGGCCTGAACTCCCAGCAGTTCGACGTCGTGGCCGCGGGGATGTACATCAACCCCGAGCGCTGCGAACAGGTCATCTTCTCCGACCCCGACTACCAGATGCTCGACTCCTTCATCGTGCGCAAGGGCAACCCGCTCGGACTGCGCGACTACCGGGACGTCGTCGAGAAGAAGGCCAGGTTCGCCACCGGCACCGGCTACGCCGAGATCGATTACGCCGTGGAGGCGGGCTACGAGGAGAGCGACATCCTCATCGTGCCCGACCAGGTGGCCGGGCTGAACGCCGTCGAGGCCGGGCGCGTGGACGTGTTCGCCGGTACGGCGCTGACCACCCGCGAGGTGGTGAAGAAGTCCGCGAAGGCCGAGGCGACCGAGCCGTTCAAGCCGATCGTCGGCGGGAAGCCGCACGTCGACGGCGGCGGGTTCGCCTTCCGGCCCACCGAGACGGGGCTGCGGGACGCCTTCAACCGGGAGCTGCGAAAGCTCAAGGAGAGCGGCGAACTGCTGCGCATCCTGAGGCCGTTCGGGTTCACCGAGGAAGAGATGACGGATCTGACCGCGAAGGAGCTGTGCGGCGGATGACCTCGGGACTGTGGGAACTCGTACTTCAGGGCATCTGGGTCACGATCCAGCTGCTCGTCCTCAGCACGCTGCTGGCCACCGCCGTGTCCTTCGCGGTCGGCATGGCGCGCACCCACCGGCTGTGGGTGGTCCGCTTCCTGGCGGGCCTCTACACCGAGGTGTTCCGCGGCACCTCGGCGCTGGTGATGATCTTCTGGGTGTTCTTCGTGCTGCCCCCGGCCTTCGGCTGGCAGCTGGTCCCGCTGTGGGCGGGCACCCTGGCGCTGGGCCTGACCTACGGCGCGTACGGCTCGGAGATCGTGCGCGGCGCGCTGAACGCCGTCGACCCGGCGCAGCGGGAGGGCGGGATCGCGCTCAGCTTCACACCGTGGCAGCGGATGCGGCTGATCCTGCTGCCGCAGGCGGTGCCGGAGATGATCCCGCCGTTCTGCAACCTGCTGATCGAGCTGCTCAAGGGCACCGCGCTGGTGTCGATCATGGGCATGGGCGATCTGGCCTTCAGCGGCAACCTGGTGCGCCTCGCCCTCCAGGAGAGCGCGGAGATCTACACGTACATCCTGATCGTCTACTTCGTGATCGCCTTCCTGCTCACCCGGGTGATGCGCGGGCTGGAGAAGAAGCTGAAGGCCGGGGTCGGCAAGGCGCCGCAGCGCAAGGTCCGGACGCCTGAGCCGGCCGTGGTGGAGGGGGTCCGATGAACTGGGAGTGGAGCGCGGTCACGGACTTCATGCCGCACTTCTGGGACGGTCTGCTGGTCACCCTGCAGATCCTGGTGATCGGCTCGCTGATCTCCTTCGTCCTGGGTCTGGTGTGGGCCCTGTTGATGCGGGTGCCGAGCCGCTGGGTGACCTGGCCGGTCGGTGTGGTCACCGAGTTCGTCCGCAACACCCCGCTGCTGGTGCAGCTGTTCTTCCTGTTCTACGTGCTGCCCGAGTGGGGCGTGACGGCCTCGGCCCTCACCACCGGTGTGATCGGTATCGGCCTGCACTACTCGACGTACACGATGCAGGTCTACCGGGCCGGTATCGAGGCGGTGCCCGTCGGCCAGTGGGAGGCCGCGACGGCGCTGAACCTGCCGCTGCGGCGGACCTGGACGGCGGTGATCCTGCCGCAGGCCGTCCGCCGGGTGGTGCCCGCCCTCGGCAACTACGTGATCTCCATGCTGAAGGACACACCGATGCTGATGGCGATCACGGTGCTGGAGATGCTCGGCGAGGCCCGGCTGTTCTCCCAGGAGACCTTCCGCTTCACCGAGCCCCTGACGGTGATCGGCGTGGCCTTCATCGTCATTTCCTACCTGGCCTCCCTTGTTCTGCGAGCCCTGGAGCGACGCCTTGCCCACTGAGACCCTCCCCAACCCGGAGAAGAACCCCGCCACCGGCCGGAGCGCCGAGCTGATCCGACTGGAGCAGGTGAGCAAGCGGTTCGGCGACAACCTGGTCCTCGACCACCTCGACTTCTCCGTCGAGGCCGGCCGGCACGTCACCCTGATCGGGCCCTCCGGATCGGGCAAGACCACGATCCTGCGGATGCTGATGACCCTGATCAAGCCCGACGAGGGCACGATCACCGTCGACGGGGACAAGCTCTTCCCCGCGCCCGAGAAGCAGATCCGTGAGGTCCGCAAGAAGATCGGCATGGTCTTCCAGCAGTTCAACCTGTTCCCGAACATGTCCGTGCTGCGCAACGTCACCGAGGCACCGGTCACCGTGCTCGGCCTGTCGAAGGACGAGGCGGAGGCGCGCGCCCGGGAGCTGCTGGAGCTGGTGGGCCTCGCCGACAAGTGCGACGCGAAGCCGTCCCAGCTGTCCGGCGGACAGCAGCAGCGGGTGGCGATCGCGCGGGCGCTGGCGATGCGCCCGCAGGTGCTGCTCCTCGACGAGGTGACCTCCGCGCTCGACCCGGAGCTGGTCGCGGGGGTGCTGGACGTGCTGCGGGACATCGCGCGCAGCACCGACATCACCATGCTCTGCGTGACCCACGAGATGAACTTCGCCCGGGACATCTCCGACCAGGTCCTGATGTTCGATGCGGGACGGGTGATCGAGTCCGGGCCGCCGGAGAAGATCTTCGGCGACGCCGAGCACGAGCGGACGCGGGAGTTTCTGAGCGCGGTGCTGTGATTTTTTCCGGTCCGTCACACTACGCGCCAGTACCGTCACCCGAGGTCGGGGCGGCGGGGCATTCCACTGGCATATGCCAAGTGGCTACGCCCCTGCTGAGGAGGTCGTCATCTCGTCAACTGCCGCTCATTACCGGCCTCTTGCCGGTTATCGTGGAGAGCGAGAGCAGGCCCAGGACGGAAGCGAGCGAGCGCAGGGGGAGACCGTGGCGCTGAAGCACGAGCCGACCGTGCCGTACCACTCGGCGCAGGACGCGCTGCGCGTCCTGGAGACGGTGGCACGGCACCCCGCCGGTGTCACCGTCACCGGGATCGCCCGACGGACGGGACTGCGCGCGGAGCGGCTGACCGGACTGCTGCGGATGCTGCGCCGCGAGGGGTACGTCGACCAGGGCTCCGACGGGGCCTACGTGACCGGCGCGGCGCTCGCCCGCCTCGGCTCCGCGCACCGGCACGACGAGGCCCTGCGCGAGCAGCTCCAGCGCACCCTCGACCGGCTGCGCGACTCCGTCGGCGCGGCCGTCTACATCAGCCGCTACGTCGACGGCGAGGTCCGGGTCACCCAGTACGCGGCGGGCCCGGCCACCCCGGCGGTCAACGAGTGGGTCGACTTCCGCTTCTCGGCGCACGCCACGGCGGTCGGCAAGAGCCTGCTCGGCCAGCTGGACCACAACGGCCGCCGCGACCACCTCGCCCGGCACAAGATGGCGCGCCTCACCTCGCGCACGATCACCAGCGACAAGGTGCTGCTCTCCCGGCTGGAGGCCCAGCC
Source organism: Streptomyces sp. NPDC089424 (assembly GCF_044749345.1). Lineage (NCBI taxonomy): Bacteria > Bacillati > Actinomycetota > Actinomycetes > Kitasatosporales > Streptomycetaceae > Streptomyces > Streptomyces sp. NPDC089424. The sequence goes on from NZ_JBIVHU010000010.1 coordinate 225,383, forward strand.
GCCGACGGTGCCGGTGCTCGACCTCCAGGAGTACGCGATCGGCACGGTCTGCGCGGCCGTCCCGATCACCGCCGGTTCCGCGGTGGGCTGCCTGGCCCTGTCGCTCCCGGTCGAGCACGCCCACCGGCTGCGCCAGGCGGCCGACACCCTGAACCGCAACGCGGCTCCGGTACTGCTCTCCCTGGCGCTGTAGCGCCTCGGGCGGTGGTCGGAGCACCCGCGCGGACCGGGTATTATTTTCTCCGTCGCCGACCGCGTACAGCGGACGGCGGGAGTCATGCGCCGCTAGCTCAGTTGGTTAGAGCAGCTGACTCTTAATCAGCGGGTCCGGGGTTCGAGTCCCTGGCGGCGCACAACGCAGGAGCCCCTCGCGGGAAGCGAGGGGCTCCTTCGCGTGTCCGGCACACTCAGAACGTGACGTCCGAGCAGGCGTAGAACGCGTTGGCCGTGTCCGCGATCGTCCACACCGCGACGATGACGTGCCGGCCGCTGAGCCCGGACGGCAGGGTGCCACTGTGCGAGAGGGTCTGCGGCGGACGCTGGTTGTTGTAGGGGACCGTGAGGAACGGGGTCAGGTTGAGGTCGGACCGGGCGAGGTTGTGGTTCTGGTTCCAGCCCGGCTTGGTGACGTAGTACTTGAAGTCGGTGGTGGAGTGCATGGCGGTGAACTGCCAGCGGAACGAGTAGCTCTGGCCGCCGTTCACCTTGGTCGCCGGCCAAGCGGCGCCCGAGGGGGTGCGCGGGCTGTCGAGCTGGCCGAACTGCCCGTTGTTGCCGGAGCAGATCCGCCCGTCGGCCGGGCCGGAGGAAGGGAAGCCCTTCGGTCCCTCGACGCTCTGCGGCTCCCACTGGATGTTGCCGCAGTTGGTCACGCTGCCGTTCTGACACAGCTTCTGCCTGCTGATGGGCAGGTCGGTGTAGCCGTGGCCGCTGGCTCCGCCGGAGGAGAGCACCAGGGCACCGGTGGTCGCCATACCCACCATCAATGCGGACACTTTGGTCTTTTTGCGCATACTGCCGCTCCTGGAGAACGTGGGGGAAGTTCACTGAGCTTGCAGGTCTAGACCAAGGCTGAGTTTATTGCCGCGAGTTGAACATGTCCATACCAATCAGGGACCGGTTTCTCCCCGCCCCGCGCAGAACGCCACCGTCAAGTCCTTGACCAGCACCTTGCGTTCGTTGTCGTCCAGCGCCACCAGCCCCCGCATGGTCAGCCGGGTCACCGTGTCCTCCACCGAGTCCACCACCGAGGTCAGCACGCTCGCCCGGTGCTGGGCGTCCAGCGCGGCGATCCGCCGGCGGTGCATCGCGGCGGCCACCTCGGGGGCGTACTCCACCCGCACCGGCTGCACCGAGAACACCTCGATGCCGACCGGCGTCGCGTCCGCCGCCACCAGCCGGGTCAGCGCGTCGGCCGCCGCGTCCACCGCGGGCTTCGCCGCGCCCGGCATCTCGACCGGCACCCGCGCCAGCGCCGCCTCCACGCACACCCGCAGATACGACTCGTGGTCCTCCACCGCCAGCACCGCACGGGCGGTGTCCCGCACCCGCCACACCACCAGGACCACGACCCGCAGCGCGAGCCCGCTGCCGTCGGCCGCCGGCATCGGCTCACTGCGCCAGTGCCGCAGCCGTACGTCCACCCGGCGGCGCGGCAGCAGCGGGTTCACCCACATCAGACCGGTGCGCCGGACGGTCCCCCGGTAGCGGCCGAACACCCCCAGCACCCAGGCCCGCCCGGTCCGCCCCCGCGCCAGGCCGCCGAACCCGAACAGGCCGAGCGCCCCGGCCCCGGCGTACGCCGCCCACTGCGCCGGGCCGGCACCGGCGCCCGCCGAGGCCGGCAGCCCCAGGGCCGAGACCACGGCCGGCGGCATCGCCCCCGCCCACCAGGAGGTGAGCGCGCACCCGGCCGCCCCCGCGGCACCGGCGAGCAGGCCCGCGGCCGCCGGCAGGACCCGTGCGGGCCGCTCCACCAGATCGGGGGCGATCTGCGGCACCGGCCGGGCCCGCGCCCCCGCCGGGCGGCGCAGCCGCGGCTGCTCGCCCGTGCCCTGACGACGGTTGACCACGGCGGGCCGCAGCTGCACGGACACCGGATCGGGATCGTCCCTGAACAGCAGATGGACGGGGATCTCGGTGGTCGCCTCGTTGTGGATCACCCGGGTGGCCCGGTTGGCGGGCGGCGGGGTCCGCTCGGCTCCCCCGGGGTCGGGTGTCTCGGAAGTGGTCGTGGTCATGCGTGTCTCCAGCCTCCGCGCCAGATGCGTTCGTGGGGGGAACAGCAGGTCAGGAGAAGAGCCGGCGCCAGGTCTCGGGCCCCGGGTAGCCGTCCGCGGCACCGCCCCGCCAGCCCTGGGTGCGCTGGAAGGCCTCGACCGCCCGCCGGTCCGCCTCGCCCCAGCGCGGGCCAGGCCCGTCCGGGTAGTGCCTGCCGAACCCCTTCTTCACCAGCTGTCCGCCGAGCTGGGTGACGTACGGATTGTCGGCGCCGGGCCGGAACATCGCCCGGCCCGGATAGCCCGGCACTCCGTGCGAGGCGGGCGCGTGGGCCCCGGTGTGCGGCGCGGCGGAGGGCCTGCCGCCCCGCCTCGGGTCGGTCCCGGGCAGTGCCGGGGTCGGCGACGGCGTCGCGGACGGGGTCTCGGGAGGAGTCACGGGCGGGGTCTCCGGTGAGGTCGCGAGCGGGGTCTCCACCACGCCCTTGTAGCGATACGGGACGTACCGGGCGGAGTTGCTCCAGTAGGCGTACGGCGTCACGGCCCGGCGGGCGTGCGGGCGGGTCGACTCGAAGGCGATGTAGGACGTCCGGGTGTAGTCGGTCCAGCCGCCGAACAGCACGACGTGCGAGCCGTTCTCCGGGTTGTCGGGGTTGTGGAACAGCAGCATGTCGCCGGGCTGGAGTTCCGCCTTGGCGATGCGGGTGCCGAAGGTGTGCAGGGAGCCGGTCCACTCGTTCTGCGGCAGTCCCCATGCCATCGAGACATAGCCCGAGCAGTCCTGCCGGTAGCCGTCCGACCAGTAGGAGGTCATGCTGTACGGCACCTTCGCGTCGACCCACTTCTGGGCCCGCTGGATGATCTTCTCGCGGGTCGTCTCGGGCGTCTTTCCCGTGTCCGACGGCTTGCCCGGGGTCCCGGCCGGACCGTGCAGGGGCGCCGTGCCGCCCTGGGGGGTCTCGGGCCCGTCGTCCGCGGGAACGCCGGGCCGCAGCGGGGCGTGGGCGGCCGCCGGAGTGGGCGCCGTGTGGTCGGCGCCGAGGGCCGCGGAGGTCAGCGCGGCCAGGGCGAGGGCGCGTCGGGCGGCGGGGTGGGCGAAGGGGCGGTGCGGGGTGGGATGCGGGAGGACGCGGCGCCAGTGGGCGCATCCGGGGCAGTCGCAGTCGCTCGCGGGATCGATTTCCTCGAATACCGGGGTCTCCATGCGATTCCCCTCACACTCCTGGCGAGAATTTCCGAACCTGTGCACGTTGATCAGTTTCACAACTGTCTTCCGGGCGCGCATGTTGACGGTCCGAATGATGTACGGCCCCCGGGGGCCCGTTCCGGGGCCCGGGCGGCCCCTCCGCGGCGGTCCGGAGCACGCCCGCAGGTCATGTAGAGTTAACGACGTCAGCAGGCGCCGCTAGCTCAGTTGGTTAGAGCAGCTGACTCTTAATCAGCGGGTCCGGGGTTCGAGTCCCTGGCGGCGCACCGACAGCGAGGCCCCTCACCACGGTGAGGGGCCTTTCGCATGGGAGGAGCCTCCCCGGTTATGGCCGGTTACCCTCTGGCCATGGCAGCGCGTGACCTCCAGGAACGGATCAAGCAGCTCATCGTCGACCGCCGGCTGGCCTCCGGGGCGCCGCTGCCGACCGAGCCCGAGCTGATGGCGTTGCTCGGCGTCAGCCGGAACTCGGTCCGGGAGGCACTGAAGGCGCTCCAGGCGATGGGGATCGTCGAGATACGCCACGGCTTCGGCACCTATGTCGGCCGGATGTCCCTCGCACCGATGATCGAGGGCCTCGCCTTCCGCACGGTCGCCGGACACCACCGGGGCGAGGACAGCCTGCGCCAGCTCCTCGATCTGCGCGAGGCGATGGAGACGGGGCTGGTGTCCCGGCTCGCGGGGCGGCTGCCGGCGTCGGACCTCGCCGAGCTGGAGACGCTCGTGGACGCCATGGACGAGCGGGCGGCGCGGGGGGCCGGCCTCGCCCCGACCGACCGGACCTTTCACGCCACCCTCTACCGGGGCCTGGACAACGTCCTGCTGAGCGAGGTGCTGGAGGCGTTCTGGGACACCTTCCACCGGGTGAGCAGGGATCTTGTCGAGGTGCCGCAGGATCCGCGGGTCACCTGCCGGCAGCACCGGGAGATCCTGGACGCGGTGCGCTCCGGCGACACGCACCGTGCCGAGCAGGCCATTAGGGACCACTTCCACCACCTTCGTACCCGACTGCACTCAAGCGCCCCAGCCAACGCCAACTTGCGTCCGAATGAGCCCGTTTAACGGGTGAATACCGTGTATCCCATCTTGCGATCATGCGGAAGGGCGTAGAACCCTGGTCGCAAGTGGCCGCGACGACGCGCCACTTGGGGGGAAGGAACCGGTTGCCGGTGGTGCGGGGAGAGGGGCCCCGTTCCTGAGGTGATGCCGAGGGGGGCGTCACGCGACCGGACGCGCCCGTGACGGCCGAGGGGGGCCGGAGCGGGTGAAGGGACCGACAGACACGCGGTGCCGACCCGCGTGCGGGGGGATGACTCATGACGTCGACGCCGACGGGCGCCCGGCAGCACCTCGACCCGTCACAGACCTTGAGGCTCCGGGCGGATGCGCACCGGAGCGGCCACACGGGAGCTTTCCGCCGGCTCAGAAGGACCCTGCCGCGCTACGACTACGAGCACTACAGCCGGCTGGCCGGCCCTCTGACCGAGCCCGGTCCGGGCGGGCCCTACCGGGTGCGGTACCGCTCGCTGATCTCGCAGGAGCCGCACCGCGTCCGGGTGGCCCTGATGCTGGCGGCCGCCCCCCTGCTCTCGCTGGTCCTGCTGGTCTGGCTGCTGCATCCGGCGCACTGGACCGCACGCGATCACCCGGCGTACGCCTTCCTGCCCGCGCTGGACGTCGTGATGCTGGTCGCGATCGGTCTGATCGAGTTCTTCCGCTGCATGAACGTGCTGTCCAACGCGCACGCCACGCTGGTCGCCCGTGACCCGGTCCCGGTGGTGCCCGAGGCCGGCACGTCGGTCGCCTTCCTCACCTCCTTCGTGCCCGGCAAGGAACCGCTGGAGATGGTGACCCGGACCCTCCAGGCGGCGGTGCGGATCCGCCACCGGGGCCTGCTGCACGTCTGGCTGCTCGACGAGGGCGACGACCCCGAGGTCAAGGAGGTCTGCGCCCGCCTCGGCGTGCACCACTTCACCCGCAAGGGCGTCCCGCGATGGAACCAGGCCAAGGGACCGCACCGGGCACGGACGAAGCACGGCAACTACAACGCCTGGCTCGACGCGCACGGCGACGCCTACGACTTCTTCGCCTCCGTGGACACCGACCACGTGCCACTGCCGAACTACCTGGAGCGGATGCTCGGCTACTTCCGCGACCCGGACATCGCCTTCGTGATCGGCCCACAGGTCTACGGCAACTACGACACGTTCGTCACCAAGGCCGCCGAGTCGCAGCAGTTCCTCTTCCACGCGCTGATCCAGCGGGCCGGCAACCGCTACGGCGCCCCGATGTTCGTCGGCACCTCCAACGCCGTGCGGATCAAGGCCCTCAAGCAGATCGGCGGTCTGTACGACTCGATCACCGAGGACATGGCGACCGGCTTCGAGATCCACCGGCACCGCAACCCCGTCACCCGCAGGAAGTGGCGCTCGGTCTACACCCCGGACGTCCTCGCGGTCGGTGAGGGCCCGACCGCCTGGACGGACTTCTTCACCCAGCAGATGCGCTGGTCGCGGGGGACCTACGAGACGATCCTCAAGCAGTACTGGAAGGGCTGGTACTCGCTGCCGCCGGCCAAGCTCCTCAACTACACGATGATGATCATCTTCTATCCGATGTCGGCCCTGAACTGGATACTCGCGGCGCTGAGCTGCGCGCTGTTCCTCGGGCTCGGCGCCTCCGGCGTGAACATCGACCCGGCGGTCTGGCTGATGCTCTACGGCAACGCCTCCGCCCTGCAGATCGGCCTGTACGTCTGGAACCGCCGCCACAACGTCTCACCGCACGAGCCGGAGGGCTCCGGCGGCGTCGCCGGCATGGTGATGTCCGCGCTGTCGGCGCCGCTGTACGCGAAGGCGCTGATCGACGCGGCGCTGCGGCGCAGGAGCCGGTTCGTGGTCACACCGAAGGGCGACTCGGCGAGCCCGGACCGGTGGTTCGGGACCTTCCGCTACCACTGGTACTTCATCCTGGTCTTCGGCGCCTCGATCGCCGCCGGCCACCGATTCGGCCACTCCCACCCGGCGATGGTCCTCTGGGCGTCGTTCGCGCTGCTGGTCACCGCCACACCGGTGCTGGCCTGGCGCTGGGAACTGCGGCAGGCGCGGAGACGGACCGCCGCGGCGCCCGAGCCGCAGGACGCGGTGCCCGCGCCGACGCCCGCCCACGGGGTGGCGAAATGACCGAGCGTGCCGGACGCCTGCGGGTCCGCCGGTTCGCGATCGGCACGGCGGTCGTCCTCGCGGTGGCCGGGATGAACGGACCGTGGCTCTACCGGGTGGGTTCCGAGAAGTACCACGAGTACCGGATCGACCGGCCCGGGTACAAGGCGGAGAACGGACGCTGGGAGGTCGTCGAGTTCCCCGACGAGTACCGGCAGAACACCATTCACGCGGCGCTGCTGCACACCGGCAAGGTGCTGCTGGTGGCCGGGTCGGGAAACGACCAGGACAACTTCGACGCGAAGAAGTTCGACACCCGCCTCTGGGACCCGGTCGAGGGCACCGTGAAGAAGGTCCCGACGCCCAACGACCTGTTCTGCACCGGGCATACGCAGTTGGGGAACGGCAATCTGCTGATCGCGGGCGGCACCAAGCGGTACGAGAAGCTTCAGGGCGATGTGCGCAAGGCCGGCGGCCTGATGATCGTCTACAACGAGAACCCGGACAAGCCGATCACCCTCCCCGCCGGCACCCGGTTCACCGGCAAGGAGAACGGCAGGACGTTCGTCTCCAAGGACCCGGTGCTGGTGCCGCGCGCGAAGAAGGTCTTCGACGAGGCGACCGGGCGCTTCCTGCGCAACGATCCCGGATTCGGGCGGATCTACGTCGAGGCGGCACGGGAGGGCGCGCGGTACGAGACCGGCACCCAGGACAACTACCGCGTCCACGGGCTGACCGGGCCGGACGCGCGCAACACGTACGGCATCGCGCAGAAACTGGCGCTGGACAAGAAGGACTTCCAGGGGATCCGGGACGCCTACGAGTTCGACCCCGTCGCCGAGAGGTACGTCAAGGTCGATCCGATGAAGGAGGCCCGCTGGTACCCGACGCTCACCACCCTGGGCGACGGGCGGATCCTCAGTGTCTCCGGGCTGGACGACATCGGGCAGTTGGTGCCGGGCAAGAACGAGGTCTTCGACCCCGCGACGAAGAAGTGGAGCTACACCGCGAAGGAGCGGCAGTTCCCCACGTATCCGGCGCTGTTCCTGATGCAGGACGGGAAAATCTTCTACTCCGGGGCGAACGCCGGGTACGGGCCGGACGACGTGGGCCGGGAGCCGGGCGTCTGGGACGTGCGGACCGACACCTTCACCGTGGTGCCCGGCATGAGCGACCCGAACATGCTGGAGACCGCGAACTCGGTGCTGCTGCCGCCCGCCCAGGACGAGACGTACATGGTGATCGGGGGCGGCGGGGTCGGGGAGTCCGCGCTGGCGAGCAGCAGGACGCGGATCGTCGATCTCTCGGTCAGCCGGCCGCGCTTCGTCGACGGGCCGTCGCTGGGGAAGGGCACCCGCTATCCGCAGGCCTCACTCCTGCCGGACGACAGCGTCCTGATCGCCGGGGGCTCGGAGGACTACCGCGGGCGCGGTGACTCCGACATCTTGGAGGCACGGCTGTACGACCCCTCGACCGGCGAGCTCGACCGGGTCGCCGATCCGCTGCTGGGGCGCAACTACCACTCCGGGTCGCTGCTGCTGCCCGACGGGCGGGTGCTGTTCTTCGGCTCGGACTCGCTGTTCGGGGACGCGGCGAACACCAGGCCGGGAGAGTTCGAGCAGCGCATCGAGATCTACACGCCGCCGTATCTGCACCGAGGTCCCCGGCCGTCGCTGGACGGAGGGCCGCGCACGCTCGCGCGCGGGGAGTCGGGGACGTTCACGTCCCGGCAGGCGGCGTCGGTGCGGAAGATGCGGTTGATCCGGCCGAGCGCCTCGACGCATGTGACGGACGTGGATCAGCGCTCGGTCGCGCTGGACTTCACCGTGACCGGGGACGAGGTGACCGTGACCGTACCGCGGAACCGGAACCTGGTGCCGTCGGGCTGGTACATGGTGTTCGCCGTCGACGACGCGGGGGTGCCGAGCGCGGCCCGGTGGGTGCGGGTGCCCTAGGGGGCCTGGCGGCGCGGGTAGCCCGGGTGCTTCATGAGGCGCGGGCCAGTTGCAGTGCGTACGCGGGCCACCAGGTGCCGGCTCGGGGGCCGCCCTTGCATTCGCCGTCCGACTCCCCCGGGCGTTTGATCCACAGGTAGGCGTCCGCCGACGGGTCGGCCGTCTCGGTGGTCGGGGTCTCGCCGAGCGCGCGGCCGGGCGGGTTGCACCAGCGTTCGCCCGGATCGCCTTCCGTGTAGGGGCCGTTGCCGTTGCGGCTGGTGTCGATGACGAAGTGCTTGCCGCCGACCTTGGCGGACAGTTCCTTGCCGTAGGCGAGGGACTCCTCGGTGGAGTAGAAGTTGGAGACGTTGACCGAGAAACCGTCGGCCTCGGCGATGCCCGCCCTGTTCAGCGACTCGAAGATCTGGTCGGGGTGGCCCCAGCCGGCGTTGCCGGCGTCCAGGTAGACCGCGGTGCCGGGCAGCGACGTGAGCTTGCCGACCGCGTAACCGAGCAGGGCGTAGCGCTCCTCGTGGAATTCGTCCGGCGTGCAGCCGTCCACCAGGTGCAGCAGCGCGTCGGGTTCCAGGATCACCGTCGCGGAGCGGTCGCCGATGCCCTCGGCCACGCCGTCCACCCAGGCCCGGTAGGCGGCGCCGTCGGCGGCCCCGCCGCCCGAGTACTGGCCGCAGTCGCGGTGCGGGATGTTGTACAGGACGAGCAGGGCCGTCCGGTCGGCCTTCGCGGCGGCCTCGGTGAAACCGCGCGCCTCCCGCCGCGGGTTCTCCGGTCCGATCCACTCGGCGGTCGGCTGCTCGGCGATCTTGCGGATCGCCTCCGCCTCGGCCTCCCGGCCGTCGCGCACGTAGGCGGCGACCTGCTCGGCCGCGTTCCCGTGCGGGTTGACCCAGAACGGCGTCGCGGCCCGGGGCTGCCGCGTGCTTGCGCCGCCCGCGTCGTCGCCGTCCTTGCCATCGTCTGCGTCACCGGACGTGCAGCCCGCGATCAGCAGTGCCGCCCCCAGCACCACCGCGGTCGCCCGCACTCCGGCCGCCCCCCTGTTGCCGTACATCCAACTCCCCCTTGGGTGCACCGGTCCAGGGCCCAATCCTGACATACGCCGCGTTGCTCCCACGAGGTGGCGAAGGGGCCCGGCCGGGAGCTGTTACACGACGGTTCCGGTGAGATACGCCGAGACCACGACGTTCGCCGTGTAGCTGCCGGCGGCGCGGTCGAAGGTGCCGCCGCATGTGATCAGCCGTAGCTCGGCACGCCCCGACTCCCGTGTTCCGTAGGCCTGTTGGGCGTCGAAGCGGTCCCGGTCGAGGACCGTGACGTCCTCCACCGTGAACTGCGCGACCTTGCCGTCGTCCCGGACGACGCGGACGGTCTGGCCGGGGCGCAGCGCGCTCAGCGCGTGGAAGACGGCGGGGCGGGTCTCGGTGTCGAGATGCCCCACCATCAGCGCGGTGCCCGCCGCGCCCGGCTCGGTGCCGGCCCCGTACCAGCCGACGACGCCCGGCTGGTCGTACGGCGGCGGGTCGACCGCGCCCTGCGCGTCGAGGCCGCGGGCCACGACCGGCGCCTGGATGCCGAGGCCGGGGATGTCCAGGCGCTGGGGCCGCGCGCCGGTCAGCGGCTCGGCGGCGGGCGGCAGGGCGGCGACGGGCGGGCGGCCCGCCGCCGCCATGTCGCCCGTGGCGGGCGACATCGTGCCGTGCCGTACGTCGGTCACCTCGCGACCCCACAGCCACAGCCCGAGCAGCAGCACCGCCCAGACCACGCCCGTGACCAGCCGTCCGGTGCCGGTGGCTCCTTCCCGGTCGGACATCGCCGCTCAGCCCGTCCTGCGGCTCCGGCGGCCGCCGAGCACCTTGACGGCGACGCCGGCCGCGCCGGCCAGGACCAGTCCGGTGACGGCGTGCGCCGCGTTGGGCCCGGTCGCCCGGGCGTCCTCGTCCCCGGCGGCGAGCCGCGCGGTGCCCCCGCCCCCCGCCTTGACGGGGGCGACCGGCGAGGCATGGCCGGACGGGTGCTGCCCGCCCGACGACCGGGCGGATCCGCCGGCGAGGGTGAGCGGCGCCGTGATGGACCTGGGCCCGTCCGCGCCGTCGCAGGTGACCTGGACCTCGTAGGACCGCTCCGGCCGCACCGCCGAGCGGATCCTGGTCTCGCCGGTCAGCGTGCCGTCCACGCCGCTAAGCCGGGCCTCGCCGACGAAGGCGGCCGAGGTGGCGACACCGGTCCTTCCCGTGCATCCGGTCACCCGCAGCCCCAGGTCGCCGCCGGGGGCCGGAGTGGTGGGGCTGACCGAGACGCCGCCGTCCGCGGCGTGCGCCACCGGTGCGAGGGTCGCGGTGGCCGCCAGAACGCCCGTACAGAGAGTGAGTCGCAGTGAACCCATCGTGGTGAACCTCCAGACTCCTGGAGACTCCCCCGCACGACCCGCCCCTGCATCCTCAACAGGGGCGGGACTGCTCCGAACGGGTGGGTTTCACCCCGATCCGCCCCGGGCCTGGTTTCGCTGCGGCGCGCACGGGCCCAGGGCCTGGCCGGCCGGCTGCCCTAGATGCGGTCGACGAGGTCCGCGATCGAGTCGACGATCTTGGAGGGCCGGTACGGGAAGTCCTCGACCTGCCCGGCACGGGTCAGACCCGTCAGCACCAGGAAGGTCTGCATGCCGGCCTCCATGCCCGCCAGCACGTCGGTGTCCATCCGGTCGCCGATCATGGCGCTGGTCTCGGAGTGGGCGCCGATCGCGTTGAGGCCGGTGCGCATCATCAGGGGGTTCGGCTTGCCCGCGAAGTAGGGCTTGCGGCCGGTCGCCTGGGTGATCAGCGCGGCCACCGCGCCGGTCGCGGGGAGCGGGCCCTCGGCGGAGGGGCCGGTCTCGTCCGGGTTGGTGCAGATGAAGCGGGCGCCGCCGAGGATGAGCCGTACGGCCTTGGTCATGGCCTCGAAGGAGTACGTCCGGGTCTCACCGAGGACGACGTAGTCCGGCTCGTGGTCGGTGAGGATGTAGCCGATGTCGTGCAGCGCGGTGGTCAGGCCCGCCTCGCCGATCACATAGGCCGAGCCGCCCGGCCGCTGGTCGTCCAGGAACTTCGCGGTGGCCAGCGCCGACGTCCAGATGTTCTCGATCGGCACGTCCAGGCCCATCCGGCGGAGCCGGGCGTGCAGGTCGCGCGGGGTGTAGATGGAGTTGTTGGTCAGCACCAGGAAGGGCTTGCCGGACTCGCGCAGCTTCTTGATGAAGGCGTCGGCGCCGGGGATCGGCACGCCCTCGTGGATCAGGACTCCGTCCATGTCGGTCAGCCATGAATCGATGGGCTTGCGGTCTGCCATGTGCGTCGATCACTCCTGGCGTACGTGCGAAACGAGCTGGGGGCGCCGGAACCGCGGCGTACCGACGCCCCCAAGACTAGTCAGGACTGGGTGATCCTGACTCCGTCGATCACCCAGTACCAGTTGTTGCCCGCGGTGTACCGGAAGCGGACGCGGACCGTACCGACGCCGGCGGGGATCTGGAGGGTGACGTCTTCGGTGCGGGAGGGGACGTCGGCGGTGTAGGTCCGCACGAGGACCGGGGCCGCGCCGTCGTAGGAGACGAGGACCTCGCCCTTCTGCGGGGACTCCTGGCGGTAGTAGGTGGTGTAGCTGAGGGTCGCGGCACGGCCGCCGGTGACCGGGTACGCCGGGCTGACCAGCGTCGAGTCGAACGTGCCGGTGACGGACTTGTCGTGCCACTCGTCGCCGTCGGCGACCGCGAAGACGCCCCGCGCCCGGATGTTGGACTCGCGCTGCTGGTCGCGCTGGCTCTGGGTCCAGAACTCGTCCGTGGTGAAGGACCAGCCGCGCCACTCGGTCATACCGCCGGTGCCCATCGCGGAGTTGTCGACCGACCAGCCGGTGGGCGGGGTGCGGGTCCAGCCGAGGACGGAGGCCGGGATGCCGGTCTCGTCGGTGCGGGCCGAGAGCCGGGAGCGCAGGGTGTCGAAGTCGTCGGCGGTGGGCTGCTGGACCGGGCGGCCGTCCAGGTTCCACGCCGGGTCGATCGCGATGCCGAGGTGGGCGAGGGCCGAGGCGGCGACGTCCGGCATCTTGACGTCGTGGCGGACCGAGCCGGGCGTCAGGGTCGGGCCGGTGGCGACGAGGAACGTCTGGCGCTCGGGGAGCGAGGAGCCGCCGTGGCCGCCCGCGTCGGTGTGGCCGTGATCGGTGGTGATCATGATCAGCCAGTCCTCGTCGCCGTACGTCGGCCGGGACCTGACCGCGTTCACGATCTGCCCGACCTGCCCGTCGGCGGTGCGGATGGCGTCGAGATATTGCTGACTCGCGGCGCCGTGGTCGTGACCGGCGTGGTCGATGTTGTCGAGGTGGACGAACACGGCGTCGGGGTTGCCGTCCCGCAGCCGCGCCACCGCGCGGGCCGTGGTGCCGGTGTCGTACTCGGCGCTCGGCGTGGAGACGCGGGTGTCGACCTTCGCCGAGAGGATCGTGTCGGTGATCGGGGCCCAGGAGCAGACGGCGTACGTCGACAGCGCCGGCTTCGCCGTCTCGATCCGGGTGAGGAAGTCCGGGTACTGGGCGAACCGGTGGCCGGTGAAGGCGTTGTCCTTGACGTTGTGCTTGTCGGGCCAGACGCCGGTGATGAGGGTGGACCAGCCGGGCCCCGACATCGTCGGCGCGAGCGGGTTGGCGTAGATGCTGCTCGGCGCGGTCAGGCCGGCGGCCATGAGTGCGTCGAGGTGCGGGGTGTCGGTGTCCTTGATCCGGTCAAGGAGCGCGCCGTCGAGGCCGACGACGAGGACCTTCGGGGTTCTGGCGGCGGCGCGGGCGACTCCGGTCACCGAGACGGTGAGGGCCGCGGCGGACAGGAGCAGGGTACGTCGGGACAGCATGGGAACCTCCGGACGGATGGGCGGATGGGCGGATGGGCGGATGCGGGCATGGCAACGCCCCCGGTGGTGGTGCCAGGGGCGTTGCGTCCTGCGTGGTGCGAGGGGTGGCTCAGCTGCCGGTCGCCGACTTCCAGGAGTCGACGTACTTCGTCAGGTTCTCGCCGATGTCGTTCCAGTCGGGCTCGAAGATCTCGACGCCGTCCATGAGCTTGGTCAGGGCGATCGCGTTGGCGTCGGTCGCCTTGACGTCCTGGCGGGCCGCGAAGCCGCCGCCGATCTCGCTGACCTGGGCCTGCGCCTTCTGGCTCAGCATGTAGTCGAGGAGCTTCCTGCCGTTCTCGCCGTGCGGGGCGTCGGTGACCAGGCCGCCGGCGTAGGGCAGGGCGAAGGAGGTGGGCTTGCCGCCCTCACGGGCCGGGAACCAGATGCCGAGGTTGGGCATGGACTTGGACTGGGCGAAGTTCATCTGCACATCGCCGTTGGCGACGTGCAGTTCGCCCTTGTCGACCTTGGGCGCGAGCTTGCCGGTCGAGGCGGACGGGCCGACGTTGTTGGCCTGGAGCTTGCCGAGGTATTCCATCGCCTGCTGCTCGCCGCCGAAGTCGTGCATGGCCTTGATGAGCACGGCGGTGCCGTCGCCGGCGACTCCGGGGGTGGAGTACTGGAGCTTGTTCTTGAACTTGGCGTCGAGCAGTTCCTCCCAGGTGGTGGGGGCCTGCTTCAGCTCCTTCGTGTTGTGGACGAACCCGAAGTAGTTGTTGACGACCGAGGTCCAGGTGGCCTCGGCCGACTTGTCGGCGCCGTTGACCTGGTCGGAGCCCTTCGGGGCGTACTTCTGGAGCAGGCCCTTCTCGTCGGCCTGCTGGATGAAGGGCGGGAGGGTGACGAGCACGTCGGCCTGCGGGTTGCGCTTCTCCCGGACGGCGCGCTGCACCATCTCTCCGGAGCCGCCCTCCACGTACTCGACCTTGATGCCGGTCTCCTTCTCGAAGTCCTTGAAGACCTGGTCGTACCAGCCGTCGCCGTTCTCGCCCTTGAGGCCGTCGGCGCTGTAGACGGTGACGACCTTCTCGTCGGAGGCGGCGGAGCCGCCACCGCAGGCGGTCAGGGAGGCGGCGAGGGCGAGGCTGCCGAGGACGGCGGCGATCGGCTTGAGGCTCTTTGCGGGCATGGCGAGGTGAACTCCTTGCGTGACCGGGCTGCTGAGGGGGTTGCGGACGGAGGGGGTGGACTAGCGGTACGAGGCCTTGGTGCGGATCTTGGACACGGCGAGCAGGACCAGGAGGGTCGCCGCCATGAGCACCACGGCGATCGCGGACCCGGCGAACAGGGCGCCGCGGTCGGTGGCCGCGTGGATGAGGACCGGAAGCGGTGTCCAGTCGGGCGGATAGAGCATCATCGTGGCGCTCAGCTCGCCCATGGACAGGGCGAAGCAGAGGCCGGCGGCGGCGGTCAGGGAGGGCAGCAGCAGGGGGATCCTGACGCGCCACAGGACGTACGAGGGCCGGGCACCGAGGGAGGCTGCGGCCTGCTCGTACGCCGGGTCGAGGCGGACGATCGCGGCCGACACCGACTGGTACGCGAAGGCGGTGACCAGGACGGTGTGGGCGGCGATCACGATCCAGCGGGTGCCGTTCAGCAGGAAGGGCGGCTGGGAGAAGGCGACCAGGATCGCGAGGCCCACGACCACCGAGGGCACCGCGACCGGCAGCACGAACAGGGCGTCCAGCACCTTGCGGTACCGCTTGTGCAGGGCGGCCGCCGCCAGCGCCGCCCAGGTGCCGGCGACGAGCGCGAGCAGACTCGCGGCGAGCGCCGTCACCAGGCTGGTGGTGAGGGCCTGCAGGGCCTCGCCCCGGGTGGCGGCGGAGTAGTGGCCGGTGGTGAAACCGGAGGGCAGCACGCTCGACCAGTTGGTGGCGAAGGAGGCACCGAGGACGACGAGGAGCGGCAGGGCGAACAGCGGCAGGAAGAGGAGGAAGAAGACCGTCCACACGGTCCACTTCGCCTTGCGGCTATGCACCAGCACGACGGCTCACCACCCGGTACAGGCCGTACAGGCCCACGGAGATCAGGACGTTGACGACGGCGACCACGCAGGCGCCCGGGTAGTCGGACTCCAGGATCGCCTTGCTGTAGACGAGCATCGGCAGGGTCGTGACGCCCTTCGCCCCGGTGAACAGCACGATCCCGAACTCGTTCAGGCAGAGCACGAGGACGAGGCTGCCGCCGGCGGCGAGCGCCGGGAGGGCCTCCGGCAGGATGACCTGCCGGATGATCCGCGGCGCCCGCGCGCCCAGCGAACTCGCCGCCTCCAGCTGGGCGGTGTCCAGCTGGGAGAAGGCCGCGAGCAGGGGGCGGATCACGAAGGGCGTGAAGTACGTGATCTCCGCGAGGAGCACGCCCCAGGGCGTGGTGAGGAACTGGAAGGGCCCCTCCGCCGCGCCCGTGACGCCCGTCCACAGTCCGTTGGCCATTCCGACCGAGCCGTAGACGAACAGCAGCGCGAGCGTGATCAGGAAGGACGGGAAGGAGAGGAAGACGTCGATGAACTTCGACACCGCCCTGGCGCCGGGGAACGGCACGAACGCGATGACCAGCGCGAGCACGAAGCCGAGGACGAGGCATCCGACGGTGGCCGCGACGGCCAGCCAGACGGTGGTCCACAGGGCCTCGCGGAACGCCTGCGAGGCGAAGACGTCGGCGTAGGGCTGCACGGAGGTGCCGCCGGTGTCCGGCTGGAGGGACTGCTGGACGACCAGGGCGAGCGGGTAGAGGAAGAACAGGGCGAGGAGGGCGACCGGGGGCAGGGCCCAGATCCAGGCCGCCGGCTTGCGGGACGCGGCCCCGGGCCCGGCCGCCGGTGCGCCGGGCCGCGCGGCCGGGCGGCCGGCCGGCTGGTCGCGCAGGTCCGCGCGTCCCTTCAGGGCGCTGCCCGCGCCCGGTCGCCCGACATCGCTAGCCATCCGCACTCACCCCCGCGGGCAGCAGCACCGCGTCCTCGGGCGCGAAGTGCAGCGCGACGGCCTCCCCGAGCGCCGGCGGCTCCCGCAGCTCCAGCAGGTCCGCCAGCACCCGGTGCCCGTCCACGTCGACGTACAGCCGGTGCGTCGCGCCCCGCCACTGGATCTCCGAGACGGTCCCGGCGAGCTGGTTGGGTCCGGAGCCGAGCCCGACCAGGTGCGGGCGTACGCACAGCGTGGCCCGGGCGCCCGGGGCCACGGACCCGGTGTCGAGGGCGAGTTCGGCGCCGGCGAAGGCCACGCCGCCCTCTCCCACCGTGACCGGCAGCAGGTTGGCGTTGCCCACGAAGGCGGCGGTGAACTCGTTCGCGGGTGCCCGGTACAGCTCACGCGGGGTGCCGCAGGCCTGCAGGCGCGCCTTGTCCATCACGGCGATCCGGTCGGCCAAAGTCAGCGCCTCGACCTGGTCGTGGGTGACGTAGAGGATCGACACCTCGGGCAGTTCCCGGTGCAGCCGGGCGAGTTCGGCGAGCATGCCGGAGCGCAACTGGGCGTCGAGCGCGGACAGCGGCTCGTCGAGCAGCAGGACGTCCGGCCGGATGGCCAGCGCCCGCGCGATCGCCACGCGCTGCTGCTGGCCGCCGGACAGCTCACGGGGGTAGCGGCGGGCGTACGCCGCCATCCCCGTCATCTCCAGTGCCTCGGCCACCCGCTGCCGGATCCCGGCGCGGTCGGCCTTGCGGGCCCTCAGCCCGAAGGCGACGTTGTCCTCGACGCGCATGTGCGGGAAGAGGGCGTACTGCTGGACGACCATCCCGATGCCCCGCCGGTACGGCGGCAGGTCGGTCACGTCCCGGTCGCCGAGGAAGACCCGCCCGGAGGCCGGCCGCACGAACCCGGCGACCGCGCGCAGGGCCGTGGTCTTGCCCGAGCCGGACGGCCCGAGCAGGGCCATCACCTCGCCGGGGGCGACGGTCAGGTCCAGGGAGTCGAGGACGACGTTGCCGTCGTAGGCGACGGTGACCGAGTCGAAGCGGATGCCCATCAGCCTGTCCCCCGCAGGAGCGCGGGCAGGCCGGCGACCGAGTCGAGGACATGGCCGGCGCCCGCCTCGCGCAGCGCCTCGTCGCCGTGCGCCCCGGTGCGGACCCCGGCGACGAGACCCGCCCCGGCGCGGACGCCGCTGAGCATGTCGTACGAGGTGTCGCCGACGACGGCGACCTGCCGGACGTCCTCGGCGGCCCGGGTGCGCAGGAAGGCTTCGAGCACCATGTCCGGGAAGGGCCGCCCGCGTCCGCCCGCGTCGGCGGGGCACAGGGTGAGCTGGACCAGGTCCTGCCAGCCCAGGGCGGCGAGGACGGCGTCCTGGGTGACGCGGGCGAAGCCCGTGGTCAGGACGACGGTACGGCCGCCGGCCAGGATCTCCTCGACGGCCTCGCGGGCCCCGGGGACCGGGGCGACGAGCCCGCCGTCGACCAGTTCGCCGTAGGCCTTCTCGAAGGCGGCGTTGGCGCGCCGGGCGAGCTCCTCGGTGCCGAACAGATGGCGGAAGACCGAGATCTTGGACTCGCCCATGGTGGCCCGGACGTAGTCGAGCTTCTCGGCGTGGTCCGGGGTGCCGGGCTCGACGCCCAGCTCGCGGGCGGCGGCGTCGAAGGCCCGCTCGACGAGGCCGCCGTCGGCGACGGTGGTGCCGGCCATGTCGAGGACGACGAGGCGGATGCCGGTGGTGGGGTGCGTCGTGGTCGACGGGTTCGTCATGGTGTTCACCAGCCAAGTTCGTTCGCGGTGGTTTCGGCGATCGCGGGCGAGCAGGTCATGCCGCGCCCGCCGGGCCCGGTCACCAGCCATATGCCGTCGCGGACCTGCTGCCGGTGCACGACCCGGGAGGCGTCGGTGCACTGGGCGTACACCCCGGCCCAGCGGCGCCGGATCTTCGGCAGCGGGCGGCCGAGCAGGGACTCGACGACGCCGGTGAGGTGGTCGTAGGGGTCTTCGAGGGTGTCGAAGGCGAAGGGGTGCTCGTACTCGTGGGTGTCGCCGATGGTCAGCCCGCCGTCGGCCCGCTGGACCATGAGCAGCTGCATACGGTGCTCGGCCGCGGTCGGCGGCTGCGGCTGCCCGGCGTTGAGCTCGTCGAGGGCGGTGCCGCGGTAGGCCGGGTAGTAGCGGAAGCTGTCGGCGTCGGCGATCGAGGTGGGGAGCCGCTCGCCGAGGGGGTCGGTCTGCATCATCTGCAGGCGGACCCGGCGGACCGGCAGGTCGGGGCCGGCCAGCTCGCGGACCAGGCCGCCGAGCCAGGCGCCGGTGCAGAGCACCACCACGTGGCCCTGGTGGACGTCGCCGTGGTCGTCGCGGACGGCGTTGGCGCCTATGACGTCACGGACCTCGCGGCCGGGCAGGAAGCGGTAGCGCGGGGAGGTCAGCAGTTCCTCGCGCAGGGCGAGCTGCGCGGTGCGGGGCTCGACGGCCGCGTCCCGCTCGCAGTACAGGGCCGCGGTGAACTCGCCGCGCAGGGCGGGGTTCAGGGCGCGGGCCTCGTCGGGGTTCAGCAGCTTGTAACCGCGGGCGGCGGCGTCCGGGCGGGCCACGGCGGCCTCGGCGACGGCGAGTTCCAGGTCGCCGCGGACCGGGGTCAGGGAGCCGTTCGGGCGGAAGCCGAGGGCCGGGACACGGCCGCCGATCTCCTCCCAGAGCTCACGGGCCCGCAGGGCGGTCTCCAGTTCCTCACCGCCCGCGCGGCCGCTGACCCAGATCTGGCCGAAATTGCGCAGGGACGCGCCGCGAGCCTCCGCCTCGCGCTCGATCTGTACGACCTCGTGGCCACGGTTCACTGCATGCCAGGCGTGCATGGTGCCCACCACGCCGGCTCCGACGACTATCACTCTCACGACTGCCACGCTCCTCGCGCTCGGGGAACCGGAAGGGACCGGCCGACAACGAGAGCGTGAACGAGCCATCAAGTTTGGGCTAGACCCGTTATCTTTTCGTGATGCTTAGAGAGGTCCCGGACCGGAGCGGTTCAGCCCCCCAGATGCGCCGTGAAGGAGAACCTGTCGCCCCGGTACAGGGACCGCACCCGCTCCAGCGGCTGCCCCTCCGTGTCCCGGGAGACCCGGTGGATCAGCAGCATCGGCAGCGCGGGCGGCGTCCCGATCAGCAGTGCCTCGCGCGGGGTGGCGAGCACCGTCTCGATGCGCTCGTCGGCGTCGCCGAACCCGATGCCCTGCTCACCCAGCCACGCGTAGAAGGAGGAGTCCGGGTCGAAGTCGGCGTCGAGCCGGGGCACCCGGGACACGGCGACGTACGTGCTCTCCAGACCGACCCGCTCGTCGTCGGCGAGCAGCAGGCGCTCCAGGTGCCAGACGGGCTCGCCGCGCCGCAGGCCGGTCTCGGCGGCCAGCGTGTCCGGACAGGGGAAGCGGTCGAGGGTGACGAGATGCCGGCCCGGGGTCAGGCCCTGCCGCCGGACGCCCTCGGTGTAGCTGGCGAGCGACAGCGGCTGCTCCAGCTTGGGGCCCGCGACGACGGTTCCCCGCCCCTGCCGGCGCAGCTTGCCCTCCAGCACCAGCTCGCGGATCGCCTGCCGGACGGTCTCGCGGGCCACTTCGTAGCGCTCGGAGAGATCGCGCTCGGTGGGCAGCAGCCCGCCCTCCCCCAGGTCCTCGATCAGCCGGTCGAGGCGCGCCTTGACCGCGTAGTACTTGGGGATGCGGCCGTGCTCCGGAATGCCGTAGCGGACGGGGGCGCCGGGGGCCTGGTCGTTCGGGTAGTCCACGCAGGGATCGTCGCACGGGCCACCCGGCGGCTCAGCGCCGCCTGCGCACCATCACGAGGGCGGTGCCGGTCACGACCAGCAGGAAGGAGGTGGCCGCGAGGACACCGCGCGGGGTGGTGAGGCCGGTGCGGGCGAGTTCGTCGGCGAACGAGAGGCCGCCGTCGGGGGCGGCGGACGCGGACGCGGAGGGGTCGTCGCCGCCGGGCTCCGCGGTGCCCTCCGACTCCGGGACCGCCGCCCGCACCCGGAACCGGTAGTCGTTCGACTGCCCGACCCAGTCGCCGTCGTCCGCACGCCGCTGCACGACGGCCGCGTTGGCCGTGATGTCGTTCGGTACGGCGTCGGAGGTCAGCGCCAGCCGCACCCGCACCGTCACGGTCCGCCCCGGCTGGACGGTGAACCCCGCGAAACCGTCGTCGAAGACGCCGACCAGCTCGTCCCGGTCGGTCCGCTCGAACCGCACCGCGCGGGGCCGCGCCCCCTCGTAGAACTCCAGCCGGGGCTGCGACGGCTTCAGGTCCCGCTCACCGTCCACGAGCACGACGACCGGGTGGATGCCGGCGCAGGCGCTCCGCGTGGTGTTGCTGAGCTCGATGGACCAGGTCCCGTACCCGCCACCGGCGTCGTAGGAGCCGGGGCCGCCGACGATGCGGGTGGTGATCGGGAACTGCCGGTCGTCGGAACCGGCGCACTCGGCCTCGGAGGCGGCACGCGGGGCGGACACCGAGGATGCTCCGGGCACCGAGGACACGGAGGTCGCGGGAGAGGCGGACGCGGGCGGTGCGGCTCCGGCGAGGAGGGCGGCGGCTGCGGCGAGGCAGAGGGAGACGGGCGTGCACAGTCGCATGTCCCCATTGCGCGTCACCCCCCGCCCGCTCCGCGAGGACACCGCGCCGTACGGCCCAACGGGTCCGCCCGATCGGGCAGTTTCGCGCGGGGGCGGACGGCAGCAGGGGGCTGGGCTGAAGGAGAGGCTGGGCTGAAGGAGGGGGCTGGGCAGAGGCAGGGGGCGTCACCCGGCCGCCGCCACCGGACTTACGACCGTCCCCTCACCCTCCTCATCCCCCGCCCCGCCCGAACAGCGGCGCCAGCAGCAGCTGTGCCGCGCCCTCGGCGACCGCGCGGCTGCCGCCCTCCGCGATCCGGACCGGCACCGCCTCCTCGCCCGTGCGCCGCGCGCGTTCCGCGAGGACCTCGGCGACCCCGTGGGCGAACCGCTCCGGCTCGGCCTCGACGATCCGGCCGCCCAGCAGCAGGAGGTCGACGTCGAGCAGTGCGATCAGGTTGCTCGCGCCGACCCCCAGCACCCGCGCCGCCTCCGCCACGTCCCCCCGCGCCACCGCGTCCAGGCACAGCGCCTCGACGCACCCACGGTTCCCGCATCCGCACACCGGCCCGTCCAACTGCACGACCTGGTGGCCGAACTCCCCCGCCCCGGTCCGTGCCCCGCGATGCACCGCGCCCCTGATCACCAGCCCGCTGCCGAGCCCCGCCGCGAAGTGAAGGTAGGCGAAGGATCCGCCGCCGCCCGCCACGGCGAGCCGCAGGGCGGCGGCGTTCGTGTCCTTGTCGACCACGACCGGTACCCCGAGCCGGCGCCCCAGCACGTCGCGCAGCGGGAACCCGTCCCACTCCGGGAACCCGGTGACCCGGTGCAGCACCCCGTGGACGTGGTCAAGAGGTCCGGGCAGCGCGACCCCGGCCCCGAGCAGCGAGCGCACCTCGCGGGCCGGGTCCCCGCCGAGGACCTCGGCGACCAGTGCGGCCACGTCCCCGACCACGGCCTCGGCGCCCGCCCCGAGGTCCATCGCCGTACGCCGCTCCCCCACCACCGTCCCGGCCAGGTCGACCAGCACCACCCGCAGCTCGTCCCGGTCCAGATGCACCCCCACGGCGTGCCCGGCCCCCGGCACCAACCGCAGCACCGTGCGCGGTTTGCCGCCCGTGGACACCAGTCGCCCCGCCTCCGTCACGAGGCCCTCGTCCCGGAGCCGCGCGGTGATCTTGCTGACGGCCTGGGGGGTCAGCCCGGTCCGCTCGGCGAGCTCCAGCCGGCTGACACCCTCCGTCCCGGCCCCGCGCAGGAGTTCGAGAACGAGCGCGGCGTTGTGACTCCGCACGGCCAGCAAGTTGGCCCCCAACCGCCCCCGCCCGACCCCGCGCCCCGAACCGCCCCCGTCGGACCCCCCACCATCCGCGCCGTGTCCCGCGCGTTCCCCCTCCCGCCCGACACCGTCCACACCTCGCCCGATGCCGCCCGAAGCCCACCCCGAGCCGTCCGCACCAAGCCCCCAGCCGCCCGCACCCTCTCCAGCGCCGCCCATAGCCCGCACGATGGTGTCCGCACCCCGCCCCGCACCGCCCGCGCCGGGCCCCCCACCGTCCGCCTCTCGCCCGGCACCATCCACATCCCGCCCCGTGCCGCCCGTAGCCCGCCCGGCACCATCCACACACCGCCCGGTGCCGCCCGCACCCCGCCCGGCACCATCCCCGCCGGACCCCCCACCATCCGCACCCTGTTCCGCGCCGCCGGTAACCCGCCCCGCACCGTCCACACCCCACCCGGCCCCGTCCGCGCCGGGCCCCCCGACCGCTCCCGTGGTGTTGTTCGCCCTGTTCACCATCCCATTCTCTCCCGCGCTTGCACTTTGGCAACAGCGTTGCGAAAGTGGACGCATGACTGGCACACCCCCTGGCTCGCCCCTCCGCGTCGGCCTCGTCGGCTACGGCCTCGCGGGCTCCGTCTTCCACGCCCCGCTGATCGCCACCACCGAGGGCCTCGCCCTGGACACGGTGGTCACCTCGAACCCCGAGCGGCAGGAACAGGCCCGCACCGAGCACCCCGGCGTGCGGGTGGTCGCCACGCCGGACGAGCTGTTCGAGCGGGCCGACGACCTGGACCTGGTCGTCATCGCGTCGCCGAACAAGACGCACGTCCCCCTCGCCACCACCGCCCTGAAGGCCGGCCTCCCCGTGGTCGTCGACAAGCCGGTCGCCGGCACCGCGGCGGAGGCGCGCGAGCTGGCCGCCCTCGCCGAGGAGCGCGGACAGCTCCTCTCCGTCTTCCAGAACCGCCGCTGGGACAACGACTTCCTGACGCTGCGCCACCTCGTCGCCGACGGCGAACTGGGCGACGTATGGCGCTTCGAGTCCCGCTTCGAGCGGTGGCGGCCGCAGCTCAAGGGCGGCTGGCGCGAGTCCGGCGACCCCGCAGAGATCGGAGGTCTGCTCTACGACCTCGGCAGCCACGTCGTCGACCAGGCCCTGGTCCTCTTCGGCCCCGCCGCCTCCGTCTACGCCGAGGCCGACGTCCGCCGCCAGGGGGCCGAGACGGACGACGACACCTTCATCGCCGTCACCCACGCGAGCGGCGTCCGCTCCCACCTCTACGTCTCCGCGACGACCGCCCAACTCGGCCCGCGCTTCCGGGTGCTGGGCTCGCGGGCCGGCTACGTCAAGTACGGCCTCGACCCGCAGGAGGCGGCGCTCAAGGACGGGCACCGCCCCGCCACGACCGCCGGCTGGGGCACCGAGCCCGAGTCGCTGTGGGGCCGCCTCGGCTCCGGCGAGTCCCCGCTGACCGGCGGCGGCCGCCCCGTGCCCACCCTGCCCGGCGACTACCCCGCGTACTACGCCGGTGTCGCCGCCGCCGTGCGCGACGGCGCCCCCAACCCGGTGACCGCCCTGGAGGCGGCCGCCGCCCTCGACGTACTGGAAGCGGCCCGCCGTTCGGCCCGCGACGGAGTGACGGTGACCCTGTGACGCACAGCCGCCCGACCGCGACGACCCCGGCGACCACCCCCGAACTGACGCCCGGCATCGAGGAGCTGGAGGCCCAGGAACGCCGCCTGGTGTTCCCCCGGTTCACCTTCGACGACGCCTGGGCGCTCGGCTCGCTGCTGGTGGAGGTGGCCCGGGAGTGCCAGGCCCCGGTCGCCATCGACATCCACCGCGGCGGCCAGCAGCTCTTCCACGCCGCCCTGCCCGGCTCGACCCCCGACAACGACGCCTGGATCGCCCGCAAGCGCCGGGTGGTGGAGCGCTACGGCTCCGCGTCGTACCTGGTGGGCGCCCGCTTCCGGGCCAAGGGCACCACCTTCGAGGAGTCCTCCCGGCTGGATGCCGACCGCTACGCCGCCCACGGCGGCTCCTTCCCGATCACCGTGGAGGGCGTCGGCGTCGTCGGTTCGGTGACCGTGTCCGGACTGCCCCAGCTCCAGGACCACCGCATGGTGGTGGAGGCCCTCGAACACTTCTTGAGCGGCGACCAGGCCTGATTTCCGTACCCCTGGTGCGGGATTAGCCCGAGCGGCCCTCCGGTTACACATCGGTGTAACGGCCGTCACAGCAACCGGAGGGATCGCTTCCATGGACAACCCCGCAGCCTCGCTGAAACAACGGCTGGGACGGTACGGCATCTGGAGCACCGGCCTGCGCTCCGAGGACCCCGCCGCGCGCGGCGAACTGACGGACGCCGCCGCGGAACTGGAGGACCTCGGCTACGGCGCCCTGTGGCTGGGCGGCAGCCCCGGCGCCCAGCACGCCGCCCCGCTCATCGGCGCGACGTCCGAGATCACCGTCGGGACCAGCATCCAGAGCATCTGGCAGTACGAGGCCAAGGACAGCGCGGCCGCCTTCGCGGACCTGGAGGCCGCCCACCCGGGCCGCTTCGTCCTGGGCCTCGGCGTCAGCCACGAGAAGTTCACGCAGCAGTACCGCCGCCCGTACTCGGCCCTCGTCGGCTACCTCGACGCGCTGGACGCCGCCGGCGTACCCGCCGGGCGCCGCCTCCTCGCCGCGCTCGGCCCGAGGACCCTGGAGCTCTCCCGCGACCGCTCGGCGGGCGCGATCCCGTACCTGGTGACGCCGGAGCACACGGCCTACGCCCGCGAGATCCTGGGCGAGGCGCCGATCCTCGCCCCCGAGCTGAAGGTCGTCCTGGAGCGGGACCCGGACCGGGCCCGCGCCGCCGCCCGGGACTACCTGGCCATGTACCTGACGCTGCCGAACTACACGAACAACTTCCTGCGGCACGGCTTCACCGAGTCCGACCTGGCGGACGGCGGCAGCGACCGCCTGATCGACGCGGTGTACGCCTGGGGCGACGAGGACCACATCCGCGAACGCGTCACCGCCTTCCACGAGGCGGGCGCGGACCATGTGGCGCTCCAGGTGATCGGCACCGGCCCCGGCGACGCGCTCCCGCGCGAGGAGTGGCGCCGACTGGCCGCCCTGCTGGCCTGACGACGACGTCCGGCGGGAATGCCGGGAGGGCGGCGCGCCGCGCCGCCCTCCCGGTGCGAACCCTCAGGCGTCCTTCAGCTCCTGCCGCTGCCGCCCCAGCCCCTCGATCTCCAGCTCCACCACGTCCCCGGCCCGCAGGTAGGGCTTGGGCTCCGGCTGCCCCATCGCCACCCCGGCGGGCGTCCCCGTGTTGATCACATCACCGGGGTACAGGGTCATGAACCGGCTCACGTACCGCACGACCTCCCCGACGGGGAAGATCTGGTCGCGGGTGGACCCGTCCTGCTTCAGCTCGCCGTTGACCCACAGCCGCAGCGACAGACCCTGCGGGTCCGGCACGTCGTCCGCCGTCACCAGCCACGGCCCCAGCGGGTTGAACGTCTCGCAGTTCTTGCCCTTGTCCCAGGTCCCGCCGCGCTCGATCTGGAACTCCCGCTCGGAGACGTCGTGCGCCACCGCGTACCCGGCGACGTGCGCGAGCCCCTCCTCGGCCGACTCCAGATAGCGGGCCGTACGGCCGATGACGACCGCCAGCTCCACCTCCCAGTCGGTCTTGCGCGACTCGCGCGGCACCAGCACCGTGTCGTTCGGCCCGACCACGGTGTCCGCGGCCTTGAAGAACACCACCGGCTCGGCGGGCGGCTCCGCCCCGGTCTCACGGGCGTGGTCGTGGTAGTTCAGGCCGATGCACACGACCTTGCCGATCCGCCCGAGCGGCGGCCCGATCCGCAGCCCCGTGCCGTCCAGTACGGGCAGGTCCCCGGCGTCGGCGGCCGCACGGATCCGGCCGAGCGCCGCGTCGTCGGCGAGCAGCGCGCCGTCGATGTCCGGCACCAGTCCGGACAGGTCCCGCAGCACGCCCTCGGCGTCGAGCAGCGCGGGATGTTCCGCCCCGGCCGTTCCGACTCGCAGCAGCTTCATGGTCACAATCTCCCTCGATCGTGGGGCGCCTTCCGACGTGTGCAGCCATCGGAGGACTGGTCGATCCTCCAAGGTGACGGTCCGGTCCGCAATACCCGTTCACGTACTGGACCGTAGGCAGGCGCCCCGCTCAGCGGTACAGCACGGCCCGCTCCACGGCGCTCCACGTCGTACTGGTGACCACGTACAGGGCGGCCGCCAGCGGCACCACCGCCACCGTGACCAGTGTGAAGAAGGACATGAACGGCATCACCTTGGTGACGGCGCCGACCGCGCCGAGACCCGGCAGCCGCTCACCGTCGGCCGGTATCGGAGCACCGGCGGCCGTCATCCGCCGCGTACGGCGGAAGTTGAACACGGCGACGACCACGACAAGGGCGAACAGCGCGACGTACACCAGTCCCGCGGCGCCGAACGCCCCGCCGCCGGCGAGCGCGTCCAGCCACCGGTCGCCCAGCGGCGCGGCCAGCAGCTCGTGGCCGAGCAGGGCGTTGGCCTCACCGCCGATCGTCGGGTTCGAGAACAGGTGGTAGAGCAGGAAGAAGGCGGGGATCTGCATCAGACCGGGCAGGCAGCCCGCCAGCGGGGACACCTTCTCCTTCGCGTGCAGCTCCAGCACGGCCTGCTGAAGCCGCTCGGGGTTCTTGCGGTGCTTCCTGCGCAGCTCGGCGATCTTCGGCTGCAACGCGGTGCGCGCCTTCTGCCCCCGCGCGGACGCCCGGGACAGCGGCAGCACCAGCAGCCGTACGAACGCGGTGAACAGGACGATCGCGGCGGCGGCCGCGGAGGCGTGGAACAACGGCTGGAGCAACTCGGCGAGCTGCTCGACCAGGTTGGCGAAAACGGACATGGGTGAGCCCTCCGTGGTGGGTCTCGTCGTGCCGGGACATGGGATGGCGGCATGACGACCCGCGCGGGGTTCACGGTGAGGTGCTGCTCCGGGGTGGCGTGCCCTACGCGACGGTCGTCAGGAGGGCGTGTCCGGGCGCTCGGGGGCGGGTGCGCCCCTTGGCGTCGGGGTCGCGTTGCGGCAGGAAGGCCGTCCGCAGGTCCCGGTCGCGGATGGCCGTACGCACCCGCGTGGGCGGCACGGCGGGCGCGCAGCGCGCGGAGACCAGCTGGGAGAGCGCGAACGCCGACCCGGCCGCGGCGGTCGCGGCGAGCGCGACGGTGGCGGTCAGGGTGCCGGCGTCCAGCGGCACGAGGTCCAGGAAGAGGACGAAGAGAGTCAGGAGCAGGAGGCCGGCGCGCGACCTCGCGCAACGCTGGATCATCGCGGCTCCCCCTCCCCCGTGTCCCTCGTGCGCGTACGGCGTGCTGTCGTTCGTTTATACCTCACCGGGCGCGCCTCACCGGGGGCGCAGGGAAAGGAGTGTGCCCCAGACCACCAGGCGGTACGTGGAGGTGTACTGGGGCGTGCAGGTGGTGAGGGTGATGTAGAAGCCCGGCGCGCTGTAGCCCCGGCCGGGGTGGACGAGGCTGCGCGGCACGGGGCGGATCACCCCGGTGTCGTGGGCGGAGGTCCGCGCGAGGGTCTGGTCGACGGCGTACGTGTACACCGCGGCCCGCGTCTCCACGACGATCCGGTCGCCGTCGCCGAGCCGGTCGAGGTACCGGAAGGGCTCACCGTGGGTGTTGCGGTGCCCGGCGAGCGCGAAGTTCCCGGCACGGCCGGGCTGCCCGGTGCCCGGGTAGTGACCGGCGTACCCCTTGTCGAGGACGTCGGGCTTGCTGATGCCCTCGGCGACGGGGACGCGGAGGTCCAGGCGGGGGATGGCGAGGATGGCGTAGGCACGGGAGGGCCCGGACGCGGGCGCCGGCGCCGGGGCGGGCCCGCCGGTCCGAGTGCCGGGCCGCGCCCGGACCGGTGGGTCCGCGTCGTCGTGGTCCGCCGGATTGCCGCCCTCCCCCTGGACCGGCCCGCGGGCCCCGCCCCACTCCCGCTCCAGGGCGGCCACCTGCCGCTGGGCGCCCTGTTTGGCCTGCCGGTTGGTCCACCACAACTGGTGGACCACCAGGAGCAGGACGACGACCCCGACGGTGACGAGGGCCTCCGCCCCCGTCCACAGCGCGCGCCGGCGCCGGGCGCGGCGCCGCCGGTCGGTGTGCTGCACGACGGGCACACGCATGGGCGGACGCCTCCTCCCCCGTCGCCACGGGACGGGCGACCCGCACGATAAGGCGCGCGGCGCGAGGTCTCCAGACCCGCGCGGAGCCTTTCGCGTCCCGCTTCCGCCTCGCTTCCGCCTTGCCCTCGCCTCGCTCCGCTCCGGCCGAGCGGTCCCCCTCAGACGACGGGCTCCCCGATCCCGAGCAGGTTCCCCTCGCTGTCCCGGAACCAGGCGGCACGCTCGCCGCGCGCCCCCTTGCTCGGATAGTGCCCCTCGACGTCGGCGATCCCTTCCTCCGACGTCCGCAGCCCCGGCAGGTCGACCACCTCGAAGACGACACCGCGCCGCCGGAGCGCCGCGACCACACCGTCGACGTCGTCGACCTGGAAGCCCATCTGCGTGAAGGTCCCCGGCGAGGCCCCCGCCGACTGGAACAGGGCGAACTCCACGCCCCCGCTCCGGTACAGCAGCCCGCCGGGCCGTTCGTCGACGGGTTCGAGACCGAGTTTCTCGGAGTAGAAGCGGCGGGCCCGCTCCAGGTCCTGGGCGGGCAGCCGGGTGGCCGGTCGGGCCCCGGCGAGACCGGTGTCCCTGTCATCCATACCTTCACTGTGCCGCAGCGGTGCGACGCGGTCACGCCCGGCGGGCGACCCGGGCGACGGGCGGTCCGTCCCGCCGGACGCGGGCGCACGGCGGTGTTCGTCCGGCCGGCCGGCCAGGGGCGCGGGACGGACTCTCCTTTGTCACCGCTCGGCAGTACGGTGTCCCCCATGCGCCCCGACACGCCTGCCGAAAACGTCGACCACGCCACCGAGGCGGCCCGCCTGGAGCGAACCGCCGGCCTGTACCCCGAGGACGCCGAAGCCCTGCTGCTGCGGGCCGCGGCCCACCTCGAACTGTCCGGCGACCGCCCCGCCGCGACCGCGCTCTACGACCGCCTGCTCTCCTCCGGCGACAGCCTGGACGACCCGTTCCTGGTCCGGGCCCTGAAGGCCTCGAACCTCTGGGAGTACGGCCACGAGGCCGAGGCCCGGGCGATCATCGACGGCATCCGCACGGCGTCCCCGCGCGACGCGGCCCCCTGGGTGATCGTGGCGGAGGCCCTGGAGGCCCACGACGAGCTGGAGACGGCGCAGGAGGTCCTCACGCAGGCCGCCCGGCTCCTCGTGACGGACGGCGCACGCCCCCCGCAGCCCACGCACCCCCTCTTCTTCGGCCGCCACCGGGTGCGCCGCATGCTGGGCCTGCCCCACGACGAGTGGGACACCCTCGCCGACACCCTGCACTCCATGCCGGTCTCCCTGGACGAACTCCACGACCCGAAGCGGGTGTGGTCCCTGGGCTCGGACAACCCGGCGGAGCTGGAGGCGGAGATCTCGCGCCTTCGCGCCGAACTCGGCGCCTACCGGGAGGCCCTGTCCCGCCCGTTCCCCGTGGCGGTCCTGCACTGGCCGCAGGGCGAACTGACGGAACTGCTCTCGGCGTACCCGGCGCTGTCGTCGGAGTACCCCTCCCACGAGGAGCACCTGTCGACCATAGAGACCTCCCTGCGGGAACTGTCGTCCTCCGGCACCCCCAACCTGGGCGTCGTCACCGGCACGGTCCCCTCCTTCGAGGCCTTCGCCGCATCGGAGGGCACGACCCCGGACGACCCGACCCTCCTCCCCCAGTACGCCACCACCCTCGCGGCCCGCGGCCGCGCGGTCGCCTGGCCCCCGGAGGGGACGGGACCGTGCTGGTGCGGAACGGGACAGCCGTACGGGGCGTGCCACGGCACGCAGAGGTAGCTCTGGGCCGAATGCGAGAGCCAGGGGCTGTCGAGGGTCGATTCATGTGCAGCCAGGAACAGACGGCACGCTGTTCCTGCGCGACACCACTCTGATCGGCGTTGAGGCCACGCCGCATTTCGTCGTGGCGGGGCCGTCCAGCTGTGGTGAGCAACTTGCCAGGCCGCTGCAGCGGATGGCCTCGCCACTCCGATGGAATGCTGGTGCCCACGGCGCACTTGATGCCGCTACCACGATCCGCCGAGGCCACCCCACGCAGAACCTTCCTAGCCGCACTCGCTGGTGCCCGGCCCGAAGGAAGCCTCCGTCAAGGGGCGTTGACATGGTGCGCAAGTCGCGACGTGGGCCAGACCTAGCAGATAAGGCAACAATTCGCCCACTTCACAGATCAACCTCACCGTATGTCCGAGCTTTGCAGTACATTCACACTTACTGTTTGGCCTTAAGGGCCGCTGCCCGCAAAGCAGCGCCCTGAGCTGCACACTTGAGGAAGCAATGCCCTACGAGTCCGGCACCGTCTGGCAGTACGACGTCCCCACAACCGGAAGCACGTACCTGCCGCCGGACGCCGGCTACGGCCGGGCGCTGACCAACCAGGGTTACGGGTTCGAGGTCGCTGTCGCGGACTTGATCGACAACTCGATAGACGCGGGCGCCGACAAGATTGTCGTGCACTTCCTCCGTGACGCGGAGCGGATACTCAGCCTGTTGATCATCGACAACGGCAAGGGCATGGACGACTCCGGCCTCAATGCGGCGATGACAGTGGGACGACGCCGGGATTACGGCGAGAGCGCCCTTGGTATGTACGGCACGGGCTTGAAGGCGGCGTCGCTTTCCCACGCGTCCTCGCTGACTGTCGTAAGCCGCACCAAGCAGAGCCGTGCGGCAGGCCGCCGCCTCACCGCGGAAGGGATCGAGGACAGCTTCCGCTGCGACACCGTCGACCCTCGCTACGCACAAGATCTCGTCGACCGGTACGACGGCGTCATTGAATGGCACGGCACGATCGTCCGCTGGGACCACGTACGCGCTTTCGAGACCATCACTCGCGGTCAGGGTGACCAGTTTCTGTCGAAGGCGATCTCCCGCCTCGAGATGCACTTGGGCCTGTACCTGCATCGCTTCCTGCAGCAGGGTCTCAAATTGGACATCGCCGTCTGGGACGTAAACAGTGACGAGAGCGAAATCGGCGAGGAAGTGGATCACATAGCCGTAGAGGCTCTGGACCCCTTTGGGTACAAAGTGCCGGGCAGGAAGGGCTATCCGAGGGAGTTCGTCGCCCCTGTCGAGGGTCTGGGCGACGTCGTCCTGACTGCCCACATCTGGCCTGCCAAGTCCAAGCAGGCCGGCTTCCGGCAGATCGGCTCGCTGGCGGATCGACAAGGGTTCTACTTCTACCGAAACAACCGCCTTGTCCAAGCAGGCGGCTGGAACGGTCTGCGTAATCAAGAGGGTCACCTTGCGCTGGCTCGGGTTGCAGTCGATCTGCCGACTCAGAAGAACAGCGTCATCAGCCTTGATGTCAAGAAGGAGCGCGTCACCGTCACTCCGGCCTTCACAGTGGGTGTCGAGAAGGCGATCGACGCCGATGGCAACACCTTCCACCAGTACCTCGCGGACGCCGAGAGCACCTACCGGGACGGTGCGAAGCGAACTGAGATCGTGCGCAGGGCGGTTACTCCGCCAGGGAAGGGCCTGGACCCCAAGGTCAAGCGGGTCATCAAGGAGGAGCTGCCGGAGAAGCTTGGTGAGGAGCCGATCGCCTTTGCTTGGGGCCCGCTCCCGCGCGACCGCTTCTTCGAACTCGACCGCGACAACAACAGTGTCGTCCTGAACAAGGAGTTCCGGGAGGACTTCAACGAAGGCAGGAGGGGCGGAGCGAACGACGCACCGGTAGCGAAGACTCTCCTTTACCTGCTCTTGGAGGACTGCTTCGGACTCGGACGCTGGGAGCGCAGCCGTCAGGACCGCGTCGACTACTGGAACACCATCCTTCTCGCTTCGGCGGAAGCACATCGCGCGCGACGTGCGGAGGCTGGGTCATAGCCAGCGTGCAGCAGTGAGAACTCGCCCCTGATCCGTTGATTGAGGACTTCGCATGAGCGTGACCCCGGACCAGCTCCTGGCTATCCATACGTCCGCACTGGCGGGTATGGGCATCGTCCCCCGGCACTTCGCCCGCTGGGCCGCGCTGGCCGCCGACGAGGACTATCCAGACGCCGACCTGGGCGAGGAGCGCTTCCGAGAGAGTCTGGTCAGCGGACACGAGGCACTAGCAGCGATATGGAGCCGCCACCTGACGGCTTGGGACTTCGCGGAAGGTGCGCAGTGGGCGCAGGACACACCAGCGCGTACCGACGAGCGCCGAACGGCCATTTACGAGCGGCTGCGCTTCGGGAGCGACCTCTGCAAGGCGCTCGACAACGCCGCCCCCGTGGCGAAATTGCCTGGCCCCACGGTCATCACGCGCGAGTTCACACCGTGGTACACACTGGAACGCGCAGCCGCCAGGTCGTTCTACTGGGCGTCCTATGAGGGCAAACTCCGCGCCAAGGGCTGGCCGGAATCGGCCATCGCAAGCCTGCACGAGGCGAGCCGGGCTGTCGTCGAGCGACTGTCTGACCCTGAGCAGCCCGCGGCCCGGCAATCGAAAGGCCTGGTCGTCGGCTATGTACAGTCGGGCAAGACGGCCAACTTCACCGGCGTCACCGCAAAGGCGATAGACGCCGGCTACCGACTTGTCATCGTGTTGGGCGGCACGCTCAACCTTCTGCGCGCCCAAACGCAACGGCGCCTGGACATGGAGCTGATCGGCCAGGAGAACATCCTGCGCGGTGCAGACATCACCGACCTCGATTCTCTTGTGGGCGTGGACTACGTCAGCGACGGTGACGAGGACTGGCCTGACTTCGTCGAACACGGCGGGCGTCCGTCCACGCTCGGCGCATTCGACATCGAACGCCTGACGACCCGCGACAATGACTACAAGAGCCTGGCACAAGGCATTCGCGCCCTCGAGTTCGAGAAGAGGGAGCCCACGCGCCCCTTGTGCGACCCGGCGAACCTGCACCACGCCGCCGCGCGCATCCTGGTGGTGAAGAAGAACAAATCGGTTCTTGAGAAGCTGGTAAAGGACCTCAAGCAGATCCACGGCCTCCTCGGGGAGCTCCCAGCCCTCATCATCGACGACGAATCCGACCAGGCTTCTGTGAACACCTCGGACCCGAAGAAGTGGGAACGGGGCAGCGCGGACCGCACCGCGATCAACGGGCTGATCTCCCAGCTCCTTGGACTGCTGCCTCGGGCCCAGTACGTCGGCTACACGGCTACCCCGTTCGCCAACGTCTTCGTCGACCCTGGGGACGACAAGGACCTTTTCCCAAGCGACTTCCTCATCTCGCTGCCCCGCCCGTCGGGGTACATGGGCGCACAGGACTTCCACGACTTGGACTCTGCGATACCGCCCAATGAGCGGACGTACGCCAACTCGCAGGAGCAGTCGCACGTTCGGGGCATCTACGACTCCACAGGCGACCGCCTCCAGGAAGCCATGGACGCATTCGTCGTCTCTGGCGCCCTCAAGCTGTACAGAGCTGCTCGTGGCGTTCCCGACGGACCGTTCCGCCACCACACCATGCTGGTCCACCAGTCGGTGAGAAAGGATGACCACGCCGAACTGGCGCTACGCATCAACTCGATGTGGCATCAAGCTGGCTACAGCTCGACCGCCGGCCACGATCGTCTCGCCGCGCTGTGGGAGTCGGACTTTGCTCCCGTGAGCCAAGCACGGGCTTCCGACCTTCCCACGCCAACTTCGTATGGCGATCTGCGTCCTTACGTCAACGCCGCACGGCAGCGCATCGGTTCTGGCGGGCAGCCGGTTGTCGTCGTCAACGGGGACACCGACCGCTACTTCGACCAGCTCGACCTCGACTTTGACCGGACTCCGCACGTCTGGAAGATCCTCGTGGGAGGCACGAAGTTGTCACGTGGCTTCACCGTCGAGGGACTCACAGTCACCTACTACCGGCGGACCACACAGCAGGCGGACACACTCATGCAGATGGGGCGCTGGTTCGGCTTCCGACCGGGCTACCGGGACTTGGTACGGCTGTACATCGGGCGGGAGGAGCCGTTCGGCCGGGACCGGACCGCAGATCTTTACGAGGCTTATGAGGGCATCTGCCGAGATGAGGAGACGTTCCGTGAGCAACTCGCCCAATACGCCGTAGTGGTCGACGGTAGGCCTCAGATCACGCCCATGGAAGTGCCCCCTCTCGTCGCTCAGCATCTCCCATGGATCAGGCCTTCGGCCCGAAATAAGATGTTCAACGCCGAATTGGTAGAGATCCGCTCGCCCGGACGCCCGATCGAGCCCGCGTCCTACCCTCGGGATAGCGCGGCACTCATGCGGAACACGGAGCGATGGCGGCCACTGCTGGACGCGCTCAGCACCGCACCCACGCTATTCAGCAACCCACCAGATGACTCCAGCCCTGTGCCACGGACCTTCGAGGGGCTTACAGGGGTCGTAGGACATGCGGACATCCTGAACCTTCTGGCGCAACTCGAGTGGGAGCGTCCGCGGTACTTCGACCCCCACCTCACCTACCTCCGGCAACTCGACGGAACCCTAGCCAGGGTAACGAAATGGCTGCTGATCTCACCGAAGTTGACATCGGCTCAGCGAGTGGAAGCCAGCATCCTGGGCTCGACTCCGCTGTCGCTCGTCCGGCGGCGTCGCCAGACCGGGAAGACCTCGTTCGGCCGCATTGCCAGCGTGGAGCACCGCTCCGCGGCACAACGTCTCATCGACGAAGCCGCCACGCCCATGGCGAGCGGCATGATCGACCCCACCACCGGAGTGGTCCTCCTGTATCCGGTCGTCGAAGGCGACAGTCAGAGCGATGTTCATGCTGCCGTCCGCAACGGATCAGCCGACACTTCCAAAATCGTTATGGCCTTCACTCTGATCCCGCCCACGTCTGCCATGAGCGCGGATCGCAGGCTGGTGCGCTTCCGCGCGAAGGACTCGAGGTACAGCAACGACGCCACAATTCCGCTCAATTCGTGATTGGAGATTCTCGCTTGCTGCCGATCGACATCCAGGCCGCGCAGAACATCATCACGTCTGAGGAGGTTCGACGCGACGCCGAGCTCCAGACTGTCCTAGCGGCGATCACCGGGCTTGAACGCGTCGAGGAGCGGTTCGCGGGGGTTCTGCGAAACACTATCGATCAGCTACTGAACGGCGAGAATACCGGTCGCTATAGATGGAGCCAGCTCTACAAGACCGAGAAAACGCATGCCGGCACCCTGGTTGAAATCAATCTGCAGCGCGAATTCCAGTTCGCGGACGGCACGGCAATGGATTACAAAATTGCCGGTATAGACGTGGACTGCAAATACTCGCAGAGCTTTGGCGGCTGGATGATTCCCCCCGAGGCCATGGGGCATCTCTGCCTCCTCGTGTGGGCGAACGACGATGAGAGCCGGTGGAGCGCGGGGCTCTTCCGAGTGCGGCAGGAATGGCTGAACCAAGGTGGAAACCGTGACGCAAAGCTCACCGTGAAAGCGGCACATCGAGACAAGATTTGCTGGCTATGGCGAGACGCGGAACTACCGGAGAACGTTCTCCTCCACATGGACCCGACGGACCGGGTGGCAGTCCTTTCCCCTTCGTCGGGCCAGCAACGCCTCAACGAACTTTTCCGGCGGGTGCAGAGGCGGCGCATAGGGCGCAACGTTGTCCGTACAGTGGCTCAGCAGAAGGACTACATGAAGCGTGTTCGCGGCAACGGAGGCTCACGCTCGGCACTGATGCCCGAAGGAATTCTGATCATGGGTGACTACGACAGCCATCGTGCCGTAGCACAGCAGTTGG
Source organism: Streptomyces sp. NPDC089424 (assembly GCF_044749345.1). NCBI lineage: Bacteria > Bacillati > Actinomycetota > Actinomycetes > Kitasatosporales > Streptomycetaceae > Streptomyces > Streptomyces sp. NPDC089424. The sequence continues at coordinate 261,499 of NZ_JBIVHU010000010.1, forward strand.
GTCTCCCACGCCCTCGTGAAGGCGAATTCGTGAGTGTGCGCGTAGCCAGAAAGCGACCCCATCACGGCATGGCCCGCCACGTACTACTGAACGGTGAGAGTTGGGTTGCCGCTCTTCCTCATGATAAACCTGAAGCGGCACCGCCACTCCCTTCTCACACCAGATAGAAGAAGCGAAGAATGATCGCATCATCCGCCACGCAGCTCCTCGGCTGGAAGATTCTGAAGAAGTCGGGAAAGCCGGTTCCCAATAGCGCGGATAGCAGCAGCGCACCCTCAAAGGCGATCGCCGCTCAGATTCTCGCGCATCTGGGCATCTCGCCTGAAATCGTCCTCCCTGGTACACCCAAGGACCTCGGACCGGCACTGGAACGTGCTGTTCGAGCTGACCTCGACGCCTCGCTGCCGAAGGAGGACCCAGGTCGCACCTGGATTGTCGACCACAAGAAGGTCGTGTCTGATTTTGCGCAGTACGCACATCTGGACAACGTCAAGAAGGCAGTCCGGAAGAATCCCGTACTGAGCGCCGACCTAGGGCTTGACTATCTGATCAAACCAGACGTGACTGTCGGCGTAGTCCCGGTCGGCATGCACTCCGATATGACGCCCTTCATGCACGCCGCTGTATCGTGCAAGTGGACCATACGCTCCGACCGAGTGCAGAACATCAGGCATGAATTCCTGCAGATGATTCGGCATCGGCGCGGAAGGCTTCCGCATTTGGTGACGGTGACTGCAGAGCCAATGCCGAGCCGAATTGCCGCCATTGCCAGAGGGACAGGCGAGGTTGACACGGTCTACCACATCGCCTTTGACGCCCTGCGGCAGGCTGTCGACGAGATCGGCAGCAAGCAGCAGAAGGACGACCTGGCCGAGTGTGTAGCCCAGGGTCGTCTGCGTCCCTACGAGGAACTCGCCTCAACGCTGGCAACCTGGTAAGACTCAGAGGGCCATGAGTAGTTCTTCAGGTTTCCCGGACGAGCCCGCGCAGCAGTGGTCACCACCCGCCGGTTCTTGGGCGTCGTCCGCTGCACGCCGTCGAAACATGCAGGCCATCCGAAGCCGTGACACCACGCCCGAACGCCTGATTCGAAGGCTTGTCCATGCCAGAGGGTTGCGGTACCGGGTAGCCGCCCGGCCCTTGCCGAACCTGCGCCGTACGGCCGACATGGTCTTCGGCCCAACGAAGATAGCTGTGTTCATCGACGGGTGCTACTGGCATGGCTGCCCGGAACACTACGTCGCCCCGAGGACCAACCCGGGCTACTGGTCAGACAAGGTTGCACGAAACATGGCCCGCGACCGGGACACTGACCAGCGCTTGGCCGACGCCGGCTGGACAGTGCTCCGGTTCTGGGAACACGAGCCGTCGGAGGAATGTGCCGCACGCATTGCAGCCGAAGTGGAAAAGCGCCGCAGTGCAATTACGTAGAGCCAGACCTACGACTGATCAGTACTCGCTCGGTCCCGCTCCTGCGCCGCCTGAAGCACATCGATAATTGATTTACCGACGACCTTGGCGACAGGCGGTGGAAATGCGTTGCCCACTTGTCGATACTGTGCGGTCTTCCCACCTGAGAAGTCCCACTCGGGCGGGAAGCCCTGGATCATGGCGGCCTGCCGAACAGTGAGCATCGGCCCATCGGGGCCGAAGAGGTCCCTATCCTCCGTCTGCTTCTTCATGCATGTCTCAGCGTCGTTAGCCACACCCAGTCCCGAGACTCCGAGCTGCTTCCAAGCCGCCTTGGCTCGGCTCGGACCGAGGTCTGCACCGCCATGCTTCTTCGAGCCGCCTACCAGCGTGGGCGCGATGCCCCCACCCTTGCCCTTGAGTTCGGCGTCTCGCTCACGTGCCTTCGTAAGCCACTTGTCGTAGGCCTCGCGGGCGCGACCCGCGTGCGCCCCATCGAAGTACGGTTCGTAGCGCTTGAGCATTGACGGGCCGAGGCTCTCCGCGACACTCACAGGCTCTTCGTGCGTGGCCGTCGGCCACTCATACTTGAGATCCTTGATCACGTCGTCACGGAAGGCAACCAAGATGGCGCGCGGGCGGAGTTGCGGAACGCCGAAGTCGCTGGCTTCCAGAACGCCCCACTTGCACACCTTGTAGCCGAGGCCTTCCTCGCTGACGAGTTGCCCGTCATCGCCCAGGTACTCACCGCCCTGGAGGCGGGCTGTGATCCAGTCACGGTAGTCGGAGAATTTCGGGTCCATGATCCCGCGCACATTCTCGATCATGACTGCGCGCGGCTTCAGGATCTCGACCAGTTCAAGCATGCGCGGAAAGAGGTCTCGTTCGTCGCTCTTACCGAGTTGCTTGCCCGCGTGGGAAAACGGCGGGCAGGGGACCCCTCCGGCCAGGAGATCCAGGTCGCGCCGCCTGAGGAGGTCGCCGCCCTTCTCCATGTCCCGGAAAGGCTCAAACTTCTTGACGTCTGCAGACAGCACGTCGCAGTGCTCTCGCTCCCACGCCCAGACTTCGTGGTCCTCGATGTTCAGCCTCAGCGTTTCCACTGCATGCGCGTCAATCTCCACCAGAGCGAGATGACCGAAACCTGCCTGGTGCAGGCCGATGGCCTGCCCGCCGGCGCCCGCACAGATCTCGATCGACGTGAACTCCGGCTCCCCGGGCGCCGCCATAGTGCGCTCAGACTCCTTCATGCGGGTCATGCCCCCTCCTTACAGCCGTGCAGCGGCAGATACCTCTTGCGATCCACCATCACTGAGGGTGACAGACCCCACTGACAACGAGACCCACTAAGTGTGCAGCACGCACCGCGGGTCGCTGACCGTACCCTCCGTCACGCCGAACACTCATACGATATGGCCCATGCGGATACCTGCGTGGACTGAGGACGAACTGGTGCTCGCCGGAGCCCTCGTCGTGAAGAACGGCTGGCGTGAGCTGCGCACTGGCAACCGTCAGGTCCAGGAGTTGTCGGAACTCCTTCGCTCGCTCCCGATCCACGGGCCGGATGCGCTCGCGATGCCCAGCTTCCGCTCTCCGGACAGCGTGAGCCGCAAGACCACGGACTTCATGACCAACCACCGGCACTACCCGGGAAAGGCGACCCGGTGCGGCAAGCCCACGCGTCAGATGATCGAGGCTTTCACCGCACGTGAGACTGAGATGCTTCTGGCCGCTGAAGCGATCGAGGAGGGCATCGGTTCCGGCGAACTCCAGCTCCTTCCCCCGCAGCCTGACGAAGTCGACGAGACGGGCGTCACTGCTATTGAGGGACGCCTCCTCGTACGGCGTGCGCTCGCGCGCGAGCGGGATCCAAAGCTGCGCGCGCTCAAGATCCGGCATGCACGGAGGCAGGGGCAGGGGCTCCAGTGCGAGGTCTGCGACTTCGATTTCGCCCGCACCTACGGAGAGCTGGGCGAAGGTTACATCGAAGTGCATCACATCACTCCCCTGTACGTGTCGGGCACGCGGGAGACCAAGCTCGACGATCTCGCGTGCCTGTGCGCCAACTGCCACCGCATGTGCCACAGGAGCCGTCCCGGTGAATCCTGGCGCACTCCGGCCTCTCTTCGGAGCCAGATACAGAAGCCCGTTCAGGCAGCCATCCACTAAGCCGCCCGCCCCTCGGCTTCATAGTGGATCTGGGCGCGATCAAGGATGTCGTCGGGATCGCCGCCACGGGCGGCCGTCCAGTGGAGCAGGTCCGCGATCAGCTCGACCGCCGATTCCCCGAGCGCCATCTCCAGGCTCCTCCCGTGCTGGCAGGCGTTGCCGGTCGCACTCTGGTAATTCACGAGCGCCGCGACGGCTCTTTCAAGGCGCTGGCAGCCTCCCACCGGGCCAGCCGAGATCTCGCACCAGACCGCCTTGCCAGCCGCAGTCAGGACTGCGCCCCAATCGAGAGAGAGCGCGGCGAGCAGTGGCAGCCCCCGGCCGCACTCCTCGTCACAGCCAGCTGTCCTCACCGACGGCACCACCGGGCTCTTGTCGTGGACTTCGACCCGTAGCCGCGCACCTCTCCACTCAAGGACCAGAGTGGCCGGCGCGCCTTCGCCGACATGCTTGAGGACATTCGTCGCAAGTTCCGTGACAAGCAGCTTGGCCTCGTCGGCCACCACGGGCATCCCCCACTGGGTCAGCTGTCTGGCGACCGTTCGCCGAAGCAGCCTCAGTTCCGCTGGGGCCGCCTCGAATGGCAGAACGCAGCGGATTCGCGTTTCGCGGACTTCAAAGCCAGGCATGAACCAGCCTTCCCTCCCAAGCCACACAACGCCATGCCGTGTCCGGACGACTGCACTGTGTAGCGGCTTGCGAGCGAGCATGGCACAGAGAAGTCTCACCATGTAACTTCTCACTGCGATGGGGACCCTTAGAGTGAATCTGATGGTGACTCGGCTGAGCGCTGCCTAGCCTGATGGAGATCCACGGGCTGAGCCCGCCGCAGGGGCTGAGGAGCCGAATGTCTGAACGGACCACCACACGGAGGCGTCAACTCGGCGCAATGATGCGCAAGTTGCGGGCACGACAGGGGATGACCCTTGAGGAAGCCGGCCAGCTTGTGGGCGTCTCCAAGGCAACGGTCAGCAGGTACGAAACCCAGTCGGGGCCCGTCAAGTGGATCGTCATCGATGCGCTGTGTCGTGAGTACGGGGCCACGGAAGCCGAGCGCAAGGCGGTCGTAGGGCTCGCCAAGGACGCCAAGCAGCAGGGCTGGTGGAGTTCCTTCGCCGACTCCATCCCGGAGAGCATGAATCTGCTGCTCACGCTTGAGGACGAAGCCCTGCGCGAGAGTCACTTCTCCTGCGTCTACGTCCCCGGCCTCTTGCAGACCCGGGCCTACAGCACAGCACTCCAGCAGGCCAACGAAGTACCCCTCGATCCAGCGGAGATCGAGAGGCTCGTGGACATCCGCATGAAGCGGCAGGAAATCCTCACCCGCCCGAAGCCGCTGCGCCTATGGGCGATCCTCGACGAGTCCGTGGTCCGCCGCGTCGTCGGGTCGCCAGAGACGATGAAGGAACAGCTCGACCGTCTGCTCGAAGCCAACGAGTCCCCCCACGTGACGCTTCAGATGCTGCCCTTCTCCAAGGGCGCTCACGCCGCAGCGCTGGGGAGCTTCGTCATCATTGGCGGCCCAGAGTCGGCTCTCGATGTCGTGTACGTCGACTTCCACACCGGCTCACTCTTCTTGGAGAAGGACGAAGAACTAGACAGATACAGACTTGCGTTCGAGTACCTGCGCGCACAAGCGTTGGACATGGAGGCTTCCTCCGCCCTCATCCATCGCGCCCGCAAGGAGCTGTGAATGTCTGTCGCCGAGCAGTCGGGGTCCGAGCTCGTCTGGTTCAAGTCGTCGTACAGCGGCGGAAACGCCACCGAGTGTGTGGAGGCGGCGTTCGCAAGCCCGGGTGTACTCATACGCGACTCGAAGCGCCTGGGTTATCGGCATATCGCCGTCTCAGCCACGGCGTGGGCCCTCTTCGTAGCCGGGACCCGACAGGTGGAAGGCGTCTGAGCGGGTGATCTCCGTCTGCCTGACGTGGCGTCGGCTGCAGGGTGCCCACGGCCGCCCGGTTGTTCTGAGGGTGGCGGTTCCGGGGCGAGGGTCAAGAGCGCCCTTCGGGCGTCGGCTTCGCCGATTGCGCTGCGCTCCACTCCTGACCCTCGCCCCTCCACCGCGGTGTTCCCTCCGGCCGGGCGGCCCAGGGGTGGGGCCTCCGGGACCGGTGGGTGCGTGGTGACGCCGCGTCGCCGGGTGCCAGTGGGCGGGTGGGACGCACCGGCTTCTCCAGGCACGCCGGGTCGGACGGCGAGTGACGCGAGTGCTCGTCGATCGGGCCTGTCGGCCCCATTGGCCGTCTGCCAGGATCTCTCCGACGTTCAGGGCCACTTGAGGGAGGGCGAGCCATGCGGGTCGGGGTGTATCTCGCGCATCCGCGGGACGGGAGTTTCAATCACGCCCTCTTCGGGGCCGTGGTCGGTGAGTTGCGTCGGCGTGGGTGTGAAGTCGTCGCGCATGATCTGTGTGCCGAGGGGTTTCCGGCAGAGGCGTCCGCCGAGGAGACGGGGACCGTTCAGGTCGCCGCGCGTACCGGGGATGCCCAGGTCGCGCTGCATCGGCGCGAGGTCGCCACGCTGGACGCCCTGGTGTTCGTGCATCCCAACTGGTGGGGAATGCCGCCCGCCGTGCTCGTCGGGTGGGTGCAGCGGGTGTTCGTGCCGGGAGTGGCCTACAAGTTGGGGAGTGCGCAAGGGGAGCCCGTCGGGTTGCTGCGGGCCGGGCGGGCGCTGGTGCTGAACACGTCCGACACTCCCGCCGAACGGGAGGCGGGTGAGTTCGGGGATCCGTTGGAGCGGGTCTGGAGGGCCTGCGTCCTGCCGTACGTGGGCGTGGTCGACGTGCGGCGCGTGGTGTTCCGTACGGTCGGCGATTCGAGTGAGGAGCAGCGTGCCGCGTGGCTCGCCCGGGCCCGGCGCGAAGCCGCCGCGCTCCTGGACGGGCGGGATCCGTCCAGCCGTTCGTGACCGCGTCGGCGCGCCCCGGCTCAAGATGCGATCTCCGCGGCCCGCGCGGGACGATGAGGAAACCGCCAGGAGTTTCAACTGCCAGGAGTGTTGAAACTGCCAGGAGACTCAACTGCCAGGAGACTCAACTGCCAGGTGCTTCATCCGCCTACCCCCCCTGATGATCATGCTGCTCGCGGACAAGAACGCCCTGATCTACGGCGCCGGTGGGGCGGTGGGAGGCGCCGTCGCGCGTGCCTTCGCCCGGGAAGGGGCCACCGTCTTCCTCGCCGGTCGCACCGAAGGCAAGCTTCAGGCGGTGGCGGGGGACATCGCCGCCGCCGGCGGGCGGGCCGACACCGTGCGGGTCGACGCGCTCGACGAGGGGTCCGTCGAGGACTGTGTCGCCGCTGTCACCGCGCGGGCGGGGCGCATCGACGTGTCGTTCAACGCCATCGGGCTCGACGAGGTCCAGGGGACGCCGCTCGTCGAGATGTCGTACGACGACTTCGCGCGGCCCATCGGCATCGCGACCCGGACCCAGTTCCTGACCGCGAAGGCCGTCGCGCCCCGCATGATCGAGGCCGGATCCGGCGTGATCATGATGATCACGGCCACACCCTCCCGGATCCCCTTCCCCCTCGTCGGCGGCTTCGGCGTCACCTGCGCCGCGTTGGAGGGCCTGTCCCGCACCCTGGCGGCGGAACTGGGCCCGAGTGGTGTGCGGGTCATCTGCCTGCGCTCGGCCGGATCGGTGGAGTCGATCGAGGACGTGCTGGACAGACACGCCGCCGGCACCGGGACGACCCGGGACGACTTCGTCGCCCAGCTCACGGAGATGACCCTGCTGAAACGGCTGCCCTCGCTCGCCGACGTCGGCAATGTCGCCGCGCTCATGGCGTCGGACCACGCGGCCGCCATGACCGGCGCGGTCCCCAACGTCACCTGCGGCCAGGTCGTCGACTGACGGTCCCGGCGAGCGGCTTCGGGATCAGCTCCGCCCGGCCGAACAACAGCGCGTATCCCCGCGGGAGTTGGCGCAGCAGGTCGTCCACCAAGGTGTCGCCGACCACCTCGGGCAGGACGCCGAGGACGGAGCTGACGTGCCAGCGGGCGGTGGCCGGGGTGGCGCCCTGCACGCGGTCGGCCACCGCGTCGACGAACTCCGGGGCGGTGAGCGGCCGGGGCGCCGGGATCTCGGAGGCGACGACCCGCGCCGCCTCCTCCGGGAGGGCCTTTGCCAGGGCCGCCCGTGCGTCGCTCGTGACGTGGCGGCCGAGGGCGCACAGGACGGTGCGGGTGAGGCGCTCCGCCTCCGTCCGCGTCGGGTACCGGCCCGCCCGCTGTACGGCAGTGATCAGTTCCGTCCAGGTCACGGTGCGGGCCGGCGCCGTCGTCAGGGGCGGCATCGTGGGTGCGGTCATCGTGCGGCCTTCTCCTCCAGGTGGGCCGAAAAAGTCCAGGTGGGCGCGGGGGCGTCCCGCAGGCGGGGTGCCGTGTCTGCGGGACGCCGCTCGTCGACCGCCCTGATCGGGCGCTCAGGTGCTGAGCTGCTTGCGGCTGTCGCCGCCGGTGATCTGGATGCGGCGTGGCTTGGCCGCCTCCGCGACGGGGATGCGCAGCGTGAGGACGCCCGCTTCGTACGAGGCGTCGATGCGGTCCGTGTCGAGGGTCTCGCCGAGGAAGAGCTGACGGGTGAAGGTTCCCGTGGGGCGTTCGGCGACGATCATCTCCGCGCCCTGCGGGGCGGGGACGCGGCGCTCGGCGCGGACGTTCAGGACGTTGCGTTCGACGTCCAGTTCGATCGTCTCGGGGTCGATGCCCGGCAGGTCGAAGTGGACGACGAAGTCGTCACCGGACCGGTAGGCGTCCATCGGCATCGCGGCCGCACGGGCGGGGCCGAAGACCTGCTGCGCGAGGCGGTCGAATTCACGGAAGGGGTCGGTACGCATGAGCATCACGGGTCACTCCTTTCGGAAGAGGCTGGGTGCGATGCCCTACGCCTTCTTATATAGCTCGCGCGAGGAAAGTTGACAAGCTGCGACTCAGGTTAAGTGCACCGGGGCAGGTGAGCAGTAGTCTCGGGGGCGGACACGGGGGGTCGTACGAGGAGGCAGCACATGGCCAGGGTTCCCAGCGCGCTCGTCGCCGCGAGCGGGCTCGTCGGCGGGTACGGTGTCGCCCGCTGGACCAGGAAGCGGCAGCTCGGCGGAGTCGTACTGGCCGTCGCGGGGGTCGCCGCGGCGCGGCAGTGGCGGGAACGGGCCGGCGGGACGGCCGCCGGGGCGCTGAGCGCCGCGTACGTCGCCGCCTTCGCCGGGTCGCATCCGCTGGCCAAGAAGGTGGGCGCCTGGCCCGCCGTCCTCGGGGCGGCGGGCGCCGTCGCCCTCGCGTCCTGGGCGGTCGCCGACCGGCAGGAGTGAACTCTCAGGAGTCCGGCACCTCGTGCGTCGCCGGAGCGGCTACGACGCCGACCTGAACGCCCTCCGGTAGCCCTGCGGGCTCGTCCCCACCACCCTGCGGAAGCGCTCCCTGAACGCCGTGGGCGAGCCGAAGCCGGCCTGCGTCGCGATGCGTTCGACCGGGTACGACGTCGTCTCCAGCAGGTACTGCGCCCGCCGCACCCGCGCCCGGTGCAGCCACTGCAAGGGCGTCGTCCCCGTCTGCTCCCGGAAGCGCCGGTTGAGGGTGCGCGTGCTCATCCCGGCCCGCGTCGCGACCTCGTCCAGGGTCAGGTCGCGGTCGCAGTTGTCCTCCAGCCAGGCCAGCAGGGGCTCCAGCGTCGCGCCCGCCGGGGCCGGGGGCTGGTCGTGCACGATGAACTGGGCCTGCCCGCCCTCCCGTTCCAGCGGCATGACCGACATCCGGGCGGCGTGTGCCGCGACCGCCGAGCCGTGGTCCTTGCGGATCATGTGCAGGCACATGTCCAGCGCCGCGGCCGCGCCCGCGGACGTCAGGAACTGGCCGTTGTCGACGTAGAGGACGTTCGGGTCGACCGTCACCTCCGGGTGGCGCCGCGCGAGTTCCGGTGCCGCGATCCAGTGCGTCGTGGCACGCAGGCCGTCCAGCAGGCCGGTCGCGGCGAAGAGGAACGCGCCGACGCAGACCGACGCGATCCGCGTGCCGTTCGCCGCCGCCGCGCACAGCGCCTCGGCGACCCCGGGCGGCAGCGTCCGCGGCGGGTCCTCGACGCCGGGCAGGATGATCGTGTCGGCCTCCGCCAGCGCCTCCAGGCCGTACGGCGCCCGCACGGTGAACGCCCCCGCGTGCACCTCCTCGCGCTCCGCGCAGACCCGCACCCGGTAGGCCTCCCGGCCGTCCGGGAGCCGGGCCCAGCCGAAGGCGTCGATCGGGGCGGAGAGGTCGAAGGGGATGACGCCGTCCAGCGCCAGTACGGCCACGGTGTGCATGGCGCGATCCTAGGCGTACGACGAACTTTCGCCAATCCTGGGCGGCCTGGACACGGCCCGACGCGTGCCGTCCGCCCACCCGTCCATCCACTGACGTGGCCCACGAGGCCGCCCTGAATGCTCGTGGCGAGAATCCGTCGAAGGCTGGCACTACCGCCACTTCTCCAAGATCCACCACCCCCCTAGCGTCGACGTCCGTGACCAAGTTCCTCCTCGCCGTCCACGTCCTCGCCGCGATAGTCGCCGTCGGGCCCGTCACCGTCGCCGCGAGCATGTTCCCGCCCGCCGCACGCCGTGCCATGGCCGCGCCCGACGACCCGAAGGCCGTCGAGACGGTCCAGCTGCTGCACCGGATCTGCCGGGTGTACGCGACCGTCGGTGTCGTCGTGCCCGTGTTCGGGTTCGCCACCGCGAGCGCCATGGGCGTGCTCGGCGACGCCTGGCTGATCGTGTCGATCGGGCTGACCGCCCTGGCCGCGGTCGTGCTCGCCGCGCTGGTACTGCCCCGGCAGGGCGCGCTCGTGGAGGGCGTCGGGACACGGGAGGCGACCGTGCGGCTGGCCATGTTCACCGGCGTCTTCAACCTGCTGTGGGCGGTCGTGACGGTGCTGATGATCGTCCGCCCGGGGTCCACGACCGGCGCCTGAGCCACCTCAGGCGCCGAGGGGCCCGGGGATCGGACCTCGCGCGAGGCGCCCGGGGATCGGACCTCGCGCGAGGCGCCCGCGGCTCAGGACCGGTGCGTGAGCACGTTCACCACGCGCCCGTTCGGGTCCCGTACGAAGAAGCGCCGTACGCCCCACTCCTCGTCCCGCAGGTCCCGTACGACCTCCGCACCCGAGGCCAGCACCCGCGCGTACACCGCGTCGACGTCCTCGACCTCCACGCTGAGGTCGGGGACGACGGGCGCGGTGCGCTCCTCGGTGAGGAAGATGAGCTGAGCGGTGGGGTTGGCCGGCGAGGCCAGGGTCATCACCCAGCCCAGGTTCATGACCTCCTCCAGGCCGAGCAGACCGTAGAAGTCACGGTTGCCCTCCATCGCCGCCTCGGACGGCACCTGGCAGTCGGGGACGACTCTGCGGACGGTCATGGGGCGCTCCTCCGAGGTGTCAGGCCGGCGCGTCGGACGTCTTCGTCCCGGAGCCCCCGGAGGCCCCCGAGGACCCCGTCACCGACAGCGGCGTCGCGATGTCCTCCAGGGACCGCCGCTCCGCCCGGACCGCGAGGAAGACCGCCACCAGGCCTGCCGCGCACATCAGTCCGGCGCCGATCTGGAAGGCGAGCACGGTGTCGGCGACGACACCCGACTCGGTCAGGTCGGCGAAGATCAGCGGGCCGCTGATGCCGCCCGCCGCGGTGCCGAGGGCGTAGAAGAAGGCGATGGCCATGGCCCGGGTCTCCATCGGGAAGACCTCCGAGACGGTGAGGTAGGCGCTGGACGCGCCCGCCGAGGCGAAGAACAGCACCACGCACCAGCATGCCGTCATCGTCGTCGCCGTCAGGGAGCCCCGGTCGAAGAGCCAGGCCGTGCCGAAGAGGAGCACGCCGGAGAGGATGTACGTCGAGGAGATCATCACCCGGCGGCCCACCGTGTCGAAGAGCTTGCCGAGCAGCAGGGGGCCGAGGAAGTTGCCGGCCGCGATGACGGCGAAGTAGTAGCCGGTCCGTCCGGTGGGCACGTCGAAGAACGTGCTGAGGATGGTGCCGAAGCCGAAGGTGATGGCGTTGTACAGGAACGCCTGGCCGATGAAGAGGGACAGCCCGAGCACGGCCCGGCGCGGATAGCGGCCGAAGACGGTCTTGGCGATCAGACCGAAGCCGATGCTCTTGCGTACCTGGATGGTGATCTCGCCGGCGGGGGGCGGCAGCGGCTCACCCTTCTCCTGCTCGATCTCCCGTTCGACGGACGAGACCAGGTCCTCCGCCTTCTCGCCCCGGCCGTGGATGAACTGCCATCGTGGCGACTCCGGGACATGACGTCGTACCAGCAGGATGACCAGGCCCAGGACGACGCCGAGCGCGAAGCTGAGCCGCCAGCCCAGGTCCTTCGGGAAGATCGTGGTGTCCAGCATGACGATCGACAGCAGGGCGCCGCCGATGGCGCCGAGCCAGTAGCTGCCATTGATGATGAGGTCGACCCGGCCCCGGTAGAGGGAGGGGATCAGCTCGTCGATCGCCGAGTTGATGGCCGCGTACTCGCCGCCGATGCCGAAGCCGGTGAGGAAGCGGAAGAGGAAGAACCACCACGACTCGAAGGACAGCGCCGTCATGGCGGTGGCCGCCAGGTACACCGCCAGCGTCACCATGAACAGCTTCTTGCGGCCGTAGCGGTCGGTCAGCCAGCCGAAGAACAGGGCGCCCGTACAGGCGCCCGCCACGTACAGCGCCGCCGCGACGCCGGTGACCTGGGCGGCGCTGATGTCGAGACCGCTGCCCTCCTCGGCCAGCCGGCCGGCGACATTGCCGACGATGGTGACTTCGAGACCGTCCAGGATCCAGACGGTGCCGAGGCCGATCACGATCATCCAGTGCCACCGGGACCACGGCAGCCGGTCCAGACGGGCCGGGACGGACGTGGTGATGGTTCCGGTGGAGGCGGGCACAGAGTCCGGTGACGACGACGCTGCTGCTGTCATGGCTCCCTCTCCGTCGGGCGACCCCCTCCCGTCTGCCCGGAAAGCGGGGGGTCACGCCCGTACGCGGACGCGGGAGGTCACGCCCCCAGCATGCGGGAGACGGTGTAGATCAGCAGCCCGGCCAGCGAGCCGACGACCGTGCCGTTGATACGGATGAACTGCAGGTCACGACCGATGTGGGCCTCGATCTTCCGGGTGGTGTGCTCGGCGTCCCAGCCGGCCACCGTGTCGGTGATCAGCAGGGTGATCTCGCTGCGGTACGTCGTCACGACGTGCACGGCCGCGCCCTCGACCCACTTGTCCACCTTGTCCTGGACCTTGGGTTCGGTCGCCATCCGGGCGCCCAGGGAGAGCAGGGAGGCCCGCACCCGCAGCCGCAGCTCGCTGCGCTCGTCCTCGGCCGCGGAGACGATCATGGAGCGTACGGCCGTCCAGGCGGAGGCGATCAGGTCCTGGACCTCGCCACGGCCCAGCACCTCGCCCTTGAGCCGCTCCACCTTCGCGCGGGTCTCGGTGTCGGACTGGAGGTCGGAGGCGAAGTCGGAGAGGAAGCGGTCCAGGGCGCCGCGCGCCGGGTGGGACGGCATGTCGCGCATCTCCGCGCAGAAGCGCAGCAGCTCCTTGTAGACCCGCTCGCCGACCTTGCGGTCCACGAAGCGGGGGGTCCAGCCGGGTGCGCCGCCCTGCACGGCGTCCATCACGGAGTCGCTGTGCAGCACCAGCCAGTCGTGCGCGCGGGAGACGACCAGGTCGACGACCCGTTTGTGGCCGCCGTCGGCGACGACCTTCTCCAGCATCTTGCCGATGCCGGGCGCGATCTCCTGGACGCCGGCCCGCCGGGTGATCGCCTCGCCGACCACCGCCTGCACGTCGGAGTCGCGCAGCACGGTGAGCGCGCCGCGCAGGGCCGTCGCCAGCTCGGCCGTCACCCGGTCGGCGTTCTGGGGTGCGGCGAGCCAGGCGCCGAGGCGGCTGCCGATGCCGACGGCACGCAGCCGCTGCCGTACGACGTCCTCGGAGAGGAAGTTCTCGCCGACGAACTCGCCCAGCGAGACGCCCAGCTGGTCCTTCTTGGTGGGGATGATCGCGGTGTGCGGGATGGGGATGCCGAGCGGGTGACGGAAGAGGGCGGTGACGGCGAACCAGTCGGCCAGCGCGCCGACCATGCCGGCCTCGGCGGCCGCGGCGACGTAGCCGGCCCAGGGGCCTGCACCCGAGTTCTGCGCCCATTTGGCCAGGACGTAGACCACGGCCACCAGAAGCAGCAGGCCGGTCGCGGTGAGCTTCATCCGGCGTACGCCGCGCCGCTTCTCCTCGTCGGCCGGACTGAACGTCGTCATCGCCCGGACGGCGGACGCGGGCACGCCGCGCCCCGCGCCCGCGCGGTTACCGGCGGTGCCCGGTCGGGCATGCTGCTCTACGGCACCTGCTCCTGTTTCGCCTGCTTGATCCGTTTTCGTACGATCCATCCGCTCCACCCGTTCCCGAGCCTGCACTCCTCATTGTCCCTTCCTGACCGACTCCTGGAACGTGACAGGAGTTCCCGGCGTCTGTGGGGAGGGGCGGCGCACCTTCCCCCACCCCATGGCGCATCATGGGAGTCGATCACCTCGGAGCCTCAGGCTCCGCTTCCTCCCGAGGAGAAACGCACCGCATGACCAGGCGTCATCACGGTTATGCCTTGCTCGCCGCCGTCGTCTCGCTGATCGTGGCCATGTCGGTCGCCATATACGCCGGAGCCGCCTCCGACGGCGGCACGGCGCCGGGCGCGCTCGCCGGACCGCGCCCGCAGCACCATCCCGCCGCGCCGGCGTCCACCGGCACCTGGGTCGGCTCCTGGTCGACCTCCCCGTCGGCCGCCGAGCCCGGCACCGAGACCGCCGGCCTGCGCGACCGCTCCGTACGCAACGTCGTCCACACCAGTGTCGGCGGTACGGGTGCCCGGATCACGCTGTCCAATCTCTACGGCCGGCTGCCGCTGACCCTCACCCGGGCCACGATCGCGCTCGCCGCCGCCGACGACAGCGCGGCCGCGATCCCGCGGACCATGCGGCGGCTGACGTTCGACGGCCTCCCCACCGTCGTGATCCCGCCGGGGGAACAGGTGATGAGCGACGGTGTGCGCCTGCCCGTCCCGCCCGACAGCGACGTCCTGGTCACCACGTACGCCCCCGCCGAGCCGGGCCCCGTCACCGTGCACCCGCGCGTGCGGCAGATCTCGTACGCCGCGCGCGGCGAGCGCACCGAGGACGTGACCGGCGCGCCGTACACCGAACAGGTCGAGGCCTGGCGCTATCTGACCGCCCTCGACGTGCTCAGCGGGGAGTCCGACGGCACCCTCGTCGCCTTCGGCGACTCCCTCACCGAGGGGCACTCCTCCACCGTGGGCGCCAACCGGCGCTGGCCCGACGTCCTGTCCGACCGGCTGCGCGAGGCGGCCGAGGCGGGCAAGGACGTGCCCCGGTACGGCGTCGTCAACCAGGGCATCGGCGGGAACCGCGTCCTGACCGGCGGTCTGGGCCGCCCCGCCGACAACCCGAGCGGCCTCAGCCGCTTCCCGCGTGACGTGCTCGGCCGCACGAACGTCCGGGTCGTCGTCATCGACCTCGGCGTCAACGACATCCTGCGCTCCCCCACGGTCATCGACCCCGGCCAGGTCCTCGCCGGCCTGCGCACGCTGGTCGGCCAGGCCCACGCCCGGGGCATCCGGGTCGTCGGCGCCACCCTGATGCCGTTCGGCGGGCACCGCGGCCACAGCGACGAGCGCGAGGCGGTACGGCAGGAGATCAACGCCGAGATCCGCTCCGGTCGCCTCTTCGACGCGGTGGTCGACTTCGACCGGGCGGTACGCGATCCGTACGCCCCGCGCAGGTTCCGCCCGGACTACGACTCCGGCGACCATCTGCACCCCAACGACCGCGGCTACGACCGAATGGCCCACGAGTTCGACCTCCCCACCCTCAAGGGCGCGGCCCCGGCCCGCCTCTGAGCGGGGACGGGGCGAGCCCGGAGCGGTGGGGCGCGGGCCCCGGCGCGGAAACGGGCGCGAGTCCGGGCGCGGGCCCGGAGCGGTGGGCTCCGGGGGCGTGAGGCGGCGACCCCCGAGTGGAGGCACGAGCCAGAAACCAGGGCACAGCCCCGGAACCATGGCGCGAAGCGGCGCGCTCCGGGCGAAGGCGCAGGGCAGCGAATGCCGGGTGGAGGCGCAAGCCCGGAACCGTAACGCGAGCCCAGAAGCAGGGCGCGGGCTCCAGGTGAGGGCTGGGAGCGGCGGGCTCCGGGTGGGAGCCCGGGGCAAGGACGCGAGGCGGTAGGCCAAGGGTGGAGGCGGGCTCCGGGCGAGGGCGTAGGCCGCAGGCCCGGAGGGCGGAGAGGCAAGCTCCGAGTGGAGGCGCGCTGCGGGCCCGGGACAAGGGCGCGGGCCCAAGGGCGAATGCGCGGGGCGGCAGGCCGGGTGAGGGCACGGAGCGCAGGGCTCCAGGTAGAAGTGCGGGGCCCAGGCCGAGAGCGCGGGCCCCGGGCCGAAAGCGGAGCGGTGGGCTCCACGTGGAGGCGCGAGCCCAGAAGCAGGGCGCGAGCCCAGAAGTAGGACGCGCGCTCCAGGCGAGGGCACGGGGCAGCAGCCTCGGGGACCAAGGCGCGAGCCCGGGGCCAAGGCGCGAGCCCGGGGCCAAGGCGCGAGCCCGGGGCCAAGGCGCGAGCCCGGGGCCAAGGCGCGAGCCCGGGGCCAAGGCGCGAGCCCGGGGCG
>NZ_JBIVHU010000010.1:277860-325124 GCF_044749345.1 Streptomyces sp. NPDC089424
GCCAAGGTGCGTACCCCGGGCGTGGGTGCAGAGTGGGGGGCCTCGGGTGGGGGTGTGGGTCAGTCCGTGTCTCTGCGGCGTTGGTCGTGGCCCCAGCCGTGGCCCTCGTCGCCGTGGCCCAGCGTCCGTCGGTCGCCGCCCTCGACGTCCCGCCGCTCGCCGCCGCGGCGCACCCGTACCTGCTTGCGCTCGATGCCGACCCCGCCCCAGAAGGCGAACCCGGAGACGATCACGCGCGGGGCGCCCGGGTCGCCCGGCACCCCGTCCTCACGGCTGTCGAAGCCGCCCATGATCCCGATGCCGCGGACGACGACCTCGACGCCGGGAGGCACGACGATGCTCACGCCGCCCATGATGGCCACGCAGTTGATCTCGACCTCGCGGTCGGCGAACAGCGCGTCACGCAGGTCGAGTTCCCCGCCGCCCCAGAACGTGAAGCAGGTGAACCGCTTCGGCACGGTCCAGCGCCCCTTGCGCTGGAACCCGGACATCACGGCGACGCCGCCCGTCGAGGATCCCCGGCCCCCGGTGATCCGCCCGGCCCAACCCCCGCGCGCCGCAGGCTCCTTGACCATCGAGACCGCCGGTCCCGGCGCCGCGCCCCCGGCGGGCAGGTCCCGCGTGATGGGGGCCAGCTCGCCGTAGGTCCGGGCCTGGTAGGTCGCGTCGAGGCGTTCCTCGAACTCCGTCATGTCCAGCCGCCCCTCCGCGAGGGCGTCCCGCAGGACCTCGGCGACTCGCTCGCGATCGGCGTCGGAGGCTCGCAGCTCCGGGGCATCGTCGGTCATGGGCAGCAGCCTACGTTTTCCACGGTCCCGGCACTACGCGCTGCCGGGACTCAGCCGCGCCGGGACTCCGCGACGTCCCCCGTCGCCCGCAGCATCCGCGCGATCACCGCCTCGATGTCCGGCTCCCGCACCGAGAGGTCCACCAGCGGATACTCCGCCGCGATCCGTGCCACCAGCGGCGCCGCCGACTCCGCCGCCGGGAAGGCCAGCCACTGCCGGGGCCCCTCCACGCGGACGACCCGCGCCGGTGCCGGCGCCTCGATCGGCGGCAGTTCCCGCTCCAGGTCGACGACGAGGGTGCGCTCGCTCTCCCCCGCCTCGTGCAGCCCGGCGAGCCCGCCGTCGTACACCAGGTGCCCGTGGTCGATGACCATCACCCGGGAGCAGAGCTGCTCGATGTCCTGGAGGTCGTGGGTGGTGAGCAGCACCGTCGTGCCGCGCTCGGCGTTCAGTTCGCGCAGGAACTGCCGCACCCTGGCCTTGGAGATGACGTCCAGACCGATGGTCGGCTCGTCGAGGTAGAGCACCTCGGGATCGTGCAGCAGCGCCGCGGCGATGTCCCCGCGCATCCGCTGGCCCAGCGAGAGCTGCCGTACCGGCACGTCCAGCAGATCGGCCAGCTCCAGGAGTTCGACGCAGCGTTCGAGGTTGGCGCGGTAGCGGGCGTCGGGGATCCGGTACATGCGGTGCATCAGCCGGTACGAGTCGATCAGCGGAAGATCCCACCACAGCGTCGTGCGCTGACCGAAGACCACCCCTATCCGGTGCGCCAGCCGGGTCCGCTCACGGGACGGGTCGATGCCCGCGACCCGCACCCGCCCCCCGCTCGGGGTGAGGATGCCGGTCAGCATCTTGATCGTGGTCGACTTCCCGGCGCCGTTCGGCCCGATGTAGCCGACCATCTCGCCGCGCGCCACCCGGAACGAGATCGCGTCGACGGCCCGCACCTGCCTCCGCTCCCGCTTCAAAAAGCCGGCCTTCGTGCGCACCTCGAAGACCTTCTCGACCCGGTCGACCTCGATGAACCCCTCGGCGCCCGTGGCGTCCGCTCCGTCTGCCTCTGTCACCCTCACCGTCACCGGCCCTAACTCCCTGTGCTCCGATACGACTTGAGTCCGGCCCGCCAGGCCAGCCCCGCGAGCGCGCAGCACGCCGCCGCCACCAGCGGCGGTGCGAAGGCCACCCACTCGGGCAGGTCCAGCGGGTAGGGCCGCCCCAGGATGTGGCTCGCGGGCAGCCAGTTGACGAAGGCCAGCGGCAGCACGAAGGTCACCCCGCGCACCAGTTCCTTGCCGAAGACGGTCGGCGGGTACTGGAGCAGCGTCGTGCCGCCGTAGGTGAACGCGTTCTGCACCTCGGAGGCGTCCTGCGCCACGAACTGGAAGGCGGCGCCCCCGACGAACACCGCGCAGAAGATCGCCGCCCCGCTGAGCAGCATCATCGGCATCAGCAGCACCTTCAGCGGCGTCCAGTCGACGTCGAGCGCGACCAGCGCGTAGCCGAGGACCAGCGCGCCCTGGACGACCCGGCCGAGACGGCGCAGCCCGAACCGGTCGGCGGCGACCTGCGCGAGGACCGGCGCCGGACGCACCAGCAGCGTGTCCAGCGTGCCGTCGCGCACCCGGCGGCCGAGCCGCTCCATCGACCCGATGGACAGATCGGCCAGCCCGAAGGCGACACCGGTCAGGCCGTACAGGAAGGCGATCTCGGGCAGGGTCCAGCCGCCGAGCTCGTCGACCCGGGAGAACATCAGCAGGATGGCGACGAAGTCGAGGCCGGTCGCCGCGAAGTTGCCGAGGGCGGTCACGGCGAACGACGTCCGGTAGGCCATGGTGGACCTGATCCACATGGCGACGATCAGCCCGTACGCGCGCAGTCCTTCGGCGACCCGGCCGGACCACCGCAGCTGCCCCCTGTCACCCACCCTGCACCACCACCCGCCGGGTGGCCGCCGACTCCATCAGCCGTCCGACCGCCAGCAGCGCCACCGCCCACGCGCCCTGGAAGAGGAAGGTGCCGAGCGGATCGGCCCGGCCGAGCAGGACGTCCGCCGGCGCCTGGAGCAGCGACGACCACGGCAGCACCCGGACGATCTCGCCGAGCAGACCGGGGAAGACGTTCAGGGGCAGCAGCATGCCCGAGCAGAAATAGCCAAGCAGCCAGGTCATCTGGGACACGCCGGTGCCGTCGAGCAGCCAGAACGCGCTCAGCGCCACCAGGTACCGCAGCCCGAAGCTGACGACCATCCCGAGCAGCACCGC
Source organism: Streptomyces sp. NPDC089424 (assembly GCF_044749345.1). Classification (NCBI taxonomy): domain Bacteria; kingdom Bacillati; phylum Actinomycetota; class Actinomycetes; order Kitasatosporales; family Streptomycetaceae; genus Streptomyces; species Streptomyces sp. NPDC089424. The sequence goes on from NZ_JBIVHU010000010.1 coordinate 280,910, forward strand.
GACCAGACAGGCCCCCCAGGTCACCGGGTCCGAGGGCAGCGCGACGTCGAAGGCCAGCGCCCCGAACGCGAACGGCAGCACCCCGCGCCCCAGCAGCTGGAAGAAGGCCCGGCCCAAGTCAGCCGCCAGCCACCACAGTTGCAGATCGACCGGGCGGTGGAGATCGATCGCCACATCACCCGTACGGATGCGTTCCATCAGTTCGTTCTCGAAGCCGCCGCCCCCGATCGCGAGGGTCGACAGCAGCGCCTGGCCGAGCCACACGTAGGTGACGGCCTGTGCCTGGTCGTACCCGCCGAGCTGCGGTCTCTCGTCCCACAGGGCGAGATAGGCGTAGACGAGGATGAGCCCGAAGACCGTGTTGGTGAACACCCCGGCGGCCGTGGCCGCCCGATAGGTCGCGTACCGTCGGAAATTCCCCACCGCGACGGCCGCGTACAACCGTCCCGTGCCCACACCGAACCACCGTCCCCGACGAGCCGACACCGAAGCGCAGGAGCCTAGTACGCGGCGCAGGACGCCTGCCAGGCATTTTCCGGGCGGGACACGTGCCCGGATCCGGGAACGGAACGGCCGGTACGAGAGTCTTCAGAGGGGGGCGCAGATGACGTACGAGGAAACACACAGGAGTCCGTGCACGACATGAGTGACGAGCCGCAGCCTCAGCAGCCGAACCAGGGCGGGCCCGGGGACGGGGAGACCGGGCGTCCCAAGCACACCGGCTGGCGCCGGATCCTCCCGACCTGGCGCATGCTGCTGGGCACCTTCGTCATCGGCGTCCTGCTGCTGATCGGCCTGTTCTACCTCGGCTACTCGATGGTCAAGATCCCCTCCGCGAACGCGCTGGCGACCAAGCAGAGCAACGTCTACCTCTACGCGGACGGCTCGCAGCTCGCCCGGGACGGCGAGGTCAACCGGGAGAACGTGGACCTCCCCCAGATCTCCAAGGACGCGCAGCACGCCGTGCTGGCCGCCGAGGACCGCGACTTCTACTCCGAGTCCGCGATCGACCCCAAGGCCATGGTGCGCGCGGGCTGGAACACGGTCACCGGCAAGGGCAAGCAGTCGGGCTCCACGATCACCCAGCAGTACGTGAAGAACTACTACCTGGCCCAGGAACAGACGGTCACCCGGAAGGTCAAGGAGTTCTTCATCTCGATCAAGCTCGATCGGGAGAAGAGCAAGAACGACATCCTGGAGGGCTACCTCAACACCAGCTACTTCGGCCGCAACGCCTACGGCATCCAGGCCGCCGCCCAGGCCTACTACGGCATGGACGCCACCGACCTCGACGCGGCCCGCGGCGCCTATCTCGCCGCACTGCTGAACGCGCCCAGCGAGTACGACGTCGTCGCCCACCCGGAGAGCCGGCCCGCGGCCCAGGCCCGCTGGAACTACGTCCTGGACGGCATGGTCAAGGAGGGCTGGCTCACCCGCTCCGAGCGGGCCGGCCTGAAGTTCCCGATGCCCAAGGAGGCAACCGTCTCGACCGGGATGTCCGGGCAGCGCGGCTACGTCGTCGACGCGATCAAGCAGTACCTCGTCGAGCACGACGTCGTCGACGCCGAATCCCTCGAAGCGGGCGGCTACCGCATCACCACCACGCTGCAGAAGCCGCGCCAGGACGCCTTCGTGAAGGCCGTCGACGACAAGCTGATGTCCAAGCTGGACAAGGAGAACCGCGAGGTCGACAACTACGTCCGCGCGGGCGGCGCCGCCGTCGACCCGAGGACGGGCAAGGTCGTCGCGATGTACGGCGGCATCGACTACGTGAAGCAGTACACCAACGGCGCCACCCGCCGGGACTTCCAGGTCGGCTCCATCTTCAAGCCCCTGGTGTTCACCTCGGCCGTCGAGAACGGCTCGATCACCCAGCAGGGCACCCGCATCACGCCCAACACGTTCTACGACGGCACCAACAAGCGCCCCGTGCAGGGCTGGAACGGCGCCTACGCGCCGGAGAACGAGGACCAGGTCTCCTACGGCGACCTCACGGTCCGCGAGGCCACCGACAAGTCCGTGAACGCGGTGTACGCGCAGATGGCCGTCGACGTCGGCCCCGACAAGGTCATGCGCACCGCGGTCGACCTCGGCCTGCCCTCCAGCACACCGGAACTCGGCCCGTACCCGTCGATCGCGCTCGGCGTCGCCCAGGCGAGCGTCCTCGACATGGCCGAGGCGTACGCGACGCTCGCCAACCACGGCGAGCACGGCACGTACACCCTGATCGAGAAGATCACCCGAGGCGGCTCCGAGGTCGAGATGCCCGAGCGGCACACCACCCAGGCCGTCAGCCGCGAGGCCGCCGACACCACGACGTCGGTCCTGCGGAGCGTCGTCGACAACGGCACCGCCACCGCCGCGCAGGCCGCCGGCCGTCCGGCGGCCGGAAAGACGGGCACCGCGGAGGAGGACCAGGCGGCCTGGTTCGCGGGCTACACCCCCGAGCTGGCCACGGTCGTCGCCGTGATGGGCCAGGACCCGAAGACGGCCGCCCACAAGTCGCTGTACGGCGCGATCGGCCTGGAGCGCGTCAACGGCGGCGGACCGCCCGCCGAGATCTGGGCCCAGTTCACCAAGGACGCCCTGGAAGGCACCCCGGTCACCGACTTCGACCTACGGCTCCAGGAGGGCGCCGACGTCGTCCTCACGCCCCCGGCCCCGCCCACCCGCGAGGAGAACACCGGCGACCCCAGCCAGGAGGACCCGACCGGCACCGGCGACCCGCAGATCCCGGGCACGGCGCAGGGCGGCGCGACCGACGGCGGGACGACGGGCGACGGCGGCACGACGACCGGCGGCACGCCCACGGACGGCGGGGTCACCGGCGGGGAGTCCGACGGCGGGGCCACCACCGACGGGGGCACCACCGGCGACGGCGGCACGGCGGACGGCGGCGCGAGCACCGGCGGGGACCCCACGACGGCGGGCCCGACCACCGGCGGCCTCCAGGGCGGCACCACCGACGGCACGACGACCGTGGGCACGACGACGGGAGCACTGGGCCCCCGCCGACTGTGAACCCGGTCCGACCCGCTCCGGCCCTTAGTGACCGGAGGTCGCCTTCAGGCCGACGACGGCGACCAGCAGCAGACAGACGAAGAAGATCCGGGCGGCGGTGACGGGCTCGCCCAGCACCACCATGCCGAGCACCGCCGCCCCGGCCGCCCCGATCCCGACCCACACGCCGTAGGCGGTACCGATGGGCAGGGACTTCGCGGCGTACGAGAGCAGCAGCATGCTGGTGACGATGCCGGCGCCGGTGAGCAGACTCGGGACGAGCCGGGTGAAGCCGTCGGTGTACTTCATCCCGATCGACCAGCCGACTTCGAGCAGGCCGGCGACGATCAGCAGAACCCAGGCCATGACAGGCACCTCCGGGAGACAGGCGGACTGACGGGGGTGCGTCGTCTTTGCCTTCTACCCGGTACGGCGCGTCTCGTCGGGTGCCTCTCCAAGGTAGCAAAGCGCCGGCAGCCGCAGGGCGGTCGGCCACGGGCAGAGAAAAAGGGCTGGTGACCATGGTCACCAGCCCTTTCGTGCCGCTCGCCGGGACAGACGCCTACAGATACAGCCCCGTGGAGTCCTCGGACCCCTCGAACCGGTCGGCGGCCACCGCGTGCAGGTCACGCTCGCGCATCAGGACGTACGCGACACCGCGCACCTCCACCTCGGCGCGGTCCTCCGGGTCGTACAGGACCCGGTCGCCCGGCTCCACGGCCCGTACGTTCTGCCCCACCGCCACGACCTCCGCCCACGCCAGCCGGCGGCCCACGGCCGCCGTGGCGGGGATCAGGATGCCGCCGCCGGAACGCCGCTCGCCCTCACTGGTGTCCTGCCGCACGAGCACGCGGTCGTGGAGCATCCGGATGGGCAGCTTGTCGGGATGGGTGCTGTCGTTTCTGTTGCCGCTCACGTCCTTGAACCTACCTGCATCCGGGGAATTCGTACGCCGGTGGGGTCAGCGCCTGCGGCGCCGGGTACCGAGCGCGAGCAGCCCGACGACGCCGACGGCGACGAGCGCCACGGGCAGCACGCGGGCCATCCGGGGCGAGCCGTCCTCGTCCACGAACTGCCGCCTGACGTCGCTCACCGCCCGGTTGACCTGAACGTAGGCTCGTCCAAGGGTGTGATCGACATTCGAGACGACCTTCGCCTTGGCGTCCCCGACGATGGTCTTCGGGTGCACCCGCACACCGATCTCGTCGAGGGTCTCGGCCAGCACGTCGCGGCGGCGCCTGATGTCCGCCTCGATCTGCGCCGGGGTTCTGGTGTCCGACGATTCCGCCACCGTACGGCCTCCGAAGTCTGCTGATGCTGTTCCGGACAGTCTGTCAGTTCCCTGGGCGACCGCACTGTCAGGACCCCCGGTTACGCTGGATCGATGAGCGAACGACTCCAGCCCGGGGACGTGGCCCCCGCCTTCACCCTGCCCGACGCCGACGGTCACGAGGTGTCCCTCGCGGACCACAAGGGCCGCAAGGTCATCGTCTACTTCTACCCCGCGGCGCTGACGCCAGGCTGCACCAAGCAGGCCTGCGACTTCACGGACAACCTCGACGTGCTGGCCGGCGCCGGCTACGACGTCATCGGCATCTCGCCGGACAAGCCCGAGAAGCTCGCGAAGTTCCGCGAGCAGGAGTCCCTGAAGGTCACCCTGCTCGCCGACCCCGACAAGCAGGTCCTGGAGTCCTACGGCGCCTTCGGCGAGAAGAAGCTCTACGGCAAGACGGTCGTCGGCGTCATCCGCTCCACGGTGATCGTCGACGAGGAGGGCAAGGTCGAACGCGCCCTCTACAACGTCAAGGCCACAGGCCACGTAGCCAAAATCATCAAGGACCTGGGCGTCTGACCCCACGCTCCCGTCCCCCTGCGGCCCGCACCGGTGATATCCGGCACGGGCCGCTTCCCTTTGCCCGGCGTGACTGTCGGATGAGCGGTTCGTTACTCCGTGCGAACAGGGAACTCAGGACCGTGAACGGAGGGGGTCCGATGCCGACCAGCAGGTACACCAGGCAACGACTGGAGGCCGCGGCCCAGGGAGCGCGGACGTTCTCGGAGGCGCTGACACGGTTGGGGGTGGATCCCAGGAGTTCGACGCGAGGCTACATCCGGCAGCGGATGCGGAGATTGGGCGTGGACACCTCGCACTTAGAACGGGAGGGCGTCAAGTGGACCCGGGAGGTCCTTGCAGAGGCGGTGTCGGCCTCGGCGAGTACGTACGAGGTGCTCCGTCGTCTCGGGCTCGAGCTCGTCGGCGGCCACCACGCCCACATCAGCCGACGGATCAAGGCGTACGGCATCGACACGTCACACTTCCAAGCTCCGCCACGGCGTACGGGAGGCCGTCGGCCGCGTACCCCGGAAGCCGTACTCATCGCGCAGCCGGAAGGTACGGCCCGCCGCATCCCGAGCAGCAGGCTCAAAAGGGCAATGTCCGCCATGGGTGTCGAGGAACGGTGCGCTCTGTGCGGAGGGGGGCCCACGTGGCTGGGCGAGCCGCTCGCGCTGGAGGTCGATCATGTCGACGGCGACTGGCGTAACAACGAACTCGGCAACCTCCGGCTGCTGTGCCCCAACTGCCATGCGACGACGGACGGCTACCGGGGCCGTGGCAAGGGACGCATCCGCGGTGGTGTCTTGTGAGCAGCGCCCTTCGGTACTCCCGGGAGAGGCTCGCGGAAGCCGCGGCGCAATGCTCCGACATCGACGAGGTCATCACCTTCCTCGACACCCGTCCCTACGGAAATCTCCGGCGCTATCTGATGGGGCGGTTCGCCCACTTCGGCATCGACGTCTCGCATTTCCGGCCCGTCGGCAGACCCAGGCGGCCCACCCCGATCGAATTGCGTACGGCAGTGGCCGGGGCGGTCTCCATGGCGGAGGTGCTGCGACGTCTGGGGCGTCCGGACAACAGCAGGCAACGCGCCGGTCTGAGGACATGGATCGAGGAGGAGCGCATCCTGACCGCCCACTTCCTGGGGCAGGCACACCAGCAAGGAAGGCGGGCCCCCAACAGTCGGCGCCCCGAAGAGGTCCTGGTACGTCACAAGGGCGAGCACCGGGTTCAGAGTTCCCGCCTGCGCCGTGCGCTGTGTGAGGTGGGGATACCGGAGAGGTGCTCCAGGTGCGGAGTGGGACCCGAGTGGTGCGGGCGACCCATGACTCTGGAAGTCGATCACATCAACGGGGACTGGCGGGACAACCGACGGGAGAACCTGCGCTTGCTGTGTCCCAACTGCCACGCCATCACGAGCACCTGGTGCAGGGGAGGCAAAGGACGGGCGAAGGGTCCCGCTACGATGACACATGGCTAGCGGCGGTGGCGCAACGGCGACGCAGCAGACTTAGGATCTGTGGCCCCTGACAGGGCTTGAGGGTTCGAATCCCTTCCGCCGCACACAAAGGGGGCTGCCCTGTCGGGCGGCCCCCTGCTGCGTGGTCAGCCGAGTAGTTCCCGTACCGCTGGGACCAGTGCGCGGAAGGCCTTGCCTCGGTGGCTGATGGCGTTCTTCTCGTCGGGGCTCAGTTCCGCGCAGGTGCGGGTCTCGCCCTCGGGCTGGAGGATCGGGTCGTAGCCGAAGCCGTGGGTGCCGATCGGCTCGTGGCGCAGTACGCCCGTCAGCCGGCCCTCGACCACGCGTTCCGTGCCGTCCGGCAGGGCGAGCGCCGCCGCGCAGGCGAAGTGGGCGCCGCGGTGCTCCTCGGCGATGTCGGACAGCTGGGCCAGCAGGAGTTCGAGGTTGGCGCGGTCGTCGCCGTGCCGGCCGGACCAGCGGGCCGAGAAGATGCCCGGCGCGCCGCCGAGGACGTCGACGCACAGGCCCGAGTCGTCGGCGACCGCGGGCAGGCCGGTGGCCTGGGCGAGGGCGTGCGCCTTGAGCAGGGCGTTCTCGGCGAAGGTCACGCCCGTTTCCCGGACGTCGGGGATGTCGGGGTAGGCGTCCGCGCCGACGAGGTCGTGCGGCAGACCTGCGTCGGCGAGGATCGCCTTCAGCTCGGTGATCTTTCCGGGGTTGCGGGTGGCGAGGATCAAGCGGGTCATGCCCTCAGTATCCAGGCCCCGGTGTCCCGGCTCGCCCGCGCGCGGGTTACGGGGTGCAGACCTTGGTCAGCTCGCCGGCCGCGTCCGTGATCGGGCTGATGTCGGGGGTCTCGTCGCCGTTCTCCACGGAGGTGCGGACGTTGTCGACGGCCTGCTGGAGGTCGTCGACCGCCTTGTTGACGTCGGCGTTGTCGGTCTTGTCGCCGATCTCGCCGAGGTTCTGCTCGATGGAGTCGAGGGACTCCGCGAGCTGTGTCGGGTCGTTGGCGGCGCTCTCGACGGCCTGCTGGAGATCCGTGACGCTGTCGGCGATGGCGTCGGCGGTCTGGACGCAGTCGAGTGCCTTGCTCACGGCGTCGCAGCCGGTGGTGAGCCCGGCGGTCAGCACGACGGCCGCCAAGGTGGCGGCGACGGCTGCGGTACGGCGTCGGCGGCGGCTCTCGGCCATGGAAACGGTCCCTCCCTCGGATCGGGCCCCACGGGCCCGGCTGCTGGCCGGGCGCACAGGGATGAGCCGTGCGCCCGTACCTCATGAGACGCGGCCGCGCGCGGGACGGTTGCCCGCACCGACCACAGCTTTTTGTGCGCCCTTTACCTTCCTGGCGCCGCGCGGGCAGAGCATTCCGCGCGCCGCGCAGGCGGCTCCTCCCCCGACCGGCGGGGACGGAGCCCGGCCCACCCGGCGGCGGGAGCCTCCCGCGACCCGCGGCGCGGCGAAACCCTGTCCCGACCCGCGTGGGCGGCGGACCCCGCCCCGACCCCCGTGGGCGGTGTCCTACTTTTCGGTGGTCGTCGTCAGCGCGGCCCGCTGCAGGGCGGAGAGTTCGGTGCAGCCGGCCACCGCGAGGTCGAGGAGCGCGTTGAGCTCCTCGCGGGCGAACGGCTCGGCCTCGGCGGTGCCCTGGACCTCGACGAAGCGTCCGTCGCCGGTGCAGACGACGTTCATGTCGGTCTCGGCGCGCACGTCCTCCTCGTAACAGAGGTCGAGCAGCGGGACGCCGCCGACGATGCCGACGGACACCGCGCTGACGGTGCCGGTCAGGGGCTGGCGGCCGGCCCGGATCAGCTTCTTGCCCTGGGCCCAGGTGACGGCGTCGGCCAGGGCGACGTACGCGCCGGTGATGGCGGCGGTGCGGGTGCCGCCGTCGGCCTGGAGGACGTCGCAGTCGAGGACGATGGTGTTCTCGCCGAGCGCCTTGTAGTCGATGACCGCGCGCAGGGAGCGGCCGATGAGGCGGGAGATCTCGTGCGTACGGCCGCCGATCCTGCCCTTGACCGACTCGCGGTCGCCCCGGGTGTTGGTGGAGCGGGGCAGCATCGCGTATTCCGCGGTGACCCAGCCCTCTCCGCTGCCCTTGCGCCAGCGCGGCACGCCCTCCGTCACGGAGGCGGTGCAGAAGACCTTGGTGTCGCCGAAGGAGACGAGGACGGAGCCCTCGGCGTGCTTGCTCCAGCCACGTTCGATGGTGACCGGGCGGAGCTGTTCGGGGGTGCGGCCGTCGATGCGAGACATGGGTCGAGCCTAGCCCCCCGTCACCGCTGCTCGGACCCGCATGCGGAAGGGGCCCTTCCCGGTATGGGAAGGGCCCCTTCCGGAGCCGGCCAGGGTCACATCATGTCTTCGATGTCCGCGGCGAGGGGGTCGGCGTCGGTGCCGATGACGACCTGGATGGCGGTGCCCATCTTCACGACGCCGTGGGCGCCGGCGCCCTTGAGGGCGGCGTCGTCGACCAGCGCGGGGTCGGACACCTCCACCCGCAGCCGCGTGATGCAGCCTTCGACCTCTTCGATGTTGTCGATGCCGCCGAGCCCGGCAACGATCTTCTCAGCCTTGCTGGCCATGTCCTTCTCCCTGATCCGACCTGGTCCGATGCGCTTTTTCGCAGTAACCCACAGTTGGCCCAGCTTCGCGAGCGGTCATGACCTGCGTACCGAATGATGGCGTCACGACAGCGGAACCTTCCGCCGACTGGTCTACACCACCTGGCGGACGCTCGCCAAACCCGGTCCCTCCGGGAGGAGTCCGATGAGTGCCGACAGCGTCGCACGCCCCTCTCGCAGCCGCTGGAGCGCCCTCTTCCAGGGCATGCAGAAGATGGGGCGCAGCCTCCAGCTTCCCATCGCCGTCCTCCCGGCCGCCGGCATCCTCAACCGGCTGGGACAGCCGGACCTGTTCGGCGACGAGGGGCTGGGCTGGACCGACGTCTCCAAGGTGATGGCGGGCGCGGGCGGGGCGCTGCTGGACAGCGCGCTCGGGCTCCCCCTTCTCTTCTGTGTGGGTGTCGCGATCGGCATGGCGAAGAAGTCGGACGGTTCGACGGCGCTCGCGGCGGTGGCGGGGTTCCTCGTCTACTTCTCGGTGCTGCGCCAGTTCCCGCAGGAGTGCCCGGCCGGGGCGCGGGTGATCGTCGCGGGCTGTCAGGCGAACGACGGGACGGTGTCGGTCTTCACGTACCAGAACCCGGGGGTGTTCGGCGGGATCGTCATGGGGCTGCTGTCCGCGTTCTTCTGGCAGCGCTATCACCGTACGAAGCTGGTGGACTGGCTCGGCTTCTTCAACGGCCGGCGGCTGGTGCCGATCATCATGGCGTTCGTCGCGATCGGGTTCGCGGCGCTGTGCCTGTGGGTCTGGCCGCCGATCGGCGCGGCGCTGGAGAGCTTCAGCGACTGGATGAGCGATCTGGGCGCGTGGGGCGCGGGGGTGTTCGGGATCGCGAACCGGGCGCTGCTGGTGGTCGGCCTGCACCAGTTCCTGAACGTGCCCATCTGGTTCCAGTTCGGCACGTATGTCGAGCCCGACGGCACGGTGGTGCACGGCGACATCAACATGTTCCTGGCGGGCGACCCGGACGCGGGCCAGTTCACCACGGGCTTCTTCCCGATCATGATGTTCGCGCTGCCCGCCGCGGCACTCGCGATGACGCACTGCGCCAGGCCGGACCGTCGTAAGGAGGTGGGCGGGCTGATGCTGTCGGTGGCCCTGACGTCGTTCGTCACCGGCATCACCGAGCCCCTGGAGTACTCGTTCCTCTTCGTCGCCCCCGCTCTCTACGTAGTCCACGCCCTGCTGACCGGTGTGTCGATGGCGGTGTCGTGGGGGCTGGGCGCGAAGGACGGCTTCAGCTTCTCGGCGGGACTGATCGACTACGTCATCAACTGGAACCTGGCGACGAAGCCGTGGCTGCTGGTGCCGATCGGGCTGGCCTTCGCGGTCCTCTACTACGCGATCTTCCGGTTCGCGATCACCAGGTTCGATCTGAAGACGCCGGGACGGGAGCCGGAGGACGAGGTCGAGGACGTCACGAAGTCCTGAGAAGCGGCCACTGCGGGTAGCGGCTCGGTAGCAAGAATCGCGGGTTCCTTATGCGGCCTTCATCGTGCTACAACAGGTCTACACCACTGATGGTGTAGACCACCTGGACGCCGCCGTCCCCCTTCCCTTGTCCGTTGCTGGGCGGCGCCATGCCCACTGGAGGAAGTTGTGTCCACGGCCAGCGCCGCTCCCGCGGCCGAGAAGAAGAAGGGCTCCGGCACGATGGCTGTTCTGCAGCGTATCGGCCGCAGCCTGATGCTGCCGGTCGCCGTGCTGCCCGCCGCCGCGCTGCTGGTCCGCTTCGGCAACGCCGACATGCTCGGCGACCCGGAGTACCCCGCCTTCCTCACGAAGATCGCGGGCTTCATGACGGCCGGCGGCAACGCCATTCTCGACAACATGGCGCTGCTCTTCGCGGTGGGCATCGCGATCGGCTTCGCGAAGAAGTCGGACGGCTCGACCGCGCTCGCGGCCGTCGTCGGCTACCTCGTCTTCAAGAACGTGCTGGGCACGTTCACCGACGGCAGCCTGCCCAAGAAGGAAGCCATAGTCGACGGCAAGATCGTCATGGTCGAGCAGGCGGTGGACGCCAAGGTCCTCGGCGGCGTGGTCATGGGCATCGTCGTCGCGCTGCTCTACCAGCGCTTCTACCGCACCAAGCTGCCCGACTGGGCGGGCTTCTTCGGCGGTCGCCGCCTGGTCCCGATCCTGTCGGCCTTCGCGGGTCTGCTCATCGGCATCGTCTTCGGCTACATCTGGCCGGTGCTCGGCACGGGTCTGCACAACTTCGGTGAGTGGCTGGTCGGCTCCGGCGCCGTGGGCGCGGGCATCTTCGGTGTCGCCAACCGCGCGCTGATCCCGATCGGCATGCACCACCTGCTGAACTCCTTCCCGTGGTTCCAGGCGGGCGAGTACGAGGGCAAGAGCGGCGACATCGCCCGCTTCCTGGCCGGTGACCCGACCGCGGGCCAGTTCATGACCGGCTTCTTCCCGATCATGATGTTCGCCCTGCCCGCCGCCTGCCTCGCGATCGTGCACTGCGCCCGTCCGGAGCGCCGCAAGGTCGTCGGCGGCATGATGTTCTCCCTCGCGCTGACCTCGTTCGTCACCGGTGTCACCGAGCCGATCGAGTTCACCTTCATGTTCATCGCGCCGGTGCTCTACGCCCTGCACGCGGTGCTGACCGGTGTCTCCATGGCGCTGACCTGGGCGCTGGGCATGAAGGACGGCTTCGGCTTCTCGGCCGGCGCGGTCGACTTCTTCCTGAACCTGGGCATCGCGACCAACCCGTGGGGCCTGGCCCTGGTCGGCCTCTGCTTCGCGGCCGTCTACTACGTGGTCTTCCGCTTCGCGATCACCAAGTTCAACCTCCCGACGCCGGGCCGCGAGTCCGACGAGGAACTGGCGGAGCTGCAGAAGGCCGAGGCGAAGTAGCCCCGGCCGGTCCCGACCGCACGAAGGCCCCCGGACGGCGTCCGGGGGCCTTCGTCGTGTTGTCGGGGCGCCGGATGCCCGGCGCGGCGTCCTGCGTACGGTCAGATGTCGTACGACTTCCTGGGCAGCGCCAGTTCCACCGGACCGTCGTAGACCGCGCGGGCGTCGGCGAGGTTGACCTGCGGGTCGGTCCACGGGGGGATGTGGGTGAGGAGCAGCCGGCGGGCGCCCGCCCGGGTGGCCGTCTGGCCCGCCTCGCGGCCGTTGAGGTGCAGGTCGGGGATGTGCTCCTTGCCGTGCGTGAAGGCGGCCTCGCACAGGAAGAGGTCGGTGTCCCGGGCCAGTTCGTCCAGGGCGCCGCTGACACCGGTGTCGCCGGAGTACGTCAGCGTCCGTCCGGCGTGCTCGACCCGGATGCCGTACGCCTCCACCGGGTGGGCCACCCGCTCGGTGTGCACCGTGAAGGGGCCGATGTCGAACGTGGACGGCTTGACGGTGTGGAAGTCGAAGACCTCGCTCATCGAGGAGGCCGACGGGGTGTCGGCGTAGGCGGTGGTCAGACGGTGCTCGGTGCCCTCGGGTCCGTAGACCGGGAGCGGGTCGCAGCGGCCGCCGTCGTGGCGGTAGTAGCGCGCCACGAAGTAGCCGAGCATGTCGATGCAGTGGTCGGCGTGCAGATGGCTGAGGAAGATCGCGTCGAGGTCGTAGAGACCGCAGTGGCGCTGCAACTCGCCCAGGGCGCCATTGCCCATGTCGAGAAGCAGCCGGAAGCCGTCGGCCTCGACGAGGTAGCTCGAACAGGCCGATTCCGCGGACGGGAACGACCCGGAGCAGCCGACGACGGTGAGCTTCATGAAGCAGAAACCTCCGCGGGCGGATGGGGAGAATCGGGGGGTCGTGCGGTCCGTCGAGCGTAAGGCGCGAAAGGTCCGGTCGCTCCTCCGCCAGGGGCCGTTGTGGGGGAACTCACCTGTGCTGTCACCGGTTCGGCTGGACCTGACGGGCGCCGCTCCCACGTCGTGCGGGCCGCGGTGGGGCGGGCGGCGCGGGGGAAGGGCGCGCGTGCGGGTGCGTACGCCGGTAACGTCATCGTATGGACACGTCCTGGTGGTTGGCACTCGCAGCGGTGGTGCTGCTCGCGCTGGTCGCCGCGCTCGTGGACGGCTGGGGGCGGCGTCCCGCGGGCCGGCGGACGCGGCCACCCGGGCACCCGGAAGGGCCGGCGGCCCGGCCGCGGGCGGCGGAGATCTGGTGGGCCAACGTGCCCTACGAGGACGGGCCCGGCGCCAAGGACCGGCCGTGCCTGGTGCTGGCGGTGCACGGGCGCCGCGCCACGGTCGCGAAGATCACCAGCAGGTACCACGACGAACGGGCCGGGGTGATCCCGCTGCCGCCGGGTTCGGTCGGGGACACCCAGGGCCGGGCGAGCTTCCTGGAGACGGACGAGCTGCGCGAGGTCGCGCTGTGGGAGTTCCGGCGCCGGGTCGGGGTGGTGGACCCGGCCCTGTGGGACCAGGTCCGCCACCTGGCGACCTAGGGCAGGCTCCGCGACCCGTGCCTTCGTAGGGCGGGGGTCAGGCCCAGAGCTGTCCCCGAAGGGTCTCGATCGCTTCCTCCGTGGTGGCCGCCGTGTAGACGCCCGTGGAGAGGTACTTCCAGCCGCCGTCGGCCACGACGAACACGATGTCCGCGCTCTCGCCGGCCTTGAGCGCCTTGGTGCCGACACCGATCGCCGCGTGCAGGGCCGCGCCGGTGGAGACGCCCGCGAAGATGCCCTCCTGCTGGAGCAGTTCACGCGTGCGGGTGACCGCGTCGGCGGAGCCGACCGAGAAGCGGGTGGTCAGCACGGAGGCGTCGTACAGCTCCGGTACGAAGCCCTCGTCGAGGTTGCGCAGGCCGTACACCAGGTCGTCGTAGCGCGGCTCGGCGGCGACGATCTTGATGTCGGGGCGCTGCTCGCGCAGGAAGCGGCCGACGCCCATCAGGGTGCCCGTGGTGCCGAGGCCCGCGACGAAGTGGGTGATGGAGGGCAGGTCGGCGAGGATCTCCGGGCCGGTGGTGGCGTAGTGCGCGCCGGCGTTGTCCGGGTTGCCGTACTGGTAGAGCATCACCCAGTCGGGGTGCTCGGCGGAGAGTTCCTTGGCGACGCGCACGGCGGTGTTGGAGCCGCCCGCCGCCGGGGAGGAGATGATCTCCGCGCCCCACATGCCGAGCAGGTCCCGGCGCTCCTGCGAGGTGTTCTCGGGCATCACGCACACCATGCGGTAGCCCTTGAGCTTGGCCGCCATGGCGAGGGAGATGCCGGTGTTGCCGGAGGTGGGCTCCAGGATGGTGCAGCCCGGGGTGAGCCGGCCGTCCTTCTCGGCCTGCTCGATCATGTGCAGGGCCGGGCGGTCCTTGATCGAGCCGGTCGGGTTGCGGTCCTCCAGCTTGGCCCAGATCCGGACCTCGGCGGACGGCGAGAGCCGCGGCAGGCGCACCAACGGGGTGTTGCCCACCGCGGCCAGCGGGGAGTCGTAACGCATCGGGCCCGGAGCCTCAGGCCATGCCGCCGGCCACGGCCGGCAGGATCGTGACGTTGTCGCCGTCGGTCAGCTTGGTGTTGATGCCGTCGAGGAAGCGGACGTCCTCGTCGTTCAGATAGACGTTGACGAAGCGGCGCAGCTGGTCGCCGTCCACGATGCGGGCCTGGATGCCCGCGTGCCGGGTGTCGAGGTCGGCGAACAGGTCGGCGAGGGTGGCCCCGGCGCCTTCGACGGCCTTCTGGCCGTCGGTGTACTGGCGGAGGATGGTGGGGATGCGGACCTCGATGGCCATGGCTCAGGGCTCCTGTCGGGAGAAGTCAGGTTCGGTGGGCGCGCGGCAGCGCGGTGACTGCAGGTCGTGCGTACGTCGCGCCGCGGCTCACGGCCGTACGGCGGCAGGCGTCGGCGTCAACAGATGGCGCTGGCGAGCCTGCACAGGTCGACGTGCAGCCGCGCCACGAGCAGGGCGCCCGGCGTCTTGTCGCTCACGTCGAGGAAAACCATGGGCTCATCGTATCGATTCCTGGTCCGGGTCCTGGAATGTGATCTCGGATGGTGGATGAATTCTGACCGAATCCCGGGATCAGTAGGATTCCACGACCCTGACCTCCTCCTCCGTGACCTCGCCCTCGACGATCCGGAAGGAGCGGAACTGGAAGTCGCCGAGACCGTCGGTGTCCGCGGTGGAGACGAGGACGTAGTGGGCGCCGGGCTCGTTGGCGTACGAGATGTCCGTGCGGGACGGGTAGGCCTCGGTCGCCGTGTGCGAGTGGTAGATGATCACCGGGTCCTCGTCGCGGTCGTCCATCTCGCGGTAGAGCTTGAGGAGATCGCCGGAGTCGAACTCGTAGAACGTGGGCGAGCGGGCGGCGTTCAGCATCGGCACGAAGCGCTCGGGGCGGCCCTCGCCCGCCGGGCCCGCGACCACGCCGCACGCCTCGTCGGGGTGGTCCTCACGCGCGTGGGCGACGATCCGGTCGTACAGGTCCTGGGTGATGGTCAGCATGCCCGTCAGGATAAGCAGAAGGCCGTCCCGTACCGAGGGGTGGTACGGGACGGCCCACATGCCGGACGTCCGGAGCGGCGGCGGCAGAGAGCACCACGAGCGCTCGCTGCCGCCGGACGTCCTCGCGTTGGTCAGCCGACCTTCTCGAGCTCCGAGGTGCCGCGCTCGGCGATCTGCGGGTTGCGCGCCTTGAGGACCATCCAGCCGACCCCCAGGGCCGCGGCCCAGCCGGCCATCACGTAGAGGCAGACGCGGGCGTCGGCGTCGTAGGCGATGATGCCGGTCACGAACAGCAGGAACGCGATGGCGACGTACGAGCACTTCGCGCCGCCCGGGGCCGGGAAGGACGAGGCGGGCAGCCGGCCCGCGTCGACCGCGCGGCGGTACAGGACGTGGCTGATCAGGATCATCAGCCAGGTCCAGATGCCTGCGGCGGTGGCGATGGAGGTGACGTAGCCGAAGGCCTTCTCCGGGACGACGTAGTTCAGGACCACGCCGATGCCCATGAAGGCCACCGAGACGAAGATGCCCAGGGCGGGCGTCTTGGTCGACGACAGCTTGGTGAAGACCCGTGGGGCCTCGCCGCTCTCCGCCAGGTTCCGCAGCATGCGGCCCGTGGAGTACATGCCGGAGTTGCAGGACGACAGCGCCGCGGTGAGCACCACGAAGTTGACGATGGCCGCGCCCGCCGGGATGCCGATCTGCGCGAAGGCCTCGACGAACGGGCTGACGCCTGGCGCGAACTCGGTCCACTTCACGACGCAGAGGATGACGGTGAGGGCACCGACGTAGAACAGGGCGATGCGCCAGGGCAGGGTGTTGATCGCCTTGGGGAGGGTCTTCTCGGGGTTCTCGGACTCGCCGGCCGTGACACCGACCAGCTCGACCGCGAGGTAGGCGAACATGACGCCCTGAAGGGTCATCAGGGAGGATCCGATGCCCTTGGGGAAGAAGCCGTCGAAGGCCCAGAGGTTGGAGACGGCGGCCGTGTCACCGGCGCTGCTGAAGCCGAAGGTCAGCACACCGAGGCCGATCACGATCATGCCGATCAGGGCCGTGACCTTGACCATCGAGAACCAGAACTCCAGCTCTCCGAAGAGCTTCACGGAGATCAGGTTGACCCCGAACAGGATCACCAGGAAGACCAGTGCCGTCACCCATTGCGGGATCGACGGGAACCAGTAGTTGACGTAGATCGCGGCGGCGGTGAGTTCCGCCATGCCGGTGACGACCCACATCAGCCAGTACGTCCAGCCGGTGAAGTAACCGAAGAACGGGCCGAGGAACTCGCGGGAGTACTCCGCGAAGGAACCCGACACGGGGCGGTACAGCAGGAGCTCGCCGAGCGCCCGCATGATGAAGAAGATGATCACGCCGGCCAGGGCGTACATCAGGATCAGGCTGGGGCCGGCCTTGGCGATGTTCGCCCCGGCACCCAGGAACAGGCCGACGCCGATGGCGCCGCCGATCGCGATCATCTGGACCTGACGGCTGCCGAGCCCGCGCTCGTACCCCTCTTCAGGAGCGTCCGTGACCTTCTCAGAGGCCATGTGTAGTGCGCCTTTCTCCATGCCGATCCGGACCTCTCGTCGGCCTCGGATCGGGTTTCGATCCCCCCGGATTGATGGAGCTGAGCAGCCCTCCCAAGGCCGCTCGTGCCTGGCCGACGGTCGCCGGCTCGGTGGCGCACCCGGCGCGACATAAGGGTGGTGTTCGCCGGGCGGTCGTGAAGATTTATCACGGCCGCAACACTGATCGCCCGAGGGGTATGTGGCGCACGACACAGGAAGAACCGGACAAACGAACACCAATAAGCCCAAAAGCGGCCACAGCGGTGACAGGATCGTTATCCGGAATTGAGCGTCCGCTGAGCGAACACAACGCCTTCACAATCAGGGCAAAAGGGTGGAGATCAATGTCTCCTGAAGCCCTCCGAGCCACAAATAGGCCATCACCATGGGCTTGCGCGGGTCCTCGTCCGGCAGTCCGTAGAGGAGATCGGTGTCGTCCTCGTCGGAGATCTCCAGCCGGGAACCGATGGCGAGACGCAGATCGTTCAGGGCGCCCAGCCACTGCTGGGACCGCTCCGGGGTCAGCTGCAGCACCGCCCCGCCGTCCCCCGGGGAGGCCAGCTCGTCCAGCGAGCGGATCACCGCGAGGGCGTTCTCCCGCTTGCCGGCCCGCAGGTCGTTCTCGGTGTAGCGGCGGAACTCGGCGGAGTGCGCCCGCTGCTCCTCGTCCTCCTGCGGCTGCTCGGGGTCGCTGTAGGCGTCCGGGAACAGACGGCGGAGCACCGGGTCGGAGGGCGGTTCGCTCGGTCCCTCGGCGAACAGCTCGGCCAGCGGGTCGGCGGAGGCGTCCTCGCCGGGGCCGGGGCCGATGAGCTCCAGCAGCTGGACGGCCAGCGACCGGATGATGGAGATCTCGACGTCGTCGAGGGCGACGGCCGCGCCGCCGCCGGGGAGCGGTTCGAAGGTTCCTGGCATGGCGGCGATCGCTACTTCCGGTCCTGCTGGAGGGTGGCCCACAGACCGTAGCCGTGCATGGCCTGCACGTCGCGTTCCATCTCCTCGCGACTGCCGCTGGAGACGACCGCCCGGCCCTTGTGGTGGACGTCGAGCATGAGCTTGGTGGCCTTGTCCTTGGAGTAGCCGAAGTAGGACTGGAAGACGTACGTCACATAGCTCATGAGGTTGACCGGGTCGTTGTGCACGATCGTTACCCAGGGGACGTCCGGCTCTGGTACGGCAGAGACCTCCTCCGCCGACTCGGTGCGTTCGATCTCGATGGGAGCGGCTGACGTCACAAGACCCATGCTGCCATGGGCCCCACAAATCGTCACACTGACGAAATGGGGTGTAGCATCCTTGCCATGAACACAGCGGACCTTGGGCTGCCGGTGGACGTCCCCTCGACCGCCCTCTTCACGGACCAGTACGAGCTGACGATGCTCCAGGCCGCGCTGAAGGCCGGCACCGCCGGACGGCGCAGCGTCTTCGAGGTCTTCACCCGGCGGCTGCCGGAGGGGCGCCGCTACGGCGTGGTGGCCGGGACCGGCCGCGTCCTGGACGCCGTCGAGAACTTCCGCTTCGACGCGGACGTCCTGCGCTTCCTGCGGGAGGGCGGGATCGTCGGCGAGGAGACCCTCGACTGGCTCGCCGGCTACCGCTTCTCCGGCGACATCTGGGGCTATCCCGAGGGCGAGGTCTACTTCCCGGGCTCGCCGATCATGCGCGTCGAGGGCAGCTTCGCCGAGTGCGTGCTGCTGGAGACGGTGATCCTCTCCATCCTCAACCACGACTCGGCCATCGCGGCCGCGGCCTCCCGGATGTCCTCGGCCGCCGGGGGCCGCCCGCTGATCGAGATGGGTGCGCGGCGCACCCACGAGCTCGCCGCGGTCGCCGCCGCGCGCGCCGCGTACGTCGGCGGCTTCGCCTCCACGTCCGACCTGGCCGCCGGCTTCCGCTACGGGATCCCGACGGTCGGCACCTCCGCCCACGCCTTCACCCTGCTCCACGACCGCGAGCGGGACGCCTTCCGGGCCCAGGTCGAGTCCATGGGACGGGGCACGACCCTGCTCGTGGACACGTACGACGTCGCGGAGGCCGTGCGGACGGCCGTGGAGGTCGCCGGGCCAGAGCTCGGGGCCGTGCGGATCGACTCGGGCGACCTGCTGCTGGTCGCGCACCGGGTGCGCCAGCAGCTGGACGCGCTCGGCGCCACGGGCACGAGGATCATCGTGACCTCGGACCTCGACGAGTACGCCATCGCCTCGCTCGCCGCGGCGCCCGTGGACGCGTACGGCGTCGGCACCCAGCTGGTCACCGGTTCCGGGCACCCGACCGCGTCGATGGTCTACAAGCTGGTCGCCCGCGCCGAGTCCGAGGAGCCGAAGGCGCCGCTGGTGGCGGTGGCGAAGAAGTCGACCGGTGGCAAGACCTCCGTCGGGGGCCGCAAGTGGGCCGCCCGGCGGCTGGACGAGCAGGGCGTGGCCGAGGCGGAGGTCGTCGGCACGGGGGCCGTCCCGGCGGGGCTGGTCGACCGGCAGCTGCTGGTCGAGCTGGTCAAGGGCGGCGAGGTGGTCGCCCGCGAGCCGCTCGACGCCGCCCGCGACCGGCACAGCGCCGCCCGCGCCGCCCTGCCCCTGTCGGCGACCCAGCTGTCCCGGGGAGAGCCGGTCCTGCCGACGGAGTACGCCACCGACGGTCAGTCCGTTCCGGCGGACCGACGGGGGGCGTGAGCGTGCGCGCCCCGTAGCGCCCCCTCCCGCTGTGAGCCCGGAGTCTCTAGGCTCGGAGGTTCAGCTCCACCCGCCGGACCGGGCCCGCACCCCCGGCACCAGGCTCCGCCGCCCTGTACCGAACCGCCGGGACCACGGTCGCCAGACCCCATAACCGTAAGGACACCGACCATGCGCCGCGCCTTGATCGTCGTAGACGTGCAGAACGATTTCTGCGAGGGGGGAAGTCTCGCGGTCGCCGGCGGTGCCGATGTGGCCGCCGCGATCACCGAGCTGATCGGGCAGGCCCCCGCCGGGTACCGCCACGTGGTGGCGACCCGTGACCATCACATCGCGCCCGGTGGCCACTTCGCGGACAACCCCGACTACGTGCACACCTGGCCCGCGCACTGCGTGGCGGGCACGGAGGGCGTCGGCTTCCACCCGAACTTCGCTCCCGCCGTCGCCTCGGGCTCGGTCGACGCGGTCTTCGACAAGGGCGCGTACGAGGGGGCGTACAGCGGCTTCCAGGGCGTCGACGAGAACGGTGCCACGCTGGCCGCGTGGCTGCGCGAGCGGGGCATCGACGAGGTGGACGTGGTCGGCATCGCGACCGACCACTGCGTGCGCGCGACGGCCCTGGACGCGGCCCGCGAGGGCTTGCGCACCCACGTCCTGCTGGACCTCACGGCGGGCGTCGCGGAGGCGACCACGGAGAAGGCCCTGGAGGAGCTCCGCGCGGCAGGCGTGGAACTGTCAGGCAAGCCGGTCGTCTGACCCCCGGGTCCCCCTTGCGCCACGCGGCGGACGACGCTCCCGCGATGCGTTACGCGCAGGACAAGGCTTCCGGCAGCGTGCCGGCTCCCGGGGCGCCTCGCGGGGCGGGTAAGGCTTCCGGCGGCGTGAGTCTCCGCCGGGACGGCCCGGAGTGCCTCGCGCGGCGGGCGGGCGCCCTCGGGACGGACCCGCGGCGGGCGGGGCTCACGGCGGCGAGCAGGGCTGACGGCGGCGAGCGGGGCTCACGGCGGTGTGCGGGCTTCCGGGATGCGCCACGGGGCGGGTAAGCCTTCCGGCGGTGTGCGGCTCCCCCCGGATGGCCCGAAGTGCGGCGCGCGGCGGACAAGGCCCCCGGCGGCAGGCGGGCGCTCGGGACGGACCCGCGGCGGGCGGGGCTCACGGCGGTGTGCGGGCCTCCGGGATGCGTCACGGGGCGGTGAGATTTCCGGCGGTGTGCGGCTAGTGCGGCGCACCGCGGACGAGGCCACTCGGGCCCCCGCGGCCCATCACGCGCTGCGTCGCGGCGGACGAGGCTGACGGCGGCGTGCCGGCTCCCGCGGTGCCTCGCGCGGCGGGCGGAGCTGTCACATTTGGGCTGTGGGGCGGCGTAGCAGGGCCCGGATGGGGCGCCAGAGCTCCTGGGTGAGGTCGGGGCCGCCGAGGGTCGCGTCGGGGGCCGTGCGCCATATCAGGCCGTCCGGGTGGTGCAGGACCGCCGTGATCTCGTCCGGGGTGGGTGGGGCCGCGTTGCCGCGCAGGTAGACCGCCCGCAACCCCAGGTTGCGCAGCCTGGTCAGGGCGCGCGCCCGGTTCTGGGCGTGGACCAGCACCCGCACCGCGGCGGATCCGTCGGCGGCGGGACTGGGCAGGTTCAGCGCCACCACCACCGTGCCGTTCGGCAGCTTGCAGAAACCTCCTGCGGCCATGTCGTCATACCCCCGTATCAGCCGGTGTCAATAAGAGAACCACAGGACGCACCTAAACACGGATCGGCGGTGACCCGCCAGGGGGTCACCGCCGATCACGCTCTGACCTGGGCAGATACCGATTACCTACCCGCGGGGCCGACCTCCAGCTCGATCGTCGAGCCGTTCGCGGCCTCCTCCAGGATCTTGATCTTCGTGTTGGTGTCAGTGATCTTCACGCCGGCGGTCGGGTTCGACTCGTCGTAGTAGTCACCGGTGCGGTCGTTGAAGACCGAGACACCCTTCGACCCCGGGATGTACTTCGCCACGTCCGCCTTGTGCAGCGTCATGCCGTCGGTGCGGCCGAGGCTGAACGGCGAGTCGTAGGCCTGGATGCGGTTGCGCATCAGCGTGCCGTCGGCCCACTTGAGGGCGGTCGGGTGGGAGTCGATCGGCAGCACCAGACCGGTACCCGCGTGCTGGCTGGTGTTGTTGTCCGCCTGGGAGGTGTCCCACTTCCAGATCAACAGGCCGTTCTGGTACGCGTAGTGCTCCACCCAGTCCGGACGCTCCGTGAAACCGAAGTTGTACGGGCCGGTCTTGAGCGTCTTGTCGTACGACACGTACTGCCGGTTCTCGGCGATGTAGTACTGCGCGTAGTCCTTGGTGAAGGACGCGCCGACGCGGGAGAAGCCGTTCGCGTTCCAAGCGCCGTCCGCCGTCTCGGCGTTGTCGGTGAACAGGGGCGCGCCGTCCGCGGTGACCGTGATCGCGTCGGCCGTGAAGCCCTTCAGGGCCACGCCGCCGTCGCTCTGGTAGCGGAAGCGGAGGCCGATCTTCTTGCCCGCGTAGGCGTCGAGCGGGTACGCGAACTTCTTGTACCCGTCGAGGGTGCCGTGCAGGGCGGGCTTGTCGCTGCCGTCCCGCGGGACCGGCTGGCCGTCCACCGTGCCGTCGAGGGCGGTCCAGTTGGCGCCGCCGTCGGTCGAGACCTCGGCGTAGAGGTAGTCGTAGTTGGCCTCGATCTGGTACCAGCCGTCGAACGCCAGCTCGGCGGACGTCTTGCCGGTGAGGTCGACCGTACGCGTCAGCGTGTTCTTGAGGTTGTCACCGCTGCCGCTCCACCACTGGGTCTGCCCCTCGGCCGGCTCGACCAGCTCGGTGGTGACGGCCTTCTTCGGCAGGTCGACGACGAGGGCCTGCTTGTGCTTGGTGTTGTACTCGGCCAGGCCCAGCTTGTGCCAGGAGCTGACGCCCGCCTTGGCGGTGTCGTAGTTCAGCCAGCCCAGCTGCAGCTTGTCCCAGGCGGTCATGTCGCCGGGCAGGTTGCCGATCTCGCCCTGGCCGGTGCCGAGCCAGGAGCCGGACGACATCAGCGTCCAGAAGCCGGTGGAGTTCTCGCCGCCCGCGGTGTCGTAGTGGTCCGGCAGACCGAGGTCGTGGCCGTACTCGTGGGCGTAGACGCCGAGTCCGCCGTTCTCGGGCTGGACGGTGTAGTCGCCGACCCAGATGCCGGTGGAGCCGATCTGCGTGCCGCCGAGCCTGTTCTGCTCGGGGCCGGTGGCGCCGGCGTCGGTGCCGAAGGCGTACCAGCGGTGGGCCCAGATCGCGTCGGTGCCCTGGGCGCCGCCGCCCGCGGACTCGTCCTCGCCCGCGTGCACGACCTGGAAGTGGTCGATGTAGCCGTCGGGCTCGTTGAAGTCGCCGTCGCCGTCGAAGTCGTAACGGTCCCACTCGTCGAAGCGCGCGGCGTCCGCCTTGATCTGCGCGTCGGTGCGGCCGGCCGCCTTCTGCTGGGCGACCCAGGCGTTCAGACCGTCGCTGACGACGTTCCACACGCTCGGGCAGTTGGTGTCGCCGCAGGCGTTGTTGCCGTAGCGGGCCTCGTTGTAGGGGACCTTCACCCAGTCGGAGACCTCGCCCTCGACCGAGTAGCGGCCGGAGGACTGCTTCTCGTAGTACGTCTTGACCGAGTCGACGCCCTTGCCGGAACCGAAGTACAGGTCCTCGAAGTGCTGCTGGTCGTAGTCGGCCTGCCAGGCCGTGGAGTTGTCCTTCTTGCGGTCGGGCTTGGCGATCTTGTTGTGCAGCGGGCCCGGGGTGCCGCCGTAGCGGGGGTCGGTCTGGTCGCCGAACTCGACCAGGATGGTGAAGATCTTGTCGGTCTTCTCCCGGCCCAGCTCGACGTACTTGGCGTCGCCCTTCTTGCTCTTGAGCTGCACGACCTTCGAGCCGTCGCGCTCCTTCACGGAGGCCTGGCCGGATATGACCTGCTTCAGCGCCTCCTCGCGCTGGGCCTCGACCGTCTTGCTCAGCGGGCCGTCGAGGTTGTGCTCGTGGCCCTTGTGGTTCTCCGGCGACGCGGGGTCATGCCGGTCGGCGGCGGGCGCCTTGGCAGCCGGGCCGGCCGAGTCCGCCTGGGCCACGGTGAGGCCGGAGAGCGTGGCGGTGGCCGCGGCGAGCGCGACCGCGGTCGCGGCAGCTCTCAACGTCCAGGATCTACTGGTCACTTGAGTTCCTCCCCAGCGTCCGGGGCGCGCGGAAAGGGGGGTGATGGAGGTGGTGCGTCCGCGCGCGCCTGATTGACGCGTGTAGTCAAGTGCCGACATTTGACTAGAGGTTGCGGAGAAAAGACAGACCTTGACTTGAGCAGGACAACTGCACTATGCGGAGATGACATTTCGCTTACCGAACAAGTCGGGATACGTTCTCCGGGCGCGCGGGACGGCCGATCCGGTGGCCGACATGACTCGGTGCGCCCCCTGTGCATCGGCACTGTTGGTCAGGTCACGCTTACGGTTCGTTCCGGTCGGGCATGCACGCGAAGAGATTCTGTCCGCACCCTCCCCCGCAGCGTGAGGCACGGGGGGAGTCCACCCCCATTCTTCGAGGACACGATTGCCATGCCTCGTCCGACCGCCGCACAGCTCGCCTACGGTTCCTGCACCGTGATCTTCTCGACCCTCGCCATGCTGCTGCTGTCACAGACGAGTTCGGGTGCGGGGATCGCGGTCATCGCCGTCGCGGCACTCCTGCTCGGGCTGCTGGTCGCCATGACGGTGCCCATGCCGAAGCGAACCCCGATACCCGCGCCACGACCCGCCACGGACGTGGCGCCGCCGAGGCCGGCGACGGTGCGCCGCGAGCCCGTACGGGAGCCGACGGCCCACTGAGGAAGTCACCAGCAGCGCACGGTACGGCGGGCCCGTCACCTCCCAGGTGACGGGCCCGCCGTCGTCCGGGCGGCTCACGTGGTGCTGACCACCACGGTCTTGGCCGCCTTGTCGTGCAGCCCCTGCTTGTAGGGCCTGTCGAAGAAGCTCCAGCCGCCGCAGATCGCCGTCCAGATGCAGGCACAGCAGAACGCGAACGGAATCCACAGCACCGAGGCGCGCAGCAGCGAGGTCTGGACGGAAGGCGTGGCTCCGTTGTCCAGATGTGCCACGCGCATGTTCAGCCATTTCTTGCCGAGGGTCTGCCCGGACTTGGCGATCATGATCGTGTCGTACGCGATGTAGAGCACGGCGGCGATGACGGACTGCGCCACGGAGTCGCCGACGTCGACCCGGTCGGCGTCCACCTGGTACTCGTCCACGTTGAAACCCCAGGTGATCAGCCAGACCACGATCCCGACCAGCACCATGTCGATGATCCGGGCCAGGGTGCGCTTGCCGCTGTCGGCGAGCGGGGGCATCCCGGCGAGCGGATCGGCGGGGGGCTCGCCACTGCCGTACGGACCGCCTCCGTACGGACCGCCTCCGTAGGGCCCACCGCCCTGCGGACCGCCGCCTCCGTAGGGTCCGCCCCCGTACGGGCCACCGCCGGGGGGCGGCGGCTGACCGCCGCCGTCGGGCGGGGGCTGCTCGCCGCCGCCCGGGGGCCTGTCGTACGGCGAACCGGCCCCCTCACCGGGCGGGGGCTGCTTCTTGAACGGGTCGTCCTCCGGCGGCTGCCCGCCGGAACCGGGCGGCGGTTCGGTGCTCATGGCCCGAGTCGAACCCGAACCCCGGGACTCCGCATCCGGCGAGGGGCCGTCCGGAGTACCGGCCGCCGGCAGCCGGCAGCCGCTCCGGACCACGCCCCTGCCGTCAGCCCGCGACGAACGTATGGGCGGCCTTGTCGTGCCAGCACTGCCGCCACGGCCGGTCGAACAGGCACCACAGGACGCCGATCAGACCGAAGAAGAGCAGGCCGGGAACGCTGTAGACGAGCCAGCGGCGCAGGGCCGCGCCGAAGGAGGGAGCGTCGTGGCCCTCGATGTCGCGCACCTCGAGGCCGAGCAGCTTCTTGCCCAGCGTGCGTCCCCACCGGGCGGTGGGCAGCGCCTCGTAGAGGACGCCGAAGACGAGCAGCACGGCGAGGACGATGCCCAACTGCGCCGCCGTCGTGCCGTCCAGCAGCCAGACGGTGACCGTCCGGCCGGACAGCTTGGCCTCGTCGATCTTGCTCTGGACATGGTCGAGGGCCTGGGTGCCGAGGGGCACGGCGGCGACCGCGGTGACGCCCGCGACGACCACGGTGTCGATCAGACGGGCAGTCAGCCGCTTGCCGAGGCCGGCCGGGCGGGCCTCGGCCTGCCGACGCGCCGCCGCCTGGAAGGGGTCCTCGACCGGGGGCTTCCACGGGGCGACGGGCTGCCCGTCGCCGGCGCCGGCGGAGGCGCCGGCCAGCTGGTGCACCTGCTGCGCCCACGAGGACTGTCCGCCGCCGGAGCCCGAGGTGACCGGGGCGGCCGCCTGCGCCTGGTGGGGAACGCTCGCGGACTGCTGGGCGGGCGCGGGCGCCTGCTGCGACGTGGCGCGGGCGGCTGCCGCCTTCCCGGCGCCGAAGCCGGGGCCGCCGGGCGTGCCCGTCTGCTGCTGTCCGGGCGCCGCCGGGGCGGCGGGGCCCGACGCGGGCGCGGTGAGCGGTCCCGCCGCCGGGGAGCCGGCGGCGGCCGTGCCCGGCGTTCCGGTGCCCCCGCCGTGCGCCCCGTCCTGCTGCCCCGTGCGCGGGGTGGGCGCGCGGAACGTCATCGTGCCCGGGTCCTCGGGGGCACCCTCCGCACCGCCCGCACCCGGCGCCTTGGCGGCCGGACGGCGGAAGACGAACGTGTTGCCGGAGGGCGGCTGTTCGGACTGCGCGGGCGACGGCGATCCCCCCTGCGCGGGCGGAGCAGAGTGATCGGAGGACGAGGCCGGGCCCTCGGTGCGGGCGGCGCCGCCGTCCGGCCGTGCGGGCTGGTCCGCCGGGACGCGCGGGTCGGCGCCCTGGGCCGCGGGCCAGGAGACGCGCCGGTCCTGGTCACCGCCGAAGCCGGACTGCCGGGAGCGGTCGGCTCCCCACGCGGAGGCGGGCTCGGGGCGGCTGCCGTGCTGGGCGTCCGGGCGCCCGGGGCCGGGATCCTCGTCGAAGAAGTGCGGCCCGGTCTCCTCGACGGCGGGCTGCGCGGAACGCGTGCCGGAGGGCGGGGCGAGCGGCTCGCCGTCGGCCGGTGCCGGGCGGCTGGTGCCCGGCACCCAGGCGGCTCCGTTCCAGTACCGGACATATCCAGGAATGGAGGGGTCCGGGTAATAGCCCTCGCGGGGCCGGTCGTCGCCTGGTGCCGGGGTTGGGGCGCTCATGTCCGTCGTCCCGTATCTGCTCGGTGGTGTTATGGGGGCCTCCACATCTATCAGACCTGCGCAGCCCGCACCGCCCGTCCCGCCGGACCCGCCCCTTTCGAGCACGGTTGTGCTAGGGCCGGGGAGACGGGCCCCGGCGGCTCATCGTCACCCCCGGAAAGAACTCCGCGCGACCCGCGTAATGCTCGCGCCCCTGCCCGCTCTCGTCGGGTACGGGCCCGCCCGGGGCCCCGAACGAGGGGAGAGGCACACCATGCACACCGTGGTGGAGCGCGAACTGGAGCTGAGGCTCATCCTGTCGCCGGAGCGCGGCATCCCGGTGCCGGCCCGCCTGGCCTACCGCACCGACGACCCGTACGCCGTGCACGTCTGCTTCCACATCCACTCCGAACACCCCGTCAACTGGACGTTCGCCCGGGACCTGCTGGTGGAGGGGGTGTTCCGGCCGTGCGGGCACGGCGACGTGCGGGTGTGGCCCTCGAAGACGGGCGGGCGCTGCTCCGTGCTGATGGCGCTGACCTCACCCGACGGGGACGCCCTGCTGGAGGCGCCCGCGGCACAGGTGTCGGCCTGGCTGGAGCGCACCCTGCGCGTGGTGCCGCCGGGAAGCGAGGGCGAGCAGCTGGGCATCGACGACGGTCTGGCCCAGCTGCTGGCCCAGTGAGGCCGGTACGGCCTCAGAACAGCTTGCCGGGATTGAGAATCCCCAGCGGGTCGAACACCTGCTTGACCGCCCGTTGCATCTCCACCCCGACGGGGCCGATCTCGCGCGCCAGCCACTCCTTCTTCAGCACGCCCACGCCGTGTTCGCCGGTGATCGTGCCGCCGAGCTCCAGGCCGAGGGCCATGATCTCGTCGAAGGACTCACGCGCGCGGGCGCACTCGTCGGGGTCCTGGGCGTCGAAGCACACGGTGGGGTGCGTGTTGCCGTCGCCCGCGTGGGCGACCACCCCGATGGTGAGCCGGTACTTCTCGGCGATGCGCTCGACGCCTTCGATCAGGTCGCCGAGCCGGGAGCGGGGCACGCACACGTCGTCGATCATCGTGGTGCCCCGGACGGCCTCCAGCGCGGTGAGCGACAGCCGCCGCGCCTGCAGGAGCAGTTCGGACTCGGCCAGGTCGTCCGCGGGGACGACCTGGGTGGCGCCGGCGGCCTCGCACAGCGCCCCGAGCGCGGCGAGGTCGGCGGCCGGGTCCGGGGTGTCGAAGGCCGCGAGCAGCAGCGCCTCGGTGGTCTCCGGCAGCCCCATGGACGCCATGTCGTTGACGGCCTTGACCGTCGTACGGTCCATCAGTTCGAGGAGCGAGGGCACGTGCCCGCCGGCCATGATCGCGCACACGGCGTCGCAGGCGGCCGCCGCCGAGGCGAACTCGGCGGCCAGCACCAACTGCGGCGGCGGCTTGGGCCGCAGGCCGAGGACGGCCCGCACGACGATGCCGAGCGAGCCCTCGGAGCCCACGAACAGACGGGTGAGGTCGTAACCGGCGACGCCCTTGGCGGTACGGCGGCCGGTGGACAGCAGACGGCCGTCGGCGAGGACGACGTCCAAGCCGAGGACGTACTCGGCGGTCACCCCGTACTTCACGCAGCACAGGCCGCCCGAGGCGGTGCCGATGTTGCCGCCGATGGTGCACATCTCCCAGCTGGAGGGGTCCGGCGGGTAATAGAGGCCGTGTTCGCCGACGGCGCGGGAGAGGGCGGCGTTGACGACACCGGGCTCGACCACGGCGATGCGGTCGACCGGGCTGATCTCCAGGATCCGGTCCATCTTCGTGAGCGACATTACGACGCAGCCCTCGGTGGCGTTGGCCCCGCCGGACAGGCCGGTGCGGGCGCCCTGCGGGACCACGGGGACGCGCAGCTCGGAGGCGACGCGCATGACGTGCTGGACCTGCTCGACGGTGCGGGGCAGCACGACCACGGCCGGGGTGCCGGCCGGGCAGAAGCTCGCCATGTCGTTGGCGTAGGAGACGGTGATGTCGGGGTCGGTCAGGACGGCCTCGGCCGGCAGGCCCGCGAGCAGCCGGTCCGTGAGGTTGCCCTGCGCTTCGTCGGGAGGGGCTTGGATACGGCTCATGATCACAGCGTGTCACCCGGGGCCATCGGTGTGAACCCCGCCAGCGGCACCGACTGCGTGCCGGGACCCGGTCGTCGTACTGGCGCACAGTGTGCGCCATGAAGACCGGTGTGAAGACCGCCGTCAGGACCGGCACGGAGACCGGGACGGGTCCCCCGCGCGGCGGGGGCCGGGGTACCGGCCGGCGGCGTACCCGGCTGGTCGTGGGCCTGCTGCTCGGCCTGCTCGTGGGCGCCCTCGCCGTGGGCGGGCTGCTGTGGCTGGAACGCCCGCGGCCGCGGCCCGTCCCGCCCCCCGAGCCGGGCCCGGCCGAACTGGCGCTGGCCGCGGTCGGTGCCGGGGTGCCGCCCGCCCTGCGCGATCTGGCCGTGCTGATCGGCGAACGCGAGCGGCACCTGCGGACGCATCCCCGCGACGCGCGCGCGTGGGCGGTGCTCGGCACGGCGTACGTGGAGCAGGGGCGGCGGACCGCCGAAACCGCCTCCTACCCGGCCGCCGAGAAGGCGCTGCGCACCTCGCTGAAGGTACGGCCGGGCAACGCCGTGGCGCTGGAGGGCATGACGGCGCTGGCGAACGCGCGCCGGGACTTCCGGGCCGCCCGGACCTGGGGCGAGGCCGCGCTGAAGGCGGACGGCCGGCGCTGGACGGCGCTCCCGCCGCTGATCGAGGCGTACACCGGCGTCGGCGACTACAAGGCCGCCCGCAGCACCCTCGAACGGCTCCAGAAACTGAACTCCGGCAGGGTCGTCATGGCCACGTCGGCCGCCGTGTACTGGGACCGGGGCTGGCGGGAGGACGCGGTGGCGACCCTGTCCGACGCGGCGGCGGGCGCCCAGGCGCCGGCCGAGCGGGGGGCCTGGCTGGAGCGGGCCGGGCAGCTCGCCTGGGAGCGCGGGGAGCGGGAGGTCGCCCTGCGGCACTTCGAGGAGGCGGGGCGCGTCGACCCCGACCGGCGGACCGCGAAGGCGGGGCAGGCGCGCGCGCTGGCGGCGCTGGGGCGGACGACGGAGGCGCTGAGCGCCTACCGGCTGGCGCTCGCCGAGCGGCCGTCGCCGCAGTACGCGCTGGAGCTGGGCGAGCTGTACGAGTCGATGGGACTGGAGCAGGCCGCCCGCCCGCAGTACGACCTGCTGCAGGACCAGGTCCGCGCCGCCGCCGCCGGCGGGGTGGACGAGGATCTGGTGCTGGGCCGTTTCGAGGCGGACCACGGCGATCCCGAGGAGGCCGTGCAGATCCTGCGGGCCGAGTGGCGCAAGCAGCCCGGGATCGCCGTGGCCGACGCCCTCGGATGGGCGCTGCACCGCACCGGGGAGAACGAGGAGGCGCTGGAGTACGCGCTGCGGGCGACCGACAAGGAGCACGGGGGCGGCGTGCGCAGCGCGCTGTACGCCTACCACCGGGGGATGATCGAGAACAGTCTCGGCCTCGCCGGGCCCGCGCGGCGGCACCTGGAGGAGGCGCTGCGGATCAACCCGTACTTCTCACCGCTGTTCGCGCCGCTGGCGCGGGAGAAGCTGAAGGCGCTGGGCGAGCCGCCGGAGGTGCCGGTTCCGGCGGCCTGACCCGCGTCCGTCAGAGGTTGCCGCGCTTTTCCTGCTCGCGCTCGATGGCCTCGAACAGGGCCTTGAAGTTGCCCTTGCCGAAGCCCATCGAGCCGTGCCGCTCGATGATCTCGAAGAAGACGGTCGGACGGTCCTGGACCGGCTTGGTGAAGATCTGCAGCAGATAGCCGTCCTCGTCGCGGTCGGCGAGGATCTTCAGCTCGCGCAGGGTGTCGATCGGCACCCGGGTCTCACCGACCCACTCCCCCAGCGTGTCGTAGTACGAGTCGGGGGTGTCCAGGAACCGCACTCCGGCCGCGCGCATCGTGCGGACCGTCTGCACGATGTCGTTGGTGTTCAGCGCGATGTGCTGGACGCCGGCGCCGCCGTAGAACTCCAGGTACTCGTCGATCTGGGACTTCTTCTTGGCGAGGGCGGGCTCGTTGATCGGGAACTTGACCTTGAGCGTGCCGTCGGCGACCACCTTGGACATCAGCGCGCTGTACTCGGTCGCGATGTCGTCGCCCACGAACTCCTTCATGTTCGTGAAGCCCATGACCTTGTTGTAGAAGCCGACCCACTCGTTCATCCGGCCGAGCTCGACGTTGCCCACGCAGTGGTCGATCGCCTGGAACGTGCGCTGGGCCGGCGGCTCGACGATCGGCTCGGCGGCGACGTAGCCGGGCAGGTACGGGCCGTCGTAGCCGGTCCGCTCGACCAGGGTGTGCCGGGTCTCGCCGTACGTGGCGATCGCGGCGAGGACCACCGTGCCGTGCTCGTCCTTGAGCTCGTACGGCTCGGCGACCGGGCGGGCGCCCTGCTCCACGGCGTAGGCGAACGCGGCCCGCGCGTCCGGCACCTCGATCGCGAGGTCGACGACACCGTCGCCGTGCGCCGCCACGTGCTCGGTGAGGAAGTGGCCCCAGGTGGTGGAGGGCTTGATCACCGAGGTGAACACGAACCGGGCGGAGCCGTTCTCCAGCACGTACGAGGCGGTCTCGCGGCTGCCGTTCTCCGGTCCGGAGTAGGCGACCAGCTTCATGCCGAACGCGGTGGAGTAGTAGTGCGCGGCCTGCTTGGCGTTGCCCACGGCGAACACGACCGCGTCCATTCCCTTGACCGGGAAGGGGTCGGCCTGCCGTGCGGTGTCCGGGGTGTGGTCTGTGGTCTGCGTCATGGCCGCAGCGTCTCCCCGACAACGCAAGGTGCGCAATAGTTGGCGTCTTCACTGGGCAAAGTGACCAGTGGATTCCCCGATTCGGCGGACGCTCTGTACAGGATGACCACTTAGGGAGGCAGCGATGACGATCGACGGGCTGGACGGGCGGATCATCGTGCTGCTCGCACGGGAGCCGCGGATCGGCGTGCTGGAGATGTCCCGCCGGCTCGGGGTGGCGCGGGGCACCGTGCAGGCCCGGCTGGACCGGCTTCAGTCGAATGGCGTCATCCGCGGGTTCGGCCCCCAGGTGGACCCGGCGGCCCTCGGCTATCCGGTCACCGCCTTCGCCACGCTCCAGATCAGGCAGGGGCAAGGGCCCGACGTCCGGGCGCACTTGGCGACCGTGCCGGAGGTGCTGGAGCTGCACACGACGACCGGCAGCGGGGACATGCTGTGCCGGCTGGTGGCCCGCTCCAACGCCGATCTTCAGCGTGTGATCGACCGGGTCGTCGGTTTTGATGGCATCGTGCGGGCCGCCACGGCGATCGTGATGGAGAACCCCGTTCCGCTGCGGATCATCCCGCTCGTGGAGCAGGCGGCGCTTCATGAGTGAACCGACGATCACCGGGAAGGCGACGGTCGGACATGACCTAGCAGCGGGGTGATGGTGTGTGAACTTCTGGGAGTATCTCGGCAACCGCCATCAACAGATCCTCACCGACGCCTACCAGCACGCCAGCGTCGTCTTCCAGTGCATGGTCGTGGCGACCGCGATCGGCGTGCTGATCGGCGTGGCCACCTACCGCTCCGAGTGGGCCGGAAACCTCGCGACCCTCGCCACCTCGACCATCCTCACCATTCCGTCGCTGGCCATGATCGGTCTGCTGATCCCCCTGGTGGGACTCGGTGTGCCGCCCACCGTGATCGCCCTGACGCTGTACGGACTGCTGCCGATCGTCCGCAACGCCATCGTGGGCCTGCGGGGCGTCGATCCCACCCTGGTCGACGCGGCCACCGGCATCGGGATGTCCCGGGCGAAGCGGCTGATGCGGATCGAGCTGCCCCTCGCCTGGCCGCCGATCCTGACCGGCATCCGGGTCTCCACCCAGATGCTGATGGGCATCGCGGCCATCGCCGCCTACGCCTCGGGCCCCGGTCTGGGCAACCTGATCTTCCGCGGTCTCGCCTCCCTGGGCAGCAAGAACGCGCTGAACCAGGTGCTCGCGGGCACCGTCGGCATCATCATCCTGGCCCTGCTGTTCGATGCCGCGTACGTGCTGATCGGGCGGCTGACCATTTCTAAGGGGATCCGTGCCTGAGTCCGAGTCCCACGGGGCGACCATCGAGCTGGAGAACCTCAGCAAGCGGTACGCCGGCAATCCACAACCCGCCGTCGACAACGTCAGCATGGAGATCAAGGCGGGCGAGACCGTCATCTTCGTCGGCCCGTCCGGGTGCGGCAAGTCGACCACCCTGAAGATGATCAACAGGTTGATCGAGCCGTCGGGCGGGCGCATCCGGATCGACGGTGAGGACGTGACCCACATCGATCCGGTCAAGCTGCGCCGCAAGGTCGGCTACGCGATCCAGTCGTCCGGCCTCTTCCCGCACATGACGGTCGCCCAGAACATCGCGTTGGTACCGCGGATGATCGGCTGGTCCAAGACGCGCATCCGTGACCGGGTGGAGGAGATGCTCGATCTCGTCGGTCTCGACCCCGCCGAGTTCCACGGCCGCTATCCGCGTCAGCTCTCCGGCGGGCAGCAGCAGCGCGTGGGCGTGGCACGGGCGCTGGCCGCCGATCCGCCGGTGCTGCTGATGGACGAGCCGTTCGGCGCGGTGGACCCGATCACGCGGGACCACCTCCAGGACGAGCTGATCCGCCTCCAGCGCGAGCTGCACAAGACGATCGTGTTCGTCACCCACGACTTCGACGAGGCGATCAAGCTCGGTGACCGCATCGCGGTGCTGCGCGAGCGGTCGCACATCGCGCAGTTCGACACCCCGGAGGCGATCCTCACCAACCCGGCGGACGACTTCGTCTCCGGCTTCGTGGGTGCCGGCGCGGCGCTGAAGCGGCTGAACCTCACCCGGGTCCGGGACGTGGAGATCACCGACTACCCGACGGTCACCGTGGACGACCCGCTCCAGAGCATCTTCAACCGGCTCCGCTCCAGCGGCACGAACGAGATCCTGCTGCTCGACAAGCGGGGCCGCCCCTACAAGTGGCTCCGCCGGGGCGACCTGATGCGGGCCAAGGGCTCGCTCGCCCGGGCCGGGACCCTGGTCCACGACACGGTGACCCGGGACGCGACCCTGCGGGACGCGTTGGAGGCCGTCCTCACGGACAACACCGGCCGGGTCGCGGTGACCGGGCGGCGCGGCGAGTACACCGGCGTGGTCGACATGGAGACGCTGATGAACTCGGTGCACGAACTGCTGGAGGCCGACCGGCTGGACGCCTTGGAGCACCAGCACGACCTGGAGGGGACACGGGCCGGGCAGACGCACGCGGAACAGGAAGGTCACGGAGGGGAGCCCAAGGCGTGACCACCTCTTCGGAACAGAACCGTCCGCCCGGCGAGCACGACGTCCGCGGGCATGTCTACCGGGACGAGGGCGAGGTGCCCGCCGACCAGGAGCCGCCTCCGCCGCCGGCCCGGACGGCGCCGCGCATCACCTGGCAGAAGCTGACGTTCCTGCCGGCCTTCGTGGTGGCCCTGCTGCTGGCGACCTGGCTGTGGTTCCGCCAGGCCGAGCTGGACACCATCTCCGAGAACGCGCTGTCCGGGGGCCAGGTGTCCGAGGCGCTGTGGCAGCACATCCAGCTGACCGCGATCTCCACCTTCTTCGTGCTGATCATCGCGATCCCGCTGGGCATCCTGCTCACCCGCAGGACCTTCCAGAAGGTCACCCCGGTGGCCATGACGTTCGCCAACATGGGCCAGGCGACCCCGGCGATCGGTCTGCTCGCCCTGCTGGTGATCTGGCTGGGCATCGGCCGCCGGGCCGCCCTGATCGGCATCATCGTCTACGCCATCCTGCCGGTGCTGTCGAACACCATCGCCGGCCTCAAGGCGAACGACCCCATGCTGCTGGAGGCGGCCCGGGGCATCGGCATGTCGCCGACGGGGGTGCTGAGCCGCGTCGAGCTGCCCCTCGCGGTCCCGCTGATCCTGGCGGGCGTCCGTACGGCGCTGGTGCTGAACGTCGGTACGGCGACGCTGGCCACCTTCGGCGGTGGAGGGGGGCTGGGTACGCTGATCACGACCGGTATCACCAGTCAGCGGATGCCCGTGCTGATCCTGGGATCCATCCTCACCGTCTCGCTGGCCCTGCTGGTGGACTGGCTGGCCTCACTCGCCGAAGTGACGCTGCGGCCCCGCGGACTGGAGGTGGGCCGATGAGGCGGCTGCTGTATCTCGCCACGGCACTGGTGCTGGCCTCCGGCTGCGGGCTGACCAGCGGCTCCCCCATGGTCGACGACGTGCGGCCCGGGTCGATCGGGCAGGGCGAGCCGCTGAAGGGCGCCGATCTGACGGTCACCTCGAAGGAGTTCACCGAGCAGCTGATCCTGGGCGCGATCATGGGGATCGCCTTCGAGGCGGCGGGCGCGGAGGTCCTCGACCGGACCGGCATCCAGGGGTCCGTGGGGTCGCGCGAGGCGGTCAAGAGCGGCGAGGCGGACGCCGGGTACGAGTACACGGGCACGGCCTGGATCACGTACCTGGGCAACAGCAAGCCGATCACCGATCCCCGGCAGCAATGGGAGGCGGTGCGCGAGGCGGACCGCGGGAACGGGGTGACCTGGCTGGAGCCGTCGGCCCTGAACAACACCTACGCCCTGGCGATGAACCAGGCCAACGCCAAGAAGTACGGCACGCGGACCCTCTCGGAGGTGGCCGCGCTCTCCAAGTCCGACCCCCCGGCCGTGACGCTGTGCGTGGAGGGCGAGTTCGCCAACCGCGCGGACGGCCTGCCGGGCATGGAGAAGGCGTACGGCATGGACATCCCGCCGTCCCGGGTCACGCAGATGGACACCGGGATCATCTACACCCAGACGGCGAAGGGCGGCTGCACCTACGGGGAGGTCTTCACCACCGACGGCCGCATCAAGTCCATGAACCTGGTGGTGATGGAGGACGACAAGAAGTTCTTCCCCAACTACAACGCCGCCCCCGTGATCAACACGAAGACCCTGGAGAAGTGGCCGGCGATCGCGGGGATCCTCGACCCGATCACGAAGAAACTGAACAACACGGTGGCCCAGACCCTCAACGCGAAGGTCGACGTCGACGGCGAGGACCCCCACCAGGTGGCCCTGGACTGGCTGGTACAGGAGGGCTTCGTACGAGAGGGCTGACCCGCCGGCGCGGCGGGGCGCGGGTCAGCAGCTCGGGAGTCGGCCCGTGCCCTTTTCCAAGGTGGTCAGGGACTGGACGGCGTCCTTCAGGGTCTTGACCGGGATCAGGCGCAGGCCCCCCGGGAGTTCCGACTTGGCGTCGGCGCACTCGGCGCTCGGGACGAGGAAGACGGTCGCGCCGTCGCGGTGGGCGGCCTGGGTCTTCAGGGCGACGCCGCCGACCGCGCCCACGGAGCCGTCGGCCTCGATGGTGCCCGTGCCGGCGATGTTGCGGCCGCCGGTGAGGTCGCCGCCGCTGCCGTCGCCCTCCAGCTTGTCGATGATGCCGAGGGAGAAGAGCAGGCCGGCGCTGGGGCCGCCGACGTCGGCGAGTTCCAGGTCGACCTCGATGTCCTTGTCCTGAAGGCCCAGGTAGGTGAGCGCGGCCTCGCTCGCCGCGTTCTGGGACTCCCGCATCTGGGCCTCGTTGTGCTGCTCGATCTCCTTGACGTTGTCGCCGCTCGGGTAGACCGCGTCACGGGGCATGACGGCCTTGTCGGTGCTCCACCAGCTGTCCAGCACGTCACCGAGCCACACGCGGGTGTCCGGGCTGGTCGCCTCGATGGTCGTCATCCGCAGCTGCCCGTCGGTCTCGCGGGTCGGCGCCCCGGAGATCGTGATCACCGGCGTGCCCTGGTCCTCCCCGAGCACGTTCGCCGTCATTCCCGGCTGCGCCACCACGAAGGGCAGCGGCGCCGTCGCGGCGGCGGCGATCAGACCGGCGACGGGCAGCGCGCAGACGGCGAGGGCCTTGGAACGCGTGAGACGAGAGAGCACGAGGTCAATCTAACGCGCGGGACTGTTCGAGGGGGCGGCCGGTAGGGCGGCCGGTAGCCGGGGCCGGGGGCCGGCGTCAGCGCAGGGCCTCCGCCACCTCTCTCGCCGCGTCCACCACTCTCGCGCCGACGCGTTCCGGGACCGCGTCCGCCAGCATGACCACGCCCACGCTGCCCTCGACCCCGGTCACGCCGACCAGGGGAGCGGCGGCTCCGCAGGCGCCTGCCTCCAGTTCGCCCTGGGTGAGGGTGTAGCCGGGGTCTTTGTGCGGGCGTTGGCGGGCGGCCAGGATCGCCTTGCCGGCGGCGCCCCGGTCCAGGGGGTGCCGAAAGCCCGCCCGGTAGGCCACGTGATAGTCCGTCCAGGTCGGCTCGACCACCGCGACGGCCAGCGCCTCCGCCCCGTCCACCAGCGTCAGATGCGCCGTCGCCCCGATGTCCTCGGCCAGCGACCGCAACGCCGGCAGCGCGGCCTCCCGTACCAGCGGATGCACCTGCCGTCCGAGCCCCAGCACGCCCAGTCCGACCCGGGCGCGCCCGCCGAGGTCGCGGCGTACCAGCGCGTGCTGCTCCAGCGTGGCGAGGAGGCGGTAGACGACGGTGCGGTTCACGCCCAGCTTGGTGGACAGTTCGGTGACGGTCAGCCCGTGGTCCGTGTCGGCCAGCAACTTGAGGACGCGCAGTCCCCGGTCGAGCGTCTGAGAGGTCTCCGCGGTCACGACGCCCACTCCTTAAGTGGTGAGGTCGGCAGCGCTCTCGCGGCGGATGCGTCACCGAGTCCCGTCAGCGACGCGCTACAGAGGCTGCCGATCGGCTGACGGCCCGGCCGGTGGTCCGGGCCCAGTCGCTTCACGGCTGCGCTCCGCGGCGGCGCTGCCACGGGGCGTGTGCGTAGCGGGACATTAGCGAGCCGGTTCGCTCAGCGGAAGTCTCCGTCCAGAATCCGGTCAGGGACCGGTATGGGGTATTCGGGTTTGCCCTGATACGTACGGCGCGCGTCGCCCGGGACGGGGCGCGCGGGAGCGACGCGAGCAACCACTGGCCGATCGGTCCTCGGCCGAACACGGAGCTGCCTCCCGGCCGGAGACGGCGCTGTCGTCGCCGCATCCGGCTCCCTGCCGGATGCGGCGCCGTCGTCACCGCATCCGCGTGGCCCACTCCTGCACCTTGGCGATCCGCTGCCGCAGCTGACCCGCCGTCGCCTCCGCGCTCGCCGGCCCGCCGCACACCCGGCGCAGCTCGGTGTGGACGACGCCGTGCGGCTTGCCGCTCTGGTGGACGTAGGCGCCCACCATGGTGTTGAGCTGCCGCCGCAGCTCCATCAGCTCCT
Organism: Streptomyces sp. NPDC089424; assembly: GCF_044749345.1. Classification (NCBI taxonomy): domain Bacteria; kingdom Bacillati; phylum Actinomycetota; class Actinomycetes; order Kitasatosporales; family Streptomycetaceae; genus Streptomyces; species Streptomyces sp. NPDC089424. The sequence continues at coordinate 319,023 of NZ_JBIVHU010000010.1, forward strand.
TGTGGCTGACCACCGGCCGCCGCTCGGCGGGCATTTCGAGCAGGTCGGCCTCGGCGTCCGGCTTCTTGCGGCTGTGCGCGATCTGCCGCGCCTGCCGCTTCTGGAGCAGGAGTTGCACCTGGTCGGGTTCGAGCAGCCCCGGAATACCGAGGTAGTCCTGCTCCTCCTCGCTCCCCGGGTGGGCCTGCATCCCGAACTCGGCGCCGTTGTACATGACCCGGTCGAAGACGGCGTCGGATTCGAGGGCCTCGAAGGGGAGCATGTCCTGCTCGCCGGTGTCCTCGTCCTTCTGCTGCTCCGCCTCCGCGAGGAGCTTGTCCTCCTCGGCGTACGGGTCCTCCTCGCCGTCCTTCTTCGGCTTGTCGAGCACGTGGTCGCGCTCGCGCTCCATCTCGTTCGCGAAGGAGAGCAGGTCCGGCACGGTCGGCAGGAACACGGAGGCGGTCTCGCCGCGCCGCCGCGACCGTACGAAGCGGCCGACGGCCTGCGCGAAGAAGAGCGGCGTCGAGATGGTCGTCGCGTACACCCCCACCGCCAGCCGCGGCACGTCGACGCCCTCGGACACCATCCGCACCGCGACCATCCACCGCTCGTCGTTGTGGCTGAACTCGTCGATCCGGTCGGACGCGCCGGCGTCGTCGGACAGCACGAGGGTGGCCTTGTCACCGGTGATGTCCCTGATGAGCTTGGCGTACGCCCGTGCCGAGTCCTGGTCGGAGGCGATCACCAGGGCGCCGGCGTCCGGGATCGCCTTCCTCACCTCGGTCAGCCGCTGGTCGGCGGCGCGCAGCACGGACGGCATCCACTCGCCCCGCGGGTCGAGCGCGGTGCGCCAGGCCTGGCTGATCGCGTCCTTCGTCATCGGCTCGCCGAGCCGTGCCTCGATCTCGTCGCCGGCCTTGGTCCGCCAGCGCATGTTGCCGCTGTAGGAAAGGAAGATGACGGGCCGCACGACGTTGTCCGCGAGGGCGGAGCCGTATCCGTAGGTGTAGTCGGCGGCGGACCGCCGGATCCCGTCGGCCCCTTCCTCGTACGCCACGAAGGGGATGGGGTTGGTGTCGGACCGGAACGGCGTACCCGTCAGGGCCAGCCGCCGGGTCGCGGGCTCGAAGGCCTCCAGACAGGCCTCGCCCCAGGACTTGGAGTCGCCGGCGTGGTGGATCTCGTCGAGGATCACGAGGGTCTTGCGCTGCTCGACGCGGTTGCGGTGCAGCATGGGGCGCACGCCCACGCCCGCGTACGTCACCGCGACCCCGTGGTACTCCTTGCTGAGCGGGCCCGCGCTGTACTCGGGATCCAGCCTGATGCCTATCCGCGCGGCGGCCTCCGCCCACTGCTTCTTCAGATGCTCGGTGGGCGCGACCACGGTCACCTGCTGCACGACGTGGTGGTGCAGCAGCCAGGACGCCAGCGTCAGCGCGAAGGTCGTCTTGCCGGCGCCGGGCGTGGCGACCGCCAGGAAGTCACGCGGCTGCTCCTGGAGGTACTTCTCCATCGCGCCCTGCTGCCAGGCACGCAGCTTGCCGGCCGTGCCCCAGGGGGCGCGGCCGGGGAAGGCGGGTGAGAGGTGATGGGAGGACGAGGAGGAAGCAGACATGGGCGTGGGCCCGGAGGGCCCTCCGTTGAAGGTGGTGGCGGGCGACTGGCGGGCGGTAGTCACGGTCTCCGTGGGGGTAGAGCGGCCGGGCTGGGTACGACAACCGGGCCACCCTACCGGCGCCCCCCACCCGTCGAGCAGGGAACTCCCCCGCCTCCCCCACGGGTGGGACCGACGTCACAACCCCCTCAACCGTCCCGCGATCCGCCCCACGTCCCCCTCGGCTCCCGACGCCACGTCGACGACCAGGTCGTACGCCACGTCCTGGTCGCACGCCGCGAGATCCACCCCGTTGACCGCGAGGAACGTCGCCGCCGCGAGCCAGGCCGTGCGCTTGTTCCCGTCGACGAGGGGATGGTTGGTCGCGAGCGCGTGCAGCAGCGCGGCCGCCTGCTCGTACACGTCGTCGTAGGCCGCCGTGCCGAACATCCGGGCCCGCGGCCGGTGCACGGCCGAGGCCAGCAGTCCGGGATCCCGGGCCTCGGGCGCCCGCCCGCCGAAGGCGGTCTCGGCGAGTCCTGTCACGTCCGCGACGGTGAGGTGGCGCGTCATTGCCCGAGCCTGCGCAGCAGATCGGCATGGGCGGCGGCGAGCCGCTCGGCCGAGGCGCGCACCCTCGCGCCCTCGTCCCGCAGGTACGCGCGTACGGCGTCCCGCGCGACGTCCTCCGGCCGGCGTCCGCTCGCGTCCGCGAGGTCCTCGACGGCCTGCCGGAGCTCGGCGGTCAAGGGGAGAGTGAGTTCGTGCATGGCGTGAGGCTACGGGGTGCGGTCACCACGGGGCGATCGCTTTGCGGCTCACCGCTCGCGCAGCCGGGTCGTGACCCAGGCTCCCAGCAACGCCACCGCCGCCATCGGCAGGAACACCGCCGCGAACGCCGCCGGGTGGGAGGCCGTGCCCGTCGTCGCGGTGTGGGTGACCGCGCCGCCGCCCAGAGCTGCGAAGGCCGCGCCGCCCGCGGCCAGCAGGAGGATGTTGGAGAGGCCGTCGGAGATCTGGAGGGCGGCGGAGTTGCTGCCGGCCTGGTCGGGGGCGGACAGCTGGAGGAGCAGCACGCTGGTGGAGGAGATCACCAGGCCCATCCCGAGACAGCCGAAGGCCCAGGCGACGGCGACGATCCACACGGGGACGGAAGCGAGCAGCACGCTCGGGGCGGTGGTGATGGCGGCCGCGACCAGCAGCATGCCCAGCGTCATCAGGCGTTCGCGGTACGGCTCCAGGCGGGGCCGCGCCTGGAGCCACGAGCCCAGCGCCCAGGTCGCCCCGCCCGCCGCCAGCGAGAAACCGGCCAGCGTCGGGCTGAGACCCCGCTGGGTGACCAGCATCAGGGGCACGAAGGACTCCGCGGCGATGAACGCCCCCGCCGCGACGCCGCGCAGCAGCACGACCGAGGGCAGTCCGCGCGCCGCGCGGTAGGTGCCGCGCGGCAGCAGCCCCAGCACCGCCGGCACCAGCAGCGCGACACCCGCCAGCCCGGGCAGCACGGACAGGGGGCGCAGGTCCTGGGCCGCGTACTGGAGCAGACCCGCGCCGAAGGAGATGCCGAGCGCGAGGCGGATCCGGCGGCGGTCGAACGAACCCGGCCGCCGCCCGGCCCCGTCCTTCACCCCGCCCGCGGCGCGCAGCCGGATCTGCGGCAGGGCGAGCGCCAGCGGGAGCAGCACCAGCACCGGTATCCCGAGGAACACCCAGCGCCAGCCGAGCTGTTCGGTCACCGCGCCCGCCGCCAGCGGCCCGACCACCGACGGCACCACCCAGCTCGCCGCGAACGCCGCCATGATCGCCGGCCGCAGCCGCTCCGGGTAGGCCCGCCCGACCACCACGTACAGCGCCACGATCACCATCCCGCCGCCGAGCCCCTGCACCGCCCGGCCGAGGATGAACAGCCACATCGCCCCCGCCGTCCCGGACAGCAGCAGCCCCGCGGCGAAGGTGCCGATCCCGGTGGTCAGCGCGCCCAGCGGGCCCCGCCGGTCCGACCACTGCCCCGCGAGCACCATCGCGAACAGGCTCGTCGTGAAGTACCCCGAGAAGGCGAACGCGTACAGCGAGACGCCGTCCAGCTCCCGCGCCGCCACCGGCATCGCCGTGCCCACGGCCGTCGCCTCGAAGGCGATCAGCAGCACGACCGAGACGATGCCCACGCTCAGCGCCCGGTACGACCGGCCGAGCACACCCTCGCCGTCGGGTCGCGGCGTGACGAGCGGGGCGTCTGCGACCTCGGTGTCGCGGGGGTTCAGGGCAGCCATGTACGTCAGCGTAAGGGGCACAACCGGATGTGGCCCCTGTCGGGAGTCGGTGATGACCTCGGTCCTTGGTCGTAGACCCGGGACCTCGGTCCTTGGTCGTAGACCCGGCCGTTCGTGGTCGTGGACCGGGCCGTTCGTGGTCGTGGACCGGGCCGTTCGTGAACGGCGTATGGCAGTCCCGTTGCGGCCCCCGGCCTTTCCTTGAGGCCGCGCCGCCCCGCCCCTACGGTCGAAGCACGTCACCGCACACGGCCGTGTGCCCGAGTGGTTCAGGGGCTCGCCTGCAAAGCGAGTTACGTGGGTTCGAATCCCGCCACGGCCTCCACTTCGCGCGAGGCGTCGGCGGCGGTCACAGGACGCCGCCGGCCTCGTCCTGGAACAGTTCCGTCCAGTAGTGCCAGCCGGAGCGGTCGACCGAGCCCGTCGGGTCGATCCTGCGCAGGACGTCGATCATCGTCGCCGCCAGCTGGTCGTAGGCGTCAGTCGTCAGCTCGTGGTCCGCCGCGGCGTCGATCGCCTTCTCCCGGTGCAACAGCCACAGGGTGAAGGCCAGCGTCGAGACGTCCGTGTTGAGGGGGTACAGCCTCGCCTCGGGCTCGCTCCAGTTCAGGACCTCGCCCGTGGCGCCGTCGACGACCAGGCTGTTGTCCTCGATGAGGTGGCCGAGGCGTATCAGGTGGTCCGCGCGGGCCGGGAGGCGATCGGTGGGGAAGTCGCCCGGGCGCTCGTCGGTGTAGTACTCGACGAGGGTCGGCAGCGGGACGTCCGTGTCGAGGCGGAAGAGGAAGCCGTCCTCGGGCAGGCCCGTCTCGCGCAGGAAGCGGCGGGTCGGCCCGTGGGTGAGGGGCGCGGGGAAGTCGACCTCCTCGAAGCGGGCGATCCGGCCGGGGCCGAACTCCTGGTCCAGCAGGCGCGGCGGCAGATCCAGGGTGAGTCCGGACTCCGTGCCCGGCCCCGCCATCAGGGCGAGCGGGCGGATCAGCGCCGCCATCCGCCAGTACGGCGGCATCTCGCCCTCCGGGCCGGCGCCCTCCTCGAACACCGCGAGCAGCTGCCGCGTCGCCTCCGCCACGGCCTTGGGTCCGGAGCGGCCGGCGTACGAGGCGAACTGGCCGCGCACCTCGGCCAGTTCCTCCGTCGCCGCGGCGAACCGCACCAGCGTGCGCAGCGAGGGTGCCAGCGGACGGCTGTCCATCAGGTCGGGGCGGTCGTGGAAGAAGTACGCCGTCGAGACCTCGCCGGTCGCGCCGTCGAGCAGCACCGACTCCGACTCCAGGCCGTCGGGGGCCAGGAGCCCGCCTATCACCAGCTGCTCGCGCAGCCGGGCCATCAGGCGGTCGGGGTCGCCCGTCGAGTCGGCGACCGTCCGCAGCCCGTCCCTGCGCAGGGCGTCGAACGTCAACAGGCCGCTGTCCGCGGGCAGTCCGGGGCCCGTCAGCCAGCGGCGCGTCGGCGCATGGGTGACGTGTGGGTCGAGTTGATCCTCGGTCAGGGTGATCACCGCGGCGGCGGCTTCGATCGTGCTCATGGTTCCCCCGTGCGTGGTTGTCCACGGGGTACGCCCGCCGTCCGTGCCACGAGCGGCCGTCCCCACTGCCCAGAACACTACGCGCCACCACTGACAATCGCCCCGACCTGCACAAACCCCGAGCGAACGGCACCTGGCGAACGACGCCCGCGAGGGGCTCACCCCCGGGAGCTGCAGGAGGCCGCCGGTCTCACGCGTCCACGGAAGGAGCCGCCGGTCCCGCCCACACGGAGGGAGGCGCGAGGCCCGCCGGAAGGGGGCGCCTCAACGATCGGCCCCGGGCAGCCCGGATGTCATCCGCGCGCCAGACCTCCTCGGCGCGCTCGACGACCTCCGAGTCCCGGACGTCATCCGCGCCCCAACACCTCCGAGCCGCGGACGTCATCCGCGCACCCCGACTGCAGCCGCGCCTCGGACCTCGTCGGCCCGCTCGACAGCCTCCGAACCCAAGACATCGTCCGCGCACCCGACGGCCTCCGAGCCCCAGACGCAACCGGCGTGCCCGGCAGTCCCCGCCCCAGCACGCCTCTCTCGCCCCCGGACGTCATCCGCACCCGACAGCAGCCGGGCCCCGGACCTCCCCGGCGCACCCGACAGCCTCCGAACCCAAGACATCGTCCGCGCACCCGACAGCCTCCGAGCCCCAGACGCAACCGGCGTGCCCGGCAGTCCCCGCCCCAGCACGCCTCTCTCGCCCCCGGACGTCATCCGCACCCGACAGCAGCCGG
>NZ_JBIVHU010000010.1:325220-404919 GCF_044749345.1 Streptomyces sp. NPDC089424
CCGGGCCCCGGACCTCCCCGGCGCACCCCAACGGCCTCGGAGCCCCGGACGTCATCCGCGCCCTGGCACCCACCGAGCCCCGGGCATCCGCGTGCTCACTGCCCGGTGACGACCGCCGCCTGTGGTCGGATCGGCAGGCGGTTGACCGGGCGCCCCGTCGCCGCGCGTACCGCCGACGCGATCGCCGACGGCGACGCCACCACCGGCGCCGCGCTGACGGCCTTCGCGCCGAACGGCGCGACCACGTCCCGCTCCTCGACCAGCTTCACGATCCGGATGTCGGGCGCGTCGAGCGCCGTCGGCAGGGCGTACCCGGTGAGGTCGGGGTGCCGTATCACGCCGCGCGCCGTGCGCAGGTTCTCCGTGAGGGCGATGCCCACCCCCTGGGTGACGCCGGCCTCGATCCGCGCCGTCAGCTGCGCGGGGTTCAGCACCCGGCCGACGTCCTGCGCGACCGCCAGCTCCACCACCCGTACCGAGCCGATCTCGATGTCGACGTCGACCACCGCGCGGATCGCGCAGAAGGCGAGGCCCACGAAGGCGTCTCCCTGCCCGGACGCGTCCAGCGGCTCCGTGGGGTGCGGGCGGCACTGCGCGGTCGCCCACAGCTCCTTGCCGTCCAGCGCCTCGGTGACGGTCGTCGACAGCACGCCGTCGTACGACGTGATCTTGCCGTCGGTGATCTGGAGCAGCTCGGTGGACATGCCGAACTTGTGCGCCAGCGGCTGCAGCAGCTGGGTGCGGACCATCTTCGCCGCGCGCTCCACCGCGCCGCCCGACACCCAGGTGTGCCGGCCGCGGCAGCCGGGCCCGGCGGGCGGCTGGTCGGTGTCGACCGGGGCCACGTGCACCTCGTCGATGCCGAGCGTCTCCTGGACGATCTGCCGGGCGAGCGTGGCGAACCCCTGCCCGGTCTCGACGGCCGCGCACAGCACGGTCGCCACACCGTCCTGCACCTTCACGGTCGCCGTGGAGACCTCGTCGGCGCCCTCCGCGCCGAGCATGTGGACCATGCCCAGCCCGTAGCCCACGCCCCGGCGCACCGCGCCCGGTTCGCCCGCGCCCTCGGGGCCGCCGGGCAGCAGCCACTCGTCGGCGGGCGTGTCCTTGGGAAGCGCGGGGAGCGGGAAGTCGCGCACCGCCTGGAGGAGTTCGGCGACCGGCGCCGGGCAGGTGACCGTCTGGCCGGTGGGCAGGACGTCCCCCGTGGACAGGACGTTGCGCAGGCGCAGTTCGGCCGGATCGACGCCGAGTTTCTTCGCCAGCTTGTCCATCTGCGCCTCGTAGGCGGCGCAGACCTGCATCGCGCCCTCGCCCCGCACATGGCCGGAGGGCGGGTTGTTGGTGCGGACCGCCCAGCCCTCTATGAAGGCGTTCGGGACGACGTAGGGGCCGCAGGCGAAGGCGACCGCCGCTGCCAGGGCCTCCGCCGAGGTGTCGGCGTACGCGCCCGCGTCGAGCAGGATCTGCGCCTCGACCTTCACCAGCTTGCCCTCGGCGTCGGCGTGGTGGCGGTAGCGCAGCAGCGTGGGGTGGCGGTGCGTGTGGCCCAGGAAGGACTCCTCGCGCGTCGCCGTCAGCTTCACGGGGCAGCCGGTCCGCAGCGCCAGCAGTCCGAGCGGCAGCTGGAAGCCCGGGTCCTCGCGGTCCGCGGTGGCGCCGGGGACGCCGGTGACGACGACCTTGACGCGCTCGGGCTCCAGCCCGTAGCAGGCGGCCGCCCGGTCGCGGTCGGCGTGCGGGTCGGTGGAGGCGAGGTACAGCTCCACGCCGCCGTCGGGACGCGGCACCGCGAGGCCCGCCTCGGCCCCGATGGGGGCGGGGTCCTGGCGGCCGATGCGGTACAGGCCCTCGACGACGATCTCGCCCTGCGCCTCGGGGTCGCCGTGCAGCAGCGGGATGTGCCGGATCAGGTTGCCGTCCGGGTGCAACGGCTCGGCCTCGAAGGCCTGCTCGGGATCGGTCACCGGGTCGAGCACCTCGTACTCGACGATGACGGCGGCGGCCGCCATGCGCGCGGTGTCCGGGTGGTCGGCGGCGACGGCGGCGATGGGCTCGCCGTGGTGGCGCACGACCTCGGAGGCGAACACCGGGCGGTCCGCCTCGCCGCGTCCGTGCGACATCGCGCCGGGCACGTCCTCGTGGGTGACGACGGCCCGTACGCCGGGCATCTCGCGCGCGTGGGTGGTGTCGATGGACACGATGCGCGCGTGCGGGTGCGGTGAGCGCAGTACGGCCGCCCAGAGCAGGCCCTCGGCCCACAGGTCGGCCGCGTACGGGAAGGTGCCCTCGGTCTTCGCGCGCGAGTCCGCGGCGGCCAGGGAGGCGCCCAGGCCGTGCGGGAGCGGCTCCGCGGGCGGTACGGCCTCCGCGGTGGTGGTCGCGGTGGCGGCTTCGTTGCTCACGCCTGGCCTCCGTCCTGGCCCGGTCCGTAGGACTGGTCACGCGGTCCGGGCGGTCCCCCGGGGGACTCGAAGGCCGACCGGTTGACGCCGCCGGCGCCGGGGCCCGCCTGATGAGGGATGCGCGGCTCGTCGGTGTCGGGTGCGGACGCGTCGGCCGCGGAGTGCGCGTCGCGCTCGGCGACCACGTCCTTGACGGCCTCGAGCACGGCCCGGTAGCCCGAGCAGCGGCAGAGGTTGCCGCACAGGGCCTGGCGGGTCTCCAGCTCGGTCGGAGCCGGGTTGCCCTCCAGCAGGTCGTGCACGGTCATCGCCATGCCGGGCACGCAGAAACCGCACTGCACGGCACCGCACTTGGCGAGCGCCCGCTGCACGTCCGAGGGCTGCCCGTCGACCGCGAGGCCCTCCACGGTGCGCACCTCGCTGCCGGCCGCGGTGACGGCGGGCACCAGGCAGGAGGCGACGAGCCGCCCGTCCACCTGGACGTTGCAGGCCCCGCACTCGCCCTGCGAGCAGCCGTCCTTGGCGCCCGCGAGCCCGAGCCGCTCGCGCAGCACGTAGAGCAGTGACTCGCCGATCCAGGCGTCGGTGACGGGGCGGTCGGCGCCGTTGACGCGCAGCACGTAGGAGGCGAGGGGGTGGTCCTCGTGCGAGGCGGCGCCGGACGGCTCGGACGGGACGCCCGGATCGCCTTCGGGGCCCGCGTGTTCGGGTCCGGCGTCCGCGTCACCGGCCGGCGCGGCGGGGGGTGCGGTGCCCGGGGCGCCCGCGGCGCGGTCGGCAGCGCTCTCACCGGAGCCCTCCAAGGGGCCCTCAGCGCCCTCGGCGCCCCCCGGCGCACTCGGCATGCCCTGCGGCCTCTCGGCGGCCCTCTCGGCCGCCTCCACGCCCTCCCGGGCCCCCGGCGCCTCAGGAGCGCCGTCGTGACCCTCGTCGTGCGGGGGGACGCCGTCCGCCGGGTGCTCGGCGGGGGCGTCGGCGTACAGCCCGCCGTCGTGCTGCGCGCCGGGGTGTCCCGGTCCCGCCTCGTGCGGCCGACCGATGGCGTGCGGCTGCGCACCCTCGTGTCCCCAGGACTGCCCGCCCGTCTCGCCGGCCCATGGCGCGGACGCGCCGCCGGGCAGCGTGGCGGGCGGCGTGCCGCCCCACTGCTCCACGAGGGCGGACGTGGTGAACTCGCCCGACTCGTCCGGAAGGTCACCGTTCGCGACGGGGATCGACCACTGTCCGGTCACGTCGTGGCCGGGTGCGGGGGCGGCCTGCGCGTGGCCCGCGTGCGGGTGCCCGGCCTGCGGGTGCCCGGGCTCCGCGGGGGCGGTCTCCTCGTAGCTCCACTGCCCGGTCGCCCCGGGGTCGTAGCCGTACCGGTCCTGCCCGGCGCCCTGGGACATGGCGTTCGGGTCGGGCCACTGCGCGCCCTCGGGGGGCACCCCCCAGGCGTCGGTGGCCGCGGGGTCGGTGCCGCCGGCGGGCGTGACCGTTATCGGCGGCGGCACGTAGCCGTGGCCGGGCGCGGCGAGCGGGCTGTCGGCGGCGGCCAGGAGCGCGTCGATGCCGCCCTCGGGGAGCTTCACGAAGGCGGTGGCGCCGTCGTCGTAGTCGCCCTGGGGCAGCGGGTCCCAGCGTCCCCCGCCCTGGGGGGTGCCCTCTCCGTGCTGGTCGTCGGTCACGACAGCGCCCTCCCCAGTGCTCGTCGGGCCAGCGCGGCGACGGTGCGCCGCAGGTGCAGTACGGCAGGCGGAAGCTGCGGCACCGAACCGTCCTCGGCCGGTGGCGCGTCGGGGATGCAGGCCGCGGCGACGTACTCACCGAAGGCGGAGAGCGCCTCGGGGACGATCGCGCGGTTGTTGTCCCAGTCGATGAGCTGCGCGACCCATTGCTCGGCCTCCAGGGGCCGCAGCGGCATCGGCGCTATGGCGCCCACGGCGCACCGCACCCCGCGCCGGGCGGGGTCGAGGACCAGTGCCACGGAGGCGACCGCCCGCCCGGGGCCGGTCCGTCCGGTCGCCTTGAGGAAGACCTGCGGGGCGTGCAGCAGGGGCACGCGCACGTACCCGATGAGTTCACCGGCGCGGAGCATCTCCACCCCGGCCAGCAGGTGCGACACCGGGATCTCCCGGCGCGCTCCGCCCGGACCCGCGATGACCAGCGTCGCCTCCAGTGCGGCCAGCACGGGCAGCGCGTCGCCCGTCGGCGCGGCGGTGGCGATGTTGCCGCCCAGGGTGCCGGCGTTGCGGATGTGCGGCGGGCCCGCGGCGCGCGCGGCGGCGGCGAGGGCCGGGATGAGGGCGGCGAAGTCGGGGCGGCCCATCCGCGCGTGGGTGAGGCCGGCGCCGAGCAGGGCGTGGCCGTCCTGGTACTGCCAGCCGCGGATCTCGCTGATGCGGCCGAGGCCGACCAGTGCGGCGGGCCTGAGCTGACCGGAGTTGACCGAGGTCATCAGGTCGGTGCCGCCCGCCACGGGCACGGCGGCAGGCATGGCGGTGAGCGCCGCCACGGCCTCGTCCAGTGTCGCGGGCAGCGTGACGGCCTGCCCCGCCTGCGGTGCGTGCGTGGTCAAACCGGCTGCCCCTTCCCGCTGCCCCACCTGGTCCCGCCTGTGTGGCCGTACGGTACGTGCCGACAGGGCGGACGTGGCAACTCTGGCACATCTTCGCAGGACCCGAAGACGGGGGTCCGCTAGGAGACGTTCGCCCACCTCATCGGGGAGATGGACCGATTTGTACGCACATCGACGCGCATCACCGGTCGGCAGGAAAATGCCACTCTTCGGTGACCCTTGTCCGCTTTTTTTCCCGGCTGTTCGAGGCCTGCCCGCTTTCCGCGCCGGGGCCTACCTGCTCGGCGGCGCCCCCTCGATCGGGCGGCCGAGGACCCCGGGCCGTTGCTGCCAGGGCCGGGGGCCGGTGGGCGGCCGGTAGGCGACGCCCAGGGCGTCAAGTCGCCGATAGTGGGAGGTCATGCGGTGTTCGAAGCCGGCGAAGTCCCGTTCCGCCGGGGCGGGCAGGGCGCTCCAGGCGACCTCGGCGAAGGCGGCGAGCCTCGGGAAGGCCTGGTAGTCCACGCGGGCCTGGTCCTCCATCACCTCGGTCCACAGGTTGGCCTGGGCGCCGAGCACGTGTCCGGCCTCGGCCTCGGTGAGTTGTGGCGGAACGGGTTCGAATCGGTAGACGTCCTCCACGGTGCGCACATAGCCGATGGGCACGGGCTCGTCGGGGCCGTCGGCCTGCCGGTGGTCCAGGTAGACCTGCTGCTCGGGGCACATCACGACGTCATGACCGGCCCGGGCGGCGGCGATTCCGCCCGCGTAGCCGCGCCACGAGGACACCGCCGCCCCGGCCGCGAGACCGCCCTCCAGGATCTCGTCCCAGCCGATGAGCCGGCGCCCGCGCGCGGCGAGCCAGGTGTCGAAGTGGCCGATGAACCACGACTGGAGCTCGTCCTCGTCCTTCAGCCCGAGTTCCCGGATGCGCGCCTGCGCGGTGGGCGACCGCCGCCACTGGTCCTTGAGGCATTCGTCGCCCCCGACGTGAATGAACTCCGACGGGAACAGCTCCAGGACTTCCTCGAACACCCCCTCGTAGAACCGCAACGTGTTCTCGGTGGGGGCCAGCACGTTCGGATTGATCCCCCAGGTGTCCCAGACGGAGAGCGCCGAGGTGTCGACGACGTCGGTGTTGCCGAGTTCCGGATACGCGGCGATGGCGGCCTGCGAGTGCCCCGGTACGTCGATTTCCGGGACGACGGTGATATGCCGCTCGGCGGCGTAGGCGACGATCTCCCTGATGTCGTCCTGGGTGTAGTGGCCACCGTGCGGCTTCTCCTCCCACAACGGCGAGGCGCGGTGGCCGAATTTGGTGCGGGCCCGCCAGGAGCCGACCTCGGTCAGCCGGGGGTGGCGCAGGATCTCCGGACGCCAGCCCTGGTCGTCCGTCAGATGGAAGTGGAAGACATTGAGTTTGTGGGCGGCCATCAGGTCCAGGTAGCGCAGCACGCCGTCCTTCGGCATGAAGTGCCGGGCCACGTCGAGCATGAGACCGCGCCAGCGGAATCGGGGGGCGTCCTCGATGATCCGGCTCGGGACGCCGAGGGTGAGGTCCGGCCGGACGGGTGCGCGCCGGAAGGCTTCCGGGCCGAGCAGCTGACGCAGTGTCTGCGCCCCCCAGAAGACCCCCGCCGGGTCACCGCCACGAATCTCCACGCCCTGGCCGGCGGTGACGCTCAGCCGGTAGGCCTCCGGTCCCAGCGAGTCGTCGAGCAGCAGCCGTACGTCCCCTCGGGCGTCCTTCGGGCCGGGGCGCAGCGGCAGCCCCAGGGCCGCGCCGAGCGTGGCCCGCAGCCAGCGTTCCGTCGTCTCCGTCCCCGCGGCCGCCCACAGGGTGGTGTCCCGGTCCAGCTGGACCCCGCTCCGGTGGGAGCCCTCGACGGCGCGCGGCGCCGGAATCAGTTCACTCATCTCAGTCCTTTACCGCTCCACCCAGCCCGGACACGAGCCGGCGCTGCACCAGCACGAAGAACACCAGCACCGGAATCGTCATCACCGTGGACGCCGCCATCACGCCGCCCCAGTCCGGTTCCTCCGGTTTGTAGAAGACCAGCAACGCCATCGGCAGCGTGGACTGCGAAGTGTCACTGATGATGAAGGACTTGGCGAACAGGAAGTCGTTCCAGGCCGAGATGAAGGAGAACACGCTCGTGGCCACCAGCCCCGGGAAGACCAGCGGGAAAAGGATCTGCCACAGGAATCGCGACCGGCTCGCCCCGTCGATGTACGCCGCCTCCTCCAGCGCCTCGGGCACCGCTTTCACGAATCCCCGCAGCATCCAGATCGCGAAGGGCAGGGAGAAGGCGATGTGCGGCAGGATCAGCGAGCCCAGCGTGTTCAGCTGACCGAAGTCCCGCATGAGGAAGAACAGAGGGATCGTCAGCGCCTCCACGGGCACCATCTGGGCCACCAGGAACATGATCAGCAGGGTGGTCCGGAAGCGGAACCGGAATCGTGTCACGGCCGTCGCAGCGAGAAACGCGATCAGCGCCGAGACGATCACGACGGTGCACGCGACGACAAGACTGTTGACGAAGTACCGGCCGAATTCCTGCTGCCCGAAGACCCGCCGGAAGGAATCCAGGGACGGGGTCAGGGTCCACGGCCGAGGGGTCGCCGACTCGATCTCGCCGGCCGGTTTGAAGGCGCTCAGCACCATCCAGTAGAGGGGGAAGGCGACCACCGCCGCGATCAGCAGCGCGGCGGCCTCGGCGGCCGTCCGCCACGGCCTGCGCACCAGGCCGCTCAGAAGATTCACAGCTCCTCCCCCTGCCTGCGCAGCAGCCGCAGGTACACGAGCGTCACCGCGAGCAGGATCAGCAGCATCACGACGCCGATCGCCGAGCCGAGGCTGTACTGCGAGGACGCGAACGCCTGCTGGTAGGCGTAGACGTTCAGGACGAGGTTCTGTCCCGCGATGCCGCCGCCGCCCGTCATCACGTAGATCTGCGTGAAGACCTTGAAGTCCCAGATGATCGACTGGATGGTGACGATCACCAGGATCGGGCGGAGCATCGGCGCCAGCACGGAGCGCCAGGTCCGCCACTGCGAGGCGCCGTCCAGGGCGGCGGCCTCCAGCACCTCCGTGGGGACGGCGCGGATGCCCGCGTACACGGTGACCATCACGAACGGGAAGGAGCACCAGACCACTTCGAGCAGGACGAGGAAGAAGGCGCTGAACCGGCCGTACGTCCACGAGTGGTCGCCGAGCCCGAGGATCCGGTTGACCGGGCCGAAGTCCGGGTCGAACAGCAGCAGCCAGACCGTGGAACCGGTGACCGCCGGGGTCGCCCACGCCCCGAGCGCGGCCAGCATCAGCGCGAGCCGCGGCACCGCCCGTACGCGCGTCAGCAGTACGGCGAGCGCGCAGCCCACGGCGAGCGTGGCGAGGACGCAGGCGGCCGCGAAGACCACGGTGGCCAGCAGCACCTGCCAGAACTGCTCGTCGCCGAAGAGCCGCGTGTAGTTCCGAAGGCCCTGGAAGGAGGTCGGCTCCCCGCCACTGACCTGCGCCTGGGTGTACTCCAGGAAGGAGATCAGCCCCAGCTGGTAGACGGGGTAGACGAGCAGGCCGCCGATGACGACGAGGGCCGGGGCGAGGTACAGCCAGGGCGCCCGCCCCTGCCGGGAGGGTCGCGGGGACCTGCGCGACGGCCCTCCGCCGGCCCGCGGCCGCCCGCGGGCCGAGACCGCCTCGCTGTCGGGCGCCACCGGCGACAGCGGCGTCACCGGCGTCACCGGCGTCATCCGGCGGAGCCGAACGCGGCGTCCATCTTGTTCGCCGCGTCCTGCGCGGCGGCCCCGACGTCCTTCTTGCCGCTGACGATCTCCTGGAACATCGTCGGCAGCACGAGCGAGGAGTCGATCTGCGCCCAGGCGGGCGAGGCCGGCACGAACTTGGTCTCCGCGGCCAGCGTCCGCACGAACGGCTTCACGAAGGGCTCGCGCTCGGCCACCTGGCCCCGCACGTCCGTGAAGGTCGGCAGGAAGCCCATGGCGTCGAAGAGTTCACCCTGCGTCCGCTTGGAGGCGAGCCGCTGCATCAGGTCGACGGCGAGCGTGCGGTGCGAGGTGCTCTTCAGTACGCCGATGTTGTTGCCGCCCGCGAACGCGGGCGCGATCGACCCGGCCGCCACCCCCGGCAGCGGCACCACCGCGTACTTGCCCTTCACGGACCCGGCCTCCACGGCCTGGTGGCTGAAGTCCCCGCCGATCGCCATGGCCGCCTTGCCGGAGGCGAACGCGGTGATGGTGTCGTTGCCCGTCATGCCCGCGCACTTGGCGGCGGGGCAGTTGTCGTCGCCGAAGAGCGAGGTGTACGCCTCTATGCCCTTGCGCGCCTGCGCGCTGTCGATGGCGGAGGCGTACGAGCCGCCTTTGCCGGTGGCCAGTTCACCGCCGTTGGCCCAGATGAAGGGCATCGCGCCGTACGTGTAGGCACCGCCCACCGCGAGACCGTACAGGTCGGGCCGGGCGGCGCGGACCCGCTGCGCCGTCTCGATCAGCTCGGCCTGCGACTTCGGCACCTCGAGGCCGAGTTCGTCGAAGACGTCGGTCCGGTAGTACAGGGCGCGGACGCCCACGAAGTAGGGGGTGCCGTAGATCTTCCCGTCCACCGTCACCGACTGCTTGGCGGTGGGGTCGGTGTCCTTGGCCTCGCTCCAGGCGGTGAAGTCCTCGGTGACGTCCGCCAGGCCGCCGTCCTTGACGTAGCCGGCGGTGTCGGTGTTGCCGTACTCGATCACGTCGGGGGCGCTCGCGGGGTCGTTGAAGGCGGCCTTGATGCGCTGCGCTCGGGTCTCGACCGGGATGTACTCGACGGTGACCTCGGTGCCCTCGTGCGCCTTCTCGAAGCCGTCGAACACGGCCTGGACGACCTGCTCCTTCGGCTTGTTGTTGACCTCCTGGAACAGCCACACGCGCAGCGTGCCGGACTGTTCGTCCTTGCCGGCGCCGGAGTCGTCCGACGTCTGCGGGGCGCAGGCGGCGGTGACCAGGACGGCCGCGACGGCGGCCAGGCGGACGGACAGCTTCATGAAGTGCCTCCGAGAGATGTCGCAGCATGCCGTTGCAACATGTGCAACGGCAGTTTCGCTCTGCACAACAACATGCCGGAGGTTATGAACTACATGAACATGTCCACAAGAGGTCTCCACCACTTCGTGACATGAACGCGCGAAGCGGCGGCGGGGCAGCACGAAGAGGCCCCCGGGTCACGCTGCGGCGTGACCCGGGGGCCTCCCGGACATCCCTCGAACGGTCGGACGGCTACTTGTCGCCGCCCTTGCCACCCTTGCCCTTGTCGTCTCCGCCGGCGCCCATGGACTCGTAGATCTCCTTGCACATGGGGCACACGGGGTACTTCTTCGGGTCACGGCCCGGCACCCACACCTTGCCGCACAGCGCCACGACGGGCGTACCGTCGAGTGCGCTCGCCATGATCTTGTCCTTCTGGACGTAGTGGGCGAAGCGCTCGTGGTCACCGTCGCCGTGGGAAGTCTGCGGCGTGGGCTCTACGAGTGTCCCCGTACCAGTCCCGCGCTCGGGCTCGAGAGTGCTCATAGGGCCAAGGGTACTGAAGCCGACAGGCAACGGTTGCGCGACCGGCGTCCGTCAGTTGAGCGAGGGGTCGTCGGGGTACGTGGCCACCATGGCCAGCTCGTTGCGCTGCCGGCGCAGCACCTCGCGCCAGAGTCTTTCGGGGAACGGCGAGTAGACGTCGCCGGGCTCGGACTCCACGACGTACCAGGCGCCCTCGGACAGTTCGTCCTCCAGCTGGCCCGGCCCCCAGCCGGCGTACCCGGCGAAGATCCTGAGGCTGCCGAGGGCGGAGGCCAGCAGCTCGGGCGGGGCCTCCAGGTCGACCAGGCCGATCGCGCCGTGCACGCGCCGCCAGCCGAGCGGGGCGGCGTCGCCGGACGCGCCGCCGGGGATGACCGCCACGCCGAGCGCGGAGTCCAGCGAGACCGGGCCGCCCTGGAAGACCACCCCGGGCTCACCGGTCAGCTCCGCCCAGCCCTCCAGGATGTCGCCGACGCCCACCGGCGTCGGCCGGTTGAGCACCACACCGAGCGAGCCCTCCTCGTCGTGGTCGAGAAGCAGCACGACCGCACGGTCGAAGTTCGGGTCCGCCAGGGCGGGGGTGGCCACGAGCAGCCGCCCTGTGAGCGAGGACACCTCGGTCATGCCAGACATGATCCCGCAACTTCCCTCGACGTGGGGAGTCAATCCGGCGTTGGGAGTGAACGCAGCTCAGGGCGGACGGGGGCGCCCGGGGCGCACGGCGGCCTCCGCGACGGCCTCCGTGACCCCTTGTGCCCGGTACGGCACGGTTCGTGTTGTGACAGAGCTATGACAGGCCTGAGTGGTCCTCGGGCTTACGGCAAGGGGGGCGACGGCGATTACTCTGTCTCTCCGGCCCTTGCCCAACTCATCGGAACGCGAGATACATGACCGTCAACGACGATGTCCTGCTTGTCCACGGCGGCACCCCGCTGGAGGGCGAGATCCGTGTCCGCGGAGCGAAGAACCTCGTACCCAAGGCCATGGTCGCCGCACTGCTCGGCAGTACTCCGAGCCGGTTGCGCAACGTCCCGGACATCCGTGACGTCCGTGTGGTCCGTGGTCTGCTCCAGCTGCACGGCGTGTCGGTACGCCCGGGTGAGGAGCCGGGCGAACTGGTGCTCGACCCGACGCGGGTGGAGAGCGCCAACGTCGCCGACATCGATGCCCACGCGGGGTCGAGCCGCATCCCGATCCTCTTCTGCGGCCCCCTGCTGCACCGCCTCGGCCACGCCTTCATCCCCGGCCTCGGCGGCTGCGACATCGGCGGCCGGCCCATCGACTTCCACTTCGACGTGCTGCGGCAGTTCGGCGCGACGATCGAGAAGCGGGCGGACGGCCAGTACCTGGAGGCCCCGCAGCGGCTGCGCGGTACGAAGATCGCGCTGCCCTACCCGTCCGTGGGCGCGACCGAGCAGGTGCTGCTGACCGCCGTCCTCGCGGAGGGCGTCACGGAGCTCTCGAACGCGGCCGTGGAGCCGGAGATCGAGGACCTGATCTGCGTCCTGCAGAAGATGGGCGCCATCATCGCGATGGACACCGACCGGACCATCCGCATCACCGGGGTGGACCAGCTCGGCGGCTACACCCACCGCGCCCTCCCGGACCGGCTGGAGGCCGCCTCCTGGGCGTCCGCGGCCCTGGCCACCGAGGGCAACATCTACGTCCGCGGCGCGCAGCAGCGGTCCATGATGACGTTCCTCAACACCTACCGGAAGGTGGGCGGTGCCTTCGAGATCGACGACGAGGGCATCCGTTTCTGGCACCCCGGCGGGCAGTTGAAGTCCATCGCCCTGGAGACGGACGTCCACCCGGGCTTCCAGACGGACTGGCAGCAGCCGCTGGTCGTGGCCCTCACGCAGGCCACGGGCCTGTCCATCATCCACGAGACGGTCTACGAGTCCCGTCTCGGCTTCACCTCCGCGCTCAACCAGATGGGCGCCCACATCCAGCTCTACCGCGAGTGCCTCGGCGGCTCGAACTGCCGCTTCGGACAGCGCAACTTCCTGCACTCGGCGGTCGTGAGCGGCCCCACCCGGCTGCAGGGCGCCGACCTGGTCATCCCCGACCTGCGGGGCGGCTTCTCCTACCTCATCGCCGCGCTGGCCGCCCAGGGCACGTCCCGGGTGCACGGCATCGAGCTGATCAACCGCGGCTACGAGAACTTCATGGAGAAGCTCGTGGAGCTCGGCGCCAAGGTGGAACTGCCGGGCAAGCCGCTCGGCTGACAGCGGGACACGACACGAACGCCGATGGGGCGGCCACCCGGATCCGGGTGGCCGCCCCATCGGCGTTGTACTGACGCCCCGAGGGGCGCGCGGACCTACTTGCCCTTGGCGGCTTCCTTGAGCTTCGAGCCCGCGGAGACCTTCACGCTGTAACCGGCCGGGATCTGGATCGGGTCACCGGTCTGCGGGTTGCGCGCGGTGCGAGCGGCACGGTGGGTGCGCTCGAAGGTCAGGAAGCCGGGGATGGTGACCTTCTCGTCGCCCTTGGAGACGATCTCGCCGACGACGTCGGCGAACGCGGCCAGCACGGCGTCGGCGTCCTTGCGGGTCACCTCGGCGCGGTCGGCCAGCGCGGCCACCAGCTCACTGCGGTTCATGTTGTTACTCCCGTGTTCTTCTTGCCATTGAGGCGTGCCACGCGGCGGAGCCGCATATCGGGCACAGCGAAGCCGATGCTGCCAGGGTCCTCGGACGGTCCCCGGACCCGGGTCCGTCGTCAGACGCTCGCGCCCAGGGACGCATCCTGCCCCCACCAGCGGCGGGAATGCCAATCCGGCACCCGCAGGAGTCGTGAGAACACCCTTGGGAGTCACACGAAGAGCGCCACCGACCAAGAACCGGTCCGGCGGACCTGCCTCCGGACAGGCCCTAGCCGCCCACCCTAGAGGGCGGCCAGGGATGCGAGGTTCCGCGACGCGCCGGTCGGCGGGGCGGTCGTGGTGATCGTCACAGCCCGGCCGTGGGGGCCGGAGGGACGAGTTCCGGGGGTCAGATCCCGGACGAGTCGGACGGGGCCGCCCCGACCGCCTTCGCGGCCTCCCGCACCGCGCCCGCGACGGCGCCGGCGACCTTGTCGTTGAACACGCTCGGGATGATGTAGTTCGGGTTGAGCTCGTCCTCGGTGACGACGTCCGCCAGCGCCTTCGCGGCCGCGATCATCATCTCCGTGTTGACGGTACGGGACTGCGCGTCCAGCAGGCCGCGGAAGACGCCCGGGAAGACCAGCACGTTGTTGATCTGGTTGGGGAAGTCGGAGCGGCCGGTGGCCACAACTGCCGCGGTCTGGCGGGCGATTGCCGGGTCGACCTCGGGGTCGGGGTTCGCGAGCGCGAACACGATCGCGTCGTCGGCCATGGCGGCCACGTCGTCGCCGTCGAGGACGTTCGGGGCCGAGACGCCGATGAAGACGTCCGCGCCGCGCACGGCCTCCTTCAGGGTGCCCGTGATGCCCTCGGGGTTGGTGTTGTCGGCGATCCAGCGCAGCGGGGAGTCGGGGGCGGCCTCGACCAGGTCCTTGCGGTCGGCGTGCACGACACCGTGGATGTCGGCGACGACGGCGTGCTTGACGCCGGCGGCGATGAGCAGCTTCAGGATCGCCGTGCCGGCCGCGCCCGCGCCGGACATGACGACACGGATGTTCTCGATCGCCTTGCCCGTCACCCGCAGCGCGTTGGTCAGCGCGGCGAGCACCACGATGGCCGTGCCGTGCTGGTCGTCGTGGAAGACGGGGATGTCGAGGGCCTCACGCAGCCGCGCCTCGATCTCGAAGCAGCGGGGGGCGGAGATGTCCTCCAGGTTGATGCCGGCGAAGCCCGGGGCGATCGCCTTGACGATCTCGACGATCGCGTCGGTGTCCTGGGTGTCCAGGCACAGCGGCCAGGCGTCGATGCCGGCGAACCGCTTGAAGAGGGCCGCCTTGCCCTCCATGACGGGCAGCGCGGCCTTCGGGCCGATGTTGCCGAGCCCCAGCACGGCGCTGCCGTCCGTCACCACCGCGACGGAGTTGCGCTTGATCGTGAGGCGGCGGGCGTCCTCGGGGTTCTCGGCGATGGCCATGCAGACGCGGGCCACACCCGGCGTGTAGACCATGGAGAGGTCGTCACGGTTGCGGATGGGGTGCTTGGACTGCATCTCGATCTTGCCGCCGAGGTGCATGAGGAACGTACGGTCCGAGACCTTGCCCAGCGTGACGCCCTCGATGCCGCGCAGCTGCTGCACGATCTGGTCGGCGTGTGCGGTGGAGGAGGCCGCGATCGTGACGTCGATGCGGAGTTTCTCGTGCCCGGACGCGGTGACGTCGAGGCCGGTCACCGAGCCTCCGGAGGACTCCACGGCGGTGGTGAGCTGCGAGACGGCCGTTCCGCTCGCGGGCACCTCCAACCGGATGGTCATCGAGTAGGAGACGCTGGGCGCCGTTGCCATGGCCGACTTCCTCTGCTTTCACCGTGTCGCGATTTGCCGTCCGATCGTCGCACCTACCGTCGAGTACGTGGTAGCCGCCCTGGGTTGCGCTCATTTAGTTCACGGCGGAACGGCCCTGGAAACACGGCGGGTAGGGCAACATCGGAAAACTTCTTCCACCATACGAGAGACGATCAGGCATGAAAAGAGGCCCACGTCACATGAGACGTGGGCCTCTTCCACCGTTCAATGACACCGACCCGCCATGCTCGCCTCGCGGCAAGTGGTCGCTCGTAGCGACGAAGGTTGGGCCCGGGGGCTTGGATCGGGCCGGTGTCACTGCCCAGGCTAACAAACGGATCCCGTACGGCCATTCCCGTCCCGCCGGTCGATCCGGTTCAGTCCCTCAGCAGGTCCGGCACCCCGGCCGCGTCGGGCTCGTCCCGCTCCCCCGAGACGATCGTGAGCTGCTGGGTCGCCCGGGTGAGTGCGACGTAGAGCACACGCAGTCCGGCGGGCGACTCGTCGGCGATCTCCGCGGGCGAGACGACGACGGTGGCGTCGTACTCCAGGCCCTTGGCCTCCAGGCTGCCGAGCGCGACCACCCGGTCGCCGAGCCCGGCCAGCCAGCGGCGGGCCTCCTCGCGCCGGTTCATGGCGACGACGACGCCGATCGTGCCGTCGACGAGGTCGAGCAGCCGGGCCGCCTCCTCGCGCACGCTCTGGCCCAGGGACGCACCGACCACGGCGAAGCGCGGCTCCACCCCGGTGGAGCGCACCGCCCGCGGCGACTCGGCTCCGGGCATGGCCAGGGCCAGCACCTTGGCGGCGAGCTCGGCGATCTCGGCGGGGTTGCGGTAGTTCACCGAGAGCTGGAAGCGGCGGCGCGGGCGGGTGCCGAGGGCCTCGTCGCGGGCCTCGGCCGCCTCGTCCGGGTCGGACCAGGAGGACTGGGCCGGGTCACCGACGACCGTCCAGGTGGCGTGCCGGCCGCGGCGGCCGACCATGCGCCACTGCATCGGCGTGAGGTCCTGGGCCTCGTCGACGATGACGTGGGCGTACTCGGTGCGCTCCTGCGCGAGCCGCTCGGCCCGCTCCCACTGCGTCTCCTCCCGCACCGGCATCAGCTCCTCCAGGCCGGTGAGCTGGTCCAGCGGGTCGAGTTCGCGCCGCTTCCTGGGGCGGGCGTGGGCGCCGAGGATCGCCTGGAGCTCGTCGAGCAGGGCGACGTCGTGCACGGAGAAGCCGTCGCGTCTGAGCGACCGGGCGACCTTGCGCACCTCCCCCGGGTTCAGGATCCTGCGGGACCAGCGGCCGAGGCGCCGCTCGTCGGCCATGGCGGTGAGGACCGCGCGCGGGGTCAGCTCCGGCCACCAGGCGTCGAGGAAGGCGAGGAAGTCGTCCTCGGAGGTGATGTCCTCGTCGAACGAGGACCGCAGTTCGGCGGCCAGCTCCGGGTCCGCGTGCCGGCCGGCCGCGCCCGACCGCTCCCACAGGGCGTCCAGCAGCAGCTTGCGGGCGCGCGGGCGCAGCAGATTGACGGGTGCGGTGCCGCCCAGCGCGGTGTGCCGGATCCGCTCCAGCTCCGGGGCCTCCAGTTCGAGACGGCGGCCGAAGGCCACGACACGCAGGCGCTGTGGCGAATCGTTCAGCTCCAGCGTTCCGCGGGCGGCCTTGCGCAGCACCTTGAGCATGCGGTGCGAGCCCTTGGCGCGGGCCACCGACGGGGAGTCGTACAGCGCGGCCTCGGCGCCGTCGACCAGCGAGCCGATCGCCCGGATCGCGACCTGCCCCTCCTCGCCGAGCGAGGGCAGCACGCCCTCGGTGTACGCCACCAGCAGCGGCGTCGGCGAGACGATGAGGATGCCGCCCGCGTACCGGCGCCGGTCCTGGTAGAGCAGGTACGCCGCCCGGTGCAGGGCGACGGCGGTCTTGCCGGTGCCGGGGCCGCCCTCGACGTAGGTCACGGACGCGGCGGGGGCCCTGATGACCAGGTCCTGCTCCGCCTGGATGGAGGCGACGATGTCCCGCATGGTGTGGCCGCGGGCCTGGCCGAGGGCGGCCATCAGGGCGCCGTCACCGATGACGGGCAGCTCGTGGCCGTCGAGGGAGGCCTTCAGCTCGGGACGCATCAGGTCGTCCTCGACGCCGAGGACACGGCGGCCCTTGGAGCGGATGACCCGGCGGCGCACCACCCGGCCGGGGTCGACCGGCGTGGAGCGGTAGAACGGGGCGGCCGCGGGCGCCCGCCAGTCGATGACCAGCGGGGCGTAGTCCTCGTCCAGGACGCCGATGCGGCCGATGTGCAGGGTCTCGGCGATCTCGGCCGTGTTGTCCGGCCGCACCGCGCCCTCGGCCGGCTCCACGGCGGTGTACGCGCCGTCCGGACCCTTCTTGCCGTCCTTGCCGCGCAGCAGGTCGATACGGCCGAAGAGGAAGTCCTCGAACTCGTTGTTCAGCCGGCTCAGGTGGATGCCTGCCCGGAAAACCTGCGCGTCGCGTTCGGCGAGCGCGCCGGGGGTGCCGACGTGGCCGCGCTGGGCGGCGTCGTGCATGAGGAACTCCGCCTCGTGGATCTTCTCCTCCAGGCGGCGGTACACCCGGTCCAGGTGCTCCTGCTCCGCGCCGATCTCTCGGTCGCGTACGGAATCCTGGGCGGGGTCGAGCGCGGCTTCCTGTTGAGCCTGAGCGGCCACCGGGCCCCCTTCTGACGTGCTGGGCAGCCGTCCACCGTACGCGAAAGGGACCCCTGAAGGCTACGCGTGAGCCCCGGGTCCGTCACCTGACGGCCCCGGGGCTCATGTCGTGACCGCTTCGCAGCAGTCGTCGTACCGCGCTACGCGCCGATCTCCACCAGCAGATCGCCGTCGAAGGTCATGACCTCGAAGTGGTCGATCTCGTTCGGGGCGAATGCGGCGCCGCCCTGGATGTAGAGCGGGTTCTTGGCCTGCTCCGTGGTGGCGTTCGGCAGGCCGTAGCCCCAGTCCGGGACGGACCAGTTGCTGAGCGTCTCCCGCTCGCCGTTCTTGCCCACGGCGATCAGCGAGCACTTCTCGGGGCCCTTGACGTTCTTGAGCTCCAGGACCGCGTCGGTGCCCCAGGCCTTCTCCTGCATGGCCACGGTGCCGCTGACCTGCGTCTTGGGGTCGGTCGCCGTGATCCGGTCGGGCATGCCCTTGAAGGCCTGCTGGGCCGGGCTGACCGCCTGCACGGTGCGGTTGGCGCCGCCGGTGTCCTCGCCGCCGGTCGCCGCGACGGAGACCAGCGGGCCACCGACGATCAGCGCGGCCGAGGCGGCGATCATGTACATGCTGCGACGGCGCTTCTGGGCGCGGCGTTCGGCGACCTCGTCGACCAGCTTCTCGGCCAGCCGCGGGCTCGGCCGGGCGGACAGCGACTCGCCGATCGAGGGGGTGCCGGTGCCGGGCAGGTCGGCGAGCGCGGCCAGCATCGGTTCCATCCCGGCGAGTTCGTCGAGCTGCTGGGCGCACCACTCGCAGCCGGCGAGGTGGACCTCGAAAGCCGTCGCCTCGGCGTCGTCGAGGATTCCGAGGGCGTAGGCGCCGACGGTCTCGTGTTCGTTCGGGCCCGTTGATCCCTGCATGGGGCCAGACATACCCGGACCCCCCGCTCCGTATCCCCCGTATGTGTTCATCACGCCGTCACCCCCCGCTCCTCCAGCGCCAGCTTCATCGACCGCAGGGCGTAGAACACCCGGGAGCGCACGGTGCCACTCGGTATGCCCAGGGTCTCCGCCGCCTCATTGACGGTACGCCCCTTGAAATACGTCTCGACGAGCACCTCCCGGTGGGCAGGGGTCAGGTCGTCGAGCGCGTCCGACAGCGTCATCAGCCACAGCGCCTTGTCGATCTCGTCCTCCGCGGGGATGACCTCCAGCGGCGACGGGTCGACCTCCTGCGGCCGGGCCTGCCGGCTGCGGTGGCCGTCGATGACGATGCGGCGCGCGACCGTCACCAGCCAGGGGCGTACCGAACCGGTGGCCCGATTGAGCTGACCGGCGTTCTTCCAGGCACGGATGAGCGTTTCCTGTACGACGTCCTCGGCGCGCTGCCGATCTCCGGCGACCAGCCTGAGGACGTACGCGAGCAGAGGTCCGGCGTGCTCCTGGTACAGGGCACGCATCAGCTCCTCATCGGGTTCCGAGGGCTGTGAGGACATGCGATGTCGGGCCCTCGATCCACGTTCATTGGCCACGGCCGCATCCTTGCGCACGCCCACCTCCGGTGTCCGGGGGTTCCCCCAGTCGGTCGCTCGCCACGGGGTACGGACGGGGGGCCTCGGGTGTTCAAAGCGAGGGGACGGTTTTCTTCGGGGTGACGTGACGTGAGAGGACATGGGGGCACATTCCCCCCGCCTCGCCTTTACATTTCCGCCACATCAGCAAGGCGGTGCTCCGGGAAACGGGGGCCGAGGTCTGAAACGGCGTGTTGTCGAAATCACGTCGAGGGGCGCGAACGTCAGGTGCGCACAAGCCGCATAACGGGCCGTCAGGCCCGGGACACCGCCGTGCGCCGGCGGTGCCGGGCCACGCGCTCGCGGTTGCCGCACACCTCACTGGAGCACCAGCGTCTGCGCCGGCCCCGGGAGGAGTCGAGGTAGACCAGGGGGCAGTTGTCTCCCGCGCACTGCCGCAGTCCCGCCCGCGCGACGGGGTCGGTGAGCAACTCGACGGCGTCGCGGGCGATCGCGCCGAGCAGCGCGGCGCACTCCGGCGGGCCGTCCAGCTCCCGTACGAGCGTGCCGTCCTGACCGCGCCGGGCGCGGGGTGCCGGGGGCGCGGTGCGGGCGACGGCGTTGACCTGGGCGAGCGGGAGGTCGTGCGGGCGGGACTCGGGGGACAGGGTGGCGCGCACCAACTGGTCTATGTGGCCGCGCAGTTCATGGAAGGCGCCGAGCCAGCCGGCGTCGGCACGGGCCGCCACGGTGCCCGGGGGGACGAGGCCGGATCCGGTGATCCAGGCGTGCAGGGCGGCCGCGGAGCAGAGGCGTTCCACGGGGTGGGCGGTCGCCAGGAGGTCGAGGCAGATCCGGCCGGCGCCGAACCGCAACTCGTAGGGGGCCGTGGCCATACCCAGTGCCATGTGCGCGTCACCGCCTAAGCGTTCCGCTGTACGTTGCTGCGTGCCGGGGTCCGCCCGCGGCGCCGGTGCGTCCGATCGCACCGCAGACCTCCCAATGTGCCTGCCCCGAACGACGATCGGTACCCCTCGTCGGACGGCGCGCCCCCCAGGGGCGCGGGGAACTGCGCGACCGGCCACGACGGCGCCGCGGCCGGACGCCTCAGGAGCGCGATCCGCCGCGACGATGCACAGGGTCGCGGCTGCTCTGCGACCCCCCGGCTGGACGGCGCGCCCCCAGGGGCGCGGGGAACTGCGCGACCGGCCACGACGGCGCCGCGGCCGGACGCCTCAAGAGCGCGATCCGCCGCGACGGTGCACAGGGTCGCGGCTGCTCTACGACCCCCGGCTGGACAGCGCGCCCCCAGGGGCGCGGGGAACTGCGCGACCGGCCACGACGGCGCCGCGGCCGGACGCTTCAGGGGCGCGGGGAACTGCGCGATCCGCCACGACGGCGCCACGGTCGGGTGACGGCGCGCGCCAGCCGGCCGCCGGCCACAGAACAGCCGCCGCACCGGTCAGGTGTCGGCGTACTTCGTGTCGGTCGGTGGGTCCAGGGCAAGTCGGTAGCCGCGTTTGACCACGGTCTGGATCAGCTTCGGCGCTCCGAGGGCCGTCCGCAGGCGGGCCATCGCCGTCTCGACGGCGTGCTCGTCCCGGCCGGACCCGGGCAGCGCCCGCAGCAGCTCGGACCGCGCGACCACCCAGCCGGGGCGGCGGGACAGGGCGCGCAGCAGCGACATACCGGCCGGCGGCACGGGCTTGAGGTCGCCGTCCACCAGGACCGCGTGGCCCCGGATCTCCACCCGGTGCCCCGCGACGGGCAACGACCGTGCCCTGGCGGGCAGTTCCTTGCACAGGAGCTGGACGAGCGGGCCGAGCCGGAAGCGTTCGGGCTGGACGGTGTCGATGCCGCGGGCCTGCAGGGGCAGCGCGGTGACCGGCCCGACACAGGCGGGCAGCACGTCGTGATGGAGGGCGGTCAGCAGTTCCGCCAGCAGGCCCCGCTCCTCGGCGCGGGACAGCAGGGACGCCGCGGCCGGCGCGCTGGTGAAGGTCAGCGCGTCGACGCCGCGCGCCACCGTCGCGTCGAGCAGCCGGTCCACGGGCGCGAGGTCCTCCGGCGGCATCCACCGGTAGACGGGCACGCCGACCACCTCGGCGCCGCCCGCCCGCAGCGACTCCACGAACCCGGGCAACGGCTCGCCGTGCAACTGCACCGCGACACGCCGTCCCTCGACGCCCTCCTCCAGCAGCCGGTCGAGGACCTCGGCCAGCGACTCGGAGGACGGCGACCAGTGCTCGGTCAGCCCGGCTGCCCGGATCGCGCCCTTCACCTTGGGCCCGCGGGCGAGCAGTTCCACCCCGCGCAGCCGGTCGAGCAGCGTCTCCCCGAGCCCCCAGCCGTCGGCGGCCTCGATCCAGCCCCGGAAGCCGATGGCGGTCGTCGCCACGACCACGTCCGGCACCCGGTCCAGGAGTTCCTCGGTGGCGGCCAGCAGTTCGCTGTCGTCGGCGAGCGGCACGATCCGCAGGGCCGGCGCGTGCAGCACGGCGGCGCCGCGCCGCTGGAGCAGCGCCCCCAGCTCGTCGGCCCGGCGCGCGGCCGTCACGCCCACGGTGAACCCGGCGAGGGGCCCGTGCTCCGCGCCTCGCTCCGGCTGTCCCGTTCCCTGCTGTGGTTCGTGCATCACTCGGTCTCGTCCCGCACTCGACTCGTTCCCACCCGCATGTCGCCGCCCTTGGATGTGAACGAGCCTGTCAACGGTGCGTGACAGGCTCGGTTCGGCGTGATGTCGGCGGTGTTACGTCACACCTCGGCGTAGCTGAGCTGCGGCTTCGTCTCCGTGGCGGCCCGCGTGACGGGAGCCGGCGGGGCCGCACGGCGAAGGTATACGGCCCAGGTGACCAGGAAGCAGAGGCCGTAGAAGACCAGGAAGGCGACGAAGGCGCCGGTGCCGGAGCCCACGGTGAGGAAGGACTGCCGGAAGGCCAGGTTGATCCCGAGCCCGCCGAGCGCGCCGACCGCCCCGATGAGCCCCATGGACGCCCCGGACAGCCGCCGTCCGTAGGCCGCGGCCTCCTCCCCTTCGAGCCCCATGGCAAGGGCCTTGTTCCGGAAGATGCCGGGGATCATCTTGTACGTCGACCCGTTGCCGAGCCCGCTCAGGACGAAGAGCACGATGAACGCGGCCGTGAACAGCGGCAGCGACTCCCGCATGCTCGCCACGACGACCACGGCGGTGGCGGCGGCCATGCCGACGTAGTTCCACAGCGTGATCCTGGCGCCGCCGTACCGGTCGGCGAGCGCGCCGCCCACCGGCCGGATCAGCGAGCCGAGCAGCGGGCCGACGAAGGTCACGTACGCGGCCTGCAGCGGCGTACGGCCGAACTGCGTCTGGAGCACCAGTCCGAAGGCGAAGCTGTAGCCGATGAACGAGCCGAAGGTGCCGATGTAGAGGAAGGACATGATCCAGGTGTGACCGGCCCGCACGGCCTCCTTGGCGGCGCCGGAGTCGTTGCGCAGCGAGGCGATGTTGTCCATGGACAGCGCGGCGAGCACGGCGGCGACCACGATCAGCGGGATGTAGATCCCGAGCAGCAGCCGCGGCCCTCCGCTCGCGCCGATCACGGCCAGCCCGGCGAGCTGCACCACCGGCACACCGATGTTGCCCCCGCCGGCGTTCAGGCCGAGCGCCCAGCCCTTCTTCCGCAGCGGGAAGAAGGCGTTGATGTTGGTCATCGAGGAGGCGAAGTTGCCGCCGCCGACGCCGGCGAGCATCGCGCAGAGCAGGAAGGTGGTGTACGAGGTCCCCGGCTCCATGACGAGGAAGGCGGCGACGGTGGGCACGAGGAGGAGACCGGCCGAGACGATCGTCCAGTTCCGGCCGCCGAAGACGGCGACGGCGAAGGTGTAGGGGACCCGGACGACGGCGCCGACCAGCGTGGCCATCGAGACCAGGACGAACTTGTCCGCCGGGGTCAGGCCGTACTCCGGGCCCATGAACAGCACCATCACCGACCACAGGGTCCAGACGGAGAACCCGATGTGCTCGCAGAGCACGGAGAACAGCAGGTTCCGGCGGGCGATCCGTTCGCCGGTCTCCCGCCAGAAGGTCTCGTCCTCGGGATCCCAGTCCTCGATCCAGCGGCCTGCTCCGCCGCGAGGTGCGGGGACTGTACTCGGGGCTGTCATGACGCCTCCACGATGCTCCGGGGCTCGGTGGTGCCGCGCTCAGTGGCTGAGTCCCGAAGGTAGGGAGGACGCGTTTCCGGTCTGTGGCGGTGGGTGACCGGAAGAAAACTTTGCTCTCACCCCGGGCGGGGGCGGGATGAGAGGTCGTGGCGGATCAGCCCTGCGGGGGCTGCCCCTGGGGGTCCTGCCGGGGGTGGGCCGGCGGCTGCTGGGGGGCGTAGGTGCCGCCGCCCGGCATCGCGCCGTAGGGCCCGTTCGCGTACGGGTGGCCCGGCATCGGCGTGCCCGGCGGCAGATACCGCAGCCGGCCGGTGTCGTCGGTGAACGGGGTGAAGCCGGCGGCCTCGAGGCGGGCGGCGTACTTGGTGTTGCGGCGACGGCCCACGGCGAGGCCGCCGGCCAGGAGCACCATGCAGGAGGCCCACATGATCCCGGCGATCGTGAAGGCGCTGTCGCCGCCGAGGTTCACCCCGACGACCAGGCTGCCGACGGTGACCGCGAGCGCCGCGTACGCCAGCCGCTGCCGCTCGGAGTGCCGGCCGGTGAGGTCGAAGTTGATGCGGGCCTTGAGCAGTTCGAGGGCGTCGGGCACGGAAGGCGGCAGCGAGACACCGTCGGCGGCGTTCGGGTACTGCGCCCGGTTCTGCGCGGCACGGGCGCGGGCGACGGGGCCGGGGTCGGGCAAAAGCAGCATCACCAGCGCGCCGTTGCGCGACCCGGCCTGGCGGACGTCGACGTACTCGTACCCGAACTGCTGGGCGACGAAGGCGAGTCGGGCGAGTCTCTTCACGGACGCCAGAGGACTGCTGAGCTCCACCGGCCCGCCGGCCGCCATCAGCCGCAGCACGTTCTGCACCTGTCGCCTACTCACCGAAAGTCCCCCGATCACCCGGTTCACCTGCGCGACGAGGGTGGCAGTCTGCCACAGCGGCGCGAGCCCTTCGAGCGGCCGGCGCCTCAGTCCGCGCCGGTGGGCCGGTCCACCGCCGGCAGCCACGCACCCTCCGGCACCCGCAGCCACCCCTCCTCCCGGCCCGCCTCGTCCGCCGCCCGCCACAGCGCCTCCAGCGCCGGATGCGCCAGCCCCTTGCGCCACACCAGGGACACCGGCGACAAGGGCACGGGATCCACCAGGGGCCGTCGCACCGACCCCGGCATGGCCGGGAAGTCCACCACGGCGAGCACCGGGCACCGCGTCCTCGCCATCACCCGCTGGAACTCCTCGTCCCCCACCGCCGGCGGCAGCGGCGCCGCGACCTCGATCCCCCGCCCCTCGAACAGCCGCCGTGCCAGGTCCGTCCACTCGGGCGTCCGCGGATTGCCGGCCCCGGCGTACACGCTCTCCCCCGCCAGCGCCGCCAGCGGGACCCGGGACAGCGCCGCCAGCCGGTGGTCCTGCGGCAGCACCACCGCCATCGGCTCGTACCGGACGATCCGGTGCTCCAACTGCCGGCGCAGCGCCGGGTCCAGTCCCGCGAACCGTCCGAACGACACGTCGATCCGCCCCGCGAGCAGCTCCCCCGCGGCTCCGGTCAGCCCGCTCTCGTAGCGGGCCAGCAGCTCGTGCTCCGGCGCGAGTTCGCGGGCCCGGTGCAGCACCCGGCGCGGGGTGCCGAGACCGGGCGAGTTCAGGTCGACGAGCAGGGGTCGGGCCTGCCCGAAGGCCGTGAGCAGCGCCTCCTGCGCCGCGAGCACCCGGCGGGCGTGGGGCACCAGCCGTTCCCCGTCCGCCGTCAGCGTCACCTGCCGGGTCGTCCGGACGAACAGCTCGGCGCCGAGCTCCCGCTCCAGCCGCCGCACATCGCGGCTCAGCGCCTGCTGGGCGACGTACAGCCGGGCCGCGGCGCGGGTGAAGTGCAGTTCCTCGGCGACCGTGACGAAGGCGCGCAGGAGGCGGGGGTCGAGGTGGGTGGGTGCGGACATGGCGGGAACTTACAACAGGAGCGCGTGAATCGGGGCGGAGAAGGTGTTGGACGCCTTGATCGTCCGTGGGCGACGGTTGCCCCATGCCGCAACCGACGCCGGCCCGCGAACCGGGCCCCTACCGCCGCCTGTTCGCCCACCCCGGCACCCGCGCCTTCACGCTGGGCAACCTCGTCGCCCGGCTGCCGATGGGGATGCTCACCGTGAGCGCGGTCGTGATGATCGCCTCGTCCCGCGGCTCGTACGCCCTCGCCGGCGCCGTCACCGCGACCGGCCTCACCGCCACCGCGCTGGTCGGCCCGTGGGTCGCCCGCCTCGTCGACCGCCACGGCCAGGCCCGCGTCGCCGTCCCCGCCACCCTCACGGCGGCCCTGGGCAGCCTGGCCCTGCTGCTGTGCCTGCACCACGACGCGCCTAACTGGACCCTCTTCGCCGCCTACGCCGCCACCGCCACCACGCCCAACATCGGCGGCATGTCCCGTGCCCGGTGGGCGCACCTCCTGCGGGGCGACCCGGAGGCCCTGCACACCGCCAACTCCTTCGAACAGGCCGCCGACGAGCTGTGCTTCATGCTGGGCCCGGTGCTCGCGGCCTTCCTCTGCGGGACGTTCTTCCCCGAGGCGGGCACGCTGACCGCGGGGGTCCTGCTGGTCGCCGGCATGCTCCTGTTCACCGCCCAGCGCGCCACGGAGCCGCCGGTGGCACCGCGCACCAAGGCCCCATCGCCGCTGCGCTCGCCCGGGATGCCCGCGCTGCTCGCGGCCTTCCTGGCCACGGGCGCGGTGTTCGGCGCGACGGAGGTGGTGACGCTCGCGTTCGCGGACGAACAGGGCCGGCGCACGGCGGGGGGCGTCCTGCTCGGCCTCCAGGCGGCGGGCTCGGGCGCGGCCGGACTGCTCTTCGGCACGCTGCGGCTGCGGGCCGCGGCCGACCGCCGTCTGTCCTGGTGCACGGCGGCGATGGCGGCCCTGCTGACCCTCCCCCTGCTGGCTGCCACGGTCACCTCCTCCCTCCTCGTCCTCGCCCCCGCGCTGCTCGTCGCCGGGATGGCGACCGCCCCGACGATGGTCACCGGTATGGCCCTCGTCCAACAGCGCACCCCCGCCGACCGCCTCAACGAGGGCATGACCCTCGCCGTGACCGCGCTCCTCGGGGGTGTCGCGGGCGGCAGCGCGCTCGGCGGCTGGACGGTGGAGCGGGGGGGGGGGGGGGGGGGGGGGGGGGGGGGGGGGGGGGGGGGGCGCCGGGGGGGGGGGGGGGGGGGGGGGGGGGGGGGGGGCCCCCGGTTTTCCGTCCGCGGGGGGCCCCCCGCCGCCCTCGCCCTCGTCATCACCCTCCTGTCCCGCGCGGCTCGCGGCTCAGGACGGGCGCGCGGGATGTCTCAGCCCAGTCCCCAGGCGAGCCCCAGCCGGTAGGCGGCGC
This sequence comes from Streptomyces sp. NPDC089424, assembly GCF_044749345.1. Classification (NCBI taxonomy): domain Bacteria; kingdom Bacillati; phylum Actinomycetota; class Actinomycetes; order Kitasatosporales; family Streptomycetaceae; genus Streptomyces; species Streptomyces sp. NPDC089424. The sequence continues at coordinate 351,818 of NZ_JBIVHU010000010.1, forward strand.
ACAGGTTCACGTCGAGCATGTACGCCCCCGCCGTCCCGCACTGGGCACCGCCGCTGCCGGGGTCGACGGGCTGCCCGTGCCCCATCCCGGTGAGCCCGTACGTCTCGACGACCGCGCGGCCGCCCGCGTCCCGGAAGACCTGGTGGGGGTACCCGGCGACGGAGTCGGACACGTCGGCCGCCTGGTCGGCGCCGTGCACGTCCGTCCACTGCTCGACCAGGTCGGTCATGTTGACGGGCCGGACCGTGTAGTCGGCGGTGCCGTGCAGCACGGTGAGCACCGGCCAGGGCCCGGTGTACCCGGGCCGCGCGGCCCGTACCCGGTCGCCCCACTGCTTCGGGGTCTGCGTGGCACCGACGTACATGCACACGTAGGGCGATCCGGCGGCCTGCGCGCATCCGTAGGGCAGCCCGGCGACGACGCCGCCCGCGGCGAACTTCTCCGGGTAGGCCGCCATCAGCACGGACGTCATGGCACCGCCCGCGGACAGCCCGGTGACGTACACCCGCCCCGGGTCGCCCGAGACGTCGGCGAGTTGCCGGTCCACCATCTGGGCGAGGGACGCGGCCTCGCCCTGGCCGCGCGCGATGTCGCCGGTCTCGAACCAGTTGAAGCAGGACGAGAGGTTGTTGGCGCTCGGCTGCTGCGGCAGCACGACAGAGAAGCCCCAGCGGTCGGCGAGTTGCATCCAGCCGCTGCCGGTGCCGTAGCCGGAGGCGTTCTGCGTGCAGCCGTGCAGGGCGACGACGACGGGGCGGCCGGCGGGCAGCCCGTCGGGCACGTAGCGGTACATCTTCAGCGCCCCGGGATTGCTCCCGAACGCGGTGACCTCCTGGAGCGAGGCGGCCACCGCCCGGCCCGGCGTGAGGACGGCGGCGATCAGGGCGACCAGCAGGGTCACCAGGACGGCGATACGAGGCTGTGCGGCTCTGGTCTGTGTCATGGAGAGGGACCGTAGAACCGTGAACGACCCCTCGATATGGAGCCGGACCCCATAAAAACGACGAGAGCCCGGTGGTCGAAGACCACCGGGCTCTCGTCGCATGGAGATTGTGGAGATGGCGGGAATCGAACCCGCGTCCAACGGTGTGGAATCAGGGCTTCTCCGTGTGCAGTCCGCTGCGCTTTTCTCGGCCCCGGAGATCACGCGGACAAGTCTCCGACGGGCTCAGTCACTGTTTGGTTTCCCTCTTCACCCCGTGACCGGGATCAAGGTTTAGTCCCCTAGCTGATGCCAGGATCCGGGTCGGGAACAGCCCCGGGCTGACACTTCGCAAGTCGCTACTTAGGCAGCGAGGGCGAAGGAATCGCGCTTGGTATTGGCGATTATTTTTTTCGGCCTGTGGTTTACGAGATCATGGCCGCTTCCTCGACACGCTTCCCCTGCTTCGACAGCCGCTGTCGAAACCGATCATCCCCATGTTGTTTTTTCAAACGCCGCACCCGCTGTGGGGTGCAGATGCCATCGTACGGGATCACCCTCGGCCGATGCCACCGTATTCCCGGCGGCCACTCCCCCGCCGCACGCGGTTCAACGCGGCCGGGTGCCGGGGTATTCCCCGCTCAGGCCCGCTGCCGGCGCCGCACCGCCGACATGGCGCGGTCGGTCTCGCGACGGTCCTGCTTCTCCCGCAGGGTCTGCCGCTTGTCGTACTCCTTCTTGCCCCTGGCGAGCGCGATCTCCACCTTGGCCCGGCCGTCCTTGAAGTACAGGGCGAGCGGCACGATGGTGTGACCCGTCTCTCCCGTCTTGGACTCCAGCTTGTCGATCTCCTCGCGGTGCAGGAGCAGCTTGCGCTTGCGCCGGGCGCTGTGGTTGGTCCAGGTGCCCTGGCTGTACTCCGGCACGTGCACGTTGTGCAGCCACGCCTCGTGGTCGTCCAGCTGGACGAACCCGTCGACCAGCGAGGCCCGGCCCTGACGCAGTGACTTCACCTCGGTGCCCGTGAGGACCAGGCCGGCCTCGTAGGTGTCCAGGATGTGGTAGTCGTACCGCGCCTTCTTGTTCTGCGCGATCAGCTTGCGCCCTTTTTCCTTAGCCATAGTGCCGCCCATTTTCGCACTACGAAGGGGGTGCGAGGGAAGCCGATTATCGAGGCGGGTGCTACCGGCCGAGTCCGGCGAGGACGGTCTGCGCCCGTTGGAGCGCGCGTTCGCCGGCCTCCAGGTCGGGGGTGATGCCGCGGCCGTCGACGCCCCGGCCCGAGGGGGTGCGGTAGTGGCCGACGGTCAGCTCGGCGACGGAGCCGTCGGGCAGCCGGCTCGGCATCTGGACCGACCCCTTGCCGAAGGTGCGCGAGCCCACCACGACCGCGCGGCCGCGGTCCTGGAGCGCGCCGGTGAGCAGCTCGGCCGCGCTCATCGTGCCGCCGTCGACGAGCGCGACCACGGGGCGGGTCGAGTCGCCGCCGGGCTCGGCGTGCAGGGCCAGCTGCTCGCCGTCGACGTCGTAGGTGGCGACCAGGCCGCCGTCGAGGAAGGCGGAGGCGGCGCTGACGGCCTCGGTGACCAGGCCACCGCTGTTGGCGCGCAGGTCGAGGACGACTCCGGAGGCGGCCGGCGCCTGCCGTACGGCCTCGCGGACCACCTCGCCGGAGCCCTTGGTGAAGGCGGCGATCCTGATCACGGTGGCCCCGTCGGCGAGCGTGCGCACGGTCACGGAGTCGGTGGAGAGCCGGGCCCGGCGCAGCGTCTGGGTCCACGCGCGGGTGCCGCGCTCCACCCCGAGGCGGACCGTCGTACCGGCGTCCGCGTCGGTGGCGTCGCCGCGCAGCAGGGAGACCACCTCGGTGACCGGGCGCCCGTCGACCTTCCGTCCGTCGACGCTGCGCAGCCGGTCCCCGGCGCGGATCCCGGCCTCGGCGGCGGGTGAGCCGGTGGCCACCTCCGTCACCTCGATACGTCCGCCCCGCTCGCGGCGGGCGGACAGGCCGACGCCGGTGTACTCGCCGTCCAGGGCCTCCTGGAACTCCTCGTACTCGCCCCGGGAGTAGACGGCGTCCCAGCGGTTGCCACTGCGGCTGACGGCGCGTTCGGCGGCCTCGATGGGGGACTTGCCCTCGGCCATGGCCTGGGCGGCGGCGCGCGCCACGTCCTGCTGGCTGCCGACGGGCGCGGACGGCGTCGTACCGGAGGGGGTGCCGTGCTCGTCCCCGGGCAGCGAGCCGGTCGCGGCGCCGGCGACGAGCACGCTGGCGAACACCAATGTCAGGGCGGCCCCGCGGCCGAAGCGGCGGGGCTGACAGAACAGGTCACGACCTGACATGCCGGTGAGTCTAGGACAACGCGAAGGGCCGTACGGTCGGTTGACCGTACGGCCCTCTTGGCATGTGTCACACCTTCAGGTACTTGCGCAACGCGAAGAAAGCCGCCAACGCGGGCATCAGAAGGCTCGCCGCGAGGATGAGCGGCAGCTTGGTGAGGACGGCGTCCCAGCCGATGAAGTTGATCAGGTTCAGCTTCTCGGACAGGGCCAGGCCGTTGTCGATGATGAAGTACCGCCCGAGAACCAGGAAGCCGCACGCCAGGGTGCCGCCGATGAGTCCGGCGACCGCGGCCTCCATGATGAACGGCGCCTGGATGTAGAAGCCGGAGGCGCCGACCAGCCGCATGATGCCGGTCTCACGCCGCCGGCTGAACGCCGAGACACGCACGGTGTTGACGATCAGCATCAGCGCCACCACCAGCATCAGGGCCATCACCGCGCGAGCGGCCCAGTTCATGCCGTTCAGCAGCTCGAAGAGGTTGTCGAGGAGGCCCTTCTGGTCCTGCACCGACTGCACGCCGTCCCGTCCGTTGAAGGCGGTCGCGATGACCTGGTACTTCTCCGGGTCCTTCAGCTTGATGCGGAACGACTCCTGCATCTGGTCCGGCGTGAGGGAGCTGGCCAGCGGGGAGTCGCCGAACTGCTCCTTGTAGTGCTTGTACGCCTGGTCCTGCGACTCGGCCGTCACGTTGTCGACGACCGTCATCTTCTTGAGGTCGGTGAGGATCTGCTCCTTCTGCTCCTCGGTGACGGCGCCCTTGGCGCAGTTGGGGTCGGACTCGGCGTCGCTCTTGTTGCAGAGGAAGATCGAGACGTTGACCTTGTCGTACCAGTAGCCCTTCATGGTGTTCACCTGGTCGCTCATCAGCAGCGAACCGCCGAAGAGGGCCAGGGACAGGGCGACCGAGACGATGACCGCGAAGGTCATCGTCAGATTGCGGCGGAGACCTACACCGATCTCCGACAGAACGAACTGGGCGCGCATGGCGTCTGCTTCAAGCCTTTCCGTGGATCTCGCTGCTGTCTCAGTGCTGGTAGCCGTAGACGCCGCGGGCCTGGTCGCGGACGAGACGGCCCTTCTCCAGCTCGATGACGCGCTTGCGCATCTGGTCCACGATGTTCTGGTCGTGCGTGGCCATCACCACGGTCGTGCCCGTCCGGTTGATCCGGTCGAGCAGCTTCATGATGCCGACGGAGGTCTGGGGGTCGAGGTTGCCGGTGGGCTCGTCGGCGATCAGCAGCTTGGGCCGGTTGACGAAGGCCCGCGCGATGGCGACGCGCTGCTGCTCACCGCCGGACAGCTCGCCCGGCATCCGGTCCTCCTTGCCGCCGAGCCCGACCAGTTCGAGCACCTGCGGCACGGACTTGCGGATCTCGCCGCGCGACTTGCCGATGACCTCCTGCGCGAACGCGACGTTCTCGCCGACGGTCTTGTTCGGCAGCAGCCGGAAGTCCTGGAAGACCGTCCCCAACTGGCGCCGCATCTGCGGCACCTTCCAGTTGGAGAGGCGCGCGAGGTCCTTGCCCAGGACGTGCACCTGACCGTGGCTGCACCGCTCCTCGCGGAGGATCAGCCGCAGGAAGGTGGACTTTCCGGAGCCTGAGGACCCCACAAGGAAGATGAACTCACCCTTTTCCACCTCGAGGGAGACATCCCTGAGGGCGGGGCGGGTCTGCTTGGGGTAGACCTTGGACACGTTGTCGAATCGGATCACGGATGCACCACGGGTCGCCGGGGGTAGATGTGCGTGACCATACGCGACGCGGGTGCGCAAGCGCAGGCACAGGTGGCGGTTGTGCAATACTTGTGCACTTTTGTCCACCACAACGTTTCTCAGAGCGCCCGCGCCCTTTCCGGAGGAACCTGGCACAGTGGAGGGGGAACGTTTGCGTTCCCCCGGGCGTTGTAAGCACGAACCGGTACCGGTGCAAGGAGGCGAGCACATGACGTACGACCGATTGGTGTGCGCGAACTGTGCCGCGCCCGTGAACGAGGGCCGCTGCCCCGTGTGCCGGGCCAACCGCGAGCGGCTGCAGCAGCAGAACCCCCTCGCGGCTCTCAACCCCATGACCCTGATCGCCCTGCTGGTGATGCTGATCGCGGCGGTCGCGCTGCTCGCGCACCAGACCGCGTAGGACAGCGGGAGATACGCCGAAGGGCCCGGAGCGGTTGCTCCGGGCCCTTCGGCGATCACGCTCGGCGACCGTCAGGCAGCGGCTCCGCCGCGGCCGCTCACCAGGCGCGGCAGCACCCGGAAGCCGACACCGCCGGCGATCATCGTCGCGGCGCCGATCAGCAGGAACGTGGTCTGCGCGGCACCCGTCTCGGCGAGCTCGTCGCCGCCGCCCTGGGCCGAGGTGTCGGCCGCCGGGATCTCCGAGCCGGTGTCCGTCAGGGACGAGGAACCCTCGTCCTGCGGGGAGGTGCCGCCGTCGGGGTCGGTGTTGTCGCCGCCACCGTTGCCGGGGGCAGTGGTCTCGTCGTCCGAGGGGTCCTCGGTGGGCTCCTCGGGGTCGGTGGGCTCCTCCGGCTCCGTGGGCTCCTCGGTCGGCTCGGTCGGCTCACCCGTCGGCTCGGTCGGCTCACCGGTCGGAACGGTGGGCTCACCGGTCGGGATGGTGGGCTCGCCCGTCGGGATCGTCGGCTCGCCGGTCGGGATGGTCGGGTCCGGGTCCGGGCTCGGAGAGCGCTCCTCGCACAGGATGCCGACGAAGCAGTCCTCGGCCTCGGTGGCGGAAGCGGCACCCGCGGCGGTCAGCGAGGCACCGGCCGCGATCACGGCGCCGGCGGCGATCCGCGCGACGCGGACGCGCGTCTTGTTGGTCATCTGGTTGCTACCCCCAGTAGCTCATCGTCGGTGAGGCGGCGCTCGGGGCCGTGATCGACGGGAGTAGCTGATGCGATGAAACCCCCCGGTTCACATGCGCCCCGGAGATACGCATGCCACGCTTCACCCTTCCGATTTTTCACAGCAACGTCAAGGCCGTTGCGTACGCGATGTCCGGGTACGTTCTCTTTGCCGTGCGGTGAAGCGTGTGAGTGTGATGTAAAACCCAGACATCCAGGCATGGAAAAGGCAACTGCCGCCGAAGGGGCGGCAGTTGCCTTGTCGACAAAACGCTTCTCTTACTTCTCCTGCTGCTTGCGCCAGCGAATTCCGGCCTCCAGGAAGCCGTCGATCTCGCCGTTGAACACGGCCTCCGGGTTGCCGACTTCGTGCTCGGTGCGCAGGTCCTTGACCATCTGGTACGGGTGCAGGACGTACGAACGCATCTGGTTGCCCCAGGAGTTGCCGCCGTCGCCCTTGAGGGCGTCCATCTTGGCCTGCTCCTCCTGGCGGCGCCGCTCCAGCAGCTTGGCCTGGAGGACGTTCATGGCGGTGGCCTTGTTCTGGATCTGCGAGCGCTCGTTCTGGCAGGAGACCACGATGCCGGTGGGGAGGTGCGTGAGGCGCACTGCCGAGTCGGTGGTGTTCACGCCCTGGCCGCCGGGTCCGGAGGACCGGTAGACGTCCACACGCAGCTCGGTCTCGTCGATCTCGATGTGGTCGGTCTGCTCGACCACGGGCAGCACCTCGACCCCGGCGAAGGAGGTCTGGCGGCGCCCCTGGTTGTCGAACGGCGAGATGCGCACCAGGCGGTGCGTGCCCTGCTCGACGGAGAGGGTGCCGTAGGCGTAGGGCACCTGCACCGCGAAGGTGGTGGACTTGATGCCCGCCTCCTCCGCGTAGGAGGTCTCGTAGATCTCGGTCTTGTAGCCGTGCTGCTCGGCCCAGCGCAGGTACATCCGCTGGAGACGCTCGGCGAAGTCGGCGGCGTCGACGCCACCGGCCTCGGCGCGGATGTTCACGAGCGCTTCCCGGGAGTCGTACTCACCGCTGAGAAGCGTCCGCACCTCCATCTCGTCGAGGGCCTTGCGGACGGCGGCGAGCTCGGACTCCGCCTCGGAGCGGGTGTCCGGGTCGTCCTCCTCCTCGGCCATCTCGAACAGCACCGCGAGATCGTCGATCCGCCCGCGCAGTGCCTCCGCCTTCCTGACCTCGGCCTGGAGGTGGGAGAGCTTGCTGGTGATCTTCTGCGCCTCGTCCGGGTTGTCCCAGAGGGACGGCGCGGCCGCCTGCTCCTCGAGCACGGCGATGTCTGCCCTCATCCTGTCGAGGTCCAGGACGGCCTCGATCGACTCCATGGTCGAGGAGAGGGACTTGAGCTCTTCGGATACATCGACGACTGCCACGCTCCCAGCGTAACGGCTGTGGCAACCGACCTCGGCCGCGCTGGGCCCCGGGCCGGTGCGGGCGGGGTGCGCCGCCTTGACCGACCGGGACGGACCGGGTCGCCGCCTGCCCGGGCCCGGCGGTGCGGGCCCGGGGTGCTCACGGTGACTCGGGGGCCGTGCTCCGCGTGTCCTGCGGGGACGCCGCCCCGTCGTCCGACGTGACCAGCCAGGCGCCGGTGCCCGCGGCCGCGGCCACGGCGACGGCGGCCGCCGCCAGGACCAGACGGCGGCGCCTGGTGGTGGAGCGGTGGCGGGCCGAGCCGGGGCGGGGGGTGCCCGCGGCACGGGGGGCCCTGGCGGTGCCTCGCGCGCCGCCGGCCAGCTCGTCCGGCGCCGGCACCCTCATCGACGTATGGGTGTCGCGGTTGGAGTCGGGCTTCGCGCCGGGGACCAGCGGGACCGCGCCGCGGCGTTCCCGTACCGGCGTCCGGGGCTCTCCGGCCGGCGCCGGCTCGGCGGGCTCCTCCGGCTCGGTGTCCGGCTCGTCCACGTCGAGCGGCGGCATCCCGCGCAGTATCGGGAGCTGCTCGCGCAGGCGGGCGGCCAGCTCGGACGCCCGCAGCCGTGAAGCGGGCGCCTTCGCCAGGCACTGCACCAGCAGCTGCCACAGCTCCTCCGGGATGCCGGGCAGAGGGACGACCGTCTCCGTGACGTGCCGGCGCAGCACGGCGCCGGGGTGGCCGCCGCCGAAGGGGGTGAAGCCGGCGAGCAGCTCGTAGAGCACGGTCGCCAGCGCGTATATGTCCACGGAGGCCCGGGGCGGGAGTCCCTCCACGATCTCCGGCGCCAGGTAGTCCGGTGTGCCGATGATCTTCGTGGCGCGGGTCCGGCGCGGGGAGTCGATCAGCTTGGCGACGCCGAAGTCCGTCAGCAGCGCGCGGTGCGAGCCGCCCGGTCCGAGCGGGCCCTGCATGTCCAGCAGGACGTTCTCCGGTTTGACGTCCCGGTGCACCACCCCGGCCGCGTGCGCCGCCGCCAGCCCCTCCGCGACGTCCGCCGCGATGGCGACCGCCGCCTCGGGCGCCAGCCGCCGCTCCCGGTCCAGCCGGGTGCGCAGGTCCGTGCCGCGGACCAGGTCCATGACGAGCGCGAGATCGTTGCCGTCCACCACCAGATCGCGGACGGAGACGACGTTCGGGTGCTCCAGACCGAGCAGGGCCGTCCGCTCCTGGACGAATCGCCCCACGAGCTCCTCGTCGGAGGCGAGATCCTCACGCAGCAGCTTGATGGCGACGGGCCCCTCGGGTCCCTCGCCCAGCCACACCGTGCCGGCGCTGCCCCGCCCCAGGATCTGGTTGGCGGTGTACCGGCTACCGATCTTCCGTGCCAAGACTGCTCCTACAGACGCGTGTTGTCGCTAAAACTACGCGTCCGAGGAGCCAACCTTCACCGCGGAGGCGGAAATCACCCGCCAGGTGTCGACAAATCAATCGACTCGCTACGACGTGGAGGTGCCGGAGCCCCCGGAACCCCCGGAGCCGCCCAGATCCCCGATCCATCCGGTGACCGTGTTGAACCAGTCCGTGAGCTGGTCCCAGTAGCCCTTTCCGGTGCCGATCCACTCCTGGAGCGGGCTCAGCTCCCAGATCAGCCAGCCGGCCACGAACAGGATGACGATCGTGAACAGGCACCCCTTCAGACAGCCGAGGCCCGGGATCCGCATCGGGTTGGCGCTGCGCTGCCGCGGCTGCCGCGGCTCACGTGCCGGCCGCTGGGGCTCGGGCGTGGGCGGCGGGGCGTACCGCTGGGGCTCCTGGCGGCGCTGCGGGGCGTACTGCTGCGGCTGTTGCTGCTGCTGCTGCTGCGGGTAGCCGTAACCGGGCGGCGGTCCCTGCGGGGGGCGCTGCTGGCGCTGCGGGGGCCGCTGCTGCTGAGGCTGCTGCTGAGGACGGGCCACCTGCCGCTGGGGGCGGCGGCGCAGCGGGTCCTCGTTCGGGTCGAGGTACTGGACCTGCGTCTGCTCGTTGCGGTCACGCGCGGCGCGCAGCTGGGTCTGCCAGGGGTGCGGCTGCTCGGGCTGCTGTCCCTGCGGCAGCATCTGGGTCGGGTCGGCACCGGCGGGGCCGGTGTTCGGCAGTACGGCGGTGGGGTCGGCGGCGCCGGCCGGGCCACCGGTGTGCGGCAGCACGCTGGTCGCCGCGTTCGGGTCGTAGCCGGGCGCCCCGTGCGGCAGCACCTGCGTCGGGTCGGACGCGCCGGGCGTCCCGGGGACCGTCGCGGGGTCGGGGTCGGGGGCGAGGAGCACGGCGACGCTCTCGGCCGCGGCGATCTGCGCGGAGTTGGCGTGCACACCGACGCCTTCGGCCACGACCCGCAGGCCGCGCGCGAGGCTCTCGGCGCTCGGCCGCTGCGCGGGGTTCTTGCGCAGGCAGCGCTCTATCACCGTCCACAGCGGTTCGGGCACGGTGGAGGGACGGCGCGGCTCGGCGCTCAGGTGCTGGTGCAGGACCTCGAGCGCGGAGCCGCCGGAGAACGGCGGGCGGCCGGTGACCAGCTCGTAGAGAAGGATGCCGGCGCCGTAGATGTCGACGGCGGAGGTCTGCGGGCGGCCTTCGGCGGACTCGGGCGCGACGTACGCGGGCGTGCCCACGAACTCGTGGGTGCGGGTCAGGCCGGGCGAGTCCGCGAGGCGCGCGATGCCGAAGTCGGTCAGCATCGGGTGCATCTGGCCGCCGCCCTGCATGAGCAGCACGTTGGCCGGCTTGAGGTCGCGGTGCACCACGCCGTCGGCGTGGCTCGCGGCCAGCGCGTCGGCGATCTGCGCCGTCAGCAGCGCGGCGGCGACGGGCGTGAAGGGCCCGTTCTCGCGCAGGTAGCGGTGCAGGTCGGGGCCGTCGACGAGGTCCATGACCAGGGCCAGCAGATCGCCCTCGACGACCAGGTCGCGGACCCGGACGATGTTCGGATGGGTCAGCCGGAGCAGCACGGAGCGTTCGCGCAGGAACCGCATCACGATGTCCGGGTCGCTCGCGAGCTCCTCCTTGAGGACCTTGATCGCGACGGTCTCACCGGGCTGCCCGGGCACGGCCGCCTCGGCCCCGGCCGTCTCCCGCTGGCGGGCTCGCCAGACGGTGCCTGTGGCGCCGCGTCCCAGCGGCTCCTCAAGGAGGTACTTGCTCCCTACCGGCCGCACGTCATGGCTCCCTGCTGCTTGCTTGCATGGTCCGCCCCACTGTAGTGCCGTGGTGGGCGGGGGCGGGCGGTCGTCGGCCGTGCTTCCCGCGTACTCGTTCCCGCCGACGTTCGAAGGAAAGACGCTCGCCTGTGTCCGGCGGTTGCCGGGAGACGGACGTGACTGATCTCAACTGATCGCCGGTGCCCTCCTGGGCAGGCACTTTTACGGGCAGAGCCGACCATTCAAGATCACTTGTTCCGGAGCGGCGGGCGCGTTGTCGGTGGCAGGTGCGAGGATGCGTGCAGTACTGGCCGACGTGCTCGTGTGGGGTGGGGGATCTCCGCGCCCGTGCAGAAGGGACCGCTGACGGCGATGCAGATCCGGCTGACCGTCGTAGACCCGCTGGGCCCGCAGTCCCCCGAGTTCCCGGCCCCGCCGGAGCAGGGCGGACCCCCACCGCCGCGAGGCCGGGCCGCGAGCCGCGACGTGCTGGTCACGGCACCCGCCGGCACCGCCCTTTCCGCGGTGGCCTCGGGCCTGGCCGCGGCGGTCTCCGGCGACGTCCCGTCGGGACCCGTGGTGCTCTACGCCGGTGCCGAGCGGCTCGACCCGCAGCGCTGCACCCTCGGTGAACCACCGCTGCTCGACGGCGCCGTGCTGTCGGTGGGCGGCCCGGCCGCCCCGGAGCCCCACCCGGAGCTGGACGACGCCCCGGCCCGCCTCGACGTCATCGCCGGGCCGGACGCAGGCGGCGTCCATCTGCTGCACGGCGGCGAGATCCGCGTCGGCCGCTCCGCCGAGGCCGACGTCCCGCTCGACGACCCCGACGTCTCCCGCGTCCACTGCGCGGTGACCCTGGGCGCGGACGGCCGTGTCGCCGTCGCCGACCTCGAATCCACCAACGGCACGACGCTCGACGGCACGCGCGTGAGCACCCGCCCGGTGCGGTTCACGCCGGGGGCGCTGCTGCGGATCGGCGAGTCCACGCTGCGGCTGGCGCCGGCCGGAGGGCCGGGGCGGCGGGTCGGGACGGCGCCCGACGGCGAGGGATGCGTGCGGGTCGGCGGGACGGCCGAAGCGGCGTCGCCGGCCGAGGCCTCGGGGGCGCGCGCGGACGGACCCTCCGCAAGGACGGGGCACGGCTACGGGAGCGCCGGGAACTGGGGAAGGCCGGCCGCCGCGGCGGACCCGGCGCCGGGCACCGCCCGCACGGACCGGGGGACCGGTTCGCCGGGCGAGTGGGCGGCGAGCACGCCGGACGCGGCCCGCGACGCCGCGCCCGCCGACGAGGACGCACGGGAGCAGGCGGCCGCAGCCGCCCACGACCGGCACCCCGGCACCCCCGGACCCGAGTCCCACGCCATGGAGCACCCGGCGACGGCCTCGCCCCTCGTGCCCGAGCAGGGCAAGGCCCCCCGCATCGAGAGCCGCGGCGCCGGGACGCAGGACCCGCACCCGGGCCCCGGCCCCGCCGCGCCCTCCGGCGACGGGACGCACGGCGGGCGGCTCGGCGCCGCCCCGCTCGACGTCCCCGCCGGTGACGCCGCAGGCCACCGCAAGGGCACGCCGCCGCGCGGCACCGACGTACCGCAGGGCGTGCGCAGGAGGGGTGGGCTCACGGCCTGGGCGCGGCGGCTGGCCGGCGGGCGCGGCACCGAACACGGGCCGGCCGCGCCGGGAAGTCACGACGCCGAGCCGGCCGGGGAAGCAGGGGAGCCGCCCGTCCGCGCCGACGCCCGGGAGACATGGCCGGACCCGGCCGCCCTGCTGCTGACCGCGCTCGGCCCCGGCCCCCGGCTGTGGGAGCGCGAGCCGGGACACCCCGAGGCACTCACCGTGCGGCTCGGTACGGCGGACCGGGCGGCGCCGGGCGGTGCGGGGCTGCTGCCCGCCGTGCCGGTCACCGCCGATCTGCGCGAGGTCGGCGCCCTGGGCCTGGCCGGTCCGCGCCCCCGCCTCGCCGGGCTGGCGCGCGCGGTGGTGGCCCAGCTCGCCGCGCTGCACTCCCCCGACGTCCTGGAAATCGTCCTGATCAGCACGGACCGTGCGCGCCCCCTGGAGGAGCGCACCGCGGAGTGGTCCTGGCTCGGCTGGCTGCCGCATCTGCGCCCGGCCCACGGCCAGGACTGCCGTCTCCTCCTGGCCCACGACCGCGAGCAGGCCGCGGCCCGCACCGACGAACTCCTGCGCCGCCTGGACGACCACCTCACGGACCGGGGCGGCCCGGCCGGCGCCGGCACGGCCATCCCCTCCCCGGGCCGGTCGCACCCCGAGAGCACCGCGCCGCCGGCCCACGCCTCGGCCGCCCCGGCCCACCGCCCGGCCTGGGCCCGGTCCGACGACGACGCACCCGCCGGCCCGGCGGACGCCGCCGGTCTCCCGGGACCCCGTACCGTCCTCGTCGTCGACGGCGATCCCGGCGGCGCCGGTCTCCGCGACGCCGTGGCACGGCTGGCCCTGGACGGCCCGCAGGCCGGCATCCATGTCATCTGCCTCGCCGAGACCGCCTCGGCCTCCCCCGCCTCCCCGGTCACCGAGACCTTCGAGGCCGCCTGCGCCGCGGCCCCGTCCTTCCGTGACTGCGGAGCCGTCGCCCTGCTCAGCGGTGACGTGGCGACAGCCCTGCGCCTGCTCCGTGTCGCCCGCACCGGAGCGAGGGCGGGCACCGGAGGCGGTACGGGCGCCGGGACCGGTTCCGCTGCCGGCCCCGCCCCGGTGGGCCACGGCACGGTCGGTGTCGTGGACGCCGTCTCCCCCGCCTGGGCCGAGCGGTTCGCCCGGGCGCTCGCCCCGCTGCGCACGGACGCGTCCGCCACCGGCACCCGGCTCGCCCGTGTCAGCGCTCCCCTCCCGCAAGCCGCCCGCCTGCTGGACGAGTTGGGCCTGGCACGGGCCACTCCCGCCTCCCTCATGGCCCGTTGGGCCGACGCCGCCGACGACACCGACGCGCTCGGCGGCCGGGCGCACGCCGTCCTCGGCGCCGGCCCCCGTGGCCCGGTCGCCGCCGACCTCGTCGTCGAGGGTCCGCACCTGCTGGTCGAGGGCCCGCCCGGCAGCGGACGCACGGAACTGCTGCGGGCCGTGGTCGCCTCGCTCGCCGCCGCCGAGCGGCCCGACCGGCTGAGCCTGGTGCTGATGGACGGCCGGGACACCGTGGGCGCGGCCGGCGGGCACGGCGACGGACTGCATCTGTGCATGGACATCCCGCACGTCACCACGCACCTCCTCGCCAACGACCCCGTGCGCATGCGGGAGTTCGCCCAGTCCCTGGCTGCCGAGCTGAAGCGGCGCGCGGAGCTGCTCGGACGCTCCCACTTCGCGCAGTGGCACACCGGCCGCGAGGTCTCCGGCCGCATGGTCAGCCAGCGCGCCGCCCCCACCGCCGGCGCCGGTGACCTGGACACCCCGCCCAGCACCACGCTGCGGCTGCGTCCCGCCGCGCCCCGCCCCACGGACGACGTGCCTCCGCTGCCCCGCCTCGTCGTCGTCGTGGACGACCTGGATGCCCTGGTCTCGCCGCCCCTCGGCTCGCCCGGCCGCCCCGCGGCCGGGTCCGTGATGCGCGCGCTGGAGGCGGTGGCCCGCGAGGGTGAGCGGCTCGGCGTGCACCTGGTGGCCGCCACCGGACCGGGGGGCCGTACGGCGGAGACCGAGCCCGTGCGACGGGCCTCGCTGCGCGTCGCCCTCGACGCCCCCGCGCCCGGCCCCGACGAACCGGCGCCCGGCCGGGGCCGGCTGACCCATCCCGACGGACGGATCACGCCGTTCCAGGGCGGCCGGGTCACCGGCCGCATCCCGCGCACGGCGACGCTGCGCCCGACCGTCGTCCCGCTGGAGTGGCACCGGATGGGCGACCCGCCCGCCCGCCGCCCGGTCCGCGAACTGGGCAACGGACCCACGGACCTGGCCCTCCTGGCGAGCGCGCTGGAGCGCGCGGCCCGGGAGGTGTCCGCCTGCGAGGTGCCGTCGCTGCTGTAGGCGCCTGTGCGCTCCCGCCGTCACCGCCCGCGCGCATGAGGAACAGTCACGACGCGGTCACGATCGCCGACTTGACACGGTACGCGCTCTTGCCGACCCCACGGACCCGGCGTAGACCAGTGCCACGGGACAGCGCTCGCACGTTCGACGAGGACGAAGAACGGGGCCGTAATGCACAGGAGCATCACCGACAGCCGCACCCGGACACGCAGGACCGCCCGCACCGCCGCGGCCGTACTGGCGGGAGCGCTCGCACTCTCGCTCAGCGCCTGCGGAGGCGACGACGACGGCGGGAACGAAGGAAGCGGCGGTACGGACGAGACCGCCACCACCGTCACCCTCCCCAAGCTGGACGGCGAGACCCTGGAGGTCGCCGCCGTCTGGACCGGCCCGGAGCAGGCCAACTTCAAGAAGGTGCTCACGGAGTTCGAGAAACGGACCGGCGCCAAGGTGACCTTCGTCCCCGCGCAGGACCCGATCATCAACTTCCTCGGATCCAAGATCGCCGGCGGCGCGCCACCGGACGTCGCGATGCTGCCCCAGGTCGGCGCCATCCAGCAGGCCGTGGAGAAGGGCTGGGCCAAACCGGTCGGGCCCGAGGCCCAGGAGCAGCTCGGCAAGAACTTCTCGCAGGGCTGGCAGGACCTCGGCAAGGTAGACGGCAAGCAGTACGGCGTCTACTACAAGGCCGCCAACAAGTCCCTGATCTGGTACAACACCCAGGTCTTCGAGAACGCGGGCGCCGAGGAGCCGAAGACCTGGGAGGAGTTGCTCTCCACCGCCCAGACCATCTACGACTCCGGCGTCACCCCGTTCTCCGTCGGCGGCGCCGACGGCTGGACGCTGACGGACTGGTTCGAGAACGTCTATCTCTCGCAGGCCGGCCCGGAGAAGTACGACCAGCTGGCCAAGCACGAGATCAAGTGGACCGACCCGTCCGTCGCCGAGGCCCTGACGACGCTCGCGCAGATCTGGGGCAAGGCGGACTACATCGCGGGCGGCGCGAGCGGCGCGCTGCAGACCGAGTTCCCGGCCTCCGTCACCCAGACCTTCACCGGCGGCGACCAGCCGAAGGCCGGCATGGTCTACGAGGGCGACTTCGTGCAGGTCAACATCGCGGAGACGGAGTCCGAGGTGGGCACGGACGCCAAGGTGTTCGCGTTCCCCCAGGTCGGCGACACCGCGCCGGTCGTCTCCGGCGGTGACGCGGCGGTCATCCTGGAGGACTCGAAGGCCGCGCAGGCCCTGGCCACGTTCCTGGCCTCGCCGGACGCGGCGACCATCCAGGCGAAGCTGGGCGGCTATCTCTCGCCGAACAAGAACGTGGATCCGAAGGCCTATCCGAACGCCGTGCAGCAGGAGATGGCCAAGGCACTGGTCGCGGCCGGCGACGACTTCCGCTTCGACATGTCCGACCAGGCCCCGCAGGCCTTCGGCGGCACACCCGGCAAGGGTGAGTGGAAGGCGCTGCAGGACTTCCTGAAGAACCCGAAGGACGTCAAGGGCACCCAGGAACGGCTGGAGGCCGACGCGGCAACGGCGTACGGAGACTGAGCCGGCCATGGCGTCGGCACCCACGGCAGGGGTCCCGCCCACCGAGGCCGGGACCCCTCCCCGTAGTCGCAAGAGCGTGACCGGCACCCGCAGGACCGTGGCAGCGCTGTTCCTGCTGCCCGCCCTGATACTGCTCGGCGCGCTCGTGGTCTACCCGATCGGGTACTCGGTCGTCCGCAGCTTCTACGACCAGTCCGGCGACGGCTTCGCCGGATTCGACAACTACCAGGCCCTGTTCACCGACGAGGGCATCCGCACGGCGCTGAAGAACAACATCCTGTGGGTGGTGTTCGCGCCGACGGTCGCGACGGCGCTCGGGCTCATCTTCGCGGTGCTGACCGAACGGGTGCGCTGGGGCACGGCGTTCAAGCTGGTCGTCTTCATGCCGATGGCGATCTCGATGCTCGCCGCGGGCATCATCTTCCGGCTCGTCTACGACCAGGACCCGGACAAGGGCGTGGCGAACGCGGTGTGGGTGGGGGTGCACGACACGTTCGCCCAGTCGTCGGCGTTCCCGAAGGCGCACCCGGGCCGGGAGTCACCGCTGACCGAGGACGGCGGCGCCTTCCTCACCAAGGAGCCGGTGCGCCTGGGTGAGCCCGTGAGCCTGCCCCTGGTGGGCGTCGCCCCCGACCAGATGCCCGACGGCGCCGCGAAGGCCGTGGCGGCGAAGGCCGACCCGGGCAAGGTCACCGGCACCACCTGGCAGGACTTCACCCGCGGCGAGGGGGTCGGCACCCTCAACGCCCCGGACGCCTCCGAGCTGGGCTATCCCGGCATGAGGATCGAGGCGGTCAAGGACGGCGAGGTCGTCGCCTCGGCCACGGCGGCCGACGACGGCACCTTCACGCTCCCGGCCGCCGCCGACGGGGCCCTGCTGAGGCTGCCCGACGGCAACTTCAAGGAGCCGTACAACGGGCTCGACTGGCTGGGGCCGTCGCTGGTGACCCCGGCCGTCATCGGGTCGTACATCTGGATGTGGGCGGGCTTCGCCATGGTGCTGATCGCCGCAGGGCTGGCGGGGATGCCACGGGAGCTGCTGGAGGCGGCACGGGTCGACGGGGCCAACGAGTGGCAGGTGTTCCGGCGGGTCACCGTGCCCCTGCTCGCACCGGTCCTCGCGGTGGTCGCCGTGACCCTGATGATCAACGTCCTGAAGGTCTTCGACCTGGTGTTCATCATCGCTCCGGGCTCCTCCCAGGACGACGCGAACGTGCTGGCGCTGGAGCTGTACCGCAAGGGCTTCTCCGAGGACCAGCCGGGCGTCGCGAGCGCCATCGCGGTGTTCCTGCTGCTGCTGGTGATCCCGGTGATGTGGTTCAACATCCGCAGGCTCAGGCGGGAGGTGCGGCGATGACCACGGAGTCCGTGCAGGGCAAGACATCCCTCGGCTCGCGTCTGGCCCAGGGCGTCAGCGGCGGTCTGATGCGGGTCTTCCTGATCGTCGTCGGCCTGTTCTGGCTGGTGCCGACCATCGGCCTGCTGCTGTCCTCGCTGCGCACCCCGGCGGACATGAACGAGAGCGGCTGGTGGACGGTGTTCACCGAGCCGGCCCAACTCACCTTCGAGAGCTACGACAAGCTGCTGAGCAACGGTGACATCACCGACTCGCTGCTGAACACGGCCCTGATCACGGTCCCGGCCACCGTGCTGGTCGTGGTCATCGGCTCGCTCGCCGGATACGCCTTCGCGTGGATGGAGTTCCCCGGCCGGGACTGGTGGTTCCTCGGCGTGGTCGGCCTGCTGGTCGTCCCGGTGCAGGTGGCGCTCATCCCGATCGCCGAACTCTTCGGCGCCGTCGGCCTGTTCGGCTCGATGCTGGGCGTGATCCTGTTCCACGTCGGCTTCGGCCTGCCCTTCGCGGTGTTCCTGCTGCGGAACTTCTTCGCGGAGATCCCGCGCGAGCTGCTGGAGGCGGCCCGGCTGGACGGCGCCGGTGAACTGCGGCTGTTCGCCCGGGTGGTGATGCCGCTCGGCGGGCCCGCGATCGCGAGCCTGGGCATCTTCCAGTTCCTGTGGGTGTGGAACGACATGCTGGTGGCGCTGGTCTTCACGGACTCCGGCAGCCAGCCGATCACGGTGGCGCTCCAGACGCAGGTACGGCAGTTCGGGAACAACATCGACGTGCTGGCTCCCGGCGCGTTCATCTCGATGGTGATCCCGCTGGCCGTCTTCTTCGCGTTCCAGCGGCAGTTCGTGTCCGGGGTGATGGCGGGCGCGGTGAAGTGACGTCCGTGGCAAGGGTCCAGGGGCGGGCCGGGAGACGGCCCGCCCCTGGGCGTTCACGGCGATATGCACCGCAGGCCGTACACACCGTAACCAATTCACCCCATCGGCCGTTCCCGGGCAGAACGCCCGCGCGGATCCGCCGTCCCCGGGTGGCGCCCTGCCCGAGTTCAACACGGGCGAATCCCCCGGCAGCCACCATTCAGCAACCTTCTGGTCACTTCACCGTCACCGAAAGCCACTGACCGCGTTTCACCTACCGGGAGTCCGTATGCCCCGCAGCTCGTCGCGGCCCACCCCGACGCGCCCGCCCACCTGGCGGCCGTCCGGGCGGCCCGGCCGTTCCGCGTCCGGTCCGCGCCGGGCCGCCCGGGATGTCCACGGCCCGGGGCGCGCGCCTCCCGACGCGCACGGATGACGAAAACGGAAAGAGGCGCATGCCCCGTTTCAGCATCATCGTTCCCTCGCACGGGGTCGAGGCCCTGCTGGCCCGGGCACTGGAGTCGGTGCTGGCCCAGTCCTTCGGCGACTTCGAGCTGATCACGGTGTGTGACGAGCCGGAAGCCCGGGCCACGGCCGTCACCGCCGGGTACGCGGCGCGGGACGGCCGACTGAGACCCGCGTACTCGCCGCCCACGGCCGGTCTGGGCGCGGCCCGCACGACCGGGCTGCGCGAGGCGTCGGGCACCTATCTGCTGTTCCTCGACGGCGACGACATGCTCCTCCCGGGCGCGCTGGCGGCGCTGGACGCCCGGCTGCGGGAGACGGGGCCCGTGGACGTGCTGCACTTCGCGCACGAGCGGCAGCCGGCGCGCACGGGCGGGGAACGGGCCGCCGCCCGGCTCGTCGCCCCGCCGGCCTCCCCTCCGGGAGCCTTCCACCCCGACGCCGCCCCCTGGCTCACGGTGGTGAACCGGCCCGTGTGGAGCGCCGCCTACCGGCGCGGATTCCTGATGGCCCACCAGCTCGCCTTCCCCTACGGCCACTTCACGGACCTCGGCTGGGGCGCGATGGTGACGGTGCTGGCGGAGCGGGCGGCGGTGTCACCGTCGGCGGCCGTACGGCATCTGGCGCGGGCGGGCGGGAGCCTGCGCGACGACGCGGGAGAGCGCCAGCTCGATCTGCTGGACCAGATCGAGCCGGCGCTCTTCCAGGCGGGTGCCGCGCGGGTGTCGGCGGCGCGCTCGCGGGCCCTGTTCGACCAGCTGTTCGCCGTGGTGGTGGAGGTGGCCGCCGACGCACGCGGCCTGCCCGTGAGGTCGCGGCGGGTCTTCTTCCGGCAGGCCGGTCAGCTCTACCGGCGCTATCTGCCGGCCGGGCACCGGCCCACCGGGGCGCCGCTGCGGCTGCTGGGGGTAGGCGCCTGGACGGCGTTCCGCGCGCTGCGGGTGCCGGCCGGGTGGCCGCACCCCGACGGGTCACTCGACGACGAGCTCGACCGGGATGTTGCCGCGGGTGGCGTTGGAGTAGGGGCAGACCTGGTGGGCCTGCTCGACGAGCTTGCGGCCGGTCGCCTCGTCCACGGCGTCGGGCAGCTCGACGCGCAGGGTGACGGCGAGCGCGAAGCCCTCGCCCTGCTTGCCGATGCCGACCTCGGCGGTGACGGCGGCCTCGCTCAGGTCGACCTTGGCCATCCGGCCGACCACGCCGAGGGCGCTGGCGAAACAGGCGGAGTACCCGGCGGCGAAGAGCTGCTCGGGGTTGGTGCCCTGACCGTTGCCCCCCATCTCGGTCGGCACGGCCAGCTGCAGGTCGAGCTTGCCGTCGGAGGAGACGGAACGCCCCTCGCGGCCGTGGGTGGAGGTGGCGACAGCGGTGTACAGCGCGTCCATGGGAATGACCGTCCCTCTCAGGTGATGTTCCGGCGATCCGTCCTGCCGGTCCGACACCAGAAGTAGAGCACACAATTCAATTGCGCACAACTAAATGGCGGACGGGAGGCTATCCTGGGAGGCATGACCACCACGTCCGCCGCCCAGTGGCTCCGCCTCGACCGACAGATCTGCTTCACGCTGAACGCGGCCTCGCGCGCCTTCGGCGGCATGTACCGCGTGGTCCTGAAGGACCTCGGGCTCACCTATCCGCAGTACCTGGTGATGCTGGTGCTCTGGGAGGACGGCACCGTGCCGGTCAAGAGACTCGGCGAGCGGCTGCGCCTCGACTCCGGCACGCTGTCGCCCCTGCTCAAGCGGCTGGAGGCGGCCGGCCTGGTCCGGCGTGAGCGCAGCGTGCGCGACGAGCGCTCGGTGGAGGTGCGGCTGACCGAGGAGGGGGACGCGATGCGGGAGCGGGCGCTTCGGGTACCGCAGCGCATCGCGGCGGCGACCGGCTTCGACGTCGAGGAGATCCAGGAGCTGGGAGCCCGTCTGGACCGGCTGACGACGGCGCTCGACGCCGCGGCCAAGGCAGAGGCGGAGGCGGAGGCGGAGGCGTAAGCCCGAGCACCCATCGGGGTCACGTTCGTTCGAAACGTGACAGGGGAGCGGCCGGCGCCCGCTCACCTGCTTCACTGTGGGGCGGACGGCACAAGCGCAACGGACGAGGGGACTGCCGCGGATGACCTGGCTGATCACCGGCGGCGCCGGCTACATCGGGGCACATGTCGTACGGGCGATGACCGAGGCGGGCGAGCGGGCGGTCGTGTACGACGACCTGTCCACCGGCATCGCGGCCCGCGTCCCGGACGACGTCCCCCTGGTGACCGGCTCGACCCTGGACGGCGAACTGCTGGGCCGCGTACTGACGGAGCACCGGGTCACCGGAGTCGTCCACCTGGCGGCGAAGAAGCAGGTCGGCGAGTCGGTGGAACTCCCCCTGCACTACTACCGGGAGAACGTCGAGGGCCTGCGCGTCCTGCTCGAAGCGGTGACGGCGGCACGGGTCCCGTCCTTCGTCCTCTCCTCCTCGGCAGCCGTGTACGGCATGCCGGACGTGGACCTGGTCACGGAGGAGACGCCCTGCGTGCCGATGAGCCCCTACGGCGAGACGAAGCTGGCCGGCGAGTGGCTGGTCCGGGCGACGGGCCGGGCGACCGGCATGGCCACCGCGTCCCTGCGCTACTTCAACGTGGCGGGCGCGGCGAGCCCGGAGCTGGCGGACGTGGGCGTCTTCAACCTCGTCCCCATGGTCTTCGAGAGGCTCACCGAGGGCGCGCCCCCGCGGATCTTCGGCGACGACTACCCGACCCCCGACGGCACCTGCGTCCGCGACTACATCCACGTGGTCGACCTGGCCGAGGCCCATGTCGCGGTGGCCCGCGCCCTGCGCGACTCCCCCGGCCGTGACCTCACCCTCAACATCGGCCGCGGCGAGGGCGTCTCGGTCCGCGACATGATCACCCGTATCGCCGCGGTCACCGGCCACCACCGGCCCCCGACCATCACCCCCCGCCGCCCCGGCGACCCTCCCCGCGTGGTGGCCTGCGCCGACCGCATCGCCACGGAACTGGGCTGGAAGGCCCGCCACGACGTCCAGGACATGATCACGTCAGCCTGGGAGGGCTGGCTGCGCACCCACCCGGACGCGGCCCCCGACCGGCGTCAGGAACCTCAGAGCTCCTTCAGCGCCGCCGCCGTCGAGCGGGCCAGCGACGCCAGGTAGCCCTTGGGGAGCTTGGGGTTGCGGATCACCACCGAGCGCCAGTAGAGCGGTCCGGAGATGAGGTCGAGGGCCAGGTTCGGATCGTGGCCGGCGCTCACCTCGCCGCGCTTCTCCGCCGCGGCCACGATCTTGCTGGCCACCCCCTCCTGGCCCTCGCGCAGCGCCTTCTGCAGGGCGTCGGCGATCTCGGGGTTGCGGGCCGCCTCCGCCTGGAGGTCGGGGATGATCTGCGAGGCCACGGGGTGCCGCAGCGCCCGGGACGTCACCTCGTAGAGCAGCCGGAGATCCGTCTCCAACGAGCCGGTGTCCGGCGCGGGCAGCCCCTGGACGGCGATCGCCGAGACGACGTCCAGCACGAGGTGCAGCTTGGAGCGCCAGCGGCGGTACACCGCGGTCTTGCCGACCCCTGCCCGGCGGGCGATGCCCTCGATCGACATCCGCGCGTAACCGACGGACGCGAGTTCCTCGAAGACGGCCGCCCGGATGGCCTCCGTGACATCCGCGCGGAGCACGGCCGCCCCGGCGGGGGTCCGGCGGCGCGGTCGCGGCTGGGGCCCGTCGGCAGTCGTCGTCATGCGGACCAGCATAGGGCGTTACGACGAAACGGTTGCGTTCCGACGTAGGAAAGGCCTACGCTCGCGTTGCGACGATACGGTCCCGTCCCGACGTAAGAAAACGTGAAGAAACACGCAGGAAAACGTCCGGGGCGCTTGCCATGGACCACCGCCGCACCCCCCACCCCCGACCGAAAGCAGCGGATGTGAGCCAGGTCCTCGACGCACCGCCCCCGACGACGGCCCGCACCTCGGCCCCGGCCGTCGACGACCTCGCGGCCCTCGCGGCCCGCTACGGCCTCACGGTCAGCGGCGCCCGCCCCTCGCTGCCCCAGTACGTCCGCCAACTGTGGGCGCGGCGCCACTTCATCGCGGCGTTCTCGACGGCCAAGCTCACCGCCCAGTACAGCCAGGCCAAGCTCGGCCAGGTGTGGCAGGTCATGAACCCGCTGCTGAACGCGGCGGTCTACTACCTGATCTTCGGCGTGCTGCTGCAGACCAAGAAGGGCGTGCCGGACTACGTCCCGTTCCTGGTCACCGGCGTGTTCATCTGGACCTTCTCGCAGAGCTCGATCCTGGCCGGCACCCGCGCCATCTCCGGCAACCTCGGCCTGGTGCGCGCCCTGCACTTCCCGCGCGCCGCCCTGCCCATCTCCTTCTGCCTCCAGCAGCTCCAGCAACTGCTGTTCTCGATGGCCGCCCTCGTCGTCATCCTGCTGGTCTTCGGCGTCCCGGTGGCCGCGTCCTGGGTGCTGGCGATCCCGGCGCTGGTCCTGCAGTTCACGTTCAACGCCGGTGTCTCGATGATCATGGCCCGGCTGGGCGCCAAGACCCCCGACATCGCACAGCTGATGCCCTTCGTGCTGCGCACCTGGATGTACGTGTCCGGCGTGATGTGGAGCATCGACCACCTGCTCAGCCGCCACGACGACCTGCCCGGCTGGGTCGGCCCCGTGCTCCAGGCCAACCCCGCCGCCGTCTACATCGACCTGATGCGTTTCGCGCTGATCGACAGCTTCAAGGCGAGCCAGCTGCCCGAACACGTCTGGATGCTCGCCACGGGCTGGGCCCTGCTCGCCGGGGTCGGCGGCTTCATCTACTTCTGGAAGGCTGAGGAGACGTACGGCCGTGGCTGAGAACCCCGACGGGACCACTCCCGAGCAGATCCCCACCGTCGTCGCCGACCGCGTCGACATCGTCTACCGCGTCAACGGCACCGGCGGCGGCCGCGGCTCCGCCACCGCCGCCCTCAACCGCATGCTGCGGCGCAAGAACGCCGAGAAGGCCGCCGGCGTCCGGACCGTGCACGCCGTCAAGAGCGTCTCCTTCGTCGCCTACCGGGGCGAGGCCATCGGCCTGATCGGCACCAACGGCTCCGGCAAGTCGACCCTGCTCAAGGCCGTCGCCGGCCTGCTCCCGGTGGAGAACGGCCGGATCTACACCGGCGGCCAGCCCTCCCTGCTCGGCGTCAACGCCGCCCTGATGAACGACCTCACCGGCGAACGCAACGTCCACCTCGGCGGCCTCGCGATGGGCATGTCCCGCGAGCAGGTCAAGGAGCGCTACCAGGACATCGTCGACTTCTCCGGCATCAACGAGAAGGGCGACTTCATCACCCTGCCCATGCGGACGTACTCCTCCGGCATGGCCGCCCGTCTGCGGTTCTCCATCGCCGCCGCCAAGGACCACGACGTCCTGCTCATCGACGAGGCCCTCGCCACCGGCGACCGCTCCTTCCAGAAGCGCTCCGAGGCCCGCATCCGCGAGCTGCGCAAGCATGCCGGCACGGTCTTCCTGGTCAGCCACAACAACAAGTCCATCCGTGACACCTGCGAGCGGGTGCTGTGGCTGGAACGCGGTGAGCTGCGCATGGACGGTCCGACCGAGGACGTCATGAAGGAGTACGAGGCCTTCACCGGCGACAACAAGCCGAAGCCCAAGCCCAAGCCGAAGCCCAAGGCGGCCGCGCCGCAGGTGCCTCAGCCGTCCTGACCGCCGTACGCACATGAGGGCGCCCCGGGCCGGAAACGGCTCGGGGCGCCCTCATGTGCGTGACGGGACCTACGAGTGCGTCCGCAGCAGCGTGCGCATGGTCCGCATCGCCACCGACAGGTTCGCCAGGTCGAACGCGTCGGAGCTCTGGATCTCCTCCAGGGTCGTCCGCGCCCGGCCGAGGATCGCCGCGTTCTTCTGCTCCCACACCTTGAAGCGCTGCTCCGGCGTGGCCGTGCCGTTGCCCACCGCGAGGACGTCCGCGGTGACGGCCGCGTGGGCCGCGTACAGGTCCTCACGGATGGCCGCGCGGGCCATGGACTGCCAGCGGTCGGCCCGGGGCAGCTCGATGATGCGGTCCATGAGCTGGGTGATGCCGAGCCGGTCGGCGAGGTCGTAGTAGACCTCGGCGACGTCCAGCGGCTCCTTGCCCATGCGGTCGGCCACCGAGACGATGTCGAGCGTCGGGAAGGCGGAGGAGAAGCCGGCCACCGGGGTGGCGAGCTCGTCCGGGACGCCGACGTCGGTCAGCTCGTCGTAGATCTTCTGCCACCACTCCAGGTCCGCGCCGCGCATCAGCTTGGGCAGCTGCGCCCAGACGTGCTCGACGCGCTCGGCGAAGAAGTCGACCGTCTCGGCGAGCTGGAGCGGCTGCGGCCGGTTGTTCAGCAGCCAGCGCGTGCCGCGCTCCACCAGACGGCGGGAGTGCAGCCGGATCCGGGTCTGGACCGTGGCGTCGACCTTGTTGTCGAGCGCCTCGACCCCGTCCCACACCGACGCCGAGCGGAAGATCGCACGGGCCGCGGTCTGGGCCCGGACGATCTCCTCCAGCGAGGCACCGGTCTCCTCGCGCAGCCGGTGCAGATAGGTCGTACCGCCGGTGTTGACCGTGTCGTTGACCAGCACGGTCGTGGTGATCTCACGGCGCAGCGGGTGGCTCTCGATGTGCTGCGGGAACTGCTCGCGCAGCTCGCTCGGGAAGTACGCGTGGAGCAGCCCGTGCAGATACGGGTCGTCCGGCAGCGAGGTGTGCAGCAGCTCCTCGGCGACCGTGATCTTCGTGTACGCCAGCAGGACCGCCGTCTCCGGGCTGGTCAGACCCTGGCCCTGGGCGAGCCGCTCGCGGATCTGGCGATCGGTCGGCAGGAACTCCAGGGCCCGGTCGAGGTCGCCCTCGCGCACCAGGTGGCGCATGAAGCGCTGCTGGGCGTGGAGCATGTCCTTGGACTGGGCGAGGGCGTTGGCGATCGCCGTGTTCTGCGCGTAGTTGTTGCGCAGCACCAGGTGCCCGACCTCGTCGGTCATCTCGGCGAGCAGCCGGTTGCGCTGCTTGACGGTCATGTCCCCGTCGGTGACCAGGCTGTTCAGCAGGATCTTGATGTTCACCTCGTGGTCGGAGGTGTCCACGCCCGCGCTGTTGTCGATGGCGTCGGTGTTGATCCGCCCGCCCTGCAGCGCGAACTCGATCCGGCCCAGCTGGGTCAGTCCGAGGTTGCCGCCCTCGCCGACGACGTTGACCCGCAGGTCCTTGCCGTCGACGCGGATGGCGTCGTTGGCCTTGTCGCCGACGTCCGCGTGGGTCTCGGTGGAGGCCTTGACGTACGTACCGATGCCGCCGTTCCACAGCAGGTCCACCGGCGCCTTGAGGATCGCCCGCATCAGGTCGGCGGGCGTCAGCTTGGTGACCTTCTCCTCGATGCCGAGGGCCGCGCGGATGTGCGCGTTGACCGGGATGGCCTTGGCGGTACGCGGGAAGATCCCGCCGCCCGCCGACAGCAGGTCGGTGTTGTAGTCCTCCCACGAGGAGCGCGGCAGCTCGAACAGCCGGCGGCGCTCCGCGTACGAGGTCGCCGCGTCCGGGTTCGGGTCGATGACGATGTGCCGGTGGTCGAAGGCCGCCACCAGCCGGATGTGCTCGCTGAGCAGCATGCCGTTGCCGAACACGTCACCCGACATGTCGCCGATGCCGACGACCGTGAAGTCCTCGGTCTGCGTGTCGACGCCCAGCTCCCGGAAGTGCCGCTTGACGGACTCCCAGGCGCCGCGGGCGGTGATGCCCATGCCCTTGTGGTCGTAGCCCGCGCTGCCGCCGGAGGCGAAGGCGTCGCCGAGCCAGAAGTTGTACTGCTGGGCGACCTCGTTGGCGATGTCGGAGAAGGTGGCGGTGCCCTTGTCGGCGGCGACCACGAGGTAGGTGTCGTCCTCGTCGTGCCGGACGACGTCGGCGGGCGGGACGACCTCGCCGGCCACCATGTTGTCGGTGATGTCGAGCAGCGCCGAGATGAAGGTGCGGTAGCTGGCGATGCCCTCCGCCAGCCACGCGTCCCGGTCCACGGACGGGTCGGGCAGCTGCTTGGCGACGAAGCCGCCCTTGGCGCCGACCGGCACGATGACGGTGTTCTTCACCATCTGCGCCTTGACCAGGCCGAGGATCTCGGTACGGAAGTCCTCGCGGCGGTCCGACCAGCGCAGGCCACCACGGGCGACCTTGCCGAAGCGCAGGTGCACGCCCTCGACGCGCGGCGAGTACACCCAGATCTCGAACGCCGGACGCGGCGCCGGCAGGTCCGGGATGGCCTGCGGGTCGAACTTCATCGACACGTAGTCGTGCGGGTGGCCGCCCCACGCCTCCTGGAAGAAGTTCGTGCGCAGGGTCGCCTTGATGACGGTGAGGAAGGACCGCAGGATCCGGTCCTCGTCCAGGCTCGCGACCTGGTCGAGGGCGGCGTCCAGCTCCTCCAGCAGGGCGTCCACGATCTCGTGCCCGGCGCGCTGCCGCTCCGGGGCCATCCGCGCCTCGAACAGGGAGACCAGCAGCCGGGTGGTGTGGACGTTGTTGCGGAGGGTGTCCTCCATGTAGTCCTGGCTGAACGTCGAGCCCGCCTGGCGCAGGTACTTCGCGTACGCCCGCAGCACCATCGCCTGCCGCCAGGTCAGCCCGGCGCTCAGCACGAGGGCGTTGAAGCCGTCGTTCTCCGCCTTGCCGGTCCAGCTCGCGGCGAACGCCTCCTGGAAGCGCTCGCGGGCGTCGTCGCCGTGGTAGTCCGCGCCGGTCTGCGCCTTGGGCATGCGCAGGCCGAAGTCGTAGATCCAGGCGACGCTGCGGTCGGCGCAGCGCAGCTCGTAGGGCCGCTCGTCCATCACCTCGACGCCGAGCCGGTTGAGCACCGGCAGGACGCGGGACAGGGAGACGGCGTCGCCCTTGCGGTAGATCTTGAAGCGCCGCTCGTCGGGGCCCGCGCCCACCGGCTCGTACAGGCTGAGCGCGAAGTTGTTCTGCTCGTCGAGCCGTTCGAGATGCCCCAGGTCGGCGACGGCCGCGCGCGGGCTGTGGTCGGCCTTGTAGCCCTCGGGGAAGGCGTTGTGGTAGCTGCGCAGCATCTCGGCCGCGCGCTCCTCGCCGACCTCGGCGTTCAGCGCCTCGGAGAAGCCGTCCAGCCAGGAGCGGGCGGCCTCGACCAGGCGGGCCTCGATGCGCTCCTTGTCGGCGTCCGACAGCTGCGGCAGCTCGGTGCCCTGCGGGACCCGGATGACGAAGTGCAGCCGGGAGAGGATCGACTCGGTGTTCCAGGCGGTGAAGTCGACGCTGGTGCCGCCGAGCTCCTCCTTGAGGATGTCGATGATCCGCAGCCGGACACCGGTGGTGTAGCGGTCGCGGGGGAGGTAGACGAGGGCCGAGTAGTAGCGGCCGTACTCGTCCTGGCGCAGGTAGAGCCGCAGCCGGCGCCGCTCCTGGAGGTAGAGCACCGACGTGACGATGGCCTGGAGCTCGTCGGCCGGGGTCTGGAACAGCTCGTCGCGCGGGTAGGTCTCCAGGATCTGGAGCAGGTCGCGGCCGTCGTGGCTGTTGGGCGAGAACCCGGCGCGGCTCAGCACCTCTGCGACCTTGCGGCGGATGACGGGCACCCGGCGGACCGACTCGGTGTAGGCGGCGGACGAGAACAGGCCCAGGAAGCGCCGCTCGCCGACCACGTTGCCCTGCTCGTCGAACTTCTTGACGCCGATGTAGTCGAGGTAGGACGGCCGGTGCACGGTCGCCCGGCTGTTGGCCTTGGTCAGCACGAGCAGCTTGTGCTCGCGGGCCTTGGCGCGGGCGTCGGCGGGCAGCCGCTCGAAGGACGGGCTGACGGGGTGGCTCTCCCCCGCCTCGTGGTGCGGGTCCGCGCGCAGTATGCCGAGGCCCGTACCGGGGACGGCACCGAGCGAGTCGTCGTCGGTCAGCTCGTACTCGCGGTAGCCGAGGAACGTGAAGTGGTCGGCGGCCAGCCAGCGCAGCAGCTCGCAGGCCTCCTCGATCTCCTCCTGCGGCAGATCCGCGGCGACGGGCTCCTGCAGCAGCCCCTCGGCGATCCGCAGCGCCCCCTCGCGCATCTTGCCCCAGTCCTCGACGGCCTCACGGACGTCGGACAGGACGCGCAGCAGGTCGACGGTGATCTGCTTCAGGTCCGACCGGTCGGTCTCACGGTCGATCTCGACGTGGATCCAGGACTCGACGTGCGCGTCGTGCGGTAGCTCACCGGTGGGCGGGGTGGTGAGCACCTCGATGAGGCGTCCGGTGACATCCCGGCGCACCACCATCTGCGGGTGGATGACGACGTGGATGCCCCGGCCCTGCCGGGTCAGCTCGTTGGTGACGGAGTCGACCAGGAACGGCATGTCGTCGGTGACGACCTCGACGACGGAGTGGCTGCACGTCCAGCCGTTCTCCTCGACCGTCGGGGTGTGCACCCGGACGTTCGCCGTGCCCTGGGGGCGGTTCTCGGCCAGCCGGTAGTGCGAGTAGGCGGTTCCGAAGACGTCGACCGGATCGCGGTCGGCGAGGTCCTCCGGGGCGGTGTGCAGGTAGTAGCGCTGGAGGAACGCGAGTACGGCGGCCCGGTCGGGGGTGCCGTGCTCCGTCGTCCCAGTCGGTAGGTACCCCCCGACCGGGCTGTTCTCAGCTACCCGGGCGGCCCGATCGAGCAGCTCGGCCTTGGCTTCGTCCAGCTTGGTCTGCATTGTCCTCTGGCTCCTGTCGCGCGCCGTTGCGTGACGTAGAAGGAAGTACGGTCTCCGGCCTTCCGACGCGACGTCGTGACGCGGGGTGTCCGGTCCGTTCCGACGCTATGCCGCAAGGTGAGATGAGCGGGGGGATATCAGCCATTTCCCACGCGCCCGGGGCATGTGATGCTGCTCTCGACGGCATCCGCTCCCGGGGTGTGCGCGGTACCGCGGGGCTTTCGAAAGCCCCGCCCCGCCCGCGAGGACCAGCGACCGCCGCCCGGACACGGATGTCTTCCATGCTCTCCGGGCGCAGGGCAGGGACACGGAGGTCCCCGCGAACTATCGCGCTGATCACGCCACCAGGCTATCGCTCCTCACCCGGGGCCCGTCATGAGCCGTATGTGTACAAAACCGGGGGTGGAACTTTGACACTCTGCACAGGGGCGCGGAGGCGAGAGCCGTCGTAACGGGCAGGACGGCACCGCACCACTCGTCCCGAAACCGGCGCGTCCCCTAGGCAAGCCCGCACCCGCGAGGCACGTTGGCAGGGAGACCGCACCCACAAAGCCACCTCGAAGGGGAGCAACCCCCATGACCGCCAAGATCCTCATCCTCACGGGCGACGCGGCAGAGTCCCTCGAAGTGCTCTACCCCTACCAGCGCCTCCTCGAAGAAGGCTACGAGGTCCACATCGCCGCCCCGACCCGCAAGAGGCTCCGGTTCGTCGTCCACGACTTCGAACCCGGCTTCGACACGTACACCGAGAAGCCCGGCTACACCTGGGACGCCGACCTCGCCTTCTCCGACGTCGACCCCGGCCAGTACGTCGCCGTGGTCATCCCCGGCGGACGCGCCCCGGAGTACCTCCGCAACGACCCCGAACTCCGCAAGATCCTCAAGTCCTTCTTCGACGCCGACAAGCCCGTGGCCCAGATCTGCCACGGCCCCCTGCTCACCGCCGCGGTCGACAGCCTCCGCGGCCGGCGCGTCACGGCGTACCCCGCGCTGGAACTCGACATGCAGGCGGCCGGCGCCACCTTCCAGGACACCGAGGCCGTGGTCGACGGCACGCTGGTGTCGTCCCGCGCCTGGCCGGACCACCCGGCCTGGATGCGCGAGTTCCTCACGGTGCTGCGCGCCAAGGCGCCGGTGACCTGAGGCGGACGGTCCCCTGGAGGCGGGGCGGCGGGGCGTGACGCGCCGCCTCCGGGTCAGGCGGCCATCTCCTGCGCCAGAGCGACCGCTTCCGCCAACGAGTCCACCACCGGCACGCCCGCCTCCTCCAGGCTGGCCCGGCCGTGGGACCCCCCCGTGTAGAGCACGGCCCTGGCCCCCACGTGCTGCGCCGCCACCGCGTCGTCCGCGGCGTCCCCGATCACGACCGTGCGGGACGGATCCACCCCGGCGAGCGCGGCCACGTGCCGCACCATGTGCTCGGCCTTGCTGCCCCCGGACGGTCCGGTGCGCCCGTCGACCCGCAGGAAGTGTGTCTCGATCCCGAACCCCCGGACCAGCGGCACGAGTTCCTCGTGCCCGTACATGCTCAGGATCGACTGGCTCCGGCCGCCCGCCACCCAGTCCATGAGCAGTTGCTCGGCTCCCTCGGTCAGCGCGCACCGCACCCGGTGCTCCGCGTAGTACCGATGGAAGGTCTCGTCCATCACCAGCCACTCCGCGTCGGACGGCAGCCGCCCGAGCAGGCGCTCGTAGAACTTCGGCACCGGCACGCAGTACAGCGCCCGGTACTGCTCCATCGTGATCGGTTCCAGCCCCAGCTCGGCGAACGCCGCGTTCGTCGCCCCGATGATCGCGTCATTGTCGTGGAACAGCGTGCCGTTCCAGTCCCACACAATGTGCGAAGCTCCCTGCATCCCCATGCCGCAAAACGTTACCCGCCCGCACCGACAACCAGGACACCCGCAGGTCAGCAGGGCGCCACCGGCCCGGGGGCGGCGGCCTGGCGGCACGCCCTCAGTTCCCGTCCCCCACCAGGTTCGGGACCTCCTGCGTCGCGTACCAGAGCAGTTCGTGGTCCTCGGCCCCGTCCACGAGGGACTGCGCGTCGTCGTCCCCGCCGTCCGCCGCCCGCACCGCGCCGGCAGCCGCCGCGACATCCGCCGCCGCGTCCGCCGAGTCGACATGCACCGACGCCACCTTGGCCAGCGGCACGGCACCGGCGAGCCCGACCTCACCCGGCGCCGCCGGGTCGGCACCCCGCTCAGGGCCGGGGCTCACCCGCCCGTCCGGCACGTCGACGGCGACCACGACCCGCCGGCGCGGCGCCCCCTCGTCCGCCGCGAGCAGCCGCAGCGAGGCCAGCGCGGCCTGGCCCAGTGCCGCGTACTCCAGTTCCTCGGTGTCCTCGGAGACGTACCAGTCACGCAACGCGGGCGTGACGGCGTACGCGACGAGCGGCCCGGCCCCCACCTCGCCCGTCCTGTACGCCTCGGCGAGACCGGGGAGGGTCAGGGGGACGTAGACGCGCATGGCTGTCCGCTTTCGTGGTCGGAGGGGCTCACAAGCCCGTCGGAAGGGCTCCACGAGCCCGTCCGAGGGGGCTACACAAGCCCAGGTGAAGGGCCTTCAGGATACGTGCGGGGGTCCCCTTTCGAGTCCCTCCCCGCCCGCCAGGAGGCGTCCACCCCACGCCGGGGATTCACCCGGCCCGCCCCCGCCCTGACGGGCCCCCGTTCCCTCGCGTCACCCGGATAAGTGAAACCTCCGGACCCTGCCGCCCCGGCCCCGCCGGTTTGCCGCTCCTCGACACGTCCCCGTACAAGATCCCCAACAGGAAGTTACCGCTCGGTACGACATCGGTCGGCCGGGCCCGGCGATTCGGGGACCCCATGAACAAGGTCATGACCAGGACAGTCCAGCGGCACCCCGCCTCCCGTCCCCCCACGCGCCGCGACACCCGCCGCCCCGGCGGTGGCCCACCCCGCGCCCCGGGCGCCGGACCCACCCGCCCTGCCTCCGCCGGCACGCGGCCCCCGGCCGTCCCGCAGCCTCGCCCCACCGACCTCTTCGCCGACCGCCTGCTGCTGGTCCTGAGCGGTCAGCGGCCCGTCCACGCCATGCTCCGCCACACCGCGGGCCCCGCCTACGACGACCTGGCACACCTCGCCGAACACGGCCCCCTGCGCGTGCACGGCCCACGCCCCGTCATCCGCGACATCGGCTACTGCGAGCCCCGCCCCGGCGCCATCGAGGCCTTCGTCCGCATCGGCACCGGCGACCGCCTGCGCGCCATGGCCTTCCGGCTGGAGCTGGGCCGCGACAGGCGCTGGCGCTGCACGGCCGTGGAACTCGGCGGCGCCCGCACCCGGGCCGGCCACCACTAGAACGTCGACCGGTACAGCGACCGGTACGGCGACCGGTACAGCGACCGGCGCCACGACTGGTGCCACGACTGGTGCATCGCCGCCCCGGCCACGGCACGCCGAAGGGCCGGGCACCCCTCGGGTACCCGGCCCCTGGTCCGGCTGTGACGTCGGACAGCGCTACTTCTTGCGGCGCCGCCCGGCCTTCGCCTGCTTGCGACGCTCGGCACGCGTGAGGCCGTCGGCCTCCGAGCGCACCGGCTCGCCGTCCTCGGTGAAGTCGCCCTCGATGGTGCCGCCCTCACCGTCCACGGTCGGCGCGGTGAAGTGCAGGTTCCGCCGCTGCGGGGCCTCCAGGCCCTTGGCGCGGATCTCGGGGCGGGGACCGGCCTGCGCGGGCACCGCGTCCTGCTTCTCCAGCGTCGGCTTGGTGTCCTCGACGGGGACCTCCTCGACCTGCTGCTCGACCTGGACCTCCAGGTTGAACAGGTAGCCGACGGACTCCTCCTTGATGCCCTCCATCATGGCGGTGAACATGTCGAAGCCCTCGCGCTGGTACTCGACCAGCGGGTCCT
The DNA here is from genome assembly GCF_044749345.1 of Streptomyces sp. NPDC089424. Classification (NCBI taxonomy): domain Bacteria; kingdom Bacillati; phylum Actinomycetota; class Actinomycetes; order Kitasatosporales; family Streptomycetaceae; genus Streptomyces; species Streptomyces sp. NPDC089424. The sequence goes on from NZ_JBIVHU010000010.1 coordinate 385,256, forward strand.
TCTGGGCCATCGCGCGCAGGCCGATGCCCTCCTGGAGGTAGTCCATCTCGTAGAGGTGCTCGCGCCACTTGCGGTCGAGGACCGACAGCACGACCCGGCGCTCCAGCTCACGCATGATCTCGGAGCCGAGCTGCCCCTCACGCGACTCGTACTGCGCGTGGATGTCGTCCTTGATGGACTCCGAGATGAAGTCCGCGGTGAGTCCGGCGCGGTCGCCGGCCGCCTCCTCGAGCTCCTCGATGGTGACCTTCACCGGGTAGAGCTGCTTGAAGGCACCCCACAGCCGGTCCAGGTCCCACTCCTCGGCGAAGCCCTCGGCGGTCTCGGCGGCGATGTAGGCGTCGATCGTGTCGTTCATGAAGTGCTGGATCTGCTCGTGCAGGTCCTCGCCCTCCAGAACGCGGCGCCGCTCGCCGTAGATGACCTCGCGCTGCCGGTTGAGGACCTCGTCGTACTTCAGGACGTTCTTACGGGTCTCGAAGTTCTGCTGCTCGACCTGCGACTGCGCCGACGCGATCGCCCGCGTGACCATCTTGTTCTCGATCGGCACGTCGTCCGGGACGTTCGCCATCGACATCACGCGCTCGACCATCTGCGCCTTGAACAGCCGCATCAGGTCGTCACCGAGGGACAGGTAGAAGCGGGACTCGCCCGGGTCGCCCTGCCGGCCGCTGCGGCCGCGCAGCTGGTTGTCGATGCGCCGGGACTCGTGCCGTTCGGTGCCCAGCACGTACAGGCCGCCGAGGTCCTTGACCTCCTCGAACTCGGTGCGCACCGCCTTCTCGGCCCGCTCCAGAGCGGCGGGCAGCGCGGCGGCCCACTCCTCGATGTGCTCCTCGGGGTCGATACCGCGCTGGCGCAGCTCGGCCTCGGCGAGGTCGTCGGGGTTGCCGCCGAGCTTGATGTCCGTACCACGGCCGGCCATGTTGGTGGCCACCGTCACGGCGCCCTTGCGGCCCGCCTGGGCGACGATCTGCGCCTCACGGTCGTGCTGCTTGGCGTTGAGCACCTCGTGCTGGATGCCGCGCTTGCTGAGCTGCTGCGAGAGGTACTCGGACTTCTCGACCGAGGTGGTGCCGACCAGGATCGGCTGGCCCTTCTCGTGCTTCTCGGCGATGTCGTCGACGACCGCGTCGAACTTGGCGACCTCGGTGCGGTAGATCAGGTCGGACTGGTCCTTGCGGACCATCGGCCGGTTCGTCGGGATCGGGACGACGCCGAGCTTGTAGATCTGGTGGAACTCGGCGGCCTCGGTCATCGCCGTACCGGTCATGCCGGAGAGCTTGCCGTAGAGGCGGAAGAAGTTCTGCAGGGTGATCGTGGCGAGGGTCTGGTTCTCGTCCTTGATCGGCACCCCCTCCTTCGCCTCGATCGCCTGGTGCATGCCCTCGTTGTACCGGCGGCCGGCGAGGATACGGCCGGTGTGCTCGTCGACGATCATGACCTCGCCGTCGATGACGACGTAGTCCTTGTCCTTCTTGAAGAGCTCCTTCGCCTTGATGGCGTTGTTCAGGTAGCCCACCAGCGGCGTGTTCACCGACTCGTAGAGGTTGTCGATGCCCAGCCAGTCCTCGACCTTCGAGACACCGGACTCGTGAATGGCGACCGTGCGCTTCTTCTCGTCGACGTCGTAGTCGCCGGTCTCCTCGATGCCCTTGAGCGGCTGGCCCGCCTCACCGCGCTTGAGGCGCGTGACGAGCTTGGCGAAGTCGCCGTACCACTTGGTGGCCTGGTCGGCCGGGCCGGAGATGATCAGCGGCGTACGGGCCTCGTCGATGAGGATGGAGTCGACCTCGTCGACGATGGCGAAGTTGTGGCCGCGCTGGACCAGTTCGTCCTGCGACCACGCCATGTTGTCGCGCAGGTAGTCGAAGCCGAACTCGTTGTTCGTGCCGTAGGTGATGTCGTAGCCGTACTGCTCGCGGCGCTGGGCCGGCGTCATGTTGGCCAGGATGCAGCCGACGGACAGGCCGAGGAACTTGTGGACGCGGCCCATCATCTCGGAGTCGCGCTCGGCCAGGTAGTCGTTGACCGTGATGAGGTGGACGCCGTCGCCGGACAGCGCGTTCAGGTAGGCGGGCAGCGTGCCCACCAGGGTCTTGCCCTCACCGGTCTTCATCTCGGCGACGTAGCCGAGGTGCAGGGCGGCGCCACCCATGATCTGCACGTCGTAGTGGCGCTGGCCGAGGACACGCTTGGCGGCCTCACGCACCGTGGCGAACGCCTCGGGCAGCAGGTCGTCCAGGCTCTCACCGTCGGCGTACCGCTGCTTGTACTCATCGGTGAGGGCCCGCAGCTCGGCGTCGGAGAGGTCGACGAAGTCCTCTTCGATGGAGTTGACCTGGTCCGCGATGCGGTGCAGCTTGCGCAGGATCTTGCCTTCGCCTGCACGCATGATCTTCGAGAGGACGGACACGGGGGTTGGTCTCCTTGCCGGTCGGGCCTGGGACGGTCGGTTTCCTTCTGACGTACTGAGCAACGGCCATCGTATGCGAGGACCCGGCCACGCCGGGAGGCCTGCCGGACCATGACGGCCCGCAGTCGCGTCCCCGTGTCGGATCCGCCGTCGAACTGCCCGGAGAAAACCGCCTTCTCACTGCCTTCGTTCTGCCTGTGATGCTGCCTGTGATCCTGCCTGGATCCGGCTCGGATCCGCCTTCGACATGCCTTTCACCCGGGACAACGGACGGGAGAGCCGGATGGTGCCGCGGCGCGCCGACGAATTGCGCGAATCGTGATCGCTCGCTCACGCAGGGCAAAGACATGGCGCTCCCCCGCTCTCCCGAGCAGAATCGGCCGATGGAGCCCGTCACGATCACCACCCCCCGCCTCCGGCTGCGCACCGTGGGCCCGGACGACACCGACGCCGTGTACGCCGCGTGCCAGGACCCCGACATCCAGCGCTGGACGACCATCCCCTCGCCCTACCTCGCCGAGCACGCCCGGAACTTCACGGAACACGACGTCCCCGAGGGCTGGGCGAACGGCTCGATGTTCACCTTCGGGCTCTTCGTTCCCGACGGCGCGCTGGCCGGGATGCTCGGCGTCAGCAGGCGCTCCCTCGGCGTCGGCGAGATCGGCTTCTGGCTGACCCGGCACCATCGTGGCAACGGCTACATGACCGAGGCCACGCGAGCGGCCTCCCGCTGGGCCTTCGTCCACCAGGGCATCGACCGCCTGGAATGGCGCGCCGAGGTGGGCAACACCGCCTCCCGCGCGGTGGCGGTGAGCGCCGGCTTCACCATGGAGGGCACCCTGAGGGCGGCCCTGAACAACAACGGCGTACGCCGCGACTGCTGGATGGGCTCCCTGCTGCCCTCGGACCTGGGGCTGCCCTCGACGGCGCCCTACCTGCCGGCCCGCGCACCGGCCGGCTGAGCCAGCCCCAGCGGGCCCATGGGCATCTGCCCAGCTCAGTCCGTGTTGTCAGTGCCACCCTCTATCGTTCGAAGACATGACGACCCCGCGCCCGGCGGAACTCTCCGCAGCCGAAGCCCGCCGCATCGCCCTTCGCGCCCAGGGCTTCCTCGGCACGCCCGACCGCAAGGCCGGCGTCCGCGGCATCCTCCGCCACCTGGGCGCGGTGCAGCTCGACACCATCTCGGTACTCGCCCGCTCCCACGAGCTCATCCCCTACGCCCGCCTCGGCGCGGTCGGCCGCAAGACCGTCGAGGACGCCTACTGGACGCCCCCGGCGACGGACGGGACCCCGTCCCAGCCCCACGCCTTCGAGTACTGGTCGCACGCCGCGTGCATCCTCCCCGTCGAGGAATGGCCCCACTTCGCCTTCCGCCGCCGCGCCTACCGCGCCCGCCCCCACTGGAACCACGAACTCCCGGACGGCGCCTACGACCAGGTGATCAAGCAGCTGCGCGCCGAGGGCCCGCTCACCGCGACGGAACTGGGCGGCGCCAAGCGCACCAGCGAGTGGTGGGACTGGTCCGGCACGAAGGTCGCCGTCGAACGCGCCCTGATGTACGGCGAGGTGGTCTGCGTGACCCGCCGCGGCTGGAAGCGCGTCTACGACCTCGCCGAGCGCGCCGTCCCCGCGGCCCTGCTGCACGACGAGCTCGACGACGCGGAGTGCCTGCGCCGCCTGGTCCGCCTCGCCGGCCAGTCGCTCGGCGTCGGCACGCGCGCGGACATCGCCGACTACCACCGCCTCAAGGGCGAGCAGGTCGACTCGGTGATCGCCGACTCGGGACTGGTCCCGGTCACGGTGGAAGGCTGGGGAAAGCCGGCCTGGGCGGACCCGGCGGCACTTCAGGCGCCCCCGCGCGGCCGCCACCGCACGACACTGCTCTCCCCGTTCGACTCCCTGGTCTGGGAGCGGGCCCGCACGGAGCGCGTCTTCGGCTTCACCCACCGCCTGGAGGCCTACGTCCCGAAGCCGAAGCGGGTGTACGGCTACTTCGCGATGCCCGTCCTCGCCGGTGGCCGCCTCGTGGGTCGGGTCGATCCGGCCCGGGAGGGCCGCACCCTCGTGGCCAAGCAGGTCACCCTGGACGGCCCGAAGGCGGTCCCGGCGGTGGCCCGGGCGTTGATCGAGGCGGCGAGCTGGGTGGACTGCACCGACGTACGGGTGGAGCGGGTGGACGCGCCGGAGCTGCGCGAGCCGCTCGCCGTGGAACTCGCCCGCGCGCTGGCCTGACCGTCGGCAGGCCGGCCGGTCGGCCGACGGCTCAGCGGATCTCCAGGATCTTCTCCCGCATCGCGTACACCACCGCTTCCATCCTGGAGTGCAGCTGCAGCTTCTCCAGGATGTTGCGCACGTGGTTCTTCACGGTGTTCTCGGAGATGAACAACTCCTTGGCGATGTCACGGTTGTTCATGCCCGTGGCGACCAGCTTGAGCACTTCCAGCTCACGGTCGGTCAGCCGAGGCGCGGGCACCAGTCGGCGCTCGTCGGTGCGCTGGATCATCGACTTGAACTCGGTGAGCAGCTTCGACGCCATGGACGGACTGATCTGCGACTGCCCGTCGGCCACCGCGCGGATCGCGGTGGACACCTCGTCCGTGGAGATCTCCTTGAGGAGATACCCGGTCGCCCCCGCCTTGATGGCCTCGTAGAGGTCCGCTTCCTCGTCGCTGATCGTCAGCATGATGATCTTCGCGCTGGGCGCCACCTCCTTGATGGAGGTGCATGCCTCGATCCCGCCCCGCTTCGGCATGCGCACATCCATCAGGATGATGTCCGGCAGCAGATCGGCGGCCTTCTCCACGGCCTCGGCGCCGTCCCCCGCCTCACCGACGACCTGGATGTCCTCCTCGGCGGCCAGCACGATCTCCAGGCCGCGGCGGAAAAGGGCGTGGTCGTCCACCACCAGGACACGAATCGGCTCCCGGCGTGCGGAGCCCTCGTCCGGGCCCATGCCGACGACGCCGTCGTCGGCGTCCTCGTTCTGCATCGGTCCGAAGCTGTCCGCCATCGTTCCTCCCCCTGAAGGCAGTGGCCTGTGGTCCTGTGCCATCGCCAACCCAAGGCAACTGTCCACCGGTTGGGCCATTGCGGCCATGATTCCATGCCCGGACGGCACTCCGGTGACGAAGCGGTCCGTGAAGTGGTCGCACACAGGTGCCCCTGGGAGCGCATCAGTGCGCTCCAGGGGCACCCGGATCAGCTGTCCTCCGGATCAGGTCAGCCGCCCAGCGGGCCCCCCGCGTCGGGGGAGGGCGTCTGGGTGACCATGGTGTCCGTGCTGAGGTGGATCACGCCGTAGTCGTACGCGTGCCGCCGGTAGACGACACTCGGTTCCTTCGTCTCGGAGTCGACGAACAGATAGAAGTCGTGCCCGACCAGTTCCATCTCGTAGAGAGCCTGGTCGAGGGTCATGGGTGCTGCGACGTGAGTCTTCTCGCGGACCACGAGGGGGCCTTCGCCCTGTACTTCCAGCGAGCCGATCTTCTTGGTGGGCACCGAGTTCGGCTCGTCCGCCTCGAAGGCGCTGCCGTCGCCGTTGAGCGTCGCCGCGCCCGGAACGTGGTCGGCGACCTCGGCTGCCGTCAGCCGGCGCACCCCCCGGCGCGTGTGACGCTTGTCGTGCTGCCTGCGCAGCCGTGCGTCCAGCTTCTCGGCGGCGAGGTCGAGCGCCGCGTACGGGTCGTTGGCCGCTGCCTCCGCCCGGATCACCGGACCGCGGGAGCGGAGGGTGATCTCCACTCGGTCGCAACGGTCCGCCTGCCGGGGGTTGGGCTCCTTGGACACCTCGACGTCGAGGCTGATCACCTTGCCATCGAGCTTCTGGATCTTGTCCAGCTTCAGCTTCTCGGCCACGTGCTTTCGGAACCGCTCGGGCACCTCGGTCTTGCGGCCCTTGACGACGATGTCCACGCAGAACTCCGTTCCCGGATCGCTCCGCTTCACTGGCGGAGCATCTCCCTTGTGCACCAGGTCCCGGTGAGCCCCGGGACCGCGGACTCGGTGACGTCCACCTCCTCCCCCATGGGCAAGATCTCCACCCGGCCGGCCGGGGTGATTGCGAAAAACCACGGCACGGCATTCGGATAAGCGAGGCGTGGCCTGCGGCCTTTCCCTCACAACCGAACATATCTCGCCCGGACGGATGTCGTCACCCTCTACTGCCGCGTACCTCCATTCCGGTGAATTGACCCTCTCACTACCTGCAACGATGCAACTTCGCAGTCAGTTCCGGTTTATTTCGAAAGAATCCGGCGACGCAGCGACCACCGCGGCAGAGATCGCGTTCCGATCACTCTTCGCCTTTCCCCGCACGGCCCACTCACGGTCCGTGCTCCCTTCCATTGATCCCGTCATCCGTTCTTGTCTCCTTTCCCCGAGGACTCCCTCGTACACGGCCGTCACCACATCTCCGCGCGTCGCGGATGCCGCACCCCCGTAACCAGCCGTTTCCTCGGCCAGCGTCACCCGTACGGCCCGCGCCGCCTCCGTCAACGACGCGCCCGTCGTCATCACGTCGTCCACCAGTACCACCCGCCCCTCGCACAACAGCCGGGCTCCGCCGGCGGTCACCGACAGTGCCCCCGCGAGGTTCTCCAGGCGCTGCCGTGCGTCCAGCCCCGCCTGGTCGGCGACCGGCCGCCGCTGCCGCAGCACCGCGAGCACCCGGGCGGGCGTCCCCGTACGGCGCAACTCGGCCGCCGCCGCCAGCGCGGTCCGCCGGGCCGGGTCGTGCCCCCTCGCCCGCACGGCCCCGCGCCCCGACGGCACGGGCACGAGCAGCACGGGGCCTTCGGGCACCCCGGCCGCCCCCGCCCGCACGGCACCGGCGAGGGCGACGCCGAGCGGCCGGGCGAGCGGCAGCGCACCCCGCTCCTTGTGTGCCAGCAGCACCGCCCGCACCGCGTCCGCGTACGGTGCCGCCGCGTGCACGACCGGCAGCCCGCGCGGCTCCGGCACGGGCCGCACCCGGCGCGGTACGGCCCCGCTCAGGGCGGCACGGCACTCCGGGCAGAGCACCGTGCGAGGCCTGCCGCAGCCTCCGCACTCGGCCGGCAGCACCAGATCGGTGAGGTCCTGCCACCACCCCCGCATGCCCACCACTGTGCCGACTCCGCCCCGGCGCCACCACCCCTGTGGAAAACCCCCTGTGGACAACTCGGCGCGCGCCCATGACAAGCGAAAACGGCCGCTCCCGCCGGGCTCATGCCCGGCGGGAGCGGCCGTCCAGCACAACCGTTCGCCGGCCGCGGGAGACGAAGAACCCGGCGAACCGGTCCAGCGGCCCGCGGCGGCCCCGCGCGCAGCCCTGGCGCCGAGGGCCCGCTACCCCGGATAGACCGGCGCGGACCCGTCCTTGACCACCGTCTGCCACTGCGCCCCGTCCGGCAGCCGCACGATCCCGTCCACCGAGTACGCCACCAGCGGCACCCGGTCGCCCTCGGAAGCGGCGATCTCCTTCACCCCGGTGAGCGCGTCGGGCGCCGGCACCTCGGGCATGGAGCCGTCGACCTGCACGTACCGCATCTGCTGCACGCCGCCCTCCTCGCGCCCGGCCACCACGAGCCTGCCGTCACCGGCCCAGGACATTGTGGTGACCTCCTCCAACTGCGGCGCCGCGGAGCGCAGTTCGAGCACCGAGACGCCCGGCACCCCCGTCACCTGGTCCTTCTCGCCGCGCTCGATCCGGCCGACCTGCAACGACTGCTTGCCGTCCTTCTCCACGACCAGCGCGATCCGGACACCGTCCGCCGCGACCCGCACGGACTGGATCCGCCCGTCCAGCCGCGGCACCTGCACCTCCACCGGCTCCCCCTTGCCCTCCGGCAGCACGAGCAGCCGCGCGTCCTCCGGGTTGCGGTCGGCCACCCACAGGTCGCCGCGCGCGTCCCAACTGGGCGTGGTCAGGCGGTCCTTCTCCGTCCGGCCGGTGCTGCGCACCACCGGCTCCCCGAGCGAACCGCCCGACGCGAGCGAACCGACGTACAGCGCCTTGCCGTCCAGGCCGACCCCGGCCGCGGTCTGCTCCTCCCGCGACACCGCCGCCGAGCGCAGCGTCCGCACGCCCTCGCCCAGCTCTCCCGGCACCGGCTCGGCCTTCGCGCTCCGGCTGCCCGCCGGGATCCGGACGAGCCGGTGCTGCCCGTCCACGAAGTAGAGGAAGTCCACCCGCCGGGCCGACCCGTGCGTGGCGACGGCGGCCGCCCCGTCCTCGTTGAGCACGCACAACTGCGTACCGCCAGCCTGCAGTTCGATCTCGTCCACCGCGGGCGTGAGGTTCTGGAGGGTGAACAGCAACTGGGCGGCCATCTCGCTGCACTTGGCGGGTCCGACCCGGGCGGCCTTGTCGTTCAGCGGCACGGTCAGCCGGTTGCGGTCGTCGGGCGTGAGCGCGCCGACGCCCTTGCGCAGCGCCGTGCCCGTCGGGAAGCCCGACCTGACCACGGGACCCAGCCAGGTGGTCGGCCCGTTGAGCAGGGAGCGCACGATCTGCGTCATGGGGTCCACGCGCCGGCGCACGTACACCGGATCGGCGACCGCCGCGGGCTGCGAGGACGCGCCCACCGCGGCGTCGGAGGCGAAGTAGTACTTGTTGGCGGACATGTAGTTGCGCTGGAAGTCCGACTGACCCATGACGACGCCCTGGGGCAGCCCGTCGATGCGCCACTGCTCGCTCTTCTTGTCCCGCGTGAGATGCACCGGCCGGCTGTAGGAGCCCTCGGTCGGTGTGTACGACTGCTGCGCGTCCACCAGGGCGATCTTGGTGCCGGTCAGCGTGAACGAGAAGTCGACGCCGTCCTGCCGGGTTCCCCCGGAGTTCGCCTGGGTGTCCGGCCCGTCGGCGAGCACCGTCGTGGACAGCTCCGGCTGCCAGGTCTTCGCGGCCGCCGCCGTCAGATACTGCTTCGCCGTCGCATAGTGCGGGTCGTCGCTGGTCAGCGCCTCGAGAAAGCCCTGCACGATCTCCGACGGCGGCGCGTCCTCACGCGGCGGCATCGGAAAGACCCGCACCTGCGTCTCCTGGCGCGGCGTGGACTCCACGCCCCGCAGGTCCCCGCCGTCGGGCATCGAGGCGCACCCCGTCAGCAGCACGGCGCCACAGGCGACGTACGCCACCGCGCGTCCCGGCGTGCGCCGGGAGCCCCCCTCGCGGTCAGCGCCCACGAAATGCCTCCCCTTGATCGTTCAACTCCTGCGGCCCGGCGTCCACGGCACCGGTCGGGGCCGTACTGCGCGCCGCCTCACCGACCGGCTGCTCCCCCGGCCCCCGTGACCCGCTCGCGGGCCGGGGCACGACGCGGGCGCCGTTGCCGGGCAACGCCGTCGGATCCGCCGTCGGGGCCACCGCGGCCGACCGGGGTGCGATCGGGTCGCGCGCGGTCATCTGTCCGCTGCCCGTGGACTGGGCCGGCACGGTGGCGGTCTTCACCCCGCCGCCGCGCGGCAGACCGGCGTCGTCGAGGCCTCGGTTGCGCCGGGAGTCCTTGGGTTCCAGCGGTATCGGCGAGCCCCTGAGCGGCTCGTCCGCGGTGCGCGGCAGCGTCAGCCGGAACTGCGAGCCGCCGCCCGGCTCACCCCACGCCTGCAGCCAGCCCCCGTGCAGACGGGCGTCCTCCAGGGCGATCGACAGCCCGAGGCCGGTGCCGCCCGTCGTACGCGCGCGTGCGGGGTCGGCCCGCCAGAACCGGCTGAAGACCCGGGTCGCCTCCCCGGGCTTGAGCCCGACGCCGTAGTCACGTACCGCGACCGCGACCGCCCCGCCCGCCGCGGCCAGCTTGACGACGACGTCCTTGCCCTCGCCGTGCTCCACGGCGTTGACGACGAGATTGCGCAGCACCCGCTCCACCCGCCGGGCGTCGGCCTCGGCGACGACGGGCTGCTGGTCGCCGACGACACGTATGTGCGTGCCCTTGCGCTCGGCGAGGGGCTCGGCGCCGCTGACCACGCGCCGCACGACCTCCCTGAGGTCTATCGGCTCGGCCTCCAGCGCCGCCGCACCCGCGTCGAAGCGGCTGATCTCCAACAGGTCCGCGAGCAGCGACTCGAACCGGTCGAGCTGGTCGGCGAGCAGCTCCGCCGACCGCGCGGTCACCGGATCGAAGTCCACCCGCGCCTCATGGATGACGTCGGCCGCCATCCGCACGGTCGTCAGCGGTGTCCGCAGCTCGTGCGACACGTCGGACACGAACCGCCGCTGCATCCGCGACAGGTCCTCCAGCTGCTGGATCTTCAGCTGGAGGTTCTGCGCCATCTTGTTGAAGGCCTCGCCGAGGCGCGCGATGTCGTCCTCGCCGGTGACCTTCATCCGCTCCTGCAGCCGGCCGGCCGACAGCCGCTCGGCGATCCCGGCCGCCATCCGCACCGGCGTCACGACCTGCCGCACCACCAGCCAGGCGATGGCCCCGAGAAGGACGACGACGAAGAGACCGGCCGTCGCCAGGGTGCCCTTGACCAGGCTCAGCGACTTCTCCTCCTGCGTGAGCGGGAAGAGGTAGTACAGCTGGTACGGGTCGCCGTTGGGGTCGTTGACCTCCTTGCCGATGACCAGCGCGGGCTGCGAGCCCTTGTCACCGCTGTACACGATGCGGGTGTAGCTCTGCGCGGCCGTCGGACTGCTGTTGACGCGCTCGCGCAGAGCCTCCGGCACGCTCGTGTTCGGGTCGACACCACCGGAGGCACGCGGTCCGCGCCCCCCGCCGCTGTTGTCACCGGCCGGCAGCGTCACCACGTCGAAGGCGCCCTGCCCACCGCTGGAGAGCGAGGAGACGAGATCGCTCATCCACTGGATCACGTTCTGCGAGGACCGCCCGTCCACCGCCGTGGACGGGTCCTCACCCGTGCCGCTCGCCGCCTCGTCGGCCCGCTGCTTGGCCACCGCGAATCCGCCCGTGGCCTGGCTCTGCGACGCCTTCACCTTGGCGTCCAGCAGTCCGTTGCGCACCTGTCCGATGACCACGAAGCCGAGCAGCAGCACGACACCCAGCGACATCAGCAGGGTGGTGACCACGACCTTGAGCTGAATGTTCCGCCGCCACAGCCGCATGACGGGCAGCAGCGGACGCCGTACCCAGCGCATGAACAGGCGAAAAACCGGGCTGCCCTGGACTCCGCCACGGAGCAGCCCGCTCTCCAGAAGGCGGCCCCAGCGGGAACCCGCCGCCTTCCGGCCGACAGGCCGCCCCGCGCGGGTCCCGGACCGGCCGGGCGCCGAAGCGGCACTGTCCTTGGACATGTCAGCTCGGCCCGGCCTTGTAACCGACTCCCCGGACGGTCACCACGATCTCCGGCCGCTCCGGGTCCTTCTCGACCTTCGAGCGCAGCCGCTGCACATGCACGTTGACCAGCCGCGTGTCCGCCGCGTGCCGGTAGCCCCACACCTGCTCCAGGAGCACCTCGCGGGTGAACACCTGCCACGGCTTGCGGGCCAGCGCCACCAGCAGGTCGAACTCCAGCGGCGTCAGCGCGATCGACTGCCCCTCGCGCTTGACCGAGTGCCCGGCCACGTCGATGACCAGGTCACCGATGGCGAGCTGCTCCGGCGCGGGCTCCTCCGACCGGCGAAGCCGCGCCCGGATACGGGCCACGAGCTCCTTCGGCTTGAACGGCTTCACGATGTAGTCGTCGGCCCCGGACTCGAGACCCACGACCACGTCGACGGTGTCGCTCTTCGCCGTGAGCATCACGATCGGCACCCCGGACTCCGCCCGGATCAGCCGGCACACCTCGATGCCGTCCCGTCCGGGCAGCATCAGGTCGAGCAGCACCAGATCCGGCTTGGCCTCCCGGAACGCTGCCAGCGCCTTGTCCCCGTCGGCCACGAAAGACGGCTCAAAACCTTCACCACGCAGCACAATGCCGAGCATCTCGGCCAGTGCGGTGTCGTCGTCGACGACAAGGACTCGTCCCTTCATAAACGACATCATCCCATTCTCATAACGGTGAAGGAGGCGCAGGTGAGCAGGCTCACTGGCCAGTGACGATAGTCGTATCGGGTCACTACTGTCTGCCCTCGACCAGATGTCAGCGGCCCCTCGCCCCGCAGAGCACCGCAGCGCACCGCGGATCAAGGGGCCCGAGACCCTCTACCAGGCCGACATCAGGCCAAGATCAGGTCACCGCCGGCCCCTGGCGGACGGCCGCGACCCCCGCCCGGTCACACATCTCCGCCAGCGCCTCGGCCGTCACCGGCGACACCGCGCCCTGCTCCGTGACGATCGCCGTGATCAGCTCCGGCGGCGTGACGTCGAACGCGGGGTTGTACGCCTGCGTCCCCAGAGGCGCCACCGGCACCCCGCCGCCCGCACCCGTCACCGGCACGTTGGGAGCCGCGAGCTCGGTCACCTCGTACCCCGGCCGCTGCTCCACCTCGATCGACGCCCCGTCCGGGGTCTCCAGGTCCACCGTCGTCACCGGCGCCACCACGATGAACGGAACATGGTGGTACCGCGCCAGCACGGCCAGCGGATAGCTGCCCACCTTGTTCGCCACCGAGCCGTCGGCCGCGATGCGGTCCGCCCCGACCAGCACCGCGTCCACCTCCCCCGCCGCGAACAGCGAACCCGCCGCGTTGTCGGTCAGCAGCGTGTACGCCATGCCGTTGCGCGCCGCCTCGTACGCCGTGAGCCGGGACCCCTGCAGCAGGGGACGCGTCTCGTCCACCCACAGCCGCCGCAGCTGCCCCACCCGGTGCGCGGCGAGCGCCACGGCGAACGCCGTGCCCTCCCCGCCCGACACCAGCGCGCCGGAATTGCAGTGCGTGAGGATCCGATGCCCGCCGCCCGGCAGCAGCTCGTCCAGCAGCGCCAGCCCGTGCTCGGCCATCAGGGCACTGGCCTCGGCGTCCTCGCGGTGCAGCTGCCGCGCGGCCGCCAGCGCCGCCCCGGCGGCCTGCTCGGCGTCGGCCCCGCCGGCGAGCGCCGCGTCGTACGCGGCCCGCGCCCGGCGCACGCCGAGCGAGAGGTTCACCGCGGTCGGCCGGGCACTCTCCAGCGCCACGGCGGCCTCGTCCACGCCGAAGCCGCGCGCGGCGGCGAGCGCGACGCCGTACGCGCCCGCGATGCCGAGCAGCGGCGCCCCGCGCACGGCGAGCGAACGGATCGCCTCCACCAGGGCGGACGCGTCCGTACAGACCAGTTCGACCTCCTCGGCGGGCAACCGCGTCTGATCGAGAAGGACCACCACGGGTCCTTCGGGGGGTTCGTCCCAGCGGATCGCCGGACTACCGGTGGACTTGTCCTCGCCGGATTGCGCGTACTGATCAGCCATGCGGTCAGTGTGCCCGTTCCACGACGGACAATTGAAGGTGTGGCACCCATACCGCGGCCGGTCCCTGGGTGAACGCCCCATGGCACGATGTCTGCCAACCTGCCACCGCGACAGCGGACGGGCACTGTGAAGGAGCGACGATGAACGACACTCCGGGCTGGGCCTCGCCCGGATCCGCCCCGTCCAACGGGCAGGAGCCCGGCACGTCCGGCCCTGCCGCGCCGGCCGACCGGCCCGGCCCCGCGCAGCCCCCGCAGCCCGAGGACCAGCCAGGCCCCCAGGCGCCGCAGCCCGGCGCGAAGTGGTCCAAGGAGCAGCCGCCCCCCGCGCAGTGGTCCGCCCCCACCGGTCCACCGGCCCCGGGACAGACTCCCCCGCCCCCTCCCCCCGGCCCCGGCTGGGGCGGGCAGCGGCCCCCCGGCGGTCCCGGAGGGTACGGCGGCTGGCAGGGCCCCGGCGGCGCCTGGGGCGGCCAGTGGGGCGGCCCGCCGCCCGCCGCCAAGCCCGGCGTGATCCCGCTCCGCCCGCTCGGCGTGGGCGAGATCCTCGACGGCGCCGTCTCCACCATGCGCACCTACTGGCGCACCGTGCTCGGCATCGCCCTCACCGTCGCGATCTGCACGGAGATCGTCGTCATCCTGCTCCAGGGCCTCGTCCTGAACGAGCGGACCAGCACCGAGGCCCTCGAGGACCCCAACGCCACCCTCGGCGAACTCAGCCGCGCCCTCGGCGACGCGCTGCTCAGCTCCGGGGTCGTCTTCCTGATCTCCCTGATCGGCACGGTCGCGGCGACCGCGCTGCTGACCACCGTCACCAGCCGCGCCGTCCTCGGCAAGCCCGTCACCACCGGTGAGGCCTGGCGCGACGCCCGCCCGCGCGTGCTGAAGCTGTTCGGCCTGATCTTCCTGCTGCTCCTGATCGCCCTGGGCGTCGCCGTCCTGGGCGCCGTACCCGGTCTTCTGGTGACCCTGTCCGGAGGGGGCGGCGCCGGCGCCGCACTCACCGTCCTCGGCACCCTGTGCACCGCCGTCCTCGCCCTCTGGCTGATGGTCCGCTTCTCCCTGGCCTCCCCGGCCCTGATGCTGGAGAAGCAGGGCATCCTCAAGGCGATGAGCCGCTCCGCCAGGCTCGTCCGCGGCTCCTGGTGGCGCGTCTTCGGCATCCAGCTGCTCGCCACGATCATCGCCAACATCGTCGCGGCGATCGTCGTCATCCCCTTCACGTTCCTCGCCGCCGCCTTCAGCGGCGACGGCGTCAGCGGATTCCTCGACGGCACCGGCGACATCGGCTGGACGTTCCTGATCATCAGCGGCATCGGCTCGGTGATCGGCTCCATGATCACCTTCCCGATCACGGCCGGCGTCACCGTCCTCCTCTACGTCGACCAGCGCATCCGCCGCGAGGCCCTCGACCTCGAACTGGCCCGCGCCGCCGGCGTCCAGGGCTACGGCACCAGCACCTCGCACCCCGCGCCCGGGAGCTGATGCGGTGAGCCTCACCGGGGGAGTCCTCTCAGCTGTGCCACCCCTGCCACGCGCCGGCGAAGCCGCCGTCCGCGCCTGGCTGCGCGCCGCCGACCTGACCGCACGACCGCCGCACCGCTCCGGCGGCACCTCCCTGCTGTCACTGCCCGGCTCAGACGACGAACCGCCGCTCACGATCCCCCGCGACCCCGCGCAGGACGCGGCCCGCCGCGAGCTGTCCAAGCGCATGTACCACGAGGACGACCCCGGCCTCTTCCAACGCCTCCTCGACGCCTTCTGGGAGTGGCTCGGCAAGCTGCTCCGCCTCGCGTCCGACGCCACCCCGGGAGGCACACTCGGCCTCGTCGTGGTCGTCGTCGCCGTCCTCGCGGTGCTCGGCGCCCTGTGGTGGCGCCTGGGCACCCCGACCCGAGTACCCACCTCCTCCGCCGCCCTGTTCGACGAACGGCCCCGCAGCGCCGCCGAACACCGCGCGGCCGCCGAGGCGCACGCCGCCCAGGGCCACTGGAACCAAGCGCTCCAGGAACGCATGCGCGCCATCGTCCGCGCACTGGAGGAACGCGCCCTCCTCGACGCCCGCCCCGGCCGCACCGCCGACGAGGCGGCCGCCGAAGCGGGCCGCGCCCTGCCCTCCCACGCGGACCGGCTGCGCTCCGCCGCCCGGGACTTCGACGACGTCACATACGGCGGCCGCACGGCCGTCGAACCGTCGTACCGCCGCCTCGCCGAACTCGACCGCGACCTGGAACGCGCCAAGCCCCAGCTCACCAGCAGCGCCCACAGCGCGGACCACGACACCCGCCAGGGAGCCGCCGGATGACGACCGAGGCGACACTCCCCGCCACCTCGGCCTCGCGCACCCCCCGCCAGGTGTGGACCCGCACCCGAGGCATCGTGCTGGCCCTCGTCCTGCTCCTGGCCGGAGCGGTCGTGATCGCCCTGGTCCGCTCGGACGCCAACCGCGGCAGCCTCGACCCGCGCTCCACCGCCCCCGAGGGCAGCCGCGCCGTCGCCGAACTCCTCGCCGACCGCGGCGTGTCCACCCGCGTCGTCACCACCCTGGAAGCGGCACGCGCCGCGGCCGCCCCCGACACCACTCTCCTGATCGCCGTCCCCGACCTGCTGGGGCAGGCCCAGAAGACCCGGCTGCGCTCCACGATGGCCGAATCCGGCGGCCGCACGATCCTCGTCGCCGCCGGCAGTTCCTCCGTCGAGCAGCTCGCCCCCGGCGTCACCGCCGACCCGGCCACCAGCCTCCGGTCCACGCTCGAACCCGAGTGCGACTTCCTTCCGGCCCGACGCGCGGGCGCCGCGGACACGGGCGGTCTCCGCTACACCGCCCTGCACCTCGAGGCCGACGAGTGCTACCCGAGCCAGCGCCTGGCCACCCTGATCCGCTTCCCCGAGGCGTCCGGCGGCGACACCGTCGTGCTCGGCGCGCCCGACATCCTCTTCAACGACCGTCTCGGCGAGCAGGGCAACGCCTCGCTCGCCCTCCAACTCCTCGGCTCGCGCCCCCATCTGGTCTGGTACCTCCCCTCACTGGCCGACGCCTCCACCCCGGACGAAGAGCGCGACATCTTCGACCTGCTCCCCTCCGGCTGGCTCTGGGGCACCCTGCAGCTCTTCATCGCCGCAGCCCTCGCCGCCCTGTGGAGGGCACGCCGACTCGGCCCCCTCGTGCCCGAAAACCTCCCCGTGGCGATCCGCGCCTCCGAAACCGTCGAAGGCCGGGCCCGCCTCTACCGCAAGGCGAACGCCCGCGACCGCGCCGCCGCCGCTCTTCGCTCCACCACCCGCACCCGCCTCGCCCCCCTCGTAGGCGTCCCCGTCGCCCAGGCGCACGCGCCCGAAGCCCTGCTCCCCGCGCTGTCCGCCCACCTCCACGGCGACGGACAGTCCCTGCAACCTCTCCTCTTCGGCCCGCCGCCCGGCGACGACGCGGCCCTCATCTCCCTCGCCGACCAACTCGACGCCCTCGAAAGAGAGGTACGCCGTCCATGATGGACCCGACCACTGACAACGCCGGGCCGAGCGGGGACGCGGGCAGCGCCCGAGCCGCCCTGGAGGCCTTGCGCGCCGAGATCGCCAAGGCCGTGGTCGGCCAGGACCCCGCCGTGACGGGCCTTGTCGTCGCACTCCTGTGCCGCGGACACGTCCTGCTCGAAGGAGTCCCCGGCGTCGCCAAGACGCTGCTGGTCCGCGCCCTCGCCGCCGCGCTCGAACTCGACACCAAGCGCGTCCAGTTCACCCCCGACCTCATGCCGAGCGACGTCACCGGCTCCCTGGTCTACGACGCCCGCACCGCCGAGTTCTCCTTCCAGCCCGGCCCGGTCTTCACCAACCTCCTGCTCGCCGACGAGATCAACCGCACGCCCCCGAAGACCCAGTCGTCGCTCCTGGAAGCCATGGAGGAACGCCAGGTCACGGTGGACGGCACCCCCCGCCCCCTGCCCGACCCGTTCCTGGTCGCCGCGACCCAGAACCCGGTCGAGTACGAGGGCACCTACCCCCTGCCCGAAGCCCAGCTGGACCGTTTCCTGCTGAAGCTGACCATCCCGCTCCCCTCCCGGCAGGACGAGATCGACGTCCTCACCCGGCACGCCGAGGGCTTCAACCCGCGCGACCTGCGCGCCGCGGGCCTGCGCCCCGTGGCGGACGCCGCCGTGTTGGAGGCCGCCCGCACCGCCGTCGCCAAGACCACCGTCTCCCCCGAGATCACGGCCTACGTCGTCGACATCTGCCGGGCCACCCGCGAATCGCCGTCCCTCACTCTGGGCGTCTCCCCACGCGGCGCCACCGCCCTCCTCGCCACCTCCCGCGCGTGGGCCTGGCTCACCGGCCGCGACTACGTCACCCCCGACGACGTCAAGGCCCTGGCCCTCCCCAGCCTCCGCCACCGGGTCCAGCTCCGCCCGGAGGCCGAGATGGAAGGCGTGACGACCGACTCCGTCATCAACGCCGTCCTCGCCCACGTCCCCGTGCCCCGCTGATGGCGCTCACCGGACGCGCCGCACTCCTCGCGGCCCTCGGCTCCCTCCCCGTGGGCCTGTGGGAGCCCAGCTGGACAGGAATCCTGGCCGTCAACGGCCCCCTGGCCCTCGCCTGCGCCTGCGACTACGCCCTCGCGGCACCGGTACGCCACCTGGGCCTGACACGCTCCGGCGACACCTCCGCACGCCTGGGCGAGACAGCGGACGTCACCCTCACCGTCACCAACCCCTCCCGTCGCACCCTGCGCGCCCGGCTCCGCGACGCATGGCCCCCGAGCACCTGGCAGCCGGGCACCGAGTTCGCCGCCTCCCGTCACCGCCTGACGGTCCCCGCAGGCGAACGCCGCCGCGTCACGACCCGTCTCACCCCCACCCGCCGCGGCGACCGCCAGGCCGACCGCGTGACCATCCGCTCCTACGGTCCCCTGGGGCTCTTCGCGCGCCAAGGCACCCACAAGGTCCCCTGGACGGTCCGCGTGCTGCCCCCCTTCACCAGCCGCAAGCACCTCCCGTCGAAACTCGCCCGCCTCCGCGAACTCGACGGCCGGACAAGCGTCCTGCAGCGAGGCGAGGGCACAGAATTCGACAGCCTGCGCGAGTACGTCCCCGGCGACGACACCCGTTCCATCGATTGGCGCGCGACAGCCCGCCAGACCACAGTCGCCGTCCGCACCTGGCGCCCCGAACGCGACCGCCACATCCTCCTGGTACTCGACACCGGCCGAACCTCCGCCGGCCGCGTGGGCGACGTCCCACGGCTAGACGCCGCCATGGACGCCGCACTGCTCCTGGCCGCCCTGGCCTCCCGCGCCGGCGACCGCGTCGACCTGCTCGCCTACGACCGCCGGGTACGCGCCTCGGTCCAGGGCCGCACGGCAGGCGATGTCCTGCCGTCCCTGGTCAACGCCATGGCCGGCATCGAACCCGAACTCGTGGAGACCGACGCCCGCGGTCTCGCCGCCACGGCACTGCGAACGGCCCCTCGCCGCTCCCTGATCGTCCTTCTCACCACTCTGGACGCGGCGCCGGTGGAAGAGGGCCTGCTGCCCGTGCTCCCTCAACTCACGCAACGCCACACGGTCCTCGTGGCCGCCGTGGCCGACCCGTACATCGCCCGCATGGCGACCTCGCGCGGTAACACCGAGGCGGTCTACGACGCCGCGGCCGCCGCCCAGGCGCAGTCCGAACGCCACCGCACCGCCGAACAGCTCCGCCGACACGGAGTGACAGTCGTGGACGCGACGCCGGAAGACCTGGCGCCGGCGCTGGCGGACGCCTATCTGGCGCTCAAGACGTCGGGCCGCCTCTGACTGAGCGCGAGCCTTCAGCGAATTCGTCTGAAGGCCCTCGACATCCCCTAAAACGCAGAAAGCCCCGCATCCGAAGATGCGGGGCTTTCCCAAAAATTGTTCGGCGGTGTCCTACTCTCCCACAGGGTCCCCCCTGCAGTACCATCGGCGCTGAAAGGCTTAGCTTCCGGGTTCGGAATGTAACCGGGCGTTT
>NZ_JBIVHU010000011.1:0-365952 GCF_044749345.1 Streptomyces sp. NPDC089424
TCTCGCGGCTTTCCTCCGGGCGCTTCCCTTCGGTCTTGCGTTTCCGACTCTATCAGATCTTTTCTCGATCCGATTTCCTCGGTGCTTTCCAGGTTTGCGCTTTCGCGCTTTCCTTTCCGGCGGTTCCGACTTTATCAGAAGTTTCGGGCCGGACTTACCGGCCATCCATTCCGATTAATCGGGAGGAGCTTCTCGAAGCTGATGTCGCAAGAAGCAAGTAGGTTCTCAAGGTGCCGACCGGATGAACTCCAGTCCAGGCAACTGTTTGAATCTACCTCCCCACCGGCTCCGTGTCAACGGCTCCTGTGGGGCGAAGAGGAGACTAGCAGTCCGCTGGGCCTGTCCGCACATCAGGCGGCGGTCGGCACGTTCGCGCTCCGCTCGGAGGCCTCCACGTCACCCGTTTCGCCGGTCTCGGCGGCACGTCGACCCAGTACGTAGACGTAGGCGAGGAAGGCGACTTCGGCGACGACGCCGATGCCGATGCGGGCCCAGGTCGGCAGGCCCGACGGGGTGACGAAGCCTTCGATGGCGCCGGCGACGAAGAGTACGAGGGCAAGGCCGATCGCCATGCCGACGGCGGCTCTGCCCTCCTCGGCCAAGGCCTTCCTGCGCGTGCGTGGCCCTGGATCGATCACCGTCCAGCCGAGGCGCAGTCCCGTGCCGGCGGCCACGAAGACCGCGGTCAGCTCCAGCAGACCGTGCGGGAGGACCAGGCCGAGGAAGGTGTCGAGCCGGCCCGCCGAGGACATCAGGCCGAAGCCGATGCCCAGGTTGAGCATGTTCTGGAAGAGGATCCAGAGGACGGGGAGGCCCAGGAAGACACCGAAGACCAGGCACATGGCGGCGGCCTGCGCGTTGTTGGTCCAGACGCGGGCCGCGAAGGACGCCGCCGGGTGGGAGGAGTAGTAGCTCTCGTACTGGCCGCCGGGGCGGGTGAGCTCGCGCAGTTCGCTGGGGGCCGCGATGGTGGCCTGGACCTCGGGGTGCACGCCGATCCACCAGCCGAGCAGCGCCGCGACCAGCGTCGACAGCAGTGCGGTGGGCACCCACCAGTGGCGCGCCCGGTAGACGGCGGCGGGAAAGCCGTGGGTGAGGAAGCGGGTGACGTCGCGCCACGAGGCACGTCGGGTGCCGGTCACCGCACCACGCGCGCGTGCGACCAGTTGGCTGAGGCGACCCGTCAGCTGGGGATCGGGTGCGCTGGACTGGATCAGGGAAAGATGGGTGGCAGTGCGCTGGTAGAGCGCGACGAGTTCGTCCGTCTCAGCACCGGAGAGTCGGCGCTGGCGCCGGAGCAGGTCCTCCAGGCGGTCCCATTCCGCACGGTGGGCGGAGACGAAGACGTCGAGGTCCATCGGTGTGCCTGCTCCTCGGCTGCTCGTCGGCGGGCCCGTCGTGAGCATCAGCTTGTCGTACTGCGATGCTCAATGCCCTCAGCTTGGCAGACTGGCCGTTCCGAGGGCAGGTCAGGGGAAGGACGGCGGGCGTGAGTGAGCTGGTGACGGGCGAGGCGGTGGCGCTGGAGTTGCGCCCCGCGAGGCTGCCCAGCAGGGCGTTGGCAGTCCTGCTCGATCTGGTCGTGGCCTTTGCCGCGTACGTGATCGTGAGCGTGGTCCTGGTGATCTCCACGGCCTCCCTGGACGAAGCCGCTCGGATCGCGGTCTCCATCGCGACGTTCCTGCTCGTTCTGGTGGGCGCGCCGATCGCCGTGGAGACGCTCAGCCATGGGCGGTCGCTGGGCAAGCTGGCGTTGGGGCTGCGGGTGGTGCGCGACGACGGCGGGCCGATCCGGTTCCGGCACGCGCTGGTGCGGGGCGCGATCGGTGTCGTCGAGATTCTGCTGACGCTCGGGGTCATCGCCTGTATCGCGTCGCTCGTGTCGGCACGCGGCCGTCGGCTCGGGGACGTGTTCGCCGGGACCCTGGTCGTACGGGAGAGGATTCCCACCGCCCGTGCGCGTTTCGTTCCGCCGCCGCCTCCCTGGCTCGCCGGCCGCTTCTCGGGACTCGATCTGTCGGCGGTCCCCGATGGGCTGTGGCTGGCCATACGGCAGTACCTCACACGTATGCAGCAACTGGATCCCCAGGTCAGTGGGGCCATGGCCGAACGGCTCGCCGCCGATCTGGCCGAGCGGACCGGGACTCCGGTGCCTCAGGGGATACCCGCGGCCGCCTATCTGGCCGCGGTGGTGCAGGAGCGGCAGGCACGGGAAATCCGGCGGGCTCATGCGAACGGGACCACCCAGCCCGCCCAGCCGACCTATCCCGCCTATCCCGCTTCTCCTACTTATCCCGCCTACCAGGCCTACCCGGCCCCTCCCTCATCTCCCGAAGGCACCGCGCCCGCGCCCGTCGGTCCCGAACAGGAGGGGCGGCAGGCCGGAAAGAGCAGGCCGGCCGCCGGGTCGGCGGATGCGGATCGCCCGTCGACCGGGTTCGCGCCGCCCGCCTAGGCCCGTCGAAGCATCTCCGCCCGCGTCCCGCTCCGAGAAGCCGGAGGGACTCAGGGAAAGACGGACGGCGGCGACTCCAGGTCCTCCAGCTCGATTCCGGGCGCAGCGAGGACCACGTCCCCGGCGATGTGCACGACGTGCTGCTCGCCCGTGTCCAGGGCTGTGACCTGGTATTCCTCCACGATCAGCGGGTCGTTGTCAGTGCCGTGTGCTTCTCTTTCCAGCAGAGCCCAGGACTGGTCCACGGTGCGCGGAGCGAGGACCGGATCCGTGAAGGCGACCAGGCGTACGCGGGTCGCGGAGGCGGAAGGGGTGAGGCGCAGCAGACGGGTGGTGGCGATGAGGAACGCGGGGGAAGTGCCGGTGAAGGCGTGGGCGCCCACGTTGCCTTCCGTGGCATCGGTTCCGGTGGGATCGGTCCGGACCCAGGTGACGCCGTCGAGAGCGGCGCCACGCACCTGCCAGCCCGCCGCGTGCAGTTCGAGACGGATGGGGCGGCCGAGTTCGTCGAGGGCGAGGTCGACGGAGCCGCGGTGATCACCCGAGGGGGCGGTCAGCTGGGAGACGTAGCGCCAGCCGGACGGGCCGGGGGCGCAGTGGAAGTGCTCTTCTGCGAGGGGGGTGTGATCGTGCGGATCGTGGAGCGAATAACGGCCGCGGGGCATGGGGGTCCTGGGGTGTGACGGGCTGGTCCGGTTCGCCGCGACCAGGCGGTGACAGGCCGGCACGGCCAAAGGGACAGGCCCCCGGCACGGGGGTGCGGGGGCCTGTCTCGGAGGACCTTGCCACCGAGTTGCCCGTCAGTGCACGGACGGGCGGCCCAGCGGGCCGGCTGCGGACTCAGTAGCGGTAGTGGTCCGGCTTGTAGGGGCCTTCGACCTCGACACCGATGTACTCGGCCTGCTCGGGGCGGAGCGTGGTCAGCTTCACGCCGAGCGCGTCGAGGTGGAGACGGGCGACCTTCTCGTCGAGGTGCTTGGGCAGCACGTAGACGTCGGTCGGGTACTCGTCGGGCTTCGTGAACAGCTCGATCTGGGCCAGGGTCTGGTCCGCGAAGGAGTTGGACATGACGAACGACGGGTGACCGGTGGCGTTGCCCAGGTTCAGCAGGCGGCCCTCGGACAGGACGATGAGGACCTTGCCGTCGGCGAAGGTCCAGGTGTGGACCTGCGGCTTGACCTCGTCCTTGACGATGCCGGGGATCTTGGCGAGGCCGGCCATGTCGATCTCGTTGTCGAAGTGGCCGATGTTGCCGACGATCGCCTGGTGCTTCATCTTGGCCATGTCCGCGGCCATGATGATGTCCTTGTTGCCCGTCGTGGTGACGAAGATGTCGGCCTTGTCGACGACCTCGTCCAGCGTCGTGACCTGGTAGCCGTCCATCGCCGCCTGCAGGGCGCAGATCGGGTCGATCTCGGTGATGATCACGCGGGCGCCCTGGCCGCGCAGGGACTCCGCGCAGCCCTTGCCCACGTCGCCGTAGCCGCAGACGACGGCGGTCTTGCCGCCGATGAGGACGTCGGTGGCACGGTTGATGCCGTCGATCAGGGAGTGGCGGCAGCCGTACTTGTTGTCGAACTTCGACTTGGTGACCGCGTCGTTGACGTTGATCGCCGGGAACAGGAGGGTGCCGTCGCGGTGCATCTCGTAGAGACGGTGGACACCGGTCGTGGTCTCCTCGGTCACGCCGCGGATCTCGGACGCCAGCTGGGTCCACTTCTGCGGGGTCTCGCCCACCGTGCGGGTGAGCAGTTCGAGGATGACGCGGTGCTCGTCGGACTCGGCCGTGTCGGGCGAGGGGACCTTGCCGTCCTTCTCGTACTCGACGCCCTTGTGGACCAGGAGGGTGGCGTCACCGCCGTCGTCCAGGATCATGTTCGGGCCGCCGGTGGGGGTGTTCGGCCAGGTCAGGGCCTGCTCCGTGCACCACCAGTACTCCTCAAGGGTCTCGCCCTTCCAGGCGAAGACCGGGATGCCCTGCGGGTTGTCGGGCGTGCCGTTCGGGCCGACGGCGATGGCGGCGGCCGCGTGGTCCTGGGTGGAGAAGATGTTGCAGGACGCCCAGCGGACCTGCGCGCCCAGGGCGGCCAGGGTCTCGATGAGCACGGCGGTCTGCACGGTCATGTGCAGGGAGCCGGTGATCCGGGCGCCGGCGAGGGGCTGCGCCTCGGCGTACTCCTTGCGGATCGCCATCAGGCCCGGCATCTCGTGCTCGGCGAGGGTGATCTCCTTGCGGCCGAACTCGGCAAGGGAGAGGTCGGCGACCTTGAAGTCCTGTCGGTTCTCGACAGTGGTCATGCGGGCTGCTCCTCGGTGGTTTGGGTCGAGGTGGGTACGGCTGATCTGCGCGGCGGCGGACACAGGCGTGCCCGAAGAGCACACAGGCAGGCCCGCGTGCGCGCAGCGCAGTCCGTCGGAGGCCCTCTCTCCCTCGGACGGACCCCTGGGGACCGCCCGACCGCCATCAGCAGCGACGTCTGGCTCCGTCCCAAGCTACACCGGGCAGCCCAGCCGTCCCCAGTCCGCCTGCGAACAATTCAAGCCGAACGCGGCACACCGTCACTGTCGGCGACGGAGCGCCGTGACGGCTGGCGCACCGGGTCGGCGAAGGGAGCGCATATGGGGCGACATGGCCGTGCGATCAGGGCTTTTCGCTTCGCGTAGCGGCCTTGGAGTGGCGGAAAGGGTGTTGCAGGATGCGGGGGTGATCGGGGCATCCGGTCACATGTGCGGGGCGTCCGGGGCGGCGTTCCCGTGTGACGAAGCTGTGAGGAGAAAGACGTGACGAGTCCGGCCGGTCCTCCCCCCACGGGCGGCGGTGACGAGCGCAGGCGGATACGTCTGCTGGCGGTCACCGCGTGCCCGACCGGGATCGCGCACACGTACATGGCGGCGGAGAAGCTCGCGCAGGCCGCCGAGAGCCGCGGTATCGAGATGAAGGTGGAGACGCAGGGTTCCATCGGGGCCGAGAACGTCCTGGACGACAACGATGTCAGCCAGGCGGACGGTGTCATCGTCGCCGCCGACAAGGACGTGGACCTGAGCCGCTTCGACGGCAAGCGGGTTCTGAAGGTCGGGGTGGCCGAGGGCATCCGGCATCCCGAGCGGCTGATCGAGCAGGTGCTGTCGGCGCCGGTGCACGCGGAAGGCGGCTCCCCCACGGCCGCGTCCGCCGGTGCCGGCGGCAAGGAGCGGAGCGTCGCGTACAAGGCGCTCATGAACGGGGTCAGTTACATGATCCCGTTCGTGGTGGTCGGCGGTCTGCTGATCGCGATCTCGCTCTCGCTGGGCGGGCACACGGATCCGTCCGGCGGTCTGGTCATCCCGAAGGACTCCTTCTGGATGGACGTGAACAACATCGGGGTCATCGGCTTCACGCTGATGGTGCCCGTCCTCTCCGGCTACATCGCCTACGCGATCGGCGATCGGCCCGCGCTGGTGCCCGGGATGATCGGCGGGTGGATCGCCAACACCGGTGAGCTGTACGACTCCAAGGCGGGGGCGGGCTTCATCGGGGCGATCGTGACCGGGTTCCTCGCCGGATATCTGGTGTTGTGGATCAAGAAGATCCGGGTGCCGAAGTTCGCGCAGCCGATCATGCCCATCATCGTGATTCCGATCGTGACGACCTCGGTGCTTGGGCTGTTCTTCATCTACGTCATCGGTCGGCCGATCTCATGGGTGTTCGAGCACCTGACGAGCTGGCTCGGCGGCATGACCGGGACCAGCGCGATCCTGCTCGGCGCGATCCTGGGGCTGATGATCGCGTTCGACATGGGCGGGCCGGTGAACAAGACGGCGTTCCTGTTCGGTGCCGGTCTCATCGCGACGGGCAACCAGACCGTGATGGGGATGTGCGCGGCGGCGATTCCGGTGATGCCGCTCGGGCAGGGCCTCGCCACGCTGATACGCAAGCGGCTCTACACGGAGCAGGAGCGGGAGACCGGGCTGGCGGCGCTGTTCATGGGGTGCTTCGGCATCTCCGAGGGCGCGATCCCCTTCGCGGCGGCCCGGCCGGCGCAGGTGATCCCGGCGAACATGCTGGGCGGCGCGGTGGCCGGCGCGGTCGCGGGGCTGGCCGGTGTCGAGGACGCCGTCCCGCACGGTGGGCCGATCGTCGCGGTGCTGGGCGCGGTGAGCGGCGTGCCGATGTTCTTCGTGGCGGTGCTGATGGGCACGGCGGTGACGGCGGTGACCACTGTCGGGCTCGCCGGGGTCGGTGAGCGGAAGCGGACGGGGGCGGCACGTGCGCACGGGGCGCCCGTCGGTGGCGGGTTCGCCGCCGGGCCCGAGGCCGCGCTCGTCGGGGCGGGGATCGCGGCGCCGGTCGCCGGGGCCGCCGTGGCGGGAGAGGCGGTGGCCCGAGCGGTGGTCGGCGGTTCCGAGGTGCGGCCCACGGGCGCCTCCGAGGCGGAGCCCGCCGAGGACGCGCGGTCCGACGCCGGGGCGGAGCGCGGTGATCGGTCCGAGGCGGAGCCGGACCGTGGTGCGCACGGCGAGGTCCTCTCCGGTTATCTGACCGGGGAGACCGTGCGGGCCCGGCTCGGGGCGCGGGACAGGGACGCGGCCATCCGTGAGATGGCCGAACTGCTGGCGCGCAGCGGGAAGGTCACCGACGTCGACGCGTTGGTGCGCACGGCGTTGCGGCGCGAGGAGCAGGGCACGACCGGGCTCGGCGAGGGGATCGCGATCCCGCACGCCAAGACGGACGCGGTGAAGGCGCCGGTCGTGGGTTTCGCACGGTCGGACGAGGGCGTGGACTGGGACTCGCCGGACGGTACGAGGGCGAGGCTCGTGTTCATGATCGCCGTACCGGAGGCCGCCGCGGGTGACGAGCATCTGCGGATCCTGGCGCTGCTGTCGCGGAAGCTGATGGACGCCGGGTTCCGGGAACGGTTGCTGGCGGCGTCGGACAAGAGCGCGGCGCTGGGCGTCCTGAGCGAGGTCGAGGAGCCGCGCCGAGCGGGCGGGGGCGAGTAGCCGCGTCGCCGGGTGGGCGCGGGCTCCCCAACGCCTCGGGGGCCGCCGAACGAATCGGCGGGCCCCCGGGCGTGGGAAAAGCGGAGGAGCTCAGTGCCCCGTGGTCTGGCTCGGGCCGCCCGGTGAGGCCTCCCGGTCCGGGCCCTTGGCCGCTTCCGACTCGCTGTAGATGTCGGGCTCCAGGTAGATGACGCGGGCGATCGGGACCGCCTCGCGGATGCGGGCCTCGGCGGCGTCGATGGCGGCGGCGACCTCGCCGGCGGTCTCGTCGTGGCGCACCGAGATCTTCGCGGCGACCAGGAGCTCCTCCGGGCCGAGGTGGAGCGTGCGCATGTGGATGATGCCGGTGACGGTGGTGCCGTCGACGGTGGCGGCCTCGATCTTCCGGACGTCCTCGATGCCGGCCGCCTCGCCGAGCAGCAGCGACTTGGTCTCGGCGGCCAGGACGAGCGCGATCAGGATGAGCAGGACGCCGATGCACAGGGTGCCGATGCCGTCCCAGATGCCGTCGCCGGTGAGCAGGGCGAGGCCGACGCCGCCGAGGGCGAGGATCAGGCCGACCAGGGCGCCGAGGTCCTCCAGGAGCACGACGGGAAGCTCGGGCGCCTTGGCGTGCCGGACGAATTCCTTCCAGGACCTGCGGCCACGCAGGACGTTGGACTCCTTGATGGCCGTCCGGAAGGAGAACGTCTCGGCGATGATCGCGAAGACCAGCACGCCGACCGGCCAGTACCAGTGCTCGATCTCGTGCGGGTGCTTGATCTTCTCGTAGCCCTCGTAGATGGCGAACATGCCACCGACGGAGAAGAGGACGATCGAGACGAGGAACGCGTAGATGTAGCGCTCGCGGCCGTAGCCGAAGGGGTGTTGCGGGGTCGCGTCGCGCTGGGCCTTCTTGCCGCCGAGGAGCAGCAGGCCCTGGTTGCCGGAGTCGGCGAGCGAGTGCACCGACTCGGCCAGCATCGACGACGAGCCACTGAAGAGGAACGCCACGAACTTCGCTACCGCGATCGAGAGATTGGCGAGCAGTGCCGCCACGATCGCTTTGGTGCCGCCTGACGCGCTCATGTGTTCGCGTTGTCCCTTCGTACGCCGTCCACCGGGGCTAGGCCCGCTCGCGGGCTTTGCCGGTCCTTTGCCGGTGGGCCATTGTTGCAGCCCCGTCCGACACGGGTGCGCCAGGTCGGCACACCCGGGGAATCAGGCCACCACGGTCGCCCGGAAGAGCGTTCCCGTACCGGACACTTCGGCTTTTTCGCCGGCCGGTACGAACACGGAGCGGCCCGGCGCCAGTTCGAGCTCGCCCGCGCGGACCGTGCCCGCGGTGCAGAGCAGGATCTGCAGGGTCGGACGCGTGAGGTCGCGGGGGGCGCCGCCCTCGGAGAGCACGTACCGGGACAGCCGGAACTCGTCGATCGGGGTGTCGTAGAGCTCCTCGCCGTCCGGGGACGCCTCCGGGCGCAGGACACCCGCGTCGCTCGCCTCGAAGCGGACGATACGCAGGAGTTCGGGGACGTCGACGTGCTTGGGGGTCAGGCCGCAGCGCAGCACGTTGTCGGAGTTGGCCATGATCTCGACGCCCAGGCCGCTGAGGTAGGCGTGCGGGATGCCGGCGCCGAGGTACAGGGCCTCACCGGGTTGCAGGCGCACGTGGTTGAGCAGCATCGCGGCGATCACGCCGGGGTCGCCCGGGTAGTGGTGGGCGAGGACGGCGTAGGGGGCGTAGTCGCCGCCGAGGCGGGCGCAGGCGGCGGTGGTCGCCGCGACCGTGTGGGCCATCTCCTCGCGGTCCGCGGTGAGAACGGCGGTGAGGACCTCGCGCAGCGCCGCCTCCTCGGGGTGGGCGCGCAGCAGGTCGACGTACGGCTTGAGGGAGTCGACGCCGAGGCCGGCGAGCAGGTCGGCGGTCCGGTTCGGGTCGCGGAAGCCGCACAGGCCGTCGAACTCGGTGAGCGCGCAGATCAGTTCCGGCTTGTGGTTGGCGTCCTTGTAGTTGCGGTGCGGGGCGTCCACGGGGACGCCGCGGCGCTCCTCCTCCTCGTAACCCTCCTTCGCCTGGGCCAGGTCGGGGTGCACCTGGAGGGAGAGCGGGGCGCCCGCGGCAAGGAGCTTCAGCAGGAAGGGGAGCCCGGGGCCGAACTTGGCCACCGTGGCCGCGCCCAGCTCCTTCTCGGGGCCGGCCGCGATGAGGTCGACGAGTGTGCCGCGGTCGGTGCGCGAGGGTGCGCCCGGGTGGGCACCCATCCACATCTCCGCCTGCGGTTCGCCGGTCGGCTCGACGCCGAGCAACTGCGGGATCGCGGTGGTGGAGCCCCAGGCGTAGGGGCGGACGGTGTTGTCGAGGCGGTCCATTCGACTCTCTCTGCCGGTTCAACTGCGCAGCGGACGGGCGTGCGGACGGCGTACCTGGCTCGTACGTCGTGCGCACACCCCTCGTACGCCTTCGGTTCTCTTCGCGTACGGACGCCGCTCTCCTCGCGTATCGAGGCCGGGGCGTCCTGTGCCAGATCAGGCCCTTGAGGCGAGCGCCAGGTAAACGGCGGCGAAATCCGCGACGGCGATCAGTTCGGAGAGGGTCTCCAGCTCGCCGCCGGGCTCCGGCTCCAGCTCGCTGATCGGTGTGTCATGGCTCAGGGCCAGCTCGCGGGCGGCGGGGGCGGCGGTGAGGCCGCCGATCGGGCGGTCGCGCAGCAGCACGACGTGCGCGTGCAGCGCGGGCTGCTCCTCCACGCGGTCGCGGAAGAAGTCGTCGGGGTCGGCGCCGGCGGCGAGCCGGCCGGCCAGCAGGGCGCTGTGCGCGGCGAGCGCCTCGGGGAGTTCGGCCACGAGGGCGGGGCGGCCGGCCAGTTCCGCGAGCGCGGCGGCGAAGCGGCGTCCGGCGGGTCCGGCCGAGGTGCCCTCCGTCCAGATCACCGGGAGCGCGTCGGCCAGCTCGCCGGCCAGGGTCTTGGCGGCGTTGCTGTACGCCTCGATGGCGGGCCCGCACCGTTCGGCGATGTGGTCGAGGCGGTCGGCGACCTTCTCCAGCGCGTCCGGGGGCGCGGTGAGCAGGCCGATCCGGTCCAGCAGCGCCAGCAGCGGGGTGAGCAGCGCCCACAGGACACCGGGCGCGGAGGCGGCGAGCGGCTGCTCGTCCTGCTCGTACGGGGCGGTCGCCATCGGTACGAAGAGCCCGTGGGCGCCCGCGACGGCCTCGGCGAGCGGGGTGCCGGCCGGGGAGACGGCCGCGACGGCGGCGCCGCGCCGGTAGGCCTGCTCGGCGAGCAGGGACAGGCCCGGTTCGGTGCCGTCGGGGGTGGCGATCAGGAGCAGGTCGACGGAGCCGGCCCAGCCCGGGAGCTCCCAGCGCAGCGCGCCCGCGACGGGGGCGACGCCGGTCGGGGCGAGGCGGATCACCGGGCTGCCGGGGCCCGCCAGCGTGCCGAGGAAGTCGGCGGCGTGGGTGGCGGCGGCGCCGGGGCCCGCGATGAGGACGGCGCGGGGGCGGCCGTCGGGTTTCAGCTCGCCGAGTCCGGCCTCGACGGCGAGCCGGGCGGCGGTGCGGACGCGGGCACCGGACTCGGCGGCACCGCGCAGCAGGCCGCGCTGGTCGGCCTCTGCGAGGCCCTCCGGGGAGTCGAGCAGCGTTTCGTCGAGCATGTGCGGCAGCCTCCGAACGCCGGGGTCGGCGGTTGTGCGGGCGGCGGGTCTCTTGCGGCGGGCCCGGTCTGCGCGGACGCCTGCGGGGCGTTACGCCGGGCGGCGGGCCTCGTCGACGAGGAGGACGGGGATGCCGTCGCGGACGGGGTACGCCAGGCCGCAGTCCTGGCCGGTGCAGACCAGCTCGGTGTCCCGCTCATCGAGGGGGGCGTGGCAGGCCGGGCAGGCGAGGATCTCCAGGAGGCCGGCTTCGAGCGGCATGAGCGGTCCCTTCGGGGCGGGTTGTGTGTACCGGTTCGGGTACGTGCGGTTGTGCGGATGTGCCTGGTCAGGGTACCGCCGTGCGGGCGGGGTTGTGGGGGGTTGGGGGCATGGTGACGGGGGTCGGGCGCCGGGGTGGGCCGAAGCCGCCGTGAGCGGCGGCGCCGAGGCGGGTCGGGACGGCGGTGACCGGCGCGGGAACCGCCGCACGGTCGCCCGCGGCATCGCGGCCACCGGCGTGTCCGGGGCGCGCCGCGTAGCCGTCGGCGGCGAAACCCGGGAGGCGGGCGGCGCCGGGCGGCCGTGAGCGGGAGCCCGGGGCGCCGGGCTCCCGTGATGCGGGCGCCTGGGCGGCGGTGGTCCACGGCGAACCGCCGGGCGCTCGCCGACCGCGGCGCGACGGGATCGCCACCGCACCGCGCGCCCGCGCGGCGGCGATACCCCGGACCCGCAGCCACGACCCGAACAGCGCCCCGAGACCCTGACACCGAGCGACCGGTGGCCCGCGCAGGGCGTGCACTCGCACCCCGGGCCCCGCGCACGCCGGTCCGAGGACGTCGCACACGCACCCGGCGGTCACCCCGCCCAGCACCCCGCCGCGCCCCGGTTTCACCCCCGGATGATCGCCAGCGCCTCGTCGCGGATCTTCACCATCGTCGCCTCGTCCCGTGCCTCCGCGTTCAGGCGCAGGAGCGGCTCCGTGTTGGAGGGGCGGACGTTGAACCACCAGTCGGCGGCCGTGACCGTGAGGCCGTCGAGTTCGTCGAGGGTGACGCCCTCGCGGCCCTCGAACGCCGACTTGAGCGCGGCGAGGCGGCCCTGCTGGTCGTCGACGGTGGAGTTGATCTCGCCCGAGCCCGCGTAGCGGTCGTACTCCTCGACCAGCGCGGAGAGCGTGCCCTTCTGGCCGCCGAGGGCCGCGAGGACGTGGAGGGCGGCCAGCATGCCCGTGTCGGCGTTCCAGAAGTCGCGGAAGTAGTAGTGCGCGGAGTGCTCGCCGCCGAAGATCGCGCCGGTGCGGGCCATCTCGGCCTTGATGAAGGAGTGGCCCACGCGCGTGCGGATCGGCGTGCCGCCGTTCTCCTTCACGACCTCCGGGACCGTCCACGACGTGATCAGGTTGTGGATGACGATGCCCTCGCCGCCGTGCTTGGCCAGCTCGCGCGCGGCGACCAGGGCGGTGACCGCGGACGGCGAGACCGGGTCGCCGTTCTCGTCGACGACGAAGCAGCGGTCGGCGTCGCCGTCGAAGGCGATGCCGAGGTCGGCGCCCTCGGCGCGCACGCGCTCCTGGAGGTCGACGATGTTGGCCGGATCCAGCGGGTTCGCCTCGTGGTTGGGGAACGTGCCGTCCAGCTCGAAGTACATCGGCACGAGCTCCAGGGGCAGGCCCTCGAAGACCGTGGGGACCGTGTGGCCGCCCATGCCGTTACCCGCGTCGACGACGACCTTCAGGGGGCGGATGGAGGTCAGGTCGACGAGCGAGCGCAGGTGGACCGCGTAGTCCTCCAACGTGTCACGCTGCGTGATCGTTCCCCGCCGCGCGGCGGGCTCGGGGGCGCCCGAGTCGCTCCAGCGCTCTACGAGTTCGCGGATCTCGGCGAGGCCGGTGTCCTGGCCGACCGGGGCGGCGCCGGCGCGGCACATCTTGATGCCGTTGTACCGGGCCGGGTTGTGCGAGGCAGTGAACATGGCGCCCGGCAGGTTCAGCGCGCCCGAGGCGTAGTACAGCTGGTCGGTGGAGCACAGGCCGATCTCGGTGACGTCGACACCGCGCAGCGCCGCCCCGCGCGCGAAGGCGCGGGACAGTCCCGGCGACGAGGGCCGCATGTCGTGCCCGATGACGATCGCGTCGGCGTCGGTCACCTGGGCGAAGGCCGCCCCGAAGAGCTCGGCCAGCGGCTCGTCCCACTGGTCGGGGACGACGCCGCGCACGTCGTAAGCCTTCACGATCTGCGACAGATCAGCAGCCACGGCCAACCCTCCTGGAAGTACTGTCGGAACCCCCAAACTACCCGCCCGGGCCGACGACGCACGGCGTGGACCGAAACTGGTCCCCCAGCCGTAACCCTGAGGTCAGGGCAGCATCCAGCCGAGCACCGGTGAACTCTGGCCGACCACAATCAGACACATCACGAGCAACAGCGCCAGGCTCCACGGCAGCACCTTGCGCAGCAGGTCCCCCTCCCGGCCCGCGAGGCCGACCGCGGCGCAGGCGATGGTGAGGTTCTGCGGGGAGATCATCTTGCCGAGGACGCCGCCGGAGCTGTTGGCGGCGGCCAGCAGTTCCGGTGACAGTCCCGACTCGCGCGCGGCGGTCACCTGGAGCGCCCCGAAGAGGGCGTTTGCCGAGGTGTCCGACCCGGACACGGCGACCCCGAACCAGCCGAGCACCGGCGACAGGAACGCGAGCCCGGCGCCGGCCGCCGCGACGAAGTGACCGATGGTGGCCGCCTGTCCGGAGAGGTTCATGACGTACGCGAGGGCCAGCACGGAGGTCACCGTGAGGATGGCGAACCGCAGTTCGTACACGGTCGCGAGCCACTCCTTGACCGCCACGCGCGCGTGCACCCCGATCACGACCGCCGTGAGCATGCCCGCGAGGAGCACGAGGGTGCCGCCGGTGGACACGATCGGCCAGGTGAACACGTTGCCGCCGACCCGCTCCCCCTCCGGGTCGAGAACGTCCAGGAAGGGCCAGTCGTACATCTGGGTGGCACCGGCCAGCCAGTCCTTGACCGCCGGGATCTGCGCCACCGAGAAGACGGCCACAATCAGCGCGTAGGGCGCGTACGCCCGTACGACCTCCGCGCGCGGGTCCCGCTCGTCGAGCTCCTCGCTGCGGGCGCCGGTCAGCACGGACGTGCGCACGACCTCGGCGGCGGGCCTGCGTGACTGCGGTACGGCGACCAGGGCGCCCGCGCCCGCCAAGGCGGCGGCGATGTCGGCGAGTTGGGCGGAGAAGTAGTTCGAGGCGGCGAACTGGGCGACGGCGAAGGCGACTCCGCACGCCATGGCGGGCACCCAGGTCTCGCGCAGACCGCGTTTTCCGTCCACGAGCCCGACCAGCACCAGCGGCACCACGAGGGCGAGCAGCGGGGTCTGACGCCCCACCACGGACGCCACGTCCTCAAGGGGCAGCCCGGTGACCTGGGCCAGCGTCACCACGGGTGTGCCCATGGCGCCGAACGCCACCGGGGCGGTGTTGGCGACCAGCGCCACGATGGCCGCCTTCACCGGGTCGAAGCCCAGGGCGACGAGCATCACCGCGCTGATCGCGACGGGGGCGCCGAAGCCGGCAAGCGCTTCCAGCAGGGCACCGAAGCAGAAGGCGACGACGAGCGCCTGGATGCGGGGGTCGTCGGAGAGCCGCCCGAACGATCTGCGCAGGATGTCGAAGTGCTGGGTCCGTACCGTCATCCGGTACACCCACAGGGCGTTGACGACGATCCACAGGATGGGGAAGATCCCGAACACCGCCCCGTGGACGGCGCTGGAGAGCGTCTGGTCCAGCGGCATGCCGTAGGCGAGCGCGGCGACCAGGACGGCCGCCAACAAGCCTGTCAGGCCCGCCAGATGGGCCTTCATGCGCACAACCCCGAGCAGGATCAGGACGATCACCAGGGGTAGGGCCGCCACCAGGGCGGACAGACCGAGCGAGCCGGCAACGGGGGCCAGTTCCTGGACGTACACGAGCGCCTCCCCGGATTCCGCGATGCGGAAAGCGATTTCTCACGGGTGACGGAATGATCGTGTCCGCGACAAGCGCGCGTCAATGGGTGTGCAGCATTCAACGAAATGAGGCCCCTGGGGCCAGAGGGGATCCGGCCCTGGACCAGAGAGGAATCGGCCCTGAGGCCTGTGAGGAATCGACCCTGAGGCCTGTGAGGAACTGACCGACCGCTCAGTTGTCGGGGGAGCGCAGAACCCGCAGGTGGCCGCGGCGCGCGACCTCCATCGGATCCGCCGCACGGCCACCGCCGCCGGCCCGGGCCGCGCGTTCCTGGGGCCGGGCCGCCTCGCGCACCGCGTTGGCGAGCGCTTCCAGGTCGTCGCCGCTGGGACGGGCCGGCGCGGAACCGTCGAGGAGGCGGACGACCTCCCAGCCACGGGGGGCGGTCAGACGCTCGGAGTGCTCGGCGCACAGGTCGTAGCAGTGGGGTTCCGCGTAGGTGGCGAGCGGGCCGAGAACCGCCGTCGAGTCGGCGTAGACGTACGTCAGCGTCGCTACGGCGGGACGGCCGCAAGCGGTGCGCGAACAGCGACGTACAGGGCTCACGACGTTGGACGGTACCGCACTCTTGAGCGGGCCGCGACGACTCTCCACCAGGTCACTCCACCGTGTCGTGGTGTGAGACGCCCCACAGGCCCCTCCCGACACACGTCGCTGACCTGCGTGGACATGCCCGGGCGGGGTCCCGTACGACCATGAAAGCGGTCAACACTCCACATAAACGGCGTCAATTGCCTCGTGATCGCCGGTCTCGGAGAGATACGGAATCGAGCCCAATCTTGGCTGGAATGGTCATCCGGCGACATGCCGTACGGCGGCGACCGCGAGGCCGGAACGGGGCGTGGACACCCGGCGCACGCCGTGCGCGAGGACTACGCTTCACCAGTGATGGACAACCGAGTACCGCCCCGGCCGACGGGCCCCGGGCCCCGTCGCCGCGATCGTCACGGCCGAGGCATGCGTGGGCCGATCGCGCCCCCTCAGGTGCCGCTCGCGGCGAGCCGCGCCGAGGCGTTCGCCGATCTGGTGCAGGACTCCGTGGAGCGCCTGGAACGGCGCTGGCCGCAGCTCGCCGACATCGACTTCCTCGTCCTCGAAGTACCCCGGCTGGACGGTCCGGGGCAGTCCTGGAACGACGAGGCGGTACCCCTCGGCGGCACCGTCGCGGCACGTGAGGGACGGCCCGCGCGGGTGGTCGTCTACCGGCGTCCCGTCGAGATCCGCACCAAGGGCCGCGACGAGCGCGCGGCCCTGGTCCACGAGGTCGTCGTCGAACAGGTCGCCGAGCTGCTCGGCCTCACGCCGGAGACGGTGGACCCGCGCTACGGCGAGGACTGACCAGCCCGCTACGGCGGCTGCCGGACGGCCCGCGCGGCGCCCTGCACGTCACTTCTGGAGCACCGACAGATCCTGCTCGGCCTCCGGGACGGCCACCGTCCCCCGGTCGTCGGGCAGGGTCTGGACCGTGAAGGCCGGGACGCCGTCCTGCGTCGCGGTGAGGGTCCGCGAGGCGTGGACCGGACCGCCCGAGACCGGCTCCACCGTGAGCGCGTACGTACCCTTCAGGCCGCTCGGCACGGGCACCTCGACGTCCTGCGTCGTGCCCGCCTTGACCGCGTACGTCTTCGAGACCGGTTCGCCGCCCTCGGTGCCCGCCGACGCCGTGACCTTGACCTGGGCAGACTCCCCCGGCGCGACCAGCGAGAGGGTCACGCCCTTCGCGGTGTTGCCGACCGAGGTGGCGCGCGTGCCCACGGCCCGTGCGGCGGGGATGAACGCCGTCTCCTGGGAGCCGCCCTTCCCGCGCACCACCTGCACGGCGGCCACCACGGGAACCGCCTGGTCCGAGGGGGTCAGGACCAGGGAACCGGCCTCGCCGCGCGTGACGTCGCCGAGGTCGACGGAGGTCGTCGCGCCCGACTTGACGTGCAGCGTCTCGCTGCCGGCCGGTGTGATCAGCCCGTTCGGCGAGGCGAGGCGCACCTTGAGGTCCGCGTCGCTGTCCCCCGGCGTGAACGCGATCAGCCGCACCGACGTCGCGTCCTTGGGGATACCCGGGACGACCAGGCTCCCCGCCGGATCCGCGGCGGCCGCGAGCCAGTCGCCGCCCGCCTCGTCGTCCAGCGCCTGCACCGCCGCGCCGACCCGCCCGCTGCGGACGTTCACATGGACCGTGAGGTCGGCCTCCTCGGCGTCGGTCAGCGTCGACAGCAGGATCGGCTCGCTGGAGCGGGGGGCGACGGTGATGCCCTCACCCACGGTGGACTGGAGCTCGCCGTCCTTGCCGTACAGCTCGATGTCCACCACGGCGGCGGAGTCGTCCGGGTTGGTCAGGTGCGCGTAGTCGGTCCGCCCGGCCGCCGTACTGGCCCCCGGGAACCAGAAGTCGGTGTCCGGCGCGGAGCAGTTGAGCCCGAGCAGACCGCGTCCCGCGCCGGCCGTGACCTCGGTCGTCTGCTGCACGGTCCAGCCGGGCGCGAACTTGCCCTCCGCGGTGCCGATCAGCGCGGGCGCCTCGCCCCCCGAACTGTCCCCGGACACCGGCGAGCCCGGCTCCTTGGGCTTCAGCACGGGCTTCGCGGCCTTGCCGTCGGTGGCGGGCAGCAGCTCGCCCGCCCCCTCGGCTCCCGTGCCCTCGGTGACCGGGGTGAAGGACGTGTACGTCGTCTCGGCGAGGTCGGACGTGCTCGGCGCGGGGCAGGCCAGGCTCGACCGCTCCACGGGCAGCTGGGCCGCCGCCTTGGCGGTGTCCTTCCCGGTCGCCTCCGGGGCGACGAGCGTGGCGAACCCGGTGAGGGCCGCGAGCGCGCCGACGCCGGCGATCAGGGACAGGGTGGTGCGGTTCACTGCTGACTCCCGTCGGGGCGCTCGTTGCCGCTGCCATGCGGGTGTTGCTGCTGCGCCGGGTCGTACGCCGGGTCGTAGCCCTGCGGGTACTGGTCGTAGGGCTGCTCGTACGTCCCGGGCTGCTGCTGCCCGTACGCGTACGGGTCGTACTGCCCGCCCTGGTAGGGGTCCGCCTGGTACTGGTCGTTCTGGTACTGCTCGTTCTGGTACTGGTCGTTCTGGTACGGCTGCCCGTAGCCGTCGGCGGGGTACTGCGGGCCGGCGTCCTGGTACTGCTCGCCGCCGTACGTGCCGTACTCGGCGCCCGCGTAGCTCGTGGTGTCACCGCCCCAGGCGCGAACGTCCTCGTCCGGGGGGACCCCCATGTCGTAGGACTGCTGCCGGGGCACCGGCACCGGGGTTTCCTCCTCGGCGGGAGGCGGGAACTCCTCGTCCCGAGCGGCCTCTTCGGCCTCGGCCTGCGCGCGCAGACGGCGGGCGCGGCGGCCCTCGCCTTCCGTCGCCTGCGCGGGGATCACGGGCTCCTCGGGCAGGTCGTCGTCGACGTCGCGGCGGCGCCCGGGCAGGGCGAGCACCACGAGGACCACGGCGAGGAAGCCCTGCGCCCAGAGCCAGGCGGTGTGGCTGATCGGGTCGTCGTAGGTGACGTCCAGGGTGCCGCCGCCGGCGGGGAGTTCGAAGCCCTGGGCCCAGCCGTCGACGGTGGTCCGGGTCAGCGGCGCGCCGTCGAGGGTGGCCGTCCAGCCGTCGGACGCGGCGTCCGCGAGACGCAGGATCCGGCCGTCGGCACCGGCGGGGACCTCGGTGTGGATCTCGACGGGTCCGGCGGCCACCGGCTGCGGGGCACCCGAGCCGGAGGCCGGGACGACCACCGCGCGCGCGACCTGGCGGTCGACCCGCCACAGGGCGCCGCCGTCCTGCTGGCTGAGCCGGCTCAGACCGGGCGTGGCGTCGAGGACCCGGCTCACCTCGCGGGGCGCGCCCTGGTGCACGAGGACGTAGCGCACGGCGAAGTCGCCGAGCTGGTCTGCCTGGTCGGCGCCGGAACCGGCGACGAGGTTGGCGACGACCTTGTCCAGCGTGGCGTTGCCGCCGTCGGCCGCGGCGAGTTCGGCGTCGCCGAGGCGGGCGCCGGAGCCGCGGACCAGGGTATAGCCGACGTGGGCGGGGGAGTCGCTGTCGAGGACGAGGGTGCGGGCCTGGTCGCGCGTGCCACTCTCCTCGGCGACGAACGCGGGCACCTGCACCGGGTCGCGGCGCTCCACCGGTCCGTCGGCGCCGCGCAGCATCCAGCCGGCGGCGACGAGCAGCGGGCCCGCGGCCGCGGCGAAGGCGATCAGCGCGGCGACCGGCTGGCGCCAGCCGAAGCTCTGCTCCGCCACGCGCGTGCGTGCCCCCTCGGCGCCGAGCACGGCGGCCGTCAGGAGCGCGAGGCCGTAGACGAGGGTCGCGGGGCCTGCCCAGGCGGAGCCGTTGGACAGCACCGCGAGGACCAGGCCCACCAGGGCGACCACCCAGGCCGACCGGATGCCCCGCCGGCGCTCGTCGCGCAACAGGGCGGCCAGCGCGGCCAGCACGATGCCGATCAGCATCAGGCCGCTGACCGTGCCGGGACCGCCCGGGCTGGCGCCGAGCAGATCGAGGGCGGAGGCGGCCGAGTCGCCGTACTCCAGGCCGGCCTCGCGGAAGAAGCCGAACGGCAGCAGGGACAGCGACCAGGGCGCGAGGACCAGCAGGGGCGTGCCCAGCTGGGTCAGGAAGCGCAGGCCGTAGGCGGCGATGTCGCCGCGCCGCACGACGAGCAGCCCGGCACCGAGGAGCAGCGCCACGGGCCACACGATCGGCGTGAAGGCGGTGGTGACCGTCAGCAGCAGGGCGTAGGCCCAGGTGGCGCGCCAACCGCCGCGCGCGCCGGAGGTGTTCGCGAGGCCGCTCGCGGCGACGGCCGCGCGCGCGAGGAGCGGCAGCAGCACGGCGAGGACGGCGGTGCCGAGCCGGCCGCCGGCGAGGGCGCCGGTGACGGCGGGCAGGAAGGCGTACGCGACGGCGGCCCAGGCGCGCAGCAGCCGGGACTCGACGAGCGGGCGGGAGGCGAAGTACGCGGTGAGTCCGGCCAGCGGCACCGAGCAGACCAGCAGCACCGTGATCGCGAGGCCCGTGGAGCCGAACAGCGTGGAGGCGAGCATCGCCACCAGCGCGAGATACGGCGGCGCGGAGCCGTCACCGCCGGCGCCCACCGGGTGCCAGGAGTCGAGGTAGCGCGACCACAGCTGACCGGAGTCGGCGGGTGCGGGCAGCAGGGCGCCGCCCGCGAGGGAGCCGCCGCCGAGGAGTTCGCGGCAGGCGGCCAGCGAGACGAACAGCAGGACCAGGAAGAGCATCGGGGCGGGGTTGCGGGCGATGCGCTTCAGGCGGGCGAACTGCTCGATCTCCAGGAATTCCGCGTCGTCGCCGCCGGGCCCGGACTCGACCGCGCCGCCGTGCCGTCCGGCGCCGGAGGTCACCTCCGGGTCGGAGCTGCTCAGGACGCTGCCCGCGACCTGTTCGACGGTGGCCCGCACCGTCGCGCCGGGCGGCGGGAACAGGGGGCGCAGCTCGCCCTTGTCGACCACGGGCCGGCCGCGCCTGCGACGGCCGGCGACGATCCGCTCGGGCCGCAGCAGGACGCCCATCAGACCGCGGATCTCGTCGACCGCCTGCCCGGGCACCTTGCCGACGAGGTAGGCGACGGTACGCAGCAGGGTGCCGAGCACCACACGGAGCAGCACCCAGGGCAGCGTGGCCGAGCGGGCGTTGACGAGGAGGGTGTAGACGGCGCCGGCCTTGTCGACCTTGTGCGGCGAGGCGGTGGTGCGGCCCGCGCAGTCGACGGCGCGCCGCTCCCGGGAGGCCGCCTCGGCGTGGCGTACGACCGCCTCGGGGGCGATGAGGACGCGGTGCCCGGCCGCCTGGGCGCGCCAGCACAGGTCGACGTCGTCACGCATCAGCGGCAGCCGGCGGTCGAATCCGCCGAGCTCGTCGAAGACATCACGCCGGATCAGCATCCCGGCGGTGGACACGGACAGCACGGTCCGGACGTGGTCGTGCTGGCCCTGGTCCTGCTCACGGCGGTCCAGGCCGGTCCAGCGGCGGCCGGAGTTGGCGATGCTGACGCCGACTTCGAGGAGCTGCCTGCGGTCGTACCAGCCGCGCAGCTTCGGGCCCACGACGGCCACGTCGTCGCGGCCGAGTTCGAGTTCGTTCTCCACCACCCGCAGCAGCTCGGCCAGCGCGTCGGGTTCCGGTGCGCAGTCGTCGTGCAGCAGCCACAGCCACTGCACGGGCTCGCCGTGCGGCAGCTCGGGCATGTCGTAGGCGTCGTCGCGCCAGCTGCGCGTGACGGGGTCCCAGCCGCTCGGCCGCTTCAGGTACGGCAGCTCCTGCGGCGTGAGCAGCGGCGCCGCGCGGTTGACCTCCTCGACGGCCTGGCCGAAGCCGGTGCGCCGGGCGAGGTGCAGCACCCGCTCCGGGCCGAGGGCGTCGCCGACCCGCTGCGCCGAGTCGTCGGCGCTGCCGGTGTCGGCGGCCATGGCGAACTGGACCGGGCGCTCCTGGCCGAGCAGTCCGGCGAGCGCGTCGGGCAGCCAGCGGGCGCCGTCGTGGGAGACGAGGACCGCGGTCACCACATGACGCGGGAACTCTGGTGTGGCAGCGGCATCGTGGTGGGCTGCCGTGTGGCTGTGCACGGACATCGAGGTACGGGCCCCGGTTCGGTGGACTGCGGTGGACACCTGAGCCGTTTGGGGGCGGCGGGGTGTCTCGGACGAGCGCCCACACTATCGGCTGCCCATGACGAGGGCCCGCCGCCTGTGGACAACCCACCCGCGACGGGCCGTTCGCCCCGTGTGCACGAGGACGACGTGTGCCGTTGTGTCAGACGGCCGCCTTCTTCAGTCGGCGGCGCTCACGCTCGGACAGACCGCCCCAGATGCCGAATCTCTCGTCGTTGGCCAGGGCGTACTCAAGGCATTCGGAGCGGACCTCGCAGGCGAGACAGACCTTCTTGGCCTCGCGGGTCGAGCCGCCCTTCTCGGGGAAGAAGGACTCGGGGTCGGTCTGGGCGCACAGCGCGCGCTCCTGCCAGCCGAGTTCCTCGTCCGCGTCGTCGACCAGCAGTTGCTGCACCAGCTCGGTCATGTGCGCCCCTCGTCTGTCTTTCGCGTCCCCGTGATGTAGCCGTTACCGATTCCGGCTGAACGACACGAGTGAAATTACAAGTGTGCTGCTCCGGGCGAGTCAAGCCGAGATCTGCTATTGAGCCCCTTATTCACTCTGCGGAACCAAGGCCATGCGGAAAGTGTTCAAATCGCCATAAACCTTGACACGCTTTCGGGGCCCGGGAGGCCGTCGGCCCCACGCGCACCCTGTACGGAGAAGGACGCCCAGTGGCTCGATCTCGTTCCGACACGCGCATCGAAGCGAACCGGATCACATTCGGATCACGGGATCGCTTCGAGGCATGCGCGCCCGGTTGTGCGCCATGTGTCCCGGTCAACGCATGAGCAAACCTTTCATCTGGACGATGAACCGGAAGAGGTGAAACATGTCCCACATATCGGGCGTCGAGTTGACAGTGGTGGTGTGACCCGCTGTCCTAGTGGGCATGCTCGCGAACTTGGTGCCCACCTCGACCCGCTCCGCCGGGTCCCTCGGTGCTGCCCACGCTCGTTGTAGCTGTTGTCGCTGTTCCAGCTGTTGAGCCCCACGCGCTCCGGCTGCCCCTGAGTCCCA
Source organism: Streptomyces sp. NPDC089424 (assembly GCF_044749345.1). Classification (NCBI taxonomy): domain Bacteria; kingdom Bacillati; phylum Actinomycetota; class Actinomycetes; order Kitasatosporales; family Streptomycetaceae; genus Streptomyces; species Streptomyces sp. NPDC089424. The sequence continues at coordinate 22,686 of NZ_JBIVHU010000011.1, forward strand.
CCGCGACTCGGCTGCTGTTCCCCACGCCCGCACCCGGGCGCCCCCTCCCGCCCGTGACCCGGGCGGACGGTCGTGACATCCAGCCCCCGCACCTCTCCCCCGCCGAGGAACCACCGCATCCATGAACAGCGACAGCGACCTCCAGATCGCCGGCGACATCCTCGAAGTCCCGCACCTGCTCCAGGCCCCGCGCGAGCACCCGGCCACCGTCGCCGACTTCGTCGGCCTGGCCCGTTCCGTCGCGGCCGACCGCGCCCAGTGGGAGCACCTCGTCCGGTACGACGCCACCAGCCGCTGGTACCACCGGCTGCGCACCGGCCCGGGATACGAGGTCTGGCTGCTGTCCTGGCTGCCCGGCCAGCGCAGCGGACTGCACGACCACGGCTCCTCCTCCGGCGTCCTGACCGTCCTGGAGGGCACCCTCACCGAGCGGACCGAGCACACCGCGCGCGCGTGGGAGCCGGGGGCGCAGCGGGTGTTCGCGCCCGGCTATGTGCACGAGGTGCTGAACGACGCCCTCGAACCGGCGGTCAGCCTGCACGTCTATCACCCGGGCCTCACCGCGATGCCGATGCACACCCCGCAGTGCACGGCCCTCGCCGAGCTCCCGTAACCGCGTGCCACGCTGTCGTACCCGCCTGCAACACTTGCTCCATGCGGATTGTGGTTCTGGCAGGCGGCATCGGCGGTGCCCGGTTCCTGCGCGGTCTGAAGCGGGCCGTGCCGGACGCGGACATCACCGTCATCGGCAACACCGGTGACGACATCCACCTCTTCGGGCTGAAGGTCTGCCCGGACCTCGACACGGTGATGTACACGCTCGGCGGCGGGATAAACGAGGAGCAGGGCTGGGGGCGGGCGGACGAGACCTTCCATCTCAAGGAGGAGCTCGCGGCGTACGGCGTGGGGCCGGAGTGGTTCGGCCTCGGCGACCGGGACTTCGCCACGCACATCGTGCGGACGCAGATGATCGGCGCCGGATACCCGCTCAGCGCGGTCACCGAGGCCCTGTGCGACCGCTGGCAGCCCGGCGTACGGCTCGTCCCGATGACGGACGACCGTGTCGAGACGCACGTCGCCGTGGAACTCGACGGCGAGCGCAAGGCGATCCACTTCCAGGAGTACTGGGTCCGGCTGCGGGCCTCGGTCCCCGCCCACGCCGTCGTGCCCGTCGGCGCCGAGCAGTCCAAGCCGGCGCCGGGCGTGCTGGAGGCGATCGCGGAGGCGAACGTCATCCTCTTCCCGCCGTCCAACCCGGTCGTCTCGATCGGCACGATCCTGGCCGTGCCCGGCATCCGGGAGGCCATCGCCGACGCGGGCGTGCCGGTGGTCGGCCTGTCCCCCATCGTCGGGGACGCGCCGGTGCGCGGGATGGCCGACAAGGTGCTCGCCGCGGTCGGCGTGGAGGCCACGGCGGCGGCGGTCGCCGAGCACTACGGCTCCGGGCTGCTCGACGGCTGGCTGGTGGACACCGTGGACGCGGGCGTCGTGGAGCGGGTCGAGACGGCGGGCATCCGCTGCCGGGCCGTACCGCTGATGATGACCGACGAGGAGGCGGCCGCGCAGATGGCGCGGGACGCGCTGGCGCTGGCCCAGGAGGTGCGGACCCCATGACCGGCTACCGGGTCTGGGCGGTGCCCGGCCTGCCCGAGGTGGCGCCGGGCGACGACCTCGCCAAACTGATCGCCGCCGCCGAACCGTCCCTGGCCGACGGGGACGTGCTCCTGGTCACCTCGAAAATCGTCTCCAAGGCGGAGGGCCGGATCGTCCAGGCGGACGACCGGGAGGCCGCGATCGACGCGGAGACGGTGCGGGTGGTGGCCCGGCGCGGACCGCTGCGCATCGTGGAGAACCGGCAGGGCCTGGTCATGGCGGCCGCCGGCGTCGACGCCTCCAACACCCCCGGCGGGACGGTGCTGCTGCTCCCGGAGGACCCGGACGCCTCGGCGCGGGAGATCCGCGAGGGCCTGCGGGACGCGCTCGGTGTCGACGTCGGCGTGGTCGTCACCGACACCTCCGGGCGGCCCTGGCGCGCGGGGCTCACGGACGTGGCGATCGGCGCCGCCGGTGTGCGGGTGCTCGACGACCTGCGCGGCGGCGTGGACACGCACGGCAATCCGCTCAACGCCACCGTCGTCGCCACCGCGGACGAACTCGCCGCCGCGGGCGACCTGGTCAAGGGCAAGGCGGCCGGGCTGCCGGTCGCCGTCGTCCGCGGCCTGGCGCACACCGTGTCCGAGGAGGACGGCGAGGGGGCGCGGGCCCTGGTGCGCGGCGCACGCGACGACATGTTCCGGCTGGGCACCTCGGAAGCGGTGCGCGAGGCCGTGACCCAGCGGCGTACGGTCCGGTCGTTCACGGACGAGCCCGTGGACCCCGGCGCGGTACGCCGGGCGGTCGCCGCGGCCGTGACGGCACCGGCGCCGCACCACACGACGCCGTGGCGTTTCGTGCTGCTGGAGTCCCCCGGCGCTCGGGCCGGACTGCTGGACGCCATGCGGGACGCCTGGATCGCGGACCTGCGGCGGGACGGCAAGAGCGAGGAGTCCGTCGCCAAGCGCGTCAAGCGCGGGGACGTCCTGCGCAACGCGCCCTACCTCGTGGTCCCGTGTCTGGTCATGGACGGCTCGCACACCTACGGGGATCCGCGGCGGGACGGCGCCGAGCGGGAGATGTTCGTCGTCGCCGCCGGGGCGGGCGTACAGAACTTCCTGGTGGCGCTGGCCGGGGAGCGGCTGGGTTCGGCCTGGGTGTCGTCGACGATGTTCTGCCGGGACGTGGTCCGCGAGGTGCTGGGGCTGCCCGGCGACTGGGACCCGATGGGTGCGGTGGCGGTCGGCCATCCGGCGCAGGCGCCGCGCCCGCGACCGGACCGGGACGCGGGCGGGTTCATCGAGGTGCGGTGACCATGCCCCTCGGGCGCCTACCCTCATAGGGCACCTAGTCCCCTTCTCCCCTGGGATCATCCGTGGCCGGCCGCTTCGCTCCTCGTCCCACGCGTACGACAGTGCGCGGCGGGGAGGTCGCCGTGCCCGCGGGCGTGCCGCGGCAGGCGGCGCGGGCGAGCGCCCGGGTCCGGACCTGGACGCCCGACGGGCCGCTGGAACTGGGGCTGGCCCTGGGACCGCTGCGGCGGGGCCCCGGCGACCCGACGTTCCGCACGACGCCCGACGGGTCGGTGTGGCGGGCATGCCGCACGCCGGCCGGGCCGGGGACGCTGCGGGTGTCGGCGCGCGACGGCCAGGTGCGCGGCGAGGCGTGGGGCCCCGGTGCGGACTGGCTCCTCGACCAGTTGCCCGACCTCCTCGGCGCCTCGGACGACCCGTCCCTCTTCGCGCCGCGGCACCGGATCGTCGCCGTCTCCCGGCACCGGCGGCCCGGGCTGCGGCTGGGGCGGAGCGGGCTGGTGCTGGAGTCGTTGATCCCGTCGATCCTGGAACAGAAGGTCACGACCGACGAGGCGTACCGGGCGTGGCGGTTGCTCGTCCGCAAGTTCGGCGAGCCCGCGCCGGGGCCGGTGCCCGGGGGCATGCATGTGATGCCGGCGCCGCGGACGTGGGCGCTGATCCCCTCCTGGGAGTGGCACCGGGCCGGGGTCGACGACAAGCGGGCGTCCACGATCCTGCGGTCGGTACGGGTCGCCGCGCGGCTGGAACAGGCGACGGGCATGGAACCGGCGGCCGCGCGGGCCCGTCTGGAGGTCGTCCCCGGGGTGGGGCCGTGGACGTCGGCGGAGACCGTGCAGCGCAGCCATGGAGCGCCGGACGAGGTGACCGTCGGGGATCTGCACCTGCCGGGGATCGTCGGCTGGGCGCTTGCGGGTGACCGGGACGCCGACGACTCCGTGATGCTGTCCCTGCTGGAGCCCTACGCCGGGCAACGGCACCGGGCCGCCCGGCTCATCCTGCTGAGCGGCAGGGTGCCTCCGAGGCGAGCACCGAAGATGCCTCGCGTCGACATCGGCCGGTTGTAGCGGGCGCGGACCTGAGGCGTGCCCCGGCACCGGTGCGGGGCCGGGGCGTGGCGCAGCCCGGCGCGACGGGGTGCCGCCCGCGCCCACCCGTGCCGCCCCAGGCGGCACGCCTGCCCGCGGATCACGCACAGTCGCGCACGGGCAGGACGGCGCCGCCGCCCGCGGTTCACTCACCGTCGTGCACGGGCCGGTACCCGCTCGCGGCGCGAAGGGGGTGGGTCGGGGGGGGTCCGACCGCAGCGGTTGGCGCGTCGACAGGGGTGCGTCGGTAAGTGACCGATTCCGCGCCGTTCCGTGGACGGACACCCCCCGGCCCGCCCCCGACCCACCCCCAAACGGACGGCGCCGGCGCGTCTACTGGTCCGAGGAGAAGCGCACCGCCCCCCGCGGGATCCGCACGTCGCACCACACGCGTGCGCCCTCGCGGAGTTCGTTGTCGGGGCCGACCACCGCGCCGTCGCCGATGACCGCGCCGGTCAGGACGGAGCGGCGGCCGACGCGGGCGCGGTTCCCGATGAGGGAGTCGGTGATAACGGCGCCGGGCTCGATCACCGCGCCCGGCAGGATCGTGCTGCCGAAGACGCGCGCGCCCTCCGCGACGAACGCCCCCTCGCCCACCACCGTCCCGCCGGCCAGCTTCGCGTCCGGCGCCACCCGCGCCGTGGGCAGGACGAGCCGGTCGCCGCAGCGCCCGGGCACCGCCGGCGAGGGCGCCCGCCCCAGCACCAGGTCCGCCGAGCCCCGTACGAACGCCGCCGGCGTGCCGAGGTCGAGCCAGTACGTGGAGTCGACCATCCCCTGCAGATGCGCGCCCGCCGACAACAGGCCGGGGAAGGTCTCGCGTTCCACCGACACCGGCCGACCCGCCGGGATCGTGTCGATGACCGACCGGCGGAAGACGTACGCCCCCGCGTTGATCTGGTCGGTGACGATCTCCTCCGGCGTCTGCGGCTTCTCCAGGAACGCCGTCACCCGCCCCGTCTCGTCCGTCGGCACCAGCCCGTAGGCCCGCGGGTCCGTCACCTGCGTCAGGTGCAGGGACACGTCCGCGCCGGTCGTCTCGTGCGTGCGCACCAGCGCCCTGATGTTCAGCCCGGTCAGGATGTCGCCGTTGAAGACGAGGACCGGATCGTCAGGACCGGAGTGCAGCCGTGACGCCACGTTCCGGATCGCGCCGCCCGTGCCGAGCGGCTCGTCCTCCGTGACGTACTCGATGTGCAGCCCCAGCGACGAGCCGTCCCCGAAGTGCGGTTCGAAGACCTCCGCCAGATAGGACGTGGCGAGCACTATGTGCTCCACGCCCGCCGCCCTCGCCCGCGCCAGCTGGTGCGTGAGGAACGGCACCCCCGCCGCCCTGACCATGGGCTTGGGCGTGTGCACCGTGAGCGGGCGCAACCGGGTGCCCTTGCCGCCGACCAGGAGGATCGCTTCTGTCACCTGTCGTCTCTGCTTCCTGCCGGGACCGGCCGAACTGTCTTTCGGCCGGCCAGTGTATGCAGACCGATGTCCGGTGCCTTCGACGGCCGTACGCCCTCACCGAAAGCCCCCCTGAGAACACGTCCGCCCCATGTCTTGGTCCCTTGGATCCGTGAGATCCGTGAGATCCGTGAAACCCCGCGACACGCCTCCCGACCCTCACGGCCGCCCCTGGAGACGTGACGCCTGCTCACGGATGGATCCGAGCTTGCCGTACAGAACCCCTCCAGGGCAGTCCGTCGCGAAACCGTCCCTGTGCCCCGAGATGACGTTCAGTCGTACGTTCGTACCTTTTTTGTAGAGGTTGCCACCCCCGGACTTCAGAGATGTCTTCCCTCCCGGATTGGCTCCGAAGAGCCCGAGCTTCCAGGCCGCCAACTGCCCCACGGCCTTCACCGTCGTCGCAGACGGTGAAGCGGTGTTGAACGTGCCGAGAACGGCGATGCCCGTGCTGTCGTTGTTGAACCCGAGGGTGTGAGCTCCCATGACCGCCTTCGCCACGCCCCCGGCGCGTCCCTCGTAGATGTTTCCGCACTTGTCGACGAGGAAGTTGTAGCCGAGGTCCCGCCAGCCCATGCTCACGACGTGGTAGCGGTAGATACCGCGAATGACGGACGGGGCCTGTGCGCAGGTGTAGTTGTTCCCGGTGGCCGTGTGGTGCACGAAGGCCGCCTTGACCGTCTTGGTGTAGAGGAACCCCTTCTCGCGCACCTTCTCGTCCGCGCCCCAGCCGTGCCGGGTGGTGATGCGCGGACGCGGGCCGATGTAGGGCTGGGCCAGCTGTTCCTGCGTCATCTCGTTGGCGCGCAGCACGAACAGCTCGTCCTCGGTGTCCGCCCGGCCGAGCGCCGGGATCTCGGTGGCGCCGAGCGGGGCGAGCAGGGCGTTGGGCTCCGCGGACGCGGCGGTCTCCGCGCTGAGGGGCCCGGTGAGCGGGGGGTCGTCGTCGGTGTCGGTGCGCGGGGCCGTGGTGCCGGCGCTCTCCGCCCGGCCGGGGTCGACGAGTTCGAGGCGCAGGCCGGTGGGGAGCGCGGCGGCCGTGCGCCCGGCCGGGGCCTCGGGCCGGACGCGCACCTCGACACCGTCGGAGTCGCCGACCCACAGCGGTGCCGTGGCGCCGCGCAGGCGGCCGGAGGTGGCTTCGGGGCTGCCCGGGTCGGGGGCGTGCTCGCCGGTGTGGGTCTCGATGTCCTGCCAGCCGGACCAGGCGCCGGTTCCGGCCGCCCGGGTACGGACCTGGACGCGGCCCTGGAGTGCGGCGCCCGGGTCGTCCCAGACGACGCCGACGAGGGAGAACCGCCGTACGTCCTGGCGGGGCAGACCCTGTGCGGCGGGCGCGCCGGGGGCACGCTCATCGGTCAGGGGGGCGAGGGGCAGGGACTGGGTGCTGCCCGGCGCTCCGGGCTGCACGGACCGGCCGACGAGTCGGCCGGGCTCGGTGCCCGGCGCCGCAACGGCGGTGGCGGGCAGGGTCAGAGGAAGGGAGAGGGCGGCGGCACACGTCACGCCGATGGAGGAAGCAAGGAGTCCACGCATGCTCCTGATCCTGGACATAGCCCTACAAATCTGTCCATCGCGGAATTGACACGCCGTCGGAAGTCATTCGCCCGATCCGGTGGCCCCGCCACTCGATCCTCGCCCGGCCGCGCGCGTACGCTTGCGCGGGTGAACGCCACCGATCGCACCCCTGCCGACCTGCTGCGTTCCGCGCTCGCCGCGGACCCCGCGCGCCCCCTGGTCACCTTCTACGACGACGCCACCGGAGAACGGGTCGAATTGTCCGTGGCCACCTTCGCCAATTGGGTGGCCAAGACGGCGAACCTCATCCAGGACGGGCTGTCGGCGGAGCCCGGCGACCGGATCGCGCTGCTGCTGCCCGCGCACTGGCAGACGGCCGTGTGGCTGCTGGCGTGTTCGTCGGCGGGCGTGCTCGCGGACATGGACGGCGATCCGTCGCGGGCGGACTTCGTGGTGGCCGGCCCCGGCCGGTTCGAGGACGGTCTCGCCTGCCGCGGCGAGCGGTACGCGCTGTCGCTGGCCCCGCTGGGCCGGCGCTTCCCCTCGCCGCCCGAGGGGTACGCCGACTACGCCGTGGACGTGCCGAGCCACGGCGACCGGTTCGCGCCGTACGCGCCGGTCGACCCGGAGGCGCCCGCGCTGATCGTGGCCGGGGCGGAGTACACCGGGGCCGAGGTCGTGGAGCGGGCGTCCGCCGACGCACCCGGGCTGGATCTGACGGGGCCCGGTTCGCGGATCCTGTCCGCCCTGCCGTACGACACCTGGGAGGGACTGAGCGCCGGGCTGTACGCCCCGCTCTCGGCCGGGGGGTCCCTGGTGCTCTGCAGGAATCTCGACCGGCTGGACGGCGAGCCCCTGGCCAAGCGCATCGAGGCCGAACGCGTCACGGCGACCGCCCGCCAGGACAAGCCCTAGCGGGCCGGGCGCGCACCCCTCACGCCACCTGCGGGAACGACCCTTCCGCCACCTCCTCGCGGCGCTCTCCCCGGGCAGGCGGGCGTCACCCGATCGGCCCACCACCACCCGCGTCCCCACCCCATCCGGGTCATGGTCGTAGGAGCAGTAAGGGCAGCACGACACGCTGGACCGTTCGTACACGCTCGTACTCCATGAGGGGTGGCTTCCGTCGTGAGGGACACCGCAGGCATGCCATCCGGGGGCCCGGACGACAACACGCCGGCGGTGTCCCTGGGGCCGGGCGCCGGGGCCTCCGCGAGCGGCGACGGGCTCATACGCAGGCGCCGACGGCGCTGGACCTGCGGGGGGACGGTGGGGATGGTGGGGATCCTGACCGGCGCGCTGGTCGCCGGCTGGATCGTCTACACGAAGCTCGACGGCAACATCACACCCGACGAGGCCGCGGCCGCCGAGCTCGCGCGCTACGAGCGGGAGCGGCCGACCGCGCTGGTGCGGGGCGCGCAGAACATCCTGCTCATCGGATCGGACTCGCGGGCGGGCGAGGAGAACGGCGCGTACGGCCGGGACACCGGGACCGAGCGCTCGGACACCACCATCCTGCTGCACCTGTCGGCCGGGCGGAGCAGCGCCACCGCGGTGTCCATCCCCCGCGATCTGATGGTGGACGTGCCCGGTTGCCGGCGCCCGGACGGCAAACGCAGCGAGCCGATGTTCGCGATGTTCAACTACGCCTTCGAGACGGGCGGGTCGGCCTGCACCATCCGCACCGTCGAGCAGATGACGGACATCCGGATCGATCACCACGTGGTCGTCGACTTCGCCGGGTTCAAGAAGCTGGTCGACGCCGTGGGCGGCGTACGGATCTGTGTGGCCGAGCCGATCGTCGACAAGGAGGCCAAGCTGCGGCTGCCGGCCGGCCTCGTGACGCTCGACGGCGAGCAGGCCCTCGGTTACGTCCGGGTGCGCAAGTCGCTCGGCAACGGCAGCGACACCGATCGCATGGAGCGCCAGCAGCAATTCCTCGCGGCCCTGGTGCAGAAGCTGCGCGGCAACGACGTGCTGCTGAACCCCGTGAAGCTGTATCCCGTCCTGGACGCGGCCACGTCGGCGCTCACCACGGACCCGGGGCTGGCAAGTCTGCGTGGTTTGTACGACCTTGTCCGGGGTCTGCGCGACATCCCCACGGAACAGGTGCAGTTCCTCACGGTGCCGCGGGAGTCGTACGAGGGCAATGCCAATCGCGACCAGTTGATGGAGCCCGCGGCCGAGCGCCTCTTCGAGCGGCTCCGTTCCGACGCGCCGGTGCAGGTCTCCGGAAAAACCGTCCTGGATTTCGCCGGAAGCACGTACGAGGGGAACGGCGGTACGGTTTCGCAGTCGAACGGTTACGGTGCGTACGCCGATTCCGTCCTTTCTCCCGTTTCTCCGGCACCCACGTTCAGCGGGAAGACCGCCGCCGAGGACGACTGCCGGTAAGGCGAGGGCAGTGCCGTAGGACATTAGTTCCGGGAAATGGGCGGATTGCCCAGTTGTAGGGACGTGGAATTTGTCACCGTCGTCGCTCGACGTTGAACTGGGCGGATAGTGTGAGCGCTTCGGTGCACCCGGCCCCCGGCCACGCAGTCATTCCGGGGTCGCGCACTGTGTACGAGGTTTGTACGAGACCGAGCGCCTCAAGGGGGAGGGCGCCGCGTGGCCCCGACGGAGGATTCAGGCAACCGTGGACGCGCAAGGCCGTGGGCGGGCGGAGAACATCGATCCCGCAGACCAGTGGGTACTCAATCCGAACACCGGCGAATACGAACTGCGACTGAGCCCTTCCGCACCGCAGTCGACGGTTCCCGGCCCGCGCCGAGCAGGCACCCGCGGTTCCGGCGGAGCACCCCGCGCCCGGACGTCGCCCGCCGGGCGGGAGAAGAGCGCGCGGGAGCAGGCCGGAGCCGAGAAGCAGAACGCGCCGGACCGCGGTGAGGTGCCGGGGCAGCGCAGACGCCGCACCCCGGCTCCCGAGCCGGCGGCCGGGCGGCGCGGACGCCGGCCCGCGAAGAAGACCAGGACGCGGAAGGCCATGCTGTGGACCGGCGGCGTCCTGGCCTTCCTGCTCGTCGCGGGGGCAGGTGCCGGATACCTCTACATCGAGCACCTCAACGGCAACATCACCTCCGTCGCCGACGACGGTGCCAGCACCGGTGGCTTCCAGAAGGACAAGGCCATCAACATTCTGCTGATCGGCACCGACAAGCGCACCGGCGCGGGCAACGAGGCCTACGGCGACTCGGGCAGCCCCGGCCACGCGGACACCACGATCCTGCTGCACGTCTCCAAGGACCGCTCGAACGCCACCGCGCTGAGCATCCCCCGTGACCTGATCGTGGACGTGCCGGACTGCCCGACCACCCAGGAGGACGGCAGCTCCGAGGTGATCCCGGGCACCCAGGGCGTCCGCTTCAACACGAGCCTCGGCCAGAGCGGTCGTACGCCGTCCTGCACCATGCGCACGGTGACCGAGCTGACCGGGATCACGCCGGACAACTTCATGGTCGCCGACTTCAACGCGGTCAAGACGCTGACGACGGCGGTCGACGGCGTCGAGGTGTGTCTGGCCAAGGACATCGACGACCCGGACTCCAAGCTCAAGCTGTCGGAAGGCAATCACACGATCCAGGGCGAGCAGGCACTCGCCTTCGTCCGCACCCGGCACTCCGTCGGCACCGGCGGCGACCTGAGCCGCATCAACCTCCAGCAGCAGTTCCTCAGCGCGCTGATGCGCAAGCTGAAGTCCAACGACACGCTCACCAATCCGTCGAAGATGCTGAAGCTGGCCGAGACGGGCACCAAGGCGCTGACCGTCGACTCCCAGCTGGACAGCATCGGCAAGCTCAAGGACCTCGGTCTGGAGCTGGGCAAGCTCGACACCAAGAACCTGACGTTCACCACGGTGCCGGTCGTCGACAACCCGGCCGAGACGGTGAAGGCGACCGTCGTGGTCGACGAGTCGAAGGCGCCCGCCGTCTTCGACGCCATCGACAACGACGTCTCCTTCACCGCGGTGAAGCAGCAGAAGGCCAAGGAGAAGGCCGCCGTGGCAGCCCGGCTCAAGGGCAGCAAGTCCGAACCGTCCGAGGTGCGCGTGCGCATCCTCAACGGCGGCGCCCCCTCGGGCAGCGCCTCGGAGACCCTCAGCTGGTTGCAGCTGGAGGAGGGCGTGTCCAAGTCCGAGAACGCCGGGAACGCCGAGCAGGAGCTGGGCAGGACCACTCTGGAGTACGCGCCGGACCAGGCCGACCAGGCGCGCAGGCTGGCCGAGATCCTGGGGCTGTCCGGCTCGGCGATGAAGCCCGGGGAGAGCGTGACCAACGCCCAGGGCCTCCCGGCGATGACGCTGACGCTCGGCAAGGACTTCAAGGGCGCGGGCACCCCCGTCTCCGGTCCGGCCAAGGCGCCGGACGTCGAGAAGTCCACGGCGGACAAGGTCAAGTGCGCCGAATAGAAAATTGAGGGGTAACCCAACGGGTCCGTCGTGCGTCTGACTTGGCGCGGGGCGGACCCGTTCTCGATGGGCGCAGGGGTGGGAGGGCAGGCAAGTGGCGCAGAGCAGCGTGCGCAAGGACGTGCCGGCGGTGGAGGGCACGGGCACGGGGGCCCTCGCCACGCGGGACGAGGAGACCACGACCCCGCCGGGGGCGGACGGCCAGGGGAAGCGCGGCGGGGGCGGAGGGCGCGGGGGGCGCCGCGGCACCCCGCGGCGGCCTCGCAGACGGCGGGTGCTGCGCTGGTCGGCGACAGTGCTGTCGGTGGTCATACTCGCGACCGCGGGCGCGGGATATCTCTACTACCGGCATCTCAACGACAACCTGGAGACCGGCCGCCGCAGCGGCGGCGACTCGAAGGCCGAGCGGCCCCGGCCGAACGCCGCGGGACAGACGCCGCTGAACATCCTGCTGATCGGCTCCGACAGCCGGAACACGGCGGAGAACCTGAAGCTCGGCGGTTCGAGGAGCAGCGTCGGGGGCAAGCCGCTCGCGGACGTGCAGATGCTGGTGCACCTCTCGGCGGACCGCAAGAACGCGTCGGTCGTGAGCATCCCGCGTGACACCCGGGTCGACATCCCCGCGTGCACGGACCCGGAGACCGGCGAGACCTACCAGGCGACCAACCGGATCATCAACGAGTCCCTCGCCCGCGGTGGCCCCGGCTGCACGCTGACCACCTGGGAGAACCTCACCGGGGTCTACATCGACCACTGGATGACGATCGACTTCGCGGGCGTGGTGGACATGGCCGACGCGGTCGGCGGCGTCGAGGTCTGCGTGGAGCAGAACGTGTGGGACCGCCCGCTGCCGGGCGTGCCCGGCGGCTCCGGACTGAAGCTGGAGAAGGGCACGCAGAAGGTGCAGGGCAAGCAGGCCCTGCAGTGGCTGCGCACCCGGCACGCCTTCTACAGCGACCTGGGCCGCTCCAAGGCCCAGCACATGTACATGAACTCGATGATCCGCACCCTGAAGCAGCAGAACGTCTTCACTGACACGGGCCGGCTGATGAACCTCGCCGAGACGGCCACGAAGGCGCTCAAGGTCTCGGAGGAGATCGGCACGGTCAAGGACCTGTACGACCTCGGCATGCAACTGAAGACGGTGCCGACCAACCGCATCACCATGACGACCATGCCGACCGTCACCGACCCGCAGGACGCCAACCATCTGGTGCCGGCCGGGGCGGACGCCGAGCAGATCTGGTCGATGGTCCGCGACGACGTGCCCTTCGACAAGCACGGCAAGCCGACCGCGAAGAAGCCCGCGGACAAGGGCGGGAGCTCCGCCGAGCCGTCCGGCGACCCGGCCGCCGACGACGCCGAGATCGGCGTCCTGGTGCAGAACGCGACCCGGTCCACGTCCGGGGGCGCGGTCGACGGGCGGGCCGGCACGCTCGCGGCGGCGCTGGTGGCCGAGGGCTTCACCCGGGCGTCGGCGGACATGACGGGCGGGCTGTCCGTGGAGAAGACCGTCGTGCGGTATCCGAGCGCCGAGTTGGCGGGCGACGCCGCGCGGGTCGCCGAGTCCCTCGGCATCCCCCCGGGTTCGGTGCAGAAGTCGACCGACGTCAGCGGGGTCACGCTCGTCGTGGGCGCCGACTGGCGCGAGGGCACGACGTACCCGAAGCAGCGCAAGCCCGAGGCGGGGGACCTGCCCGAGTCGGCGGACGCGGTCAACGGGTCGGACCGCAGCCAGTGCATGGACGTCTACGCGCCCTACCGCTGGTAGCCGTGGCCGGGGGCGGGCCCGCGGGCACGCCCCCCGACGGTCACGCGGTGGCGGAGTCCCGCACGGCCGGGCGGCGGGACGCGATGACCCGCTTGGCCAGGGACCTGGGGCTGGTCAGGAAGCCGTACCCCCACGACATGTGCATCGTGGCGAGGGCGAGGGGGATCTGGAGCCGGGCCTTCAGGGGCAGGCCCTTGCCCGCCGGTACGGAGCCCAGCGCGATCGCCGCGAGGTAGCCGCCGGGGATCAGGAACCCCCACGGCGTCAGGGCGGCGCCCACGACCAGGCCCGCGGCGATCGCGCAGACGGCGGTCGGCGGCGCGAGGTAGCGCAGGTTGATGGAGCCGGAGTGGTAGCGGGCGACGACGTGCCGCCAGCGGCCGTAGTCCTTGTACTGCTTGGCCAGTGCCCGGACGCTGGGCCGCGGCCGGTAGGACACCTTGAGCTCGGGCGAGAACCAGATCAGCCCGCCGGCCTCGCGTATACGGAAGTTGAGCTCCCAGTCCTGCGCGCGGATGAACTCCTCGTTGTACCCGCCCTGCTGTTCGAGGGCCGCACGGCGGAAGACGCCGAGGTACACCGTCTCGGCGGGGCCCGCCTGCCCGCCGGTGTGGAACGCGGCGTTGCCGACGCCGATCTTCGAGGTCATCGCGGCGGCGACGGCGTGCTCCCAGTCGTTCTCGCCCTCGGCGTGCATGATGCCGCCGACGTTCTGCGCGCCGGTCTCCTCCAGGAGCCGTACGGCGGTCGCGATGTAGTTCGGGGAGAGGATGCCGTGGCCGTCGACGCGGACCACGACCGGGTGCCGGGAGGCCTTGATCGCGGCGTTCAGCGCGGCGGGGGTGCGGCCGGTCGGGTTCGGGACCGTGTGCACACGGGGGTCCTCGGCGACCAGCTCGGCGGCGATCTCGTCCGTGCGGTCCGCGGAGGGACCGAGGGCGATCACGACCTCCATCTCGCCGGCGTACTCCTGGGCGAGGATCGCGTGGACGGCGCCGCGCAGATGCCGCTCCTCGTTGAGGACGGGCATGATCACGGACACGGCGGGGAGCTGCACGTCGGGCTTCGCGTTCATAGGGGGCTCACGTTACCGCGAACGGGGGACAGCGAGCCGCCCCGCCCGTGGCGGTGCACCGGTCCACAGATCGTATGGGCCTACGGTGCTGATGATCCCACGTACGGCCGTAGCGCCCGCTCCAGCGGAGGTTTTCGCATGCCCGCCTCGCCGCCTCGGTCCCCTGCCCGCCCGCAGCACCGTCCGCAGCCGCGCCGTGCGGTGCGGCCACCCGTACGGCGCAGGAAGCCGCGTTGGGCCATGCGGGCGGTGACCACGCTCTCGGTGGTGATTCTCGCCTCGGCCGGGATCGGGCACGCGGTGGTCAGCAGCCTGGACGCGGGGATCGCCCGGGTCGACCCGTTCAAGGACATGAAGAACCGGCCGCGTGCCGGGCACGGGATGAACGTGCTGCTGGTCGGCACCGACGGCCGGGACAAGATCTCCGAGGCCGAGCGGCGCAGATACCGCCTCGGCGGGGCGCCCTGCCACTGCACGGACACGATCATGATCGTGCACATCTCGGAGGACCGGGAGCGGGCCAGCGTGGTGAGCCTGCCGCGCGACTCGTACGCCGAACTGCCCCCGCATACGGACCGCAACAGCGGCAAACCGCACGCGGCGCACCCGGTGAAGCTGAACGCGGCCTACGCGGAGGGCGGGCCGCAGCTGACCGTGCGGACGGTCGAGCACATGACGCGGCTGAAGATCGACCACTATCTGGAGATCGACTTCACCACCTTCATGCGGACCGTGGACGTCCTGGGCGGGGTGAAGGTCTGCACCGCCCGCCCGCTGAAGGACTCCCACACCGGCCTGGACCTCACGGCCGGCACGCACCGGCTCTCGGGCGGCGAGGCCCTGCAGTACGTCCGCGCCCGCTACGTCGACGGGGCCTCCGACCTCGGCCGGATGCAGCGCCAGCAGCACTTCCTGGCCGGGCTGATCGACCAGTCGACGTCCTCGGGGGTGCTCCTCAACCCGATGAAGTTCCGGGACGTGACCCGGGCGGTGCTGGGCTCGGTGCGCGCGGACAAGGGCTTCGGCACGGACGAACTGCTCGACCTGGGGCGGGCGATGCGCAACTTCTCCCCGTCCTCCTCGGAGTTCACGACGGTCCCCATCGGCCGGATGGGATACGCGGTGAAGGGCATCGGCTCGACGCTGAAGTGGGACCCGGTGAAGTCCGGCCGCCTCTTCACCGCCCTGCGCGACGACAAGCCGCTGGCCGCGGACCGGCCGAGGGACACCACGCTGCGCGTGGACGTGGCGCCCCAGCAGATCCGGGTCCAGGTGGAGAACGGCACGAGCACCCCGGGCCTCGGCCGCCGCGCCGACGCCGCGCTCGCCGCGACGGGCTTCGGCACCACCCGCCGGCCGACGAACTCCGCCACGCAGTCGGTGCGTCGGACGATCGTCGCCTACGACCCCCGCTGGGACCGCTCCGCGAAGTCGCTCGCCGCCGCCCTGCCGGGCAGCGAACTGCGGGCGGTCAGGGGGCAGGGGGCCACGCTCAAGGTGATCGTCGGAACGGACTACCGGCAGGTGCGGAAGGTGAAGGCGGCGGACGTGCGCGAGGGCGAGTTCGGGGTGGTGCGCGGCGACGAGGTGAAGTGCTCCTAGGGCCCGTCGCGAACGTTGCGTCGCCGCCCGAAGGACGGCAGCGCGCGGTCCGGCGCGTCCGGCTTGCCGTCCGGAAGTCCTCGTACGGGGCGTACTCGGGCTGTCGGGCGGTGCGGCGAGAGGGGCGTGCCGGGCGCGCCGCAGACGCCGCATTCGCCACCGACCCTGAGGGCCCGTCCGGCGCTTGGCGTCGTCGCCCGGGGGCGGTGTCCCGTCGGGCCTTGTGGCCCGTCAGTCCGCTATGCCGTCCGCGGCGCGCTTGGCACGCAGGTCCATGATGGCCCGGCGGCGGGCCAGCCGGTGGGTGCGGCGGATCTGGGCCTCCTGGTAACGGCGCTTGTCGCGCTCCGTCTCCGGCAGGACCGGCGGCACCCGGCGGGGCTTGCCGTCGGCGTCGACGGCGGCGAAGACCAGGTAGGCGGAGCCGACCTGGGTGGCCGGCGCGGACTCGTTCCAGCGTTCGGCGAGGACCCGGACGCCGACCTCCATCGAGGTCCGGCCGGTCCAGTTGACCTGGGCCTTGACGTGGACCAGGTCGCCGACGCGGACCGGCTCCAGGAAGGCCATCTCGTCCATGGACGCGGTGACGGCGGGGCCGCCGCTGTGCCGGCCGGCCACCGCGCCCGCCGCGTCGTCCACGAGTTTCATGATCACACCGCCGTGCACCGTGCCCAGCAGGTTGGTGTCGCTGTGGGTCATGATGTGGCTGAGAGTGGTCCGGGACGCCGAGGTGGGCTTGCCCGGAATGTCCGCAGTGTCCGGGGTCTCCGGCTCCGGGGCGCTGGCCTGGTCTGTCATGGCCTCCACCTTATGCCGAGGTCGGAGGCGCGGAATTTGTGTCAGCTTGGCAACAGCACCGCTGTGATTTTCCGCCGAACCTTGTAAGGCACATGTCCCTGCCCTGCACACTGGGGCGCATGAATGACTGGCCCCAAGGATGGTCCGACGACGCCCGCGGCAACCGGTACGGACGCGGCAGCGCAGGCGCGCAGCCTGAGAGCGCCCGCGTGATGCGCCAGGTCCGGCGCGGCCCGGCGGCACCGCCCGGCGGCCAGGCACCGCCCTACGGAGTCCCGCAGCAGCCGTCGTACCTCGACGGGCAGGGGCACGACCCCCAGGACCCCTACGACAACGGTTACGACAGCGGCTACAACACCGGCCAGGTCTACGGCACTCCGGGCGGCCGGGGTCCCGGCGGCCCCGGCGACGGTTACGGCGGCGGTGCCCCGCGGCCCGCGCCGAACTGGCGGCGCCGGATCAAGGTGACATCGATCACCCTGGTCACCGTGCTGGTCGTCACCCTGGTCGGCACCTACTTCTGGGCCGACTCCAAGCTCAACCGCGAGGTCGACCTCTCCAAGGTGATCGACCGGCCGGAGGCGGGCGAGGGCACGAACTACCTCATCGTCGGCTCCGACAGCCGTGCGGGCATGACCGACGAGCAGAAGAAGAACCTGCACACCGGTTCCGCCGAGGGCAAGCGCACGGACTCGATGATGATCCTGCACACCGGCGGCGGCGCCCCGACGCTGATCTCGCTGCCGCGTGACTCGGACGTGGAGATCCCGACCTTCGTCGGCTCCGAGTCCGGCAAGACGTACCAGGGCACCGGGCGGCATGTGAAGCTGAACGCGGCGTACGCCGAGGACGGCCCCGAACTGCTCGTGCGCACCGTCGAGTTCAACACCGGGCTGCACATCGACCACTACGTCGAGATCGGTTTCGCGGGCTTCGCGAACATCGTGGACGCGGTCGGCGGTGTCGAGATCGACATCCCGCAGGACATCAAGGACAGCAAGTCCGGCGCGGACCTGAAGAAGGGCAAGCAGGTCCTCGACGGCCAGCAGGCCCTCGCCTTCGTCCGCACCCGCTACGCGCTGGCCGGCTCCGACCTGGACCGCACCAAGAACCAGCAGAAGTTCCTCTCCGCGCTCGCCGGCCAGGTGGCCACGCCGAGCACGGTCCTCAACCCCTTCAAGCTGTACCCGACCATGGGCGCCGGACTGGACTCGCTCGTCGTCGACAAGGACATGAGCCTGTTCGGACTGGCCGACATGTTCTGGGCGATGAAGGGCGTCAGCGGCGGCGACGGCAAGTCGATGAACATGCCCCTCGCGGGCAGCTCCGGCGGCAACCTGCTGTGGGACAAGGACAAGGTGAAGACGCTGGTGGAGCAGCTGAAGAACGACGAGAAGGTCACTGTCTCCGGTGACTGACACCCGTGGGCGGCGGCCCTTCGACGCGGTGCTCTGCGACGTCGACAACGTGATCCGCTTCTACGACGCCTCCCGGGTGACCGCGCTGGAGCGCGCCGCGGGGCTCTCCGAGGGCATCACGATGAAGGTGGCGTTCGCTCCGGAGACCGACCTGCCCCTGATGCTGGGCCGGATCGACATGTGCGAGTGGGTCGAGCAGATCGTGGCCGGCTTCGCCGGGATCGCGCCGGGTCAGGTGGCGTACGGCCTCGGCCAGGCGCTCGCCGAGGCACCCTTCCACGCCGACGCGAACGTGGTGTCGCTGTTGCGCCGGGTCCGGGCCCACATGCCGCTGGTCCTGGTCAGCAACGCTTCGGTGACCCTGGAGGCGGACCTGGACACGCTCGGCCTGTCCGATCTCGCCGACCACGTCGTCAGCAGCGCCAGGGTCGGGCTGGTCAAGCCGGACCCGCGGATCTACCGCATCGCCGCCGACCTGGCGGGCGTTCCGCTCGACCGGTGCCTCTTCGTGGACGACGGCCTGGAGAACGTGGAGGCGGCGGCCGCCCTCGGCATGACGCCCGTGCACTTCCGGGAAGCGGCCGATCTCGAACGGGCCCTGGCGCCGCTGCTCTGAGCGGCGCCCGGGCCCGCCACTGCGGCCTACGCCATCGCGCGGCACATGTCGGCGCAGCGACGACAGGACTCGGCGCAGCGCATCATCTGCGGGTCGTCGGGCATGGACATGCACGCCTCGGCGCACATGTCGCAGGCCTTGGCGCACATCGCGCACATCTCGGCCGACAGCGGTGAGCGGCGCATCATCATGTCGGCGCACATGCGGGTCATCTCGGAGCAGTCGATCAGCGCGCGCATGATCTGCATCTGCGCCTGACCGCCCTTCTGCATGCAGGAGCTCATGGTCTCCTCGCACACCGAGTGGCAGGACATGCACGCGTCGACGCAGTCCTGCATCGCCTTGCTCATCGCCGTGATGGTTCCGGGCTGGGTCATGGCTCCTCCTGGGGTGGGTGAGGGCGGGAGGGGTCCCGGAGGGACCCCGTGCCCTTCCGTCGTACGCCTCCCGGCCATCGCGCGCCATCGGGCGAACGACCCCGATTCGCCACGAATACGACGCCGCCAGAACAGGACGAAGCCCCCGCAAAGCGACAAAAGCCCCCGGATTCGCTCCGGGGGCTCGTGTGCCGATACGCCGAACGACCGACGCCGTGGGCGAAAGCGCGGCTACGGCAGGTTGCGCGCCATGACGATGCGCTGGACCTGGTTGGTGCCCTCGTAGATCTGGGTGATCTTGGCGTCGCGCATCATGCGCTCCACCGGGTAGTCGCGGGTGTAGCCGTAGCCGCCGAGGAGCTGCACGGCGTCCGTGGTGACCTCCATGGCCACGTCGGAGGCGAAGCACTTGGCGGCGGCGCCCAGGTAGGTGAGGTCGGCGTCGCCGCGCTCGGAGGCCGCGGCGGCCTGGTAGGTCAGGGCGCGGGCGGCCGAGATCTTCATGGCCATGTCGGCGAGCATGAACTGGATGCCCTGGAAGTCGGCGATCGGCTTGCCGAACTGCTTGCGCTCCTTGACGTAGCCCTTGGCGTAGTCGAGGGCGCCTTGGGCGATGCCGAGGGCCTGCGCGGCGATGGTGATCCGGGTGTGGTCCAGGGTCTTCATCGCCGTCGCGAAGCCGGTGCCCTCCTCGCCGATCATGCGGTCGGCGGGGATGCGCACGTTGTCGAGGTAGACCTCGCGGGTCGGCGAGCCCTTGATGCCGAGCTTCTTCTCGGGGGCGCCGAAGGAGACGCCCTCGTCCGACTTCTCGACGACGAAGGCCGAGATGCCCTTGGAGCGCTTCTCGGGGTCCGTCACGGCCATCACCGTGTAGAAGTCGGAGACGCCGGCGTTGGTGATCCAGCGCTTCACGCCGTTGAGGACGTAGAAGTCGCCGTCGCGGACCGCGCGCGTCTTCATGCCGGCCGCGTCGGAGCCGGCGTCGGGCTCGGAGAGGCAGTACGAGAACATCCCGTCGCCCTTGGCGAGCGGCGTCATGTACTTCTTCTTCAGCGCCTCGGAGCCGGACAGGATGACCGGCAGGGAGCCCAGCTTGTTCACCGCGGGGATCAGGGAGGACGAGGCGCAGACCCGCGCCACCTCCTCGATGACGATCACCGTGGCGAGCGCGTCCGCGCCCGCGCCGCCGTACGACTCGGGCACGTGGACCGCGTGCAGGTCGCTCGACACCAGCGCGTCCAGGGCCTCCTGCGGGAAGCGGGCGTCCTCGTCGACCGCGGCGGCGTGGGGCGCGATCTTCGCCTCGGCCAGCGCACGAACGGTGTCGCGGAGCATCTCGTGCTCCTCGGACGGGCGGTACAGGTCGAAGTCAGCCGATCCGGCCAAGGTCTCTCACGCTCCAAGGAAGACGCTGTGATGCTGCTGGCGCTAATTACCGTTAAGTAACCCAAATTTTAGAGGTCCGCCCACGCCCAGGGGTACGTGAGCTTGACGACAGCGGGAAAACTGCCCGTCGACACCGACAGCTATGCTCGGCCCCGCACTACCGACGCTACCCAGTGGAGTCCCCCATGGCCCTCAAGATCACCGTGATCGGTACCGGTTACCTCGGCGCCACCCACGCCGCGGCGATGGCCGAGCTCGGGTTCGAGGTGCTGGGGCTCGACGTGGTCCCCGAGAAGATCGAGATGCTCCGCCGGGGCGAGGTCCCGATGTACGAGCCCGGCCTCGAGGACCTGCTGCGCAAGCACGTCGCCGGGATCGAGGGATCCAGCGGACGGCTGCGGTTCACCACGGACTGGGCCGAGGTGGCGGCGTTCGGCGACGTCCACTTCGTCTGCGTGAACACCCCGCAGAAGCACGGCGAGTACGCCTGCGACATGAGCTACGTCGACTCCGCCTTCGCCTCCCTCGCACCCCATCTGACCGGTCCGGCCCTGGTCGTCGGCAAGTCCACCGTGCCCGTGGGCTCCGCCGAGCGACTCGCCGCCTACCTCGCCGAGCACGCGCCGGCCGGCGGGGACGCCGAGCTGGCCTGGAACCCGGAGTTCCTGCGCGAGGGCTTCGCCGTCCAGGACACCCTGCACCCGGACCGCATCGTGGTCGGGGTGCGCAGCGACCGGGCCGAGAAGCTGCTGCGCGAGGTGTACGCCTCGCCGGTCGCCGCGGGATCGCCGTTCGTGGTGACCGACTTCCCGACGGCCGAGCTGGTGAAGACCTCCGCGAACTCCTTCCTGGCCACCAAGATCTCCTTCATCAACGCGATGGCGGAGGTGTGCGAGGCCGCGGGCGGCGACGTGCTGAAGCTGGCGGAGGCGATCGGGTACGACGACCGGATCGGAAGGAAGTTCCTGCGGGCCGGGATCGGCTTCGGCGGCGGCTGTCTGCCCAAGGACATCAGGGCGTTCATGGCACGCGCCGGCGAGCTGGGGGCCGACCAGGCGCTGACCTTCCTGCGCGAGATCGACTCCATCAACATGCGCCGGCGCGGACAGATGGTCGAAATGGCGCGCGAGGCGCTCGGCGGCGGCTCCTTCCTGGGCAGGCGGGTGGCCGTGCTCGGCGCCGCGTTCAAGCCCGACTCCGACGACGTCCGTGACTCGCCCGCGCTGAACGTCGCCGGGCAGATCCACCTCCAGGGCGGCCAGGTGACGGTGTACGACCCGAAGGGCATGGCCAACGCCCGCCGGCTCTTCCCGACGCTGGGGTACGCCGACTCCGCGCGGGCGGCGGTGCAGGGGGCCGACGTGGTGCTGCACCTGACCGAGTGGCGCGAGTTCCGCGAGCTGGACCCGGCGGCGCTGGGCGAGGCCGTGACGTCCCGCGTCATCCTGGACGGCCGCAACGCCCTCGACCCCGAGCTGTGGCGGCGGGCGGGCTGGACCTACCGCGCGATGGGCCGGCCGACCGCCTGAGCCCCCGGCACGAGCCGAACCCTGACGGCGACCCGAGGCCTGCGAGGTCGGGCCCGGCGCGAGCCGAACCGCCAGGCGACGCAAGGTCGGGGTCGGGGTCGGACCCAGCGCGAGCCGAACCGGAAGGCGACCCGGGGTCGGACCCAGCGCGAGCCGAACCGGAAGGCGACCCGGGGTCGGACCCAGCGCGGGCCGGATCGGAAGGCGACGCCGGTTCGGCCGAGGCTCAGTCGGCCGAACCGGCGCCTTCACGCATTCTGCACCACGGCCCCGTCGCTCAGGCGCCCTTCGCCCGGTACCGCCGCATCTTCGCGCGCGCCCCGCACACCGACATGGAGCACCAGCGGCCCCGGCCGGCCGGGCTGCGGTCGTAGTACGCCCAGTGGCAGTCGGGCAGTTCACAGGCCTTGAGCCGCTGCCAGGTGCCCTCGGTCAGCGCCTGCGCCACCGCCGCCGCCACCCGCGACAGCAGCGGTTCCCCGTCGAGGGGAGCGAGGCGCGCCGACCCGTCCCGCTCGTCGACCGCGACGTACAGCGGCGCCCGCGCCAGCAGTTCGCCGAGGGGTGTCACCGCGCGGTGCGGCGGGTGCCCGGCGTGCGCGAGACAGGTGGCACGCAGCGACTCGCGCAGTGCGCGCACCTCCGGCAGGTCCCGCTCTCCGATCCCGAACGTGGCCCGCCCCTCGGCCGAGTCGAGGGCGTCGGCGCCCGACTCCAGGTCGACGCTGTTGACCAGGGCCTCCACCAGGGCGAGGCCACCGGGCGCGGGCGATCTGGCATTCATGCTTGCGACGTTACCGCCATTGCGGGACCATGAGGTAACCGTTACCGCTTGAACCCATCTACGGGTAACCCCCGAGGAGTGGTCATGGCTCTCGCACAGCTCGGCGTCGTCGTCCTGGACTGCCCCGACCCCAGCGCACTGGCCGGTTTCTACGCCGAACTGCTCGGCGGCACCGTCGAGGGCGACGGGGAATGGACGGATCTGAAGGTCCCGGGCGGAGCGCGACTGGCCTTCCAGGCCGCGCCCGGCTTCACGGCACCGAAGTGGCCGTCGGCCGAGGACTCCCAGCAGTTCCATCTGGACCTCACGGTCGAGGACCTGGACGCGGCCGAGGCGGGCGTGCTGGCGCTGGGCGCCCGGGTGCTGGACGCCGAGGACCGTTCACGCACGTGGCGTGTGTACGCGGACCCGGCGGGGCACCCGTTCTGCCTCTGCGCCTGCTGACCCGGAAGGCAACCCCATGGCACCCGGAATCCGTTTCCGCTTCGTCGTCCTCGACTGTCCCGAACCCCTTCCGCTCGCGCGCTTCTACGCCGGGCTCCTGGGCGGCACCCCGCAGGAGCAGGACGACGAGTGGGTCGTCCTGCGAGTGCCCGGCGGCCCGGGGCTCGCCTTCCAGCGCGTGGACGGCTACACCCCGCCGGAGTGGCCGCGCGCGGACCGCAATCCGCAGCAGTTCCACATCGACTTCGACGCCGGGTCGACCTGGGAAGAGGTGGACGAGGCCGAGAAGCGGGTGCTGGAGTTGGGCGCCCGGGTGCTGGACGCCGAGGACTACGAGACCAAGGACTTCCGGGTCTACGCCGACCCGGCGGGGCACCCCTTCTGTCTCTGCCGGATCGAGCACGACTGACACCGGGCGCCGGTTTCCGGCGGGCGACCCTGACATCGGCGGTCCCTTCCCTCGCCCGCTCAGGCGTCCAGCTCGGCGATCCGGGCGGTCGAGGGCGCGCGTCGCTCCTGGGCCGCGCGGGCGGTGGATTCGGCCGTGCGCAGCACCCTCTGGAGATTTCCCCAGGTGAGCAGGGCCAGATCGGACTCCGGCCAGCCACGGCGCAGCAGCTCGGCGACGAGGTGCGGATAGCAGGAGGCGTCGGACAGCTCCCGCGGATGGGCGCAGCCGGCGTCGTAGGTGCCGGACAGGGCCACGCTGCCGGGCCCGGCGACCGCACGGACATGGTCGAGATGGTCGGCGACGTCCCGGATGGTCGGCCCGGTCTGCTCCGCGGTCAGCGGCACCATGCACAGGCCCTTCGCCCCGCCCAGCGCGGCGAGCAGCTCGTCGGGGAGGTTGGCGGGGTGGGGTCGCAGGGCGCGGGCACCGGAGCGGGTGCACAGGACCGGCGACTTGGAGGCGGCGAGGACGCGTTCGACGGTCCGCTCGGAGGCGCCGGAGAGATCGGCGAGCACACCGAGGCGGTTCATCTCGCGCACGACCTCCTCGCCGAACCGGGTCAGCCCCGCCTCGCTCGCCCAGGAGGTGCCGGTGAGGGTGACGATGCGCAGGCCGAGGGTGTGCAGCACGCGCAGCAGGCTCACGGAGTCGTCCAGCGCGGCGGCGGTGGCCGGACCTAGCAGCACGGCGGTGCGTCCGCAGTGGCGGGCGTCGATGACCTGTCCCGCGGTGCGGGCCAGCCGCAGACCCTCGGGGTGGTTGCCGATCACCGTGCGGACCAGGTCGAGCTGCTCCAGGGTGGCGGCGACGGCCCGGTCGGCGGCCAGGCCCTCCGGCAGGTGCAGCGAGCAGAGCAGCGCGCCGACGTGGCCCCGCCGCATCCGCGGGACGTCGGTGTCTACGGCGACCTCGCCCAGCTCCAGGTCGTACCAGGGCAGATGGCGCAGCGCCCACGGCAGTCCGCTGTAGCCGTCGGCGACGGGGTGGGCGGCGAGCAGGGCGTGCGCCCGGCCCAGCAGGTCGGCGTCCGGCTCGTCCGCGCCGGTGTACGGATCCGGCGGGAACGGGGGGTCCAGGGTCAGGGCGTCGAGGTCGCCGATCTCAGCGGTGGTGTGCAGGTCGTTCTGGAGATCGGCCATGGCGGGCTCCGTACGTGCGCGGGCGATCGCTGTACGGCCACCGTCGCACGGGCCACCGGAGGGCTCCTGGTGGGCGCGGCGTTCGGGGGAGCCGCGGCGACAGCCGCCGGGCGCCCCCGATGAGACCGGTCCCGGCCCCGCCGGGACCGGGCGTCGGCCCCGGCCGGCCGGGGCCGCTCCCCCGCCTCGCGGTTCAGCCGTCCAGCGACTCGATCGTCGCGTTCGACGGGCCTCGCGTGGACTGGAGGTCGCGGGCCACGTCCTCCGCCGCGCCGAGGACCCGTACGGCGTTCCGCCAGGTCAGCTTGGCCAGGTCGGACCGGGACCAGCCGCGCTCAAGGAGTTCCGCGACGAGGTTCGGGTAACCGGAGACGTCGTCGAGGCCCTCGGGGGTGAACGGGGTGCCGTCGTAGTCGCCGCCGATGCCCAGGTGGTCGACGCCGGCCACCTCCCGCATGTGGTCCAGGTGGTCGGCGACGGTGGCCACGGTCGCCACCGGGCGCGGGGTGCGCTCCTCGAACTCCCGGTGCACCCGCATCGCCTCGGCGGTGCCGTCGAGAGGGTGGAAGCCGTGCGCGCGCATGTTGGCGTCCGCCTCGGCCGTCCAGTCGACGGCCGCCTGGAGCACGAACTTCGGCACGAACGTCACCATCGCGACGCCCCCGTTGGCGGGCAGGCGCTCCAGGACGTCGTCGGGGATGTTGCGCGGATGGTCGCAGACGGCACGGGCGGAGGAGTGCGAGAAGATCACCGGCGCGGCGGTGGTCTCCAGCGCGTCCCGCATGGTGGTGGCGGCCACGTGCGAGAGGTCGACCAGCATGCCCTCGCGGTTCATCTCCCGCACCACCTCGCGGCCGAAGGCCGACAGGCCGCCGACGCCGGGCTCGTCGGTCGCGGAGTCCGCCCAGGCCACGTTGTCGTTGTGGGTGAGGGTCAGATAGCGGACGCCGAGCGCGTACAACGAGCGCAGCGTCGCGAGGGAGTTGGCGATGGAGTGGCCGCCCTCGGCCCCCATGAGGGAGGCGATACGGCCCTGCGCGCGCGCCGCCTCCATGTCGCCGGCCGTCAGCGCGGGCGCGAGCACCTTGGGGTAGCGCACGAGCAACTGCCGTACGCAGTCGATCTGTTCCAGGGTCGCGGGCACCGCGTCGGGCAGGTCCGAGCGGACGTAGACCGACCAGAACTGCGCTCCGACCCCGCCCTCGCGCAGCCGCGGCAGGTCGGTGTGGAGATGGGCGCCCTGGGGAGCGGCGATGTCCCGGGCGTCGAGGTCGTAGCGGACCTGCTCACGCAGCGCCCAGGGCAGGTCGTTGTGCCCGTCGGCCACCGGGAACTCGCGCAGCAGTTCCCGAGCCTCGTCCAGTGCGGTCATGGCCGCCCCCCTGTCTGTCGCCATCAGTTGCCGAAACGTCCTTCGTGTGAGGTGCCGAACGGGCCTTCGCCGTCAGGTGCCGAAACCGAAGCCGCCGCCCGCGCCGTCGACCTTGGCGCGCAGCCGCTTGCCCTTCTCGGTGGCCTGGTCGTTCAGCTCCTGCTGGAAGTCCCGCATCCGGCCCAGGAGGTCCTCGTCGTGGGTGGCGAGGATGCGGGCCGCGAGCAGTCCGGCGTTGCGGGCACCCGCGACCGAGACCGTCGCGACCGGCACGCCGGCCGGCATCTGGACGATGGACAGGAGGCTGTCCATGCCGTCCAGGTACTTCAGCGGCACCGGGACACCGATCACCGGCAGCGGCGTCACGGACGCGAGCATGCCCGGCAGATGGGCGGCGCCGCCCGCACCGGCGATGATCACCTTCAGGCCCCGGTCCGCGGCCCGCTCGCCGTACGTGACCATCTCGCGCGGCATCCGGTGCGCGGAGACGACGTCGACCTCGTAGGCGATCTCGAACTCGTCGAGCGCCTTGGCGGCGGCCTCCATGACGGGCCAGTCGGAGTCCGACCCCATGACGATGCCTACAACAGGGCTCATTCGGTGATCGTGCCTCTCAGGTAGCCGGCAGCGTGACGGGCGCGTTCCAGCACGTCGTCGAGGTCGTCGCCGTAGGTGTTGACATGACCGACCTTGCGGCCGGGCTTCACGTCCTTGCCGTACATGTGGATCTTCAGCTTGGGGTCCCGGGCCATGCAGTGCAGGAACGCGGAGTACATGTCGGGGTAGTCGCCGCCGAGGACGTTGACCATCACGGTCCACTTGGCGCGTGGGCGAGGGTCGCCGAGCGGGAGGTCGAGGACGGCCCGCAGATGGTTGGCGAACTGGGAGGTGACGGCGCCGTCCATCGACCAGTGGCCGGAGTTGTGCGGGCGCATCGCCAGTTCGTTGACCAGGATCCGCCCGTCGCGGGTCTGGAACAG
Source organism: Streptomyces sp. NPDC089424 (assembly GCF_044749345.1). Lineage (NCBI taxonomy): Bacteria > Bacillati > Actinomycetota > Actinomycetes > Kitasatosporales > Streptomycetaceae > Streptomyces > Streptomyces sp. NPDC089424. The sequence continues at coordinate 49,806 of NZ_JBIVHU010000011.1, forward strand.
CTCGACGGCGAGGTGGCCGACGACGCCGAGTTCCTTGGCGATGGTCAGCGCCATCTCCTCGGCGCGCAGGGCGAGCGCCTGGTCGAGGCCGGGGGCGGGCGCGATCACCGTGTCGCAGACGCCGCCGACCTGCTGGGACTCGACCACCGGGTAGGCGACGGCCTGGCCGTGCGGGGAGCGGACGACGTTCGCCGCGAGTTCCCGTACGAAGTCGACCTTCTCCTCGGCGAGCACGGGCACGCCGGCGCGGAAGGGCTCGGCGGCCTCCTCGACGGAGTCCACGACCCACACGCCCTTGCCGTCGTAGCCACCGCGGACGGTCTTGAGGACGACGGGAAAGCCCTCGCCCTCGGCCGCGAAGGCGGCCACGTCCTGCGGGTCGCTCACGAGGCGGTGGCGCGGGCACGGCACGCCGATCGCTTCGAGCCTCGCCCGCATCACGCCCTTGTCCTGGGCGTGCTGGAGCGCCTCGGGGCCGGGGCGCACGGGGATGCCGTCCGCCTCCAGGGCCCGGAGATGCTCGGTGGGTACGTGCTCGTGATCGAACGTGATCACGTCGCACCCGCGCGCGAAGTCACGCAGCGTGTCGAGGTCGCGATAGTCGCCGATCACGACATCGCTCACCACCTGCGCCGCGGAATCCTGAGGGGTGTCACTGAGGAGCTTGAACCTGATGCCCAGCGGGATGCCTGCTTCGTGCGTCATACGCGCGAGCTGACCCCCGCCGACCATGCCGACTACCGGGAACGTCACGCCCCCAGGGTATCGGCCACGCCAGGTCGGCCGGTTTCCGCCTCTTCGACGGGCGTGAGGACATACACAGGCGATCACGGGAAGGCGGTGGTTAGCATGGCGGAGTTCACGAAACCGACCGACTGGGGGCCTGTACGACCATGGGACGTGGTTCCGCAGGGCTGCGCAGGCTCGTACGGGAGGTCGCGAGATTCGGGGCGGTGGGCGGCGCGGGCCTCCTCGTCAACCTCCTCGTGTTCAACCTGGTACGGCATGTGACCGACCTCCAGGTGGTGCGCGCCAGTGTGATCGCGACGGTGGTCGCGATCGCCTTCAACTACGTGGGCTTTCGCTACTTCGCCTACCGCGACCGCGACAAGAGCGGCCGTACCAGGGAACTGACCCTGTTCCTGCTGTTCAGCGCGGTCGGCCTGGTGATCGAGAACGGTGTGCTCTACGCCGCGACGTACGGCTTCGGCTGGGACAGCCCGCTGCAGAGCAACGTCTTCAAGTTCCTCGGCATCGGCGTCGCCACGCTCTTCCGGTTCTGGTCCTACCGCTCCTGGGTGTTCCGGGCGCTGCCCGCACGGGAGCCGGTGGAGGCCCTTGCCGACGCCGAATCGTTCCTGGAGACCCCCGAGCCGGTACGGCCGCCGCAGCGCGCCCGGGTGTGACCTCCGGGAGCGCGGGCCACGCCCGCCTCAGCGGACCGTCCGCTCCTCGTCCGAGGACTTGGCCAGCGGCGTACGCGACAGGAACAGCCCGAAGACGGGCGGCTGGGTCTGGAGCATCTCCAGGCGGCCCCCGTCGGCCTCCGCCAGGTCACGGGCGACGGCCAGCCCGATGCCGGTGGAGTTGCGGCCGCTGATCGCCCGCTCGAAGATGCGGGCGCCGAGGTCGGCCGGGACGCCGGTGCCCTCGTCCGTGACCTCGATCACGGCCTGGTTGCCGGTGACGCGGGTGCGCAGGGCCACCGTGCCTCCCCCGTGCATCAGGGAGTTCTCGATCAGCGCCGCCAGCACCTGCGCGACCGCCCCCGGTGTGCCCACCGCCTCCAGATGCCGCTTGCCGGAGCTGACGATCGCGCGGCCCACGCTGCGGTAGGCCGGGCGCCACTCGGCGAGCTGCTGCTGGATCACCTCGTCGAGGTCGAACGTGACCGCGGAGCCGGTGCGCGGGTCGCGGCTGTTGGTGAGCAGCCGCTCGACGACGTCCGTCAGGCGTTCCACCTGCGTGAGCGCGATGGTCGCCTCCTCCTTCACGGTGGCCGGGTCGTCGGTGAGGGTGATCTCCTCCAGCCGCATGGACAACGCGGTCAGCGGGGTGCGCAGCTGGTGGGAGGCGTCGGCGGCGAGGCGGCGCTCGGCGGTGAGCATCCGGGCGATGCGTTCGGCGGAGGCGTCCAGGACGTCGGCGACGCGGTCCAGCTCGGGGACGCCGTAGCGCTTGCGGCGGGGGCGAGGGTCCCCGGAGCCGAGCCGCTCGGCGGTCTCCGCGAGGTCGGTGAGCGGGGAGGCGAGGCGGTTGGCCTGCCGCAGCGCGAGCAGCACCGCGGCGATCACGGCCAGCAGGGCCACCGCGCCGATCATCAGCAGGGTGCGGCCGACCTCCCGGGTCACCGCGGAGCGCGGCTCCTGGACGGTGACCGTCTCGCCCTCCTCGCCCTGCCGGGTCGACTCGATGACGTCGCCGGACGGCTTCTGGCCGATCTCGATCGGCGGCTGGCCCGGGATGTGGACCACCGCGTACCGCTCGTCGCCGACCTGGTCGACGAGGATCTCGGAGGTGATCTGCTCGTCGCCGAGGATCCGGCTGTCGACGATGCCGGTCAGCCGCACCGCCTCGGACTCGACCCGCTCCTGGGCGCTGGTGCTGATCGTGCGGGTCTCCACCACGACGAGGGAGACGCCGAAGACGGCGATCACGACGAGCACCACGGCGAGCGTGGACTGGATCAGTCGGCGGCGCATGTCCCTCTTACCCGTGTGTTACCCGCGGCTTACCCCGGGGAGCCCGGCGCGGGATCAGCTCTTCTCGAAGCGGAAGCCCACGCCGCGTACGGTCGCGATGTAGCGGGGGTTCGCCGCGTCGTCGCCCAGCTTCTTGCGCAGCCAGGAGATGTGCATGTCGAGGGTCTTCGTGGACGACCACCACGTGGTGTCCCAGACCTCGCGCATCAGCTGGTCGCGGGTGACGACCCGGCCGGCGTCGCGCACCAGGACCCGCAACAGGTCGAACTCCTTCGCGGTGAGCTGGAGCTCCTCGTCGCCCATCCAGGCGCGGTGCGACTCGACGTCGATCCGCACCCCGTGGGTGGCGGGCGGCTGCTGGGGCTCGGCCGCGCCGCGCCGCAGCAGGGCCCGGACCCGGGCGAGCAGCTCGGCGAGCCGGAAGGGCTTGGTGACGTAGTCGTCGGCGCCGGCGTCGAGCCCCACGACGGTGTCCACCTCGTCGGCGCGCGCCGTGAGGATCAGGATGGGCACGGTGTGGCCCTCGGCACGCAGTCGGCGGGCCACCTCCAGGCCGTCCATGCCGGGCAGCCCGAGGTCCAGGACGACCAGGTCGACGCCGCCCTGGATGCCCGCGTCGAGCGCGGTGGGTCCGTCCTCACGCACCTCGACCTCGTAACCCTCCCGGCGCAGTGCGCGCGCCAGCGGCTCCGAGATGGACGCGTCGTCCTCGGCGAGCAGTACACGGGTCATGAGCTGATGGTAGTCCGCCTGTGGCCTGGGCCGGGGCGCGACGGCGAGGCCGGGATTCTTACCCGGCCGTGCTTTGGTACGAACCTGGGTCTGTAGCGTGGGATCCGGCTGAAGACCTTGGAAAGGGCGAGCGCGGTTCCCGCGACACCTGTGATCCGTGTCTCAAGTCCTTCCATTTCCGGCAGTGTCCTGTCGTATGGTGATTGAACGCCTGTAGCACCGCGGGGACCTTTGGCGAACGTCTGTCGCCAAAGGTCACTTTTGTGTGCGGGCCGGCTTCCCGCCGGCCGCGAAAGGAATGACCTGTGGCCGGGCCGCGCGCGCATCGAGGCACCCGCGGCGTGGATCCCGGTGGGCGTCGTCCACCGCTCCGAGATCCGGGGCGGACTCCCCGTGGGCGTGGGGTGGACGACCGATCCGCCGGTGCCGGCCGTACCCCCACCGGGCGCGCATCGCTCTATGAGCGCGTCCCGACCAGCAAGGATCGACCATGGCGTCCAGCCTGACGAAGGACTCGGCCTCCCCGGGCACCCCCGGCTCCGAGAAGACCTTCTTCGGCCACCCCCGCGGTATGGCCACGCTTTTCATGACGGAGATGTGGGAGCGCTTCTCCTGGTACGGAATGCGCGGCATCCTCGTTCTCTATCTGATCGCGGGCGTCCTCGACGGCCCCCTGGAGGGCCGCGAGGCCCTGGCCGCCTCGATCTACGGCGTGTACAACGCGGTCGTGTACATGGCCGCCATGCCCGGCGGCTGGGTCGCCGACCGCCTCTGGGGCGCCCGCAAGGCCGTGCTGGTCGGCGGCATCGTCATCGCCCTCGGTCACTTCACCCTGGCGATCCCCTCCGACATCGCCTTCTTCTGCGGTCTCGGTCTGATCGCGATCGGCACCGGTCTGCTCAAGCCGAACATCTCCGCGATGGTCGGTGGCCTCTACGAGGGTCAGTCCAGCGCCCGCCGGGACGCCGGCTTCACGCTCTTCTACATGGCGATCAACATCGGCGGCATGCTCGCCCCGCTGGTCGTCGGCTACCTCGGTGAGAACGTCAACTGGCACCTCGGCTTCGGTGTCGCCGGCGTCGGCATGACCCTCGCCGTGATCCAGTACGTCCTCGGCGGCCGTCACCTGGGTGACATCGGCAAGCACCCCGGCACCCCGGCCTCCCCGGAGGAGAAGCGGTCCGCGCTGCGCAAGGTCGTGCTGTGGAGCGGTGCCGCCCTGGCCGCGCTGGTCCTGGACATCGCGCTGGGCACGTACGACATAGAGCACATCGTCAACGTGCTCGCGGTCCTCGGCATCGTCGTGCCGATCGTCTACTTCGTGACGATGTACCGGAACCCGGCCCTGAGCAGCCAGGACAAGCCCAAGATCAAGGCCTTCGCCTGGTTCTTCGCCACCGCCGTGCTGTTCTGGATGATCTACGACCAGTCCGGCTCGCTGCTGACGATCTTCGCCGACGGCAAGACCGACCGCACGATCGGCGGCTGGGAGTTCCCGGCCTCCTGGTACCAGTCCGTGAACCCGGCCATGGTCATCGTGCTCGCCCCGATCTTCGCCGCGCTCTGGGTGAAGCTGGCCAAGCGCGACCGTGAGCCCAGCACGCCGATGAAGTTCGCCCTGGCGATGCTCCTCATCGGTGGTTCCTTCGGCATCATGGGGCTGGCCGGCGCCGCCGCCGCGAACAGCGAGACGGGCAAGGTCACCGTCTTCTGGCTGCTGAGCGTCTACCTGGTGCAGACCCTCGGCGAGATGTGCCTGTCGCCGGTGGGCCTGTCCCTGTCGACGAAGCTCGCGCCGAAGCAGTTCGTGGGCCAGATCATGGGTCTGTGGTTCCTGGCCACCGCGACGGGCAACGCCCTCAACGGCTGGACCACCAAGCTCAACGCGCCGCTGGGCGACGCCGTCTACTACACGATGTGGGCCGTCGTCGCCGTCGCCGCCGGACTGGCCTTCATGATGGCCGGCCGCAAGATCCGCGCCCTGATGGGCGACGTGAGGTAGTCCCGCCGGCCTTGGGGGCCGCCGCATCCTTCCCGGGTGCGGCGGCCCTCTCGTGTGTCAGGGCCTGCGGGGCAGGAACGTGAAGACCGCGCCGCCCAGGAGGACCGCCGTGCCGGCGACCAGGGCGAGGGCCTTGAGCGTGGCGTCGTCCTCGGCGCCCGTCTCGGCGAGGCCGCCGCCGGAGGCCGAACCGCCCGCCGAACCGCCCGCCGCGGAGCCACCCGAGGACGAACCGCCCGAGGAGGAGCCGCCCGCCGCGCCGCCCGGCTGCTGGGTGGTGTCCAGGGTGAGCGACACCTCGGTCTTCGCCGGGGTGCACGTCGTGGTCGTGCCCAGGGCCTCCACCGTCAGCACACCCGGCGACAGGGTCGACTCACCGCTCGCGCCCGGCTTGTAGGTACCCGTCAGATCGGGGATCTCGATCGGGTCGCCCGCCTTGATCGGCTCGGCGTTGGTGGGCCCCTCGACATGGACCGTGCCCGTGTCGGCCCCGCCGAGCACCACCTCCATCGACGGCTTCACCGAGTCCGCGGGGATCTCGGCCGGGCTGTCCATCACCGACTCCTTGAACCGCACGGTGAGGTCGAAGCTCCCGCCGTTCCTGCGGGCGTCGATCTGCACCGGCGAGGTGGCCTCCTTGTCACCGATGGGCGTCTTGCACTTGTAGGGGACCTGGACCTCCTTGCCGGTGAAGTCGGTCTGCCCGCTCGTCGTGGGTGCCGGGGTACCGGAGGGCGCAGGACTGCCGGAGGGCCCCGGACCGCCCGTCGGCGACGGGGACGGCGATCCGCTGCCCGTGGGCCCCGGTGTGGGGCTGCTCGTGCCCGAGCCGCCGTCGGCCGGCGTCACATTGATGGTCGCCGCCGCCTGCACGGCCTCCTGCGGGGCGCACTTCGTGTCCGTCGACATCGCGTTGATGGCGTAGGCGCCGGGCGTGAGCGTCACCGCGCCGGGAGTCGTCAGCTTCAGCGTGCCCTTCATCGCGGACAGCACCATGGCGCCGCCCTTGGGGATCGGCGGGTTCTCCCGCGGCCCCCGCATCGCGATGTCCGCGGCCTGGGCACCGGCCGCCTTGAGGGTGCCGCTCGGCTGCACCGAGTTGGCGGGCAGGTCGACGAGGTCGGGGTTCTTGGAGGCCGCCTGCACGAACGTCCAGACCACCTCCACCTCCTCCCCCACCTTCGCCGCCGCCGGCGCGGTCACCGCCACCGTCGTGGTGCCCTGCACGGGCGGCAGCCCCGAGATGGGCGGCGGGACGCACTCCGTGCGGTACGACACCTCGGCGGCCTGCGCGGGCACCGCGGCCACGCCGAGCAGCACCCCGGCACCGCCCACCAGCATCGCCAGGGCGGCCGGTGTGACTCTCCTTCGCGTTCTCACGTGGGTCCCTTTCTGAACGGAGTCGTACGACTCGGCGGGCTGTCGTCGTGCGGTGCGGAGAGCCGACCGGCCGTGCCCGGATCCGCGTCCGGGGTGAACCACGGCAGGGTCGAGTCGGAGGAGGGCCGGGGGGATCGGCGGGCGCTCGGGGCGGGCAGCCGCAAGGGGAGTCCGCGATGGCGTACGCCGCCCGGCCGGCGCGGCCGTACCCGGTCCACCACGGCCATCCCGGCGCGGAACACCGCCGCCGGCACCACCAGGCAGGCCAGGATCCAGAACAGCGTCACGCCCCAGGGCCGGCCCACGGCCCAGGGCTGCTCGGCGAGGACCTTCCCGCCGTACTTGAGGGAGACGGTGTAGTCGCCGTGCGCCCCGGCCGCCAGTTCGGCCGGCAGCCGGATCCGCGCCTTGCGGCCCGGCGCGATCGTGCCGCGCCACCGCTGTTCCTGCCACTCGGGCGCGAACACGCCGTGCGCGGTACCGACCTGGAAGACGGGGTCGACGACGGCGGAGGTGCCCACGTTGCCGACGGTGAGGACGAGGGTGCGGGCGGGCGGCGCGCCGAACCAGGTCAGCAGGCCGCCGGAGCCCTCCAGCCGGGTGTCGTCGAGCACCGACAGGCGCCCGCCCGCCGGTTGTGCCGGCAGCGGTTCGACGCTGTGCCCGGCCACCTGGAAGATCGCGTCGGCCCCTGCCTCGGGCCCGGTGACGGTGGCGACGTGCACGACGCACGGACAGGGCACGGGCGGTTCGGCGACCGGCAGTTCCTTGCGGAAGCGGCCCTCGGCGTCGGTGGTGACGGCCCGTCCGTCGGCGTTGGCGCAGGAGTTGGTGCCCCCGACGACGCCGCGCGAGGGCACGGACTGCCCGCAGATGAGGATCATCAGCAGCGCCCGCCCGCGCCACCCGCTGCCGGTCACGGTGACCGAACCCCCGGTCCCCGCCTGCGACGTGGACAGTTTCACGCCGGGTCCGTCGGCGGCGACGGCGGCGGGCGGCGGCACGAGCAGCAGCAGCGCCGCGAAGGCCGGCACCAGGAAACGCATCCTCACCTCGCCACTCCCGTCAACTCGGCCGGTTCACGGACCGGTTCGGGCGAGGGCCCGGGTGTCGCGCGGCGCCTGCGCCGCCGGACGAGCGTCGGTGCCGCCGCGCCGAGAGCCAGGGCGGCTCCGCCCGCCGCCACCCCGCCCCACGGCACGAACCGCGCCGAGGCCGTCGCGGTGTCCCCTGCCCCGCCCGCCGCGGTCACCGTCAACCGCACGTCGACCGCGTCCAGCGCGGGCCGGCCGGGCCAGGGTTCGCTCAGGTGCAGGCGGCGGCCGGGGGCGAGTTCGACGGGCAGGGTGCGCGGGGCGCGGTCGAGAAGGGTGCCGAAGACGCCCTCGGCGCGCACGGAGAGGGTGGGGACGAGAGCGGTGGTGCCTCGGTTGACGAGGTCGTAGCCGATGCGGTCACCGCGTACGGCGACCCGCTCGACGGTGAGCGCGGACAACTCGGGGCCGCCGATCCGGAGCAGTACGGGGACGGACATCGACCCGCCGTCGCCGTCCCGCGCCAAGAGCGTCCCGGTGCGGTCACCGGGCGCGGCTCCCTCGGGCACGGTCACGGTGAGGGGGACGTCCGCGCGGGTCCGGGCGGGCACGCGTATCTCGGCCTCGGCGAAAGTGACCTGCACCCCGGTCCCGGTCAGGCGGACGGTGACCGGGTGCCGTGTGCGGTTGGTCACGGAGACCGTGTCGCGCAGCACCGTGCCAGGAGCGCCCTCGGCGTAGAAGGAGGGACGGCCGCCCCCGGCGGGCGCGACGGACCAGCCCCCGCCCGCCGCGGCCGCCGCCGGGGCGGCGCCCAGCAGGGCGAGGAGCGAGAGGTAGACGGCCTGCACGGCACGGGTGGGACACGACACGGCGGCTCCAGCGGTCGTACTCCGGTGGGTCGGCGGCGTACCGCCCGGTTCCGGCGGCTCAACGGCGCACGCGTGCCGCCTGGCTTCGCCGGGTCAGCCACAGCGCGCCCGCCGCGCCCGCCAGCAGGACCGTTCCGCCGAGCGTGCCGAGGGCGATCGCGGAGTCCTCGGGGCCGGTCTGCGGGAGTTCCGCGCCGGAGTCGCCGCCGCCGCCCTGCTGGGGCGCTCCCCCGCCGGCCGGGACGGTGACGTCCAAGGTGAGCGACGGCCCCGGGTCGTTGTTCGGGGTGCAGGTCGTCGTCGTGCCGAGGGCCTTGATGGTGAGGACGCCCGCCGTGAAGGTGACCTTGCCGGTCTTCTTCGGCGTGTAGGTGCCCGACAGGTCGTTGATCTTGATGGGGGTGTCGGCGGGGATGGCGGCCTGGTTGGCGGGGCCGGTCACGGTCAGCGTGCCGCTGTCGGCGCCGCCGAGCGCGACGGTGGCGCTCGGGTTCATCGCGCCCTTGCCGAGTTCGACGGGGCTGGAGGAGACGCCCTTCTGCCAGGACATGGTGATCCGGTAGCCGGATCCGCTCCTGACGCCCTTGATGTCGATGGGCGAGACGGCGCTCTTGTCGCCGATCGGCGTCTTGCACCGGTAGTCGACGTCGACGACCTCGGCGTGGGCCGCCGGGGCGGCGAGCAGCACGGCGGAGCCGGCCAGGGCAGCGGCGGACGCGAGCGCCGCGGTTCGTCTCCGGTACGACACGGTGGACATCGTCGCCCCCTCATTTCCTGACGGCACATCAGATCGGGCCGTCAAGGTACGCCCGAGGGGTTGAGGAAGGAAGACGTGAGGCGTGTCGGAAGTGTGGGGATGCGCGACGCCCTAGGCGGGCGCTCCCAGCTCCGCCCACACCTTCTTGCCGGCGACGCCGGGGGCCCGTACGACGCCCCAGTCCAGGCAGAGGCGCTGCACGATGAACATGCCGTGCCCGCCCGGCCGTCCGGCCCGGTGCGGCGTCCGCGGCGAGGGCTGCCCCGTCCCGCGGTCGGCGACCTCGATCCGGATCACCTTGTTGTCGCACGTGAGGAACATCTCGTCCGGCCCCTCCGCGTGCAGGCACGCGTTGGTGACCAGCTCCGAGACGACGAGCAGTACGTCCTCGGCGGCCGCCCGCTGATCCGCGGTGGCGGCCGGCAGCCAGCCCCACGCGTACAGCGCCTGACGGGCGAAATCACGGGCCAGCGGCACGACGCCGCTCTCGCCCTCGAACGTCAGCCTGCGTACCTGACCTGCCCCCGGCGACACGGTCGCGCCCCCTGCGGACGCCCCGGTCCCTGGCACGCCCCCCTCGGACGCCCCGGAAGCGCCGCTGGGCTCCGGGCCGCGGTCGCCCGGCGAGTAGGGCCGGGTGGTGCTCATCAGCGCTTCACCTCACCGATTCACCAGTTCACGTTTCAAGATTTCAGTTACGAATAGGTCGGTGCTCAGTACTCACAGTCCGCACGCTCGATCATGTTTGCCGGCGACATGTTCAGGATGTCTCCTGCCCGACCGATCCGGGAGAACACCCCTTACTTCGGGACGACCGGGATGCTCAGTCGGCATCGCCCTCGCCGGACAGGGCCGCCTCGACCGTGTCGTGCACGGTGAAGACCGCATCCGCTCCCGTGATCTCGAACACCCGAGCCACCACGGGCTGCATGCCCGCCAGATGCACTCCGCCCCCGGCGTCCTCCGCCTTCAGGCGGGCGCCGAGCAGCACGTTCAGCCCCGTGGAGTCGCAGAACTCCAGCCGTGAGCAGTCGACGACCAAACGGCTGAAACCCTTGGCGAGGCACGCGTCCAGTGGTTCGCGCAACAGGTCGGCGGTGTGGTGATCGAGCTCACCCGCCGGTGTCACCACGGCACTGGAACCCTCTTCCCGCACCTCCACCAGAAGCCGGCCCGACTGTGCGCTGCCGACCGTCCCGTGGTCCATGCCGTCTCTCTCTCCCGAGGTCGTGGCTGCTGACTGTCGCCCACGAACACTACGCCTTCCCTACGCCCTTCGACAGCCGAACATCCGCCCAGAAACGGACATATACACACAGAACGCACTTGCGAAGCGTTCGGCAAAGCGGGTAGGGCTAGTAGAGACACGTAAACCGACACGGCCGGCTTTGGAGGCGCCGCACACCGCAGTGCACGTAACTGGCTTCGGCAGCCATATGCCGAGAACGATGGAGGACATCATGTCACCCCGGCTCGACGCATCGCATACCCGGACGGCGACGTCGACACTCCCTTCGGAACATCTGGATCCCATCGCACCGGACAGCGAGACGTTCGCCGTCCAGGAGGACGCCCTCGGCGTCCAGGACGACGTACTGGCCGGACTTCCGGAGATCCCCCCGTACGACGAGGTCGGTCCCGTGGATGCGCGGGCCCTGTCCAAGACCCTCTTCGAGCGGCTGGAATCGCTCGAGGAAGGCACGCACGAGTACTCCTACGTGCGCAACACGCTCGTCGAACTCAACCTCGCGCTGGTCAAGTTCGCCGCCTCCCGGTTCCGCTCCCGCAGCGAGCCGATGGAGGACATCATCCAGGTCGGCACCATCGGCCTCATCAAGGCGATCGACCGCTTCGAACTCAGCCGGGGCGTCGAGTTCCCCACCTTCGCCATGCCAACCATCATCGGCGAGATCAAGCGCTTCTTCCGTGACACCTCGTGGTCCGTGCGCGTCCCGCGCCGGCTGCAGGAGCTCCGGCTCGACCTGGCCAAGGCCGGCGACGAGCTGGCCCAGCAGCTCGACCGCGCGCCCACGGTGGCGGAACTGGCCGAGCGGCTCGGGCTCTCCCGCGACGAGGTCGTCGAGGGCATGGCCGCCTCCAACGCCTACACCGCCTCCTCGCTGGACGCGCAGCCCGAGGAGGACGACGGCGAGGGCGCCCTCGCGGACCGCATCGGGTACGAGGACCACGGCATCGAGGGCATCGAGTACGTCGAGTCCCTGCGGCCGCTGATCGCGGAACTCCCGCACCGGGACCGGAAGATCCTGTCCCTGCGTTTCGTCGCCAACATGACCCAGTCCGAGATCGGCGAGGAACTGGGCATCTCGCAGATGCACGTGTCGCGGCTGCTGTCCCGGACGCTGGGGCGGCTGCGCAAGGGGCTGACGGTCGAGGACTGAGACCGGCCCACCCACAGGCTTTCCGTCCGGCGCCTTCGGGCGCCGGACGCGCCTGTGCGACTCCACCGCGCCAGCCACCTCATTACCCTCGGTAACACCTTTCCCCACAGGCCTCGCTCCACCACTATGGTCAACCTCCAAACTGGCCGGTACGTCAGTGACTTGGCCGGCTCCGGCGGGAACGCGAGGAGGCGGGTGGATGGCCCGGCCCGAGGGGACCGACAACGACGCGGCGCACGAGGCGCACTCCGACGCGTCCGACGCGCGGCTGACCGAACTGCTGCGCGCCGGCACGGCCGCCGCCTACCCCGCGCTCCAGGAACTGCGCGCCCGTCACCAGGCGCCGGTCCTCACCTACGCCCGGCTGTGCACCACCGGCGACGCGGCGGCCCGCCAACTGGCGGCGCAGGCCTTCACCCTGGCGGCCCGCAGGACGGCACGCGGCACCGATCCGGCCGCCCCGTGGCGGCACCAACTCCTGCTGCTGACCGGCCGGGTGGCCGCGAGCTGGGCCGAGGGCGACCGCTCGGCGGCACTCGACGCGGGACTGCTGCTCGTCCTCAACACGGCCGGACCCGACGGGCCCCTGCCGCCCATGCTCGGCGCCTACCGGACGCTGCCCGAACGCACCCGCGGCCTGATCTGGTACAGCCTTGTGGAGCGGGAGAGCGCCGAGCGGACCGCCGTTCTGCTCGGCATCACCCGCGAGGACGTGACGTACGGCACCGAGCCCGCGCTGGGCGCGCTCGGCCGGTCCCTGCTGCGTTCCCGGCTGGCCGCCTCCGACGACCCGGACTGCCAGGACTTCCGGCGGCTGATCGAGGAGTCGGTACGGCCGCGGTCGCCCCGGCACAGTCCCGACCTGGCCGCCCACATGACGCACTGCCCGCACTGCACGACCGCCCATGAGGAACTGACCGCCCTGCGCGACACGCCCCGCACCGCGCTTGCGGAGGGGTTGATGCCGTGGGCGGGCGCGGCATACGCGGCGCGGACCGGCGGCGCACCGGACGCCGGGCACGCGACGCGGCTTGCGGGCGCACCGGGCGCGGACGGCCGTGCCGCGCGGGAGCGGGCCTGGGCGCCGTCCCGGCGGGTCGCGCTGACCTCGGCGGGGCTGGGGGTGGCCCTCGCTCCGCTGCTGTTCTTCCTGCTCTCCCCGGCCGACTCCCCCGGCGGGAACGCCTCGCAGCAGGTCGGCGCCACGCCGCCGCCCGCGGTGACGGTGACGGCGACCGTGCCGGGAACCCCCGCGTCGCCCTCGGCCACGCCGTCGGAGCCCTCGAAGTCCCCGAAGCCGTCCGCGTCCGCTTCCCCGACGGCGAGTCCCTCCCCGTCCCGCGCCACCCACCCCCCGAAGCCGTCCGTGACCGCGCCGCCGCCCGTACACCCGCCGGGCAGCGCCTACGCGCAGGTCGTCAACGTCGCCTCGGGGCTGTGCCTGGACATCCGGGACGGCGACCTGGACAAGGGCGTGGACGTCGTCACGGCCCCCTGCTCGGGCGCCGCCACCCAGCGCTGGCGGGTCGACGACGGCCGGGGCGTGCTCCAGTCGGCCGCCGACCCGGACTTCTGCCTGGACAGCCGGGGCTCCACCGACCGGGGCGTGGGCATCTGGACCTGCTCGTCCGTGGAGGGCAGGAACGCGGAGAACCTCATGTTCGCGGTCGACGACGCCGGGCTCATCCGGCCCGCCGTCGACCCGGGCACGGCGGTGACGCCGGACGGCGAGGGCGGGCTCGGGTTCCGGTGGCTGGACGACACCGACGGGACCCCCGCCCAGCGGTGGCGGGCGGGAGCGGCCTGAGCGGGCGTCAGGCCACGCGTACGCCGCGCCGCCACACCTCGGTCACCAGAGGGACCCCCGGCCGGTAGGCCAGGTGCACATGGCTCGGGGCATCGAGCACGGCGAGGTCGGCGTGGGCGCCGGGGCTCAGCCGGCCGACGTCGTCGCGGCGCAGGGCCCGGGCGCCGCCCGCCGTGGCGGACCAGAGCGCCTCGTCCGGGGTCATCCCCATGTCCCGCACGGCGAGCGCGACGCAGAACGGCACCGACGAGGTGTACGACGAGCCCGGGTTGCAGTCCGTGGACAGCGCCACGGTGACGCCCGCGTCGAGGAGCCGGCGGGCGTCGGGCCACTCGGCGCGCGTGGAGAACTCGGCGCCGGGCAGCAGCGTGGCGACGGTGGAGCCGCCGGCGAGCGCGTCGACGTCCGCGTCGGTGAGGTGGGTGCAGTGGTCGGCGCTGGCGGCGTCGAGTTCGACGGCGAGCTGGACGCCGGGGCCGTAGGTCAGCTGGTTGGCGTGGACGCGCGGGTGCAGGCCCTTGGCCTTGCCCGCCGTGAGGATCGCGCGGGCCTGGTCGCCGTCGAAGGCGCCCTTCTCGCAGAAGACGTCGATCCACCGGGCGTACGGGGCGCAGGCGTCCAGCATCTCGCCGGTGACGAGGGCGACGTAGGCCGCCGGGTCCTCGGCGTAGTCGGGGGAGACGATGTGGGCGCCGAGGTAGGTGACCTCGTCGGTGTGGGCGGCGGCGATGTGCAGGGCCCGGGACTCGTCCTCGACGGTGAGGCCGTAGCCCGACTTGGTCTCGAAGGTCGTGGTGCCCTGGCGGAGGGCTTCGGCGAGGTGCCGGGTGAGGTTGGCCTCCAGCGCGGCGTCGGTCGCGGCGCGGGTGGCGGCGACCGTGGTCCTGATGCCGCCCGCGCTGTACGCGCGGCCCGACATACGGGCGTTGAACTCCTCGGTGCGGTCGCCCGCGAACACCAGGTGGGAGTGCGAGTCGACGAAGCCGGGGATCACCGCGCGGCCGCCGGCGTCAACCCGGTTGTCAGTGGCGGGTGCTTTGCTTGATTCACCGGTCCACACGACGCGGTCGCCGTCGATGACGACGGCCGCGTCCCGGATCAGGCCCAGAGGGGAACCGTCACCGAGGGAGGGGTCGTTGGTGACCAGTGCGGCGATGTTGGTGATGGCGGTGGTCGTGCCGGGGGTGGCGCTGGGACTGGTCCGCGAAGCGGTGCCGGGGGTGGCGCCGGGAGTGGCGCTGGTGCTGCTGTTCATGGCGTCCTCGTGGGGGCTCGGTTCGGCGGTCGTCAGGCACGCAGGGCGTCGACGGCCCGCGCGAGTGCCTGCGGCACATCGGGTACGAGGGTGTGCGCCCCGTCGCGTACGACATGCCGCCCGCCCACGACGGTATGGCGCACGTCCGCTGCCGTCGCGGCGAATACGGCCGTCTCGGCGCCGAGCCTGGGCAGCGGCCCCGCGGTTCTGACCGAGTCGAGCGCGACCGTCGTGAAGTCGGCGAGCGCGCCGGGCTCCAGGGTGCCCGCGTCCGCCCAGCCGAGCGCGGCATGCCCGTCCGCCGACGCGGCCCGCAGCAGGGCGGCGGCCGTCCAGTGGCCGCGGGTGCGGGTGCGCAGCCGCTCGTTCAGCTCCATCGCGCGCGCCTCTTCGAGCAGGTCGACGACGGCGTGGCTGTCGGAGCCGAGGCTGAGGGGGGAGCCCGCCCTCTGGAGGGCCACGGCCGGGCCGATGCCGTCGGCGAGATCGCGCTCGGTGGTGGGGCACATGCAGGTGCCGGTGCCGCTGCCGCCGATCAGGGCGATGTCCTCGTCGGTGAGGTGCGTGTTGTGGACGCCCGTGGTGCGGGGGCCGAGCACGCCGTGGTCGGCGAGGAGCTGGGTGGGGGTGCGGCCGTGCGCCCGCCGGCTGGCGTCGTTCTCCGCGGTCTGCTCGGACAGGTGCACATGCAGCGGGGCCCGCCGCTCCTCGGCCCACCGGGCGACGGTCGCCAACTGGTCGGCGGGCACGGCCCGTACGGAGTGGATCGCCGCGCCGATCCGTGCGTGATCCCGTTCCTTGAGAAGTGCACAGCGTTCGGCCCACTCCTGCGCCGTCCGATCGGAGAAACGGAGCTGGTGTGCGTTGGGCGGCTGCCCGAAGCCGGCGGAGAGGTAGCAGGTGTCGAGGAGGGTGATGCGGATCCCGGCCTCGGCGGCCGCCGCGACGAGCGCCTCACCCATGGCGTTGGGGTCGGCGTAGGGGGTGCCGCCGTGGGCGTGGTGGACGTAGTGGAACTCGCCGACGGCCGTGATCCCCGCGAGGGCCATCTCGGCGTACGCCGCCCTGGCCAGCGCGTGGTAGGTGTCCGGGGTGAGCCGGTCGGCGGTGGCGTACATGACCTCGCGCCAGGTCCAGAAGGTCCCGGAGCCGACCTGCACGACGCCGCGCAGGGCGCGGTGGAAGGCGTGGCTGTGGGCGTTGGCGAGGCCGGGGAGGGTGAGCCCGCGCAGGATCTCCGCGCCGGGCGGCGGGGTCCCGGTGTCCTGGTGGACGGCGGTGATCCGGCCGTCCTTCGTGTCGACGGCGACGCCCGGCTCGACGTGGGTGCCGAGCCAGGCGTGCTCCAGCCAGTACGTCCGTGTCACGCGCGGGCCAGCCCTTCCAGTACGTCGGCGAGTGCGCTCACTCCGGCCACGCAGTCGTCCTCGGCGGCGAACTCGGCCGGGGAGTGCGAGACACCGGTGGGGTTGCGCACGAACAGCATGGCGGTCGGGATCGTCCCGGACAGGATTCCGGCGTCGTGTCCGGCGCCGGTGCCGAGGACCGGCACCGTGAGGCCGGCGTCCTTGCCGAGGATGCGGGCGAGTTCGTCACGCAGCGCGTGGTCGAACTCGACGACCGGGGTGAACGACTCGCGTACGACGTCCAGATCGACGCCGTGCGCGTCGGCGTACTCGCGGGCCGCCCGCTCGATGCCGGTCACGACGGTGTCGAGGGTCTCCTGCTCGGCGGCGCGGGAGTCGAGCCAGCCGCGCACCAGGGACGGCACGGCGTTGACACCGTTGGGCTCGACGGCGATCTTGCCGAAGGTCGCGACGGCCTGTGCGAGGTGGGCCTCGCGGCGGGCGGCGAGGACGGTCTCGGCGTACGGCAGCATCGGGTCGCGCCGGTCCACGAGCCGGGTGGTGCCGGCGTGGTTGGCCTCGCCCCGGAAGTCGAACCGCCAGCGGCCGTGCGGCCAGATGGCGCTGGCGATGCCCACCCGGTCGCCGGACAGGTCCAGGGCGCGGCCCTGTTCGACGTGCAGCTCGACGAAGGCACCGATGCGGGCGAGCCGCTCCGGGTCCGGTCCGATGGCGTCGGGGTCGTACCCGGCGGCCTCCATGGCCTGCGGCAGCGTGGTCCCCTCGCCGTCGGTCAGACGGTGCGCCTGCTCGACGGTGAGCTGTCCGGCTGCGAGCCGGGAGCCGACGCAGGCCAGCCCGAAGCGGGCGCCCTCCTCGTCACCGAAGTTGACGACGCCCAGGGGCCTGGCGAAGCGCACCCCGCGGCCGCGGAGTTCGTCGAGCGCGGCGAACGACGACACGACCCCGAGGGGCCCGTCGAAGGCCCCGCCGTCGGGCACGGAGTCGAGGTGCGACCCGGTGACGACGGCGTCCCCCTGGGCGGGGTCCCCGAGCCAGGCCCACTGGTTGCCGTTGCGGTCCAGCTCGTAGCGCAGCCCCCGCGCCTCGGCCTGCGCCCGGAACCAGTCCCGGCACTCGGCGTCGGCCCCGGTCCAGGCGAAGCGGCGGTAGCCGCGGGTGCCGGGGTGCCGTCCGACGGGGAGCAGTTCCCGCCACATCTCGTGGAAGGAGGCGCCGTGCCGGGCGGCGGCCGTGCCGTCCGCCTGGCCGTCCTCGGTGCGCGTCACGCCTGGTCACCCTCGCGCATCGGGACCCGCACGCCCCGGTCGGAGGCCACCGACTCGGCGATGTCGTAGCCCGCGTCGACGTGCCGGATGACGCCCATCCCGGGATCGTTGGTGAGGACGCGCCGGATCTTCTCGCCGGCCAGCGCCGTGCCGTCTGCCACCGTCACCTGGCCGGCGTGGATCGAGCGGCCCATGCCGACGCCACCGCCGTGGTGCAGGGAGACCCAGGAGGCGCCCGACGCCACGTTCACCATGGCGTTCAGCAGCGGCCAGTCGGCGATCGCGTCGGAGCCGTCGAGCATCGCCTCGGTCTCGCGGTAGGGGGAGGCGACGGAGCCGCAGTCGAGGTGGTCGCGCCCGATGACGATCGGCGCGGCCAGCTCCCCGCTCGCCACCATGTCGTTGAACCGCTCTCCGGCCTTGTCCCGCTCCCCGTAGCCGAGCCAGCAGATCCGGGCGGGCAGGCCCTGGAAGTGGACCCGCTCGCCGGCCATCTTGATCCAGCGGGCGAGGGACTCGTTCTCGGGGAAGAGGTCGAGGATCGCCTTGTCGGTCCTGGCGATGTCGGCCGGGTCGCCGGACAGGGCCGCCCAGCGGAAGGGGCCCTTGCCCTCGCAGAACAGCGGGCGGATGTAGGCGGGGACGAAGCCGGGGAAGGCGAAGGCCCGGTCGTATCCGGCGAGCCGGGCCTCGCCGCGGATGGAGTTGCCGTAGTCGAACACCTCGGCGCCGGCGTCCATGAAGCCCACCATCGCCTCGACGTGCCGGGCCATGGACTCGCGGGCCCGCGTCGTGAAGCCGGCCGGGTCCTTGGCCGCGTAGGCCGCCATCTCGTCGAAGGCGACGCCGACCGGCAGGTACGCCAGCGGGTCGTGCGCCGAGGTCTGGTCGGTGACGATGTCGATCGGGGCGCCCATGGCGAGCAGCTGCGGGACGAGTTCGGCGGCGTTGCCGAGGACGCCGACGGACAGCGGGCGGCGGGCGTCGCGGGCCTCGGTGGCGAGCTGGAGGGCGTGGTCGAGGGAGTCGGCCCGGACGTCGAGGTAGCGGTGCTCGATGCGCCGGTCGATGGCCCGCGGGTCGCAGTCGATGCAGATCGCGACGCCGTCGTTCATGGTCACGGCGAGCGGCTGGGCGCCGCCCATGCCGCCGAGCCCGGCGGTGAGGGTGATCGTCCCGGCGAGCGTGCCGCCGAACTTCTTCGCGGCGACGGCGGCGAAGGTCTCGTAGGTGCCCTGGAGGATGCCCTGGGTGCCGATGTAGATCCAGGAACCGGCGGTCATCTGCCCGTACATGGTCAGGCCGAGGGCCTCCAGGCGGCGGAACTCCTCCCAGTTGGCCCAGTCGCCGACGAGGTTGGAGTTGGCGATGAGGACCCGGGGCGCCCACTCGTGGGTCTGCATGACACCGACGGGGCGGCCGGACTGGACCAGCATCGTCTCGTCCTGCTTCAGCCCCTGGAGGGTGCGGACCATCGCGTCGAAGGACCGCCAGTCACGGGCCGCCTTGCCGGTGCCGCCGTAGACGACGAGCTTGTCGGGGTGCTCGGCGACCTCCGGGTCGAGGTTGTTCTGCAGCATCCGCAGGGCGGCTTCCTGCTGCCAGCCCAGGGCGCTCGGCTGCGTACCGCGCGGCGCTCGGACGGGGCGGGGTCCTGACATGGTCTGCCTCCTGGGTGACTGCTCGCTCGGAGCTCCCTGCGGAATGTGCTGCCGTTATTCACATCCTGGCGACATGAATAGAGCTAGTCAATAGGGGGTGGCCCGACACGGCGCCGGGACGGATGTTTGGCTGGATGTATGGACCACGCGCAGCGGCGAAGCGACAGGACGACCGAGGAGACGGGGGAACACATGGACGACACCCAGGAGGCCCAGGCGGGCCGGGAGCGGTCGATGCGACGCGACGAGGCGGTACGGGCCGCCGTGGAGCAGGGGCTGCTGGGGCCCGACGCCCCTCTCGCCGGACTGCTCGACGTCACCGGCATCCGGGAGTCGGCGGCGGAGCTGCGGGCGGCGTTCGACGCCGTGGTGGCACCCGGCACGCCCGTGCTGCACGCCTTCGCGGTGAAGGCGTCCCCACTGGTCCCGGTGTTGCGGCTGCTCCGCGACGAGGGCGTCGGCGCTGAGGTGGCGAGCCCCGGCGAGCTGGCGCTGGCCCGGGCCGCCGGCGTGACGCCGGAGCGGACGGTGCTGGACTCGCCCGCCAAGACCCCGGCGGAACTTCGGGAGGCGCTGGCCCTGGGCGTCGCCGTCAACGCGGACAACCCGCAGGAGCTGGACCGCCTCGACGCCCTGATGCGGTCCGCGCCGAGCCGCTCCCCTCTCGGGCTCCGGGTGAACCCGCAGGTCGGCGGCGGTTCCATCGAGGCGCTCTCCACGGCCACGGCGACCTCCAAGTTCGGCGTGGCGCTGCGGGACGAGGGGGCCCGCGAGTGGGTGATACGGGCGTACGCCGAGCGTCCCTGGCTGACCCGGCTGCACGCGCACACCGGGTCGCAGGGCATCGCGCTGTCCCGGATGGCCGAGGGCGTGGCGGCGACGTACGCGCTGGCGGAGGAGATCAACCGGCGGATCGGGCGGCCCCAGGTCGACACGCTCGACATCGGCGGCGGACTGCCGGTGAACTTCGCCTCGGAGGTCACGACTCCCACGTACGCGCAGTACGCGCGGACACTGAAGGAGGCGGTGCCGGGGCTGTTCGACGGCCGGTACGGGCTGGTGACGGAGTTCGGGCGGTCGCTGCTGGCCAAGCACGGGACGGTGGTGGCGCGGGTGGAGTACGCCAAGAGCGCGGGCGGCCGCCCGGTGGCGGTGACGCACGCGGGCGTGCAGGTGGCCACGCGGACGGTGTACGCGCCGGAGCTGTGGCCGCTGCGGATCGCCGCGTACGACGGCAAGGGGCGCCCCAAGGAGGGGACGGCCGTGCCGCAGGACGTGGCGGGACCGGCGTGTTTCGCGGGCGATCTGCTGGCCGAGGGCCGCGAGCTGCCGCTGCTGGAGCAGGGGGACTACGCGGCGGCGCTCGACACGGGCGCGTACTACTTCGCCCACCACTACGCGTACAACTCCCTGGCCCGGCCGGGCGTCTACGGTTTCGTGCCGGACGGCGCGGGGGGCGTGTCCTTCGCGACCGTGCGCACTCCCCAGCCGCTCGACGAGATCGTGGCCGAGTCGGGCGGGGCGCACGCGGGCACGCTGAGCGCGCTTCCGGCGCCCGCGAAGGAGTGATCAACTTGCCCGGAAACGGCGACAGTTGACCCACACTAGCCACTCGTCGCATGTTCCACCGGAAAATGCCAGAACGCTCACCTGCCGCACACACGTTGCGTAGTCTCTGGGTCACTCAGCCGAACCCAGGCAGGAGGGGAGTCCAGGGTGCCCGGAATCGACGAGTGCTTACTGGAAGCCATGCGGCTGCCCGGCGCCCGGGGGGCCGCGCTGGTCGACTGGACGAGCGGACTGGCACTGGGCACCGTCGGCGAGGCGCCGGGCGGTGACCACGAGGCGGCGGCCGCCGAGGCCGCGGAGCTGGCCCGGCTGGCCGCCGAGCAGCGGGCGTTCGCGCCGGCCGGCGGCGGCGCCGGCGAGGACGCGCCGGACGCCGCCGACCCCCCGGTCGAGGACCTGATCCTCAGCAACCGGGACAGCTACCACGTGCTGCGGTTCGTGCGGACGTCGTTCGACAGCAGCGTGTTCCTGCATCTGTGGCTCGGCCGGGCGGACGGCAACCTCGCGCTGGCCCGGATCCGGCTGGGCGAGATGGCCGGACGGCTGGTGCTGGGATGACGATGGTCGGCACCACACCGCCTCCCAGACTGCCGATACGGGACAAGGTGGCCCGGCACCGGACCGGTGGCGTCTCCCCGATGCTGACCCGGCTGGCCGCCGAGCACGCCACCGGCGTCCTGGTCCGCGCGAGCGGCACCCTGTACCTCGCCGAGGGCCGGGTGGTGCACGCCGAGAGCCCGTACGCGCCGGGCCTCGACATCCTCCTCACGGCGCACGGCACCCTGGACGCCCGGGACTGGCAGGACGCCGTCGAGCGGGCCGACGAGCCGCGGGGCGCCGACCGGGCCCTCCTGGACGGCGGGCGGCTCGCGCCGGGCGCGCTGGAGCTGTGCCATCTGAGCGCGCTCTACGACGCCGCCTACTTCGCCCTCGCGCCCAGCAGCACCCCGGGGCGCTTCCGGTACGGCCCCACGCACTGGCTCGGTTCGGTGCACCCGGTGCCGGTCGGCTCCGTGGAGCAGGAGACGCTGCGCCGCCGCGCCCTGCTGCACCGCATCTGGCCGGACCCGGCGACCGACAGCGCGCCCCTGGAACGCCTCGACACCGCCGCCGCCCCGGCGGTCCCGCCCCGGCAGAGCGCGGTGCTGGCCCGCGTGGACGGACTGCGCACGGCCACGGACATAGCCCGCGACCTGGGCAGACCGGCCTTCCACACCCTGGTGTCCATACGCCGGCTGGCGGCGGCCGGTCTGGTGGCACCGCGCACGCGCCCGCCGGGCGCAAAAGGCCGCCCCCGGCCCGCGCACGCGGCCCCGGCCGCCCCCACCGGCACAGAACACCCGGTCCCAGACGACCCCGGCGCCCTCGGACATCCAGCCGCCGACGACCCCGCCGCCCTCGGCCACGCCGCTCCCGTTCCCCCCGTCGGCCCCGCACCAGCCGACGCGCTCACGCCTCGCACCCCCGGCGGCACGCTGCCCGGCACCTCGCTCGGGCCGGGCACCCTCGACCACCCCGACATCGCACTGCTGAAAAGGGTCAGGGATGCGCTGGAGGCCCTTTGAACGGCAGCAACCGCGACTGTCCGCGCAGGGACAGCCCGCGCAGGGACAGCCCGCGCAAGGACAGCTCGCACCACGACAAGCGACGCCGCGGCAACCGCCTCGCCCGCCCGCCGAGAGGAGAGCCCTGATGGCGGTGGAACCCCCGATCCTCGACGAACTGCACCGGCTCAGAGCCCGCGTCCCCCAGCTGACCGGCGCCCTCGCCGCCAGCGTGGACGGCCTGGTCATCGCGCACGACACCCCCGGCGTCGAGCCGGAGGGCCTCGCCGCGCTGACCGCCGCCGCGCTCGGCGTCGCGGTACGGATCACGGACGCGACCGGCCGGGGCGAACTGCGCGAGCTGCTGGTGCGCGGCATGCGCGGCTATGTGGCGACGTACGCCGCGGGCGACACCGCCGTACTGACGCTGCTCGCCGAGGATCGTGTCAACGTCGGCCGGCTGCACCTGGAGGGCCGCCGCACCGGAGCCCGCATCGGCGAGCTCGTCGACGCCCTGCCACCGGCCCCGCCCGTACTGCCCGTGAAACCGGAGACGGCCCCCACGACGCGCCAGAAGCCCGTCCGCCGGACTCCCCGCACCCCCACGAACACATCCACCACCACGGAAAGTTGAGAGGAAACACCACCACCATGGCGAACACCGAGACCACCCTGAAGGAAGCCCTCGCCTCGATCGAGGGCGCCACCGGAGTCGCCCTCGTCGACTACACCACCGGCATGGCGCTGGGCACGATGGGCGGCGGCAAGACCTTCGACCTGAACGTCGCCGCCGCCGGCAACACGGACGTGGTCCGCGCCAAGATGCGCACCATGGAGCACCTCGGGCTCAAGGGTCAGATCGAGGACATCCTGATCACGCTGTCGGACCAGTACCACCTGATCCGCCTGCTGAGCGGCCGCAGCGGCAACGGGCTCTTCCTCTACCTCGTGCTGGACGCCAAGCGCTCCAACCTGGCGATGGCCCGCCACCAGTTGCGGCGGATCGAGGAGGACCTCGAGGTCTGAGCCACGGCTCAGACCGGCGTGGCGGTACGGCGACGCGACCCACCAGGTGCCGCGTCGCCCGCCGCGACACCCGTACCGCGGTACGCCTCGACCGCCTTGCCGGCCGGGCGGCCGCCGCCGCGCAGCCGGTCGACGGGCACCCACAGCAGCGTCTCGCCGGCGCGTTCGCGCCGCCCGAGCCAGGCCGCCTTCAGCCACAGGCCCGCACCGCACCCGGCGGGCGCGCCGCCAGTTGCGCACGGTCACAGCGCGGTCCTGGAGGACGTCGTGCCTGGCGGCGCGGGCGGCGTCGCGGGCGAGGGCGGTGTACCGCGCGCGGCGGGTGCCGGCCACGAGGGCCACGGCGAGGACGAAGAGCGCGGCCCCCGCCCGCACGACGCAGGCCACCCGGGCCGGACCCACGCCTCCGTGTTCTCCGTGTTCTCCGCGTTCTCCGCGTTCGCCCCGCCCTCCGCGTTCTGCGCGCACCATGTCCCGCCTCCCGTCCCGCCTGTCCCCTGTCGTGCCCCGTTCCGGGAACGGGCAGGCTGGCGAGGGAAGCTGAGACGAGTCCGAGAAGCAGTGAGCGACGGCGGGCGGGGCCGCCCGCTCACTCCACGAACAGCCCCCGCGCCACCGCCCGCGCGTCGAACTCCTCCAGGCGCGCCTGCGCGTCCGGGAGGTCGTCGCACATCGCCTCCAGCAGCACCCGCCCCAGCAGCATGGGCGCGCACGCCGTGTCGAAGGCGAGCCCCGTGCCGACGGCGGCGGGCAGCAGCAGGTCGGACACCTTGGCGACGGGCGCGAACGCCGAGTCGGCGACGGTCACCACGGTCAGCCCGGCCTCCTTGGCGTAGGCCAGCGTGTCCACGACCTCCCGTGGATGCCGGGGCAGCGCGAAGCAGAGCAGCGCCGAGGCGCCCGCCCGTACGGTCCCGTCGATCCGGTCGTGGATCATCGTGCCGCCCTCGTGGAGCAGCCGGACGTCGGGATGGACCTTGGCGGCGAAGTAGGCGAAGCCGTACGCCTGGGAGGCCGCCGCGCGCAGTCCCAGCACCGGCAGCGGACGGGAGGCGGCCAGCAGCCGCCCGGCCGCGTGCACGGGCCGGGGATCGGCGAGCAGTTCGGCGAGGTGCCTGAGGTTCTCGATCTCGGCCTCGACGGCCTGCTGGTACTCGTTGTACGAGGCCGCGTCGGCCGGTTGTTCGGCGGGCGCGACCTCGCGCAGGTGCCGGCGCAGCGCGGGGTAGCCGTCGAAACCGAGGGCGACGGCGAAGCGGGTGACCGAGGGCTGGCTGACCCCGGCGAGTTCGGCCAGCTCCACGCTGGACAGGAACGGCACGTCGGCGGCGCGCCGCACCATGCTGTGCGCGATGCGCCGCTGGGTCGGCGTCAGCCGGTGCCCCTCGAACAGCGCCTGCAGCCGTGCGGCCGGGCTGTCCGGCACTCCCGTGTTCGTGTCGCCGGTCATGACGTACTCCCCCTCCAGATGTCCGTGAACCGGCTCAGCAGCCCGGCCGCCGCCGTCACGTCGTGCGTGAGCGGCCGGTCGGCCGGGTCCGCGTCCAGCACCGACTCGGCGAGCTCCAGCGCCCGGCCGGCCGGCAGGTCCGGTTCGGGGCGCAGTCCGCGCTGGCGCAACGCCCGGACGGCGGCGACGAGTTCGCAGCCGACGACCAGACGGTACGCGTCGCCGAGGCGCAGTGTCTGACGTGCGGCGAGCGAGGCGAAACTGGCCTGTTCCTCGACGCCCCGGGAGAGTACAGCGTGGCCGAGCGAAGCGGGCGCGGAGAAGGCCCGCAGATCACCGAGGGCGGCCCCGGCGGCGTACTCCAGGATCATCACGCCGGAGGAGGCGGCCTCGTGGTCGGCGAGGAAGGGGCGCAGCCGGGTGTAGGCGGGCTCGTTGAGCGTCGACAGCCGGGACGTGGACAGGCGCGCCACCTGGGTTATGGCCAGCCGGAAGTGGTCCAGGGCGAGGGCGAGTTGGGCCTGGTAGAAGCCGCCGTGGTGGTAGGCCGCCATGTCCTCGGGGGAGATCAGCGGGTTCTCGGCGGCCGCGTTGATCTCGACGGTGAGGACGTCCTCCAGGGCGTCGGCGGCGTCCTGGGCGGGGCCGTGGATCTGCGGCAGGCAGCGGAAGCCGTAGGGGTCCTGGAGCCGGCCGAGCGGCGGGTGCGGCCGGTCGGCGGCGCCGATCAGCTGCCGCATCCGGCGGGCGACGTCGGCCGAGCCCCGGTGCGGGCGGGCGGTGTGCACAGGGGCGGCGTACGCCTCGTGCGAGCCGTCGACGGCCAGCAGGGACAGCGCGGCGACGACCTGGGTGGCGGCGAGCAGGCCGCGCAGTTCGTGCAGGGCGAGCGCCGCCTGGCCGAGGGTGAGGGCGTTGCTGCTGATCAGCGCGAGGGCGTCGTTGTTGTCCAGCGGCTGCGGCTGGGGGGCGCCGCCCGTGCCCCGCCAGGGGTGTTCGCCGGCCAGCGCGAGTCCCATCTGGGCCAGCGCGGCGATGTCGCCGGTGCCGACCGAGCCGAACTCGTTGACCTGCGGGTGCGCCCCGGCCTCCAGTGCCTCGCACAGCGCGGTGACGACGGAGGGACGCAGCCCGGCGCCGCCCGCGAGCAACTGGTTTGCCCGCACGGCGAGCATCGCCCGCACCTGGCGCGCGGGCAGTTCCTCGCCGATGGCGCCGGCGTGACTGCGCAGCAGCCGCAACCCGTGCGCGGCGGCGGCCTCGGTGGGGACGTCTTCGTTCCGGTTGGCGCCGACCCCGGTGGAGCGGCCGTAGACCCGCCCGGTCGCGGCGATCATGCGGGCGGCGTCCCAGGACTCCTCCGCGCGCTTCATCGCCTCGGTCCCCGGCACCGGCCGCGCGGCCCCGTCGGCGAGCCGGACGACGTCGGCGACGCCCATCCCGCGTCCGTCCAGCACCACGAGGGCGGTCATCGCGCCCTCGGGGGCGTCCACGATCCGAGACGACATCACGCGCAAACCCTCCTCAAACCGGACAGCTCGTCTTGCCTACCGGCCATCCGCCACCGCGGATTACCGCCGGAGCATTGACAACCTATTCAGACACCAAGAACTCTGCATGACGTTATACAGGCCGGGCAAGGGACATCTCATGATCCAGTTCGACGCGGTCCACAAGCGCTTCCCGAACGGCACCACCGCAGTCCACGACCTCACCCTCCGGATGCCGGAAGGCGGCGTGACCGTCCTCGTCGGATCCTCCGGTTGCGGCAAGACGACCACCCTGAGGATGATCAACCGGATGGTCGAACCGACCGCCGGGACCATCCGGGTCGGCGGCAAGGACGTCCAGCAGCAGGACGCCGCCGAACTGCGCCGCTCCATCGGCTACGTCATCCAGCAGTCGGGGCTCTTCCCGCACCGCACGGTGCTGGACAACATCGCCACCGTCCCGCTGCTGCTCGGCTGGGGCCGGCGCAAGGCCCGGACGAAGGCGGCCGAACTGCTGGAGACCGTCGGCCTGCCCGCCGAGACCGGCCGCCGCTACCCCCACCAGCTCTCCGGCGGCCAGCAGCAGCGCGTCGGCGTCGCCCGCGCGCTCGCCGCGGATCCGCCGGTGCTGCTGATGGACGAACCGTTCGGCGCGGTCGACCCGGTGGTCCGCAACCAGCTCCAGCAGGAACTGCTGCGCCTCCAGCGGGAGCTGAACAAGACCATCGTCTTCGTCACCCACGACATCGACGAGGCCGTCCGCCTGGGCGACCGGATCGCTATCTTCCGCACCGGCGGCCACCTCGTGCAGTGCGCCCCGCCCGCCGAACTCCTCGCCCGCCCCGCCGACGACTTCGTGGCGGACTTCCTCGGCGCCGAGCGCGGCCTGAAGCTGCTCTCGCTCCGGACCCTCGCGGCCGTCCCGCAGGGCCGGGCCCCCGAGGGCGGCACCTGGACCCTCGCCCTCGACGAGGCGCGCAGGCCGCTGCATTGGGCGGCGGACGACACGACCCTGCCCGTGCGGCCGCTCAAGGACGAGGACTCGCTGCTGTCCGCGCTCAACGAGTCGGTCGCCTCCCCCACCGGCCTCGTCGCCCGCGTCGACGCGGACGGCGTCCTCACCGGCGTCACGTCCCGGGACGACATCCACGAGCACGCGAACCGGGCCCACGGCGAGGTGCGGGCGGCATGACCATCGACTGGTCGTGGATATCCGACCACACCGACGACCTCACCGCCCTGACCGTCTCCCACCTCCAGGCGGCCCTGTCGGCGGTCCTGTTCGGCCTGCTGATCTCGCTCCCGCTGGCCGTCGTGGCGCACCGGGTACGGCCGCTGCGCGGCTTCCTGCTCGGGATGTCGAACGTCCTGTTCACCATCCCCTCGATCGCGGTGTTCGTGCTGCTGCTCCCGGTCAGCGGCCTCACCCGCACCACCACCGTCATCGGCCTGACGATCTACACCCTGGTCGTGCTGCTCCGGAACACGGTCGAGGGCCTGGACTCGGTCCCGGTGAAGACCAAGGAGGCGGCGCGGGCGATGGGCACCCGCCCACTGCGCACCCTCCTCACGGTCGAACTCCCGCTGGCCCTGCCCGTGATCATGGCGGGCGTCCGCATCGCCACGGTCATGTCGATCTCCCTGGTCTCGGTCGCCACCTACATCGGCGACGGCGGCCTCGGCCAGCTCTTCACCGACGGCTTCCAGCGCAACTTCCCGACCCCGGTGATCGCCGGCGTGGTCCTCACGCTGCTGCTCGCGGTCGTGGCGGACGCGCTGCTGGTCGCCGTCCAGTACGTACTCACCCCATGGACGAGGCGGCGAGCCTGACGATGTACGAACTCCTCACCGACCTCGGCTCCTGGCTGACCAGCGGCGAGCAGTGGTCCGGCCCGGACGGCATCGCCCACCGCCTGGCCGAGCACCTCCAGTACTCGCTCCTGGCCACCCTCATCGCCGCGGCGATCGGTCTCCCGCTGGGCCTGCTCATCGGCCACACCGGCCGGGGCGCCTTCCTCGCCATCAACCTCGCCTCCTTCGGCCGCGCCCTGCCCACCGTCGGCCTGGTCGTGCTGGTCTTCCTGGCCAGCGGCCTGTCGATGTGGCCGGTCTACGTCGCCCTGGTCGCCCTCGCGGTCCCGGCGATCGTCACCAACACCTACGCCGGGATGACGGCGGTGGATCCGGACGTCCGCGACGCCGCCCGCGGCCAGGGCATGCGCGGACACCAGGTGCTGCTCCAGGTCGAGCTGCCGCTGGCCCTTCCGCTGATCATGACCGGCCTGCGCCTGGCCCTCATCCAGGTCGTGGCCACGGCGACCATCGCCGCGTACGTCTCCTTCGGCGGCCTCGGCCGGTACGTCTTCGACGGCCTCGCCCAGCGCGACCTCGTGCAGGTGCTCGGCGGCGCGGTGCTGGTCGCCCTGATCGCCGTCGCCCTCGACCTCGCCCTGTCCGCCCTCCAGCGCGCCCTCTTCCGACACCGCACCGCTTAGGGACCCCTGACATGAACCGTCGTACGCTTCTCGGCGGCCTGTTCGCAGCAGGCTCCGTCACCGCCCTCTCCGCCTGCTCCGGCGGCATCACCTCCCTCGAAGGCGAGGGCGGCGCCGCGGGCCCGGGCGGCGGCTCCAGCAAGGGCGGCCTCACCATCGGCACCGCCAACTTCACCGAGAACCAGGTGCTCGGGTACCTGTACGCGGCGGTGCTCTCGGCGGCCGGCGTCGAGGTCACCGTCCGCCCCAACCTGGGCACCCGCGAGATCCTCATCCCCGCCCTGCGCGGCGGCGACATCGACCTGCTCCCCGAGTACCAGGGCGCCCTCCTGCACTACGTCGACCCCAAGGCGACGGCGACCGAGGAGGGCGAGATGCAGAACGCCCTCACCATGGCCCTCCCGGCCGGCCTCCAGGTGCTGCCGTACGGCAGGGCGGAGGACTCCGACGCCTTCGCGGTCACCCGGCAGACGGCCGAGAAGTACGGGCTTGCCTCCCTGGCCGACCTGCGCAGGCACAACGGCAAGCTGGTCATCGGCGCCGCACCGGAGGTGAAGAAGCGGCAGGTCGGGGCCGTCGGCCTCAAGGACGTCTACGGCGTCGAGTTCAAGGAGTTCAAGTCGCTCGACTCCTCCGGGCCGCTGGTCAAGGGCGCCCTGAAGAAGGGTGACGTCGACGTGGCGAACCTCTTCACCACCGACACGGACATCAAGGAGAACGGCTGGGTGGTGCTCACCGACCCCAAGAACCTGATACCCGGCCAGCACGTCGTCCCCCTCGTCGCCGACCGCAAGGCCGACGCCACGGTCCGCAAGGCGCTCGCCGAACTCGGCAACGTCCTCACGACGGCCGACCTCACCGAGCTCAACCGCCTGGTCGACAAGGACAAGAAGGACCCCCAGGACGTGGCCGACGACTACGCGGCGCGCAAGGGCCTCGCGGCCACCGGCTGACCCCGCCCGCGACAGGGGGGCTAACCCCAGTGCGGCCGTCGTCCGCGCTCCCTACCGTGAGGCGCATGAGCGGAATGGACGCGCGGGACACCGAGCTGAAGAAGGAACTCGACGCCACCCTGCAGGCGCGCAGGGAACTGGGCGAGGAGTACGACTCCGCGCTGGTCGACTCGTTCCTGGAGAAGGTCGAGCAGCGCATCGACGGGGCCGTGGACCGCCGGGTGCGGCGCCAATTGGCCGAGCAGCAGATGGTCGCGGCCCGGGACTCGCGGTCCCCGAGGCCGACGGACTCCTGGGGCGAGCGCTTCGGCTTCGGGATCGTCTCGCTGGTGCTCGCGGTGCCGCTGTCCGCGATCGGCGGCGGCGTGGCCGACCTGCCCGGACTGCTGGTCGCCTGGGCCGGCATCGTCGGCGTCAACGCCTTCCAGGCGTCCCGGGTCAACCCGGGACTGTTCGGATGGCGGCGCCGCAGGTCCGGGCAGGACAGCGACTGGGAGGACTGACCTCCGGGGGAAGGGTGTGCGCGGGGACCGCCGCACCCCCGTTGCCGGGGGGCGGGACGACGGCGGTCCCCGCGAAGGACGCGGGCCGGTCAGGCCGGACGCGCGCGTCCGTGGCGTCCATGGAGGTCCGGGAGCCGCTCCGGAGGTTCCCTGGCGCCGTACGGGCCGGCCGGGGCGGGGAGCCGCTCCCGCCCTGCCGACACCCACCACTGTGCCGGAGCCGTGTTAAGCGGGTGCTGCGACGACGTGACGCGCTCGTACCACTTCCGAGAAGACCACAAACGCGCACGTCATCGTGCGTTCGCCGCCGACACGGCCCGTTCACCGCCACTTCGCCGCTACTTCGCGCCCTTGGCGAGGAAGGCGAGCAGGTCCTGCCGGCTGACCACACCGGTCGGCTTGCCCTCGACGAGGACGATCGCCGCGTCCGCCGAACCCAGCACGGACATCAGGTCCGCGACCGGCTCGCCGGAGCCGACCTGCGGCAGCGGCGCCGACATGTGCTTCTCCAGCGGGTCGTCGAGCGAGGCGCTCTTGGTGAACAGCGCGTCCAGCAGCTCCCGTTCCACGACCGAGCCGACGACCTCGGCGGCCATCACGTCCGGGTGCCCGGCGCCCGGCTTGACGATCGGCATCTGCGAGACGCCGTACTCGCGCAGCACGTCGATGGCCTGTCCGACCGTCTCGTCCGGGTGCATGTGGACCAGGGAGGGGATGGCGCCGCCCGCCTTGTCGCTGAGCACGTCGCCCACGCGGGCGCTCGGGCCGGCGTCCTCCAGGAAGCCGTAGTCGGCCATCCACTCGTCGTTGAAGATCTTGCTGAGGTAGCCGCGGCCGCTGTCCGGGAGGAGCACCACCACCACGTCGTCCTCGCCGAGCCGCTCGGCCACCCGCAGCGCCGCGACCACGGCCATGCCGCAGGAGCCGCCCACCAGCAGGCCCTCCTCCTTGGCGAGGCGCCGGGTCATCTGGAAGGAGTCCTTGTCGGACACGGCGACGATCTCGTCGGCGACGGTGCGGTCGTAGGCCGTCGGCCAGAAGTCCTCGCCGACGCCCTCGACGAGGTACGGCCGCCCGGACCCGCCGGAGTACACCGAGCCCTCGGGGTCGGCGCCGACCACCTTGACCGCGCCGTCGCTGATCTCCTTCAGGTAGCGGCCGGTCCCGGAGATGGTGCCGCCGGTGCCGACGCCGGCCACGAAGTGGGTGATCCGCCCCTCGGTCTGCTCCCACAGCTCGGGGCCGGTCGAGTGGTAGTGGGACAGCGGGTTGTGCGGGTTGGAGTACTGGTCCGGCTTCCAGGCGCCCGGCGTCTCACGCACCAGCCGGTCGGAGACGTTGTAGTACGAGTCGGGGTGCTCGGGAGCGACGGCCGTCGGGCAGACCACGACCTCGGCGCCGTACGCCCGCAGCACGTTGATCTTGTCCGTGGACACCTTGTCCGGGCAGACGAAGATGCACTTGTACCCCTTCTGCTGCGCCACGATCGCCAGCCCCACCCCGGTGTTGCCGCTGGTCGGCTCCACGATCGTGCCGCCGGGCTTGAGCGCGCCGCTGTCCTCGGCGGCCTCGATCATGCGCAGCGCGATGCGGTCCTTCACGGAACCGCCGGGGTTGAAGTACTCGACCTTGGCCAGGACGGTCGCCCTGATGCCCTTGGTCACGTTGTTGAGCCTCACCAGCGGGGTGTTGCCGACGAGACTGATCATCGAGTCGTGGAACTGCACCGTTGTCTCCGGATGCCGCAGAAGTAGTGGTCTGGGTGATGCGGCCAGCCTAGGGCCTGCCCGGCTGATCGGGCCTCAGGAACGGCGGAGCCGGTGATCACGCAGGTGAGCGGGGTCCGGCGGGCCGGAACGCGCGTGCGACGGCCGCACCCGCGCCGGGCGCCGGCCGCGGTCCGTCACCGGCGTTCACTCCTCGTTGAGATTGGCGGGGGCTCGCTTCGGGGCAAGGAGTGGATGTACGGGTGCGAGGAGGTGGCGGCGACGGATGACCAGGATGTCTAGGGCGAGGGTGGCCCGGCGCATCGCGGCCGGTGCGGCATACGGCGGTGGTGGCATCGGCCTGGCCGGTGCGGCGGCCGTCGGCCTGGTGCTGGCGGAGGTGCAGTTGGCCCGGCGCCAGGTGGGCAACGGCTCCACGCCGTACGTGCCGAACGCGGAAGGGCGGTACGGACGGACGTACGACAACCCGGGCGGCCCGCCCCTGCGGCTGACCATACTGGGCGACTCCACCGCGGCCGGCCAGGGCGTCCACCGGGCCGGCCAGACCCCGGGCGCGCTGCTCGCCTCGGGCCTCGCGGCGGTCGCCGAACGCCCGGTCGACCTGCGAAACGTCGCGCTGCCCGGCGCGATGTCCGACGACCTGGACCGCCAGGTGACGCTGGCCCTCGCGGACCAGGGCCGGATCCCCGACATCTGCGTGATCATGGTCGGCGCGAACGACGTCACCCATCGCATCCCGGCCACCCGCTCGGTGCGCCACCTCTCGTCGGCGGTACGGCGCCTGCGCACCGCCGGCGCCGAGGTGGTCGTCGGCACCTGCCCGGACCTCGGCACGATCGAGCCGGTGCAGCAGCCGCTGCGCTGGCTGGCCAGACGCGCCTCCCGCCAGCTGGCGGCCGCCCAGACGATCGGAGTGGTCGAGCAGGGCGGCCGCACCGTGTCGCTGGGCGACCTGCTGGGCCCCGAGTTCGCGGCCAACCCGCGTGAGCTGTTCGGGCCCGACAACTACCACCCCTCCGCCGAGGGTTACGCGACGGCCGCGATGGCCGTGCTCCCCACGCTCTGCGCCGCGCTCGGCCTGTGGCCGGAGGAGGAGGAGCGCCCGGACGTCTCCCGCCGCGAGGGCTTCCTGCCCGTGGCCCGGGCCGCCGCCGAAGCGGCCTCCGAGGCGGGCACGGAGGTCACGGCGGCGCTGCCGACGGGACCCAGGGGACCGTGGGCCCTGCTGAAGCGGCGCCGCCGGCGCCGGGTGCAGGAGCCGGAGACGGCCCCGACGGAGCCGACGAGCCACACGTCAGGGCCCTGACGGAAGGGGGTGCGGCCCAGCCTGGGCCGCACCCCCTTCCGTACACGCAGCGTTCACCACACGAGTCTCCTGACGTAACCTCAGCACTTCCGGCCGGGGCGAAGGTGACGTTTTCACTCCCCCCTTCACCGTCATGCGCCTGTCAGGAGCACAACGCCGCGATGGAAAAGCCGCTTCCGAGAACCGAAGGCTCCCAGAGCCGGTCCCGAGACCCCTGGTGGGACAACACCCGGTTCGTCTCCGCCGCCCTGATCGTGGTCCTTCACACCATCGGCAGCATCATGAGCCGTCATGACTCGCTGCACGTCTTCAACGTGGCGACCTGGGCCTTCCGCGTGCCGATGTTCGTCGTGCTGGCCGGCGTCTTCAGCAGCGCGGGCCCGCTCGGCGCACGCCATCTGCGCACGCTCATACGCAACATCGCGATACCCGCCCTCCTGTGCAGCCTGCTGTTCTCCCTGGAGGTGTACGCGCTCGGCAGCCCCTTCAAGCTGCACATCGCCCAGCTGCCGTGGACGCTGTGGTTCCTGATGTCGCTCTTCTTCTGGCGGCTGCTCCTGCCCCTGGTCGTCCAGCTGCGCCACCCGCTGCTGATCACCACGCTCGTGTCGCTGGGGGTGGGGTACCTGGAGGAGTTCGGCCTGATGTACTCGGCCAGCCGGACCCTCGTGTACATGCCGCTGTTCTACGTCGGCTGGCGGCTCGGCCAGGGCGCGCTGCGGGAGTGGTTCGACAGCCGCTGGAGCCTGCCGGTGGCCGTCGCCGGAATTCTCACCTGGGGCGTGGTGTCCTGGCTGTGGCACGCCGACGTCAAGGGCAACTGGACGTCGATGCGCCACCCCTACGTCGCCGACACCCGGCTGGGCCTCGAAGGCGCCTGGCTGATCCGGCTGGCCATCCTGGCCATCGCCCTGGGTCTCGCCCTGTGCCTGCTGCGCATCATGCCGAGGAAGCGGCTCCCCCTGATCTCCGCGCTCGGCTCCGGCGGCTTCACCATCTATCTGCTGCACCCGCTGGTCATCCTGCCGGTGCGGGAGATGGGCTGGATCCAGCGCGCCGACACCCGCCTGGAGCTGGCCGCCCTGATGCTGGGCGGCGTGCTGCTCGCGGCGGTACTGGGCTCCCCGTTCGTACGGCGGCTGGCGCAGCCGCTGACCCGGCCGCCGGTGAAGTGGCTCTTCGCCCGGCAGCCCGCCCAGCAGACGGCGACGGACGCGTCCGCTACGCTAAGCAAGCGCTTGGAAAAGAGTTCCGCGTCACACGAGGATGCCGGTGACCGGCAGCCTACGTACGGGTAACTTCCCCCGTAGCCCTTCCCTCGTCGTCTGGAGCCGTGATGCCCGAAGCCGTGATCGTCTCTGCCGCCCGCTCCCCCATCGGCCGCGCCGTCAAGGGCTCCCTCAAGGACCTGCGGCCCGACGACCTCACCGCCACGATCATCCAGGCCGCCCTCGCCAAGGTCCCCGAGCTGGACCCGAAGGACATCGACGACCTGATGCTCGGCTGCGGTCTGCCCGGCGGCGAGCAGGGCCACAACCTCGGCCGGATCGTCGCCGTGCAGATGGGCATGGACCACCTGCCGGGCTGCACGATCACCCGCTACTGCTCCTCGTCGCTCCAGACCTCCCGCATGGCCCTGCACGCCATCAAGGCCGGCGAGGGCGACGTCTTCATCTCGGCCGGCGTCGAGACGGTCTCCCGCTTCGCGAACGGCAGCTCCGACATCGCGACCGCGCGCAACCCGCTCTTCGCCGACGCCGAGGCCCGTACGGCCGCGGTCGCCGAGTCCGAGGGCTCGACCTGGCACGACCCGCGCGAGGACGGCCTGGTCCCCGACCCGTACATCGCGATGGGCCAGACCGCCGAGAACCTCGCCCGACAGTGGGGCGTGACCCGCCAGGACATGGACGAGTTCGGCGTCCGCTCGCAGAACCTCGCCGAGGAAGCCATCAAGAACGGCTTCTGGGAGCGCGAGATCACGCCCGTGACGCTCCCCGACGGCACGGTCGTCAGCAAGGACGACGGCCCGCGCGCCGGCGTCACCCTGGAGGGCGTCGCCGGCCTGAAGCCGGTCTTCCGCCCCGACGGCATGATCACCGCCGGCAACTGCTGCCCGCTCAACGACGGCGCCGCGGCCCTGATCATCATGTCGGACACCAAGGCCCGCGAGCTCGGCCTGACCCCGCTGGCCCGCATCGTCTCCACCGGCGTCTCGGGCCTGTCCCCCGAGATCATGGGATACGGCCCCGTCGAGGCGTCGCGGCAGGCCCTGGCCCGCGCCGGCCTGACGATCGGCGACATCGACCTGGTCGAGATCAACGAGGCGTTCGCCGCCCAGGTGATCCCCTCCTACCGCGACCTGGACATCCCGCTGGAAAAGCTGAACGTCAACGGTGGCGCCATCGCCGTCGGCCACCCCTTCGGCATGACCGGCGCCCGGATCACCGGCACGCTGATCAACTCCCTCCAGTGGCACGACAAGCAGTTCGGCCTGGAGACGATGTGCGTCGGCGGCGGCCAGGGCATGGCGATGGTGATCGAGCGCCTCAGCTGATCCTCGGACCCCCTGCGTGACGGGCACGGCACCCGGCGTCATGCATTGGCCCAGAACCCCGCAACCAGCGGGGTTCTGGGCCGTTTTGTGACCCGATCTCCCCCAGGATGTGACCTATCTCCCTCGCCACAGGGAGAACCGCAGGTCAGGGCAGTTCCAGGCGAAACATTTGACCCAAAGACCTGTCCGTTTCGTGACGTTACGCACTGACAGCTGGTTAGTTCACCCATCAAGCTGATGTAGGAAGTCGGGGGTCGACCTTGAACCGGGAGTACGTCAGTGAGCGCCATGCCGATCGCCCTGCTGGTCACCACGGCCGCCACAGGCGCCGTGGGCGTTGCCGTCCTGCGCACCCTGATGCAGTTGCGCCGCCAGGTCGCGGCCCTGCACCGCGAGCTTGCCGCAGGCCGCACCGCCGCCCCCGCCCTGGTGCCGGCGGCTCGCACCGCGGCCGACGCCGAGGAGATACGGAGCGCCGTCGCCGAGGCGCTGGCCGAGGAGCGGGAGCGGGAGCTGGCCGAGGCGCGCGCCTTCTGGGCCGCCCAGGAAGCCCGTGACGTCTCCGACGCGCCATCGCTGCTGGGCCTGACCGAGAACGACCTGTTCCTGCCGCGGCAGGCCGATTTCGCGGGCCTGGAGCCGGTGTCCGAGCCCGGCGCGGAGCCCGAGGAGTTCGCCGGCGACTCGCCCGAACTGGCCGCCGCCCGCCGCCGTCACCCGTCCCACCCGGACTTCACCCCGAACCCGTCACCGGTCGTCGGCGACCACGAGCGCACGGTGTCCGTGCTGGAGGAGCTGGCCGACTCCCACGTCGAACTGACCGACGTCCGCCCCGGCCCCCTGGGCACCCTCGACGTCTACGTCTTCGCCGACGGCACCACCCTGTGCATGACCCCCGGTCACCGCGAGACGGCCGAGCGCCTCGCCGCCGCCCTGCGCTCCGGCGAGACCCCGACCCTCCTCGGCGGCTCGGGCATCTCGGGCGCCTACACGCTGACGTTCACCTGCGGCGAGGAGACGGTGTACATCCTGGCGGACCGGGTCATCGCGTCGCTCTAGACGCACGGCGACCCGGCCCCGCGGGACGGTGCCGGGTCGAGGGGTGCGCCTGCCTCCGGGTCACACCCCGGCCCGCTTCTGCGCCTCCCCCACCACCCGTACGGCCTCCTCGACCTCGGCCTCGCTCGTCAGTACGACGGCCAGATCGCGCGCCGCGACGCCGATCTGATCGGCCGCCGCGAACATCCCGGCGTCCGGCATCTCCCGAGGCTCGCTGCCCGGCTCCTCCACCGACTGCGTCCAGCGGGCCAGCTCCCTGGCCAGCGCCAACGCCTCGGCCGCGGCCCCACGCTGCAACCGGCTCTGCGGTGCCGCCCTCAATCGATCGGCAAATTGATCAACCGCACTGATCAGACGCGTCGTATCCACCACGGCGGCAGGCTACCCGCACTGTTGCCAACAGACGAACGCTCAGGCACGGTGACCTGAAGGACCGGCTTACACCCGATTGCACCCGGAGGCGCCGATGTCCCAAGTCTTCTCCGAGGAGACCCATCGCAATCTGCTCGCCCGCATCCCCCATTGCACCGGTCGTGAAGTCGCCGACTGGCTGCGGACCGTCGAAGAAGGCCCTGCTCTCCGCTTCGAGGAGAAGGTCAGCTGGCTGCGCCACGAATACGACCTCGCGTACGGCCACGCCAAAGCGATCATCCATGAGTACGACCTGAGGAGGGCCGCGCGCAAACTGGTGTGAGCGCGCACGAGGACAGCGAAAGGGGCCCCGGGAGAACCCGGGGCCCCTTCATCCGTCGTCACCCGTCGGCGTCAGCCGCGCGGTGCCGCTCGGCGACTAGTCGTCGCCGCTGAAGATGGCGACCAGACGCAGCATCTCGACGTAGATCCACACCAGCGTCATGGTCAGGCCGAACGCGGCCAGCCACGACTCCTCGCGCGGCGCGCCGTAGGCGATGCCGTCCTGGATCTGCTTGAAGTCGAGGGTCAGGAAGAAGGCGCCGAGGATGATCGCGATGATGCCGACGATCGCACCGAGCGGGCCCATGCTGCGCAGACCGCCGTTCTCGGCGACGCCGAAGACGACCAGCAGCAGATTGACCGCCGTGACCAGGACGAAGGCGATGGCGATCGCCATGCCGATGCGGGCGTACCGCGCCGTGACACGGATCCAGCCGGCCTTGTAGATGAGCAGCGTGGCGCCGGCCACCGCCATCGTGCCGAGCACCGCCTGGAAGGGCGCGCCGGACCACCGGGCGTTGAACATCTCGCTGAACACGCCGAGGAAGACACCCTCGAACGCGGCGTACGACAGGATCAGCGCGGGCGAGGCCTTGCGCTTGAACGACTGGACCATCGCCAGGACGAAGGCGATGAGCGCCGCGCCGATCGCCAGGCCGTAGCTGCTGGACGACACCGGCAGCAGCGCCCAGGCGAGGACGGCACCGACGACGACCGTGCCGAGCGTCATCGCCGAACGCATGACGACGTCGTCCATCGTCATCCGGCCGGTGCCGGCGGGGGCCTGCGGCGGCGCGCCGTGCTGCAGGTCCTGCTGCGCGTAGGGGTTCTGGGCGTAGGGGTTGCCGGCGCCCGGCTGGGCGTACGGGTTGCCCTGGGTGCCCACAGCTGCGCCCCCGGCCTGCGGCGCGGTGTTGAAGCCCGCGTAGCCGTTGTCGCGGCTGAACCCCCGTCGCGAGAAGACCGGGTTGCTGCTCCTCATTTCACTCCTCCATGGCCACCCTGCGTAGCCTTGGCTCAAGGGTAATGGACAGGCAAAGGAATGACCCTAGTGCTTGGGGAGGATCTTCCCCCCTCGTGCTGCGCAACACGCTAGCCGGGTGCGTGATTCCCGCCAGCGGAGGGCGTCATTCCTGACGAACTCGGTACATGCCCGGAACCGGGCGGTGATCAATGCCGCCGGCCGGTGCGCGAGGTCACGGGAAGGGCAGGCCCGTGTACGCCTCGGCGAGGTCGGTCTCCGCGGACCGCGAGGAGGCGATCCGTTCCAGCCGGGCCAGCTGGAGCCGGTCCTCGAAGGGCGTGGCGCCGGGGGCCCGGTGCAGGAGAGTTGTCATGTCGTACGAGAACCGCTCGGCCTGCCAGACGCGGCGCAGGCAGGTCTCCGAGTAGGTGTCGAGCAGGCGTGCGGAGCCCGTCTCCCGCTGGTGCACCAGGGCCCGCGCGAAGGTGACGACGTCGCCGACGGCGAGGTTGAGCCCCTTGGCGCCGGTCGGCGGCACGATGTGCGCGGCGTCACCGGCCAGGAAGAGCCGCCCGTGGCGCATCGGCTCGTGCACGAAGGAACGCATCGGGGTCACCGACTTCTGGGTGACGGGCCCGCGGCGCAGCCGCCGGCCGTCGGCGGTCTCCGTGCGGCGTTCCAGTTCCGCCCAGATCTCCTCGTCGTCCCACGCGTCGGCGTCCGTGCCGTCCGGCACCTGGAGGTAGAGGCGCGAGACCGAAGGCGACCGCATGGACAGCAGGGCGAAGCCGCGGTCGTGCCGGGCGTAGACCAGCTCGTCGTGCGAGGGCGGTACGTCGGCGAGGATGCCGAGCCACCCGAACGGGTACGTCCGCTCGAAGGTGCGGGAGAGCGACGCCGGCACCGCCGTGCGGGCCACGCCCCAGTAGCCGTCGCAGCCGACGACGTAGTCGCACTCCAGCACGGCCTCGTCCCCCTCGTGCCGGAAGCGCACCCGGGGACGCGCGCCCGCGGGGTCCTCGACGGCGAGCGCCTCGGCCTCGAACAGCAGGGGGCCGCCCTCCTTCAACTGGAGTGCGATGAGGTCCTTGCACACCTCGGTCTGCGCGTACACCATCACGGAGCGGCCACCGGTCAGGGCGGGGAAGTCGACCCGGTGGCGGCGCCGGTCGAAGCGCAGCTCGACGCCGTCGTGCCGCAGCCCCTCCCGGTCCATCCGCTCGGCGGCCCCGGCCGCACGGAGCACGTCCACCGTCCCCTGCTCCAGGATCCCGGCCCGCTGCCGGCGTTCGACGTAGGCCCGGTCGCGGCTCTCCAGGACGACCGAGTCGATGCCGGCCCGGTGCAGCAGTCGCGCGAGGAGCAGGCCGGCGGGGCCGGCTCCGATGATGCCGACGGTGGTACGCATCGGGCGGTCCCTTCGTTTGTTCGTCAGGTGAAATTTCTTTCACATATCGACCGACCGTCAGTCTGCTTCCGCGGAGTCGGCGGTGTCAACGGCCGTGCACGCACGGCACGAGGCCCCGCCACCTCTCGGTGACGGGGCCTCGCCGGTCCTCATTCGGCCATGGCCTCGTCGGACGCCGCCTCGTCGGCGGGGGCCTCCTGCGGCTGGACCTCCTCGGGCTGGGCCTCCTCGGGCTGCGCCTCCTCGGCGGGTGCCTCTTCCGGCTGCGCCTCTTCGGCCGGCGCCTCCTCAGGCCGGGCCTCCTCGACGGGGGCCTCCTCGGCGGGAGCTTCCTCCGCCGGGTCCTCCTCGGGCTGGACACCTTGCGGCTCGGTCCCCTCGGCCGGAGCCTCTTCGGCGGGGGCCTCCTCGGCCGGGGCCTCCTGCGCGGGCTCCTCCTGCGGCCGGGTCTCCTCGGCCGGGGCCTCGTCGGCGGGCTCCTCCTCAGCGAGCTTGTCTCCGCCCGCCTGCTCACCCTCTTCGGCCTTGCCCTCCTCGGTCTTGCCTTCCTCCGGCTTGCCGTCCTCCGTCTTGCCCTCCTCGGTCTTGCCTTCCTCCGGCTTGCCCTCCTCGGTCTTGCCCTCCTCGGTCTTGCCCTCCTCCGGCTTGCCCTCCTCCGGCTTGCCGTCCTCCGTCTTGCCCTCCTCGGCCTTGCCTTCCTCCGGCTTGCCCTCCTCGGTCTTGCCCTCCTCGGTCTTGCCGTCCTCCGGCTTGCCCTCGTCAGGGTGCTTGCCCTCGTGCTTGCCCTCGTCCGGGTGCTTCGGGTCGTCCGGGTGCTCCGGCCACTCGTGCTTGCCCGGCTTCCAGTGGTCGTGGTTGTCGGGGTGCCAGAACTTGTCCGACACCTGGTGGCGCTCCCAGAAGTAGTAGTCGTTACGCGTCTCCCAGCAGAAGTACCGCTTGT
Source organism: Streptomyces sp. NPDC089424 (assembly GCF_044749345.1). NCBI lineage: Bacteria > Bacillati > Actinomycetota > Actinomycetes > Kitasatosporales > Streptomycetaceae > Streptomyces > Streptomyces sp. NPDC089424. The sequence continues at coordinate 90,726 of NZ_JBIVHU010000011.1, forward strand.
GCTCCTTCCAGACGTAGTAGACCTCGAAATGCTCGTCCCAATAGAACTTGACCTTGGACTTGCCCCAGCAGTACCACTGCTTGTGCTTCGCATCCCAGGCCCGCTTGCTCTTCTTCTTCCAGCAGTACACCTTGACCTTGCTCTTGCCCTTCTTCTTGTGCTTGCCCTTGTGCTTGTCCCTGTGGTCGCCGTCCACCAGGGACACCGCCGCGGTCTCGTGCATGGGCGCGGCCGAAGCCGCCGCGGCGGGCAGGAACACGCCCCCGGCGACCGCCGCGGCCGACACGACCGTCGTGCCGATGATCATCCGGCGCCTGCGGGTCGCCTTCTCGTTGCTGCTGATGTTCTTAGTCATTTCTCTGCTCCTGCACGATCGGGATATCGGTGGGGAATGTCGGCCGTAATTCCGGGTGGTCCCGGTGAGGCCCGCACTTCAAGTACGCCGGAATCGCCCCGCAGGGTCACGTTCCGGGAATTCGGGGCTTGACAGCGCCACGCAGCAGAGGTAAACGAACAGACCCCCGGCTCCCCAGCAGAGGGGACGGGGGTCGGGCGGGCGGGGTGGTGCCCGGAACCGGACTTGAACCGGTACGCCCGCGAGGGGCAGCGAGGTTTAAGCTCGCCGTGTCTGCATTCCACCATCCGGGCAGGCCGTGGGCTCCGCGTCGAGGCCCCGAGCCTATCGGGACGCGTCCCCCGGACAGCGGCAGGTCGGCCCCATGTTGTCTTATTTTATTGATGTCTGAGGGTGCATCAGCACTCGGAACAGGCCGTCCGCACTTGCCAACAGCCTTGCGTGCGAGTCTCGGCCGCGTATGCGGAATGACGGAATTTCACCGCCCGGACGAGGGCGCTCCACCTGTTCCCGGCAGATGGTCCCCCCGACGGATCCCGTAGGGCCCGGCCGTCATCCCCAGGTATGAGACGGGCACCCGTAGTGCGACTGGAGACTGCCCCAGGAACCGGAACAGCGGCTGACTACACGGCGCCGTTCGGCCGGGACGATGGAGCACGTCCCGAGAACCACCCCCGTCGTCCCACAGGAGCGCCACCCCGTGACCACCACACCCGTCGCCGGCCGGACCACCGCCGTGGCCGCGCGCGCCACGGATCTGTCGAAGATCTACGGACAGGGCGAGACCCAGGTGGTCGCCCTGGACCGGGTCTCCGTCGAGTTCCGGCAGGCCGAGTTCACCGCGATCATGGGTCCCTCCGGCTCCGGCAAGTCCACGCTGATGCACTGCGTGGCCGGCCTGGACACCTTCTCCTCCGGCTCGGTGCGCATCGGCGAGACCGAGCTGGGCTCCCTGAAGGACAAGCAGCTCACCAAGTTGCGCCGCGACAAGATCGGCTTCATCTTCCAGGCGTTCAACCTGCTGCCGACCCTGACCGCCCTGGAGAACATCACCCTCCCGATGGACATCGCGGGCCGCAAGGCCGACAAGCAGTGGGTGGAATCGGTCATCGGGATGGTCGGCCTCGCCGACCGGCTCGGCCACCGCCCCGCCCAGCTCTCCGGCGGCCAGCAGCAGCGCGTCGCCGTGGCCCGCGCGCTGGCCTCCAAGCCCGAGATCATCTTCGGCGACGAGCCGACCGGAAACCTCGACTCGCGCTCCGGCGCCGAGGTGCTGGGCTTTCTGCGTAACTCCGTACGGGAGTTGGGGCAGACCGTGGTGATGGTGACCCATGACCCGGTGGCCGCGGCCTACGCGGACCGCGTGGTGTTCCTGGCGGACGGCCGGATCGTCGACGAGATGTACGGGCCGACCGCGGACAACGTGCTCGACTTCATGAAGCAGTTCGACGCGAAGGGCCGCACCAGCTGATGTTCCGCACCGCCCTGCGCAACGTACTCGCGCACAAGGCCCGGCTGCTGATGACCGTGCTCGCCGTGATGCTCGGCGTCGCGTTCGTCTCCGGCACCCTGGTCTTCGCCGACACCCTCTCCAACGCCTTCCGCAACCAGTCGGCGAAGAGCTACGACGACGTCGCCGTCTCGGTCACCTCCTACGCCGACCCGGACGACCCGAAGGAGGAGCCCGGTCTCACCGGGAAGACCCTCGACAAGATCTCCACGGTGGACGGCGTCGCCGCCACCTACGGCCGCGTCGACGGCTTCGCCGGGGTCGCCGACCCCGACGGAAAGCTGATCGGCGTCGGCTGGTCCAACAAGGGCTCCAACTTCGCCCCCGGCAAGGACGGCAAGGACCCCGCCTACACGTTCACCGACGGCACCGGCCCGCTGAAGGACGATCAGATCGCCCTCGACGAGGAGTCCGCGGCCAAGGGCGAGTACCGGGTCGGCGACCGGGTCCGGGTCGCGACCAACGGGCCGGTGAAGGAGTTCACCCTCAGCGGCGTCTTCACCACCGAGGACGGCGCCGTCAACGCCGGCGGCAGCCTCGTCCTCTTCGACACCGCGGTCGCCCAGAAGCAGTACCTCAAGCCGGGCTACTTCGAAAGCGCCACCGTCACCGCCGCCTCCGGCGCGGACGACGCGAAGATCCTTGACGCGGTCAAGCCGCTGCTGCCGAAGTCCGCGGAGGCCCAGACGGGCAAGGCGCTCGCGGACGAGCAGGCCAAGCAGATCGAGCAGGGCATGGGCAACCTCAAGCAGGTCCTGCTCGGCTTCGCGGGCATCGCGCTGTTCGTCGGCATCTTCCTGATCTCCAACACCTTCACCATGCTGGTCGCCCAGCGCACCAAGGAGATCGCCCTGATGCGGGCCGTCGGTGCGTCGCGCAAGCAGATCACCCGCTCGGTGCTCGCCGAGGCCGCGGTGGTGGGCCTGGTCGCCTCGGTGATCGGCTTCGTCCTCGGCGTCGGTCTCGCGGTCGGACTGCGCTCCGGCATGGCCGCGTTCGAGATGAAGACCCCGGACGGCCCGCTGGTCCTGTCCGCCACCCCGGTGCTCGCCGCGGTCGGCGTCGGTGTGCTGATCACGATGTTCGCCGCCTGGCTGCCCGGCCGCCGGGCCGCGAAGATCCCGCCGGTGGCCGCCATGAACAGCGTCCACGCGGCGGCGACCACCAAGTCGCTGGTGGTACGCAACTCCATCGGCGCGGCCATCACCGCCATCGGCGCGGCCGGCATCGTGGCGGGTGCCTCGACCGGCGGCGACGACGGCCGGATGTACATCGGGGCGGGCGCGTTCTTCGCGCTGATCGGCGTGATCATTCTGATCCCGCTGCTGTCCCGGCCGGTGATCGCGCTCGTCCGTCCGCTGCTCGTCGGCCCGTTCGGGGTGGCCGGCAAGCTGGCCGGCCAGAACGCGGTCCGCAACCCGCGCCGTACCGGAGCCACCGCCTCGGCGCTGGCCATCGGACTGACGCTGGTGACCGGCCTGTCGGTGCTCGGCATCACGGTCGGCACGGCCATCGACAAGATGACCACGGACAACATCAAGGCCGACTACATGGTCTCGATGGCGAACGGCGGGGATCTCGACCGGTCCGCGCTGACCGCGCTGGAGAAGGCCAAGGGCGTGTCGGCCGTCTCCCCGCAGCAGGACGCCTACTTCATGACCGGCAAGGAAGACTACGTGTCGGCCTCGGCGGTCACCCCGGGCGACATCGAGAAGGTCCTCGCCGTCGACGTCGTCAGCGGCGACATCGGCTCGCTCGCCCAGGGCCGGATCGCGGTCGCCGACAAGACGGCCAGGAGCAAGGGCTGGAAGCCCGGTGACACCGTCCCGGTCACCTTCGGTGACGACAAGAAGGCCACGCTGACGGTCGGCGCGCTCTACAAGGACAGCGAGTTCCTCTCGCCCGTCCTCGTCGACAGGAAGATCGTCGACGCGCACGAGGTGAATCCGTCCATCCGGCAGATCTTCGTGAAGGTGGACGGCGGCCAGTCCCCGGCGAACGAGAAGGTCCTCATCGACGCGCTGGGCGACAACCCCGCCATCACCGTCATGGACCGGCAGGACATCCGGGACGAGTTCGGCGGCGCCATCAACACCCTGCTGAACATCATGTACGGCCTGCTGGCGATGGCCCTGATCATCGCGGTGCTGGGCGTCGTCAACACCCTCGCGATGTCGGTCTTCGAGCGGCAGCAGGAGATCGGCATGCTGCGGGCGATCGGTCTCGACCGGCGCCGGGTGAAGCGGATGGTCCGGCTGGAGGCCGTGGTCATCTCGGTGTTCGGCGCGGTGGTCGGCATCGGCCTCGGCTCGTTCCTCGGCTGGGCGATCGGCGAGACCATCGCGGAGCAGATCCCGGGCTACGTGCTGGTCATCCCCTGGGACCGGATCGGCATCTTCCTGGTGCTGGCCGGACTGGTGGGCGTGCTGGCCGCGCTGTGGCCGGCCCGCAACGCCGCGAGGCTGAACATGCTGAACGCGATCAAGACGGAATAGCCGTACGAGCGGACGGGTCCCGTTCCCGGGAGGGAGCGGGGCCCGTCCTGTTGCGGCGGCTCGGCCTCTCAGCCCCAGGTACGGGCGCGCAGCGGCACTCCGGAGGCTCCGGAGTCGGGGGTCCGCACCGCCAGGACCTGGTTGACGCCGATGCGGTTGCGCTCGAAGGCCAGCGCCGAGGCGGCCATGTACAGCCGCCAGACGCGGGCCCTGCCGGGGCTGGTCAGCTTGACCGCCTCGGTCCACCCGGCCTCCAGGTTGGCGACCCAGCGGCGCAGGGTGAGGGCGTAGTGCTCACGGATCGACTCCACGTCCCGCACCTCGAAGCCGGCGCGCTCCAGCTGGGTGACGGTGGTGCCGAGGGGGGCGAGCTCGCCGTCGGGGAAGACGTAGGCGTCGATGAAGCCGTCCACCTGGTAGGCGGATTCGTCCCGCCGCGGTCGCCGGGCGATCTGGTGGTTGAGCAGCCGCCCGCCCGGTCGCAGCAGGGCGTGCAGGTCCTCGGCGTACTCCCGGTAGCGCTCGGCGCCCACGTGCTCGGCCATCCCGATCGACGAGATCGCGTCGTACGGCCCGTCGGTGACGTCCCGGTAGTCCTGCACCCTGATCTCCACCCGGTCGGTCAGACCCTCGTCCGCGACGCGCTTACGGGCGTAGGCGGCCTGTTCCTGGGAGAGCGTGATCCCCACGACGCCCACGCCGTGCTCGCGGGCGGCGTGGATCGCCATGGAGCCCCAGCCGCAGCCGACGTCGAGCAGGCGCTGACCGGGAGTCAGGGCGAGCTTGCGGCAGATGAGTTCGAGCTTGTCGTGCTGGGCGGTCTCCAGAGTGCTGTCCGGGCTGGGCCAGTAGGCGCAGGAGTACACCATGGACGGCCCGAGGACGAGCTCGTAGAAGTCGTTGCCGACGTCGTAGTGGTGGCTGATGGCGCGCTTGTCGCTGCGCCTGGTGTGCAGGTTCCGGCGGGGCCTGCGCACCTCCTCGCGGGGCGGGGCGGGCGGCGGCGCGAGACTGGCGAGCCGTACCAGACCGCGGACGCCGGCGCGCACCTCCGGATCGCGCAGTGCCTCGGTGAGACCGCGGGCGTCCTCGCCGCGCTCCCAGATCAGGCCGGCGAGCAGACCGAGGACCGCGTACAGATCGCCCTCGATCTCCAGGTCCCCGGCCACCCAGGCGCGGGCGAGGCCCAGTTCGCCGGGCTTCCACAGCAGCCGGCGCAGGGCACGCCGGTTGCGTACGACGACGACCGGCGTGTCCGGCGGACCCGCCTGCGAACCGTCCCAGGCGCGAATACGCACCGGGAGCGGACTCCCCACCACCTGCTCGAGCAGCCCCTTCAGCCGCGACGCGGCGTCAGCCATGGCGCACACCTCCGTGACGGTGATCCAACACCACGTAAACACCTACAGGCCTCGAACGCAGTCCCCTGTTCGCGTTATGTCTGGGCAAAACCCTCGGCCGGTCCCGTCGTGCGGGAACGGCGAAGGACCCCCTGCACCACGGATGGCAGGGGGTCCTTCGGGGGTTCGGCCGGGCTGAGGCGTCAGGAGGCCTTGGCCTTTTCCTCGGTCTTGGCAGCTTCCCCGGTCTTGGCGGCCGCCGCGACCGGCGCGGGCTTCGCGGCCTCGTAGAACTCCTCGCGCGGGGACTCCAGCGCGCCGAGGGCGACGACCTCACGCTTGAGGAACATGCCGAGCGTCCAGTCGGCGAAGACGCGGATCTTGCGGTTCCAGGTCGGCATCGCCATGCCGTGGTAGCCACGGTGCATGTACCAGGCGAGACGGCCCTTGACCTTGATCTTCATCTTGCCCATGACGATCATGGCCACGCCCTTGTGCAGGCCGAGACCCGCCACCGCGCCCTTGTTGGCGTGGCTGTAGTCCTGCTGCGGGAAGCCCCGCATGCCGGAGACCACGTTGTCGCCGAGGACCTTGGCCTGGCGCAGCGCGTGCTGGGCGTTCGGCGGGCACCAGGCGTTCTCCACGCCGGCCTTGCGGGCGGCGAGGTCGGGCACCTGGGCGTTGTCGCCCGCGGCCCAGATGTAGTCGGTGCCCTTGACCTGGAGGGAGGGCTCGCAGTCGATGTGACCGCGGGGGCCGAGCGGGAGGCCGTAGCGGGCCAGGGCCGGGTTGGGCTTGACGCCGGCCGTCCACACGATGGTGTTGGCGTCGACCTCGAGGCCGTTCTTCAGCACCACGTGACCGTCGACGCAGGAGTCCATGGACGTCGAGAGGTAGACCTCCACGCCACGGCTCTCCAGGTGCTCCTTGCCGTACTTGCCGAGCTTGGGCCCGACCTCGGGAAGGATCTTGTCGGCGGCGTCGACGAGGATGAAGCGCATGTCCTCACGGGACACGTTGTTGTAGTACTTGGCCGCGTCCCGGGCCATGTCCTCGACCTCACCGATGGTCTCGGCGCCGGCGAAGCCGCCGCCGACGAAGACGAAGGTGAGCGCCTTGCGGCGGATCTCCTCGTCGGTGGTGGAGTCGGCCTTGTCGAGCTGCTCCAGGACGTGGTTGCGCAGGCCGATGGCCTCCTCGACGCCCTTCATGCCGATGCCCTGCTCGGCGAGGCCGGGGATCGGGAAGGTGCGGGAGACCGCGCCGAGCGCGACGACCAGGTAGTCGAACGGCAGCTCGTACGCCTCGCCGACCAGCGGCGCGATCGTGGCGACCTTGCGGTCCTGGTCGATCGTGGTGACCCGGCCGGTGAGGACCTCCGCCTTGGGCAGCACGCGTCGCAGCGGGACGACGACATGGCGCGGGGAGATGTTGCCGGCGGCGGTTTCGGGGAGGAAGGGCTGGTAGGTCATGTACGACCGGGGGTCGACGACCGTGACGGTCGCCTCGCCGTAGCGCATCTTCTTGAGGATGCGCCGAGCCGCGTACAGGCCTACGTACCCACCGCCTACTACGAGGATCCTGGGACGCTCCGTGGTGCTCATGCCATCGAGTATCCACCCAGTGCGGAGGGGTAGCTCGTGCGCCCCTTCACAAGCACTAACAGGGCCCGTGCTACACTCCCCGGCCCACGTGAGCCAGATCATGGTCACGATCAGGAACCGGCCGCCCTTACGTCCCGTTGTCAATGCCGCGTGAGCTGCCTCTCTTTCCGCTGGAGCCCTTCGTGAGGCGACCCGGAGCCCTCGCGCGGAAGGCCTGCACGCCCCTCCTTACACGGTCCATCTGAACATGTTCAAGACCCTGTTCACCCCTCGGAAGGGTCAGTCGGCCCCCCTCCGTGCTCCCACCGGGCCGAATTCCTTGTGAAGAACTTCACGAACTTTCCCGGGCGGGTGCCCCGAAGGCCCCGGCACAGGGGCGACGGACCCCTCACGCCACGCTCAAACGCCGGTCGACCTGCTCAAGCGACGACTACCGGACGGTAGCGCGCGGCGGCCCGGAAGCCCGTCACCCGGTCGGCCACACTCCGAGAGAAAACGGCCGGAACTGCCCATAGCGTGCAAGCATGATCACTTCACAGAGGGCCCTCATGCGGGCCGCCTCGCGCATAATCCCGGTCGGCGCTGCCCTGGGTATCGCCCTGGGGGCGGTGACGGCCGGCTCCGCCGCGGCCGCCACGCCCGCCCACCACGTCGCCACCGAGGCCTCGGCCGTCCAGCCGGCCTCGGCCCACCACCGCTACGGCGGGGGCGGCGACGAGGAGTGCAGCGGAGTCATCGTCCTGCTCTGCAACTGAACGCCCGGCCCCCGCGGGCCGCACACGAACGGCCCCGGTTCCTGGCCAAGAGGAACCGGGGCCGTTCCACGTCGCCGCCGCCGCCTAGAACTTCTCGCCCGCCGTGTGGAAGGCGATGCCGTCGAGGATGTCGTGCTCGCTGACCACGACCTCCTCGGCGCCGGACCGCTCCATGATCGACAACAGTACGAGGGCGCCCGCGGCGATCACGTCGACACGCCCGGGGTGCATGGACGCGACGGCCGCGCGCTCGGCGTGGGTGGAGCGCAGCAGCCACTCGGTGATCTCGCGGACCCGGTCCCGGCCGATCCTCGCGTGGTGGATGCGCGCCGAGTCGTACTCGGGCAGGTCGAGGGCGATCGCCGCCACCGTGGTGACCGACCCCGCCAGCCCCACCAGCGTCCTGGCCTCGCGCAGCGGCACCGTCTCCTCGGCCAGGTCGAGGGCGGCCTCGATGTCCGCCCGCATCGCCGCGATCTGCTCCTCGGCCGGCGGGTCGGAGACGACCCCGTCGACGACCAGGTGCCGCTCCGTCATCCGGACGCAGCCGACGTCGACCGAGCGGGCCGCGCGGACGTGGTCCTCGCCGACCACGAACTCGGTCGAGCCGCCGCCGATGTCCACCACCAGGTAGGGCCGTTGCACATCCGCGCGCCCCGCCAGTTCCCTGGTCGCCCCGACGAAGGAGAACTCGGCCTCCTCGTCGCCGGTGACCACCTCGGGCTCGACGCCGAGGATGTCCACCACCCCGCGCACGAAGTCGTCCCGGTTCTCCGCGTCCCGGGAGGCGGAGGTGGCGACGAAGCGGACCCGCTCGGCGCCGTGCTCCTTGATGATCCGGGCGTACTCACGGCAGGCCGCGAAGGTGCGCTCCAGCGCCTCGGGGGCCAGCCGCCCGGTGCGGTCGACGCCCTGGCCGAGCCGCACGATGGTCATCCGCCGGTCCAGCTCGGCCAGTTCACCGCTCGCCGCGTCCACGTCGGCCACGAGGAGCCGGATCGAGTTCGTACCGCAGTCCACGGCGGCCACGCGCGTCACGTGACGTCCTCCTCGTTCGCCGCGGTCACGCACGCGCCCTTGCGCCACCACTGCGGCAGCATCGCCAGGGCCTCGTCACCGAGCGGGTTGACGCCCGGTCCGGCGGCCAGGCTGTGCGCGACGAGCACGTGCAGGCACTTCACCCGGTCCGGCATGCCACCCGCGCTCGGGAAGTCCTTGAGCTCCTCGATCTCGTCCCGGCGCCGGACGTAGTCCTCGTGCGCGGCGCGGTACGCGGCGGCCAGCTCCGGGTCGGTCTCCAGCCGGGCCGTCATCTCCTTCATCACGCCCTCGGCCTCCAGCGTGCCGATGGCCGACGAGGCCCGCGGGCACGTCAGGTAGTACAGCGTCGGGAAGGGCGTGCCGTCTGGCAGCCGGGGGGCCGTCTCCACGACGTCCGGCTGCCCGCACGGGCACCGGTGCGCGATCGCGCGCAGTCCGCGCGGCGGCCGCCCGAGCTGCTGCTTGAAGGCCTCGACGTCGGCGTCGGTGGGCTCGGTGCGCGGGGTGGGCGGCGGGGGCGTTTCCATACCTGTCTCTCTATGCGTTCACCGGCCGGAGGCGTCCGGCTCAATGGTGGGCGGCGTCGGCCTTGTCGACCCCGTCCCAGACGTTCGCGTACCAGGGGCGGTCGGTCGTGCCCTGGTCGGTGCGCGACTGCCGGGCGGCTTCCGGGTCGATCACGACGTAGCCGGTCTCGCCCGGCATCACGTAGTGCAGCCGCTGCCGGATCTGCTGCTCCGCGTACGCGTCGTCCTGCCAGCGTGCCTTGAGGTCGCGCAGTTCCTCGACCCGCGCCTCGGCCTGCTGCCGCTGCTCCCGCAGGTCGGCGATCTCGGCCCGCTGGGCGACGTACTGCCTTATCGGGTAGGCGAGCGCGACGACGAGGGAGCAGACGACGAGGGCGAGCAGGGCGGCGCGGCCGGTGAGCCGGGAGCGGCGGGCCTGGCGGCGGGTCTGCGACCGGTAGACCCGGGCCGCGGTCTGCTCGCCCAGCAGCCTGAGCCTGGTCGCGGTGGAGAAACGGTCCCGTTCCTTCACGGCCATCTGGCTCTCGCCTCCCCATGCCTGCGTGGTGCACACGCGCGTACGTCCCCGCACACGGTACGGGACCGGGTGCGGGGACGTACGGACGACGCCTCCTACGAGGGCGTCGCTCAGCCCTTGAAGCGGGGGAAGGCGCTGCGGCCGGCGTACACCGCGGCGTCGTCGAGGATCTCCTCGATGCGCAGCAGCTGGTTGTACTTGGCCACGCGCTCGGAGCGGGCCGGGGCGCCGGTCTTGATCTGACCGCAGTTGGTGGCGACGGCGAGGTCGGCGATGGTGACGTCCTCGGTCTCACCGGAGCGGTGCGACATCATGCACTTGAAGCCGCTGCGCTGGGCGAGCTCGACGGCGTCCAGGGTCTCGGTCAGGGAGCCGATCTGGTTGACCTTGACGAGCAGGGCGTTGGCGGCCCCGTCCTCGATGCCACGGGCCAGGCGCTCCGGGTTGGTGACGAACAGGTCGTCGCCGACGAGCTGGACCTTGTCACCGAGCTTCTCGGTGATGGTCTTCCAGCCCTCCCAGTCGTCCTCGAACAGCGGGTCCTCGATGGAGACCAGCGGGTACGCGTCGACGAGCTCCGCGTAGTACTCGGTCATCTCGGCGGCCGAGCGGTCCTTGCCCTCGAAGGTGTAGACGCCGTCCTTGTAGAACTCGGACGCGGCGACGTCGAGGGCGAGGGCGATCTGCTCGCCCGGGGTGTAGCCGGCCTCCTTGATGGCCTCGAGGATGAGGTCGAGGGCCTCACGGTTGGAGCCGAGGTTCGGGGCGAAGCCGCCCTCGTCGCCGAGGCCGGTGGCCAGGCCCTTGCCCTTCAGCACCTTCTTGAGGGTGTGGTAGACCTCGGTGCCCCAGCGCAGGGCCTCGGAGAAGGACTCCGCGCCGATCGGGGCGATCATGAACTCCTGGATGTCCACGTTGGAGTCGGCGTGCGAGCCGCCGTTCAGGATGTTCATCATCGGCACCGGCAGCAGGTGCGCGTTGGGGCCGCCCAGGTAGCGGAAGAGCGGCAGGTCGCTGGCCTCGGAGGCGGCGTGGGCGACGGCGAGCGAGACGCCGAGGATGGCGTTGGCGCCGAGGGAGCCCTTGTTGTCGGTGGCGTCCAGGTCGAACATCGCCTGGTCGATCAGGCGCTGCTCGGTGGCGTCGTAGCCGACGAGCTCCGGGCCGATCTGCTCGATGACGGCCAGGACGGCCTTCTCGACGCCCTTGCCGAGGTAGCGGTTGGGGTCGCCGTCGCGGAGTTCGATGGCCTCGAAGGCGCCGGTGGAAGCGCCGGACGGAACGGCGGCACGACCCGTGCTGCCGTCGTCGAGGCCGACCTCGACCTCGACCGTGGGGTTGCCTCGGGAGTCCAGGATTTCCCGGGCTACGACGACGTCGATGGACGGCACGAGCATCTCCTTCGTGGATGTGACGCGATGAGCAGGACCGCGGCGGCTCTGCGAGACGAGCCTAACCGGCTCCGTGCGATCGGCCAGCCGGTCGCCCCTCTCATGGACCGAACCGAGAGTAAATTGTTTCCGAACGAAACAAAGACGGGGGTGCACCGCACGGCGAGCGGCACACGAAAAAGCCCCGCCCCGGTGCGTACGGGGGAAGACGCACCGGGGCGGGGAGCCCGTGGGGACGGGGGGGGGTGACCCTCACGGGAGCCAGGGGGCCTCCGGCGGGTCGGCGGCGGACCGTTCTACTTCAGGTGCAGCTGCTGACCCGGGAAGATGAGGTCGGCGTCCTCGACGATGTCCTTGTTCAGCTGGAACAGCTTCTCCCAGCCACCCTTGACGTCGTGGTCGGCGGCGATGGTGCTGAGGGTGTCACCCTCGACGACCTTGTACTCGCCGTCGCCCTTCTTCACCTTGTCGCCGGTCGGCGTGGTGACGGTCTCCTTCGCGGCCGGACGCTCCGCGGAACGCGAAGCCGGCTGCTCCTCGGTCGCGCGCGTCTCGGTGCCGGTGCTCTGCGACTCGTCGGCGGCGGAGCCGCTGCCGGCGGAGCCGCCGCCGGTGTAGGTGGCGTTCGACAGGCCGGTGCCGCAGACCGGCCAGGCGCCCTTGCCCTGACCCGCGAGCACCTTCTCGGCGATCTGGATCTGCTGCTCCTTGGAGGCCTGGTCGGCCGTGCCGGCGAACTGCGTGCCGCCGTACGCGGCCCAGGTGGAGGCGGAGAACTGCAGACCGCCGTAGTAACCGTTGCCGGTGTTGATGGACCAGTTGCCGCCGGACTCGCACTGGGCGACGGCGTCCCACTCGGAGGCCGTGGCGGCGGAGGCGCTGCCGGCCGCCATCAGCGGGGCGGCGACGGCGGCGGCGCCGGTGACGCCGACGGCGGCGATGGCGCGAACGGTCCTGGACGCACGACGGTGCTTGCCCTTGCTGGAAAACAGCATGGTTGATCCCCTCACCGACGCCTGCGAGGTGAGCTGTCGGGTTCGGGCCGGTTGAGTTGCCCGGCCACACCTCACTGGGAGGCGTGGCTTCACCCCAAGCCGGTTCCGGCGCTGAGTCTCCTCAACTGCCGGGTCCGGCACCTACCTTGGGTCCCCCGCTCCTGCCTACGGCGCTTGACGCGACGACTGTTCCCGGAGGGCCGCTGGCAGGATTCGGCGTTGCGGCACCCGGGGCTCGTGGTGACGAGCGGTCATGACCGTAGACAGGCGATCGACGGAATTTCAAAGACGATCAGGGCTTCTGAGACTCATCCCACACTTTCGCCAAATCGGACATTCGACTCGAAGTGTGACGTGAACTCCCGCTGTTCCCGGGCCGTTTCCCGCCCCTACCTGCCGGCCGACTCCGCGCCGACATCCAGCGACTGACCGGGGACGATGTGGTCGGGGTCGCCACCGAGGGCGTCCTGGTTGACGACGTACAGCGCGGCCCATCCACCCTGCACGCCAAGGGAGTCGGCGATGTCCCAGAGGGTGTCGCCGTCCCGGACCGTGTACGCGTCGTCGAGGCCCGGACGCCCGGCGGCACCGTCCCGCGAGGCGTGCCGCCCCGAGGAGCCGCCGGCGCGCTCGCCGTCCTCGTCCGCACTGCCTCCCCGGTGCTTGCCGGTGCCGAGGAGGCCCGTGTCGGTGAGGTCCGAGGCGCTCGGGGTGCTCGAAGGCACGCCCGAAGGCGAGGAACTTGAGGGGGATTCGCCCGATTCGGGGGATTCGCTGGAACCGGTGGACTCGCCGGAGCCGGGCGAGGTCGAGCCCTCGGCACCCGGGGAGCTGGAGCCGCCGGACGGGGTGGATTCGCCGGATTCCGAAGGGTTCGCGGAGTTCGTGGGCGTGCGGGACTCCCCGGCACCCCGGGAGCTGCCGGACCCCTTCGCGTCACCGTCCCGGTCGGAGGCACCGGAGGAGGTGTGACCGGACGAGTTGGACAATCCGAGCGAGTTGGACAGACTGCCCGTATCGCTGCTTCTCGTGTACGACGGCGTACTGGACGCGTCACCGACCACACCCGTGTCGACGGTGGCCGACTCGGAGTCCGCCTCCAGCCCCACCAGCGGGCCGCAGGTAGCCCAGGCGCCGACGCCCTGGTCCTCGAGGACCTTCTCGGCGACGGCGATCTGCTGCGAACGGCTGGCCAGATCCGCGCTCGCGGCATAGGTGAGGCCGCCGTACTTCTCCCAGTCCCGCTGGGAGAGTTGGAGGCCGCCGTAGGAGCCGTTGCCCGTGTCGGCGCTCCAGGAGCCGCCGGTCTCGCACTCGGCGACCCGGTCCCAGGTCGTCCCGCTGGCCGCGCTCGCACCGGTGGCGGCGAGGAGGGGGAGGGCGATGGCGGAGCCGGTCACGCCGGCCGCGACGACGAGTGCGGGCGCCTGACGGGGGCGACGGTGACGACCGTTCCCGGAGAGCATGCGGGGACCTTTCGCGTGACAGCGGGGACCTGCGCGGCCGGTGAAACCGAGAGGCCGTGCTGAGGGGTGAAGGTATAGGCAGACGATCACTTGTCACAAGTTCATGCCGCGCAGATCACGTGAAGATCACATAGTTGAAAGACCGTCACTTTTCCCGCACAGGCGTGAACTCCACCGGCAGCGTCCGCAGACCTCGCATGATGAGCCCGCCCCGCCAGCGCAGTTCGGCGGGATCCGCGGCGAGCCGCAGGTCGGGGAGGCGGGTCAGGAGGGTGGCCAGCGCGGTCCGGCCCTCCAGACGGGCCAGCGGCGCCCCGAGGCAGTAGTGGAGGCCGTGGCCGTAACCGAGGTGCTGGTTGTCACGGCGGGCGAGATCGAGCGTGTCCGGGTCCGCGAACCGCTCCGGATCCCGGTCGGCGGCGGCAAGCACGACGAGGACCGGGTCGCCGGGTGCGATGTCCTGGCCGCCGATGGTGAGCGGCTGGGTGGCGAACCGCCAGGTGGCGAGTTCGACGGGGCCGTCGTAGCGCAGGAGTTCCTCGACACCGGTCTCCAGCAGGGCCTGTTCGCCGCGGGCCAACGACTCCTGGAGCAGGGCGCGTTGGGCGGGGTGGGTGAGAAGGGCGAAGGTGCCGTTGCCGATGAGGTTCACGGTCGTCTCGAAGCCGGCGAACAGAAGGATGAAGGCCATCGCCGCGGCCTCGTTCTCGGTGAGGTGCTCGCCGTGGTCGGAGGCGCGGATGAGGCCGGAGATGAGGTCCTCGCCGGGGGCGGGCTCGGCGGGGAGGGACTCGCGCTTGCGGTGGATCAGCTCGGCGAGATAGCCGCGCATCCTCTTCACCGAGCGCGCCACCCCGCCGCGGGGGCCCTTGCCGTGCCGGATCATCATGCCCGCCCAGTCCCGGAAGTCGTCCTGGTCCTCGGGCGGGACGCCGAGCAGGTCGCAGATGGCGTAGATGGGGAGCGGGAAGGCGAACTCGTGGATGAGGTCGGCGGAGCCGTTGCCGGCGAACCGGCCGATGAGGTCGTCGGTGAGCCGCTGCACGCGCGGGGCGAACTCGGCGACGCGGCGCGGGGTGAACGCCTTCGCGACCAGCCGCCGCAGCCGGGTGTGGTCCGGCGGGTCGATGTTGAGCAGATGCGTCATCAGCTCGGCCTTGCGCTCACCGGGGATACCTGTCTTCCCCTTGGCGTGCGCGGGCTCGTCGTGGTGCGCCGGGTTCTTGGACAGCCGCTGGTCGGCGAGGGCCTGCTTGGCGTCCGCGTACCGGGTGACCAGCCACGCCTCCACCCCGCTGGGCAGCCTCGTGCGGTGCACGGGGGCGTGCTCCCGCAGCCAGGCGTACGCGGGGTAGGGGTCGGTCGCGAACTCCCAGGTGAAGAGTTCGGGCGCCGGGGCGGGCGCGGGCGCGTCGGGGTGGTGCTGGTCGGTCACTCCCCGACGGTATCCGCCACACCGGACCACACACCGCACAGCCGCCCGCCGGGCCCGCCCCGCAGCAGTCCCGGCGGGCACGGCGTCGGGCGGCGGACACGGCGGGCACGGCGTCGCACAGCGGACACGGCGGGCACAGCGTCGCACGGCAGACACGGCGGGCACGGCGTCGCACGGCGGGCAAGGCATCGTGCGGCGTCGCACGGCGGGCAAGGCGTCGTGCGGTGGACTGGGATCCTCGGACGGGCCCTAGGCGTCGGCGCCTTCGGTCGCGCGTACCGCGTCGCGGTAGGCGCGGGCCGCCGCGCGCAGGGCCGTCTCCGGGTCCGTACCCTCGGCCTCGGCGCGGATCGCGAGGGCCAGCAGCTCGTACCCGATGCCCTCGCCCGCCGGCGGGGGCACGTCCAGCCCTGCCGTGCGCACCCGGGACGCCAGCTTCGCCGCGAGGGCCAGGCCGGGCTGGTGCAGCGGGATGCCCTCGGTCACCGAGGTCCGCCGCTTCTCCTCGGCCTTGGTGCGCAGCCAGTGCGCCTTGACCTCCTCGGGGGTGGCCGCGCTCTCCTCGCCGAAGACGTGCGGGTGGCGGTGGACGAGCTTGTCCACGAGGGTGCCCGCGACGTCGTCGACGGAGAACGGGGCCTCGGGGTCCTCCTCCGCGATCCGGGCGTGGAAGACCACCTGCAGGAGCACGTCGCCGAGCTCCTCCCGGAGCTCGTCGCGGTCGCCCTCCTCGATCGCCTCGACGAGTTCGTACGCCTCCTCGATGCCGTACTTCACCAGGCCCTGGTGGGTCTGCCGGGACGACCAGGGGCACTCTGTGCGGATCCGGTCCATGACCTGGACGAGGTCGAGCAGGCGGGCGCCGGGCAGGTCGTAGGAGGCGGGGAGCAGTTCCAGCTCGGGCATGTGGAAGCGCCCGCTGCCGGCGAGCCGCGCCAGACCGTCCGTGAGGGCCGGCTCGCCCTCGCCGGTGGCGACGACGACCACGGTCCGCCCGCCGGCGCACGCGTCGATCAGGTCCTCGGCGGTCGGGGCCGCCTCCTCCACCGGTATGCCCGCCTCCCGCAGATACGGCAGCTGCGGATGCGCCCCGTCGGCGCACAGCACGCGGTCCGCGGCGTGCAGCGCCTGCCACGCGGGCCAGGAGAGCAGACCCGGGGCCACGCGGTGGCTGGTGGTGAGCAGGACGATGCGGCCGGAGCTGGTTGCGTTCACGATCCGAACGTAACCCACCTCACCGACAGGCCCGTGAGCCGCCCGCGGGCGGCCGTCCGCCGCCCGTCGGCGACAGGGCCTAGGCGGGCTGCTGCCCGGCGGTGATCTCCCGTACCCACGGCGTCTTCGCGTCCACCCGGCTGCTCTTCTGGACGTCCCAGTCGCCGTAGCGCGGGTTGAGGTCGACGTTCAGCTTCTCGGAGGCGTCCGAGAGGGCCTTCCAGAAGGCGGGCTGGCTGGTGTCGGTGCCGAGCTTCGCGGCGAGTTTCTGGGCCTCCAGCTGGAGGCGGAGGTTCTCCTCCAGGCGCTCCGGCGCCACCCCGTACTGCTGAAGCCAGGTCGTCTCCAGCGCCTTCGCGCCGCCGACCTGCTCCTGCAGGCCGCCCCGCATCTCCTGGACCTCCTTGCGGCTGACGGAGATGCCGGCGTCCTGGGCGGCGCGGTGCAGCACCCGGTCGAGGACCATGCCGTGCAGGGTGTCGCGGGTCAGGGTGCCGGTCTTGGCGATCACCTGCGCGTACTGCGCCTCGTCGCTCACCGCCGCCCGCTGCGCCTCGCGCACCTCGTTGACCCGGGTCTCCAGCTGGGACACGGTGATCCGCTGACCGCCGACGACGGCGGCCGCGCCGGGATGCGCGTCGTTCCCGCAGGCGGCGAGGGCGGGCGCCGAGGCGATCGCGGCGGAGAGGAGAAGCGCGGTGCGGCGACGACGGCGGTGCAAGGAAACCTCCCGAGGAGATTGTGCGGCGGTGCACAAAGTCTTGCGGTGATCGATGGTAGGCAGCAGTCCGGCTTTGGCCAACCCATTCGACCAACGATTCACCAGGACTTCGGGCACCGCCGCGCCATCCGGCTCCCGGGGGACTATCCGCGCACCTGTCCCAGCCACTGCAGCGTCCGGCGCACCTCCGCCGCCAGCGGGTGTCCGACACCGCTCGTGCGTTCGACGTCGTGCAGCAGCCGCGCCAGGGTGTCGTGCGCGGCCGCGCGGTCGCCGAGGGCCAGCAGCAGGTGGCCGATGCGGCGGCGGACGTCGTGGGCGAGCTGGGGGTCGCCGGAGACGTACTGGTTCTCGTAGTACGGCAGCAGGGCCCGGTACGCGGCGAGCGCCGCCGCCGGGTCACCGAGCTGTTCGAGGCACTGCGCGGCCTCGTAGCGGAACCGCAGGGACTGCGGGTCGGCCTGCCCGGCCTCCGCGGCACGCTCGTCGGCG
Organism: Streptomyces sp. NPDC089424; assembly: GCF_044749345.1. Taxonomy (NCBI): domain Bacteria; kingdom Bacillati; phylum Actinomycetota; class Actinomycetes; order Kitasatosporales; family Streptomycetaceae; genus Streptomyces; species Streptomyces sp. NPDC089424. The sequence continues at coordinate 108,585 of NZ_JBIVHU010000011.1, forward strand.
AGGCGGCGCAGCTCGGGCAGGGCGCGCCGGTACTGGCCGTCGTCCATGAGCGTCGCGGCGTACTGCTTGCGCAGGGTGCGCACGACCGGGGAGTGCTCGCCGTGCTGCTCGGCCGCGGTCGGCAGGATCGCCCCGAGGATGTCGACGGCCTGGGTGATGCGGCCCTCGCCGAGCAGCTGCTTGACCTCGTCGACGGCGCGCGCGACGTCCGTCCTGCCGGTGGCCGGCGGCACGGGGGCGGGCTGCGGGGCGGGCGTGCGGGCGCGGTCCGGCCAGGGGGCGTGCGGGCGGACGAAGGGGCGCGTCGGGTCGAGGGCCGCCCCGCTGGGGGTGCCGCGCGCCGGCAGCAGCGGCGACAGGTCCTCGTAGACCTCCTGCGCGGAGCCCGGCCGGTGCTGCGGGTCCTTGGCGAGCAGGCGCAGCACCAGGGCTTCGAGGGCCTCGGGGACCTCGGGGCGGAGCCGGCGCACGGGTACCGGGGCCTCGTACAGGTGGCGGTGGAGCACCCCGAGCGCCGTGGAGCCCGCGAAGGGGACCTCGCCGCTGAGGAGTTCGTGCAGCACCACGCCGAGCGCGTACAGGTCCGTGTACGGGCCGACCGCGCCGCTCATCGCCTGCTCGGGCGCCATGTAGGCGGGCGAGCCGATCGGCGAGCCGGTGTGCGTCAGGCGCGTGGTGTCGGTGTCCATGACGGAGGCGACGCCGAGGTCGAGGACCGTGACCGTGCCGTCCTGCTTCACCATCACGTTGCGCGGCTTCAGGTCGCGGTGCACGATCGGCACGGCGTGCACCGCGCTCAGCACCGCGCACAGTTGCGCGGCGACCGCCACCGCCCACTGCCAGGGGTACGGGTCGCGCCCGGCGAGATGGCCGGAGAGGTCGACGCCGTCGACGTACTGCATGACGAGGAACAGCTCCTCGGCCTCACTGCCCGCGTCGTGCACCGTGACCAGGCCGGGGTGGTCGACCTGCGCGGTCACCCGGCACTCCCGCACGAACCGCCGGCGCAGCTCGTCGGCCTCCTGTCCGGCCACCTTGTCGGGGCGCAGCAGCTTCACCGCCACGCGCCGGTCCAGCCGACGGTCGTACGCCGTCCAGACCTGGCCCATGCCGCCCTGACCGATGAGCGTGGCCAGTTCGTAGCGGTCGGCGACGACACGTCCTGTCGTCACGGTCACCTGCCGCCCTCGTGCTCACCGTCGCGCCGGCCGTCCTGCTTGCGGAGGTAGTCGCTGAGCTCGTCCAGCTCGGCCCGGACCTGGTCGATGCGCGCGGGCGCCGGGCGCTGCGGGGGCGTGGTGGGTATCGGAGGCGGGGTGTGCGAGGGGTTCGGGCCGTGCGAGGGGCGGGGCGGCGTGGTCCGGGCCTGTGTCTGCGGCACCGTCGTCGCATGGGTGTACGGCGGCTGCGGGTAGCCGTAGCCGGGCAGGGGTGTGTGCCCGCCGCCGAGGCGGAGCTGGTGGAAGTGGCGTACCTCGGCGGCGAGGTAGTACGCCAGCACCGCCACCAGCGTGCCCAGGAGCAGGAAGAGGCCGGTCCAGCCGCCCGGCGTGTGGATCTCGTCGCCGGGTTCGGTACCGAGGAGGACCACCGCGAGGATGTCGACGGCCAGCACGGCCACGAACAGGCCCCAGTCCAGCGACCTGCGGGTGACGACGGCCAGGCGCAGCAGCATCGTCCAGGTCAGGAAGCCGAGGCTGAGGACGGAGATCGCAACGAACAGCACACGCACGAGCACGAGCCACGCCGTCGGGGGCGGTTGCTTCACCGGCTGCGTGTAGCCGTGGCCATGCATGGCTGCTCCTGGTGCCTGAAGTGCGGTGACGGAGTCGGCCGGCGTCGGCCGACACCGGTCGTTCGAGGGTCGCTTCGAGCGTATAGCCCGAGACCGACAACCCGTCACGGGTTGTACCGAACCGTTGCCACACTGATCACTTCCCGGGCCACGGGCGTCCCCGCGGGCGCGCGTGGCTCAAAGGGAGTGCCGCATCCACACGTTGGGCTCGACGTACACCGCGTAGCCGCGCTCCGGCTCGCACCGCACCGGTACCAGTGCTCCGGGAACCTCGATCTCGCCCGCGGTGTCGAAGGGCAGTCCGGTCCAGCGGCGCCAGTCCGCGGGCGGGGCCACCACCGTCATCGAGGCCGGGGCCACGGAGTGGAACGTGGCTCCCGCGCGCGCGTGCACGCGCAGCCAGGGGTCGTGCGGCAGCCCGTCGGGGCGCAGCCGGCGGGCGTACCGAGCCATGGGCGTACGGGGTTCGAGGTGCTTGGCGCTGGGGCGGACGGGGGCGACGACCTCACGGAAGCCGAGACGGCCGGCGTTGGCGCGCATCGCCGCGAGCATCAGGGCGGACAGGCCGTGGCCCTGGGCGTGCGGGGCGACCACGACGGAGACGGCGCCGACCGTGTCGGGGTCGACCGCGTGGCGCAGGTCGGAGAAGGCCCACCCGAGCATCTCGTCCCAGCCGCGGGCCGGCAGTTCGCCCCGGCCTTCGGTGTGCAGCGCGAAGGGGACGCTGTGGGCGTGCGCGAGGATCTCACCGTGCTCGTCCTCGGCGAACTGCACGAACTGCGGCAGTTCGGCGGCGATCCGCGGGTAGTGGGCGTTGCCGACGAGGTCGTTGACGACGAACTCGGGCCAGCTGTCGGCCATGGCGAGCACCGCCTCCGTCCTGTCGGGCCGGTCGGCGAGGCTCCACGTCTTCAGCTCCATGGAATCACGCTAGGCGGCGGGCCCCGCCGGGCGGTACGCGTTTTCCAGGGCCTCGCTCCCGGTCCCTCAGTCGGCGTGGAAGCGGGCCGGCGCCTCGGTGGGGTTGCCCCCGGTGGGCAGCCGCTGCCCGGGGCAGTCGTCGAGGACGCCGGTCATCGCCGCCTTCTCGGCGGACGTCACCCACAGCCCGTACTTCTTCTTCACGGCGACCTGCGCGGCGACGTACGCGCAGCGGTAGGCCCGGTTGGGCGGAAGCCAGGTGGCCGTGTCGCCGTCACCCTTGGCGCGGTTGGTGCCGGCGTCGACCGCGACCAGGTTCAGCGGGTCGTTGGCGAAGGCGATGCGCTTGCCGGGCTCCCACTGCTGGGCGCCCTTCTGCCAGGCGTCCGAGAGGGCGACCACATGGTCGATGTCCACCTGGCTGCGCCCGCGTACGAAGGCGACGTCCTTGCCGGTGTAGGGGTCGGGGTCCAGCGTCCCGGAGGACACCTCGCAGCCGCCGTCGCCGAACTCCACGTCGTCGAGGTCCCGTTTGAGTATGTCGTCGCGGGTGCCGCAGTCGTTGGAGTCGGTGTCCGCCCAAGGGGAGCCGAACCGGTCCCGGTCGTACCCCGTGCGGGGCGCGCGGCCCTTCACCGGCAGCGACTCCGCCGCCGTGAGGGCCGCGCCTCCGGCGGCCGCATCACGCGGGCCCCCGGTGGCGGTGCCCTGTTCCGTGCACCCCGCCGTCAAGAACAGCGCCGCGGCGATCCCCGCGGCCGTCGCCCCACCCCTCAGACGCCTCACGATGCGTCCCCACCCCTTGTCGTGCTCGTCGCGGCCTCAGTCCGTGAGGACACGGTAGCCGTCGAGAGGTCCAGACCATAGGGCCTCTTTTCCGGCATACGTCCCCTTCCCGGCGTATCGTCGGATCTGGGACACCTCTGGAAGGAGCTCTGGATGGGCATCCTCGACAGGTTCAAGAGCCACAAGGCAGCACACGACAAGGCCCGGCAGATGTCCGACGCCGCGGAGAAGAAGGCCAACGACAGGACGGGCAACAAGTACGAGGGTCAGGTCGACAGCGCCCAGCAGAACATCGAGGGCAGGATGGGCATGGACCGCGACAGGCCCCAGCAGCCGTAGCCGGCGTGCGCAGCCGCCCGCGGTGCGCAGCACGCGCGGGCGGCGACACATGCCCGGCCCCGGCGGCTAGGACCCCAGGACCGACGCGAGGAACTCGCCGACCCAGCCCAGCAGCTCCCGCCCGACCAGCGGCTTGCCGCCCACCTTCGCCGTCTTCGGACGCGGCACCAGCACCTGGTGCACCGCCGGCTTGATGACCGTCCCCGGGTAGAGCCGCTTGAGGCGCAGCTCCTGGGACTCGCGCAACTCCACCGGCGCGAAACGGATGTTGTTCCCCTGGAGCACGATCTCGCCTACGCCGCACGCGCGCGCGAGCATGCGCAGACCGGCCACCAGGAGCAGGTTCTCCACCGGCTCGGGCAACTTGCCGTACCGGTCGACGAGTTCGTCCCGTACGGCCTTGACGTCCTCCTCGGAGTTGGCGGAGGCGATCGCGCGGTAGGCCTGCAGGCGCAGCCGCTCGCCCGGCGCGTAGTCGTGCGGGACGTGGGCGTCGACGGGCAGTTCGACCTTGACCTCGAGCGGCGGCTCCTCCTCGATCTCGCCGGTCTCCAGCTGCCGCCGGTAGTCCGCTACGGCCTCGCCGACCATCCGGACGTACAGGTCGAAGCCGACGCCCGCGATGTGGCCCGACTGCTCCCCGCCGAGGAGGTTTCCGGCGCCGCGGATCTCCAGGTCCTTCATGGCGACGTACATGCCCGCGCCCATCTCGGTGTGCTGGGCGATGGTGGCGAGCCGCTCGTGGGCGGTCTCGGTCAGCGGCTTCTCCGGCGGGTACAGGAAGTAGGCGTAGCCGCGCTCGCGGCCGCGGCCGACGCGCCCGCGCAGCTGGTGCAGCTGCGACAGGCCGAAGGTGTCACCGCGTTCCACGACGAGGGTGTTGGCGTTGGAGATGTCGATGCCGGACTCGACGATCGTCGTCGACACCAGCACGTCGAACTTCTTCTCCCAGAAGTCGACGACGACCTGCTCCAGCGCCGTCTCCGACATCTGCCCGTGCGCGGTGGCGATCCGCGCCTCGGGGACGAACTCGCGCAGCCGGGCCGCCGCGCGGTCGATGGACTCGACCCGGTTGTGGATGTAGAAGACCTGGCCCTCACGCAGCAGTTCACGGCGGATGGCCGCGCCGATCTGCCGCTCCTCGTAGGGGCCGACGAAGGTCAGCACCGGGTGCCGCTCCTCCGGCGGGGTGGTGATCGTCGACATCTCGCGGATGCCGGTGACCGCCATCTCCAGGGTGCGCGGGATCGGGGTGGCGGACATCGTCAGCACGTCGACGTTGGCGCGCAGCTTCTTCAGCTGCTCCTTGTGCTCGACGCCGAACCGCTGCTCCTCGTCGACGATGACGAGCCCGAGGTCCTTGAACTTGGTCTCCGAGGAGAACAGCCGGTGGGTGCCGATGACGACGTCCACCGAGCCCTCCCGCAGGCCCTCCAGGACCGCCTTGGCCTCGGTGTCCGTCTGGAACCGGGACAGCGCCTTCACGCTCACCGGGAACTGCGCGTACCGCTCGCTGAACGTCCCGAAGTGCTGCTGCACCAGCAGCGTGGTCGGCACGAGGACCGCCACCTGCTTGCCGTCCTGCACGGCCTTGAAGGCGGCCCGTACCGCGATCTCGGTCTTGCCGTAGCCGACGTCGCCGCAGATCAGGCGGTCCATGGGGATGGACTTCTCCATGTCCTCCTTGACCTCGGCGATGGTCGTCAGCTGGTCCGGCGTCTCCGCGTAGGGGAACGCGTCCTCCAGCTCGCGCTGCCAGGGGCTGTCCGTGCCGAACGCGTGCCCGGGCGCCGCCATCCGCGCGCTGTAGAGCTTGATCAGGTCGGCCGCGATCTCCTTGACGGCCTTCTTGGCCCGCGCCTTGGTCTTCGTCCAGTCAGCGCCGCCGAGGCGATGCAGCGTGGGCGCCTCACCGCCGACGTACTTGGTGATCTGCTCCAGCTGGTCGGTGGGGATGTAGAGGCGGTCGCCGGGCTGGCCCCGCTTGGCGGGGGCGTACTCCACGACCAGGTACTCGCGGGTCGCGCCCTGCACGGTGCGCTGCACCATCTCGATGTAGCGGCCCACCCCGTGCTGCTCGTGGACGATGTGGTCGCCCGCCTCCAGGGTGAGCGGGTCGATGGTCTTGCGGCGGCGGGCGGGCATGCGCTGGCCGTCGCGGCCGGCGGCCTTCTGGCCGGACAGGTCGGTCTCGGTGAGCACGGCGAGCCGCAGCGCCGGGTCCACGAAGCCGTGGTCGATCGAGCCGCACGCCACGTGCACCACGGACGGGGAGATGTCGCCGAGGTCCGCGTCCAGCCGGGCCGCGATGCCCTCGCCGCCGAGCACCTCGACGGTGCGGGCGGCCGGGCCGTGGCCCTCCGTGACGTAGACCGTGCGCCAGCCGTCGGCGAGCCAGCCCTTGGTGTCGGCGAGCGCCTTGGCGGTGTCGCCGCGGTAGGTCTCCGGGGCGTGCATGCCGAGCTTGAGGGTGGCCGCGTCCAGCTCCTCGTCGGCGGCGAACGGCGACACCGACCACCACATCATGTCCAGCTCGCGCGCCCGGTCGCGGACGTCCGCGATCGACCACAGGGAGGCCGCGCCGAGGTCGATGGGCGCCTCGCCGCCGCCGGCGCTTGCCGCCCAGGACGCCTGGAGGAACTCCTGCGAGGTCGCCACGAGGTCCGCGGCGCGCGTGCGCACGCGCTCCGGGTCGCACACGACGGCCATGGAGCCCTTCGGCAGCACGTCGAGCAGCAGCTCCATGTCGTCGACGAGGACCGGCGCGAGCGACTCCATGCCCTCGACCGCGATGCCCTCGGCGATCTTGCCGAGCAGCTCGCCGAGCTCGGGATGCTCGTCGGCGAGCTGACGCGCGCGGGCGCGCACGTCGTCGGTGAGCAGCAGCTCACGGCAGGGCGGGGCCCACAGGCCGTGCTCGGCGACCTCCAGGGAGCGCTGGTCGGCGACCTTGAAGTAGCGGATCTCCTCGACGTCGTCACCCCAGAACTCGATGCGCAGGGGGTGTTCCTCGGTGGGCGGGAAGACGTCGAGGATCCCCCCGCGGACGGCGAACTCGCCGCGCTTCTCGACCAGCTCCACGCGGGCGTAGGCGGCGGCGCCGAGGGCGTCGACGATCTCGTTCAGGTCGGCCGTCTGCCCGCCCCTCAGTGCCACGGGCTCCAGGTCGCCGAGGCCCTTGACCTGCGGCTGGAGCACCGAGCGCACGGGTGCGACGACGACGGAGACCGGGCCGGTCTCCGGGTCGTCGGGCCGGGGGTGGGCCAGCCTGCGCAGCACGGCGAGGCGACGGCCCACGGTGTCGCTGCGCGGGCTCAGCCGCTCGTGCGGGAGCGTCTCCCACGCCGGGTAGTCCACGACGCCGTCCGGGGGCAGCAGCGTGCGCAGGGCCGCCGTGAGGTCCTCGGCCTCGCGGCCGGTCGCCGTCACCGCCAGCACCGGGCGGCCGCTCTCGCGGGCCAGCGCGGCGACCGCGAAGGGGCGGGCCGCCGGGGGGCCGACCAGATCGACGTGCGTCCGGTTGCCGTCCGTGGCCGCCTTGATCGCTTCCGCGAGTGCGGCGTCCTTGACGACGGCGTCGAGCAGACCGTGCAGGCTCATGGGGGGCTTTCCGTCCGGGATGACAGGGGCTGATGACTGGCCGGGCTCGCGACGAGCCGGGGGTGGGCAACGCGAACCACCCGACACGCGGTGCGGGCCGGGGGTCTCCAGGGTACGTCGCCGCCGCACATGTCACCCGCGGGAGTGAACGGCTCGGGACGGCGTGGGGCCCGGTGCCGGAAGTCCCCTCAGGACTTCCGACACCGGGCCCGTCCGCCGCAACCCCCGTATGCGGTGGCTACTCGGTGGCGATGGCGTTGAGGACGTTCATGCGGCCCGCCCGGAACGCCGGGATCAGGGCGGCGAACAGTCCCACGAAGGCCGAGCCGACGAAGACCGCGCCGATGGTCGGCCACGGGATCTCCAGCACGTCCAGCCCCTCCAGGGCCAGCAGCTGCTGCGCCGTGGCGCCCCAGCCCATGCCCAGCCCCAGCCCCAGCAGGGCGCCGAAGAGGGCGATCACGACCGACTCCAGGCGGATCATCCGGCGCAGCTGCCGGCGCGAGAGGCCGATCGCCCGCATCAGGCCGATCTCCCGGGTCCGCTCGACCACCGACAGGGCGAGCGTGTTCACGACGCCGAGGACCGCGACGATGATCGCGAGGGCCAGCAGGCCGTAGATCATGTTCAGCAGCTGCCCGATCTGGTCCTTCAGGGCCTCCTTGTAGTCGGTCTGGTCCCGCACGCTGTACTGCGGGTAGTCGTCCAGACCGGCCTTCAGCGCGGTGTACGCGGCCGCCTCCCGGCCCTCCTCGGCCGAGGCGAACACCAGCGTGTCGAGCGGCATCTTCTCGGCCGGGACGTACGAGGCCAGGGTGTCGATCGACGTGTACATCGCGCCCTGGTCGATCACCGCGTCGCTGCTGGTGATCGCCCGGACCGTCAGCCGGGCCTCGGAGCCGTCCTTGAACGCGACCGTGACCGCGGAACCGAGGCGGATGCCGTGGTCCTCGGCGAACTCCTCGTGGACCGACATCGAGTCGGGCCGGTAGGCGTCGGCGAGGTTGCCGGCGACGGTCTCGACCCGCAGGTCCTGCGCGTACGTCGGGTCGGCGGCCGTGATGGCGGTGTCCTTGGACGTCTTGCCGTCGGGGGTGGTGAAGTCGGCCTGCGTCCACTTGTACTCGGTGACGCGGGCCACGCCGTCGGCGTCCTTCACGGCCTGGACCGCCTGCGGGGTGATCAGCTGCCCGCTGTCGGACTGCACGATGAAGTCCGTGCCGACGCTCTTGTCGAGCTCCTCCGTCGCCGAGGCGACCATCGAGGAGCCGACCACCGACAGGCAGGCCACCAGCGCCAGCCCGATCATCAGCGCGGCCCCCGTGGCGCCGGTGCGGCGCGGGTTGCGCAGCGCGTTGCGCTCGGCCATCCGGCCGACGGGGCCGAACATCCGCAGCACGATCGCCCCGAGCACCCGGACCACGCCGCCCGCGAGCAGCGGGCCGATGACGACGAAGCCGATCAGCGAGAGCACCACACCTGCGCCCAGCCACAGCGCACCGTCACCGGCGGTGTCGGCGGCCGCGGCGAGGTAGAGCGCGAACCCGCCGCCGCCGGTCAGCAGCAGGCCGATCACGGCCCGGACGACTCCGGCCCTGGCGTCGGCGGGGGCGCCCGCGTCGCGCAGGGCGGCCATCGGCGAGATCTTGCCGGCGCGGCGGGCCGGGAGGTAGGCGGCCAGGACGGTGACCACGACACCGAGGACGAGGCCGACCACCGGGGTGGTCCACACGACGGTCAGATCGTCGGTGGAGAGGTTCATGCCCATGGCGCCCATGAGTTTCATCAGCCCCACCGCGAGCCCCACGCCCGCGCCGACGCCGAGCACGGAGCCGACGACGCCGAGCAGCAGCGCCTCGATCAGCACCGAGCGGTTGACCTGCTTGCGGCTCGATCCGATGGCCCGCATCAGGCCGATCTCGCGGGTGCGCTGGGCCACCAGCATCGAGAACGTGTTGATGATCAGGAAGACGCCGACGAGGAAGGCGATCCCGGCGAAGCCGAGCATCGCGTACTTGATCACGCCCATGAACTCCTGGACGTCCGCGGCGTTGGCGTCGGCGACCTCCTTGGCCGTCTGCACCTTGTAGCCGCCGTCGAGCGCCGTGGCGACGTTCTTCTTCAGCTGGGCGTCGCTGACACCGGCCGCGGCGGTGACGTTGACGTTGGTGTACACCCCGGTCTCACCGATCAGGGCCTGCTGGGCGGTCCTCGTGTCGAGGTAGAAGATCGCGGCGCCGGGGTTGGTGACGGTGAAGTCGGCGATGGCGGTGACCTTCGCCCGGTGGGTGCCGACGGCGGTGATGATGCCGATCCCGTCACCCAGGGCGAGGCCGTGCTTGTCGGCGGTGTCCGCGTCGACCATGACCTGGTCGGCGCCCTGCGGCGCGGAACCGGAGGCGATCTTCATGGTGCGGGCGTCGTTGGCGTTCCAGTTGCCGACGATGGTCGGCCCGCCGCTGGTCGGGGAGAGGCTGTCCTTGTCGGCGTCGACGACGGTCACCGAGGTCGAGAAGACCGTCCCCTGCGCCGACTTCACGCCGTCCGCCCGGCCGACCTCGGCGACGACGGAGGCCGGCATGACCGGCGGCTTGCCGTTGTCCGCGGTGGTCTCGCCGGTGTCCGAGGAGCCCTTGGGGCTGACCGTGACGTCGGAGGCGGTGGCCGCGAACAGCTTGTCGAAGGTGGTGTTCATGGTGTCGGTGAACACGAGCGTGCCGCACACGAAGGCGACCGAGAGCAGCACGGCGACGGCCGAGAGGGCCATGCGCCCCTTGTGCGCGAAGAAGTTGCGCATCGAGGTCTTCAGCACGGTCATGACGTGCGCCCCCGGGCGTCGAAGTCCTTCATGCGGTCCAGGACGGTCTCGGCGGTCGGCCGGAACATCTCGTCGACGATCCGGCCGTCGGCGAGATACAGCACCCGGTCGGCGTACGACGCGGCCACCGGGTCGTGGGTGACCATCACGATGGTCTGCCCGAGCTCGTCCACGGAGCGGCGCAGGAAGCCCAGCACCTCGGCGCCCGCGCGTGAGTCCAGGTTCCCGGTCGGCTCGTCACCGAAGATGATCTCCGGGCGGGCGGCGAGGGCACGCGCCACGGCGACGCGCTGCTGCTGGCCGCCGGAGAGCTGCGTCGGCCGGTGCTTGAGCCGGTCGGCGAGCCCGACGGTCTCCACCACCCGGTCCAGCCACGCCTTGTCGGGCTTGCGGCCGGCGATGTCCATGGGAAGCGTGATGTTCTCTATGGCGTTGAGCGTCGGCAGCAGGTTGAAGGCCTGGAAGATGAAGCCGATCCGGTCGCGGCGCAGCCGGGTCAGCTTCTTGTCCTTCAGGCCGGTGATCTCCGTCTCGTCCAGGTAGATCTGACCGCTGGTCACGGTGTCGAGGCCGGCGAGGCAGTGCATCAGAGTGGACTTGCCGGAGCCCGACGGACCCATGATCGCGGTGAACTGGCCGCGGGCGATGTCCACGTCGACATGGTCGAGGGCGACGACGCGGGTCTCCCCGGCCCCGTATGCCTTGACGACCTGCCGCGCTCGCGCGGCTACGGCCGTACGCTCTCCAGTGCCCCCGTGCCTGGGAATGGTTACAGCCGATGTCACCGTATGTCTCCTATGTCGGTCATGAGTTGGCGCGGAAGTGCGCCCGCCGGCCCGTGCCGGGTCGTACCGGGTGGTGCGAGGTGCAGCGCCGCGAAGTGCTACGCCGATGAGTCTGGCGGCAGGAGGGGCTGCCGCTCGATGGTGCACGGCCCCCTCTTGCACTGAGGAAAACCCCACCCCCGAAGGTGCGGTGCACCGCCCCCCGGCCGCCCTCCCCGGCGGCGCTCAACGACGTAAAGCCAGGTTAAGGACGGCATGGCGGCCGTTCGTCCTCCGCCGGGACGAACCCTCCCCGAGCCGTAGTGCGGAGAACCCCCTAGGGGCCGTCACCCTCAGGGCGGAGTCCGTCTCAGGGTCGGGTCCCCCCTCCGGCCTCCTCAGGGTGCACCCTCCCGTCGCGTGAGGGTCAAGTGGGAAGCTGTCGGGCAGCAGATAGGTGCAAGGGGAAGGAATCCGCGTGGGCAGCACCAGACCCGTGGTGCGGGGCGCCGCCGAGCGCACCGCGACCGGCAGGCGGGGAGCGGTCGTGGCGGCACTGATGCTCGCCATGGCGCTCGCGGCGCTCGACTCCACCGTCGTCTCCACGGCCGTCCCGCAGATCGTCGGTGACCTGGGCGGCTTCTCGGTCTTCTCGTGGCTCTTCTCGGGCTATCTGCTCGCGGTCACCGTGACCCTGCCCGTCTACGGCAAGCTCTCCGACACCTTCGGCCGCAAACCGGTCCTCGTCGTGGGAGCGTCCGTCTTCCTGCTCGGCTCCCTGCTGTGCGCGCTCGCCTGGAACATGTGGGCGCTGATCGCCTTCCGTGTCGTCCAGGGCCTGGGCGGCGGCGCCCTCCAGGGCACGGTCCAGACGCTCGCCGCCGACCTGTATCCGCTCCAGGAGCGCCCGAAGATCCAGGCCAGGCTCTCCACGGTGTGGGCGGTGTCGGCGGTCGCCGGCCCGGCGGTCGGCGGGGTCCTCGCCGCGTACGCCGACTGGCGCTGGATCTTCCTGGTCAACCTGCCGGTCGGCGGTCTCGCGCTCTGGCTGATCGTGCGTCACCTGCACGAGCCGCTGCGTGAGCGGGCCGCACGCGCGCGGGTGGACTGGTGGGGCGCGCTCACCGTCTTCGCCTGCGGCGGGGTGCTGCTGACGGCACTGGTGCAGGGCGGGGTGGCCTGGCCGTGGCTGTCGGCGCCCTCGCTCGCCCTGTTCGGCACGGGACTTGCGCTGGTCGCGCTCCTGGTGGTGGTGGAACGCCGGGCGGCCGAGCCGATCATCCCCGGGTGGGTGTGGCGCCGCCGGACGATCGTCGCGGTCAACCTCGCGCTGGGCGCGCTCGGGCTGCTGATGGTCGCACCGACCGTCTTCCTGCCGACGTACGCCCAGTCGGTCCTCGGACTCGGACCGGTCGCCGCCGGATTCGTGCTCTCCGTATGGACGTTGAGCTGGCCGGTCTCGGCGGCCTGCAGCCAGCACGTCTACCGCAGGATCGGCTTTCGCAACACGGCGATGCTGGGCATCGGCGCGGCGACCGTGATCCTGCTGGCCTTCCCGCTGCTGCCGTACCCGGGCCAGGCCTGGCAGCCGACGCTGGTGATGCTCCTCCTCGGCGCGGCGCTCGGCCTGTTCCAGCTGCCCCTCATCGTCGGCGTCCAGTCCACGGTGGGCTGGTCGGAACGCGGCACGGCCACCGCCTCGATCCTCTTCTGCCGCCAGACCGGCCAGACCGTGGGCGCGGCGGTCTTCGGCGCCGTCGCCAACGGCGTGCTGGCCGGACACATGGGCAGCGCGGACCTCGACGCCGTGGCTCACGGCCTCGGCACGGGCGCGGTGTCCGAGACCACCCGGCGGGCCGTCGCCGACGCGGTCCACGCGGTGTACCTGGGGGCGGCGTGCGCGGCCGCGCTCGCCTTCCTGGCGCTGCTGGTGCTGGCTCCGCGCCGCTTCCCGGTCATCGACGAGTCCTCACCCACGCCGGGCACATCCAGAAGTCTGAGTTAACGCGGGTAACACCGCAGGTCATCGACGGGTCGGGGAAGTAAGCGCATACCGACCGCTCAGTTTGGAGAAAACGTCGCGCGTTCCTTAACTCACGAGTAGCGTGCGTGGCCCGCCCCCCACCTCCCTGCGGTCCGCCGCCACGGACCCGAGCCACGCAAGGAGCACGGGATGTCCCACGACCCGTACCCGCCACCTCCCCGACGCCCGTCGTACCCGCCCCCTCCCCACCGCCCCTCGTACCCGCCCTCCGGCGGCGACCCCTACCCGCCCCGCTTCCCCGGCCTCCCGCCCACCGCGTCCACGCCGCCCCTCACCTCGCGGACCCACCCCACCTACCCGTGGCAGCCGGAGGCCCGGCCCGAACCCGACCGGCGGCCGACGCCCGTGCACGCGCCGCTCGGACACCACAGCGACCTGCGCATCCTGCGCAGCGCCTACCGCTGGCAGCGGCGGGTGGCGACGCTGACCGCTCTCGGGTACTTCACCCTGTTCCTGGTGCTGTCCGCGGCCGCGCCGGGCTTCATGACGGCCGGGGCGGCCGGCGGGCTGCCGACCGGACTGCTGCTCGCGCTGGTCCAACTGCCGGTCACCTGGCTGGCGATCGCGCTGTACGAGCGCACGGCGCGCGTACGGGTCGATCCCCTGGCGGACCGCATCCGCCGGCAGGCCGCGCTCGACGCCAAGCGGGGGGCCGGCCGATGACCGGATTCAGTGAGTCCGCGGAGACGATGACGCTGGTCGCGTTCACCGTCGTCGCCACCATCACGCTGCTGCTGTGCGTGATGACCGGCCCCGACCGCGACGACCTCGACGAGTTCTACACCGGCTACAGCTCCCTGTCCCCGATGCGCAACGGCCTCGCGATCGCCGGCGACTACATCTCCGCGGCGACCGTGCTGGGCACCGCCGGGGTGATCGCCCTGTACGGCCACGACGGGATCGTGCTGGCGCTCAGCACCACGCTCTCGCTGCTGCTGCTGATGTTCCTGCTGGCGGAACCGCTGCGCAACGCGGGCCGCTTCACGATGGGGGACGCCTTCGCACGCCGTATGCCGGGGCGGGCCGTACGGATGACCGCCTGCGTGGTGACGCTGGCCGCGCTGCTGCCGCTGATGCTGGTCCAGCTCGCGGGCACCGGGCAGCTGATGGCCTTTCTGCTGGGGGTGTCCGGCACGACGGTGGAGACGGGCTGCATCGTGGGCCTCGGCGCGCTGATGATCAGCTACGCCGCGATCGGCGGGATGAAGGGGACCGCGCTCATCCAGATCCTGAAGATGGTGATGCTGCTCGGGTCGGGGGCGGTGGTCGCCGCGCTGGTGCTGGCCAAGTTCGACTGGGACCCGGCCGCCCTGTTCGACACGGCGGCGGACCGGAGCGGGGTGGGCGCAGCGTTCCTCAGCTCCGGGCTGCAGTTCGAGGGCGGCCCGTTCCCCCGGCTCGACATGATCACCGCCGAGCTGTGCGTGGTGCTCGGCGGCGGTTGCCTGCCGCACGTCACCATGCGCATGTACACCGCGTCCAGCGCCCGCCAGGTGCGCCGGTCGATGTCCTGGGCGGTGTCCGGCGTCGCGGTCTTCGTGCTGATCATCACGGTCGTCGCCATGGGCGCGACCGCGCTGCTGGGCCGCGAGACCGTCGCGGCCGCCGACCCGCAGGGCAACTCCGCCTATCTGCTCGGCTCCCAGGCCGCGTTCGGGCCGGAGGTGACGACCGGGGAGACGTTCCTGTTCACGGCGGTCGCGACCGCCGTCTTCCTGACGGTGCTCGCCTCGGTCGCCGGGATGATCCTCGCCTGCGCCAACTCCCTGGCGCACGACGTCTTCGCCGGACGCGTCCAGGAGCTGTCCGCCCGCCGGGAGATGACCCTGGCCCGCCTCTCCGCCGTCGCGATCGGCATCCCGACCATCCTGCTGGCCACGATGGTCCAGCACCGCAGCCTGCAACCGCTGGTGACCCTGTCGTTCTCCCTGGGCGCCTCGGCCCTAGCGCCCGCCCTGGTCTACTCCCTCTTCTGGCGCCGCTACACCCGCACCGGCCTGCTGAGCACCCTCATCGGCGGCTCGCTGGCGGTGCTGGTCCTGACGCCGGGCACCAAGCTGGTCTCCGGCTCACCCGTCGCCGCCTTCCCCGAGGCCGACTTCACGTACTTCCCCTTCACCACCACGGGCCTGGTCTCCGTCCCCCTCGGCTTCGCCTTCGGCTGGCTCGGCACGATGGCCTCCGGCCGGCGGAAGGCGGAGGAGCAACGTCGCCAGTACGAGGCCGTGGAGGCGTGGATCCTGGCCGGAGCGGTACGCCGGAAGGGGTGACGGGGCCTTTCGTCGGCGTCGGTCGGTGGGCGGGCCGGTGGGGGCCCGGTCGGTCATTCCGCGGGGGCCCGGCCGCCGGTCAGTGCTGCGAGGCTGTTGCGGACGTAGTCCATGTGGGCCTGTACGTCGTCCCAGCGCTCCCCGTGCTCCCGCAGGACCCGTTCGGTCTCGCGGGCGATCTGGTCCTCACGCGCCCGGGCCTGCGCGAGCACCTCGGCGGCCAGCGCCTGTGCCTTCTCCTGCTCGCGCCCGGGAGCCTGTTCGGCGTCGGCGAAGTCCCGCTCCGCCTCGGCCAGCTCGGCCTCCGCGCGCGCGACCCGCTCGGCGAGGCCCGCGTCCACGACGGCGTCGCCCTCCACGGCCTGGTTCTCCACCGCGGACCAGCGCTCGGCCTGCGCCTTCTCCTGCTCGGCCAGCATCGCGGCGGTGCGGTGCCGGAGCTCGCGCAGCGCGGACAGCGCCTCCGCGCGGCCCTCCTTGACCTCCCGCCGGGCCTCGATCCGGATCTCGTCCGCCTCCGTGCTCGCCGCGAGCACCCGCTGCCGGGCCCGTTCCTCGACCTCCGCCACGAGCGCGTCCGCCTCTTCCCGCGCCGTCCGGCGCACCCGGTCGGCGTACGCCTCGGCCTCCGCGACCTGCTCCCGCGTCTCACGCCGCGCACGCTCCCGCACCGCCGCGGCCTCGTCCTGCGCCGCCTGGAAGAGCAGCCGGGCGCCCTCCCCCAGCGACTCGTACGTCTGCGGGGGCAGCTCGGCGAGCGTCTCGCGCAGATCCTCCAGCTCCTCCTCCATCTCCCGGGCCAGCACGGTGAGACGGGCGGCCCGCTCCCAGGCGGCGTCACGATCCTCGGACAGGGCCTCGATGTAGGCATCGACCTCTTCGGGGCGGTAACCGCGCCCCCGTACTGGCGCGAAGCCATGCGACGACACGGATGCGCTGCTCATTGCGGAACTCCTCGAGCGATGTCGATTTAGCGCATATCTTGATGTATCGGACAGAAATGGTCATAATTCGACACTCCGCGCCGGGCGCTCCTGGTTGCACGTTCCGGAAAACAGAGGGGCCGGGCCCGGTCTCACGACCGGGCCCGGCCCTCCCCGCAAGGGATGTCAGCGCACCGCGGACATCACAGCAACCCGTCCCACATCTGCTCCAGCAGCACCGACCACCAGCTCTCCGGCGAAGCCAGCGCCGCCGGGTCGAGCGCCGCCAACTGGGCCTGGAAGTCGACCGTCCAGCGGCCCGCCTGCTCCTGGTTCAGCCCGAACCGCAGCCGCCACATCCGGCCCAGCAGCGCCAGGCAGCGCACGAACTCGGGCAGCCCGGTGTTCACGAACTGCGGCGGCACCGGCGCACCGCCCGGCCCGGCCTCCACCGGTACGGCCACGATGTGCGCCGTGCCGTACTGCACGCACAGGGCCTTGCCGAAGTCGCTGCCCATGACGAGGTACGAGCCCGCGTCCGCCGCGGGCTGCACCCCACGCTCCTGCGCCAGCTCGGCCAGCGTCGGCACCGGCCGGCCCGGCTGGGCCTGCGCCCAGAAGAACGGCCCCATGTCCAGCGGCAGTCCGGCCGCCACCAGCGTGTGGGCCACGACCGGCGGCACGCCCTGCCGGGACACCGCGGCCTGCTCGAACCGGAACACGCCCGGCCCGAACGCCCCCGCCAGCTCCTGCGCCACGGCCTCCGGCGGAAGCGGCGGCGCCGGCTGCACCGACGGGAGCGGCGCCCGCACCGGCGCCGGGCGCGCGGGACCGTCCGCCACCTGATGCAACTCGCCCTGATGCGCCAGCAGCTGCTGCATGCCCTGCTGCCGGCTCGCGTGATCCGTGCCGTACGGCGCGATGCTCGCGATCCGCGCCTGCGGCCACTGCTCGCGGATCATCCGCGCACAGTACGCGCCAGGCAGCTCGCACGACTCCAACTCGGTGTGCAGCTCCAGGACCTGGTCCGGCGGCACGTTCATGGCCCGCAGCTCGTGGAAGATCTGCCACTCCGGGTGGGGCGTACCCGGCGCCGAACGCCGGATCAGCTGCTGCTCCGAGCCGTCCTGCGCGCGGTAGCGCAGCACGGCCTGATAGCCCGGTCCGACGGTCGGCTGACCCTGCTGCGGATAGCCGTACGCCGGACGCTGCCCGGGAAGCGGCTGCCCCGGCATCGGCATCCCGGGAGCCGGAGGCGGCGGCACCGCCCCCTGCGCCGGGGGCATCGGGTGCGGGGCGCCGGGAGGCACGCCGGGAACACCCGGTGCCTGCGGCGGCGGGGGCGCGGCGGGACCGCCGACAGCGGGACCGGCGAGCATGGTCTCCGCGTGGTGCACGGCGCCGTGCGCACCCCCGGCCGAACCCTGCGCACCCGGCACACCCGGGATGCCCGGCGCACCGGGGGGCTGATGCGCACCCGGCATGCCAGGGGCTCCCGGAGCACCCGGAGCCTGGGGCGCGCCCGGAGGCTGCGGTGTTCCCCGCCCGGGCCCGGTGTGGCCGGGGTCGGCCAGCATCGTGGCCGCGTGGTGCGCCCCACCGGGCGGCGTCCCGCCCGGAGTTCCCGGCGTTCCCGGAGTTCCCGGAGTTCCCGGCGTTCCCGGAGGAGCCGGCGGCCCGGGCGGGGTCGGGGCACCCGGCGCCTGCGGCGCGCCCGGACCGGCCGCGGGACCCTCGGGTCCGTCGGGCCCGAGGGAGGAGACGAGCTGCGTGGGCACGTACGCGCCCTGCGCGCCGGGCGTACCCGGCGCGGGCGTGCTTCCCGGCCGCGCGCCGGGCATCCCCGGAACACCCGGCGGCGGAGGCGGCGTCGCGCCGCCGCCCCGCCCACGACGGGGCGGAGGTGCCGCCTTGGAGGTGGCGGCGTCGGCGATGTCCCCGGCGTCCGCGGCCGAGGGCTGCGGCGCGCCCGGCGTCTGCCCGGACCCGTACGACGGGCCGCCCGGAACACCCGGAGGAGGCGTGGCCGAACCCGGCACGGGCGCACCCGGAACGGGCGGCGGCGTCGGCGCCCCCGGCGCGGGCATGGGCACCCCCGGAGCCGGCGTACCCGGAACCGGCGGCGGCGTGGCGGAACCCGGCGTCGCCGCGCCCGCCACCCCCTGCGGATAGCCGTACGTCTGCGCGAGCGGCGCCTGCGCCGGCGCACCCGCGCCCTGCGAGGACCCCTCGTCCAGCACCGGCGCGACCGTCGTCGGCGGAAGCTGGCTTCCCCCCGCGATCAGCGCCGTCTGCGCCTCCGGCGGAGCCACCCGGGACTCCTCCTCGTCGGCCCCGCTCAACGGCGGCGCGAACACCGTCACCGGCAGCGGCACGGAACGGTCCTCACCGGCATCCCCGTTGGTGTCCGTACCGGCCCACGGGGTCGCTCCCGCCGGTGCCGCAGGCGCACCCGGCGCACCCGACGGCGCGGACCCGGCCGGCGGCACGTCCTCGGCGCCGCCCGCGGCCGCGGGCCAGGCCGCCCCACTGCCGACGGCGCCGCCCGGCAGGCCCGCCCCGGTGTCGCCCCCGGGGGCCGCGGCCGCCCCCCGGCGGTCCGGGATCCCCATCCTGTCGGCCGCCTCCTGCAACCACTCCGGCGGACTCAGCAGGAACGACGTCTGGTTGAGGTCCACCCGCTCCGGGGGCGCGGCCACCGGCGCGGGCGTCCCCTCCGGACGCCCGTACTCCTCCTCGTAGCGCCGGACGACCTCGCCCACCGGCAGCGACGGCCAGAGCGTGGCCTCCCCGCTGTCCCGCGCGATCACCAGCCGCTGCGTGCCGCCGTCCGACCGCGGCCCGTCAGCGCGGTCCTCGGCCCACACCACGAACCCGAGCTCGAACTCCCGCACCCGCACCTCACGATGCTGGTACGACGGCACGTCCCCGTTGATCCACTCCTCGGCACGCTCCTGCGCCTGCGCGAAGGTCACCATCGTCAGCTCACTCCCCCACAGACACCGAGGACGAGACGTCGACCGCCCGCGCGAAACCGCCGTCCACCATCAGATTCGCCACCGTGTCCAACTCCGGCGGCGACCCCGCCAGCCGCGACAGGAAGACGTCGAAGTCCTCCCCGGCCGGCAGCAGCAACCGCTCCACCCGCTCGGCCGGAGCCCACGAGGGATCGACGTCCCGCGCGTCGTCGTACGCGCAGAACCACACCGAACCGGCCCGCTCGCCCCTCACCTTCACGGCGAGCAGACCGCCCTGCACGAACCCGACACCCAGGTAGTCCTTGGTGAGATGGTCACGCAGGCACTTGTTCACGTACACCAGGTCGTTGACCGCCGCCTCGTCACGCACCGTGAAGAACGGCTGGTCGATCAGCAGCCCCAACTCCGCGTCCAGCGCGGTCCCGACGGGCGCACAGCCACCGGCCGCCTTCAGGAACGAGCGGTACGCGCCCGGCAGCCGGTACCCGAGGTCCTCCTCGACGCCCAGCACCTGCGCCTCCGTCACCGCAAGACCCGGCTTCGGCAACCCGAAGTGCGCCGGCCGCGTCTCCTGGAGGGGCCGCGTGCCCCGCTTCGTCTGGTCCACCGCGGCCGTGGCGATCCCGCCGTGATGGCGCAACAGCGCCTTCACCTCGACCGGCACCAACTCCAGCCGCCGCGTCCCCACCACGTGATGCCACGTCCACCCGTGCGGGGTCGCCACCGGCGCCACCGTGTCCCACAGGTCGTGACCGGACGCCGACAGCGCCGCGTTCGCCGACACGTAGTCCGTCAGCCGCAACTCGTCCACACCGAAACCCGCCGGCGGTTCCGCGATCTCCGCGGCCGCACGCGCGTAGGCCGAGAAGTCGGGGTAGCCGTTCTCGTCCACCCGCACCCCTCCCGGGTGACGGGCCGCCCGGACCGGATCCGGGAAGTGCACGACCTGCCCGGCGTAGGCCGCGTTCGGCGGCGCGGCTTCTCCCCCGGCCTGGCGGCCGGGAGGTGCCCCCAGCCCGAGCCGACCTGTCGTCATGGCGGTTGCCCCCTGCGGCACTCTGGTACGACCCGTGGCGGACCTTCTTGAACCCTTCGGCCCGCTACGCCCCGTATCGACTGTCTCCAACGCGTTGCCCGCGCCTCGTGGTGCCAACAGCCTATGCGGTACGACGAAACCGGTCACCGGCGCACGTCACCGCACCGGAAACCCTTCCTCCGCCCACGGTGACCAGCCGTCACCCCACCGTGACAGCCTGCCTCGCCCCGGGCGTGTCGCGGCGCCCCAGCTTCCGCACAGGCCACGGCATTTGGCACTCTGTGTCCGCCGGGGGGATGCACGGAGGGGAAATACGATCATGAACGCGACGCAAACAGGGCCGCACGCCGGCCCGTCCGGCGACCCCCGGATCAACTGGAGCGCCACCGACGACCGCCCCGCGCCCACCCTCCACCACCGCCGCGACGGCATACTCCCGACCGTCGCCGCCGCCCTCTCCGTCCGCGGCGCCACCCTCACCGGCACCGCCGCCCGCGGCGACCAGCCCCCCGCCCTCCACCACCTCGTGCAGGACTTCCTCGACACCCTCACAAGCGCCCAGCGCGACCGCTTCACCGGCCGCTGCGCCGAGGCCATCCTCATCTCCCGGCACCTCGCCGCCGCCGACGCCGCCCGCAGCAGACGCGCGGCCCGAAAACCCATGACCAACGGCGAGGCCCGCAAGGCCCTCAAGCAGGCCAAGCTCACCGCCCGCCGCATCCGCGAGGACGGCGACCCCCTGCACGGCGGCTTCGCCGCCCCATGCCGCGCCTGCGCCGCCCTCACCGCCCACTTCGGAGTCCGCGTCGTCGACCCGGCGACGGCCGACGACTGACGACCGACGACGACTGACGACGACTGCCGACCGAAGCGGCCCGCAGGAGTCCCCCCACACCCCGGACGCCGCACCTCACGAGCCGCACGACGAACGAAGAGCAGATGCACACCGACCGCACCTCGACCACCCGCTTCGCCGTACCCGTCGACGCCGCCCTGCGCGACGCCGGCTGGCAACCGGGACGCTGGGACATCAAGCAGGCCGAGATCTGGGCCGACACCCTGCGCGAGCACACCTCGCCCGCCGGCCACCGGCACGCCGTCTTCCCCGCCGCTGTGGAAGCCTGGGCCGAATTCGGCGGCCTGCGGATCGCCCCGACCGGCCCCGGACGCCAGATCGCCCCCGCACACCTCCACCTGGACCCGCTGCACGGCCTGCACATGGCCCGCACCCTCGGCGACCTCGGCCGCGCCCTCGACACCGAGGTCAGCCCCCTCGGCGCCGAATCCGACACCCAGGCACTGCTCGCCATCGACACCGAAGGCCGCGTCTACGCCCTCGACCACACCGGCGACTGGTACCTCGGCGCCGACATCGACCGCGCCCTGGCCGGCCTCGTCTCCGGCATGGAACCGGTACGCCTCACAGCGGGCTGAACCCCCGGCGGACCCGCCCCGGCTACGACGCCGGAATCACCGCCGACACCCGGAAACCCCCCGCGTCCGTCGGCCCGGACACGAACACCCCACCCAGGCCGACGACCCGCTCCTTCATCCCCACCAGACCGTTGCCCCCCGACGGCAACCGGGCCGAGGACGCCGAGCCGGCCTCCGGCGGCGGCTCGTTCTCCACCTGCATCGCGATCTCCGACACCCGGTGCGCCAACCGCACATAGGTCTTCGCCCCCGCCGCGTGCTTGTGGACGTTCGTCAGCGCCTCCTGCACCACACGGAACGCCGTCTGCTCCACCGCCGCCGCATACACCCGCACCTCCCCCTCGACCGACAGGTCGACCACCATCCCCGCCGCCGCCGACTGCCCGACCAACTCGTCCAGCTCCGACAGACAGGGACCGTCCCCCACCGCGCCCTCGTCGACCGCGACCGCCCGCGAGGCCGCCGCCGCGGCGGCCGCGGCCGCCCCCACCGCCGCCAGCGGCACCGCCGCCTGCTCCCGCCGCCCCGCACCACCGTCACCGCTGCGCAGCACCCCGAGCATCTCGCGCAGCTCGGTCAGCGCCTGCCGCCCCATGTCGCCCACCAGCGCCGCGTTCTTCACGGCCTTCTCGGGATCCTTCCGCGCGACGGCCTGCAACGCGGCGGCGTGCACCACCATCAGACTCACCCGATGCGCGACCACGTCGTGCATCTCCCGCGCGATCCGCGTCCGCTCCTCGTTGCGCGCCCACTCGGCCCGCTCCTCCGCCCGCTCCGCGAGCAACTGAAGCTCCCGCTCCAGGCTGTCGGCGCGCTCCCGCAGGCTCTCCATCAGCCGGCGCCGGGCACCCACGTACAGGCCCAGCAGCAGAGGCGGCGCTGTCACACCGAGCGAGGCCGTGATGGAGACGAAGGGGACGACCCACTCGCCGATGCCCACGTCGCCCCGCGCCATGTCCTGCTGCGCGCGGACGAACGTCACCACCAGCATGCCCACCAGCGACATGCCCGCGAGCGCCGTGATGATCCGGCGCGGCAGCTCCGACGCGGCGAGGGTGTACAGGCCGACCACGGTCAGCAGGAAGCCCATCTGGGCCGGTGAGATCGCGATCGACACCAGCACGACGGGGATCGGCCACATCCGGCGCAGCAGCAGCGTCGAGCCGGCCAGCAGGCCGAAGACGACACCGGCGGCGACCGGGATTCCCGCGTCCCGCGCGAACGGCACTCCCTCGACACCGCACTCGATCGCGGACAGCAGCGCGAGCGTCCCGTCCAGTGCGGCACTACGCCATCTCGCCCACCACCACGGGCCCGACAGGCCCTGGGCGCGCTCTTCCCCCGTCGTGGTCATGCCCTCCAGCCTACGGGCGGGGGCCATCGCTTTTCCGGCGAGTTTCGACGACTTGGCCACACAACACTCCGTAGCCGAACAACAACGAAACCCCCTGGAATCCCCCGAACTACTGAACCCCGAACGTCCAACCCCGGAACGCCTCATTCCGCCCGGACGGTATGCACATGGCACATTCACAGGCGAGCCCCCTCCGGCGGGTGGACGTACGACCGGATCCAGGTGGAGCTCGACGGCGCGAAGAGGAACGTCGGCGCGTCGAGGAAGCGGCGAGGGCGGAGACCGAACAGCTGAGCGACCGCGAGCTCTTCCTTGTCGGCGTCGGCCTCTGGCCGGACCTCATAAGGACGCGAGTGGACGTGCGGGACGGAGCCGACTTGTACCGTCGCATCGAAGGCTGGTGGTACGGCATAGTAGGGGCTGCCACCGCACCCGATCGACAGAATCGGACATAGCGGTAATCCCGGGTCGTCTAAGGGCAAGACGTCAGATTTTGGTTCTGATCATGGGGGTTCGAGTCCTCCCCCGGGAGCACTTCCTCCGTTCGGGTCCTGACCGGTCACAGCTCCGGCAGGGCCCGCTCTCGTATCGGCCCACCCCCACCCCGGTATCCTGCGGTTGTCCACACCCCCTCCACAGCCGAAGGGCATCCCGTGAGCGCCATTCGCCCGGCAGCCGTCGTCGTACTCGCAGCGGGTGAGGGCACCCGTATGAAGTCGGCCACACCGAAGGTCCTGCACGAGATCTGCGGACGATCCCTGGTCGGCCATGTCCTCGCCGCCGCCGGTGAGTTGAAGCCCGAGAACCTCGTCGTGGTCGTCGGGCACGCCCGGGAGCAGGTCACCGCTCACCTCGGCGACGTCGCCCCCGACGTGCGCACCGCCGTCCAGGCGCAGCAGAACGGCACGGGTCACGCCGTCCGGATGGGTCTGGAGGAGCTCGGTGGCGGTCTCGCCGGGACCGTCGTGGTCGTCTGCGGTGACACCCCGCTGCTGACCGGCGAGACCCTCAAGAACCTCGCCCGCACCCACTCCGAGGACGGCAACGCGGTCACGGTGCTGACCGCCGAGGTGCCGGACGCGACGGGCTACGGGCGGATCGTGCGGGACGCGGCCTCGGGTGCGGTGACGGCGATCGTCGAGCACAAGGACGCGTCGGAGGAGCAGCGGGCGATCCGGGAGATCAACTCGGGGGTGTTCGCCTTCGACGGCCGGCTGCTGGCCGAGGCGCTGGGGCAGGTCCGTACCAACAACAGCCAGGGCGAGGAGTATCTGACGGACGTGCTCGGCATCCTGCGGGAGGCCGGGCACCGCGTGGGTGCCTCGGTGGCCGGTGATCACCGGGAGATCGCGGGGATCAACAACCGTGTGCAGCTGGCGGAGGCGCGGCGGATCCTGAACGAGCGGTTGCTGACGGCCGCGATGCTGGACGGTGTGACCGTGGTGGATCCGGGTTCGACGTGGGTCGAGGTGGGGGTGACGTTCGAGCAGGACGTCGTGGTGCTGCCGAACACGTTGCTGCAGGGTTCGACGCATCTGGGCGCGGGCTGCGAGGTCGGTCCGAACAGCCGGCTGAAGGACACCCGGGTCGGGGCCGGGGCGCGGGTCGACAACACGGTGTCGGACGGTGCGGTGGTCGGTCCGGAGGCGACGGTGGGGCCGTACGCCTATCTGCGTCCGGGGACGCGGCTGGGGCGCAAGGGCAAGATCGGGACGTACGTCGAGACGAAGAACGCCTCGATCGGTGAGGGTACGAAGGTGCCGCATCTGTCGTACGTCGGGGACGCGACGATCGGCGACAACTCGAACATCGGCGCCGCGAGTGTGTTCGTGAACTACGACGGCGAGGAGAAGCACCACACCACCGTCGGGTCGCACTGCAAGACGGGTTCGGACAACATGTTTGTGGCGCCTGTCACGATCGGGGACGGTGCTTACACCGCCGCCGGGTCCGTGATCACGAAGGACGTGCCGCCCGGTTCGCTGGCCGTGGCCCGTGGTCAGCAGCGGAATATCGAGGGTTGGGTGGCTCGTAAGCGTCCGGGCAGCGCGGCGGCGAAGGCGGCCGAGGCGGCTTCCCGGAAGCCGGAAGGCGAAGGCTGACCGGAAACAGGTGCGTCTGGGACGGCGTACCGTGATAAGTGCACACCCGCACCCCACCAGCTGAGACGACGCTTTTCGTCCAGTTGAGACGTCGTGTCGACATCCAGCTGAGACACCTCTGAGGAGACAGTGCTGTGACCGGGATCAAGACGACCGGCGAGAAGAAGATGATGTTCTTCTCCGGCCGCGCCCACCCCGAGCTTGCCGAGGAGGTCGCCCACCAGCTGGGTGTCGGGGTTGTCCCCACCAAGGCCTTCGACTTCGCCAACGGTGAGATCTATGTGCGTTATCAGGAGTCGGCGCGTGGTGCCGACTGCTTCCTGATCCAGAGCCACACGGCTCCGATCAACAAGTGGATCATGGAGCAGTTGATCATGATCGACGCCCTGAAGCGTGCGTCGGCGCGCTCCATCACGGTCATTGTGCCGTTCTACGGTTACGCGCGGCAGGACAAGAAGCACCGGGGTCGTGAACCGATCTCGGCGCGTCTGATCGCGGACATGATGAAGACGGCCGGGGCGGACCGGATCCTGACCGTGGACCTGCACACGGACCAGATCCAGGGCTTCTTCGACGGTCCGGTGGACCACCTGTTCGCGCTGCCGCTGCTCGCGGACTACGTGGGCAAGAAGGTGGACCGGGAGAAGCTGACGGTGGTCTCGCCGGACGCCGGCCGGGTCCGGGTCGCGGACCGCTGGTGCGACCGGCTGGGCGCGCCGCTGGCGATCGTGCACAAGCGGCGGGACAAGGACGTCGCGAACCAGGTGACGGTCCACGAGGTCGTGGGTGAGGTCAAGGGCCGGGTGTGTGTCCTGGTCGACGACATGATCGACACGGGTGGGACGATCTGTGCCGCTGCCGACGCGCTGTTCGCGCACGGTGCGGAGGACGTGATCGTGACGGCCACGCACGGTGTGCTGTCGGGTCCGGCGGCGGACCGGCTGAAGAACTCGCGGGTGAGCGAGTTCGTGTTCACCAACACGCTGCCGACGCCGGGCGAGCTGGCCCGGGACATGGACAAGATCTCGGTGCTGTCGATCGCCCCGACCATCGCGCGCGCGGTGCGTGAGGTGTTCGAGGACGGTTCGGTGACGAGCCTGTTCGACGAGCAGTAGGCGGCTGCTCCTCCAGGTTGATCGATTTTTCTGCGGCCTCCCCACCGAGTAGTCTGTTCAGGTTGCTCGGCGAGGGAGGCCGTGGTCCGTAGTCCGTTCCGGACGGGACTCGGCTGTCCGTTATCGACGCGCTCTTCGTAGCAGGCCGTTCGTGGCCGGGTGACCACGTCCGTACCTGATTCCTACGAGGAGTGATCGTCATGTCCGAGGTGAAGCTCGCCGCCGAGTCCCGCACGGAGTTCGGCAAGGGTGCCGCCCGTCGTATCCGCCGCGACAACAAGGTTCCCGGTGTGCTGTACGGCCACGGTTCCGACCCGCTGCACCTGACGTTCCCGGGTCACGAGCTGCTGATGGCGCTGCGTACGCCCAACGTCCTGATCTCCCTGGACATCGACGGCAAGTCCAACGAGCTGGCGATCCCGAAGTCCGTGCAGCGTGACCCGCTGAAGGGCTTCCTGGAGCACGTCGACCTGCTGCTGGTCAAGCGCGGCGAGAAGGTCACCGTCGAGGTCCCGGTCATCGCCGAGGGCGAGCTGGCGGCCGGTGGCAACCTGCTGGAGCACGTGCTGAACGCGCTTCCGGTCGAGGCCGAGGCCACGCACATCCCGGAGAACTTCACCGTCTCGGTGGAGGGTCTGGAGGCCGGTGCCTCGATCCAGGCCA
Source organism: Streptomyces sp. NPDC089424 (assembly GCF_044749345.1). Taxonomy (NCBI): domain Bacteria; kingdom Bacillati; phylum Actinomycetota; class Actinomycetes; order Kitasatosporales; family Streptomycetaceae; genus Streptomyces; species Streptomyces sp. NPDC089424. Next base: position 135,527 of record NZ_JBIVHU010000011.1, read on the forward strand.
AGGACGTCAAGCTCCCGAACGGTGTCACGCTGGCCGTCGAGGAGGACACCGTCGTCCTGCAGGTCCTGGCCGCGCAGGCCGAGGAGGCGCCGGAGGGCGAGGAGGCCGCTGTGGGCGGCGAGGGCGAAGAGGCCGCTGCCGAGGCCTGATCGCCGGTAGTTTGCCAGCCGCTGCTTCCCTCGCGGAGGCGGCGGCTGGTGGCGTATCTAAGGAGATGTGGACGTGACGACCGACGCGGCTGCCCCCTGGCTGATCGTGGGGCTGGGCAATCCCGGGCCCGAGTACGCGATGAACCGGCACAACGTGGGCTTCATGGTGGCGGATCTGCTCGCGGAGCGGATCGGTGGCAGGTTCAAGCGGGCGGGGAAGGCGCAGGCGCAGGTCGTCGAGGGCCGGATCGGTCCGCCGGGGCCGGCGAGCCGCCGGGTGGTCCTGGCGAAGCCGATGTCGTTCATGAACCTGTCGGGCGGCCCGGTGAACGCGCTGCGTGACTTCTACAAGGTGCCGCTCGCTCAGGTGGTCGCGGTCCATGACGAGCTGGACATCGACTACGGGACGCTGCGCCTGAAGCTCGGGGGCGGCGACAACGGGCACAACGGGCTCAAGTCGATGACGAAGGCGATGGGGCCGGACTACCACCGGGTGCGGTTCGGGATCGGGCGGCCGCCGGGGCGGATGCAGGTGGCCGACTTCGTGCTCAAGGACTTCTCGTCCGCCGAGCGCAAGGAGCTGGACTACTTCGTGGACCGGGCGGCGGACGGGGTGGAGTGTCTGCTGAGCGAGGGGCTGGAGCGGGCGCAGAGTTTGTACAACTCCTGACTTGTCCCCCACCTCGGTTGACTGACCGTGCAGGCATGGCCAAGGATCGCGGCCATGCCTTCTGCCGTCGTCTCCAGTCAGGGCGTGTCCGTCGCGCTGCGGTTCGGGCGGCTCGCGGCGATGGGTCTCGTCGCGGCGCTGATCCTGATCGCCGGGGTGTGGGCGTCCTGGAGCACCGCCCAGTACGTGATGCTCACCAAGGGCCGGGAGAGCGGGACGATCAAGGTGACCGGCTGCGCCGGCGCCACCTGCTCCGGCCCGTACACCCCGATCTCCGCGGGCTCGCGGGCCCGTGACCGGGTCGTCATCGAGAAGACCGCCGCCGTGCGGGACGGGCAGACCTACACCGTGGTGATGAAGCCGGGCGGCGGCGAGGTCGTGCGGTCCGGGCCCGCGGGGGTGCTGTACTCCTGGGTGCCGCTGGGCGGCGCGCTGTTGCTCGGCTCCGTCGTGGTCGCGGGCGGCCTGGGACGGATACGGACGGCCTGGGTGATGGCCGGCTCGGGGCTGGCGCTGATCACCGCGACGTACGTCGTCGTGTAGGGGCCGGGACCGGACGCGGGTGTGCCCCCGTGCTCACGAGGAGCACGGGGGCACACCCATGTCGGGGCACCGCTGTGCCGGCGGGCCTCAGCCCGTGTTGCGCAGGCCGGCCGCCACGCCGTTCACGGTCAGGAGCAGGGCCCGCGCGAGCAGCGGGTCCGGCTCGGCGCCCGTGGCGGCGGCGTCGCGCTGCCGCTTGAGGAGGGCGACCTGGAGGTAGGAGATCGGGTCGAGGTAGGCGTCGCGGATGGTGAAGGTCTGCTTCAGCACCGGCTGGGCGTCGAGGAGTTCGTCCCCGCCGGTGATCCGCAGGATCTCGGCGACGGTGAGGGCGTGCTCGGCGCGGATGGTGTCGAAGACGTGCTTCAGCTCGTCCGGGACGAGGGTGTCGACGTAGTGGCCGGCGATCCGCAGGTCGGTCTTGGCCAGCGTCATCTCGACGTTGGAGACGAAGTTGCGGAAGAAGTGCCACTGCCCGTACATCTCGTCGAGCACGGTGTCTCCTTCCTGCCGCAGGCCCGACTCGCGCAGCGCCTTCAGGCCGGAGCCGACGCCGAACCAGCCGGGGACGATCTGCCGGGACTGGGTCCAGCCGAACACCCACGGGATGGCCCGCAGCCCGTCCAGGCCCGCGCCCGAGTCCGGGCGGCGCGACGGCCGCGAGCCGAGGTGCAGGTCGGCGAGCTGGTCGACGGGGGTGGAGGCGAAGAAGTACGAGGGCAGGTCCGGGTCCTCGACCAGCCTGCGGTACGCCGCGTGCGCCGCGTCGCTGACCACGTCCATCGCGGCGTCCCAGCGGGCGAGGGCCTCCACGGACTGGCGGGGCGCGGTGTGCAGGGCGGAGGCCTGGAGGGTCGCGGCGACCGTCAGTTCCAGGTTCTCCCTGGCCAGGGACGGGATCAGGTACTTGTCGGAGATGACCTCGCCCTGCTCGGTCACCTTGATCTCGCCCTCCAGGGTGCCCCAGGGCTGGGCGAGGATCGCGTCGTGCGTGGGGCCGCCGCCGCGGCCGACGGTGCCGCCGCGGCCGTGGAAGAGCCGCAGTCGTACGCCGTACCGGTGGGCGACGTCGCGCAGGCGCCGCTGCGCCCGGTGGATCTCCCACTGGGAGGTCGTGATGCCGCCGAACTTCGAGGAGTCCGAGTATCCGAGCATGACCTCCTGGACGTCACCGCGCAGGGCGACCAGGCGCCGGTAGGAGGGGTCGGCGAGCATGTCCTCCAGGATCGTGTCGGCGGCCTTCAGCTCGTCGGTGGTCTCCAGCAGCGGCACGATGCCGATCTTGGCCCAGCCGGCGTGCAGGTCGACCAAGCCGGCCTCGCGCGCGAGGACAGCGGCGGCGAAGACGTCGTCGGCGCCCTGGCACATCGAGATGATGTACGACTCGATGACCTCGGGCCCGAAGACCTGGAGGGCCCGCTTGACGGTCCGGAAGACGCCGAGGGTCTTGGCGCCGGCCGCGTCGACGGGGGCCGGGGTCGGGGCCAGCGGGCGCCTTGAGCGGAGTTCCTTGGCGAGCAGCTTCGTGCGGTAGTCGCGCGGCATGTCGGCGTACCGCCACGACTCCTCGCCGAGCCGGTCGAAGAGCTGGCCGAGCGCGTGGTGATGAGCGTCCGCGTGCTCGCGCACGTCCATGGTGGCGAGCTGCAGGCCGAAGGCGGACAGCGTGCGGATGGTGCGGTCCAGGCGGCCGTCGGCGAACAGGCCGCCGCGGTGGGCGCGCAGGGAGGCCTGGATCAGCTTGAGGTCGTGGAGGAGCTCGCCGGTGCCGAGGTAGTCGCGGCCGGACTGGTGCGGGGTGCCCTTGGCGAGGCGCTGCTTGGTGTTCTCCAGCTTCTGCCGGATGCAGGTGGCCTTGAGGCGGTAGGGCTCCTCGGCGTTGAGGCGCTTGTAGCGGGGGCTGATCTCGGGCAGCTGCTCGAGGTCGGCCTGGAGGGATTCGAGGAGTTCCTCGGTGGCGCCCGTGTAGCGGATGGAGTTCGACAGGAAGCCGCGGAGCTCGTCGATCATCTCCAGGGCGTCGTTGATGCCGTGCTCGTGCTGGAGGATCAGCACCTCCCAGGTGACCTCGGGGGTCACGTTGGGGTTGCCGTCGCGGTCGCCGCCGATCCAGGTGCCGAAGGTGACGGGGCGGGTGTCGTCGGGCAGCTTGACGCCGACGCGCTCCAGCTCCGCCGTCAGGTCCTCCAGGACGTCCCCGACGGCGCCGGCGTGCAGCTCGTCGAGGTAGTAGATCGCGTTGCGGGCCTCGTCGGCCGGTTCGGGGCGCACGACGCGCAGCTCGTCGGTCTGCCAGACGAGGTCGATGTTCTCGGCCAGCCGGATGTCCTGGCGGCGGCGGTCGGACTCGATGACCGGGGTCTCCAGAAGCTTGGCGATGCGCCGCAGCTTGTTGAGGACCGAACGGCGGGCGGCTTCCGTGGGGTGAGCCGTGAACACCGGACGAACATTGAGATGGCGGACGGTCTCGCGCAGGTGCTCGGGATCGGCGTCCTTCAGCCGGTCGGCGGTGCGGGACAGGAGTCCGCCCTCGGCGGCGCGGCGGGCCCGCAGCTCGCGGCCCCGGTGCACCTGCTCGGTGACGTTCGCCAGGTGGAAATAGGTGGAGAAGGCGCGGACCAGTTTGGCCGCGGTCTCCAGTTCGGTGCCGCGCAGCAGCTCGGCGGCGGCCTCGCCGTCCTCCCGGGTGAGGCGGCGTACCCGTTCGACGAGTTCCAGCAGCTCAGGGCCCTCCTGGCGGACGAGGGTCTCCCCGAGGAGGTCGCCGAGCCGGCGGATGTCCGCGCGCAGCTCGCTGCTGGTCGTCGTGGTCTGGTCGTCGGCACTGCTCACAGGTGCGGCTCCTTGCAGTGTTGAAGCTCGTCTGAAGCTCGTGTGGGCGGGAACCCGGTGACCGTCGCACGGCGGGAGCCGTATTACGGGCCGGACTTCCGGGGAAGGAATCAGAGCGGACCGCGCTGTCCGACCGACTCCCAGGATAGGTGTCGGCCGGGACGCGCAGGATCACGGGCTCTTGCCGCCGCGGGACGCGCTGCCATACTTACGACGCCGTAGGTTACGGAGCCGTAGGAATGTCTCGCCCCGAGTCGTACGCGGTACCCACAGCCCGGCACCTGCCTCAATCCACGACCCCACAGGGGACGCCCCATGACCTCGAGTTCCGATGTGATCGACGACGCCCCGAAGTCGACCTCACAGGACACCGCCGATTCCCTTCCGCCCGCCACGCTCGGCGGCGACCGCAAGGGCTCCGTCGAGCAGGGCGCGCTCCTGCTCTTCATCGTCGTCCCGTTCCTCGCGATCCTCGCGGCCGTGCCGCTGGCGTGGGGCTGGGGAGTGAGCTGGCTGGACCTGGGTCTGCTGGTCTTCTTCTACTTTCTCGGCTGCCACGGCATCACGATCGGTTTCCACCGGCACTTCACCCACAGTTCGTTCAAGGCCAAGCGGCCCCTGAAGATCGCGCTGGCGATCGCCGGGTCGCTGGCGGTCGAGGGTCCCCTGGTGCGCTGGGTGGCCGACCATCGCAAGCATCACCAGTTCTCCGACGCGGAGGGTGACCCGCACTCGCCGTGGCGGTACGGCGAGACGCTCCCCGCGCTGATGAAGGGCCTGTGGTGGGCGCACATCGGATGGATGTTCGACGAGGAGCGCACGCCGCAGGACAAGTACGCCCCGGACCTGATCAAGGACCGGACGCTGCGGGCGATCTCCCGGCAGTTCATCCTGTGGACGCTGCTGTCCCTGGCGCTGCCCGCGCTGATCGGCGGCCTGGTGACGATGTCGTGGTGGGGGGCGTTCACCGGGTTCTTCTGGGGCTCGCTCGTCCGGGTGGCGCTGCTGCACCACGTGACCTGGTCGATCAACTCGATCTGCCACGCGGTGGGCAAGCGGCCGTTCAAGTCGCGGGACCGCTCGGGCAACGTGTGGTGGTTGGCGATCCTGTCCTGCGGTGAGTCCTGGCACAACCTGCACCACGCCGACCCGACCTCGGCGCGGCACGGTGTGGAGCGCGGCCAGATCGACTCCTCCGCCCGGCTGATCCGCTGGTTCGAGCTCGCCGGGTGGGCGTACGACGTGCGCTGGCCGTCACGCTCGCGTATCGATTCCCGCCGTCAGGACCGTGAAGGCGGTTCCCGGCGCGGGGCGGAGACCGCCGAGGCGGCATGATTGACGCCGTGGCGACCGACTCCAGCACCCCCAGCAACGACAAGCCGCGGCGGACGCGCCGTACCCGGATGACCGGTGCGGAGCGGCGCCAGCAGTTGCTGGAGATCGGTCGCACCCTCTTCGCCGCGAAGGGCTTCGAGGGCACGTCGGTGGAGGAGATCGCGGCGAAGGCCGGGGTGTCCAAGCCGGTGGTCTACGAGCACTTCGGCGGCAAGGAGGGGCTCTACGCGGTCGTCGTGGACCGTGAGATGCGCCGTCTGCTGGACATGGTGACCGGTTCGCTGACCGCGGGCCACCCGCGGGAACTGTGCGAGCAGGCGGCGTTCGCGTTGCTGGACTACATCGAGGAGTACACGGACGGCTTCCGCATCCTGGTGCGGGACTCCCCCATCCCCCAGTCCACGGGCTCCTTCGCCTCCCTGATCTCGGACATCGCCACCCAGGTGGAGGACATCCTGGGCCGCGAGTTCAAGAACCGCGGCTTCGACTCCAAACTGGCGCCCCTGTACGCCCAGGCCCTGGTCGGGATGGTCGCGCTGACCGGCCAGTGGTGGCTGGAGGTGCGCAAGCCGAAGAAGGCGGAAGTCGCGGCGCACCTGGTGAACCTGGCATGGCACGGCCTGGACGGCCTGGAGCAGAAGCCGCGGCTGATCGGCCACCGCAAGAGCTGAGGCCGCCACCGGCGGACCGGCGCCGACCTGCTACGTCTTCTTGTGGGCGACGGCGAAGATGCGGCGGAACGGGAACGGGGTGCCGTGGCTGCCTGACGGGTAGGCCTCGCGCAGCGCCGTGCGGTACTCGTCCTCGAAGGCGCGCGCCGCCGGCGGGTCGTCGGCGAGGGCGGTGAGGACGGGGCGCAGGCCGGTGCCCTTCACCCAGTCCAGGACCGGGTCCTCGCCGGTCAGGAGGTGGATGTACGTGGTCTCCCAGACGTCGGCGGCGCAGCCGAGGTCGGTGAGGCGTTCGAGGTAGGCCTCGGGGGTGAGGACGGCGTCGTCGTGCCGCAGGACGCCGGCCAGGCGGTCCGCCCAGCGCGGGGAGGCGGCCAGCTCGTGCATCAGGCGGTGGCTCGGGGCGGTGAAGTTGCCGGGGACCTGGAAGGCGAACGTCCCGCCCGGGACGAGCCCGGCGATCCAGTCGGCGAAGCGGTCCGCGTGCCCGGGGACCCACTGGAGCGTGGCGTTGCTGAGGATCAGGTCGTACGGCTCGTCGGGCGTCCAGGTGCGTACGTCGGCGTGGGCGAAGTCCAGGCGGTCGGTGCCGGCGTGCTCGGCGCGGGCGCGGCGGAGCATCTCCGGGGAGTTGTCGTAGCCGGTGACGCGGGCGGTCGGCCTGCGGGTGGCGAGGAGCGCGGTGAGGTGTCCGGGGCCGCAGCCGAGGTCGGCGACGCGGGGCGGGTCGGTCGGCGGGTCGGGGAGCTGGGCCAGGAGGTCCAGGAAGGGGCGGGCGCGGTGTCCTGCGTGCCGCAGGTACTGGGCAGGGTCCCAGGTGGGGTCGGCCATGCCTCCAGCTTGGCAAGTGGGTATCTCGACGTCAAGAGACTTCACGTCGACACAACCACTACACTGATCGCCATGGAGGACGAGGTCGATCGGCTGGTCGCAGCGTGGCGCCGGGAGCGCCCGGACCTCGACGTGGATCCGCTCGAGGTGCTCAGCCGGGTGAGCCGGCTGGCCCGGCACCTGGACCGGGCGCGTCGGCTGGCCTTCTCCGAGCACAGTCTGGAGCCGTGGGAGTTCGACGTCCTGACGGCGTTGCGCCGGGCGGGGACGCCGTATCAGTTGTCGCCGGGGCAGTTGCTGACCCAGACCTTGGTCACCTCGGGCACGATGACCAACCGTATCGACCGGCTCGCCAAGAAGGGGCTGGTGGAGCGGTTGCCCGATCCCAGTGACCGGCGGGGTGTGCTGGTGCGGCTCACCGACGAGGGGCGGGATCGGGCGGATCAGGCGCTGGCGGGGCTGCTTGATCAGGAGCGGGCGATTCTTGCGGAGTTGTCGCGGGCGCAGCGGGCGGAACTGGCGGCGCTGTTGCGCCAGCTGACGGCGCCGTTCGACAACATTCCCGGTTAGGTCGTCCGTCGTCGGTCGTCCGCGGGCCGGGGGTGGCCGGTCGCGCAGTTCCCCGCGCCCCTGAGGTCGGATGCTCAGCCGCCAACCATCACGCGCCCCCGGCCCGGCGCAAAGCCCTCCCCCGTCAGCCGTCCGCAGCTCCCGGGTGGCCGGTCGCGCAGTTCCCCGCGCCCCTGAGGTCGGATGCTCAGCCGCCAACCATCACGCGCCCCCGGCCCGGCGCAGAGCCCTCCCCCGACAGCCGTCCGCAGGTCCCGGGTCGCGCAGTTCCCCGCGCCCCTGAGGTCGGACGCTCAGCCGCCAACCATCACGCGCCCTGAGGTCGGACGCCCGGCCGCGAACCGTCAGGCGCTGTTGCTTTCCTCTGTGGGGATTCTGGGTGTCGGGCCCAGGTCGGCCGGGCCCACGCCTGCTCGGCGGGCCAGGGCGACGGCGGCGAGGGTGGAGTGGACGCCGAGTTTGCCGAGGACGTTCTGCATATGGGTGCGTACGGTGTGCGGGGAGAGGTAGAGGCGCTCGGCGACGGCCTTGCGGCCGAGGCCCGCGACCATGCAGCGCAGCACCTCCCGCTCGCGCGGGGTCAGCGACTCCACCAGCCGTTCGCTCTCGGTGCGGTGCCTGCGGGCCGCGGTCAGCTCGCGCAGCACCCCGGTGAGCAGGGCGGGCGGCAGATGCGTCTCGTCACGCAGCACGCCCCGGATGACGGTGAGCAGCCGCGACAGCGAGCAGTCCTTGGCGACCCAGCCGCTCGCGCCGGCCTGCAGGGCGAGCGCCGCCCGCCGGGGATCGTCCTTCTCGGCGAGCACCACCACCCGCACCGCGGGCTGCGCGACCCGGACCCCCGCGACCAGGGAGATCCCGTCCACGACCCCTTCGCCGCCGTCCTGCACGGGCAGGGCGGACCGTATCCCGGGCGCGGTGCCGCCCAGATCGGCGTCTACGAGCAGCACGTCGAAGCGGCGCCCTTCGGCGGCCGCGCGCTCCAGGCTGCGTACCGCGGCGGGACCGCTGCCCGCCGCGGAGACCTCGACGTCCGGTTCGGCGGCGAGTGCCGCCGCCAGGGACTCGGCGAAGATGCGGTGGTCGTCGACGACCAAGACTCGGATGCGTACCACGAAACCCCCTTCCCCGAGCTCTGGAAGAGCAGGGGAACGCCCATCGACGGGAGCCGGTGACCGGTGCGGGCACGACGCCCGAAGCAGTCCTGGGTTGGTGTCCGAGCCGTTCCCCCAGGACGGGGTCGCCGCAGCCGCACGGCCGCCGCCGTGCAGAAACTGCTACCCCCACTTCGGGCGTCGTACCCGACTTGTCTCGCCCCCTGAACAGCACCGGCCCCCACCGGTGCTTTCATCAGAGTACGGACAGGGCGCAGGAGCGGAAGGCAATTTGCAGAACTGGCCGTCCGGCGCGTTTATGGTGAGCCGCATGTTTCGTATTGAGACAGAAGTCGACAGGGCCCGGCGCGATCTTCTCCGTTCGCGGCTCCGCGACACCAATGCGGCAGCCTCACCCGTCCTGCACGCCCTGCGCGGAACTCCCGCCGCACGCGAAGCCCCCCTGCACGTCTGGGCGTTGGACACGTCCGGCGAGCTGGCCGGCGGACTGGTCGGGCACACCTGGGCGAGCTGGCTGCACGTGACGTACCTCTGGGTCGACGGCCGCCACCGGGGCAGCGGCCTGGGCTCGCGCCTGCTGACGCAGGCGGAGCACACCGCGCGCGCGGAGCGGCGCTGCACCGCCGCCCGCGTGGAGACCTGGGACTTCCAGGCCCCGGACTTCTACCGCAGACACGGGTACGAGGTGGTCGGCACGGTCCCCGACTACCCGCCCGGCATCACGGAGTTCACGCTGACCAAGGGCCTGCGGACCGGCTGACGCGACCGCCCTACCGCAGCCGCCGCGCCCCCGGCGAGGGCACCGCCTCGAACACCCGGGGCGCCGTGAATCCCGCCGCCGCGAACGCCTCCGCCACCGCCTTGGTGACGCCTTCGACGTCGGCCACCTCCGCGAGCACGATCGCCGAGCCTCCGAAGCCGCCGCCCGTCATCCGGGCACCGAGCGCGCCGGCCGACAGGGCGGTGTCGACGACCAGGTCCAGCTCCGGGCAGGAGATGCGGAAGTCGTCGCGCAGGGAGGCGTGGCCCTCGGTGAGGACCGGGCCGATCGCCCTGGTCCCGCCCGACTCCAGCAGGGAGACGACGCGTTCGACGCGCTCGTCCTCGGTGACCACGTGCCGCACCAGCCGGCGCACCTCCTCGTCGTCGCCGAGGCGCTCCAGCGCCGCGTCCAGTCCGTCGTAGGGGATGTCGCGCAGGGCGTCGACGCCCAGCAGGGCGGCGCCCTTCTCGCAGCCGGCGCGGCGCTTGCCGTACTCGCCGGTGCTGTGCTCGTGCTTGACCCGGGTGTCGACGACCAGCAGGCGCATGCCCTCGGCGGCGAGGTCGAAGGGGATCTGGCGCTGGGAGAGGTCGCGGGTGTCGAGGAACAGGGCGTGGCCGGCGGTGCAGCAGGCGGAGGCCGTCTGGTCCATGATCCCGACGGGGGCGCCGACGTAGACGTTCTCGGCGCGCTGGCACAGGCGGGCCAGCTGCCAGCCCTTCAGGCCGAGTTCGTACAGGTCGTTCAGGGCCAGGGCGACCACCACCTCCAGCGCCGCCGACGACGACAGGCCCGCGCCCGCCGGGACCGTGGAGGCCAGGTGGATGTCCGCGCCGGTCACCTCGTGGCCCCCGGCGCGCAGCGCCCAGACGACGCCGGCCGGGTACGCCGTCCAGTTCCGGTCCGACTCCGGCTCCAGGGCGTCCACGCGCAGTTCGGCCACACCGCCCTCGACGTCCGCCGAGTGCAGCCGCAGTACGCCGTCGGTGCGCCGGGAGACCGCGGCGACCGCGGTGTGCGGCAGCGCGAACGGCATCACGAAACCGTCGTTGTAGTCGGTGTGCTCACCGATGAGGTTGACCCGCCCCGGCGCCGCCCACACGCCCTGCGGATCGGCCCCGTACAGCTCACGGAACCGCCCGGCGACCGCCTCGGCGACCGTCTCTCCAGCCTCGCTCATGCCCTGACCCCTGACCTTCCCTACGTTGCTACTTGCCGCGCCGCTGCGCGAACTCCCAGGCGTCCGCGACGATCGCGGCGAGGTCCGCGCGGGTGGGGTTCCAGCCGAGCCGCTCGCGGGCGGTGCGCGCGGACGCCACCAGCACCGCCGGGTCGCCGCCCCGGCGCGGGGCCACGACCTCGGGGATCGGGTGGCCGGTGACCTTGCGGACGGTCTCGACGACCTCGCGGACGGAGAAGCCGTTGCCGTTGCCGAGGTTGCAGATCAGGTGCTCGCCGGGGACGGCGGCGCCGACGGCCAGCAGGTGCGCCTCGGCGAGGTCCGCGACGTGGATGTAGTCACGGACGCAGGTGCCGTCCGGCGTCGGGTAGTCGTCGCCGTAGACGGAGATGGCGTCGCGCCGGCCCAGAGCCACCTGGAGGACCAGCGGGATGAGGTGCGACTCGGGGTCGTGGCGTTCGCCGAACTCGCCGTAGGCGCCCGCGACGTTGAAGTAGCGCAGCGACACCGCGCCGAGGCCGTGCGCCGTCGCCTCACCGGTGATCATGTGGTCGACGGCGAGCTTGGAGGCGCCGTAGGGGTTGGTCGGCGCGGCCGGCGCGGACTCGACGATCGGGATGTCCCGCGGCTCGCCGTAGGTGGCGGCCGTGGAGGAGAAGACCAGCTTGCGCACCCCGGCCGCCCGCATGGCCGCGAGCAGCGCCATGGTGCCGCCGACGTTGTTGTCCCAGTACTTCTCGGGCTTCACGACGGACTCGCCGACCTGGGAGAAGGCGGCGAAGTGGAGCACCGCGTCGAACGAGGAGTCGAGCCACTTCGCGGCGTCGCGGATGTCGCCCTCGACGAAGGACGCACCGGCGGGCACGCCCTCGCGGAATCCGGTGGACAGGTTGTCGAGGACGACGACCTCGTGGCCCGCCTCCAGCAGATGCTGGGCGACCACACTGCCCACGTATCCCGCTCCCCCGGTGACCAGGTACTTCCCGCTCATGAACTAGCTACCTCTCGCAGTCGCTCGGCCGCGTGCTCCGGCGGCACGTCGTTGATGAACACGCTCATGCCGGATTCGGAACCCGCGAGAAACTTCAGCTTGCCGGAAGTTCGGCGAATGGTGAAAAGCTCCAGGTGAAGTGCGAAGTCGTCACGGCTGACGCCCGCGAACTCCACCAGCTGGCCGAACGGCGCCTGGTGCCAGGCGGCGATGTACGGCGTCGGAGGCTCACCCTCGCCGAAGATCCGGTCGAAGCGCCTCAAGAGTTCCAGATAGACCTGAGGGAATTCCGAGCGCGCCGCCTCGTCCAGCGCGAGCAGATCGGGCACCCGGCGCCGCGGGTACAGGTGGACCTCGTAGGGCCAGTGCGCGGCGTACGGCACGAAGGCCACCCAGTGTTCACCCTCAAGGACGACGCGCTCACCGGCGAGCTCGCGCTCGACGACGGCGTCGAAGAGGTTCTCGCCGCCCGTGGCCTCCTGGTGTGCCGCGAGGGACCGCAACATCAGAGCGGTGCGGGGGGTGGTGAAGGGGTAGGCGTAGATCTGCCCGTGCGGGTGACCCAGTGTCACACCGATCTCCGCACCCCGGTTCTCGAAACAGAAGACCTGCTCGACGGAGGGCAGATGGGACAGCTCCGACGTACGGTCGGTCCACGCGTCCAGGACGAGCCGCGCCTGCTCCTCGCCCAGGCCGGCGAAGGACGCGTCGTGGTCGGAGGTGAAGCAGACCACCTCGCAGCGGCCGGAGTCGCCGGCCAGCGAGGGGAAGCGGTTCTCGAAGACCACCACGTCGTACGACGAGTCCGGGATCTCGCTCAGCCGCTCGCCCCGCGAAGGGCACAGCGGGCACTGGTCGGCGGGCGGGTGGTAGGTGCGGCCCTGGCGGTGCGAGGCGATCGCGACCGAGTCGCCGAGCAGGTCGTCGCGGCGGATCTCGGAGGTCGTCACGGTCCGCTCCAGCGGGCGGTGGTCGACCGCGTCCCGGACGGCGTCGTCCCGCAGGTCGTAGTAGATGAGCTCGCGGCCGTCCGCCAGCCGGGTCGAGGTCTTCTTCACCGCGGACTCCTCAGTCACGCCACCCAATCAATCAACATAACCAAACACACTAGAACACAACTCATCACAGACAGTCAACATCACAATCAAACAAAGCTCGACATCGGACGTGTTCAATTAACGAACGCCCCGACGTAGGTTTCGCACCGGATCAGTTCACGCAACGAAGCGAGTGCGTATGGAAACCCCCACATATCTCTCAGCCGAGCTACGGCTCCCCACCAACTGGCTCGACTACACGATCCTCGGCATCTACTTCGTGGTCGTCCTCGGCATCGGCTTCGCCGCCCGCCGGTCGGTCAGGACCAGCCTCGACTTCTTCCTGTCCGGACGCTCCCTGCCCGCCTGGGTCACCGGTCTCGCGTTCATCGCGGCCAACCTGGGTGCCACCGAGATCCTCGGCATGGCCGCCAACAGCGCGCAGTACGGCGTCTACACGACCCACTGGTACTGGATCGGCGCCATCCCGGCCATGGTCTTCCTGGGCCTGGTGATGATGCCGTTCTACTACGGCTCCAAGGTCCGCTCGGTCCCCGAGTTCCTCCTGCTCCGCTTCGACAAGGGGGCGCACCTGCTCAGTTCGATCCTGTTCGCCTTCGCGGCGATCCTGATCGCGGGCGTCAACCTCTACGCGCTCGCCATCGTCGTGGAGGCGCTGCTCGGCTGGCCGGAATGGGTGGCGATCGTCGTCGCGGGCTTCTTCGTGCTCGCCTACATCACCCTCGGCGGTCTCTCCTCGGCGATCTACAACGAGGTCCTGCAGTTCTTCGTGATCCTCGCCGCGCTGATCCCGATCACGATCCTCGGCCTGAAGAAGGCCGGCGGCTGGGACGGCCTGTCCGACACCCTCACCTCCCGCTACGGCGACGACTTCGTGACCTCATGGGGCGGCACGGGCATCGGCGATCCCAACCCGCTCGGCGCGAACTGGCTCACCATCGTGCTGGGTCTCGGCTTCGTCCTCTCCTTCGGCTACTGGACGACGAACTTCGCCGAGGTCCAGCGCGCGCTGTCGGCCAAGAACCTCTCCGCGGCCCAGCGCACCCCGCTGATCGCCGCGTTCCCGAAGATCTTCATCGTCTTCCTGGTGATGATCCCGGGCCTGGTCGCCGCCGCGCTGATCCCGCAGTTCGGCACCCCCGAGTCGGGCTACCAGTACAACGACGCGATCCCCTACCTGATGCAGGACCTGCTCCCCAACGGCGTCCTCGGCATCGCGGTGACCGGCCTGCTGGCGGCCTTCATGGCCGGTATGGCGGCCAACGTGTCCTCGTTCAACACGGTGTTCACGAACGACATCTGGGCCAAGTACGTGAAGCGGGGCCAGGAGGACACCTACTACGTGCGCTTCGGCCGCCTCATCACGGCGATCGGCGTCCTCGCCTCCGTGGGCACGGCGTTCCTGGCGGCGTCCTTCTCGAACATCATGGCGTACCTCCAGACGCTGTTCTCCTTCTTCAACGTCCCGATGTTCGTCGTCTTCATCATCGGCATGTTCTGGAAGCGCGCGTCGATGAAGTCGGGCTTCTGGGGACTTCTGGCGGGCACCACGGCGGCGATGGTCAACTACTTCGTCATCTACAAGCAGGGCATCATCGACATCCCCTCCGACCAGGGCGCCAACTTCGTCTCCGCGATCGCGGGCTTCGTGGCCGGCGCGGTGGTCATGGTGGCGGTCTCCCTGTTCACCGCCCCCAAGCCCGAGCGCGAACTCCAGGGCCTCGTCTACGGCACCCGCTCGCCCGGCATGGCGGAGCCGCCCGCGAAGGGCGACGACGCCTGGTACCGCAGGCCGGCACTGCTCGGCTGGGGCGCGGTGATCCTGGCTGCCGCCTGCTACATCCCGTTCTCGTTCTGACCGAAGGATCTGAGAAACCATGTCGGAGCAACCCGACCGCCCCGAACAAGACGTCCAGCGGGAGGTCACCGAACTGGAGGGCAAGTCCGCGACGGCGGCCCGCCTCTTCGACATCCGCCGCATCATCGGCGGCCTGTTCGTCCTCTACGGCGTCATCGTCACGATCACCGGCCTCACCGACGACAAGGCCGCGATCGACAAGGCCGAGGGCATCAACATCAACCTCTGGACCGGCCTCGGCATGCTGCTGCTGGGCCTCTTCTTCCTGACCTGGCTGAAACTCCGCCCCACGGCCCCCCCACCCCCACCCCAATCCCCCGACACCCCCTGACCACCCCACCCCCGCCCCCAGGGGCGGGGGCCCACGGCAGGGCTGCCGTGCCCGCACCTCGGCCGCACGCAGCCGCAGCCGCCCGCGGCGCGTAGGAACCGGCTAGCTCAGGCATCGGCCACAGGCAGCCGCACCCAGCCACGGCGGGAGGAGCTGTGCCATGCCCGGCGTAGGCGCCAACGGCGCAAAAAAGGCGCCTCGCTCCGGCGTCGGGCGCACGGCGACGCCCGCAGGCGCAGCCGCCCACAGCGCGAAGGGACTGGCCAGCTCAGGCGTCAGTCGTACGGCGCGGCAGCCGCCCGCGGCGGGAAGGGGGTGGGTCGGGGGGTGTCCGCCCGCAGCGGTTGGCGCGTCAACACGGGTGAGTTGGTAAGTGACCGATTCCGCGCCGTTCCGAGGACGGACACCCCCCGACCCACCCTCGACGAGACAAGCACCCGCCGCGCGCCGGCAACCCCCACCGGACGAGCACAGGCGCCGCAGGCATTCAGCCTTCGCCGCGCTCCGGCAGCGGACCCGCCCGGTCCAGCAAGCCGGTGCGGGCCGCCAGGGCCGCCGCCTCCAGCCGCGACCCCACGCCGAGCTTCATCAGGACGCGCTGCACATGCGTGCGCGCGGTGGACGGCGCGATGCCCATCCCCGCCGCGATCAGCCGCGTGTCCTCCCCGTCCGCGACCCGCACCAGCACCTCCACCTCCCTCGGCGTCAGCATCTGCAACAGCCGCTGCCCCTCGTCGTCCGGCTGCGCCGCGGGATTCAACAGCTCACTGAACGCCCCCTGCAACAACTGCGGCGCCACCGCCGCCTCCCCCGCCCGCGCCTTCATGATCGCCCGCTCCACCCCCTCGATGCGCTCGTCGTGCCGCACATACCCGGACGCCCCCGCGGCGAACGCCGCCGCGATCCCGCGGGGACTCGGCACCGGCCCGAGCACCAGCACCGCCACCTGCCCCCGCTCCCGCTTGATCCGCAGCAGGGGATCGAACGCCCCCGCCTCGGCCGGCGTGGCCGTCCCCCACAGACACACCTCCGGCGCCCGCGCGATCACCAGATCCGCCGCCCCCACGGCCGGCGCCGCCGCGGCCAGCACCCGGTGCCCCCGCAACTTCAACGCCGAGGCCAGCGCCTCGGCGAGCAACCGGTGGTCGTCGACCACCATCAGCCGCACTCCCATCGAGCAACCCCCCAGTCCCCCCAATGGACGCCCACTATGGATGCCCAATGGTCCCCACGGACAGACCCGGAACACACACGGAACCCATGAAGTCCCGCCCCCCGGACGACAGCCCCCCGGCATCGACGCCCGTCATGCCCCCGGAAGCTACACGCTTGTTCGACGTCGCGCTGCCGCTACCCGCGAGAAGTGCCCCGGATCGCCGAAAATCCCCTCATTCGAGGGGTGTTGAGCCCCCGGCGCACGCACGGCGCGCGTGCGGCCCCGCCCCTGAGCAGGGACGGGGCCGCACACCACCGCGGGAGACCGGAACCTCAGCCGTCCACGCCGAACGCGATCGCGAGGTACTCCTCCCCGCTCGCGGTCGACCCGCTGACGTACACCTCGGACATGTACAGCCGCCCCTGCGCGTACAGGACTTCGCCGTACTGCGGCGCCTTGCCGGACTCCACGTCCCGCACCGCGTCGGTACCCGGGTTCTCCATCAGCTTGACCTGCTTGAAGCTGCCGCCGTCGATGCTGACGATCTGCCCACCCTTGTCGTAGGGCCCGCTCTTGTACGCGATCACGTTCCCGCCGTCCATCCGCAGCGGCGTCATCGTGTACCCGTCCCCGGCGTCCGCCCGCTGCCCGGTCTGCTTCCCCGAGGCCAGGTCGAACACGACGACCGAGTTCATCCGCCCGTAGTCACCGGTGCTGTCCTGCTCCTCCGTGGGCACGTACAGCCGGTCGTTGCCGACCGCGAGCCCCGTGCAGTCCTCGACCCGCGAGATCCCGTCGCAGTCGGCCGCGTAGGAGTCCCCCGGCGCCGAGATCCGCGCCCGCAGCTTGCCCGTCTTGTTGTCGACGGAGAAGAAGTCCGAGATGCCGCTGCCGTCCCCGGCGGAGTCACCCACGTCGGCCGCCACCACCAGCGGCTCGGTCGAGACGACGCTGGCGTACTCGATGCCCTTGGCCATCTTGTACTCGGAGATCACCTTCCCGGACTTCGGGTCGATGGTCTGGATGTGCAGCTCCCGCGCCTCGTACTGACCGCACTTGCGCACCGCGACCAGCTTGGCCCCGCCGCCGTACCCGGCGTCGTAGCAGGTGTCCCCGGGCTTCGGCGACCACAGCGACTTGCCGGTGGCGATGTCGAACGCGGCGCCGCCGCTCGTGCTGCCCACGGCGACCGTGCTCGCGCTCACGGTGACGTTGTCGAAGTTGATCGGCTGGTCACCGGAGTTGGCGGTCTTCGTCCACAGCTTCTTGCCCGCGTTCAGGTCGATCGCGGCGACCTGGCTGCACCCCTCGGAGGAGTTCTTCGCAGGCATCCGGGGCTGGAAGACGACGGCCGTCCGCCCGTCCGCGGTGGCGTGCTCGGTGGCCTCGCAGACCGGCCCGGGCAGCGGGATCGTCCACAGCTCGGTGCCCTTGTCCCGGTCGTAGCCGACGATCTCGGCGACACCGGCCTTGGCGTACACCGTGTCGGTGAGCCAGGAACCGGAGACGACCACGGAGTCGTCCTTGTCCACCTTGGGCGCCGGAACCTGGAACAGCACCTTGGAGTTGGGGTCGGCCGGCACCTTCTCGGAGCCCTTGGACGAGCCCTCGTCCGCGCCGCCCTTCCCGTCGCCCTTGCCCCCGCTGGAGCTGGCGGTGTCGTCCTTGCCGCCGTCGGCGGACGACTTCGAGTACCAGACGCCACCGCCGATGATCAGCGCGATCGCCACGACGGCGGCCACGATGATGGCCACCTGCGCGTTGCGCCCTCCGCCACCGGCCGGCCGGCCCGGCTGCGGGTGCATCGGCACGGTCGGCTGCGCGTAGGCGGGGCCGGGCTGCGCGTACGGGTTCTGCTGCGGCGCCCCGGGATAGCCGTGTCCGGGCCCGCCCTGCGGCGGCTGCGGAGGGGTCGGCGGACCCTGCGGATAGCCGTACCCGGGCTGCGGCTGCGGCGGCTGCGGGTATCCGTAACCGGGCGGCTGCTGCGGCGGCGTGGGCTGCTGCCCGGCCGGAGGCTGCGGCGGCGTGGGCGGCCCGGCGGGAGGCTGCGGCGCTCCGAAGGCGGGCGGCTGCTGCGGCGCCTGCCCCTGAGGCTGGGCCGGAGGCTGAGGCTGGGCCGGAGGCTGAGGCTGAGCCGGAGGCTGGGACGGGGACGAGCCGGACCCACCCCCCTGCGGGGGCTGGTGGGGCGGCGGAGGCGGCGGCTGTGTCATGACGTGGGTACCTCGGGGAGACGGGGACGGAACGAGTCGTGGGGGCGCGTCACTTGCCGTAGGCGAGCATCAGCTTCTCCTTGGCCTCGTCCGCGCCGGACAGCCTGGTCGTGGAGATGTAGAAGCGGCCGTCCACCCAGGCGACGTCCCGGGAGAAGAAGCTGCCCTCGACCTCCGCCGCGCCGGTGGGGTTCCTCAGCAGGTCGGTCGGCACATGGCTGCTGCCGGTCGTCGGCACGGAGACGATCCGCCCGCCCGCGTCGTACGACGGCTGGACGTAGGCGATGAGCTTTCCGCCCTCGACCTGGAGCGGCAGCATCGACTCCTCCGCGGGGGACTTCACCCGCCACTTCTCCTTGCCGGTGGCCAGGTTGACGGCGACGATCTCGTTCGCGCCGCCACTGGCCTCCGTGGGCAGGTAGAGCGTGTCGGCGTCGGCCGCGACGCCCTCGCAGCCGGTCAGGTCGCGCTGGAGGACGGACCAGCCGCACTCGGGCGCGAAGCTCTCGTCGATCTTCACCTGGGAGCGGAACCCGCCCTTGGCGTCGAGCGTCGAGATGTTCCAGGCGTCCTTGTCCTCGTTGGTGCTGTAGATCACCAGCGGGTCGAGGGAGTAGGCGCGCATGACCCGCCAGCCCTTGTCGAAGGCCCGGGTCCACTTGACCTTGCCGGTCCTCGGGTCCAGTTCCTGGATCTCGTCGTGCTGGTTGTCGGTCGCCGCGCCGCAGGAGGCGACCGAGATCAGCCGCTCCCCGCCCGCGAAGGCGCTCGGGAAGCAGGAGTCGCCGTACTTCTTCTTGTCGAAGAGCTTCTTGCCGGTCCGGACGTCGTAGGCCGTGCCGGACTGCGAGCGGCCCACCATCAACGTGTTGCCGGCCAGGCTGAGTTCGACACTGAGCGCGCTGTCGAAGAGCGCGCCGTCCGCGACCTCGCCGCTCCAGCCCTTCTCGCCCGTGTTGAGGTCGATCAGCTGGATCTGGTTGCACTTGGCGCGGTCGCTGGCGCCGCTCATGTACGCCACGACGATCTTGTCGTCGGCCGTCTTCCCCGAGGTGACCGAGCAGATCTCCTGCGGGAAGGTGATCGTGTCCCACGTGGGGTTGCCGTCGCCGACGTCATAGGCGACGAGTTCCTTGTACGCCGCCTTCACCGCCGTCTTGTCGGTGACCCACATGCCGGGGGCGTCGGCGCCCGAACCGGGGGCGTCGGGTGCCTCCTTGTACCAGAGCACCTTCGCCTCGCCCGCCTTGCGGCCCGCGTTGAGGTCGTCGGGGTCGGCGCCGCCGTCACCGCTGCCGTCGCCGGGGTTGACCGGGGCGTCGGAGGCGGAGGGCTTGGGGTCGTCGCTCTGCTGGGCGACCGGCTTCCTGTCGTCGTCGCCGCCACCGCTCGTCACGGCGTAGACCGTGCCGCCGATCAGCAGCAGCGCCGCCACCGCGGCACCGACGGCCAGCGCGGGCTTGCCACGGAAGGGGTTGCGCGAACCGGAACCGGGGGGCGTGCCGGGGGCACCCGGGTACTGGGGCTGCGGATAGCCGTAGCCGGGCTGCTGTCCGTAGGGGCCCGGCTGTTGCTGGGCATAGGGGCCCGGGGTGCCGTACGGGCCCGGCTGCTGCGGCTGCCCGTACGGACCGGGACCGGGCTGCTGCGGATAGCCGTAACCCGGCTGCGGCGGACCCTGCGGGGGCTGGGGCGGCTGCGCGGGCGGCGGGGGCGTGCCCTGCGACGGATCCTGCGGCGGGCCGAAACCACCGGACTGCCGCGGATCCTGCGGTGCGCCGAAGCCGCCGCCTGGCGGCTGGTCCTGTGGCGCGCCGAAGCCGCCACCCGGCGGCTGGTTGGGCGGCTGGGTCATCAGCGGTTCCCCCTTGTGACTGATGTGGCGCCGCGCCCCTGGCGCTGCGTTTCCGCCACACCCACGATTCTCAGACGGTTCTCAGACCGCCCATTTCTATCACCCGGGGCCCACGACGGACCGGGCCGGAACCACCCCTGTTCCCAAGGGAGCACCGGCCCGTGATGCCCTTGTTACGCGCCTTCACGCCCCCTTCACGCGACGCGCGCGCCCTGAGCGCAGCCACGGGAACGCGCCTGGGCGCCGGGACTCAGGCGTCCTCGGCCAGCTCCAGCCACCGCATCTCCAGCTCTTCCCGCTCCCCGGCCAACCCGCGCAGCTCGGCGTCCAGTTCGGCCACCTTCGCGAAGTCCGTGGCGTTGTCCGCGATCCGCGCGTGCAGCTTGGCCTCCCGTTCGGAGACCTTGTCCAACTGCCGCTCGATCTTCTGGAGTTCCTTCTTGGCCGCGCGCTGGTCGGCGGCGCTCCTCTCGGTGGCCTGCTTCACCGGCGCCGCCGGGGTGGCCGCAGCGACGGCCTCCTCCATCTTGCGGCGCCGCTCCAGGTACTCGTCGATCCCGCGCGGCAGCATCCGCAGCGTGCCGTCGCCGAGCAGGGCGAACACCCGGTCCGTGGTGCGCTCCACGAAGAACCGGTCGTGGGAGATCACGATCATCGAGCCCGGCCAGCCGTCGAGGACGTCCTCCAGCTGGGTCAGCGTCTCGATGTCGAGGTCGTTGGTGGGCTCGTCGAGGAAGAGCACGTTCGGCTCGTCCATCAGCAGCCTCAGCAGCTGAAG
This sequence comes from Streptomyces sp. NPDC089424, assembly GCF_044749345.1. Classification (NCBI taxonomy): domain Bacteria; kingdom Bacillati; phylum Actinomycetota; class Actinomycetes; order Kitasatosporales; family Streptomycetaceae; genus Streptomyces; species Streptomyces sp. NPDC089424. The sequence continues at coordinate 156,429 of NZ_JBIVHU010000011.1, forward strand.
CCGGCGCCGCTCACCGCCGGAGAGGTCCCCGACGGGCGTCCACTGCTTCTCCTTGTTGAAGCCGAACGTCTCGCAGAGCTGCCCCGCGGTCATCTCGCGGCCCTTGCCGAGGTCGACGCGCTCGCGCACCTGCTGGACGGCCTCCAGGACCCGCAGGGCGGGGTTCAGCTCGGCGACCTCCTGGGAGAGGTAGGCGAGCTTGACCGTCCTGCCGACGGCGATACGGCCGGCCGCGGGCTGCGCCTCGCCCTCCGTGCGGGCCGCCTCGGCCATGGCCCGCAGCAGCGAGGTCTTCCCGGCGCCGTTGACGCCGACGAGGCCGATGCGGTCGCCCGGGCCGAGCTGCCAGGTGACGTGCTTGAGGAGCACCTTGGGACCGGCCTGGACGGTGATGTCCTCCAGGTCGAAGACGGTCTTGCCGAGCCGCGAGGACGCGAACTTCATCAGCTCGGAGCTGTCCCGGGGCGGCGGCACGTCCTTGATCAACTCGTTGGCCGCCTCGACACGGAAGCGCGGCTTGGAGGTCCGGGCGGGGGCGCCGCGGCGCAGCCAGGCCAGCTCCTTGCGGACGAGGTTCTGCCGCTTGACCTCCTCGGTGGCGGCGATCCGCTCGCGCTCGGCGCGGGCGAAGACGTAGTCGGAGTAGCCGCCGTCGTACTCGTGGACGTCACCGCGCTGCACGTCCCACATCCGGGTGCAGACCTGGTCCAGGAACCAGCGGTCGTGGGTGACGCAGACCAGCGCCGAGCGGCGCTCGCGCAGGTGCCGGGCGAGCCAGGCGATGCCCTCGACGTCGAGGTGGTTGGTGGGCTCGTCGAGGACGATCAGGTCCTGCTCGTCGATGAGCAGCTTGGCGAGCGCGATGCGGCGCCGCTCACCACCGGAGAGCGGGCCGATGACGGTGTCGAGGCCCTGCGGGAAGCCGGGCAGGTCGAGCCCGCCGAACAGGCCGGTGAGCACGTCGCGGACCTTGGCGTTGCCCGCCCACTCGTGGTCGGCCATGTCGCGGATGACCTCGTGGCGGACGGTGGCCGCGGGGTCGAGGGAGTCGTGCTGGGTGAGGACGCCCAGGCGCAGCCCGCCCGAGTGGGTGACGCGGCCGGTGTCGGCCTCCTCCAGGCGGGCCAGCATCCTGATGAGCGTGGTCTTGCCGTCGCCGTTGCGGCCGACGACGCCGATGCGGTCCCCTTCGGAGACGCCGAGGGAGATGCCGTCGAGGAGCGCCCGGGTGCCGTACACCTTGCTGACGTTCTCGACATTGACCAGGTTGACGGCCATTTCACTCCTGCTCGCGGGGATCGGTCAGCCTCCCAGCCTAGGCCCTGTCGTCAAACCGGCCGCGACCGCGGGTCGGGGCCGGTCAGCCGCCGAGCACCGTCGCGCCGGGTGCCGGGCCCGACGCCGTGCGCACCGTCCGGCAGGTGCCCGACGCGCTCAGGGCCTGCGCCACCTTCGCCGCGGACTCGGGGTCGCGGGCGAGGAAGGCGGTGGTCGGGCCGGAGCCCGAGACGAGCGCGGTGAGGGCGCCGGCGGCACGGCCCGCCGCCAGGGTGTCGGCCAGCGCGGGGAAGAGGGAGAGCGCGGCGGGCTGGAGGTCGTTGGAGACGGCGGCGGCGAGCGCGTCGGGGTCGCCCTTGGCGAGGGCGTCGAGGAGCTCCCGGGAGGCGACGGGCTCGGGGACCTCGGTGCCCTCGGCGAGCCGGTCGAACTCCCGGAAGACGGCCGGGGTGGACAGCCCGCGGCCGGCCATCGCGAAGACCCAGTGGAAGGTGCCGCCGACGTCGAGCGGCGTCAGCCGCTCGCCCCGGCCGGTGCCGAGCGCGGCCCCGCCGACCAGGCTGAACGGCACGTCGCTGCCCAGCTCGGCGCAGATGTCGAGGAGCTCGTCGCGGCCGGCGCCGGTGCCCCACAGCGCGTCGCAGGCGAGCAACGCGGCCGCGCCGTCCGCGCTGCCGCCCGCCATGCCGCCGGCGACGGGGATGTCCTTGACGATGTGCACGTGGACGTCGGGGCGGCGGCCGTGGCGCGCGGCGAGCGCCTCGGCGGCGCGGGCCGCGAGGTTCGTCCGGTCCAGGGGGACCTGGGCCGCGTCGGGTCCCTCGCAGGTGACGCGCAGTTCGTCGGCCGCGGTGACCGTGACCTCGTCGTACAGCCCGACGGCCAGGAAGACGTTGGCCAGGTCGTGGTAGCCGTCGGGGCGGGCGGCGCCGACCGCGAGCTGGACGTTGACCTTGGCGGGGACCCGGACCGTGACGCTCACATGCTCTCCTTCGGGGGCGCGGGATGCGCCTCGCGCGGCGACGCGGCCTCCGCGATGCGGGCGAACTCCTCGACCGTGAGGGACTCGCCGCGCGCCTGCGGCGAGACGCCCGCCGCGACGAGCGCCGCCTCGGCGGCCGCCGCGGAACCGGCCCATCCCGCGAGCGCGGCCCGCAGGGTCTTGCGGCGCTGGGCGAACGCCGCGTCGACGACGGCGAAGACCTCGCGCTGCGAGGCGGTAGTCGCGATCGGCTCCGCGCGCCGGGTGAGGGAGACGAGCCCGCTGTCCACGTTGGGCGCGGGCCAGAAGACGTTGCGGCCGATGGCACCGGCCCGCTTGACCTCGGCGAACCAGTTGGCCTTCACCGACGGCACGCCGTACACCTTCGAGCCGGGCGGCGCGGCCAGCCGGTCGGCGACCTCCGCCTGCACCATCACGAGGGTGCGCTCGATGGTCGGGAAGGTGTCGAGCATGTGCAGCAGGACCGGGACGGCCACGTTGTACGGCAGGTTCGCCACCAGGGCGGTCGGCGCGGGACCGGGCAGGTCGGTGACGCGCATCGCGTCGGAGTGCACCAGCGCGAACCGGTCGGCCCGCTCCGGCATGCGGGCCGCGACGGTGGCGGGCAGCGCGGCGGCCAGCACGTCGTCGATCTCGACCGCGGTGACCCGGTCCGCCACCTCCAGCAGCGCCAGGGTGAGCGAGCCGAGTCCGGGCCCGACCTCCACCACCACGTCGTCGGGCCTGACCTGGGCGGTGCGGACGATACGGCGGACGGTGTTCGCGTCGATGACGAAGTTCTGGCCGCGCTGCTTGGTGGGTCGTACGCCGAGGACTTCCGCCAGCTCACGGATGTCGGCGGGACCCAGGAGGGCGTCGGGGGTGGGGCTGCTCACGGCGACAGCCTATCCGTGGCCGCCGCCGCGGCTATCCGTGCAGTCGCGCCCCGCAGTGCGGCCAGGGTCCTGTGCCGCGCCGGGTGTACAGCTTCTTCGCGCGGTACGTCTGCTCTGCCGCCGGGGCGTCCTGGGGGCGGCCGCTGCCGCCGAGGCTGTGCCAGGTGCCGGTGTCGAACTGGTAGAGGCCGCCGTACGTCCCGGAGGGGTCCACGGCGCCCGGGTCGCCGCCGGACTCGCAGACGGCGAGGCCGTTCCAGTCGAGGTGGTCGGCGCCCTGGACCGAGGTGGGCATCGGCTTCGTGCCGACCTTCACGAGCCGCGCGGTCGGCTCGCGCACCAGCTCGGTCCTGATCCGGCGCGGCTTCTGCCGGACCCCGTTGACCGTGCGCAGGGAGTAGGTGACCCGGCGCAGCCCCGGCTCGCCCGCCTGCTCGACCACCTCCGTGCCCTGGAACACCGTGGGGTCCTCGACCCGCCGCACCTCGAAGGGGATCTCCTCCTCGCGGGTCTCCTTGCCGCCCGTGATCCGCAGCACGGTCACCGTCTGCCCGTCGCGCGGGAAGCTGTCCGGCGGGACGGAGGTGGTGTCCTGGCCGCGCAGGGTGACCCCGGCCGCCCGGACGGCCTCGCCGACGGTGGCGGCGTTGGTGCGGACGGTGCGGGCCCGGCCGTCGGCCATGACCGTGACGGACCTCTCGGTGCGCACGTCCAGGGCGAGACCGGCCCGTCCGATGGCCTGCGAGCGCGCGGCGGAGAGATACGCGCCCTCGGCCCGTACGCCGAGCTGCCGGAGCGCTCCCTCGACGGTCCGTGCCGTCGTCCACACCTCCTGCCGGTGTCCGTCGAGGGTGAGCCGGACGGGGCGGCCGTAGTGCACGGCGATCTCGTCGCCGTGGCCGATCTCGGCGCCCGGCGCGGGCGTGATCATGTCGTGCGCGCCGATCTCGACGCCCTCCTCGGCGAGCAGCTCACCGACGTCGTCGGCGAAGGTGTGCAGCTCGCGGGGCTCGCCGTCGACGGTCAGCTCGACGGCCTTGTCCTCGGCGACGAAGGCGGTGGTGCCGCCGGCGAGGAAGGCGACGACCAGCGCCCGCGGCAGCAGGCGGCGCACGGAGGTGTCCGGTCGGTCGCCGGACCGCCCCCTGCGCCGTCGCGCGGCCCGGCCGCCGGCCCCGGGGCGGCCGACGGGGCCGGTCGTCTCCGGCGTGCTCTGCCGGGGCACCAGCGACTCGGCCGTCTCGTACGCGGGGCGGTAGGTGTCCTCGGCCACGGCGCCGTACGGGTCGTACGGGGCGTAGGCGGCGTGGGTGGTGCCGTAGGGCAGCGTCGGCGCGCTGTGCACGTCCCACCCGTCGAGCCCGTCCGGCCCGTCGAACCCGTCGAACCCGTCGTGTTCGGGCGACGGGTCGTACGCCTCGAAGGGGCCGAGGGCGTCGAAGGGCTCGTACGGCGGGTGGGTCCCGTACGTCTCGTCCTGCGAGTACTGCGAGTACTGCGAGTTGCTCACGCCGACACGCTCCAGCAGCCGGAGGGGTCCAGAGGGGTCCGGATCGGGCCCCCAGAACCTAGCGGAGCGTTCGTCACTCTCCAAAGCGACGCGACTACTCAGGGTGGCGCGTCGGGGGTCGGTAACCGAAGGCGTGTGCGGTGTTCGCGCCGATCGCGGTGGCCAGGGCGTCCTCGCCGATGCCCCGCACGGCGGCCATCGCGCGCACCGTGACCGGAACGAGATACGGAGCGTTGGGCCGTCCGCGGTAGGGCGCGGGTGTCAGGAACGGCGCGTCCGTCTCCACCAGGACCAGCTCCAGCGGCGCCACGGCCAGCGCGTCCCGCAGGTTCTGGGCGTTCTTGAAGGTGATGTTGCCGGCGAAGGACATGTAGTACCCGGCGCGGGCGCACACCTCGGCCATCTCGGCGTCGCCGGAGTAGCAGTGGAACACCGTCCGCTCGGGCGCGCCCTCCTCCTTCAGGATGCGCAGCACGTCGGCGTGGGCGTCGCGGTCGTGGATGACCAGCGCCTTGCCGTGCCGCTTGGCGATCTCGATGTGCGCGCGGAAGGACCGCTCCTGCGCCGCCATGCCCTCGGGCCCGGTACGGAAGTGGTCCAGTCCCGTCTCGCCGACCGCCTTCACGTGGGGCAGCGCGGCCAGCCGGTCGATCTCGGCGAGCGCCTCGTCCAGCCCCGCGTCCCCGCCGGGCTCGCGGGCCCCCTGACGGGACCAGCCGTCGGGGTCGCCGTGCACGATGCGCGGGGCCTCGTTGGGGTGCAGCGCGACGGCCGCGTGCACGTTCTCGTACGCCGCCGCCGTATCGGCCGCCCACCGCGAACCGTTCACGTCGCAGCCGACCTGCACGACCGTCGTGACGCCGACCGACGCGGCCTTGGCGAGGCCCTCCTCCACGGTGCCGGACTGCATGTCGAGGTGCGTGTGCGAGTCGGCGACCGGTACCGCCAGGGGCGGCGGGAGCGGCGGTGCGGCGTTCCTGTCGGAGGTGGGCATGCCCCGATCGTACGAGAGAGGCATGCCCGGGATCAGGTCAGCCCGCCTTGCGCTGGAAGACGTGCAGCAGGTCGGACAGGTGCCAGTGATGCTGCTCGCCGTGCGCCCCGGGTTCGTCGGCCGGCCGCGGCACCGCGACCGGACCGGCCGCCGTCCCCGCGGACGGCTGCCGCAGCCCCGCCTCGCGCGCCGACGACACCTGACCGGCCCGCATGATCCGCACCAGGTGCCCGTCGCAGTTCTGACAGCCCGGCCGGCTCAGCGGCGACGGCACGATCCGCCCGTCGGCCACGTACAGGACGAACTCATGACCCTCGCCGTCGACGTGGTGCTCTATCTCGTACGACTGTTCCCACCCGTGCCCGCATCGCATGCAGGCGAACGAATACGACTCGTTGACCACGGCGGTCGCCCCGTTGCGAAGGCCGGTGTGCCCTGCGATCTCGCTCATGCCAGCTCCTGTCGTCCGCTGGGGGAACGGGTTCCGTTCCCTCACCCAGTGGACTCCCGAAGAGGCCCGGAAGCACGCCTTCTGTCCAGTATTGGGCGGGACTTGGAGGTGTCTTGCCGTAGGGCCCGTCACCCTTTACCGGGGGTTGGCACGGGTACGCGTCTCAGGGCTCACGCTTCGCCGCGACCACGGCGTCGAACACCACCCGCTTGGGCACCCCCGCCTCCACGGCCACCGCCGCGATGGCCTCCTTGCGCCGCTCGCCGGCCTCCTCCCGGATCCGCACCCGCCGCACCAGTTCCTCGGGGCCGACGTCCTCGGGCCCCTTGTCGGCGGCGCCCTCGACCACCACGGTGATCTCTCCGCGCACCCCCTCGGCCGCCCACTCGGCCAACGCCCCGAGCGTGCCCCGCCGCACCTCCTCGTACGTCTTCGTCAGCTCCCGGCAGACGGCCGCCCGCCGGTCCGCGCCGAACGCCTCGGCCATCGCCGCCAGCGTGTCGTCGAGGCGGTGCGGGGCCTCGAAGTAGACCAGCGTCCGCCGCTCGCCCGCGACCTCCCGCAGCCGCGACAGCCGCTCCCCCGCCTTGCGCGGCAGGAACCCCTCGAAGCAGAAGCGGTCCACCGGCAGCCCGGACAGCGCCAGAGCGGTCAGCACGGCGGACGGCCCCGGCACCGCGGTGACCCGGACGTCCCGCTCCACAGCGGCCGCCACCAGCCGGTACCCGGGGTCCGACACGGAGGGCATCCCGGCGTCCGTGACGAGCAGCACCCGTGCCCCGCCGATCAGCTCCTCGACCAGCTCCGGCGTACGCGCCGCCTCGTTGCCCTCGAAGTAGGACACCACCCGGCCCTTGGGGGTCACGCCGAGCGCCTGGGTCAGTCGGCGCAGCCGCCGGGTGTCCTCGGCGGCGACGACGTCGGCCCGCTCCAGTTCCTCGGAGAGTCTCGGCGGCGCGTCCGCGATGTCGCCGATGGGGGTGCCTGCCAAAACAAGGGTTCCTGTCACGTTTCCATCCTCGCAGGGGCGGTCCACGGGACTCCCACAGACGGGTTCCCTACGATGGCGCGGTGACCAGTACCGCGTCCTCCACGGACATCCGGCAGGACCAGGCCTCCCACGAGCCACAACCGTCGTGGCGGCAGCGGCTGCGCCGTTTCGGATACGCGCCCGCCGGGCCCCGCGTCGACGTCCGGGACCGCCTCGTGCCGCCGTACGCCGAGCCGAGCCCGCGGCTGTGGGCGGCGCTCGGCATCCGGTACCCGCTGGCCACGCGGATCGGCCGCTGGTCGGGCTGGGGCGGGCCGCTGCTGGTGACGCTGTTCGCGGGTGTGCTGCGGTTCTGGAACCTGGGCAGCCCGAAGGCGGTGATATTCGACGAGACGTACTACGCCAAGGACGCGTGGGCGCTGGTACACCGCGGCTTCGAGGTCAACTGGGACAAGAACGTCAACGACCTCATCCTGTCCCAGAACGGCGACGTGCCCATCCCGACGGACGCGGCGTACGTGGTGCATCCGCCGGTCGGCAAGTACGTGATCGGGCTCGGCGAGCTGATGTTCGGGTTCAACCCGTTCGGCTGGCGGTTCATGACGGCGCTGCTGGGCACGCTGTCGGTCCTGCTGCTGTGCCGCATCGGGCGCCGGCTGCTGCGCTCCACGTTCCTCGGCTGCCTCGCGGGCGCGCTGGTGGCGGTGGACGGGCTGCACTTCGTGATGAGCCGCACCGCGCTGCTGGACGGCGTGCTGATGTTCTTCGTGGTGGCGGCGTTCGGCTGTCTGCTCGTCGACCGGGACCGGGCGCGGGCGAAACTGGCCGCCGCGCTGCCCGTGGATCCCGGGGGCCTGGTCCGGCCGGACGCGCGGACGGCGGAGGAAACCCGCATCGGGTGGCGGCCGTGGCGGATCGCGGCGGGCCTGATGCTGGGCCTGGCCATCGGCACCAAGTGGAACGGCCTGTACATCCTGGCCGCGTTCTGCGTCATGGCGGTGCTGTGGGACGTCGGCGCCCGCAAGGTGGCGGGTGCCCGGCATCCGTACAAGGCGGTCGTCAAGCACGACCTCGGCTGGGCGTTCCTGTCGACGGTCCCGGTCGCGATCGTCACCTACCTCGCCTCCTGGACCGGCTGGATCCTGTCCTCCGGCGACGGCTCGGGCGGCTACTACCGCAACTGGGCCACCACCGACGGCAAGGACAGCGCCTGGTCGTGGCTGTTCCCGGACTGGTGGCGCAGCCTGTGGCACTACGAGAGCCAGGTGTACGAGTTCCACGTCGGCCTGTCCTCGCCGCACACCTACCAGTCCAACCCGTGGAGCTGGATCGTCACCGGCCGCCCGGTGTCGTACTTCTACGAGTCCCCCGCCCCCGGCGCGGACGGCTGCCCGGTCGACGCGGGCGACAAATGCGCGCGCGAGGTGCTGGCGCTCGGCACCCCGATGCTGTGGTGGGTGGGCTGCTTCGCGCTGCTGTACGTGCTGTGGCGCTGGTTCTTCCGCCGCGACTGGCGCGCGGGCGCCATCGCCTGCGCGATCGTCGCCGGCTACCTGCCCTGGTTCCTGTACCAGGAGCGTACGATCTTCTTCTTCTACGCCGTGGTCTTCGTCCCCTTCCTCTGCCTGGCCGTCGCGATGCTGATCGGCGCCCTGGTCGGCCCCCCGGGCTCCACCGACACCCGCCGGGTGGCAGGCGCCACGGGAGCCGGCGTCCTGGTCCTGCTGATCGCCTGGAACTTCATCTACTTCTGGCCCATCTACACCGGCCAGTCCATCCCGATGGACGACTGGCGGTCGCGAATGTGGCTCGACACCTGGGTGTAGCGGGGAACGTCCACACCGGCACCATCACACGAAACGGGGTAAGCGTGCTCGTCATCCTCTCGGTCGTCCTCCTGCTGCTCATCGGGGGCTGCGTCTGTGTCTTCTGGGCGGCTCGGGGCGACGCTCCGCGCTGGGCACGGGGTGTCGCCAAGGCGACGCTGCTCGGCGGCGAGCTGGCCCGCGGCGCGAGCCGGAACGCCCGCTCGCGGCAGAGCGGCGGGGACGACTGATCGTCCTAACGATCTGGGAACTCCCGCCACTCTCGTCGCAGCGCGCACTTAGAGTGCGGAGGTCTGTCCACGGGGAGGGGGCGCTTCATGCGCAAGGGGGTCAAGGCCACCGTCGTCGGCGGTGTGTTCACGGTGATGGTCGCGGGGGCCGGGTACGGCGCCTTCAACTTCGTCTCCGCGCTGAGCGACGACGGGGGGACCGCACCCGCGGCCCAGGGCGAGCCGCTGCGGAGCGGGCCGCCGAGCGGCGCGGAGGTCAAGGAGACGAGCCGGGCGTTCTTCGCGGCCTGGGAGAGCGGGCAGGGCGCGCGGGCGGCGTCCCTCACGAACTTCGAGGAGGCGGCCGAGCCGGTCCTGACGTCGTTCGGGCAGGACGCCGGTCTCACCGACGTGAAGATCACACCCGGCGCGACGCGGGGGCGGACGGTGCCGTTCTCCGTCCGGGCGACGGTGTCGTACGGCGGGAAGTCCAAGCCGCTGGCGTACCGGAGCACGCTCACCGTGGTGCGCGGGGAGAGCACCGGGCGGGCGCTGGTCGACTGGGAGCCGTCGGTGGTGCACCCCGGTCTGAAGGACGGTGACATCCTTGTCACCGGGGAGTCCGCGGCCCCGGAGGTGGAGGCGGTGGACCGCGACGGCACGGTGCTGTCGAAGGAGAAGTACCCCTCACTCGGCCCGCTCCTGGACGAGTTGCGCGCCCGCTACGGCGAACGGGCCGGCGGCACCCCCGGCGTCGAGCTCGCCGTCCGGCACACCGCCACCGAGGCCGCCGACACCACCCTGCTGACCCTCTCCAAGGGCAGGCCCGGCAAGCTGCCGACGACGCTGAGCGCCCCCGTGCAGGCCGCCGCCGAGCAGGCGGTGGGACGGTACGACGAGTCCTCGGTCGTCGCCGTCAAGCCGAGCACCGGCGAGATCCTGGCGGTCGCCAACAACCGCGCGGACGGCTTCAACGCGGCCTTCCTCGGCCAGGTGGCGCCCGGCTCCACGATGAAGATCGTCAGTGCGGCGACCCTCATCGACAACGGCATCACCAGCATGAACGGTCCGGCGCCCTGTCCGCCGAACGCGGTCTCGGAGAGCCAGACCTTCCACAACCTCGAGGGCATGACCCCGAACGAGGGCGCCACGCTCTCCGAGAGCTTCGCGCGCTCCTGCAACACCGCCTTCATCAAGTTCGCGGACGAGGTGAAGGTGGACTCCCTGACCCGGGAGGCGCAAGACCGGTTCGGGATCGGGCGCGACGACTGGAAGGTCGGCGTCCCCTCCTTCGACGGCTCGGTGCCCGCCGCGGGCGGCCCGGACACCGCCGCCAACCTGATCGGCCAGGGCCAGGTGCAGATGAGCCCGCTGAACATGGCCTCGATCACGGCGACCGCCAGGACGGGCGCGTTCCGGCAGCCGGTGATCGTGCCGCAGAGCCTGGACGGGCGGGAACTGGCCAAGGCGCAGGGCCTGTCCGGGGACACCGCCGCGCAGCTGCGCGCCATGATGAACCGCACCGCCACCAGCGGCACCGCCGCGTCCGTGATGTCGGGGCTGTCCGGCGAGATCGGCGCGAAGACCGGTTCGGCGGAGGTGGACGGAAACGCCAAGGCGGACAGCTGGTTCACTGGCTACCGCGACGACGTCGCCGCGGCGGCCATGGCCCAGCAGGGCGGACGGGGCGGCGAGGCGGCGGGTCCGATCGTGGCGGCCGTGCTGCGCGCGGGTGGCTGACGTCACCCGCTCAGGCGGGGACTCTAGGGTGGTGCCGTCGTTGGGGACTGTGACGACCACGCGGCCGGTACGGCCGTAAGGGCCGTGCCTCGCTAGGGCGGGGCCCGGGGATTGCGCGGAGGATCGGGAAGCAGTGGGCAAGAGAAGGCGCGTCGCCGAGCGACGGAAGACGAGTCCCGCCGTCATCGGCGGTGTGATCGCCGTGGTCGTGGCCGGCGCCGGGGTCGGCGCGTACGCGCTGTTCGGCACGGGCTCCTCGGGCGAGGACGGCGCGTCCACGACGGCCGCCGGGCGGGAGCGGACCGTGAAGACGGGCCCGTTGTCGGCGAAGGAGATCGGCAGCACGGCCCAGGCGTTCCTCACGGCCTGGCAGCGGGGCGAGGTGGCCGGCGCGGCGGACGCCACCGACGATGCCACGGCGGCGAAGGCGCTGCTGGCCGCGTACGCCAAGGACGCCCGCATCAAGGACCTCACGCTCACCCCGGGTGCGCGTGCCGGCGACAGCGTGCCGTTCACGGTGAAGGGCACGGTGTCGTACCAGGGCGTCAGCAAGCCGCTGACCTACCGCAGTTCGCTGACGGTGGTGCGCCGGGCCGCGGACGGCGAGCCGCTGGTGGGCTGGAAGCCGTCGGTCCTGCACCCCGATCTGCGCGAGGGTGACCGGCTGGTCACCGGCGAGGCGGGCACGCCGCCGGTGACCGCGCTGGACCGGGACGGCGACGAGTTGTCCACGGAGAAGTACGCGTCGCTGGGGCCGGTCCTGGACGGACTGCGCGAGAAGTACGGCAAGACGGCGGGTGGCAAGGCCGGAGTCGAGCTCCGGGTGGTCCGCGGCACGGCCTCCGAGAAGCAGAAGCTGTCCGACAAGACGGTCCTGGAGCTGAGCGAGGGCACGCCGGGCGAGGTGCGCACGACGCTCAGCGCGAGCCTGCAGGAGGCCGCGGAGCAGCAGGTCGGCTCCCGCTCCCGTGCCTCGGTGGTCGTCCTGCGGCCCTCGACGGGCGAGATCCTGGCGGTGGCGAACTCCAACCCCGGCTTCAACACCGCCTTCCAGGGCTCGCTGGCGCCCGGTTCGACGATGAAGGTCATCACCTCGTCGCTGCTGCTGGAGAAGGGGCTGGCCTCGCCGGACAAGACGCATCCGTGTCCCAAGTACTTCACGTACGGCGGCTGGAAGTTCCAGAACGACGACAAGTTCGAGATCAAGGGCGGCACGTTCACGGCGAGTTTCGCCCGGTCCTGCAACACGGCGTTCATCAGCCAGGCGCCGAAGCTGGACGACGACGACCTGACCCGGCAGGCGCAGCAGGTCTTCGGCCTGTCGCTGAACAACTGGGCGATCGGTGTGCCCACCTTCGACGGTGCCGTGCCGGTGCAGTCGGCCGCGTCGATGGCGGCGTCGCTCATCGGCCAGGGCGGGGTGCGGATGAACCCGCTGAACATGGCGTCGGTCTCGGCGACGGTGAAGGCGGGCGTCTTCCATCAGCCGTACCTGGTGGCCCCGTCGGTGGACGACCGCAAGCTGGCCACGGCCTCGCGCACGATGTCCGCGGACACGCTGGCGAAGCTGCGCGGACTGATGGCCTACACGGCGGCGTACGGCACGGCGGCGGAGGCGATGGCGGGGGTCACCGGTGACGTCGGCGCCAAGACGGGTTCCGCCGAGGTCGACGGGCAGAAGAAGCCCAACGGCTGGTTCACCGCCTACCGGGGCGATCTCGCCGCGGCCGGTGTCGTCCAGTCGGGCGGGCACGGCGGCGAGACGGCGGGGCCCATCGTGGCGGCGCTGCTGAAGCAGGGCTGACCGGCGCGGGCGGCGTCCCGCGTCAGCCGACGGGGGTGGCGGCGGCCATGTAGGTGCGCCGCAGGAAGCGGATCAGCGCCTTGGTGTCGAACTGGACGACCGCCGTCCCCTGCGGGGAGTGGAACTCGACGACGGCCTGCACCCGCCCGCACGGCCACACCCGGACCTCGCCGGATCCGGCCGGGGCGCGCAGGCCGCGTTCGAGGAGCTCACGGTCGAAGGTCCACTCGTGCGGACCGGGCAGGCCGATGCGCACGGCGCGGGGATCGCGGTCGGGGTCGTAGCGCAGGACCACCGGAATCGCTCCCCGTTCGTCGAGGAGCTGGACATCCGTGTCCGTGACGATATGGGCGCGTGCGTACTGCTCGACCACGGACATCGGACGGCCCTTTCACCGTGTGTCACCGGAGCGGAAACTATCAATCCGCTACCCATCCAATGTCCCATATTTCCTGGATTACGCCTGACGGAGCGGCTTATCTCATGTTCACAACGGGGAGAGCCTCGCTCTTGCAATAGGTTCGCATTAAGCCACATCATCGAGGCGTGCACGTACCTGACGGATTCATCAACGCGCCCACGTCCGCCGTGGCCGGAGTCGTCGCCGCCGGCGCCGTCGCCGTGAGCCTGCGCGGCGCGCGCCGCGAACTCGACGAGCGGACCGCGCCCCTCGCCGGCCTGGTGGCGGCGTTCATCTTCGCGGTGCAGATGCTGAACTTCCCGGTCGCCGCCGGGACCAGCGGGCATCTGCTCGGCGGCGCCCTCGCCGCGATCCTCGTCGGCCCCTACACCGGGGCGTTGTGCATATCCGTCGTCCTGCTCATGCAGGGCGTCCTGTTCGCCGACGGCGGCCTGACCGCGCTCGGCGTGAACATCACCGACATGTCGGTGGTCGGCGTCGGCGTCGCCTACGTCGTCTTCCGGGGCCTGGTGAAGCTGCTGCCACGCACCCGGCGGTCCCTCACCAGCGCCTCCTTCGTGGCCGCGCTCGTGTCGGTGCCGGCCGCCGCGCTCGCCTTCACGGCGTTCTACGCGATCGGCGGGACCACCGACGTCCCGATCGGCAAGGTCGCCACCGCCATGGTCGGCGTGCACGTCCTGATCGGCATCGGCGAGGCGGTGATCACCGCGCTGACCGTCGGCGCCGTCGTCGCCGTACGGCCGGACCTCGTTTACGACGCGCGGGACCTGCGCCGGCCGCTGAAGCTGCGGGTCGGCGGCGAAATCGTCGACGCCCCGGCCGCCGAGGCCCCGGTCCCCGTGCACCGGACCTCCCACCGCACGCTGCTGCTGAGCGGTCTGGCCACCTCCCTGGTGCTCGCCGGGGTCGTCAGCTTCTACGCCTCCGCGAGCCCCGACGGCCTGGAGAAGGTCGCCGAGGACAAGGGCTTCGCCGCGTCCGCCGAGGAACACCACAACGCCGACTCCCCGCTCGCCGACTACGGCGTCAGGGACGTCGACAACGCCCGGGTCTCCGGCGGCCTCGCCGGCGTGATCGGCGTCGGCGTGACCGTCGCCGCGGGCAGCGCGATCTTCTGGGCGGTGCGTTGGCGCCGTACGGACGGGACGGACGTCGCCTCGCCCACGAGCACGAGCGTCTGACATGGGTGCGGGGCACGCCCACAAGCTCTACCGGGCGGCATCGTCACCCGTGCACGCCCTGCCGCCGCACACCAAGCTCGCCGCGGTCTTCGCCTTCGTGGTGGTCGTGGTGTCGACCCCGCGCGAGGCGATGTGGGCCTTCGCCGCGTACGCCGTGCTGCTGGCGACGGTGGCCGTGATCGCGCGCGTACCGGCGCTCTTCCTGGCGAAGCGGCTGCTGATCGAGGTGCCGTTCGTCGCGTTCGCCGTGCTGCTCCCGTTCGTGGCGGAGGGCGAGCGGGTCGAGGTGCTGGGCATGTCGCTGAGCGTCAGCGGCCTGTGGGGCGCCTGGAACGTGCTCGCCAAGGGCACCCTGGGCGTCGCCGCGTCCGTCCTGCTGGCCGCCACCACCGAACTGCGGGAGCTGCTGCTCGGCCTGGAGCGGCTGAAGCTGCCCCCGCTGCTGGTGCAGATCGCGTCCTTCATGATCCGCTACGGCGACGTCATCACCGACGAGATGCGGCGGATGCGCATCGCGCGGGAGTCGCGCGGCTTCGAGGCCCGGGGCCTGCGGCACTGGGGGGTGCTGGCCAAGACGGCGGGCGCGCTGTTCATCCGGTCCTACGAACGCGGCGAGCGGGTCCATCTGGCGATGGTCAGCCGGGGGTACTCCGGAGTCATGCCGGTGATCGACGAGGTGACCGCGTCCCGGGCGCAGTGGTCGTACGCCCTCGCCCTGCCGTGTGCGGCCCTGGTCGTCTGTCTGCTGGGATGGGTGCTGTGACTCGTGCTGTGACGGAACATTCCCTGGAGGTCTCCGGCCTCGCCTTCGCCTACCCCGACGGCCATCAGGCCCTGTTCGGCGTGGACTTCCGCATCGGGCGCGGCGAGCGGGTCGCGCTGCTCGGGCCGAACGGCGCCGGCAAGACCACGCTGGTGCTGCACCTCAACGGCATCCTCGGCGGGGGCACGGGCTCGGTGCGGGTCGCCGGTCTGCCCGTCGGCCGGGCGCACATGGCGGAGATCCGGCGCAAGGTCGGGATCGTCTTCCAGGACCCGGACGACCAGCTCTTCATGCCGACCGTCCGTGAGGACGTGGCCTTCGGGCCGGCGGCGGCCGGGCTGAAGGGGGCGGAGCTCACGGCCCGGGTGGAGCGGGCGCTGGAGCAGGTCGGGATGGCCGGGTTCCAGGACCGGCCGCCGCACCATCTCTCGTTCGGGCAGCGGCGCAGGGTGGCCGTGGCGACGGTGCTCGCGATGGAGCCGGAGATCCTGGTGCTGGACGAGCCCTCGTCCAACCTCGACCCCGCCTCGCGGCGCGAACTGGCGGACATCCTGCGCGCCCTGGACGTGACCGTGCTGATGGTCACGCACGATCTGCCGTACGCCCTGGAGCTCTGCCCGCGCGCGCTGATCCTCAGCGAGGGGGTGATCGCGGCGGACGGGCCGACCGGTGATCTGCTCACCGACGACGCCCTGATGCGCGCCCACCGCCTGGAGCTGCCCTTCGGCTTCGACCCGCGCTCGGTGGCGACGGGCGCCTGAGCGGCCGGGGCGGTGCGGTGGCCCGCATCACCCGTGGCTACCCCCCGGTAATAAAGCTGATTCCCGGCCAGTACCTTGGGCACGAAGTAGTTGCCGGGTTCACCTTCTTTGCTGGGGAGAGGCCACCCTTGACCGACGGCGCCACCACCGACACCCGCCCGCGGAAGATCACCTACGTCGCCGAGGCCACCTCGCACGGCGGCCGGGAGGGCCATGTCACCAGCCAGGACGGGCAGATCGAGCTGAAGGTGGCGATGCCGCCGGAGCTGGGCGGCGACGGCAACGGCACCAACCCGGAGCAGCTGTTCGCGGCCGGCTACAGCACCTGCTTCCACAACGCCCTGATCCTGGTCGGCAACCGGTCGGGCTACGACCTCACCGGGTCCACGGTGGCCGCGAAGGTCGGCATCGGCCCCAACGACCGGCGCGGCTACGGCCTCGCCGTCGCCCTGAGCGTCTCGCTGCCGGTCCTCGACGCGGAGATCGCGGCGAAGCTGGTGGACGAGGCCCACGAGGTGTGCCCCTACTCCAACGCCACCCGCGGCAACATCGACGTCACGATCCTGCTGGGATGAGGCGGACCCGGCCGGACGCAGGAATCCCGGGCCGGCCGTCGGCGTTGCACGGGGTGTCGCGGGCGAGTGGAGTGGACGGAGTGCGGACGTGGACGTGAACGGCACAGTGGCCGAGGGCTTCGAGCCGGTCAGGACGGCGTTCGCGCGCAACTTCGAGGCGCTCGGCGACCGGGGCGCCGCCGTGACCGTCTACCGGGACGGGCACAAGGTGGTCGACCTGTGGGGCGGCACCAAGGATGTCGACGGCACGGCTCCGTGGGAGCAGGACACCGCCCAGATCGTGCGCTCGGTGACCAAGGGCGTCGCCGCCGCCGTCCTGCTGCTGCTGTCGCAGCGGGGCGAGCTGGACCTGGACGCGCCGGTCGGCGAGGTGTGGCCGGAGTACAAGGCGGCGGGCAAGGAGCGCACGCTCGTACGGCATCTGCTCTCGCACCGGGCCGGGGTGCCCGTCCTGGACCGGCCGCTGACCGTCGCCGAGGCCACCGACCCCGACCTCGGCGCGGCGGCGGTGGCCGCGCAGGCACCGGTGTGGACGCCGGGGAGCGCGCACGGCTACCACGCGCACACCTACAGCTGGCTGGTGGGCGAGGTGGTCCGACGGGTCAGCGGGCGGTCGGCCGGGGAGTGGATCGCCGACGAGATCGCCGGACCGCTCGGGGCCCGGCTGTGGCTCGGGCTGCCGGAGCGGGAGGCCGGGCGCGTGGGCCGGGTCGGCAAGGTCGAGGCCCCGGACGCGGCGAACGGGCTCAGGACCCGGCCCAAGCGGGCGGTGTCCGACGCCTACGCCGACCCGGACTCCGTCACCCGCCGGGCCTTCGGCGCGATAGCGCCCCCGCCGGACGAGAACGACCCCGTCTACCGCTCGGCCGTCCTGCCCGCCTCCAACGGCATCGCGACGGCCGACGGCCTCGCGCGCTTCTACGCCTCGCTGATCGGCGAGGTGGACGGCGGGGTACGGCTGTTCACGCCGGAGACGGTGGAGGCGGCGCGCGGCGAGCAGTCGGCGGGGCCGGACCGGGTGCTGGTGGTAGGAACCCGCTTCGGGCTCGGCTACATGCTGCACGGCAGCGCGTCCCCGCTGCTGTCGGACGCCTCCTTCGGCCACCCCGGCCGCGGTGGCTCGCTGGGCTTCGCGGACCCCGATGCGGGCATCGCCTTCGGCTATGTCACCAACGGCTTCCGCAAGAGCGTGACGGCCGACCCGCGCGCCCAGGCGCTGGTGCGGGCGCTGCGGGGCGTCATCACCGCCTGAGGTCCGGCGCCGCGGGCTGCCCCGCGTGGGCCAGAGCCCGGCGGTACCAGGGGGCGCACTCCTCGAACGCCTCGGCGAAGGGGGCTCCCGGGGTGGTCGTCAGCCGGGACCACAGGGCGTCGGTGTCGTACCAGCGGTCGACCGCGACCAGGGCCAAGGGGCGCCGGGCGGCGGGGCCGTGGGCGTCGAGCCGGGCCAGCGCCTCGTCGAGCGTGATCTCGCCGTCGGGCAGGGGCAGGTCCAGGGCGCCGCAGACGGTCGTGAGCAGCTCCCGCAGGGTCACGGGCTCGGGGTGCGCGGCGTGCAGGACACCGGCGGCCGGCGCCTCGGGCGCGAGGGCCAGTTCGGCCAGGGCCCGGGCGAGGACGGGCGCCGAGATCAGGGAGAGCCGGGAGTCGGCGCCGCCCACCCAGTGCGGCACGCGGCGCAGCAGCTGGACGATGCCGGGCACGACCCAG
This sequence comes from Streptomyces sp. NPDC089424, assembly GCF_044749345.1. NCBI lineage: Bacteria > Bacillati > Actinomycetota > Actinomycetes > Kitasatosporales > Streptomycetaceae > Streptomyces > Streptomyces sp. NPDC089424. Next base: position 174,521 of record NZ_JBIVHU010000011.1, read on the forward strand.
GCGTCCCCGTCGCCGTAGACGAGGAACGGGCGCACGACGGTGCCGCCGGCGGCCAGGACCATGCGTTCCCCGGCGAGGCGGGTCTCGCTGGTCGGGGAGACCGGCGCCTCGGCGATCCGGCCCTCGCGTGCGCCGCGGTGCGGTCCGTCGCCGTAGACGGCGGCGGTGCCCAGCTGCACGATCCGGCGTACGCCCGCCCGTTCCGCCTCGGCGAGCAGGGCACGGGTGCCCTCCTCGTTGACGGTCCGGCACTCCTGCGGGGTGCCGCCGATCCGGGCCGCGAGGTGCAGGACGGTCGTGACGCCCTCACAGACGCCGTGCAGCGAGGCCGGGTCGGCGAGGTCGCCGTACACGCTCCGCGGGCCCGCGCCTCGGGCCTCGGGACCGGGGCGGCGACGGGTGAGGAGCCTCAGGGCGGGGCCGTGCGGGGCGGCGGAGGCCGCCCGCAGCACGGGCAGGACGTGCGAGCCGATGAAACCGGTGCCGCCGGTCACCAGGATGCGTTCGGTACTCAAGTGCGGCCTTCCGCCGGGGAGTCGGTGAGGGTGCTCGGGACGGGCCTCGCGCGGGGCTCCTTGCGTCGTCCCGTCGCGTCATCCTCCTACACCGGCTTCCCCACCGACGGCCCGATGGGCGAGAGGCGTGGGGCGGCGCGGATGCCGCCCCCGTCCGGTGGCGGCACGCCCGCGTGCCGGAGCGCCTACACGGAGGCCGTGGCGGCCTCCCGGCGCTCCGCGTGGGTGAGCAGGTCGTCGAGGGTGGCGGCGAGCTCGCTGACCGACTGCTCGCGCAGCAGGTGGTGGGTGGGCACCGGGATCCGCAGCGCGTTCTCCAGCTTGCGCTGGAAGGCCAGGGCGGTCAGGGAGTCGATGCCCTGGGCGTAGAGCGGGCGGTCGCGGTGGACGCGGTGGGCGGGCGGGACGTCGAGGTAGGTCTCCAGGGTGCGGGAGACGAACGCCTCGATGGCCCGCAGCCGGTCCTCGCCGGAGGCGGCGCGCAGGGCGCCGAGATCGAGGGTGGCGGCCGAAGTCCGTGACACGGTGTCGTCCTTTCTGGGAGTGGGGGCGGTGCGCGGGCGTGGCTGGGAGCTGCGCAGCGTGGCCGGTGCGGGACCCGGGCGCGGGCCCGCGCCGTCGGACCACACCAGATGGAACCGCCAGCGGCTGATCCGCCAGCCCCGCGGGGTGCGCACGGTCTCGCCCTCGCTCCAGCCGCCGATGTCGAAGCGGCCCCCGGGGTCGGGGCCGTCGTCGTGGTGGACGTGGGAGGCGAGGATGTGCACCCGGACGCGGGCCCTGTCGCCGTCCAGCGTGATGCCGTAGTTCGAGGCCAGGTGGTGGGTGCGGGCGAAGCGTGACTTGCGGTCGAAGTGGAAGGCGGCGGCGGTCCGAAGGCCCCGCACCGTGCCGACCGGGAACTCCAGCCGGCAGTCGTCCGTGAAGACCGTGCGGGGCCAGCTCTCGTCGTACCCGCCGGCGTCCTGGGCGTCGAGCAGGGTGACGTACCGGTCGATCAGTTCGGTGATCTCTGCCCGGTCGCCCAGTTCGCGCAACCGCTCCCGCAGCACGCCGAGTTCGGCCCGCGGGAGCGTGACGGTGTCGCTCTGTTCGTGGTGCGGCAAGGTCATGGGGAAGAAGCTCCGTTTCGGCAGCGCCCCTCGCCAAGGGGGGCGTTCGACGGCACCTGGGGTGGCGCGCCTACGCCGCCCGGCTGCCCGACACCCGCCACCCCCGCGGGTCGCGGTGCGCCGGGACGCGTTCCGGGCGGCGCCAGCCCGCCGTGGGGTGGGGGGCCTGGTCCTGCAGGCCGGGGCCGACGGCCGCGAGGGCGGCGGCGCGGGCGAGCAGCACGCTGGTCAGGGCCGCGAGTTCGGCCGGGGTCGCCGTGCCCTTGACGACCTTGATGACCAGCGCGTCCCGCGTGCTCACTGCGGCGGGTTGCCGTGCTTGCGGCACGGCAGGTCGGCCTGCTTGCTGCGCAGCATCGACAGGGCGCGGACGAGGGCCCCCCGGGTGTCCCGGGGGTCGATCACATCGTCGATCAGGCCGCGTTCGGCGGCGTAGTAGGGATGCATCAGCTCCGCCTGGTACTCCTTGATCTTCTGCGCGCGGGTGGTGTCCGGGTCGTCCGAGCCGGCGATCTCCCGGCGGAAGATGACGTTCGCCGCGCCCTCCGCGCCCATCACCGCGATCTCGTTGGAGGGCCAGGCCAGCGCCAGGTCCGTGCCGATGGACCGGGAGTCCATGACGATGTACGCGCCGCCGTACGCCTTGCGCAGCACCAGCGAGATGCGCGGCACGGTGGCGTTGCAGTAGGCGTACAGCAGCTTGGCGCCGCGCCGGATGATCCCGTTGTGCTCCTGGTCGACGCCCGGCAGGAAGCCCGGCACGTCGATCAGGGTGACGATCGGGATGTTGAAGGCGTCGCAGAACTGCACGAAGCGCGCCGCCTTCTCGCTGGCGTCGATGTCGAGCACCCCGGCGTAGGAGGCGGGCTGGTTGGCGACGATGCCGACGACCTCGCCGTCCAGCCGGGCCAGCGCGCACACCACGTTGGTCGCCCAGTCCGGGTGGACCTCGAAGTGGTCGCCGTCGTCCACGATCTCCTCGATCACGGACCGGATGTCGTACACCCGGCTCGGGTCCTCGGGCACCAGGTCCAGCAGCCGGTCGGTGCGCCGGTCGGCGGGGTCGGCGCTCGGCATCCGGGGCGGCAGGTCGCGGTTGTTCGCCGGCAGCAACGAGAGCAGGTGGCGCACGTCCTCCATGCACGTACGGACGTCGTCGTAGGCGAAGTGGGCGACGCCGGAGGTGGTGGCGTGGACGTCGGCGCCGCCGAGGTCGTTCTGGGTGATCTCCTCGCCGGTGACCGCCTTGACCACGTCGGGTCCGGTGATGAACATCTGGGCGATGTCGCGGACCATGAAGACGAAGTCGGTCAGGGCGGGGCTGTAGGCGGCGCCGCCCGCGCACGGGCCGAGCATCACGCTGATCTGCGGGATGACGCCCGAGGCGCGGGTGTTGCGCTGGAAGATGCCGCCGTAGCCGGCGAGCGCGCTGACGCCCTCCTGGATGCGGGCCCCCGCCCCGTCGTTGAGCGACACCAGCGGCGCTCCGGCCGCCATGGCCATGTCCATGATCTTGTGGATCTTCTGGGCGTGGGCCTCGCCGAGGGCGCCGCCGAAGATGCGGAAGTCGTGTGCGTAGACGAAGACGGTACGGCCGTGGACGGTGCCCCAGCCGGTGATCACCCCGTCGGTGTAGGGACGTTTCTTCTCCAGCCCGAAGCCGCTGGCCCGGTGCCGGCGCAACATCTCGACCTCGGTGAACGACCCCTCGTCGAGCAGGAGTTCGATGCGCTCATGGGCGGTGAGCTTGCCCTTGGCGTGCTGCCGCTCGGTGGCCAGGGGATCGCCGTGCCGGGCGGCCTGCTTGATCAGGCTGAGTTCCTCCAGCCGTTCCGCGGCGCTCCACTGACCGCGGTGCTCGCGGTCGTGCAGGCTCGGCCGGTCGGCGGCGGGGGCCCTCTGATCGGTCCTCTGGTCGGCTTTCTGATCGGGTTTCTGATCGGCTTTCTGATCGGGTTTCTGGTCGGTCGTCATGTGGTGCCTCTCACGCTCCCCAGTCAGGTTCGTGCGTGTGCGAGCCGTCGGCGTCCAGGTCCACCGTCCCGCCGGCGTACAGCGCGGTCGGCGGCACCCAGCGCACGGTGACCCGCTCGGGCGGCCCGCCCAGCACCGCGACGGCGGCGTTGTGGCGAGGCCCGGACGGCAGGTCCAGCAGGGTCCAGCCCGGTGGGCGGCGCCGCCTGTCGGCCCCCAGGTAGTCATGGCCCGGGTCCCGGGACAGGCCGGTGCCCAGCGCCTTGAGGTAGGCCTCCTTGCGGGTCCACATCCGTCCGAAGAGCGCACGCCGCTCCTCGACGGGCAGGCCCGCCAGCTCCTCCTGCTCCCCCGGGTGCAGCGCCGGGGCGCACACCTCGACGGTCTCGTCCCTCGGCAGCCGCTCCACGTCGGCGCCGAGCACGGTGGCGGCGACGGCGACGACGGCCACGCCGTGGCTGTGCGCCAGGGAGAAGTGCAGCGGCGGATCGGGGTGCGCGACGGCGGGCCGTCCGTGCGGCTTGCCGCAGCCGGGACAGGGCTCCCGCACGAACGGCACCGCGCGCGGCGCCAGGCCCAGGTACCCGCCGAGCAGCCGGCGCAGCGCGACATGCGCCGACGCGTACGTGATGCCGTCGGTCGGGCGGACGAAGGAGGCGGTGCGCCGGCGTTCCGCGTCGTCCAGCTCGGACAGGTCCAGCAGCTCCGCCGCCGTCTCCAGCCGGGGCCGGCGCACCAGCCACACGTCGAGCTGCCCCGGGGCCGGCAGCCGCGTCCTCACGGTCTCGGGTCCCTCGCGGACCACCAGCTCCGGGATCACGTCGTGCCCGGCCCGTCGTGCGAGACCAGGTGGGCGCCCTGCCCGCCGCGCTTGTGCGGGCTGTCCCCGGGGCCGAGCTGCCCGGACAGGCACTCGATGAGCTCCGCGGCGCTGTTGGCGCGCAGCAGCATGTTGAGGTTGACGTCGAGGCGCAGGGCCGCCTCCATCCGGCGCTGGAGTTCGAGTCCGCTGATGGAGCCGATGCCGAGGCTGTTCATCGGGCGGCCCTCGGTGTCGATGGTGTGCGGCGGCACCCGCAGCACCCGGGCGAGTTCGGCCCGTACGTACGCGTCGATCAGCCGGAGCCGCTCGCTCTCGCCGCAGGCGGACAGGTGGGCCGGGTCCGGCGGGTCCACGTCGACGACGGTGTCCTGCTCGAACTCGTAGTCCAGGTCGTCGAGATCGTCGAGGTCGTCGAAGACCCAGGTCTTCGTTGTCTGGTCCATTGCGTGCCCCGTTGGGTGTGGGTGGGTGGAGGGGGAGCGGCCGGCCCGGTCGGGGGGCTCAGCGGCGTCTGAGGCCGGTGAGGCCGGTGAGGGTTCCGAGTCCGCCGAGCACGGCCACCAGGATCAGCGCCGGCCGGCAGGCCTCGACGGCCTCGGCCGCGGTGGCGCCGGGTTCCGCGGCGGCGGCGAGCAGCGCGGCGACGGCCGCGACCACCACCGCGGCGGCCAGTTGCACGGCCGTCTGGTACTGGCCGCCGGCCGCGCCGCGCCGCTCGGGGCTCAGCCCCGAGGTCGCCTGCATGTTCAGCGCGGCGAAGGACAGCACGAAGGCGGCCCCGACCAGCAGCAGCGTCGGCAGCAGCCGGGCGGGGTAGTGGAGCGGCCAGGCGGGCGAGAGCTGGAGCAGGTACCCGGCGAGCGCGCAGGCGGCGCCGGCCGCGATCAGCCGGGGTGCGCCGAAGCGGGCGACCAGGCGGCCGGAGGCGAGCGCGGTGAGCGCCGGTGGGGCGGCGGCCGGGAGCAGCGCGAGCGCGGCCGTCGACGGCGGCCAGCCGGCGACGGTCTGCATCTGGTAGGTCAGCACGAACAGCAGCCCCAGATAGGAGCCGTTCAGGCAGGCCGCGCCGAGCGCCGAGCGGATCAGGGCGGCGTCGCGCAGCGGCTGCACCAGAGGTGCGGACGTGGTGCGTTCGACGACCGCGAAGACCGCGAGGAGCACCACGGCCGCGGTGAGCGGCCCGGCGGCCCGGGGCGACGTCCAGCCGTGCGCGGGCACGGCGCCGATGCCGTACACCAGGGCGAGGAGCGCCGCCGTGAAGGTGGCGGCGCCGGTGAGGTCGTAGCGGCGTGGGGAGGTCCTCGCCGGGGCCGGGTCCTCGTCCGGGATCAGCCGGAGGGCGAGGGCGAACAGGACCAGCACGACGGGGGCCGGGAACGCGAAGGCCAGTCGCCAGCTGACCTCGGTGAGCCAGCCCGACAGCAGCAGGCCGGCCGTGAAGCCGCCGGCGCCGAACAGGGCGTAGACGGACACCGCCCGGTCGCGGGCCGGGCCCTGCGGGAAGGCGGTGGCGATGATGGCGAGGCCGGTGGGGGCGGTCAGCGCCGCGCAGAAGCCCTTGACCAGCCGGGTGGCGACGAGCAGCGCCGGTTCCTGGGCGAGCGCGCTCAGGGCGGAGGCGGCGGCGAAGGCGAGCAGCGCCGCCAGGTAGACCCGGCGGCGCCCCAGCAGGCTCACCACCCGGGCGCCGAACAGCAGCAGACCGCCGAAGCCGACGGCGAAGCCGGTCATCGCCCAGTGCACGTCCGTCAGCGGCAGCCCGAGGTCCGTGCCGATCGAGGGCAGTGCCACGACCGCCACGGACACCTCGAGGGCGTCGATGAGCATGTTGCCGGCGAGCACGAGCAGGAGCCCCCACAGCCGGGGGCTCCAGCGCCCGTCCGCGGCGCCGACGGCGGGCGCGGGGTGCGTCCTGGTCACGGCGTCACCCGAGGAGGGTGCCGCCGCTCGCGTCGACGAAGGAGCCGGTGACCCAGCGGGCGTCGTCGGAGACGAGGAAGGCGACCACGTCGGCGACGTCCTGCGGTTCGCCGACCCGGTTGAAGGTGGACAGGGCCGCCATCGCCTCGACGGCCTCGGGGATGTCGAACAGCGCGTTGCCGTTGCGGGTGATGCCGGGGGCGACGCTGTTGACGGTGATGCCGCGCGGGCCGAGGGCCTTGGCGTAGTGCAGCGCGAGCTGTTCGACGGCGCCCTTGCTCATGGCGTAGGCGATCTCGTCGGGGTTGGCGAACCGGGTCAGGCCCGAGGAGATGTTCACGATCCGCCCGCCGTCGGGCATGTTCGTCAGGGCCCGCTGGACGAGGAAGAACGGCGCCCGGGCGTTGACGGCGAAGATCCGGTCGAACATGTCCGGCGTGGTGTCCTCGGGCTTGACCCCGCCCATCACGCCGGCGTTGTTGACCAGGATGTTCAGCTCGGTGGAGCCGGTGCGCTCCTTCAGGCCCTGCTCCAGGGCGAGGAAAAGCTCGTGCACGTCGCCGGGGGCGCCGAGTTCGGCGCGTACGGCGAACGCCCGGCCGCCGTCACGCTCGATCCCGGCGACGACCTCGGCGGCCGCGTCCTCGTTGGTGCCGTAGTGGACGGCGACCAGCGCGCCGTCGCGGGCGAGCCGCTGCGCGGTGGCCCGGCCCATGCCTCGGCTGGCGCCCGTGACGAGCGCCGTCCTGCCGGTCAGGTTGCCCATCTTCGTTCTCCTGACGTGGTGTTGTCGGTGGGGATGCGTGCGGTGCGGTGCGGTGCGCGGACCGGGCGTGAACCAGCGGGCGAGCGCCGCGTCGAGTCCTTCCGGGGTGTCACCGGCCCAGGCGAGGTATCCGTCGGGGCGTACGAGCAGGGCGGCCGCCTCGGGCAGCGCGCCGGCCTCGGCCGGGCGGGCCGCTACGGTGTCGACGGCACCGGACCACGGCCGGGCGACCCTGGCGAACGGCTCCGGCGCGTCGGTCAGCACGAGCAGCAGGCCGCGGGCCTCGCGGAGCAGGTCCAGGGTGGAGCGGGGTCCGGTGGCGCCCAGGAGGGCGGCGTCCGGCAACCGGGTCCCGGCGAGCGTGGGTCCGTCGCCGGTGCCGTGGCGGACGTCCAGGCCGCTGATCGTGCCCGCCAGGTGCGCGCGCACCCGCTCGTACGACGTCAGTTCGCCGATCACCGAGCGCAGCGCCTCGACCTCCGGCCCGCCCAGCAGCAGGCGCGCCTGGGCCCGGATGTTGGACAGGACCCGGCGGCCGACGGCGTGCCGTTCGTCGTGGTAGGTGTCGAGCAGTCCCTCGGGGGCGCGCCCGCGCACGGTCGCGGCGAGTTTCCAGCCGAGGTTGACGGCGTCCTGGAGGCCGAGGTTGAGGGCCTGGCCGCCGATCGGCATCTGCTGGTGGGCGGCGTCACCGGCGAGCAGCACCCGGCCGACGCGGTAGCGCGCGGCCTGCCGGGAGGCGTCGCCGAAGGAGTTGACCCACAGCGGGGTGCCGTGGGCGATGTCCTCGCCGGTGACCTCCCGCCAGGCCTCGACGATGTCGGCGAAGCGTGCCTCGCCGTCCCGTGGCGGGGTGCCGAAGCGGTGGACCATCACCCGGGTCACGCCGTCGCCGCGCCGGGCGGCGATGGCGAGCCCCACGGGCAGCCGCTGGAACCGCCGGTTCGGGATGTCGATGCCGCCGACGTCGGCGCGGATCAGCTCCCGCTCGGCGTCGTCACCGGGGAAGTCGACGCCCGCGAGCCGGCGTACGGCCGAGCGCTCGCCGTCGCAGCCGACGACGTAGCGCGCGGTGAACCGGACCGGCCGCCCGGCGTGCCGGGCGGACACCGTCACCTGCCCCTGGTCCTGGGTCAGCCCGGTGACCTCGTGGCCGCGCAGCACGCGGACGCCGAGGCGGGCCGCGCGGGCGCCGAGGAGTTCCTCGGTGCGCACCTGCGGCACCTTCCACTGCCCCGGATAGGGGCTGGGCAGCGTGAGGTCCATGGGCAACCCGCCGAAGTGGCCGCGCGGCTCGTGCGGCGGCAGCGGATCGCCGAAGCCGTCCGGGCCGTCGAGCAGTCCGCGCTGCTTGAGCAGTTCCATGGTCCGCGCGTGCAGCGTGGAGGCCCGGGACTCCGTGGTCGGGGTGTCCAGCCGCTCCAGTACGGTCACGTCGGCGCCGCCGAGCCGCAGTTCCCCGGCGAGCATCAGCCCGACGGGTCCGGCGCCGACCACGACGACGTCCGTCACGGCAGCGTCGGCGCCGGCCATGGTCAGCGCCTCGCTTCGGCGTACGCCTTCGCGTGGCCGAGGGTGGCCCGGCTGTTGGTGCTCAGCGCCGAGCGCACGTACTCCCGGGCCTCGGCGACGCCCGCCCCCGGCCCGAGGATCTTCTCGATGTTCTCGGGGCGCAGCACGACGGTGTGCTGGGAGGAGGCGGTGCTGCCGGTGTCCGTGTCGGTGAACGTCCAGTAGCCGGTGTGCAGGTTCATCAGCGCCGGCAGCGTGGTCTGCTTGTAGGCGATCTTCCGGCCCTGCAGGCACACCCGGTACGACCGGGTGGTGTGCGTGGAGCCGTCCTTGGCACGGGTGTCCATCTCCAGGGTCTGCAGGCCCGGGGAGTCCTCGGTGAGCCGGACGGTCGCCACGTGGGGCAGCCGCTCGGACCACAGACCCGCCTCGTTGACGAAGTCGTAGACGTCCTTGGCGGAGCCGTCGACCTCGACGGTGTCCTCGAAGGAGAACGTCAGCTCCGCGGAGGCGGCGGCGAGTTCGACGTTGGTCTTCAGGGAGGCGAGTTCCGAGCGGGAGTTGCGGTCCACGGCCTCGTCGATCCACTTCAGGCCCGCCGGGTCGTCGTCGACGGCCGTGTAGTCGTGCAGCAGCCGCACGCGCGAGGCGCCGTCGCCCTGCGGCTCGATGATCCAGGTGCCGCCCATTGTGGCGACCGGCGGGGTGGAGACCTGCTGGCGGAAGGTGATCCGCAGGGCCTCGGCGTCCAGGACGCGGCGCGAGGTCCAGTTCTTGGGCTCGCCGTTGGCAGTCGCCCAGATACGGATCAGCTCCTCGTCGCCGGAACGCTCCAGGTGGTCGACGTAGATGGTCGGGGGGAAGATCCGCGGCCAGTTCGCCACGTCGGCGATCAGCCGGTAGACGTCGGCGGCCGGGGCCCCGATCGTGATCTCGTGCTCGACTTCCCGCAGCTCGGATGCGGACATGCGTGAACTCCTCGGAGAAGGTACGGGGGCGGGCGGGCCGGTCAGAAGTTGCCGAGGCCGCCGCAGACGTTGAGGGCCTGCGCGGTGATGGAGGCGGCGGTGTCGGACGCGAGGTAGCCGACCAGCCCGGCGACCTCCTCGGGGGTGGAGTAGCGGCCGAGCGGGATCTTCGCCGTGAACTTCTCCATGATCGCGTCCTCGGTGGTGTCGTAGGCCGCGGCGTAACCGGCGCGCACCCGCTGCGCCATGGGCGTCTCGACGTAGCCGGGGCAGACCGCGTTCACGGTGATGCCGGTGGGGGCGAGCTCGTTGCCGAGGGCCTTGGTGAAGCCGACGACGCCGTGCTTGGAGGCGGAGTAGGGGGCGCCGAGGACCACGCCCTGCTTGCCGGCCGTGGAGGCGATGTTGATGATCCGGCCGCGGTTCTTGTGCCGCATGCCGCCGGTGGTGAGGACCGCGCGGGTGAGCCGGAAGACGCTGTTGAGGTTGGTCTCGACGACGTCGTACCAGAGCTCGTCGTCGATGTCGGCGGTGACGCCGCCGCCGGACCGGCCCGCGTTGTTGACCAGGACGTCGACGGGGCCGAAGCGGTCCACGGCGGCCTGGACGAAGCTCTCGATGGACAGCGCCGAGCGCACGTCGAGGGTGCCGCCGTCGACGTCGAGTCCCTCGGCGGTCAGCTCCTTGACGGTCCGGGCGACGTTGTCGGCGTCACGGGAGCCGAGGAAGACGCGGTGACCCTGCTGGGCCAGCAGCCGCGCCGCCGCGAGGCCGATTCCGCTGGTGGCCCCGGAGACGAGGGCGACCCGCTCGTGCTTGTCGGACATGACTGCTGCTCCCTTGTCACGGTGTGTGGGCATGTCTGGGCATCTCGGGGGGTGCGCCGGTGCCCCGCTCGGGGGCGGGCACCGGCACACCGGGGTGAGGGTGAGGGGGACGGCCTCGGGGCGGGACGGCGGCTCAGGCGGCCTGCGCGGACTGGGCGAGCTGGTTGTTGACGATCTCCAGCAGGGCGCGCGGCGTCCTGGCCTCGGTGACCACGCTGTCGTCCAGGGAGATGGCGTAGTCGCGCTCGATGCGGCCGCAGGTCTCCAGGATGGCCAGCGACTCGTAGCTGAGCTCCTCGAAGTCGGTGTCGAGGATGTCGCCGTCCAGGTCGACGTTCTCGTCGGCCCCGGCCGACTCCAGGAGGATGCGCTTGAGGTCGTCGAGGGTGAAGGACTGGGTGGACACGGGAGGTTCCTCTCGTCTGGGTCTTGCGGGAACGTGCGGACGCCCGCGGCCCGGACCACCGTGGGAGAGACGGCAGGACCGGGCACGCGGGCGCGTTCAGGGGCGGGAACGGCGCGGCACGCCACACGCCGAGGCCACTCGGCTCGCAGGGCGGTGCGCGCGGCGGGGCGTGCGTCGGACGGACACCCGTGGCCCGGACCGCCGGACGGCCTACGGGGCCGTGAGCACCGTCGCCGTCTCGCAGCCGGCGGGGCGCCGCTGGACTGCTGTCGGACGGACGCCCTGCGGTCTGCGGGGCCGTGAGCATCGTCGCCGTCTCGACGGCGGCGAGGGTCGGTGAAGCGCTGCGCGCGGTGGGGCGGGGCAGGGACCGCCGAAGCGGGCCCGCCGGACAAACCCCGGCACCCGCGCGCCGCGCCCGCCCCCGGACCGCCGGACGGCCTACGGGGCCGTGAGCACCGTCGCCGTCTCGCAGCGCGGCGGGGCGCCGCTGGACTCGTGTCGGCGGACGCCCAGGGCCCGGACCGCCGGACGGGTCCGTGACCACCGTCGCCGTCTCGTCATTGGCGTGGGTCGGTGAAGCGCTGCGCGTGGTGGGGCGGGGCGGGACGCCCGCAGGAGAACCCCCGGCATTCGCGCGCCGCGCCAACTGCCGGGCCGCCGGGCGGCCTACGGGGCCGTGAGCACCGTTGCCGCGTTGAAGCCGGCGTGGCCTCGGGCCAGGATCAGTGCCGTGCGGACCTCGGTTGCCCGTGCCTCGCCGGTGACCAGGTCGAGGTCGTAGGAGGCGTCGGGGTGGACGTGGGTGGTGGCCGGCACGACGCCGTCCCGGATGGCGAGCAGGGCGGTCGCCACGTCCAGGGGGGCGGCGCCCGAGTAGAGGCGCCCGGTCATCGTCTTGGGGGCGGTGACCATGACGCCGTGCGGACCGAACACCTCGTTGAGCGCGTCCGCCTCGATCCGGTCCAGCTCGGGCACGGCCGCCCCGTCGGCGAAGACGACGTCGACGTCTCCGGCGTCCACGCCCGCGTCGGCCAGGGCGAGTTCGATCGCCTTGCGCAGGCCGGGCGGCCGCCCGCTGCCGGGGGCGGGGTCGAAGGTGGCGGCGTAGCCGGCGATCTCGCCGTACACCCGCACGCCGCGCCGGGCGGCGCCCTCGGCGGACTCCAGGATCAGGATGGCCCCGCCCTCGCCGGGCACGTGCCCGGCGGCGGCCGTGTCGAAGGGCAGGTAGGCCCGGTCGGGCTCCTCCCCCTCGGACAGCCGCCCGCTCGCCAGCTGGGCGACCCAGCCCCACGGGCAGATCGAGGCGTCGATCGACCCGGAGACGATCAGCTGGGTGCCCTTGCGGATCTGCCGCCGGGCGTGGGCGATCGCGTCGAGCCCGCCGGCCTGGTCGGAGACCAGCACCCCGCTCGGGCCCTTCATGCCGTTGCGGATGGAGATCTGACCGCTGTTGACGGCGTAGAACCAGGCGAACGACTGGTACGCCGAGACGTACTGGCTGCCCTGGCTCCACAGCTTCTGCAGCTCGCCCTGGCCGAACTCGAAGCCGCCGGAGGAGCTGGCGGTGACCACGCCCATGTCGTACGCGGGCAGCTCGGCGGGCGTGACGCCCGCGTCGGCCAGCGCCCAGTCGGTGGCGACCAGGGCGAGGCGGGTCATGTGGTCGGTCTGCGCGAGCAGCCGGCTGGGCAGGTGGTCGTCGGCGTGGAAGCCGGGCACCTGGCCGGCGAGCTTGGCCGGGTAGCCGGTGGGGTCGAAGCGGGTGATGCGGCCGATGCCGCTCTTGCCCGAGCGGGTGGCCGCCCAGTAGTCGGTGGTGCCGAGGCCGTTGGGGGCGGCTATGCCGAGCCCCGTGACGACGGTGCGCGTCGCGGCCGTGCTCATGCCGCGCTCCTCTCCGGTCGGGCGAGCACCATGGCGCTCTGGAAACCACCGAATCCGCTGCCGACGGTCAGCACGGCGTCGGTGCGGTGCTCACGGGCCGTCAGCGGCACGTAGTCCAGGTCGCACTCCTGGTCGGGGGTGTGCAGGTTCGCCGTCGGGGGCACGACGCCGTGCTCCATGGCGAGGACCGACGCGGCGATCTCGATCGAGCCGATCGCGCCGAGCGAGTGCCCGACCATCGACTTGATGGAGGACACCGGGGTCCGGTAGGCGTGCTCGCCGAGGCTCTTCTTGAACGCCGCCGTCTCGTGCCGGTCGTTCTGCTTGGTGCCCGAGCCGTGCGCGTTGACGTAGTCGACGGCCTCGGGGTTCATCCGGGCCTCGTCCAGCGCGACCGTGATGGCCTCGGCCATCTCCACGCCGTCCGGGCGCAGTCCGGTCATGTGGAAGGCGTTGCAGCGCGAGGCGTAGCCGGCGATCTCGGCGTAGATGTGCGCGCCCCGCCGAAGCGCTCCTTCGAGTTCCTCCAGGACGAACACCGCCGAACCCTCGCCGAGCACGAAGCCGTTGCGGGTCCCGTCGAAGGGCCGCGAGGCGTGCTCGGGGTCGTCGTTGCGCGGGGTGGTGGCCTTGATCGCGTCGAAGCAGGCCAGGGTGATCGGGGAGATCGGGGCGTCCGTCGCGCCCGCCACCACCGCGCAGGCCGAGCCCTCCCGGATCAGTTCGGCGGCGTGGCCGACCGAGTCCAGTCCCGAGGTGCAGCCGGTCGAGACGACCGTCGCGGGGCCCTCGGCGCCCACCGCCCACGCCACCTCGGCGGCGAAGGAGCTGGGCACCAGGTAGTTGTAGAGGTGCGGTACGGCGTAGGCGTGGTCCACCAGCTCCAGGCGCCCGCCGTCGCTGACGACGCGGTACTCCTGGTCGAGTCCCATGGTGGCGCCGACCGCGCTGCCGATGGTGACGCCGACCCGGTGCGGGTCCGCACCGCTCAGGTCCAGGCCGCTGTCGGCGAGGGCCTCGCGGGCGGTGACCACGGCCAGCTGGGCCGCGCGGTCCATCCGGCGGATCTCCTGCGGGCCGAGCCCGTGCTCCTCCGGGTCGAAGTCGATCTCGGCGGCGACGCGGGAGCGGAAGGAGGAGGGGTCGAAGAAGGTGATGCCCCGGGTGGCGGTGCGTCCCTCGCTGAGCAGGTTCCAGAAGTTCTTGGTGCCGACACCGCCGGGGGCCGTGACGCCGACCCCGGTGATGACCACTCGCCTGGCGCTCACGCCCGGCCCTCCCAGTCGTAGAAGCGCGTGGCGACCGCGTCCGCGGGGGACCGCCAGGTCGCCGGGTCGTAGGCCTCGATGAACGGCTTGAGGTCCTCGCTGATCTGCACGAAGCGGGGGTCGGTCTTGGCCGCCTCGATCAGCTCGCCGCCGTTGTCGGAATCGAAGTCCTGGAGGTGGAAGTACAGACCGCGGTAGGCGAAGAGCTGGCGGCGCCGGGTGCCCATCAGATGCGGCATCTCGCTCCGGTCGAACTCCTGGAACAGCCGGGCCACCTCGGTGCTGTGACCCGGGTCCATCCGGGCGACGATCAACGTGCTGTGCATGATCTCTCCATTCAGAGGTGCGTCGCGGGGTCGCGGGGGTCGGTCGACGGCGTGCGGGTGTCGCCCAGGTCAGCGCGCCGGGCCGAACCAGTGCTCCAGGGCCATCGGGAGGTCCGCGTGGCTGCCCGGGGCGGCCCAGGCCACGTAGCCGTCGGGGCGGACGAGGACCGCGGTGGTGCCGGCGAGCGGGCTGTCCTCCGGCAGGACGGGCTCGGCCGTGACGATGTCGATGCGGTCCTGCCAGTCCCAGGCGCGGTCGCGCAGCCGCTCGTTGTCCGCGAGGTCGAGCAGCACGCCGCGGCCCGCGTGCAGGGCCTCGGTGCTGGAGGAGACCAGCCGGTGACCGGTCAGCCTCACGTCGGGCAGCCGGCGGCCGAGCAGCGGGTGGGGGCCGCCGTCGAGGTCGTAGCGGATCTCCAGGCCGGACACCATCGCCGCGAAGTGCCGGCTTACCTCGGGGTAGCGGATCAGCTCGCCCAGCACGTCGCGCAGCGGCTGCACCTCGGGCCCGGACAGGAAGAGCAGGCCCTGCGCCCGGGTGTTCATCAGCAGCCGCTTGCCGACCGGGTGCCGCTCGGCGTGGTAGGTGTCCAGCAGTGCCTCGGGCGCCCGGCCCCGGGCCACCGCGCCGAGCTTCCAGCCGAGGTTGACCGAGTCCTGGATGCTGGTGTTCATGCCCTGCCCGCCGGCCGGCAGGTGGATGTGCGCGGAGTCGCCCGCGAGCAGGACCCGGCCGCGCCGGTACTCGGTGACCTGGCGGGTGGCGTCGCCGAAGGACGAGACCCACACCGGCTCGGCGTGCGAGATGTCGTCGCCGGTCAGCCGCTGCCAGGCCGCGGCCACCTCGTCCCAGGTCGGCGGCTGCTCCCGGCGCTGCGGCGGGGTGCCCCGCTCGCAGACGATCAGCCGGGTGATCCCGCCGGGCAGCGGGCCGACCATGACCATGCCGCCGGGCAGGGTCTCGCCGATCATGCGGGGCTCCAGCTTTATGCCCTTGACGTCGGCGAGGAACATCTCCAGGGTCGACGCGGTGCCGGGGAAGTCGAATCCGGCCGCCTTGCGGATGGTGGACCGGCCGCCGTCGCAGCCGACGAGGTACTCGGCGCGCAGCCGGTGCACGCCCTCGGGGCCGCGCACCTCGACCTCGACGCTGTCCTCCTTCTCCTTGACGGAGACGACGTCGTGCCGGCGCCGGATGTCCGCGCCGAGCT
This sequence comes from Streptomyces sp. NPDC089424, assembly GCF_044749345.1. NCBI lineage: Bacteria > Bacillati > Actinomycetota > Actinomycetes > Kitasatosporales > Streptomycetaceae > Streptomyces > Streptomyces sp. NPDC089424. The sequence continues at coordinate 190,039 of NZ_JBIVHU010000011.1, forward strand.
GGGTGGCCCACTCCTCCAGGACGGTCTCGGTGACGGACTGGGGGATGGTCTTGGCGGCCTGGTGGGCTCCGTCGAGGACACCGAAGTCGACCGGCAGGCCCCCGAAGTGGCCCACGTTGCTGACCTCGATGTCGCCGAACCGGGGCAGCAGTCCGCGCTGGTCGAAGACCTCCATGGTGCGGGCGGTGAAGCCGAGGCCGCGTGACTCCCCGGTCCGCGCGGGCAGCTTCTCCAGGACGATGACGTCGACGCCGGCGAGCCGCAGCTCGCCGGCCAGCATCATCCCGGCCGGTCCTGCGCCCACGACGATGACTTGTGCGTCCATGACACTCCTCGGGACAACCCGCCCTCCGGGCGGGGAAGGAACGGGTCGGAAAGAGTCCGGAAACGATCTGAAACCGGCAGGGGTGGTTCAGCGGTAGAAGCGGCCGATGCCCTCGTTCGCCACCTGGGCGGCGGCCGCGTGCCGCGGGTCGGGGGCGATCGCCTCGTGCCGCACCGCGACCTCGGCGAGCTTGATGGTGTGTTCGTCGCCGATCTCGGCGGCCCGCGCGAACACCTCGGCCACGTCCGGTGCCTGGGGCAGCGGCGCCGCCGGCCGGGGCGTGGCGTGGAACCAGTCGAGCATCCGGCGGCTGACGGGCCGCGCGACCTGGTACGACGGCAGCCGCTGTGCCTCGGGCAGATGCCCGACGACCAGCCGTACGGCGGCCGGTCCGGTGACCGCGTGGATCAGCGGGATGGGGTGCCGCTGGGCGACGGTGGCGTAGATCCCGGCGTACTCGGCGACCAGCTCGTCCAGCGCACGGACGACTGGCTCCCGCCCGTCGTCCCCGTCCGGCAGGTCCGGCGGCGGCTCCCCGGCCACGGTGACGCCGCCGGTGGAGTGCCGTGCGGCCCAGTAGCCCAGCCCGTGGGCCAGCTCGGTCAGTTGGAGCCGGTCGTCCTCGCCGGCGGCGGCGACGGCCCGCACCGCGTGCGCGGTGCGGATCACTCCGTGCGTCAGCATCCCCGACATGCCGGGCAGCAGCCGGGGCCACCAGCGGGCCAGCACCTCGGTCCACGGCTCCCGGGCCAGCTCCCGCTCGAACAGGCCGGTCCAGTCGGCGACCCGTGCGAAGTCGCCGAGCGCACCGCGCCAGTCCGCCGGGTCGGCCGGGTCGATGGCCCAGCGGCGCTCGGGGACGTCGTGGTACTCGCGGTGGCGCAGGTTGTGGTCGACCCAGGCGGGCACCTCGTCGGCGTACCCCATGTGCGCCAGCGCCTCCGCGGCCATCGGCGCGTGGTTGACGAAGGACCCGCCGTGCTCGAAGCCCACTCCGTGCAGTCGCTGGAGTGCCTCGCCCATGGCGTCGGTGTAGGTGAGTGCTGCCACGTGGATCAGTCCTTGATGTCACAGACGGCGGCACCGGAGGTCAGGGCCTGCCCCGCCGTGGCGGCCAGCCCCGTGACGGTGCCGGACCTGTGCGCGGTGAGCGGCTGCTCCATCTTCATCGCCTCGAGTACGACGACCAGGTCGCCCTGCTCGACCCGTTGCCCCTCCGCGACGGCGACCTTGACGACGGTCCCCTGCATCGGCGAGGTGAGCGTGTCGCCGGAGGCCGCGGCGCCCGCGCCACCGCCGGAGTTGCGGCGCCGCGGCTTGGCGGCGGCGGCCCCGACGAGGCTCAGCTGACGCTCCGGCACCCGCCCGAGCGACGCGGGCAGCGTCACCTCCAGGCGCTGCCCGGCGACCTCGACGACGACCGTCTCACGGCCGCCGCCCTCGTTCTCCGTGTCGTCGGCGGGTGCGGTGAAGGGTTCGATGTCGTTGGCGAACTCGGTTTCGATCCAGCGGGTGTGGACGGTGAAGGGGGCGGTGGAGCCGGTCAGTTCGGGGGTGAATGCCGGGTCCTTGACGACCGCGCGGTGGAAGGGGATGGCGGTGGCCATGCCTTCGACGGTGAATTCCTCCAGGGCGCGGGCGGCGCGCTGGAGGGCCTCGGCGCGGGTGCGGCCGGTGACGATCAGCTTCGCGAGGAGGGAGTCCCAGGCGGGGCCGATGACGCTGCCGGACTCGACGCCGGCGTCCAGGCGGACACCGGGTCCGGAGGGCGCGGTGAAGGTGGTGACGGTGCCGGGGGCGGGCAGGAAGCCGCGGCCGGGGTCCTCGCCGTTGATGCGGAACTCGAAGGAGTGGCCGCGCAGCGGCGGGTCGTCGTAGCCGAGGGCCTCGCCGTCGGCGATGCGGAACATCTCGCGCACCAGGTCGATGCCGGAGACTTCCTCGGTGACGGGGTGTTCGACCTGGAGGCGGGTGTTGACCTCGAGGAAGGAGATGGTGCCGTCGAGGCCGACGAGGAACTCGACGGTGCCGGCGCCGACGTAGCCGGCTTCCTTGAGGATGGCCTTGGACGCCGTGTAGAGCTCGTCCACCTGTGCCGGGGACAGGAACGGGGCGGGGGCTTCCTCGACGAGTTTCTGGTGGCGGCGCTGGAGGGAGCAGTCGCGGGTGGAGACGACCACGACGTTGCCGTGGGTGTCGGCCAGGCACTGGGTCTCGACGTGGCGGGGCTTGTCGAGGTAGCGCTCGACGAAGCACTCGCCCCGGCCGAACGCGGCGACGGCCTCACGGACCGCCGAGTCGTACAGCTCGGGCACCTCCTCCAGGGTCCGGGCGACCTTCAGGCCGCGGCCCCCGCCGCCGAACGCGGCCTTGATCGCGATCGGCAGCCCGTGCTCCTTCGCGAACGCCACGACCTCGTCGGCGCCTGAGACCGGGTCCGGCGTCCCCGCCACCAGCGGGGCACCGGCACGCTGGGCGATGTGCCGGGCCGCGACCTTGTCACCCAGATCGCGGATGGCCTGCGGCGGCGGCCCGATCCAGATCAGCCCCGCGTCCAGCACCGCCTGCGCGAACTCCGCGTTCTCCGAGAGGAACCCGTAGCCCGGATGGACGGCGTCCGCTCCCGACTCACGGGCCGCCCCGAGCACCTTGCCGAAGTCGAGATAGCTGGTGGCCGGGGTGTCACCGCCCAGGGCGAACGCCTGGTCCGCGGCCCGGACATGGAGGGCGTCGCGGTCCGGGTCGGCGTATACGGCCACGCTCGCGACACCGGCGTCCCGGCAGGCCCGGGCCACCCGGACGGCGATCTCGCCACGGTTGGCGATGAGCACCCGGCGCATGTCAGGACACCCGGGCCGCTGCCGGCGGCTCGCCGGCCCGGCTGAACCGGCCGGCCGCCGTCTCCAGGGGACCCAGCGACCCGTCGAAGAAGATCAACGGTTCCTGGCCGTCCCGGGGAGCGCCCAGCTCCACGACTTCGCCGATGACGATGTCGTGGTCGCCTGCCGCGTGCACGTCGACCGTGGTGCAGGCGATGTAGGCCAGCGCCTCGCTGAGCGCGGGCAGTCCGTCCGTGGTGAAGTGGTGCGGGACCGCCGAGAACGCGTCGGGCCGCTTCTCGGCGAAGTAGCGTGCCAGCGGCTGCTGCTGCCCGGACAGGAAGTTGACGGTGAAGCCGCCGCTCTCCTGGAGCAGGTCGTGCAGCCGGGACTGCTTGTGCAGACAGAACAGCACCAGCGGGGGATCCAGCGAGACCGAGGTGAAGGAGTTCACGGTGGTGCCCTCGGCCCGGCCGCTCGGCCCGGTGGAGACCACCGTGACGCCGGTCGTGAACAGGCCGCACACGCGGCGCAGATTCAGCGGCTCGATGGGCTGTCGCTCAGGGGTGCGGGTCAGCGACCGCGCTGCTGCGGACATGCTCATCCCTTCCATGGGGGGTGTCGTGGGTGTGCCGCGCGGATCAGAGGAGCTTGCGAACCTTCGAGCCGGCCTTGACGATGCCGAGCAGGAACTCCCGGCCGACGGCGTTCATCTCCGACGGGGCCTGCACCGACGCCCAGAACAGGAAGCGGGCCATCGTCGGCACCGAGGGGTAAATGAAGCGCTGCTTCTCGTCCTTCCAGCCGAAGACCGGGTTGACGATGGGCGAGTTCCGCAGGGTCTCGAAGATGATGTCGGCGGCCTCGTCGCCGGTGATCGCGCCCGCCTCGTACTTCTCGCAGGCCTCGGCGGTGGTGTCGAGGATCCGCTTGAAGGAGTCGGACTGCGGCCACCACAGACCCGGGTACGGCACCTGCTCCAGTTCCTCGAAGTGCTTCTTGCGGCCGTCGCGGGCATGGTTCAGCCGGGCCCGGGTGAGCCGCATGGTGCCGGGGGTGATGAAGGAGCCCCACACCCGGAACACCGCGTTCCACAGGCGGAAGTGGGAGAAGGCGATGAAGGAGCTGTTGACCAGTTCGTCGTTGTACTGGAGCAGCCCCTGCTCCAGTCGCTCGACGTACTCGAAGCGCTCGGCGGAGAAGTCGCCGTCCTTGAGCGCGACCAGCAGCCGGGAGGTCAGCGCGTCGACCACCTCGAAGGTGTTGGACAGCCCGCGGGAGTACAGCGCGTCGATGAAGCCGGCCGCGTGCGACATCAGGCACCAGCGGTCGCCGATGGTCTGCTTCGAGGAGTACTGGAGCCGGTCCGTGGACACCCACTCGCGCACCCGGGTCGCACCGTCGAACTGGCGCTTGACCGCCGGGTACTTGTCGAGCCAGAGCTGGAACTCCTGCTCCGGGGTGAGGTCCTTGGGCTTGGGGTAGGTGCGCTCGTCCACGGTCAGGCCCACGCTGCACAGCGGGTTGCGGGACTTGTCGTGGTTGTCGAACGGGATGATCCAGAACCAGCCGCGCTCGATCATGTGGTGCAGGGTGCCGGTGTGCCAGTCGGCCGGCGGGCGCAGGTCCTTGGGGTGGCCGCTGACGTCGTCGAACCGCTTGATGCCGACGTAGTGCGTGAACATCGAGCGGCTGTGGTGCTTGAACCGGGCCGGCTTCTCGCGCAGGTCGAACTTGTCGGCGAGCGGCGAGCGGAAACCGGAGGCGTCCACCAGGTACTTGGCCCGGTACTGCTCGGGCTGGGCGCCCGGCGCGGCGCTCTTCCCGGTGACGGTCACACCGTCGTCGTCGAAGTCGACCTCGCTCGCACGCCAGTTCTGCCGGGGGGTGCAGCCGTACTTGATCGCCACGTGGAACATGAACGAGTCGCTGTCCTGGCGGTGCATGTGGCTGTTCTGGTGGAAGATCTTGGGCAGCGCCAGCTGGGTGGCGGCCCGCGGGTCGGGTTCCTGGCCCACCTCGTGCTTGATGAAGCCGAAGTGCGCCTTGGTGCCGAAGGTCGGGCCGATGTCACGGGTGGAGGCCTGGACGCTGGACAGGCTCTTCAGCTCGGGGATGTCGTGGCGCTCGGAGAGGATGTGGATCCACTCCACGAGCTGCGGGGTCATGGACTCGCCGACGGCGAAGCGCGGGTGGGCGGTCGCGTCGACCAGCAGGACCCGCGCGCCGTGCTTGGCCAGGATCGCACCGGTCACGGAGCCGGCCAGGCCCGAACCCAGGACGACGACGTCGAATGTCATCTCCTCGGGTATGCGTGCCGATTCCGTCGCGCCCTCGGTCATCTTCGTGACCATGAACTGTCTCCTTCTTCGGGGCGGAACACCGCATGAAAAAAGGCCCTTCATTCGGAGAATGAAGAGCCGTGGAAAAAGGCGTGAGGTAACCGCTGAATTAAGCGTGACAGGTTCTGGCCAGAGGGTCAACCCCTGGCCGGAACGGTCGACTTGGAGTTTTCGGAGAGATCGCTTCCGGAATGCCCGCCGGATTCACCACCGGATTCACTGCCCGATTCACCACCGGATTCGCCGCCGGATTCACCACCGGATTCGCCGCCGGCAGCACTGCTGATATCACCGCTGGAATCAGGATGTCCGGCGGAATGCTCGCCCGCCTCCAGCAGTCGCAGCAGCATGGCCCGCAGTTCGTCCTCGCCGCCGGGACCGAGCATCTCGGCCACGTCGTGGGCGAGTTCGTGCACGGCCGCGGTGACGACGGCGAGTGACCTCCGGCCGTCGTCGGTGACCTCCAGGGCGTACCGCCGCCGGTCGTGGGCGTCGCGGCCGCGGCGGACCAGCCCCTGCTTGACGAGTTCGTCGACGAGCTGCGAGGCGGCCGGCCCGGTGACGGCGAGGAACCGGGCGAGTTCCTGCTGGGAACACGGGCCGGAGGCGACGAGGGCGGACAGGGGGCCGTAGTGGCGGACGCGCAGGCCGGTGCCGGTGAGCTTGTCGTCGCCGTGCCGGCGCAGCCGGAAATGGGCCTGCGCCACCAGGTACTCGGTGCCCCGCACCAGCGGCTGCGCCGACTCGGGCAGCAGCCGGGCCAGCAGTTCGTCGAGCCGTGCGCGCTCCTCGGGGCCGAGGACGGCGGTCAGCTGCGCGTCCCGCTCGGCGACGGCCCGGCGCATGGAGCCGAGGGCGGTGCGCCCGCGGTCGGTCAGGGACAGGACGTACTGGCGCCGGTTGTCGGGGTTGCGGGTGCGCCGGACCTCGCCGCGGGCCTCCAGGCGGTCGATGACCTGGACCATGATCGTGCGGTTGATGCCGAGGCGTTCGGCGAGGTCGAGCTGGGAGGCCCAGTCCTGGCCGGTGAGGGCGTCGAGGACGAGGAAGTCGCGGGAGTCGGTGCCGGTGCCGTCGGGGGTCGCGGAGAACTGCGCGTGGACCCGGCGCAGGAGGTAGCTGACATAGCCGGCGAGCGACTCCGGGAGGGGTCCCGGGACCTCCGCGGTCTCCTCCGTCCTGGTGAGGGGAGTGACCGCACCCACCGGGTTCACCGGTTCCTGGACCTCGTCGCGTGCACGCCGCAAAACAGCACCTCCTGCCCGAGTATAAGTGCGGTGCACCCGCCGTCCCCTCGGGTGCACCGCGGTCCGGAAATTCAGGGGGTGACGTGCTGCGGGACCAGTTCGAGCACCGACCGGACACCGGCGGCCTGGCTGCCGGCCTCGAACACGCCGGTCAGCTTCAGGCCCGCCCGGCCGGCGAGACGGATGAGTTCGTCGACGCCACGCTCCACGCCGGCGAAGTAGGCGAGCATCCTGAGGTCCATGGCCGTCTCGGGCCGCTCGCCGGTCTCCTCGACGACCAGCACCCGGCCGTCGCCGCCGGCGACGGCGTCGGCGCAGCGGCGCAGGATGCGCAGGGCGTCCTCGTCGGACCAGTTGTGCAGGACGGAGGAGAGGACGTAGCCCCCGCCGCCGGCGGGCAGCTCGTCGAAGAAGCTGCCGTCGACGACGTCGGCCCGGTCCTCCAGGCCGAGCGCCCGGAAACGGTCCGCCGCCCCGTTGGCGGTGGCCTTGAGGTCCACGACCGTGCCCCGCAGCGGCGGGTGGGCCGTGAGCAGCCCGGCGAGCAGGACACCGCTGCCGCCGCCGAGGTCGTGGACGTGGCCCAGCGCGGACCAGTCGTAGGCCGCCGCGATCGAGGGCACGTCCCGGGCGAGGTTGTCCGCCATGATCGCGTCGAAGGACTCCGCCAGCGCCCGGTCGGCGGCCAGGTCGTCCCAGTACGGCACGCCGTAGCGGACGGGGTACGCGGGCTCGCCGGTGCGCACCACGTGGGCCAGCTCGACGAGGCTGAGGTCGCCGCGGCCGAGGGCGCCGTCGAGGTCGACGAGGCGGTGCTGGCCGCCGGGGTGGTCGGTGCGCAGCTGCTCACCGAGGCCGGACAGTCCGTACGCCGGGCCGCTCACGGTGAGGACCCCGACGGTGACCAGGTGCCGCAGGACCCGCTCCAGCGCCCCGGCGTGCAGGTGCTCGGCGCGGGCGATGTCCTCGGCGGTGGTCCGGCCGGCCGCGATGTGGTCGGCGACCCGGTAGGTGGCGGCCACGCGCACGGCCATGGGGGTGACGAGGTCGGCGAGCTCCCACACGGCGAGGGAACGGTTCTCCGGACCGCTGTTCCCCGGACCACTGTGCGACGTGGACTGCTCGACCTGGGTGTTCCGCGCGGGCTGGGGCATCTCGGCGCCTCTTTCCGGGCTCGTGGTGTGGGGGGAGAGGACCGGCGGCCCCGCCGCGGGGGAAGGGGCGGGGCCGCCGGGGTGGGTCACAGCGCGACGGGGGGCTGGGCCCCGTCCTGCTGCGGCTGGGGTGCCGACTTCGGCGCGGTGAGCAGCGCCGTCAGCAGGGCCAGCAGGTAGAGAGCGCCACCGAGCAGGAAGCCGTACGAGTAGCCGGTGGTCAGGGCGTCGGACGTGGTGGGCTCGGACTCGTTCTGCGTGATCACGGTCGCCGCCGCGGCCAGCGCGGCGAGGCCGATCGCGCCACCGATCTGCTGGGCGGTGTTGACCAGGCCGGACGCGGCACCGGTCTCCTGCGGCGCGACCCCGCGGACGCTGATGATGGTGACGGCGACGAAGACCATGCCGAGGCCGAGACCGGAGACCAGCTGAGCGGGCAGCAGCGCGACCCAGGGGTTCTGGTCCGGGGCCAGCAGGCTGAACCAGACCATGCCGAGGATGCCGATGGTCAGACCGACGGAGATCACGGTGCGCTCGGACAGCCGGGCCAGCAGCTGCGGGCCGATGCCGCCGGCGGCGAGCAGCATGCCCACCGCGTACGGCAGGTAGGCGACGCCGGTGATCATCGGGTCGTAGCCCTTGACCAGCTGCATGTAGAGGGTCAGGAAGTAGAAGGTGGCGAGCATGCCCGCGCCGACCAGGAACATCACCACGTTGGCGCCGACGCGGCCCTTGTCGGCCAGCACACCGCCGGGGATCATCGGCGCCCGCGCGGTGCGCTGGATCGCGACGAAGGCGACCAGCAGGACCAGTGCGACGCCGAGGGAGATCAGCGTGGTGGTGTCGTCGAGGCCTTCCTCACCGGCGCGGGTGATGCCGTAGACCAGGGCGCCGAAGCCGAAGGTGGCGGCGAAGGCACCCGGCACGTCGACCTTGCCGCGCTCGCGGCCGCCCTCGACGAGGACGCCGGTGCCGACCAGGACGGCGAGGGCGATCGGGATGTTGACGAACATCACCCAGCGCCAGTTCAGGTACTCGGTCAGGGCGCCGCCGAGCAGCAGGCCGACGACGGAGCCGAGGCCGCCCATCGCGCCGTAGACACCGAGCGCCTTGTTGCGGGCCGGGCCCGCCGGGAAGGTGGTGGCCAGCAGGGACAGCGCGGTGGGCGCGGCGATCGCGGCGCCCAGACCTTGCAGCAGCCGGGCGGCGATCAGCAGCTCGCCGGTGGTGGCCAGGCCGCCGAGCAGGGAGGCGGCGGTGAAGATGACCAGGCCGATCCGGAAGACCAGCCGGCGGCCGAACAGGTCACCCGCGCGGCCACCGGCCAGCAGCAGTCCGCCGAAGGCGAGGGCGTAGGCGGTGACGACCCAGCCGAGGCCGGCCTCGCTGAGGCCGAGGGCGCTCTGCATGCTCGGCAGGGCGACCGCCACGATCGTGTTGTCCAGGACGAGCATCAGCTGTGCTGCGGCGATGACCAGCAGCGCGAGGCCGAGCTTGCCGTCCTTCTGCGGCGGTGCCGCGGCCCTGGGGACGGCCTGGGTGCGGTCTTGCAGCGACATGAGCTCTCTCCGATGTCTCTGGTTGAGGGGGGTGGGTACCGCGGGGGTCCGGGGGCGCGGAAGCGGAGACCCCCGGACGCGGGGTTCTCGGGTCAGCGGGCGGCCGAGCCGGCCTTGGTGCCCCAGATGTCCAGCGCCTCGTAGGCGGCGCGCCATTCGGTCTCGTAGGCGTTGCGCAGCGGCTCGGGCATCTTGCCGAGGATTCCGGTGAGCTTGGCGGCGGTCATGTCGTCGAGCAGCCAGGGCAGGTAGTACCGCGAGTCGTCGCCGACGCGGGTGCGCTGCTCGGCGCTGAAGGCCGCCCACTGCTCCGCGCTCATGGTGATGTCCATCAGCTGGAGCGCGTCCCGCTCCTCGTGGTCGAGGTGACCGCCGAGCTGCGTGCAGAGGGTGTCGGTGAGGCCGCCGAGGCGCTCCAGGCCGGAGTCGCGGTCGGCGAGGGCCGCGTCGATGTCGGCGAGCAGCGGGTCGATGACGGCGTGCTCGGCCTCCATCGCGTCCAGCAGGGCCAGCTCGTCGGGCTTGCCGGCCAGGGCCTGCTGCATCACGGGCCACACGGTGACGTCCTCGGACGTGTGGTGGATGGTGAGGAACTTCTTGAACAGCTCCCATCCGACCGCGGTGCTCAGCACATGGCGGGGGTCCTCGTCGACCCGGGCCGTGATCCGCGCGATCCGCTCCAGCTCGCGCCGGAGGGCGTCGTGGATGGCGAACATCATCGTCATGTCGAGGTTCTTGAACTGCTGGCTCATCGCTGTCTCCCTCAGTGCCTCACTGCTGCGTTGCCGTACCGCGAGAGTATCGTCAACTTACTTATCCATCAATGCGTCCAACTAACAACTAGCCAACCATCTACTATCCAAGTAATGGTGGAACGAGCAGGTCGGAAGCGGTTTCAGCGGGTTCCCGCGGACTCCAGCACCGGCTCTTCTTGGCCGGTTCTGGACGGATCCCGGGCGGGATCCAGATCCCCCATGCCGCGGCGGATCCGGCTCAGCGCCGGCGAGGTCGCGGCCGTCGTGACCAGCGCCATCAACACGAGGATCGTGAACAGGTCGGGGCCGATGACCCCGAGGCCGAGGCCGATGTTCAGCACGACCAGTTCGGTCAGGCCGCGGCAGTTCATCAGCGCGCCGATCGACATCGCGTCCCGCCAGCGCTGGCCCGCGAGCCGGGCCGCGACCGAGCCGCCGCCCCACTTGCCGGCCACGGCGACGGCGAGCACGGCGCCGGCCCACAGCCACAGCTCCGGGTCCCCGCCCAGCAGCGACACGTCGGTCCGCAGGCCGGTGGAGACGAAGAAGAGCGGCAGCAGCACCGGCACGGTGAAGGCCCGCAGCCGGGCCGCGGTGGCCTCGATCTTCCGCCGGCCCCGAGGGGTGATCACGCCGAACAGGAACGCGCCGAACAGCGCGTGCACGCCGATCTCCTCGGTGGCGTACGCGCTCAGGCACAGCCCGCTGAACAGCACGACCAGCAGCACCCCGTCGGCGTACTTGCGCTCGGCCCGCCCCGCCCAGCGGCGCAGCACCGGACGCACGAGGTAGAACATGGCCAGCGTGAACGCCAGGGCGTACCCGGCGGTGACGAGCGCCTCCGTGGGCGAGCTGCTCTTCGTCACGGCGACCACGGCCGCGAGCAGGCACCAGGCGGTCACGTCGTCCACCGCCGCGCAGGCCATCGCCAGCGCCCCCACCCGGGTCCGGTACAGGCCCCGGTCGGTGAGGATGCGGGCGAGGACGGGGAAGGCGGTGATGCTCATCGACACCGCGATGAACAGCACGAACGCCGGCCTGTCGGTGCCCGCGGGCGCGAAGGTGTCGTACATGCCGAAGGCCAGCAGGGTGCCCAGCAGCAACGGCACCGCGATGCTGGCCTGGGACACGGCCACCGCCGTGCGGCTGTGGCCGCGCAGCGCCTTCAGATCCAGTTCCAGCCCGACGAGGAACATGAAGGCGAGCAGCCCGATGTTGCCCAGCACACCGATGTACGGCAGGACGGACTGCGGGAAGAGCCAGGCCTGCGCGGCCGGCCACAGCCAGCCCAGCAGCGAGGGACCGAACAGGATCCCCACGACGATCTCGCCCACCACGGGCGGCTGCCCGAGCCGCCGCACGAGCTGGGCACCGGCCCGGCAGGCCAGGATCACCGCGGGCACGGCCGTCAGCAGATCGGGGAGGGGATCGGGAACAGCGGCCATCACACGTCTCCTGTGGAGGGTTCGGGAAGGAAAAGCGCGCGGGTGTCCGGTGTCACTGACGTCACGTCAGGAGGCGTACGGGCGTGCCGCCTTCGCCTCGCGCAGCGCGCGGGCCCACCACAGCAGCTGGTCGAGCATGAGCTTGACCGCGGATTCCGCGCCCTCGGGATCGGCGGGGAAGCGGCCTTCGGCGTCGTAGTGTTCGAGGATCCGGGGGAAGGTGACGATGTCCTTCATCCCCACGCAGTGGAACTCGGCGAAGATCTGCCGCAGATGCTCGATCGCGCGCACCCCGCCGGCCGAGCCGAGCCCGTAGCCGACGAAGCCGACCGGCTTGGCCTGCCACTCGGCCTGGAAGCTGTCGATCAGTGTCTTCAGCGGGCCGGGCACGCTGCGGTTGTACTCCGGCACGACCACGACGTAGGCCTCGGCCCCGGTCAGCCGGGGGCGCAGGGCCGCCGCCGCGGGGTGCTCCGCGTCGAGGCTCGCGGGCAGCAGGTGCTCGGCCACGTCGACGACGTCGAGCACCAGGTCGTCACGGCGGGCGGCCACCCGGGCGAACCAGCCCGCGACGTCCGGCGCGAGCCGTCCCTCCCGGGCCGAGCCGACCAGCAGCGTGACCCGCACGGGACGCGTCACCAGTACGGACGCGCTCATCGCCGGACCGCCGGGCGCGGCGCGGGCACCGGAGTCAGCGCCAGGAACTCCTTCGCGTCGACCCTGGACAGGATGCGGCGGGTCAGGGCCGGCATCTTGGTGGTGCCGTCGTCGGTGAAGACCACCGGGCTGGTGACCTGGACGCGCCGCCCCCGGGTGGTGATCTCGCAACCGCCCGCCGCCAGCACGTTCTTGACCCAGTCGGAGCCCGGCCCGTACGGCAGCGTGATGATGATGTCCTCGCCGCGCCGGAACAGCTTGACCGGCGTGGCGAACTCGCGGCCCGACCTGCGGCCGCGGTGGTGCACCTTTCCGAACCCCGGCAGCCGGCTGAACAGCGGGCCCACCAGGTGGTTGGCGAACTTCCGGTTGAAGCGGGCCACTTTCCTGTCGATCGGCACGGATCTTCCCTCCCTCTGAGCTGTCTTGTCGCCTCTGAACGCCGGACGGGCGCCGCGCCGTCACACCACGGCGGGCGCCCGTCCGGATCCGGGGCGTGGGTCAGGCGGCCGGCTTGCCCGCGCCGGGACCGCCGTTCGCGCCGGCCGGCGTCAGGGGGCCGACCGGCTTGCCACCGGACTTCAGGAAACGCTCCAGGGTGAAGTTGTCGACGATGCCCCAGCGCTCGGCGATCCGGTCGCCCTCGAAGCGGAACCAGATGATCGCCTGGTGCTGCACCTGCAACCCGGTCGCCGGGATGCCGATGAACGAGCCGGTGTGCCTGCCGTGCATCACCCAGCGGATCGCGGCCTTGTCGCCCATCGAGATGAAGTCGAGGATCTCGTAGCGGATGTCGCTGAACGCGGACTGCTGGATCTTGATGGTGTGCTTGAACGCCTCCGGACCGCGCATGGAGTCGTCGTGGCTGCCGTTGTTGCGGAAGTCCGCGGTCAGGTAGCGGTCGGCGGCCGAGAGGTCGCCGAGGTCCAGGCCCTCGTGGAAGACCTTCTCGATGACCTCGCGCTGCTGCTCGGCGGTGAGCGTGGTGGGCATGCGTCAGTTCTCCTTCATCGCAGATGTCGCTGATGTCGCTGAAGTTGCAGGAGTTGCAGGAGTTGCAGGAGTTGCTGAAGTCGCTGAAGTTGCTTACGGCGCCGTGGTCGCCGAACCCGCTGACGCGGCCGCGACGGTGTTCCCACGGGTGTCGAGCGTCTTGACGTCGACCTGGGTCACGCCCCGGGGCACGGCGCCCGTGGTCCACGAGATGCGCAGCCGCAGCCGGTCGAAGCGCCAGCCGTCGGGCAGGCGCCGGGCCGTGCCGGTGAACCGGCCGCCGAGCTGGAAGTACTCGGAGGGGTCCGGCGGCAGGGGCGAGCCGTGGTGCACATGGGACGCGATCAGGCTCCAGCTGAGCGCGGCCCGGTCGCCGTCGAGGTCCACCGAGCTGTCGGAGCCGTGGTGATGCGTGCGGCCCCAGCGCGCCATGATCTCGCCGGTGAAACCGCCGACACCGGTGATCCCGTGGTGGCTGCCCACCGGGAACGTCATCTCGATGTCCTCGGTGAACAGGGACGTGGCCCAGGCCGCGTCGAACTCGCCCTCGTCGAGGCTGGCCAGATAGCGGCCGGCGAGCTTCTGCAGCTCGGCGAGGTCGGCGAGCCGGGCGATCTCGGCGGCCAGCGCGGCCGGGTCCGCCGCCTGAAGGCGGGTCATGACACCCGGCGCGCTTCGGTGGTGGCGTCCGTCCCGTAGATCACGGCGTCGTCCGGACCGTGCACGACGGCCTTGCCCTCGCCGGTGAGCGAGTCACCGTCGCGGCGGGCGCTGATGTCGATCTGTATGTACGCGGCGTGGTGGCCGTTGGGGCTGATCTGGGTGACGTCGAGGTTGAAGTCCTCGCGCAGGGAGAACTCCAGTTCGGTGTCGCTGGTGACGGTCCACGAGCCGGTGCCGGTGCTCTTCTTCGTCGTGACCGAGAGGGAACCGTCCGGGGCGAAGGTGACCGTGTAGTCGTCCACCTCGCCGTCGTGCGTGACCGTACCCGTCCAGCGACCGACGGGCGTCCAGGTAGAAACAGGCATCGACCACACTTCCTCTAGTCGGGGAAACGTCGGGGAAACAAAAAATCCGCATCCAGGTCGGGAACACCGACGTGGATACGGATTTCGAGTCAGGGCATGAAGGCGCCGGAAAAAGTGTGACACCTTGGCCCGAGCTTCGTCAACTCCGAGTTTTCGGAAGCCACTTGATGAATCGCCGGTGAACGGAAAAAGCAGCCCCCACGGCCTGGGGGAAGGCCGTGGGGGCTGCTCAACGGGATCCCCGCACGGATCCGCGTTTTTTCTTCATGATGGTCCTGACGGGCCCGTCATGATGGTCGGCAGATAATGGTGAAGGTGTTATTCCACGGCGCCGTTGCCGAAGATCGGGAATTACTGGGAATCGTCGCGGCGGGTCAACCGGAACAGTTCGTCCAGGTCGTACTCCGCCCGCTGCGGGCCGCCGTATCGGGTGATCTTCCGGCGGCTCGCCCACTTGCGGATGGTGGCCTCGGACACGCCCATGGCGAGGGCGGCCAGTTCCGTCGAGACCCTCCGTCGTCTCCGGCTCTCCTCCTCCGTCACGCGGCTTCGTCCTTCAGCCGGTCGGCCACGCGCATCCACAGGTGCGGTGGCAGGGCGTGCCCGGCGTCGCAGGTGACATGGCTGGGCACCCGGCCGCCGCCCTGGGACATCACGCCGTGCAGCGAGCCGTCGCACCCGGGCTCCAGGCAGGAGCCGAGCGGGAACCTGCGCACCTGGCCGGGACCGAACAGCTTGCCGAGGGCGGCGAGCAGTTCGGCGACCTCCTCGTCGAAGTCGACGGCCGCGGGGTGGCCGGCCAGCCACGGCAACTGCTGCCGCAGAAACCGCACCAGGCCGGCCGGCCGGGGCTCCCGGAGCCGCGGTGCGCGGTCCCGCCGCTCGTCCACCACCAGCCTGGCCCACTGGGCGAGTACGTCGCCGACCTGGGCCCGCAGCGCCACCGCGTTGTCGTCCAGCACGATGCCCACGGTGCTCCGGCTGCCGCTCACCCGCTCGCGCAGGTGGGGCGTGGCCCGGGTGAGGGCCTGATCGCTCTCTTCGTAGAGTTCGAGCAGCGTGCGTAACTCCCGGTGCAGCCGGTCCACGCACTTGGCGCAGATCCGACCGCACAGGGGCACGCACTCCCTGCTCCTGTGGTCGTCGGCGAGTTGCCGAACCTCGTGCATCCGATCCCCCGAATCTCTGGGTTCTCCTGAGACTTCCTCCATGCTCGCGGCCGCCCCGACGCGCTTCAACGCAGGTCCGTTCAGGGTTTGGACAAGCATCTGCAGTTGTGTGAACGGACCGTCAGGACAGTGTGAGACGGCCTGAATTCGTCGCCTGGCAGGGCCCTGGGCCGGTGGTGCGCCCGGTGGCGTCCCCGGAGGGGCTGGTTCCGCCGCCGGGCCGGGGCCGGGGGCCTCCGGCAAGGCTTGAAGACTGGCCGATCCGTTTGATAAACATAGCAGAAGATACCGTGCGACCAGTTTTTTTAGACCACCCTTCAGACCCGTGGCGGAGACCTCCGAGGCGGGCGGGCCACGGCGCTGGGAGACACCGATGAGGACCGTTCTGATCGTCGACGACGATGACGGTGTGGCCGAATCGCTCGCGCAGGCCCTGACCGTCCACGGGTTCATGGCGCTGCGCGCCGCGACCGGTGCCGACGCGCTGGACCTGCTGGACGACGTGTCGCTCGTCCTGCTCGAACTCAGCCTTCCGGACCTCGCGGGGCACGAGGTGTGCCGGCGGATCCGGGAGCGCTCCTGCGTGCCGATCCTCGCGATGAGCGACCGGGCCGAGGAACTGGACCGGGTGATGGCGTTCCACATGGGTGCCGACGCCTTCGCGTACAAGCCGGTGGGCTCCTACGAGTTGAGCGCCCGCATCCAGGCCCTGTTCCGGCGCGCGGGCAACTGCCCCTGGCACGAGGGCCACGGCGAGGCGCCGCGGGCCGTGGACGGGCCCGCGCAGGGCCTGACGTCCGCCGCCGACACGCTCAGCGCCGGCCCCCTGGGGCTCGACCTGCGAACCCGGACCGTCGCCCTGAACGGCGAGGAGATCCCGGTCACCCGGCGGGAGTTCGACCTGCTGGCGATGCTCATGGAGGAACCCGGCACCGTGCACCGGCGGCAGGACATCATGGCCCAGGTCTGGGACGAGAACTGGTTCGGCTCCACCCGCACCCTCGACGTCCACGTCGGCTCCCTGCGCAGCAAGCTGGGCAACCGCGACTGGATCGAGACCGTGCGCGGCATCGGCTACCGCCTGGTGATCCCCCCGAAGCCCCTGACCCCGGCCCACCGGACACCGGAGAAGGCAGGAGGCTGAGCCGCCTCCGGTGCCCCACCGCCCGGCGCTCACCTTCCGCGCGACGGGCCACTCGTCGACGATCCGGCACGGCCCGACCAGCGGCCACCACAAGGCGCACGCGCACGTCCCCCGCCCAGCCCGGCGTCCCCACCTGAGCGCGCCCTTCATCACCTACCGCGTGGCGGACCACTCCTCGACGATCCGGCGCGACACGACCAGGGGCCACCACAGGCCCACCTGTACGCCCCTGCCGCCCGGTTCACGGCCCGGCGTTCGCCCGGAGCGGCGTACCGGCGGCGTCTCACGGACACGTCGGCCCATGCCGGCCACCGTCCACAACGCCCCACAGGCGCCGTCCGGACGGGACCACCGCACGAGGCGGCGCGAGGCGTACGCGTACGGCCCCCGGCGACGCCGCAGCCGGGCTCGCCCCTCCCCCACCCCGCGCCGCACATGGCCGTGCCCCCCTCCCCGCGGGCCGCGGGAAGGGGGGCGCCCCTCAGGTGTTCAGGCGAGCTGTGCCGCCGTGTCCAGGATGGTGACCGTGCAGACGCCGGCCACGCTGCCGGACTGGTGGAACTCCACCGTCAGGCTGCGGCGGCCCAGTTCGTCCACCGTCGGTACGGACGCCGAGACCACGCAGGGCGTGTCCAGCTCGACGTACCGGTGGAACAAGGCGTCGCAGCCGACCAGCAGCCCCTGCGGCAGCCCGAGGCGGGCCAGGGCCGCCTGCCGGGCGGCCTCCATGACGAGCATGCCCGGCACGTGGTCCACCGGGTGGTCGAACAGCACCGGGTGGGTGTGGTCGACGCGCAGCAGATGCACCGCACTCCGGTCGTCGCCGGCCTCCCCGCCCGGCGCGCCCAGCAGGACGTCGAAACCCTGGTCGCTGCCGGCCCCCCCGCCCGGCACGCCCAGAACGACGTCGAACTCCTTGCTCCGTCCCACGAGTTCGGGCCGGACCGCCGGGACGAGCGTGCACGCCGGACGTGCCTCGGCCCGCTCGCCGCGCAGCCTGCGGTACACCGCGGGAGCCACGCAGTCGCTCGCGGCGTACCCGTGCCCGATGAGCGTGCCGTCCCGGTGCGCGAGCACGTCGCAGGCGAACGACACGACGTGCTCCCGCCGGCAGCGGATGTCCTTGAGCGTCACTTCGAGGACCACGTTGGCCGGCGCCCCCGCCAGCCGTGCCCCCTCCTCGGTGATCTCGAAGGAGGTGTGCTTGGTCAGGAACTGATGGCCCTGAGCGATGCCGAGCGCCTGGTGGGCCAGGAGCAGCCCGGCCTGGCGTATCGATTCTGCTAGCACCATGGGATCGTGCCAGCGCCCCGCCACCGGGCCGTAGTAGCTGTGCCCGCGCGCCCATTGGGCTCCCACGCGGTACACGTCCCGTCTGTGCGGTCTCACCCCTGTGATGAGGACCTCCGAGACCGCGGCACGGTGCACGAGCCAGCGCGGCACCGTGCGCTCGAAGAGGTCGACCTCCCCGTTTTCGAGGGTTAAAAATTCCTGCCGGTCGGCTTGCACAAGTGCACTCATCGTGTGCCTCCTGAGGCGCGAAAGGAACGTGGCCTTCCGCGAGCGGAACAGGACAGGGCTTACATGGGCCGCCGTCGTGCATGGCAACGCCGCTGCCGTAAGCGTACTAGCTGACTGGTTTTTTTTCTGTCGGACATGGCAGTCTTTTACCAAGGGACTCACGGCGGCACCGGCGGGGGTGGGCGACCGCCACCGGATGTCGCCGGACAGGAGGTGGGCAAGTTGGCAAGGGCCAGGCAGGAACGGGCCGAGATCACCCGGCAGGCGATCCTCGACGGAGCCGCGACGGCATTCGACGCGACCGGGTTCGGCGGTACGAGCCTGAGCGACGTCGCGCAGCAGGCGGGCGTCACGAAGGGCGCCCTGTACTTTCACTTCGCCTCCAAGGAGGCCCTCGCCCGCGCGTTGGTGGACGAGCAGTTCCAGTCCACCGATCTGATCGCCGGCGAGTTGATGCCGGGCGTGCAGACGGTGATCGACATGGGGCACCGGCTGGCGCACGGACTGCGCAGCGACGTCCGGCTGCGCGCGGGGATACGGCTGGTGGTGGAGTTCGGTTCGTTCGTCGACCCCGACCCCACGCCCTACAACTCGTGGATCAGCATCGTGCGGGACTGCCTGGCGCCCGCCCAGGGCCGCGGCGACCTCTTCCCGGAGATCAACGTGACCGACCTGGCGACGTTCGTGTGCGGCTCGTTCACCGGCCTCCAGCTCACCTCGTACGTCCGCACCGGCCGCGAGGACCTGCACGAGCGGGTCGCCGACATGTTCCGCTACCTGCTCCCGGGCATCGTCCCGGCCGAGCGGCTGGACGCCTTCCTGCCCGCCGGATCCCCCAAGTGCCGTGCGGAGCTGGGGCTCGCGCCGCTGGTCCACGGGCACCCGGCGGAGCAGGGACACGGGCTGTTGCGGGGGCACGGGCTGGAGCGGGAGCGGGTTGCGCAGCCGACCGACTGACCGGTAGGCGCAGGCCAGGCATGTACACGTGCCAATGGGGGGACCGCAGCGCCGACATGACGTCGACTCAGGTCTTTGACGAAGCGGTCCCCGACGAAGCGGTCCCCGGGCCTCACAGCACGGACGGGGCCGTGGTCCGCACCGCTCGCAGCCCGTCCTCCGACGCGAGCGCGGGCAGGGTCAGTTCCCACAGATCGGCGAGCCACGTCTCGCACTCGTCCGCCGGCACCCCCAGCCAGGTCAGCGTCTCCAGACCGGAGACCGCCGCCGCCACCGGCGTGCGCGCGGACGACTCCGCCACGGTGTGCCCGAGTTCTCCGGCCCGGCGGGCCTGGTCGAGCAGGCCGCCCAGGCGCCCCAGCCACTGCCCGTAGAAGTCCGCGGTGCCGTCGTCGGCGGGCAGCGCACGACCGACAACGATCCCGCCGGCGTCCCCCGGTTCCCGTTCCCGGGCGATCCGCACCGACGCCCGCACGAACACGTTCTCGCGCAGCAACCGGCCCAGCTCGTAGGTCAGATCGACGACGAGCTGGAGATAGGTGGCGCCGGTCGCCTCCAGTTGGAGCACCGCGCGCTCCATGACCTCCCGGCCGCGCTCCTGCACGGCCATGGCCACCACGTCCTTGGTGGAGAAGTGGAAGAACAGCGCTCCCTTGGTCACTCCGGCGTGCTGGCTGATGTCGGCGAGCGTGGCCCGTACGTAGCCGTGCTGAGCGAACTGCTCGGCCGCGGCGACCACCAGTCGCTCGACGGTCCTTTCGGAGCGTTTTTGTTTTCCTGCCATCCGACCGCCGCTTCTCGAAGCAACCCGTTACACCTCCTGCATGGGTCCTTGATACGCCTCGGCGGGGCAGCGGAACGCAAGCCCAGTGTCAGATAAACAAAAAGATTCCAAACCCTCACACTTTCCGACCCGGCTCGCACGACGGGGCCGGCCCACGGGAGGCCGGCCCGGCCGCGTCCGGGTGCGTCCGGGTGCGTCAGTTCTTCACGGCGACGGCGGCGAAGCCGGCGGTGTCCTCGCGGTTGGTCTGGTAGTCCGCGTCGTCGGCCCGCTCCTCGTCCGTCTCCCACTCGTTGACGGACACCACACCCGGCTCGAGCACGGTCCAGCCCTCCGTGGCCACGAACCGGGTGATCTCCGCACGGGAGCGCGAGGCGAGGTCCACACGCAGGTTCGTGTACAACTCGTCGACCGCGGCCCGCACCGGCGCGGAGACGTAGTCGGGGCTGGAGTGGGTGAGGACGAGCAGGCTGCCGGGGGCCAGCGCCTCCTTGTAGCGCTCGACGGTGCCGTAGGGGTCTTCGGAGTCGACGACGAAGTGCAGCAGCGCGCCCAGCAGCACGGCCACCGGCCGGGAGAGGTCGAGCAGTTCCTTGGTCGCGGGGGCGGACAGCACCGACTGCGGGTCGCGGAAGTCCGCGTCGACGTAGGCGGTCCTGCCGTCCGAGGTCTCCCCCAGCAGCCGGCGGGAGATGTCGCCGACGACCGGGTCGTTGTCGACGTAGACGACCTTGGCCTCGGGCGCCACC
Organism: Streptomyces sp. NPDC089424; assembly: GCF_044749345.1. Classification (NCBI taxonomy): domain Bacteria; kingdom Bacillati; phylum Actinomycetota; class Actinomycetes; order Kitasatosporales; family Streptomycetaceae; genus Streptomyces; species Streptomyces sp. NPDC089424. The sequence goes on from NZ_JBIVHU010000011.1 coordinate 210,687, forward strand.
TCGTGCGTGGCGGCCGCGGCGGGGATGCCGCTGCCGATGTCCAGGAACTGGCCGATGCCACGCCGGGTGGCGGTGCGCACCGCCCGGTTGAGGAAGCGCCGGTTCGCGCGCGCCCCCAGCGGGCCGCCGGGCAGCAGCTTCACGATGCCGTCCGCCGCGGCACGGTCCACCGGGAGGTTCTCGGAGCCTCCGAGGAAGTAGTCCATGATGCGCGCGGCGTGCGGGATCTGGTCGGGGGTCATGTTCTCGGGCATGTCCACACATCCTTGGTGAGGGGTTGGGTCTCATGCGAGGGGGAGCCCGGCGGGGCCGACCGGCCCGGCAGGGAACACACGGAAAAGGCGACATCCGAGACCGGTGACCACCGGTGGATGTCGCCTTTGTCATGCTGTTTCAGGGCAAAAGGGCTCCGCGGGGAAGCGTGACATGTGCACGCGTCCGATGTCAACGGAGGCTGGGAGTCCGCTCCGCCGGTGCCGTCGCCGCCTGCTTCGGGCGCGGCCGGCTGAGGTGCTTCATCGCGGGGCGCTCCACCAGCGCGTGGAGCAGATAGGCGAGGACGGTGGTGACGGCCCAGGCCAGCACGCACAGCCCGATGGCCTCGGCGAAGCTGTAAGGGGCGTGCCCGGCCAGGTACTTGGTGCCGCCGATCAGGACGGTCGCCTGGAGCAGGTAGAACGCGAACGACACCTCGCCGAGCCAGGTCATCACCCGGCCCCGGAAGGGCGAGCGCCGCCCGCGCACGTCGGCGACCGCCGCGGCCGGGATGAGCAGGCCGAGCGGGATCACCCAGACCGCGGAAAGGGCGTACAGGTAGGGCACCTCGAGCGCCACGGCGTACGCGGCGAAGCACAGCAGCACCGCCTGCCACAGTCGCACGCCCACCCAGCGGTCGGTCAGCACGAGCCGGGCCAGCAGCATGCCGACCACGAACTCCAGCATCCGCACCGGCGGCAGTTGGTACACGAACCAGTTCTGCACCTCGCTGACCTGCCAGCCCGGGATGCGGACCTCGCCGGGCAGCACGGCGTAGGCGAAGGCCGGTACGGCGATCACGGCGGCCACGAGGCCGGCCGTCCACCCCCACAGCCGGGCCGGGCGGATCGCCTTCACCGCGCGGTGCAGCAGCGGGAAGCACAGGTAGAAGAGCAGTTCACAACCCAGCGACCAGCTGGGGGCGTTGACGCTGAAGGACACCGCGGGGTCCCAGGACCAGGTCTGCAACAGCAGCAGGTTGGGCAGCCAGTGCTGCCAGGCGGTGGTGGTCGCGCCGGCGAAGACCAGCAGCGAGACCACGAAGGTGACGAGGTGGTTGGGGTACAGCTTGACCAGGCGGCGCCGCAGGAACCGGCCGGAGGTGTCCGTGGGGCGGGCGGACCAGGTCAGGATGAACCCGCTGAGGATGAAGAAGAACGACACCCCGAGCCCGCCCGCGATCCCGAACAGCCGGGCCGCGTCGTGCCCGGTCCGCCCGGCGAACGGGCTGAGCTGGGGGCTGGTGACGTGGTACAGGAACACGGCAGTCGCCGCGTAGAACCGCAGTCCCGTCAGTGACGGCAGCCCGTCGAGCGGGCGTGCCCGCCCGGTCCGGGCGGGCACGCTCTCCTGGGGCCGATGGGTGGGGATGGTCACGGATCTCTCCTTCGCGCGGCATGAGAAAACACCGCGCGGCAGGCCGGATGGCCTGCCGCGCGGTGTCGGAAAGACAGGGAAAAAGAGAAGGGTCGGCCGACGGGAAGTCCCGGCCCTCAAGGGGGGCGCTCGGGCGCACACATCAACCGCCGCCAAGAGCGTGACAGCCCTCCTTCGCGGAAGTCAACCCGCTCCGGATGCCGCCACGCGCCTGACGGTCGGGCCGCGCGGGACGCGGATCGGCGGCGGATCAGACGTGGATCGGGTGCGACGTGCGCCCCGACGCCGAGTCGATCTCGTCGTGCGCCTTGGTGAGCAGCCGCATGGCAAGTTCGTTCAGCGCCCGCGCCCCCGCGATCTCCTCGCCCACCCGCGGCTGCTGGGAGTCGGTGTGGTGCCGGGCAGCGTGTCCGTGGGCCCGTACCTCGGTCCCGTCGGGCAGCCGCACCAGCGCCGCCGCCCTCGTGTGGGTGTCGTCCTCCTGGAACTCCAGCTCGACATGCCATCCCACCGTGGTGTGCATCATGACGATCACCTCCGGACCACCTGTCTCCAGGATCAGCCGTTGCCGGTTGTTTCCAGGGTGCTCCCGCAGTGCCCGGCTTGTCGCGTTCCCGTCGCTCCTGTCGTGTTCCTGACCCGGTCACGCCGCCGCGACCACGGCCGCCGTTCACCGCCGCCGGGCACCAAGGCCGTATGCGCTGTTGTCCGACCGCTCCCCCAGCCGTCCGCTCGGCCCTCGGGTCCCTCTCCGCGCTCCCCGCCCCCCACCACGTCGTGCGCTCCGCCGCCCTGCTGGCCCCCGTGGTCCTGCACGGTCTGCGCACCCGGCACCACGGCCCCGTCGCCGCGGTGCAGCTGGAACTGGTCACGCTGGCCGAGGACCACGCCGTGCTCACCTGGTTCACGGGTGTGCCCGGCACCGACGACGGGCTCGGCCAGATGCTCCCCGCGCCCACCGAGGGCGAGGTGGTGTACGGCACCCATCCGGCGCGCCTGGACCGCCTCGCCGGCGAGGACCGGCCGACCGCACACCACCAGGTCGAGTTGACGGACCTGGAGCCGGGCCGGACGTACTACTACCAGGCCCGTTCCCGGGGCGTCCCCGCCTCCGCGACCCCGCTGCACCTGGCCGGCGGGAACGCGGTGGGCACCTCGCCGCACGGCCTGGGCACGCCCGCGGGCCCGTACTCCTTCACCACGCCCCAGCCGCCGCCGGGCCGCCACCTGCTCTCGATCGCGCTCTGCAACGACCTGCACCTGGGCGAGACGACGGCGGGCCTGGTGGCCGGGCTCCCGCTCCTGCGCGGTGTCTCCCAGACGCCGGGGCACGATCCCTACCCGGAGGTCATGAGCCGCGCCGTGGTCGCGGAGGCCCTGCGACGCGGGGCGGACCTGTTGCTGGCCGCCGGGGACATCTCGGCGGGCGGCGCGCCGCGCGACCTGGCGACGGCGCGGCGCATACTGGACGGCTTCGGCGCCCACGGGCGGGACTACTTCGTCGTACGGGGCAACCACGACCGGGCGGGCCCGGGCGGCGACGCCTTCCACCGGGCTTTCGGCTCCGCGACCGGCGAGGCCACGTTCTTCGCCCGAGAGGTGGGCGGCCTGCGGATCATCGGGCTCGACACCTACGAGAAGACGGGCACCGGCGGCGACGCGGGCGGGATGGGGGCGGAGCAGCTGGCGTGGCTGCGGGCCCTGCTGCGCGAGACACGGGAGCAGCCGACGCTCGTCTTCGGCCACCATCCGCTGACCGTGCGGCACTCCCTGTTCCCGGTGAGCGCGGGACAGCGGCTGGCCCGCGCGCAGGCCCGCGCGGTCCTGGCGGCCTACGCCGCCGCGCGGGGTGTCTTCCTGCATCACGCCGGCCACACCCACCGCAACAAGCGCACGGTCCTGGACGAGGCGCCGCACGTCACGTTCCAGGAGGTCAGCGCGGTCAAGGACTATCCGGGCGGCTTCAGCCTGCTGCGCCTGCACACGGCCGGATACGCCCTGAACCACTACACGCCCCGGGACGCCGCGGCCCGCGCCTGGGTGGAGCGCGGCCGCCGGGTCGCGGGCGGTCTGTGGCCGCACCACGCGTTCGGCCACTCGGTGACGGACCGCAACAGCGTCGCGGCCCACGACCTCTCGGGCATCACCCGCCCGGCACCGAGGGACCCCGTACCGGACCGCCTCACGGCGGCCTGGGGCCGGTCATCCCGGTGCCGAGCCCGCGGCGCGCCGGGGGCTGCCGGCGGGCTCACGCCAGCATGAGTCCCATCCCCACGACCAGCAGCCCCGCGGCGGCGATCCGGGCCGCCCCGAACCGCTCCTTGAAGACCACGGCACCGATGGCCGCGCCCACGAGGACCGACGACTCGCGCAGGGCGGCGATGGGCGCGAGTTCGGCGCGGGTCTGCGCCCACAGGATCAGGGCGTAGGCGCCCACGGACAGGACGGCGCCCACCAGTCCCGGTCCGAGGAAGGGCCGTAGGCGCGCCACGGTCCCGGCACGCCAGACGTACAGCGCGTACGCCGGGATCACGACGCCCTGCACCGCCATCAGCCAGGCCACGTACCCGAACGCCGAGCCCGAGGCCCGTACGCCGAGACCGTCCACCACCGTGTACACGGCGATGGACAGCCCGGTCGCCAGCGCGGCCCCGATCGCGGGCCAGTCGGGCCGCCGTCCGCGCAGCCCCCACAGCGCGGCGCCGGTCAGCCCCGCGCAGCTCAGCGCGATCCCGGCCACCACCCAGCCGTCGGGGATCTCGTGCGCGAAGACCGCGGCCAGCACGGTGACGACGAGCGGGGCGCTGCCGCGCGCGATCGGATAGGCCTGCCCGAAGTCGCCGAGCCGGAAGGACTTCATCAGCAGCGCGTAGTAGGCGATGTGCAGCGCGGACGACAGCAGCAGATACGGCCAGGCCCGCGTCGCCGGTACCGCGACGAAGGGCAGCAGTGCGAGTCCGATGACCAGCCCGCCGCCCGAGATCAGCGTGAACCCGACGAGCTTGTCGGTGATGCGGTGGGCGATGGCGTTCCAGCTGGCGTGCGCGACGGCGGCGAGCAGGACGGCCGTGGTGACCAGCGGGGTCACGCAGCGCGCTCGCGGACGTCCACCAGGGTGCCGCCGGCGTGCGCGATCAGGGCCTTGGGCTCCATCGGGAAGACGGTGTACGGCGTCCCGGCCGCCGCCCACACGACGTCGTGGTCGAGCAGCGACCGGTCGGCGAGGACCCTCGTCCTGGTCAGATGCCCGAACGGCGGCACCCCGCCGATGGCGTACCCCGTGGTCTCCCGTACGACGTCGGCGCCGACCCGCGTGACCTTGCCGACGCCGAGCTCCCGGCGCACCAGCTCCACGTCGACGCGGGAGGCCCCGTCCATCAGCACCAGCACCGGCACCCCGTCGGCACCGAAGACGAGCGACTTGCAGATCTCGCTCAGCTCGCACCCGAGGGCGGCGGCGGCCTCGGCGGCGGTCCGCGTCGCCTCCGGAAAACGCCGGACCCGCCCCCGCACCTCCCCGAGCCCCAACGCGTCGAGCGCGGCACCGAACCGGGGGTGGACTCCTGATTCCGAAGTGGTCATGCCCGGCACGCTAGCGGCCGGTACACACCACACGCGACCGGGTTACCCCCCACCGGACCTGCGCCACTGTCATCCGGCCCCGGCACCTTCCTGGGTCGGCGTCCGGCGAGGTTCGGCGCGATCCAGGTGGACCACCACGTTCGTGTGGAAGCGCCGAACGGCGTCGTCGACACTGCGGATGAATCCCGATTCGGCGTTCCCTCGACTGCTTCCCATGCTCTTGAGCAGGGACAGGCGAAAGCCGTTGATGCGGGCACCGTCGTGCTTCGGAAGCAGGTCCGCCGGTTCCGGGCGGAGCCGCTCCAGGGTGCCGCGTGGCCCGCCTGCCTCGCCCTCGACAAGGGTCTCGACGTGAAGGTCCGCGGGGGCCTCGGCCAGACGCCGGACCAGTCGCTTCACCCGGGTCAGCGGATACCCCTGCTCGGAGGCGGGAATGTCGATGGAGGTACGGAGCCTGCCGGTCCGCAGATCGGCGCAGATCGCGAGGATGCCGGGTGCGCCCTCGATCCGCAGCTCCGCCTGAAGTCTGCCGTCGAGGCAGAACTGATCGGCCAGAAGCGCGCGTCGGGCCTTCGGGTCGGCGCCGCGCTTGGCGCGCTGAACGGGCAGCACCTTCTGCCCGATCTCACCACCGAGACTGAGGCAGATCTGACGAACGAGCCGTTCCCAGCTTTCGATCACTTCGAGGATGCGCGGGTCGCCCTGGCACAGTGTTTCGTCGTCGATGCCGTTACGGACCGGGACCCAGGCGGATCCCATGTTCTGGAAGCCGTGGCAGCCGGAGTTCTCGTGCTGCAGGTAGTGCAGAAGCTCCTCCAGCAACCACGCGTGCGCCTTGTCCCCGACGCCCTCGTGCCGGATCAGCATCTGTGCCTGGTAGGTGACTTCGGCCCACGACAGGTGCCGCACGGCGACCTTGTGCTTGCGCCGACCGTCGATCTTGACCTCGACGAGCGGGCTGCCTTCCAGCGCGACGTCGTTGGTCAGCGTGATCACCGCCTCGTAGCCACGTCGTGCCGCGATGTCCACGTACGCCTGCACCTGCTCGGCCTTGACGCCGTTGCCGTTCGTCTTGGTCTCCACCAGCGCGGTCCACAACTTGCCGGCCCGCTCCACGCGAACCACCCCGTCGGGACGTCGCGGCGTGTCTCCGTGTGGCAGGGAGACCTCGGTGAACGTCTCCATGCGTCCGGCCGGCGCGCCGAACGGTGCCAGCAGTCGCCGGCCGAACTCCGGCACCTGCGCCATCACCGACAGCAGGACCGACGTGGCACGCTGCTCCCGCTCACGGTCGCTCTTGAGCGCCGGCACGGGAAAGAGCCTGGCGCCCCTCCAGGACTCGTTCTCAGCCAGCGACTTCCTGGCCCCCCTGGGCACGGTGACCTTCTTCTTCGCGGTGCGCGGCCGAGCCGCCTTCACCGGTTTCGTCTCGTCGCCGGGCGGGCGAGGCGTCGGAACGAGTCTCGGTGTCCCCTGCGGTGCCGACGGTGCTTGCTCCACGGCAATCGGCGGAGCCACGGCGTCTGCCTGCCCACCGTCCAGGTCGTCGTGGACGGACTCCTCGCTGCCCGCGTCGTCGTCGATGTCGACGCCGAAGTCCGTCGCCAGGCCCGCCAGACCTGAGCCGTAGCCCTGTCCGACAGCGCGGAACTTCCACTCCTCCCCGCGCCGGTACAGCTCGCCGAAGATGATCGCGCTGACCGTGCCGGGGTCGTCGATGGCGAAGCCGAGCAAGCACTCGCCTCCTCCGTCGGCGAGCGTCAGCTTCAGATCCTCCAGCTCGCCGAAGCCGCCTCGTTCGTAGCGACTTGCCGCGACGACGATCCGGTCGATCTCGGAGGAGACCGCCGTCAGGTCGAAGCTGATCCTGTCCTCGTCGCCGCTCCCCGTCGGCGTCTTACCCAGCAACTGCACGCTTCCATCGGCGGAGACCGGGTTGTTGTAGAAGTAGAAGTCGCCGTCGCTGCGCACCTTGCCGTCCGCGTTCAGCAGCAGGACGGACACGTCCGCGTCGCCTTCACCCGTCGGGCTGACCCAGCTCAGGCTCACGATGACCGACCCGGCGTTCTCGCTCAGGGCCGCCAGCGCGACGTTCGAACCTTTGATCATTTCTTGCATGAAGCCCCCCAGCTCTCACGACTCGGGCCCCCACCCAGCCGCCACCGCCGCACCATCATGTGATGTACGGCACAACGAAAGACTGTAGTGCCCGATCACGAGGGCGAGGGGCTCCTCGGGCAACATCACCCAGCACGTGGGCGCGCAGAGGCCGGTGAGTCCCGTCGTCGTGGGGACTCACCGGCCCGGGTTCAAGGGGCTTCAGGCGTGGATCAGTTGGCGGTCCTCGTCGTCGCGGTCCGTCCTCGTGCGCAGGCCCTCGCCCTCGACGTCGACGTTGGGCAGCGCGCGGTCCAGCCACCTGGGCAGCCACCAGGCCTTCTTGCCGAGCAGCGCCAGGACCGCCGGGACGATCGCCATGCGGACGACGAAGGCGTCGAAGAAGACCGCGATCGCCAGGCCGAAGCCGATCATCTTGACCATGGCCTCGCTGGAGCCGATGAAGCCCGCGAAGACCGCCATCATGATCACGGCCGCCGCCGTGACCACCCGCGCGCCGTGCCGGAACCCGGTCACGATCGCCTGGCCGGGCTTCTCCCCGTGGACGTACGCCTCCCGCATCCGGGTCACGAGGAACACCTCGTAGTCCATCGCCAGTCCGAAGACCACGCCGACCATGAAGATCGGCATCATCGACATGACCGGTCCGGTCTCCTCGACGCCCATCAGTCCGGCGAACCAGCCCCACTGGAAGACCGCCACGACGGCGCCGAGCGCCGCCATCACGCTCAGGAGGAAGCCGAGCGCCGCCTTCAGCGGGACCAGGATCGAGCGGAAGACCACGATCAGGAGCAGGAACGCCAGGCCGACCACCAGGATCAGATACGGCACCAGCGCGTCGTTCAGCTTCTGGGAGACGTCGATGTTCATCGCCGTCGCGCCGGTGACCAGCACCTCCGCCCCGGTGTCCGCCTGGATCGCGGTGCCCGCGTCGCGGAGGGAGTGCACCAGTTCCTCGGTCGTCACCGACGACGGCTTGGAGTCGGGGATCACGGTGATCGTCGCCGTGTCACCGGCCTTGTTGGGCGCCGGCGGAGTCACCGTGACGACGTTCTCCAGGCCCCTGATCTCGTCGGCGACCTCGTCGAACGCGCCCTCGGCGTCGTCGCTCGACTTCCCGTCGACCACGACCATCAGCGGGCCGTTGAAGCCGGGACCGAAGCCGTCCGACAGCAGGTCGTACGCCCGGCGCTGCGTGGTCGACGTCGGCTGCGAGCCGTCGTCGGGCAGGCCGAGTTCCAGCGAGGTCGCCGGGACGGCGGCGGCACCGAGGCCGAGCACCCCCAGCAGCAGCACGGCGACGGGACGGCGTACGACGAAACTCGCCCAGCGGGTGCCCATGTTGGGGCGGTTCTGCTTGCCCGCGGCCGAGGCGCGGCCGCCGCCCAGCAGCTTGCTCTTCTCCCCCGCCGGACGCACCTTGCGGCCCGCGAATCCGAGCAGCGCCGGAATCATCGTCAGCGCGATCAGCACGGCGATGGCCACGGTGCCCGCCGCCGCGACACCCATCTTCGTCAGCATCGGGATGTTGACGACGGCCAGACCCACCAGCGCGATCACGACCGTCAGGCCCGCGAAGACCACCGCGGAACCGGCCGTGCCGACCGCCCGTCCGGCGGCCTCCTCACGCTCGCGGCCCTCGGCCAGTTCCGCCCGGTAGCGGGAGACGATGAACAGCGCGTAGTCGATGCCGACCGCGAGGCCGATCATGGTGGCCAGCGTCGACGTCGTCGAGCCGAGGTCCAGCGTGCTCGCCAGCGCGGTGATCGTCGCGACGCCGATGCCGACGCCGATGATCGCCGTCAGCAGCGGAAGCCCGGCCGCGAGCAGCGAACCGAAGGTGATGACCAGGACGACCGCCGCGATGGCGATGCCGATGATCTCCGTCGAACCGGTCTCGGGCGTGGTCTGGAGCGCGTCGCCGCCGACCTCGACGGTCAGCCCGGCGTCCCGCGCGTCCTGCGCGGCCTCTTCCAGGGCCTCGCGGGAGGAGTCCGCCAGCTCCATGCCGGACACCTTGTAGGTGACCTGCGCGTAGGCGATCGTGCCGTCCCGGCTGACCGACTTGGCGACGTACGGGTCGGCGACGGCGGCGACCTCGGAGCCGTCGGACAGTTCCCGGACGGTCTCCTTGACGGTCGCCTTGTGGCCGGCGGCGGTCATCTTCTCTCCGGGCGGCGCCTTGAAGACGACCCGTGCGGTCGCCCCGTCCGCGCTCATTCCGGGGAAGCGTTCCTCCAGCAGGTCGAAGGCCTTCTGGGCCTCGGTGCCGGGGATCGAGAAGGACGTGGTGCCGGCGGTGGGCGCGCTGGCCGCGCCGACACCGGCGAGGGTCAGCAGCGCCACCCAGATCAGGGCGACGAAATGCCGTCGCCGGAAGGCGAGCCGGCCGAGTTTGTAGAGGAACGTGGCCACGAGGGCGAACTCCCGGTCAGGTCGTGGGGGTGTTTCAGGGCAGGGGTGATCACCCGGCGGGGAGGCAGGGGTGATCGTCCCGACGACGTGAGCGGGCGCGTCAGGTACAGGTGGTGGTGCGGGTAGGGGGTGCTGCTACTCGGGCGAGGAGGTGCTCAGAGGGTGGGAACGCCGAGGGCGGGGAGCACCACGGCGTCGATGTACGAGGTGAGGAAGTCCCGCGTCGGCGGGAGGTCCTCGATCAGCGCACGGGTGGCGAAGGCGCCGAGCATCATGTGCACGACGTACTCCAGCGCGGGGTTGTCGGCCCGGACCTCGCCCCGGTCGATCGCCCGCTGGACCATTCTGCGGAACTCCTGCGTCTCGGGCTCCACCAGCAGTTCCCTGAACGCCTTCAGCAGATCCGGGTTGGTGTGCGCCGCCATGGCCAGACCCCGCATCAGCGCGGCGTTCTGCTCCATGGTGCAGTCGTCCTCGTGCTCCAGCAGGGCGTGGAAGTCGCCCCGCAGGGTGCCGGTGTCGACGTCGGCGATGCCGCCCGGCTTGTTGTACCGGATCGCCTTGGCCACCAGCTCGGCCTTGCCGCCCCACTGGCGGTAGAGCGTCGCCTTGCTGGACTTCGTACGGGCGGCCACCGCGTCCATGGTGAGCGCGTCGTAGCCGACTTCCCGGAGCAGGTCGAGCACGGCCGCGTACAGCTCGGCCTCGCGCTCGGGTGTGATCCGGCTGCGACGCGTCGTTGCGACCTCGGCCATCCGACTCACCCTTCCCGCTCGCGGCGATCTCCGTACGACACCGTCTCGTACTCGTACATGACGAATGTAGCGCAGCCCGCTGAGAAACGAAACCGTTTCGTACGTGTCGCCCGTCACGCTCGCCCACCACACCCCGAGGGGCGTTTTCACACGACTTGCTCCGGTCCGTCCTCGGGGCGAAGCATGGGGAGGTGACCTATCTGCGTCTGCCCCACCTCAGCGGTGACCTGCTGTGCTTCGTCGCCGAGGACGACCTCTGGCTCGCCCCTCTCGACGGGCCGGGTCGCGCCTGGCGGCTCACCGTCGACCGCACCAAGATCGGCCATCCGCGCTTCTCCCCGGACGGCAGCCGGATCGCGTACACGAGCTGGCGCAGTCTGGTGCCCGAGCTGTACCTGGTGCCGACGCAGGGCGGCAGCGGCCGCCGGCTCAGCTACTGGGGCAGCCCGGACACCCAGGTGTGCGGCTGGACCCCGGACGGCGACATTCTCGCCGTCGCCTCGCACGGAGAGCCCTTCTCGCACTTCACCTGGGCCTACAAGGTCTCCACGGACGGCTGCCCGGGCCGCAAACTGCCCTGGGGCCCGGTCGCGGACCTCCAGGTCGCCGACATCGACGGCGAGCGCCGCACCCTCCTGCTCACCGGGACGCCACCCCACGAACCGGCCTCCTGGAAGCGCTACCGCGGCGGCGCCATGGGCCGCCTCTGGCTGCACGGCACCCGGCTGCTCGCCGACCTGGAGGGCCATCTGCACTCCCCGATGTTCGTCGGCGGCCGGATCGCCTTCCTCTCCGACCACGAGGGCGTCGGCAACCTCTACTCCTGCGCCTACGACGGCTCCGACCTGCGCCGGCACACCGACCACGACGCCTTCTACGCCCGGCACGCCGCCGGCGACGGCACCCGCGTCGTGTACCAGTGCGGCGGGGACCTGTGGCTCGTCGACGACCTCGCCGCCGACTCCGCGCCCCGCCGGCTCGACGTCCGCCTGAGCGGTCCACGCGCGGGCCGCCGTACCTACCAGGTGCCCGCCGCACACCACGTGGACGGCATCTCGGTCGACGAGACCGGGCGCGCTAGCGCCGTCGTCGTCCGGGGCAGCCTGTACTGGCTCACTCACCGCGACGGCCCCGCCCGCACCATCACCGACACCCCGGGCGTCCGGGTGCGGCTGCCGGAGATGCTCGGCTCGGGCGGCCAGGTCGCCTACGTCACGGACGCGGAGGGCGAGGACGCGATCGAGATCGCCTATCTGCCGCGCGCCACCGGCGACCGCGAGCCGCGACGGCTGGCACAAGGGGAGCTGGGCCGGGTGCTGGAGATGGTCTCCGATCCGGAAGGCGAACGGCTCGCCCTCGCCTCGCACGACGGGCGGCTGCTCCTGCTCGACGCGACGGAAGGGTCGAACAGAGGGGTGACCGAGCTGATCCGGTCGATCAACGGCCCGGTGCGGGACCTCGCCTTCTCCCCGGACGGCTCGTGGCTCACGTGGTCGCACCCGGGCATCGGCCGGTCCCTGCGCCAGATCAAACTGGCCCGGATCAAGGACCGTTTCGTCGTCGACCTCACCAACGGCCGCTTCGAGGACGAGAACCCGGTCTTCACCCGCGACGGCCGCTACCTCGCCTTCCTCTCCTGGCGCGGCTTCGACCCGGTCTACGACGTCCACACCGGCGACCTGTCCTTCCCGCTGGGCTGCCGCCCCTACCTGGTCCCGCTGACCTCGGCCACCCCCTCCCCCTTCGCGCTGAGCCCGGACGGACGCCCGGCCGCCGGGGGGATGGACCCGGTCGAGGACGAGGCCGGCGCCGAGGGCGGGGAGGGCGGCACGGTGATGGTCGAGGTCGAGGGCCTGGAGAGCCGGGTGACGCCCTTCCCGGTCGCCGCCTCCAAGTACTCGGGGCTGTACCCGGTCGCGGGCGGCGGGCTGGTCTGGCTGCGCTGGCCGATCTCGGGCGCGCTCGGCGAGACGTTCGTCAACCCGGACGACACCAGCGGCCGTCCCACGCTGGAGTACTTCAACATCGTCAAGGCGAAGAAGTCCGAACTGGTCGAGCACCTCGACTGGTTCACCGTCAGCGGCGACGGCACCCGTCTCGTCGTGGTCGACGAGGGCGACCTGCGCGCGGTGCCGTCCACCGAGCCCGGCGACAGCGACACGACGACCTGGATCGACCTGCGCCGCATCCTGCACGAGGTCGACCCGGGCGCCGAGTGGCGCCAGTCGTACGAGGAGGCGGGCCGGCTGATCCGGGCCTACTTCTGGGAGCCGGGGATGTGCGGGATCGACTGGGACGCTGTGCTGGACCAGTACCGGCCGCTGGTGGAGCGGGTGGCCTCCCCGGACGAGTTCGCCGACCTGCTGCGCGAACTCCTCGGCGAACTGGGCACCTCCCACGCCTACGTCACCGCCGCCCGCCGCAACGAGGGCCCGCCCCACTACCAGCGCCGCCAGGGCCTGCTCGGCGCCAACTTCGCCCAGCGCGAAGGCGGCTGGACCGTCGCCCGCATCCTGCCCGGCGACTCCTCCGACTCCAAGGCCCGCTCACCGCTGGCCGGTTCCGGCATCCGCGAGGGCGCGATCCTGACCCATGTGGACGGCCGCCCGGTCGACCCGCTGACCGGCCCGTACCCGCTTCTCGCGGGCGCGGGCGGCACGACGGTCGAGCTGACCTTCACCCCGGCCGAGGGCGAGGGGCGCTCCCGGCGGGTCGCCGTCGTCCCGCTCCTCGACGAGCGTCCGCTGCGCTACCAGGACTGGGTGGCCAAACGCCGGGAGGTCGTGCGGGAGTTGAGCGGCGGGCACTGCGGCTATCTGCACATCCCCGACATGGGCGGCTCGGGCTGGGCCCAGTTCAACCGCGATCTGCGCATGGAGGTGTCCCGTCCCGCGTTGATCGTGGACGTGCGGGGCAACGCCGGCGGCCACATCAGCGAGTTGGTCATCGAGAAGCTGACCCGAACGATCCTGGGCTGGGACCTCACCCGCGACGCCCAGCCGGTTTCGTACACCTCGAACGCGCCGCGCGGCCCGGTGGTGGCACTTGCGGACGAGGCGACCTCCTCCGACGGCGACATGATCACGGCCGCCTTCAAGCTCCTGAAACTGGGCCCCGTGGTGGGGCAGCGCACCTGGGGCGGCGTCGTCGGCATGACCGGCCGGCACCGGCTGGGCGACGGCACGGTCATCACCGTGCCGATGAACGCCGCCTGGTTCGACGCCTACGGCTGGTCCGTCGAGAACCACGGCGTCACCCCCGACGTGGAGGCCCTGCGCACCCCCCTCGACTGGGCGGAGGGCCGCTACGCCCAGCTCGACGACGCGGTGCAACTCGCCGTGCGCCTGCTGACAACGGAGCCCGCGGCGACACCGCCCGACTACCGTCACGTGCCGGACAGATCCCGCCCGAAGCTGCCGCCCCGCCCGTGACCCGCGCCCGCGCGCACCAACACGAACACAGGGTGCCCTCCGGAAGAGGAGGGCACCCTGCGTCACTGGGTGAAGCCGTACGCACACTCAGGCGTCGTAGTCCTGCGCGAAACGGTCCTCGGCCTCCTGCCGCTCCCGCTCCGGGTCCGAGTCGCGGCGGCCGCGCTCACGCATCGGCTCGGAGGGACGCTCGCGCTTCTCGTCCCGCTCCTGCCCGGCGCGCTCCTTGGCCTGCTGCCGCATGCGCTCGGCCTTGTCCTGGAACTGGTCCTTCATGCCCATGAGATTCACTCCCGTAGTGGGTGGGGGATGGGGCCTCGACCAGATTTGCACGGCGCGACTACGCACGCATTTCGATCAACTACGCTGCGTAGCACGCGCCTGCTCGTCGGCCTCGCCGCCCGCGCCCACGAGTCCCGTGCGCATGCCGCGCAGCCGCGGCGCGAACCGCCGCATCTCGCGCTGCCCCACGGTGGCGATGAGCGCCGGCAAGTACCCGCGCACCCCCTGCATCCCGCGCAGCCACCACTGCCCGTACACATGGCTGGACCGGTGCTCGATGCCGGCCACGATCCGGTCCACGGCCGGCCCGAGCGGATAGGTCTTGTTCGACGGCCACGGCAGCCGCTGCCTCAACTCCCGCATGACGTCGTCCTGATCGGCCCCGCGCACCATGTCGGTGTCGGTCCAGGACAGATACGCGACCCCGACCTTCACGCCCTGGTGGCCCACCTCGGCGCGCAGACTGTGCGCGTACGCCTCGACGCCCGACTTGGACGCGCAGTACGCGGTCATCATCGGCGCCGGCGTCATCGCGGCGAGGGAGGCGATCTGGAGCAGATAGCCCCGGCTCTCGGTGAGCACCGGCAGGAAGGCGCGGGCGGTCACCGCGGACCCGATCAGATTGACCTCGATGACCCGCCGCCAGGCCTGCGGATCGGAGTCGGTGAAGGGCCCGCCGCTCGCGACGCCCGCGTTGGCGACGACGAGGTCGACCTTGCCGAAACGCGCCTTGACCTCCTGGGCGACCTTCGCCATGGCCTCGTGGTCGGTGACGTCGGCGTACCAGTGCTCGCTCTCGCTGTGCAGCCGCGCGGCGACCTGCTTCAGCGCGTCCGGCTCCAGGCCGACCAGCGCCACCTTGGCGCCGCGCGCCGACAGCTTGCGGGCGAGCAGCTCCCCGACGCCCCGCGCGGCCCCGGTGACGACCGCGACCTGCCCCTCCAGGCCGACCCTGCTCATGCGCCCTCCTTGACCGGTTCCCCCGGCGCGTACGTGGTGACGAGTTCGCGAATCCTGCCGGTGATCAGCTCGGGAGCCTCGACCGGTGTCATGTGTCCGAGCCCGGGCAGCTCGGTGAGTCCGACGCACCGTGGCAGCGCGGCGACCAGCGCGCGGGCGTGCACCGGCGGTGTGAGCCGGTCGCCCGTGCCGACGACGACCTCGGCGGGGACCTGCAACTCCCTTACGCCGTGGTCGAGGTCGAGCAGGTCCAGCACCCGCGACCAGGAGTGGCGCACGGTGCGCGGGCAGGCGTGCACGATCCGGGCGCATGCCTCCACCATGTGCGGGGCGGAACCGGCGCCCATGGTGGCGTACTTGAGGATCCTGCGCGCCGGCGCCGTGACCGGGCCGAGAGGCGCGCGGGAGCCGAGGACGTGCCCGGTCAGCCATGTCCGCAGCCGTCCCGCCCGCATCGGCAGGACGGTCGACTCGGCGACCAGGCGCGAACTGCCCGTGCTGCACAGCAGGACGGCCGCCGCGTGGGCCCGGAAGTGTTCCCGCCCGGCCGCCGCCAGCACCGTCATGCCGCCCATGGAGTGCCCGGCGATCACCGCCCGCTCCCCGGTCACGAGGGTCGCGGCGAGCACGGCCTCCAGGTCGTCGGCGAGGGCCTGCGTGCTGCACAGCGGGCTCGCGGGGCTGCGGCCGTGACCGCGCTGGTCGTAGGCGATGACCCGGTGGTCCGCGGCCAGGGCCCGGATCTGCGCGGCCCAGAACGCGGTGGAGCAGGTCCAGCCGTGGACGAGGACGACGGCCGGCGCGTGGTCGGGTCCGTGCACCTCGACGTGCAGGGGTGCGCCGTCGGCGGAGGTGACCTTCAGTTCGCGGGCCGGGACGGGGGGCGCGTAGGGGCCGGCGGTGACATGCGGGAGGCGGCTCATGCGAGGGCCTCCCGGACGGCCTCGCCGGTGGCGTCGCCGGTCGCGTCGCCGGTCGCGTCGCCGGTCGCGTCGCCGGCAGCCTGCCCCGTGACCTCGCCGGCGGGCCGGTCGGCGGACGGGCGCAGCACCTCGTACTCGGCGAGGTCCACGCGCCGTGTAGCGCGCCGGAACTCGCTCGTCGTACCGGGCCAGATGGTCGTGTTGCGGCCGGAGGCGTCCAGGTACCAGCTGTTGCAGCCGCCGGTGTTCCACACCGTGCGCTTCATCCGCTCCTGCACGTTCAGGTTCCAGGCGTTCACGGCCTCGGGGCGGGCGTCGAGGGCCACCCGTCCGCCGAGCACCTCCAACTGCCGCACGTAGTCGGCCAAGTAGTTCAGCTGGGACTCGATCATCAGGATCATGGAGGAGTTGCCGAGTCCGGTGTTGGGCCCGATGATCGTCATCCAGTTCGGGAACCCGGCGGCCGAGGCGCCGCGCAGGGCCGCCATGCCGCCCTTCCAGACCTCGGCGAGCGTCCGGCCGTCCGCCCCGACGACCCGCTCGGCGATCGGCATGTCCGTCACATGGAAGCCGGTGCCGAAGACGATCGCGTCGACCTCGGCCTCGGTGCCGTCGGCCGCGACGACCGTCGAGCCGCGGACCTCGCTCAGCCCGCTCGCGACGACGTCCACGTTCGGCCGGGCGAGCGCCGGATAGTACTCGCTGGACAGCAGGATCCGCTTGCAACCGATGCGGTAGTCCGGGGTGAGCTTGGCGCGCAGGGCCGGGTCCTTGATGGCTCGGGCCATGTTCTGCTTGGCCAGCCGCTCCACGAAACCCAGCTCGCCCGGGTGCTTGGTGAAGGCCTGGACCTGCAACTCCCTGATGCCCCACAGCAGTCCGCGGCGGAGCCGGGCCGTCAGCGGCAGCGCGCGGTGCAGCCTGCGCTCGGCACCGCTGATCGCGCGGTCCATGCGGGGCATGACCCAGGGCGGGGTGCGCTGGAAGAGGGTGAGCCGGCCTACCTCGGGCTGGAGGGCGGGCACGATCTGGATGGCGGAGGCGCCGGTGCCGACCATGGCGACGCGCTTGCCTCGCAGGTCGGCCTCGTGGTCCCAGCGGGCGGAGTGGAAGACCTTGCCGGGGAAGGTGTCGAGGCCGGGGACGTCGGGGACCTTCGGGTCGGACAGCGGTCCGGTGGCGGAGACGACGAGGTCGGCGGTGAGGGTGCCGGAGGCGGTCTCGATCACCCACCTGAGCGCGTCGCCGTCCCAGGCCATCCGCTTGACCTCGGAGTCGAAGCGCAGGTGCGGGCGCAGTCCGAAGACGTCCGCGACGTGCTCCAGGTAGGCGCGGATGTGCTCCTGCCCGGAGAAGGTGCGCGGCCATTCGGGGTTGGGCGCGAAGGAGAACGAGTACAGATGGGAGGGCACGTCGCAGGCGCACCCGGGGTAGCTGTTGTCCCGCCAGGTGCCGCCGACGCTGCCGGCGCGCTCCAGGACGACGAAGTCGGTGATCCCCTCGCGGCGCAGCCGCACGGCGGCCCCGAGCCCACCGAATCCCGACCCGACCACCGCCACCCGTACATGTTCGTGCTCGGACATACCGACGCCCCTCCATGCCGTTCCGTGACCCTGCGAACCATGCCAGTGTTCACTGGCACAATCGGGAGAGTAGAGGAGCGGCGTACTGATGGGTAGGGGGCGGTACGAGGAAAGTTACCGGCGGTACACCGTAAGGTGCGGTGGTGACCGAGAAGCGTGAGTACCGCATGGAGGAGCTGGCCCGGCTGGCCGGCATCACGGTGCGCACCCTGCGCTTCTACCGCGAACGCAAGCTGATCCAGCCGCCCCGCCGCGAGGGCCGCATCGCCTGGTACGACGACCACCACCTGGCCCGGCTGCGCACCATCGGCGCGCTGCTGGAACGCGGCCACACCCTGAACGGCATCGCGGAACTCGCCGAGGCCTTCGACCAGGGCCGCGACGTCGCCGACCTCTTCGGCGTCGGCATCGGCGCCCCCACCGAGGAGGAACCGGTCCGCCTCACCCCCGAGGAACTCGCCGCACGCTTCGAGGGCGAGGTCACCCCCGAGAACCTGGCCGCCGCGATGGACCTCGGCTACCTGGGCACCGACGGCGACGAACTGGTCCACATCAGCCGCCGCCTGCTCGACGTCTCCTCGGCCCTGGTCCGCGAGGGCATCCCGCTGGCGGAGGTCCTCCGGGCGGGCAAGGAGGTACGCGCCCACGCCGACGCCCTGGCCGAACTCTTCGCCACCCTGGTCCTGCGGCACGCCCCGGAGGAGGACCTGCCCCGCCTGCGCCCCCTGGCCCGCAGCGTGGTGGAGGCGGAACTCTCCCTGGCCCTGGACCGCCGCATGCGCGGCACACGCTAGGGCGGACGGCCTCTACCGGTCGTAGACCACTGTCACCGGCGCGTGGTCCGACCAGCGCTCGCCGTGGGTGGCCGCGCGCTCCACGTACGCCTTGAGCGCCCGGCGGGCGAGCCCGGGCGTGGCCACGTGGAGGTCGATGCGCCATCCCGAATCGTTGTCGAACGCCCGCCCCCGGTACGACCACCAGGTGTACGGCCCCTCGACGTCCGGATGCAGGGCGCGTACGACGTCGACGTAGCCGCCGGCCCCGGGGTCGAACACCGAGGTGAGCCAGTCGCGTTCCTCCGGCAGGAAGCCGGAGTTCCTGGTGTTGCCGCGCCAGTTCTTCAGGTCCGCCCGCTGGTGGGCGATGTTCCAGTCGCCGCAGACGACCACCTCGCGCCCGTCGGCCGCGGCCCGTTCCCTCAGGCCCTTGAGATGGGCGAGGAACTCGCCCATGAAGCGCGCCTTCTCGTCCTGGCGCTCGGTGCCCACCTCGCCCGAGGGGAGGTAGAGGGAGGCGACCGTCACACCGGGCAGGTCGGCCTCGACGTACCGCCCGCCGGCGTCGAACTCGCTCGACCCGAACCCGACGCGCACCGCGTCCGGCTCACGCCGGGTGTACAGGGAGACCCCCGCGCGCCCCTTGGCCGCCGCGGGCGCGTGCGTCACGTGCCAGCCCTCCGGCGCCCTCACGTGCTCGGGCAGCTGCTGCGGTTCGGCGCGCACCTCCTGCAGGCACAGCACATCCGCCTGGGTCGCCGCGAGCCATTCCACGAAGCCCTTCTTCGCCGCGGCCCGCAGCCCGTTCACATTCACAGAGGTCACAGTGAGCACGGGCCGCACCCTACCGGCACACTGGACGAAGTCCAGATTCCTACTCTGCATAGGTGTACGATCCTCAGCATGAATATACGCCTCGTCCCCTTCGACCATCCCGACGCCGTGAAGCTCAACGACGAGGTCCAGGCCGAGTACCACGAGCGCTACGGCGACGGCGGCGACGCCACCGTTCTCGACCCGTCGGACTTCCGGCCGCCGAACGGCGTGTACCTGATCGCCTACGACGAGTCCGACCGCCCCGTCGCCACCGGCGGCTGGCGCAGCCAGGACAAGAACGACGAGGGCAACGAGAACGGCGACGCGGAACTGAAGCGGATGTACGTGATCAGGGAGCTGCGCGGCCGCGGCCTCGCCCGGCGGATGCTCGCCGCGCTGGAGGAGGACGCCCGCGCCGCCGGCCGCGTCCGGATGGTCCTGGAGACCGGCACCGAACAGCCCGAGGCCATCGCCCTGTACAGCTCCAGCGGCTACGAGCCGTGCACCAAGTTCGGCTACTACCGCTTCCACGAGTCGAGCCGCTGCTTCGCGAAGCCCCTGTGACGCGCGCCACTTGAGGGCCCGTCACCGGGCCCTCGCGGACGCCGGGAACGCGCTAGAGCCCCGTCGGGATTCCCGACGGGGCTCTATGCTGCGTGGACCTGTGGGGATTTGAACCCCAGACCCCCTCGATGCGAACGAGGTGCGCTACCAGACTGCGCCACAGGCCCTTGCAACGAGTGAAACTTTAGCACCCCGATCGGGGTGCTTGGAAATCCGTTCCCGCTGGACCCGGGGCCGGAGCGGTGCGGGCTACTCGTTGGCCGCCCGCGGCCGCTCCCCCTCCTCGTACTGGTCGAACAGCGGCGTACGGCCACGCTCGCGTGCCCGCCGCGCCGAGGCCGCCCGGCGCCGCGCGTCCCCGCGCCCCTCACCGTCCGCCTTGTCGCTCGCGCCGTCCGCCGCGCCGTCCGTCGCCCCCGACCGCCCCCGCTCCCCGGCATCGGCCGGGGAGGCGGCGGAGGCGGCGGAGGCGGCAGGTGTCGTCCCGGCGGCGCGCTCCGGCGAGCCCACGGGGGTCTCCTGCCCCTGCGCCGCCGGGCCCGACCGCGCCGAGCTCCAGGCGTCCAGGGCCCCGAGATCCACCTCCGAGGTGGCGCGTGGCGCGACCGGCGCCGTCACGTACGTCGGCAACGGCACCGGCACGGGGTCCCAGCTCTCACCGTGCCCGGGCCGGCGCTGCCGCTCCCGCTGCTGGTCGACCCACTCGGCGTGGTCGGTCTGCTCCACCAGCGCCCGCCGGTCCGCGGCCAGCGCCGAGAGCCCGGCGTCGGTCTCCGGTTCGTGCCCCTCCTCGGGCTCGTCGGCCTCCGTCTCGGCCACCGCGTGCCGGCGCGGCTGCCGCGTCCGCTCACGGAGCCGCTGCGCCGCGGCCTCCGCCTGGCGCCGGTCCATCTGGTACGCGAACCGACGGCGTTCCTGCGCCCGCAGGTACACGATGTACCCGCTGAGCAGCACGGCGGGCACCCCGGGCGCCCACAGGAACGTCAGGCCGCCGACCGCCGCGACGACCGCGCCGAGCGTGAAGGCGAGGAAGAGCATGATGGTGGTGCGCCTGCGGCGCGCCAGCACCTTCGTGCGCCGGGCGCGTGCCGCGGCCGCCTCCGCACCGGGTGCGCGACGGGCCGGCGGGATCGGCTTGCGTGGGGGCGCGGGCGCGGGGACGTCCGCGCGGGCCGGGGCGGTACCGGACTCGCGGGACTCGGACGCCGGCACGGCTTTCGCCGCCTCGACGACCGTGCCCGCCTGCGGGCGGGTCGGGGGCATGGCGAAGGCCCGGACGTCCACCGAGTCGGTGACCGCGTCCGGGTCGTCGAAGCCGGGCTCCCCCTCGTCGGTGGAGCGCGCCCGCAGGTCCTTGGCGTATCGGCGCTCCATGCCCGCCCGTCCGGACAGCAACCGGATGGCTGTGCTGAAGCGTTCCGTCGGACGGGCCTCGTTCAGCTCGTCCTGCCTACGGAGCCACATCGGCACCAAGTAGGCGGCCCAGGCCCCGACAATGACTGCGTAGATGAGGCCGCTGCTGCTCACGCCTCACACGGTAGAGGGGTTTGTGTGAGGCCATCTGCCAATTGAGCCGGTGTGTCGCACGATCTGGCTGATATTTCGAGCTTTTTTTGTGACCGATGCGATCACCAGGCTGGCGCACCCGCGAATTCAATGCCTCCGGACCGGTCACCAACCGATCATTTTCGAACACTTATTCAATTTCAGGGTCAGGCTGGATTCCCGGGCGCGTTCTGCGAGTTCCGGGGCAGGTCCCGCGCGTTCCCCGGGGCGTTCCGCGCGCGGGCGCGTCGCCAGCGCGCCAGCAGCCCCTCAGGGACTTCCTCGGCGGTGAGCGCGAAGACCAGATGATCCCGCCAGGCACCGTCGATGTGGAGATAACGGGGCCGCAGCCCCTCCTCGCGGAATCCGAGTTTCTCCACCACCCGGCGGCTGGGCCCGTTCTCCGGGCGAATGCACACCTCGATGCGGTGGAGGCCGACGGTCCGGAAACAGTGGTCGACGGCGAGCGCCACGGCCGTCGGCATCACGCCACGGCCGGCCACCGACTCGTCCACCCAGTAGCCGACGTGCCCCGAGCACATGGAGCCCCAGGTGATCCCGGCGACCGTCAACTGCCCGACGAGGCGCCCCTGGTACTCGATGACGAACGGCAGCATCCGCCCCGCGTTCGCCTCGGACCGCAGATGGCGGACCATCTGGCGGTACGTCGGCCGGTGGGTGATCGGGCCGGCGGGCGTGGGCGGCGGGATGGTCGCCTCCCAGGGACGCAGCCAGTCGCGGTTGCGCCGGTTGACCTCGCGCCAGGCCCGCTGGTCGCGCAGCTTTATCGGCCGGAGGACGACCTCGCCATCCACCAGTACGACGGGCCAGGACGGGCTGTTCAGCTCGCACCCCCATCGGAGGGTCTGGGGTGGTCACCGCCGCGGATCTGGTCGACGGCGTGGACCAGCAGGGGTTCCAGCACGGCGAGTCCGTCGCGCACCCCGCCGGACGAGCCGGGCAGGTTGACGACGAGGGTCCCGCCCGCGACCCCGGCCAGACCCCGGGAGAGCGCGGCGGTGGGCACCTTGTCCCGTCCGTGGGCCCGGATCGCCTCCGCGATGCCCGGCACCTCCCGGTCGAGCACGGCGCGGGTGGCCTCCGGGGTGCGGTCGGTGGGCGAGACGCCGGTGCCGCCGGTGGTGACGATCACGTCGTAGCCGGCTTCGACGCCCGCCCGCAGCGCGGCCTGCACCGGATCCCCGTCCGGGACGACCTGCGGGCCGTCGACGGCGAACCCGAGACCCTTGAGGGCGGCGGCGATCAACGGGCCGCCCTTGTCCTCGTAGACCCCGGCGGCCGCCCGGTTGGACGCCGTCACCACCAGAGCGGCGTACGGCGCCAGGAGGGCGCCGCCGAGCGCCGAGTCGTCCGTCATGCCCTGCTCCAGTCGCCCGACTTGCCGCCCGTCTTCTCCTCCACCCGCACGTCCGTGATGACCGCTCCCTTGTCGACCGCCTTCACCATGTCGATCACGGTCAGCGCGGCGACGGAGACCGCGGTGAGCGCCTCCATCTCGACACCCGTGCGGTCCGTGGTGCGCACCGTCGCGTGGATCTCCACGGCGTCGTCCGCGACCGACAGATCCAGTGTCACACCCGACACCGACAACGGGTGGCACAGCGGGATCAGGTCCGGCGTCCGTTTGGCGCCCATGATCCCCGCGATCCGCGCGGTGGCGAGCGCGTCGCCCTTGGGGACCCCTTCACCGCGCAGCAACTCGATCACACGGGGCGAGACGAGGACCCGCCCGCTCGCGCGCGCGGTGCGCGCGGTGACGTCCTTGTCCGAGACGTCTACCATGCGGGCGGCGCCCGCGTCGTCGAGGTGCGTCAGATGGTCCTGCGCAGGCGGTCCGGGGGTCTCCCCCCGGGAAGGCACGGTCATGGTGTGGCGCTCCCGGTCCGGGCCCGTCGCGGTGCGGCGCACGGACCTGTTGTGCGCGACACGGTACCGCCAACCCGGGGCGGTCAGCCGAGCAGGACCACCTCGACCTCGGCGCCCGGCGCCACGGACTCCGTGTCCTCGGGGACGACGATCAGGGCGTCGGCGTGCGCCAGGGCGGCGACCAGGTGGGAGCCGGCGCCGCCGACCGGCGTCACCCGGCCGTCGGCGTAGCTGCCGCGCAGGAACTGCCGGCGCCCCTTCGGCGAGGTGAGGGCCTTGTCGGCCGTCAGGGTCGCCCGGGCCCGCGGGCGGTGCACCTCGGGCAGCCCCATGAGGGTCCGGATCGCGGGGCGGACGAACAGTTCGAAGGAGACGTACGACGACACCGGGTTGCCCGGGAGGGCGAGCAGCGGGGTGTGGTCGGGGCCGATGGAGCCGAAGCCCTGGGGCTTGCCGGGCTGCATCGCGAGCTTGCGGAACTCGATGCCGCTGCCGGGTTCGTCCTCGTCGCCGACGTGCGACAGGGCCTCCTTGACGACGTCGTAGGCCCCGACGCTCACGCCGCCGGTGGTGACCATCAGGTCGGCGCGGACGAGCTGGTCCTCGATCGTGGTGCGCAGCGTCTCGACGTCGTCGGCGACGGCGCCCACCCGGTAGGCGATGGCGCCGGCGTCGCGGGCGGCCGCGGTGAGGGCGAAGCTGTTGGAGTCGTAGATCTGGCCGTCGCCCAGGCCCTCGCCGGGCGGGACCAGCTCACTGCCGGTGGACAGGACGACCACGCGCGGGCGGGGGCGCACGCGCACGGTGCCGCGGCCGATCGCGGCCAGCAGCGCGATCTGCGGCGGGCCGAGGACGGTGCCCGCGTCCAGGGCACGGTCGCCGGCCTTCACGTCGCTGCCCTTCGCGCGCACATGCGCGCGTGCTGCGGCCGGCCGGTGCACGCGCACCTGCCCGGAGGCGTCCTCGGGTCCGAGGCTGCGCGCCCGCATGCCGCTGACGGGGCCCTCACCGAGGCCCCCGTCGGTCCACTCCACGGGCACCACCGTCTCCGCGCCGGGCGGCAGCGGGGCGCCGGTCATGATGCGGGCGGCCTGGCCCGGCCCCACGCTCGACAGGTCCGCCTGGCCCGCGGCGACGTCCCCGACGACCTCCAGGACCGCCGGGAACTCCTCGCTCGCGCCCGCGACATCCGCGACCCGTACCGCGTACCCGTCCATGGAGCTGTTGTCGAACGGGGGCAGGGAGACCGGCACCGTGACGTCCTCGACCAGGACGCAGCCCTGGGCGTCGAGCAGTTGCAGCTCGATGGGTTCGAGGGGGCGGACGGTCTCGAGGATGTCCTCCAGGTGTTCGTCCACCGACCACAGGTGGTCCTGGCCGGTGGCACGGGGCGCGGCGGTGCTCAAGGGGCTACATCTCCTCGGTGACGTAACTGCGAAGCCAGGTCCGGAAGTCCGGGCCCAGGTCCTCACGTTCGCACGCGAGTCGGACAATGGCACGCAGGTAGTCGCCGCGGTCACCGGTGTCATAGCGGCGGCCCTTGAAGACGACGCCGTGCACCGGGCCGCCCACCTTCTCGTCGGCGGCGAGCTGCTGGAGGGCGTCCGTGATCTGGATCTCACCGCCGCGGCCGGGCTCGGTCTCGCGCAGGACGCCGAAGATACGCGGGTCGAGGACGTAGCGGCCGATGATCGCGTAGTTCGAGGGGGCGTCGGCGGCGTCCGGCTTCTCGACCAGGTCGCTCACCTTCACCACGTCGGCGTCGACGGTGGCCTCGACGGCCGCGCAGCCGTAGAGGTGGATCTGCTCGGGCGCCACCTCCATGAGCGCGATCACGCTGCCGCCGTGCTGCTCCTGGACCTCGATCATGCGCTGCAGGAGGGGGTCGCGCGGGTCGATGAGGTCGTCGCCGAGGAGCACCGCGAAGGGCGCGTCGCCGACGTGCGGGGCCGCGCACAGGACGGCGTGGCCGAGACCCTTGGGGTCGCCCTGGCGGACGTAGTGCATGGTCGCGAGGTCGCTCGACTCCTGGACCTTGGCCAGCCGCGCGGCGTCACCCTTCTTCCCCAGGGCCGACTCGAGCTCGTAGTTGCGGTCGAAGTGGTCCTCGAGAGGGCGCTTGTTGCGGCCGGTGATCATGAGGACGTCGTCGAGACCGGCCGCCACGGCCTCCTCGACCACATACTGGATCGCCGGCTTGTCGACCACCGGCAGCATCTCCTTGGGAGTGGCCTTGGTGGCCGGCAGGAACCGGGTGCCGAGGCCTGCTGCGGGAATGACAGCCTTGCTGATCCGTGGTTGCGCCTGAGTCATGCTCGCCACCATATCCGGTGACTTTGCGGGGAATCCGCCGCTCCGGTCAGTACGCACTCATATGAGCACTTTGTTTACGGAACGGGAGTCACCCATGAGTCACCTCGGACACACGAGCGAGCCTGACAAGCGCACATTGCGCGCAGAGCTCCTCGCGGTGAGGAACAGGTTGACCGCAGGTGACGTGCAGGATGCGGCGGCCGCGCTGGCGCGGAACGCGCTCGAACTGGAGGAGCTGGCGCACGCGCGCACGGTGGCGGCGTACGTCTCCGTGGGCGCCGAACCCGGCACCCTCGCGCTCCTGGACGCGCTGCGCGCGCGGGGCGTGCGCGTCCTGCTTCCGGTGCTGCTGCCCGACAACGACCTCGACTGGGGCGCCTACGCCGGGGAGGACGCCCTGACGCGCGTGCGCCACGGGAGCAGGATGGCGCTCCTGGAGCCCGCCGGCGAGCGCCTCGGCCCGGACGCGGTGACGGGTGCCGACGCGGTGCTGCTGCCGGGACTGGCGGTGGACGCGCGCGGGATGCGGCTGGGGCGCGGCGGCGGCTCCTACGACCGCGTCCTGGCGCGGCTGGAGCGCGCGGGCGGCCGTCCGGCGCTGGTGGTGCTGCTGTACGACGCGGAGGTCCTCGCGCGCGTCCCCGCCGAGCCGCACGACCGGCCCGTGCACGCGGTGGTGACGCCCTCGGGGGTGCGCCGCTTCTCGCGCCCCGGAAGCTGAGGCGCCCGGACGCCAAAAGGGCCCTCCACGCGCGCGTGGAGGGCCCTTTTGGCGTCGCCGTCAGGAGGTCAGGGCTTGAGGACGAGGGTGTCGTCCGTGTGCGAGTCGACCGCCTGCTTCGTGAACGACCAGTCCAGCAGCTCGCCCTTGGCCCACTTGCCCGTCTGGTCGGTGTAGTGGGCGTTGTAGGCGTGCCCGGAGGCGCCGCTGAGGTTGATCCACTTCGACTTGTCGAAGTCGTCGAGGTTGACCACCATCCGCATCGACGGCACCCAGACGACGCCGTAGCCGCCCGCGGCGTTCCAGCCGGTCGCGTTGACCGTCGCCTCGCCGCCGCCGAGCTCCCAGGGGCCGCGGTTGAGGGCGTACTGCAGGAAGCCGGGGCCGCTGGTGCCCATGGTCTGGTTCTTCAGGAACAGCCGGTGCAGCCGGCCCCAGCTCCAGCTGTCGATGTCCTTGCCGAGCTTGGCGGTCAGCTCCCAGCGGGCGTCGATCATGGCGCGCTTGAACAGGCCGTCACGGTCGTCGGCGCCGGGGCGGGTGCCCGACTTGGGGGTCGTCCACCACTCGCTGTCCTCGTCGGCCATGAGGGTGCGCACCACCTCGAACCAGCGGTCGCCGCCGTCCGGCTGGGCCTGGTCGGCGTCGCGCTGTCCGCACTCGCGCACCCGCCGGTCGTCGTCCACCGGGCCGGTGGTGTCGACCGGTTCGACCCACAGGCACTGGCCCTGGACGCGCAGTTCCTTGGGCAGCTTGTTGCCGAACGCGAGCTTGAGGACGTTGCGCCAGACCGAGTTGAAGTAGGCGGCGGCCGCCGAGTCCGCGTCCTGGGTGTAGTCCCAGCCCTCCAGGAGCTTCTGGGCGTCGCGTACGTCCTTGTTCCCGACGTCGATCTTCAGCAGTTGCGGGACGAGCAGCTTGGCGATCTCGCTGCTGCTGTCCATCTGCATCTGCCGCATGTCCTCGGTGGAGACCTTGCCGCCGCCCTTGAGCTTGGACTCGACCAGGTCGGTGATCCGCTGGCTGCGGGTGCCGTAGCCCCAGTCCGTGGTCAGCGTGTACGGGTAGTCCTCGCCGACGACCGCCTGGTTGGCCGTGACGATGTAGCCGCGGTCCGGGTCGTACTCGTGGGGCAGTTCGTCCTGCTCGACGTACCCGGTCCAGCGGTACCGCGAGTCCCAGCCGGGCGCCGGGACCCAGCCGTCGTGGCCCTTGGCGCGCGTGGGGATCTTCCCCGGCAGGGTGTAGCCGATGTGGTTCTCGGTGTCGGCGTAGACGAGGTTCTGCGAGGGCACCTCGAACAGGGCAGAGGCGGCGCGGAAGTCGTCCCAGTCGGCGGCCTTGTTCATCGCGAACAGGGCGTCCATGGTCCTGCCCGGCTCCAGCGCGGTCCAGCGCAGCGAGATGCCGTAGCCGTCGCCGCGGTCGGGGGCCGCGGTGTCGACGGTGGCCTTGCGGCCGACCTTCACGAGCTCGTCGTCGCGGTCGGACAGCAGGGGGCCGCTGTTGGTCTCGCGGACCACGATCTTCTTGGGGGTGCCGCCGGCGACCTTGATGGTCTCCTCGTACGTGGTGAACGGCTTCACCTTGCCGTCGTAGAGGTAGCCGTCCCCGGTGAGCTTCTCCAGGTAGAGGTCGGTGACGTCGGCACCGGAGTTGGTCATGCCCCAGGAGATGTCCTGGTTGTGACCGATTATCACGCCCGGCATGCCCGCGAAGGTGTAGCCGGAGACGTCGTACCGGCACTTGTCGGAGACCGTGCGGCAGTGCAGGCCCATCTGGTACCAGACGGACGGCAGCGACGCCGACAGGTGCGGGTCGTTGGCGAGCAGCGGCTTGCCGGTGATGGTGTGCTCGCCGCCGACGACCCACGAGTTGGAGCCGATGCCGTTGCCGTTGACACCGACGGCCTCGGGCAGGTCCTCCAGTTCGTCGTAGAGGCCCGCGAGCTGGCTCTGCAGCCCCGAGGCGTCCGCGGACGTCCCGGTGCCGCCCGCGGGGACTTCCGACGTGCCGTCCGCGCCGCCGTCGCCCGTGCCCTCCTCGGCGGTGCCGTCCGCGCCGCCGTCGAACGTCCCGGAGACCTCGTCGTAGCGGCCCTGCTGGACGACGACCCGGTTCCGGTCGTACGGGTAGCGCGGATACAGGTCCTCGACCTGCTTCGGGCCAAGGCGGCTGGTCATCAGGGAGCGGTCGATCTCGTCCTGCATGTTGCCGCGCAGGTCCCAGGCCATCGCCTTCAGCCACGCCACCGAGTCGACCGGGGTCCACTTCCCGGGCTTGTAGTCGTTGCTGAAGCCGAGCGCGGCGTACTCCAGGGAGATGTCCTCGGCGTCCTTGCCCTCCAGGTAGGCGTTGACCCCGGCGGCGTACGCCTGGAGGTACTTCTTGGTGGCGTCGGACAGCTTGGTGTCGTACTCCTTCTGCGCGGTCCGCTGCCAGCCCAGCGTGCGCAGGAACTCGTCGTTGTCGACCTGGCTCTTGCCGAACATCTCCGACAGGCGGCCGGATGTCATGTGCCGGCGGACGTCCATCTCGTAGAAACGGTCCTGGGCCTGGACATAGCCCTGGGCCATGAACAGGTCGTCGTCGGAGGAGGCATAGATCTGCGGGATGCCGTTGCCGTCGCGCTTCACGTCGACGGGTGCGGTCAGGCCCTGCAGTGTGATCGAGCCCTTGGTCTGCGGGAAGGAGGCACGCACCGTGCTGATGGACCAGTACGCGCCGTAGGCGACGCCGCCGATGACGGCCAGCACCAGGACGAGCACGAACAGTCGGGCTTTTCGCCCCTTCTTCCTGCCGGACTTGCCGGGCTGCTGACCCGTTGAGGCGGTGGTGTTGGGGGGCATCGCTGTCCTTGCTGTCCTAACGCGAGCGGCAGGCGGTACTGGAGTGCTGGAGCAACCATAGGCGCAGGGCCCGGCGGCCCTTGACGCGGAGTGGGGAACCAGCGCGGACTGACGTTCGATCTTGCCCGGGCGAGCGTCAAGAAATCGTCAAGAGTTAGGTAAGGTAACGAAGTACCTGCGTGAGGGGAAGGAACCGGCCGCTGAACATCCACGACCTCAACGAACTCCTGCTCGTCTGCTCGCTCGTCCTGCTCGTCGCCGTGGCCGCGGTCCGGATCTCCTCGCGCAGCGGGCTCCCCAGCCTGCTCGTGTACCTGGGCATCGGCGTGCTCATGGGCCAGGACGGGATCGGCGACATCCACTTCAACAACGCCGCCCTGACCCAGGTCATCGGGTACGCGGCCCTGGTCGTGATCCTGTCCGAGGGCGGTCTCAGCACGAAGTGGAAGGAGATCAGGCCCGCCCTGCCCGCCGCCACCGCACTGGCGCTGGTCGGCGTCGCGGCGAGCGTCGGGGTCACCGCGACGGCGGCGCACTACCTGGTCGGACTGGACTGGCGGCAGGCGCTCATCATCG
Organism: Streptomyces sp. NPDC089424; assembly: GCF_044749345.1. Classification (NCBI taxonomy): domain Bacteria; kingdom Bacillati; phylum Actinomycetota; class Actinomycetes; order Kitasatosporales; family Streptomycetaceae; genus Streptomyces; species Streptomyces sp. NPDC089424. Next base: position 240,415 of record NZ_JBIVHU010000011.1, read on the forward strand.
GGGCGGTGGTCTCCTCCACCGACGCGGCGGCGGTCTTCTCGGTACTGCGCAAGATCCCGCTGCCCCCGCGCGTGACCGGCACGCTGGAGGCCGAGTCCGGCTTCAACGACGCCCCCGTGGTCATCCTGGTCGTCTCGTTCTCCACGGCCGGACCGTTCGAGCACTGGTACGTGCTGGTCGGCAAGATACTGCTGGAACTCGCCATCGGCGCCGCCATCGGCCTCGCGGTGGGCTGGCTGGGCTCCTGGGGGCTGCGGCACGTGGCCCTGCCCGCCTCCGGCCTGTACCCGATCGCCGTGATGGCGATCGCCGTCGCCGCCTACGCGGCCGGCGCCCTGGCGCACGGCAGCGGCTTCCTCGCCGTCTACCTCGCCTCGATGGTGATGGGCAACGCGCGCCTGCCGCACTGGCCCGCCACGCGCGGGTTCGCCGAAGGCCTCGGCTGGATCGCCCAGATCGGCATGTTCGTCCTGCTCGGCCTGCTGGTCACCCCGCACGAGCTCGGCGACGACATCCTGCCCGCCCTCGTCATCGGGCTGGTGCTCACCATGGTGGCGCGCCCCTTGAGCGTCGTGCTGTGCCTCGTGCCGTTCCGGGTGCCATGGCCGGAACAGGCGCTCATGTCCTGGGCCGGACTGCGCGGCGCCGTGCCCATCATCCTGGCCACCATCCCCATGGTGGCCGGCGTCGACGGCAGCCGTCGCATCTTCAACATCGTCTTCGTGCTGGTCGTGGTCTACACCCTGATCCAGGGGCCGACACTGCCCTGGCTGGCGCGCGCCCTGCATCTGCGCGAGGGCTCGGAGGCCGCCGCCGACCTGGGCATCGAGTCCGCTCCCCTGGAACAGCTGCGCGGGCACCTGCTCTCCGTCAGCATCCCGCGCGGATCGAAGATGCACGGCGTCGAGATCAACGAGCTGCGGCTCCCGGCCGGGGCCGCGGTCACCCTCGTCGTCCGGGAGGGCACGTCGTTCGTGCCGCTGCCGACCACCGTGCTGCGCCGGGGCGACGAACTGCTGGTGGTGGCCACGGACCCGGTCCGGGACGCGGCCGAGCGGCGGCTGCGCGCGGTCGGGCGCGGGGGCAAGCTGGCCGGCTGGCTGGGAACGAACGGGGCGAGCTAATCGCAGGTCGGCGGGGCGGATGGTGCTCGCTTTCACAGGCGCACCAGCCGTCCACCCCTGTACGATGCAGGTGTCACCCAGATCGAACCAACTCTGCCTGACGCAGAGCTGGCGCGACCGTATGGCGGCCGGAAACGCTCTTCGACGCAGTGCGCGCCGGTATCTACCGCAGTCAGCGCAAGAGGACAGCTCTCGGCGCCCCGGCCCCCCACAAGTGGGTCGCGCTACCAGGCGGCAGAAAGGCAAGGGCCGTGGCGTCCACGGTCACCTCGTCGAAGTCCTCCCGCCCGGGCTACGGGCAACTGCTGCGCACGCGCGGCGCCTGGACGTTCCTGCTCCCCGGCTTCGCGGCGCGCCAGCCGTTCGCGATGCTGACGATCTCCATCGTGCTGCTGGTGCAGCACACCACCGGCTCGTACGGCGCGGCAGGCGCCGCCGCGGCCGTCACCGGCGTCTCCATGGCCCTGTTCGCGCCCTGGACCGGGCGCCTGGCCGACCGTTTCGGACAGCGCGCGGTGCTGCTCCCGGGCGTGCTCGTGCACGCCCTGGCCGGCCTCACCCTGACGGCGCTCGCCCTCGCGGACGCCCCCCTGTGGGCGCTGTTCGCGGCGGCCGTCCCCACCGGCGCCTCGGTCCCGCAGATCGGCCCCATGGTGCGCGCCCGCTGGGGCGTGAAGCTCCAGGGCTCCCCCCTGATGACCACCGCCGCGGCCTTCGAGTCCGTCACGGACGAGCTGACCTTCGTGGTGGGCCCGCTGCTGGCCACCGCCCTGTGCACCGCCGTCGACCCGGCGGCCGGGCTGGTGACGGAGGCCGCGCTGACCCTGGTGGGCGGCCTGCTGTTCGCCGCGCAGAAGAGCACCCAGCCGACGGTCGGCGGCAAGGGGCACGCGCGCGTGGAGCACGGCTCGGCGCTGCGCGTCCCCGGGGTGCGGGTGCTGGCCGTGGCGTTCCTCGGCATCGGCTCCGTCTTCGGAGGCATGCAGGTGTCGCTGGCCGCGTTCAGCGAGTCGATCGGCCGGCCCGGCCTGAACGGCGTGCTGTACGGGACCTTCGCGGCGGGCAACATGCTCGCCGGCATCGTGTGCGGCGCCATCGCCTGGAGGGCGGCCCCGCAGCGCCGCCTGGTCGTCGGCTACGGCGCGCTCGCGCTGGCCGCCGCCGGCCTGTGGGCGGCACAGTCCGTGCCGCTGCTCGCCGCGCTCGGCCTGCTCGTCGGCATGTGCATCGCGCCCGCCCTGATCACCGGCTACACCCTGGTCGAGAGCCTGGTCCCGGCGGGGGCCCGCACCGAGGCCTTCACCTGGCTGACGGGCGCGGTGGCGCTCGGTCAGGCGGCTGCCGTCACGGTCGCCGGACAACTGGAGGACCGCTTCTGGGGCGGCGCCGGATTCCTGGTCCCGCTCGGCGGCACGGCGCTCGCGCTGGTGACCTTGATCGCGCTCCGGTCGCGGCTGGACGCCCGGCCCCGGAGCCGCACCGTCGCACGTGGCGTCGGTCACCGCGCGCCGGTGACAGTGGACTGATCCCGAGGAATACGTCACTATGGACCGTCGTTAGCACTCATCGAGTGAGAGTGCCAGGAGGAAGACAGTGCCGACCTACCAGTACCAGTGCACCGAGTGCGGCGAGGGCCTCGAGGCGGTGCAGAAGTTCACCGACGACGCCCTGACCGAGTGCCCCAACTGCCAGGGACGCCTGAAGAAGGTGTTCTCCGCGGTCGGCATCGTCTTCAAGGGCTCCGGCTTCTACCGCAACGACAGCCGCGGCTCCTCGTCGAGCAGCGCGCCGGCGTCGACGGGGTCGTCCTCGACGTCCTCCTCCACGGCGTCCTCGTCGTCCGGGTCGTCTTCCTCGTCCTCGTCCTCGGACTCGAAGGCGTCGAGCACCGGAAGCTCGTCCAGCACCACCGCCGCCTGAGGCGCGCACACACTCACGGGACCCCACCGCCGTACGGCCGGTGGGGTCCCCGGTCTTTCCGGCACCACCTCCTGCCGCCGCGCCCACGGGGGCTACTGTGCTGGTCATGGCGAACGCAGAGATCGGTGTAATCGGCGGCTCAGGCTTCTACTCGTTCCTCGACGACGTGACCGAGCTCCAGGTGGACACGCCGTACGGAGCCCCCAGCGACTCCCTCTTCCTCGGCGAGATCGCCGGCCGTCGGGTCGCGTTCCTGCCCCGGCACGGCCGAAGCCACCATCTTCCGCCCCACCGGATCAACTACCGGGCCAACCTGTGGGCCCTGCGGTCGGTCGGCGTGCGCCAGGTACTCGGTCCCTGCGCGGTGGGCGGGCTGCGTCCCGAGTACGGGCCCGGCACGCTGCTCGTCCCCGACCAGCTCGTCGATCGCACCAAGTCCCGGACGTCGACGTACTTCGACGGGCTGCCGCTGCCCGACGGCACCGTGCCGAACGTGGTGCACGTGTCCTTGGCCGACCCCTACTGCCCCGCCGGGCGCTCGGCCGCCCTGAAAGCCGCGCGCGGACGGGACTGGGAGCCGGTGGACGGCGGTGCGCTCGTCGTGATCGAGGGGCCCCGGTTCTCCACCCGCGCCGAATCGCTGTGGCACCAGGCGCAGGGCTGGTCGGTGGTGGGCATGACGGGTCATCCCGAGGCGGCGCTCGCCCGTGAGCTGGAGCTCTGCTACACCTCGATGAACCTGGTCACCGACCTCGACGCGGGCGCCGAGACCGGGGAGGGCGTCTCGCACGACGAGGTGCTGCGGGTGTTCGCGGCGAACGTGGACCGGCTGCGCGGGGTGCTCTTCGACGCCGTGGCGGCGCTGCCCGCGAACGAGGAGCGGGACTGTCTGTGCGTGAACGCGCTGGGTGGGATGGATCCGGGGTTCGCGCTGCCGTAGCGGTGAGCGGGGTCGGCGGCGTCCCGTCCGGGGCGGTCACGGCCGGGGCGGCTCGGGCCGGGCGGCGCGGTCGGGGTGGGCGGGGCGGGCGGGGCGGGCGGGGCTCGCCGCGGAACTTCCCGTTCGGGTGAGGGAGTTTTCCACAACGCGTCGGTCGTGCACGGGCCGGAGCGGGCGGCGGCCCGGAGCGTCATCGTGGCGGCAACCGATCCGTCGTCACAGGTGGTGGTCCCCGTGTCCTTTGCCCCGTCCTCCGAACCGGCCCCCGCACAGCCCTCCGCGTCCTCCCCCGGTCCGCTGCCTCCTCGCCCGCTCGGCACGGACGCTCCCCCGACCTGCGAGGTGCCGCTCTTCGCGCCCGTTCGCGTGCGCGGCGGCCGGTATCGGCTGCGCCGGTTCGTACGGCAGCGGCGACGGGCCCTGGCTTTCGGGCTCGCGCTCGTCGCCGCCGCCCTCGTGGCCGCCGGCCCCCGGGCCCCGGGCGGCGCGGGGCAGGACGACCGGGCCCGCGGACACCCGGCGGCGGACCGGGCGCCGGAACGCCGGGCCGCCGAGCGGGTGTCCGCGCCGGTGCGGATCGCCGACGCGGCGACGGCGGCACTGCTCCACCCCGGCGACCGCATCGACGTGGTCGCCGCGGAGGAGGCGGCGCCGGGCGGCGCGGCCGAGGTGGTCGCGCGCGGCGCGCTGGTGACCGAGGTGCCCGATCCGCTGGACGGCGACGCCGTCGCCGGGGCGCTGATCGTCCTGTCCGTGCCGCGCGCCGTCGCGACGCGGCTGGCGGGCGCGAGCACCACCTCCCGGCTGGCGGTGACGCTGTGCTGAACGACGTCTTGCGCGCGGTGCGCGAATCGCTGTCGAGTCCCTCCTCGCGGCGCCCGGACTGGACAGGGCCGCCCGGCCCTGCCGTAGGTTGCGGAACTGTTTGTTCCACAAGCTGTCCATGTGATGAGGAGAGACCACGAGGTGAGCGAGCAGAAGGATCCGGGCGTCTGGCAGGGCTTCAAGGCCTTCCTGATGCGCGGCAACGTCGTCGACCTGGCGGTCGCGGTGGTCATCGGCGCCGCCTTCACCAACATCGTCAACGCGGTGGTGAAGGGTGTCATCAACCCGCTGGTCGGAGCGATCGGCACCAAGAACCTCGACAGCTACAGCTCCTGTCTCAAGGGACCGTGCAAGGTGGCGGCGGACGGACCCGTCACCGGCGGGGTCATGATCCTCTGGGGCACCGTCCTCGGGGCGGCGCTGAGCTTCGTGATCACGGCGGCGGTGGTCTACTTCCTGATGGTGCTGCCGATGGCGAAGTACCTGGCCCGGCAGGAGGCGCGCAGGAAGGCGCGGGAGGGCACGCACGAGATCATCGAGGTGTCCGAGCTGGAGGTGCTCAAGGAGATCCGCGACACGCTGGTGGCGCAGGCCGCGCAGCGCGGGCCGGGGCACACCGAGCGCTAGCGGGGGCACACCGAGCGGTAGCTGGGGCACACCGAGCGATGACGGGGGTGCACCGAGCGGTGGCGGGGGTGGTCGGCCGCGCCGCCGGGGTCCCGCGGGCGGCTCAGAGGTGGTGGGGCGGCTTCTCGTCCAGGAACCGCCTGAGGTCCTCGGCCGCGTCGCCGCCCCCGCCGCGCGGCCGGTCGCCCCACCCGCGATCCGTGTCGTCCGAGGACTGCTCGTCCAGTGGATCGTCGAAGATCAGCGCGGCCTTGGGCGCACGGGGCTCGGGGGCGGGGGAGGCACTCATGCCTCCAGGGTACGGGGCGGTGGACGTCCGACACCGGGGCGCCCGGTTCGCCCGGCTTCGCGGAGATTTTCGGGCCGGTATCTGCTGTCCTTGGACTCATGACGTCCAGTCCGACTCCGTCGCCCGCCTCGTCCGGCGCGCCGGCCCCTCGGAGGCCGCTGCGCCGGCTGATCGCCCGCGGTCGCGACGAGGCGCATCGCGTCGCCACCCCCCTGGAGCTCTTCTTCGACCTGTGTTTCGTCGTGGCGGTGGCGCAGGCCGGAATGGAGTTGGTGCACTCCGTCGCCGAGGGGCACGCCGGCGAGGGCATCATGAACTACGCGATGGTGTTCTTCGCCATCTGGTGGGCCTGGATGAACTTCACCTGGTTCGCCTCGGCCTACGACAACGACGACGCGCTGTACCGCGCGGTCACCCTGGTGCAGATCGCGGGCGTCCTGCTGCTCGCCGCCGGGATCCCGCGGGCCTTCGACAACCACGACTTCTCCCTGGTCTGGCTCGGCTACGTCGTGATGCGGGTGGCCATGTCCGCGCAGTGGCTGCGGGCCGCGAGATCCGCTCGGGGCGCGGAGCGCACCACGGCGCTGCGGTACGCCGGTGGTGTGCTGCTCTGCCAGATCGGCTGGCTGGGCCTCGCACTCCTGCCGAACGCCTACCTGCCCCGGCTGTATCTGGTGATGGTGATCATCGAGCTGTGCGTGCCGCTCTACGCCGAGCGCTCCCAGCCGACCACATGGCATCCGCACCACATCGCCGAGCGGTACGGGCTGTTCACGATCATCGTGCTCGGCGAGTCGATCGCAGCGGCCACGATCGCCGTGAAGACGGGCTCGGACGAGAGCGGCAGGCTGGGCGAACTGCTGCCGATCGCGGCGGGCGGACTGCTGATCGTCTTCTCCGCCTGGTGGATCTACTTCGTGGCGCCGGTCCACGGGCGGCTGCGGTCCAACCGGCAGTCCTTCGTCTGGGGCTACGGCCACTACCTGATCTTCGCCTCGGCGGCCGCGATCGGCGCGGGCCTGGAGGTGGCGGTCGAGCAGGCGGTCGGCAAGGCGCACATCTCCACGCTGTCCGCATCGGCCGCGGTGACGCTGCCGACCGCGCTGTTCCTGCTCACGGTCTGGGCACTGCACGCGGGCCACTTCAAGGTGGGCATCGCCCAGCAACTCGTGCTGCCGACGACCGCGTTGCTGGTGATCTTCTGCTCCTTCCTGGGCGACTGGGCGGTCCTGGCCGCCGGGGTCGTGGCGGCGCTGTCCGTGGCGGTCGGGGAGATCCTGTCGGCCCACCGGGCCGCCCGGACGCGCGAGGCGCGGACGGGCACGCCGGCCGCCTGACCTGTCCGGCGACGGGCGCCGGGAGAGGCCCCCCGACGAGCGCCGGGAGAGGCCCGCCAGCGGGCGCCGGGGAGAGGCCCGCCGGGGGCAGGAGACTGGTCCCCATGACAGTTGATGCTCTGACGGACGTGACCGGCCTGCGGGTGGGCCATGCGACGCGCACCGGCGACGGCTGGCTCACCGGCACCACCGTCGTCCTCGCCCCCGAGGGCGGGGCCACCGCCGCGGTGGACGTGCGCGGCGGTGGCCCCGGCACCAAGGAGACCGACGCGCTCGACCCGCGCAACGTGGTGCAGAGGGCCGAGGCGGTCGTCCTGACCGGCGGCAGCGCCTACGGGCTCGACTCGGCGTCCGGGGTGATGGCCTGGCTGGAGGAGCGGGGGCGCGGAGTGCGCGTCGGTCCGCAACCGTCGCACGTCGTTCCGGTGGTGCCCGCGGCGTGCGTGTTCGACCTGGGGCGGGGCGGTGACTTCCGGGCCAGGCCGGACGCCGCCCTGGGACGGGCGGCCGTCGAGGCGGCCGCGGCGAGCGGGATCGGCGCGCCGGTGCCGGAGGGCTCCGTGGGCGCGGGTACGGGTGCCGTGGCCGGGGTGATGAAGGGCGGGATCGGCAGCGCGAGCGTCGTCCTCGACTCGGGGATCACGGTGGCCGCGCTGGTGGTGGCCAACGCGGCCGGTTCGGTGACGGATCCGGAGACGGGGGTGCTGTACGGGGAGTTGTTCCAGGGGCGGGTGACGTATCCGCCGGAGCGGGTGCACGAGGCGGCCCGCGCACGGCTCGCCGAGAGTGCCGCGCACAACGCGCCGCCCCCACTCAACACCACCCTCGCGGTCGTCGCCACGGACGCGGACCTGTCGAAGGCACAGGCGCAGAAGCTGGCGGGGACGGCGCACGACGGGATCGCGCGCGCGGTGCGGCCGGTGCACCTGCTGCACGACGGCGACACCGTCTTCGCGCTGGCGACCGGGGCGCGGCGGCTGGAGGCCGGACAGCCGCTGGCGCTGAACGAGATCCTGGCGGCGGGCGCGGACATGGTGACCCGCGCGATCGTGCGGGCGGTGCGGGCGGCCGGGCCGGTGCAGACACGGGGCGGGAGCTGGCCCTCCTACTCGCAGCTGTACGGGAGCAGTTGAGCGGTCCGCGCGGCTGGGTGCGCTGGGATTGTCCCGGTTCTGTCACCGGATGACGCTTCTTCAGGGTGGAGGGAACCCGACAGGCCCCCGGTCCCCTCTTTCTCCACGCATCGGAGCGGATCACCCACTTCACACGAACCTGGAGCAGCTCGTGACAACGCCGGACATAGCAATGCGGCGCACGTTGGTGGCCAGCGCCTCCCTGGTGGTCGGCGCGCTCGCCCTCACCGCCTGCACGGGCAGCGCCAGGGCCGGCGACGACGGCAAGGAGGACGGCGGGGCGAAGAACCCGGCGGCACGGATCGTCATCTCGGCGAAGGACGGTTCGACCGGCGCGTCCATCAACGCGACCGGCGTGAAGGTCAGCGGGGGCAAGCTGACCGAGGTGCGGATGACCGTGGCCGACAGCGACCAGGCCGTGCCGGGGACCCTCTCCGCGGACGGGGGCAGCTGGAAGCCGAAGGAGCAGCTGGAGCGGGGCACGAAGTACGAGATAGCCGCCACCGCCGAGGGCGCGGACGGCAGGTCGGTCGCCGCCGACTCCACGTTCACGACGGTGACACCGGAGGCCAGCTTCATCGGGACGTACACCCCGGACGACGGCACGACGGTCGGCGTCGGCATGCCGGTGTCGTTCCGCTTCGACAAGGCGATCAGCGACAAGAAGGCCGTGCAGTCCCACATCACGGTCACGTCGAGCAGTGGGCAGAAGGTGGTCGGTCACTGGTTCGGGGAGCAGCGGCTCGACTTCCGGCCGCAGGAGTACTGGAAGGCCGGCTCCAAGGTGACGATGAAGATCGACCTGGACGGGGTGGAGGGCGCCAACGGCATCCACGGGGTGCAGAAGAAGACGGTCACCTTCACGATCGGCCGCTCCCAGGTCTCGACGGTGGACGCGGCGACGCAGACGATGACGGTGGTGCGCGACGGCCGGACGCTGCGGACGATCCCGATCTCGGCAGGCAGCCCCGAGTTCACCACCTACAACGGGCAGATGGTGATCTCCGAGAAGCTCGCGGAGACGCGGATGGACAGCCGTACGGTCGACCTCGCCGACGCCTACGACATCCCGGACGTGCCGCACGCGATGCGGCTGACCACGTCCGGCACGTTCATCCACGGCAACTACTGGTACAAGCCGTCCGACCCGCCCTTCGGCCGCTACGGCTCCAGCCACGGCTGCGTCGGGCTCCAGGACGTGCAGGGTGGGCAGGGCGACACCCCGGCCAAGTGGTTCTACGACAACTCCGCCCTCGGAGACGTCGTGATCGTGAAGAACTCCGCCGACTCCACGGTGGCGCCGGACAACGGCCTCAACGGCTGGAACATGCCGTGGAGCGAGTGGACCGCGGGGAGCACCGGCTGACGACGGCGGGACGCCGGGAACGCAGCGGGGCGCCGGAGGGGCCGGAGCCGTACGACGGCCGTTTCACCAGCGGATTTTGACGGGATGTCGGGTCGCGTGGGAACTTCTCGCGCGACCCGGCCGTTTTTCCGGCGTACGTTTTCTCGGTTCCCGGACATGATGTCCGACCGAGGGGCTACGGTATGCACCCACAAGGTGACATGCAGCAACGCCGGGAGAAACCTTGAGCGTTCCGTACGAGACGGCAGCGTACGAACCACCCGACTCGCCCGAGTCTCCGGAGGAGCACCTCGCGCGACTGCTCGGACGCGCTCTGAACTCGTTCGAGCTGCCCGACGAGACGATCGGGCGGCTGGACAGCGCGCTGGCGCACGACAGTTCGCTGCACTCCGCGCACCACAGCGCCGGACTGCACCAGGAGACGTACCGGCACACCTGGCTGCTCGCCGACGGCTCGGCGCTCACCCTGTGGGAGCTCGTCCACAACACCGCGCCGGGCGGCGCCCCGCAGCATGAGGTGTACGTCGACGCGGAGGAGCTGCACGCCGCGGGCGCCCGGCTCCCGCTGCCCACGGAGGCGCCGGACTTCGAGCTGCCGGTGCCGGTGGACCTGTCGTCGATCCCCACACCGCGGCACGCGTACGTGCCGGACGACTCTGCGGATCACGCCCGCCGGCTGCTGCGCCGCGCGGAGAACCCGGACCGGCCGGGCGGCGAGGCGGCCGAGCTGCTCGCCACGGCGTGCGCCCACCAGATCACGCAGGCCTTCGGGCGGCCCTGCCGCGCGGGACGCGCCGGTCTCGGCTTCTCGCTGTACGAGCACGCGTTCCTGCTGTGCGACGGGCAGGAGGTCTCGCTGTGGGAGGTCGAGCACACGGCGACGCCCGACGGCCGGCACATGTGCGAGGTGTACACGACGGAGGACGCGGCCCGGGAGGCCATGGAGCGCAGGGCCGCCCAGCTGTCCTGAAGGGCGGCCCGCCCCCTTACGTCCCCCGGGCAAGTCCCCGGGTCAGGCCGCCGCCACCGGCTGCTTGGCCTCGGCCGGTATCGCCACCGGCTCGGCGTCCCGGGTGCCGGGAGACGGCTTGCGCAGGCCCTTCAGCAGGATGACCAGGCCCGCCGTGACCGCCGTACCGGCGGCGATCGCCAGCAGGTACAGCAGCGGCTTGCCGATCAGGAAGGTGACCCAGATGCCGCCGTGCGGGGCGCGCAGGGTCGAGCCGAACGACATCGCCAGGGCGCCGGTGACCGCGCCGCCCGCCATGGCGGAGGGGATGACGCGCAGCGGGTCGGCGGCCGCGAACGGGATCGCGCCCTCCGAGATGAAGGAGGCGCCGAGCACCCAGGCGGCCTTTCCGTTCTCGCGTTCGGCGTCGGTGAACAGCTTCCGGCGGACGGTGGTGGCCAGGGCCAGGCCCAGCGGCGGGACCATGCCCGCCGCCATCACCGCGGCCATGATCTTCATCGCGGAGTCGCTGGGGGCCGCGACGGAGATGCCGGCCGTCGCGAAGGTGTAGGCGACCTTGTTCACCGGGCCGCCGAGGTCGAAGCACATCATCAGGCCGAGCAGCACGCCGAGGAGGACGGCGTTGGCCCCGGACAGGCCGTTCAGCCAGTCGGTGAGGGCCTTCTGGGCCTCCGCGATGGGCTTGCCGATGACCACGAACATCAGGAACCCGACGACCGCCGAGGAGAGCAGCGGGATCACCACCACGGGCATGATGCCGCGCAGCGGTGCCGGGATGCTGACGCGCTGGATGGCGAGGACCACGCCACCGGCGATGAGTCCGGCGACCAGGCCGCCGAGGAAGCCCGCGCCGATCGTCACGGAGATGGCTCCGCCGACGAAGCCGGGCACGAGTCCGGGGCGGTCGGCCATGCCGTAGGCGATGTAGCCGGCGAGGACCGGGACGAGGAAGCCGAAGGCCGCGCCACCGATCTGGAACAGCAGGGCGCCCCAACTGTCCATCTGGCTCCAGTCGAAGTGCTCGGTGACGGACTGGGCCTCGTTGATCCGGTAGCCGCCGATGGCGAACCCGAGGGCGATGAGCAGACCGCCCGCGGCGACGAACGGGACCATGTAACTCACGCCGGACATCAGCCACTTGCGGAGCTTGGTGCCGTAGCCCTCGCCGGGCTCACCGGCGCGCTCGACGGGGGTGCCGCCGGGCCTGGCGGCCGCGGTGACCTCGCCGCGCTCCGCCTTGCCGCGCACCTCGGTGATCAGCTCGGCGGCGCGGTTGATGCCCGCCTTCACCCCGACGTCGACGGTGGGCTTTCCGGCGAAGCGGTCCTTCTCGCGTACCGGCAGGTCGTGCGCGAAGATCACGCCGTCCGCGGCGGCGATGACCGCCGGGTCCAGCCGGGTGAAGCCGGCCGAGCCCTGCGTCTCGACGACGACCTCGACTCCCGCCGCGTGGCCGGCGTTCTCCAGCGACTCGGCGGCCATGTAGGTGTGGGCGATACCGGTGGGGCAGGAGGTGACGGCGACGATACGGAACGGAGGCCGCACGGCCGGACCACCGGAGCCTTCGTCCGTGCCGGGGCCGATGTCGGTGGGGGTCGCTGCCACGGCGTCCTCGGAGCCGGCCTCGGCATCCGTGCCGGGCGTCGCGGCCGCCGGTGTCTCGTCGCCGCGGATCAGCGCCGCCGCGGCCGCCGGGTCGCCGGCCGCCCGCAGCGCGTCCGTGAACTCGGCGTTCATCAACTGGCGGGCGAGCGAGGACAGGATCGTGAGGTGGGCGTCGTCGGCACCGGCGGGCGCGGCGATCAGGAAGACCAGGTCGGCGGGGCCGTCCGCGGCACCGAAGTCGATCCCGGCCGCGCTGCGTCCGAAGGCGAGCGTCGGCTCGGTGACGTGCTCGCTGCGGCAGTGCGGGATGCCGATGCCGCCGTCGAGGCCGGTCGGCATCTGCGCCTCGCGGGCGGCCACGTCGGCGAGGAACCCGTCCAGGTCGGTCACCCGGCCCAGGGCCACCATGCGCTCGGCGAGGGCACGTGCCGCCGCTTCCTTGGTGTCGGCGGACAGGTCGAGATCGACCAGGTCCGCGGTGATCATGTCGCTCATCGCGGGCTCCTTCGCACGCGTATCGCCCGGGAGATGCGGTGGGCGGGGGTGGGGACCGGGAGGGGGAGGGGACGGGTGGGGGAAAGGGGGGTGGCGAGGGGGATGGGGCCGGGGAGGGTGCGCAGCGCGGGTGCGGAGATCGCCGCGAGCCGCGCGGGGGCGGTGGCAGCGGCGGAAGGCGGGGAGGCCCGGCGCGCGCCGGGTGGTGCGGCGGGTGGTGCCGTGGGCGTCGGGCGGGGCGGCGTACGTGCGTTCATGACACCGGCTCCCTCAGCTCGCGGTCGACCGGTACGTCCGAGGTGACAGTGACCGCGGCCGGGTCCAGGTCGCCCGGCGTCGGCATCACGCTGCCGGGCAGCTGTACGGCGGCCGCGCCGTGCGCGACGGCGGAGGCGAGGCCCTCCGGGCCGCTGCCGCCGGCGATCAGGAAGCCGGCGAGCGAGGCGTCACCGGCGCCCACGTTGGAGCGCACGACGTCGACGCGGGCGCTGCCGAACCAGACGCCGGCGTCGTCCACCAGGAGCTGACCGTCGGCGCCGAGGCTCGCCAGCACGGCGCGCGCGCCCCGTTCGCGCAGCTCCTCGGCCGCCTTCACCGCGTCGCCCACCGTCGCCAGCGGCCGGCCGACGGCCTGCGCGAGCTCCTCGGCGTTCGGCTTCACGACGTCGGGCCGCTCCCGCAGCGCCTCCAGCAGGGCGGGCCCCGACGTGTCCAGCGCGATCCGGGCGCCCCCGGCGTGCGCACGGGCGACCAGTTCGGCGTACCAGGAGGGCGCGAGCCCGCGTGGCAGGCTGCCGCAGCAGGCGATCCAGTCGGCGTCCCGGGCCTGGGCGCGCACCGTCGCGAAGAGCAGTTCCCGCTCCGGCCCGGACAGTTCGGGGCCAGGCGCGTTGATCTTGGTGAGGACGCCGTCCGCCTCCGCGAGGGCGATGTTCGAGCGGGTGGCGCCCGCGACCGGGACCGGTGCGACCTCGATGCCCTGCGCGTCGAGCAGCTCGGCGACCACCGCGCCCGGCGCGCCGCCCAGCGGCAGTACCGCCACCGTGCGCCGGCCGGCGGCCGCGACGGCGCGCGAGACGTTGACGCCCTTGCCGCCGGGGTCCATGCGCTCGCCGGACGCGCGGATGACCTCGCCGCGCTCCAGCGCCGGGACCTCGTAGGTGCGGTCGAGGGACGGGTTGGGGGTGACGGTGAGGATCATGCGCGCACCACCTCCGTGCCGTCGCCCTCGATGGCGGTGGCGTCCTCGGGGCTCAGCTCGGCGTCCGTGATCAGCAGGTCCACGTCCGCGAGGTCGCCGAAGCGCGCGAAGTGCTCCTGGCCGTGCTTGGAGGAGTCGGCGAGCAGCACCACACGGCGGGCGGCGGCGAGGGCGGCGCGCTTGACGGCGGCCTCGGCGAGGTCGGGCGTGGTCAGGCCGTGTTCGGCGGAGAAGCCGTTGGCCGCGACGAAGGAGACGTCGGCCCGGATCTCGCCGTAGGCCCGCAGCGCCCAGGCGTCCACGGCGGCACGGGTGCGGTGCCGGACGCGTCCGCCGACGAGGTGGAGCTGGATGCCGGGGTGGTCGGCGAGACGGGCCGCGATCGGCAGGCTGTGCGTGACGACGGTGAGCGAGGTCTCCAGCGGGATGGCGGCGGCGAGGCGGGCCACCGTCGTGCCGGCGTCGAGGATCACCGTGCCCTCGGCGGGCAGTTCGGCGAGGGCCGCCCTGGCGATGCGGTCCTTCTCGTCGGCGGCCGTGGACTCGCGCTCCGCGAGGTCCGGCTCGAAGTCGAGTCGGCCGACGGGGATGGCGCCGCCGTGCACGCGGCGGACGAGGCCGGCGCGGTCGAGGGCCTTCAGATCGCGGCGGATCGTCTCCGCCGTGACCTGGAACTCCTCGGCGAGCGACACGACGTCCACCCGGCCGCCGTCGCGGGCGAGCCGGAGGATCTCCTGCTGCCGCTCCGGTGCGTACATGCCCGTTCGCCTCCGACCTATGCCCGAACGTGTGGTTTCAGGCCGAGACTACGTCCGAACATCGGCGAAGTAAACAGGTACGGACTTCAACCGGACATGAACGGACTCGCGGACTGACGGCCGGACGGGCTGGCGGACTGGCGGACCTCCACGCACTTGCGGGCCTCCACGCGCTTGCGGGCCTCCACGCGCTTGCGGGCCTTCCACCCGCTCCACGAGGGCCCGGCACCGAGGTGCCGGGCCCTGTGCACGCCGTCGGGTCAGTGCACCAGCTCCGCCTCCTTGGCCACCACCGCGACCGGCTCGTCCCCAGCACCCTCCACGTGCTGTGCGGGCCGCCTCGGCAAGGCGAACATCAGCAGGAAGATCACCACCATCACGCCGACGACCCAGCCCACCGCGTTCTGGAAGCCGTCCACGAACGCCGGACCCGGCCGGCCTGCCTGCGCCAGCCGGTCGTCGACCACGCCGAAGAAGACCACGGACACGAGGCCCAGGCCGAGCGCGTTACCCATCTGCTGCACCGTGCTGATCAGGCCGGACGCCGAACCGGCGTGCTCACGCGGCACCTCGGAGAGGATCGCGTCGGTCAGGGGGGCGACGATCAGGCCCATGCCCGCACCCATGACGACCAGCGGCAGGGCCATCTGCCAGGAGGCGATGCCGAGGCCGTACCGCTCGGACTCCCAGATGTACAGGCCGAGCCCGGCCGCCATCACCAGCGCGCCTGCCTGGAGCACGCCCCGCCCGAAGCGCGGCACCAGCTTCTGCACCGACACCCCGGCCGCGACCGAGACCGCGAGCGAGAACGGCACCCCGGTCAGCCCGGCCCGCAGCGCGCTCCAGCCGAGCCCTATCTGCATGTACAGCGTCCAGACCAGGAAGAAGACCCCGAGACCGATGCCGAAGACGGTCTGCACGGCGATACCCGCGGCGAAGCTCTTGACCTTGAACAGCGACAGTTCGATCAGCGGCGACCCGTCCCGCGCGGCCTTGCGCCGCTCGTACGCCACCAGCGCCCCGAACACGACCAGCGCGCCGCCCATCGAGACGTACCCCCACAACGGCCAGCCCAGCTCGCGGCCGCGGGTCAGCGGGTAGAGCAGCATCAGCAGGCCCAGCGTCACCAGGACGACTCCGACCACGTCCAGCTTGAGCGCGTGCGGCGCCCGGGACTCGGTGATGAAGCGGCGGCCCAGGATCAGGCCGGCGACACCGACCGGGAGGTTGATCAGGAAGATCGGACGCCATGCGAGGCCGAAGAGGTCGCCCTCGGTCAGCAGGGCGCCGAGCAGCGGTCCGGAGACCGCGCCGAGCCCGACGACGGCGCCGAACAGACCGAAGACCTTGCCGCGTTCGTGCGCCGGGAAGGTGGCGTGCACGATCGCGAGGACCTGCGGCACCATCAGCGCCGCCATCGCGCCCTGCAGGATGCGGGAGGCGACCAGCATCTCCGGGTTCGCGGCGAGCCCGCACAGCGCGGAGGCGACGGTGAAGCCGCCGATGCCGAGGAGGAAGACGCGCTTGCGGCCGTGGATGTCGCCGAGGCGTCCGCCGGTGATCAGGCCCGCGGCGAAGGCGAGCGCGTAGCCCGCGGTGATCCACTGGATCTGGCTGAAGGAGGCGCCCTCGTCGCGCTGGATCGACGGGATCGCGATGTTCACGATCGTGACGTCGACCAGGTCCATGAAGGCGGCGGTCATCACGATGGCGAGGGCGAACCAGCGGCGGCGGTCGGACAGGGGCGGCACGGCGGTCCGGGGCCCGGGCAGAGAGGTCTCGGTGGAGGTCATGCCGTCAAGCTAGGTCCGCATTAGGTCAGATTATGTCCTACTTCTGCGGCATCCTCGGGGCATGACGACGGACACTCCGGCTCGGCTCCTTCAGTTGCTCTCCCTTCTGCAGACGCCCCGCGAATGGCCCGGCGGCGAGCTCGCGGACCGGCTCGGCGTCTCACGGCGCACGGTGCGGCGGGACGTCGACCGGCTGCGGGAGCTCGGCTATCCCGTGCAGGCCTCCAAGGGCGCGGACGGCGGCTACCGGCTGGTCGCGGGCAAGGCCATGCCGCCCCTCGTCCTCGACGACGAGGAGGCGGTGGCGATCGCGGTGGGCCTGCGGGCCGGCGCGGGGCACGCACTGGAGGGCGTGGACGAGGCGTCCGTACGGGCGCTGGCCAAGCTGGAACAGGTGCTGCCGAGCCGGCTACGGCACCGGGTGGCGACCCTGCAGACCGCGACCACGGCCCTGACCAGCGGCGACGGGCCGTCGATCGCGCCGGAGACGCTGATCGTGCTGGCGTCGGCGGTGGCGGGCCGGGAACGGCTGCGGTTCGCCTACCGCGCCGGGGACGGAAGTGAGTCGCGGCGCCTGGCGGAGCCGTACCGGCTGGTGTCCACCGGCCGGCGCTGGTACCTCGTGGCCTACGACCTCGGGCGCGAGGACTGGCGCACGTTCCGCGTCGACCGGCTGAGCGAGCCCTTCGCGACCGGCGCGCGGTTCACGCCACGGGAGATGCCGACGGGAAGCGCGGCGGAGTACCTGCGCCAGTCGATCCGCCGCCGCCAGGAGACCTACGAGATCGCCGTCACGTTCGACGCGCCCGCCGATGTCGTCGCGGGCGTGCTGCGGGGGTGGCTGGGCACGCCCGCACCGCTCGACGACTCCCGCTGCGAACTGCGCGGCAGCACGGCCGATCCGCTGGCGTGGGTGGCGGCGCGGCTGGCGATGGCGGGGCACGAGTTCACGGTCCGTGAGCCCGCCGCACTCGTGGACCACGTCCGCGAACTCGGCGCCCGCCTGACTCGGGCAGCGGGCCAGGCCCCGGCCTGAGATCCGCACCGGGGCCGTTCGGCGACGGCTCGCGACGTGGCCGGGGCGGCGGGGCGTGCGCTGTCCTGGCGGGTGCCGCTCAGGTCGTCCAGGGGAAATCCCGCAGGGCCCGCAGATTGCGCACGGCCAGTTCCGCCGGGCCTTCCGGGCCCGTAGCCGGGGCCGTTCCGGCCGACCAGGACTCCACCGCCACCCTCACGGCCGCGCCGGCGACCGCCGCGGTGAAGCGCAGCTCCGGTGACGCGCCGGCGCTCGCGGCAACGTTGTCGTCACTCTCGGTGACTCCGCTCGCCCGTTCCGCCAGCGCCGTCGCCAGCGTGTCCTCGGAGGCCCGGCACACCTCCGCCCACACCCTCCCCAGCGCCGGGCTCGCCTCGGCCATCCGGACCAGCGTGCGCACCCACTCCCACGACGCCGCCGACACTCCCGCGCCGGGCGTCAGCGTGTGCCGTACGGCGTGTTCCAGGGCCTGCGGGAGGGAAGCACCGGCGGGGGCGCGGCGCACCGCCTCCACCCAGCGCTGCGAGCCGGCCGCGTAGAGCGGGGCGACGGCCTCCTCCTTGGAGGCGAAGTAGCGGTAGAAGGTGCGCGGCGCGATGCCCGCGGCCTGCGCGATGTCCTCGGCGCGGGTGGCCCGCAGCCCGTGTCGTGCGAAAAGGCCCGCCGCCGCGCGGGCGATCTCCATCCGGGTCTCCGCCCTGCGCCGTTCGGTCAGGGAGGAGGACGGCGACGAGGGCCGGGGGTGCGGTGCCGGGGTGGTGCTGCTCACGTCGGCAGGTTATGCCCATGTGGCACAATCTGCCATTCCGGCGGGCCACCCCGTGGTTCAGGTACGGGGTGCCCCGCCGCCCGGGCGCGCGCGACGGGCCCGCCCAGGACCCTCCACGGGCCTTGAAGCCCTGCCCGACGGGAAAGAGCCGGGCCCCGACGCCCGGGGGAAGGCGCCGAAGCCCGGCTCAGGGAGGTCCCGGCGCCGGGGGGAGTGCGTCGGGACGTGGCATGTGGTGTGGCGTGCCTCTGCTGCTGGTCACGGGTGGTGCCCCGCGTCGGACCGTGCGGGCCGCCGGTGCCCGGGGGTTTCTCCCTCGGGCCCGAACTCCCGTGCCCTGAAGTCTTGTTCCCGGGACGGGCCTTTTGAAGCGGCGTTACACAGCCATGTTCGCGCGGGCCTTCGCCCCCCGGCGTACGCCCCCGCGACGATCTCCGTGCGGCACCTCGCGCGGGCCTCACGCCGCCGCGTCGAAGCCGGTCTGACGTGCCAGCTTCTTCAGCTCCAGCAGCGCGTGCTTCTCGATCTGGCGGATGCGCTCACGCGTCAGTCCGTGCTCCTTGCCGACCTCGGTCAGGGTCCGCTCCCGGCCGTCCTCGATGCCGTACCGCATCTTGATGATGGACGCCGTGCGCTGGTCGAGGCGGCCGATCAGGTCGTCCAGTTCCTCGCTGCGCAGCAGGGTCATCACGGACTGCTCGGGGCTGACCGCCGAGGTGTCCTCCAGCAGGTCGCCGAACTGGGTCTCGCCCTCGTCGTCCACCGACATGTTCAGCGAGACGGGGTCGCGCGCCCAGTCGAGGACGTCGGTGATGCGCTCCGGCGTCGAGCCGAGCTCGCCGGCGATCTCGGCGGGCTCCGGGTCCCGGCCGTGGTCGCGGTTGAACTCGCGCTGGATGCGCCGGATCCGGCCGAGCTCCTCCACCAGGTGGACGGGGAGCCGGATGGTGCGCGACTGGTCGGCTATGGAGCGGGTGATCGCCTGACGGATCCACCAGGTGGCGTACGTCGAGAACTTGAAGCCCTTGCGGTAGTCGAACTTCTCGACGGCGCGCACCAGGCCCGCGTTGCCCTCCTGGATCAGGTCCAGCAGGGGCAGACCGCTGCGCGGATAGCGGCGGGCGACCGCGACGACCAGACGGAGGTTGGAGCGGATGAAGACGTCCTTGGCCCGCTCGCCCGCGGCGACCAGGGCCTCGAGCTCCTCGCGGGTGGCGTCCGCCTTCGACTCCTCGTATCCGTCGAGGACCTGCCGTGCGAACACACCCGCCTCGATGGTCTGGGACAGCTCGACCTCCTTGGCGGCGTCGAGCAGTGGTGTGCGCGCTATCTCGTCCAGATACATGCCGACCAGATCGCGGTCCGCGATCTCGCCGCCATGGGCGCGAACACTGCGTGCCGCGTCGACGGTCTCGCCGGAGGCGGACGTACGACGGGCGACGGCACGGGTTGCCATGCGTGCTCCCTTGCGATGGTGAGGTCAGCGGGTGGTCCTTCGGACGCTCGACACCCTCTCCGGTCAGTCGTCGGGTGCCCTGCATCCGATGGAAACAACGACTGGAATCCGGACAGAATTCCCAACCCACCCCTCGATTTTTCTGATCATGCAGTACCCTGTCCGGCCACATGAGGAGGCCCGATGTCGTCGGAACGTACAGAGGTGCAGGTCAGACCAGGAGTCGAGGGAGATCTCGCGGCCCTCACCGACCTCTACAACCACTATGTACGTGAGACGCCCATCACATTCGACACGGTGATCTTCACTCCGGAGGAGCGCCGCCCCTGGCTGCTCTCCCATCCGGTAGACGGGCCGCACCGCCTGATGGTTGCCACGGACGCGGACTCCGGGGGAATCCTCGGGTACGCCACGTCCAGCCCCTATCGCGCCAAGCCCGCGTACGCCACCTCCGTGGAGGTCACGGTCTACGTCGCCCCGCACACCGCCGGCCGCGGCGTCGGCACGCTCCTGTACAAGGCGCTCTTCGAGGCCCTGTCGGGCGAGGACCTGCACCGCGCCTACGCGGGCATCGCGCAGCCGAACGAGGCGTCCACGCGACTGCACGAGCGCTTCGGCTTCCGGCATGTCGGCACGTACCGCGAGGTCGGCCGCAAGTTCGGCCGCTACTGGGACGTGGCCTGGTACGAGAAGCCCCTGTAACCCGGTCCTGCCTGGTCCTGTCCGGTCAGTGAGGTACCTCGATCCCGGCCGGGCAAACCCCGAAGCTCAGCCGAACTGCACCGACCGTTTCGCCAGTCCCATCCAGAAACCGTCGATCACGGACTTCTGTTCCCCGAGCTGCCCCGCCGCGTCCGCAGCGCCCATGGTCACGAAGAGCGGGGCGAAGTGCTCCGTGCGGGGATGGGCGAGCCGCCCGGCCGGCGAGGTGCGGGTGAAGTCGAGCAACGCGTCCACGTCACCGGCCGCCAGCGCCTCCCGGCCCCAGTCGTCGAACTCGGCCGACCACCCCGGCACTCCCCCGCCGGGGTGCCGCAGCGCTGCGAGGTTGTGGGTGAAGAAGCCCGAGCCCACGATGAGCACGCCCTCGTCCCGCAGCGGGGCAAGCCGCCGGCCGATCTCCATCAGCCGCACCGGGTCGAGGGTCGGCATGGAGACCTGGAGGACGGGGAGGTCGGCCCCGGGGTACATCTCGACCAGCGGGACGTACGCGCCGTGGTCGAGGCCGCGGTCCGGCACGTCCTGCACGGGCATGCCGGGCGCGCGCAGCAGTTTGCGCACGGACTCGGCGAGCTCGGGGGCGCCCGGAGCCTCGTAGCGGACCCGGTAGTAGTGCTCGGGGAAGCCCCAGAAGTCGTAGACCAGGGGGACGGTCCGGGTGGCGCCCAGGGCCAGCGGGGCCTCCTCCCAGTGGGCGGAGACGACGAGGACCGCGCGCGGGCGGGGCAGTCCGGCGGACCAGGCGGCCAGTTCCCCGGGCCAGACCGGGTCGTCCGCCAGCGGCGGGGCGCCGTGACTGAGGTACAGGGCGGGCATGCGCTCCTGAGCGGCGGCGGACATGACGACGGCTCCCTCCGGCTGGACCCGGTTGCTTGAACTCTCAATCTCCACCGCGGATCCTACGCCGCGTTTGTTTAAGTTTCAAGGAGGAGTCTCGTAGAGTGGGTCCCATGAAGACGGCATCCGCATCCGCACCCGCGTCCGCGCCCGGCGACGAGCCGCACTGGCTCACCGACGAGGAGCAGTGCGTGTGGCGTTCCTACATCGAGGCCGCCACGCTCCTGGAGGACCATCTCGACCGCCAGCTCCAGCGCGACGCCGGCATGCCGCACGTCTACTACGGACTGCTCGTCAAGCTCGCCGAGTCCCCGCGCCACCGGCTGCGGATGACCGAGCTGGCGATGCACGCGAAGATCACCCGCTCCCGCCTCTCGCACGCCGTCGCCCGGCTGGAGAAGAGCGGCTGGGTACGCCGCGAGGACTGCCCCTCCGACAAGCGGGGCCAGTTCGCCGTGCTCACCGAGGAGGGCTTCCAGGTCCTGAGGCGCTCGGCACCCGGCCATGTGGCCGCCGTGCGGCAGGCGGTGTTCGAGCGGCTCACCCCGGAACAGCAGAAGTCCCTCGGCGAGATCATGCGGATCGTCGCCGAGGGACTTCAGCCCAGCGAGGCCGGGGCGGATCTGCCCTGGCTCCGCTGAGCTCCTGCTGTCGCCCGAAGCGGTGCGCCGGAAGTGAGGGGCCAGTAGCGGTGCGCCGGGAGTGGTGCACCGGGTGTGGTGCGCCGGGTGTGGCGCACTCTCAGCGGTGCGCCGAGTGTGGCGCACCTTCAGCGGTGCGCCGAGTGTGGCGCACCTTCAGCGGCGCACCGGAAGTGGTGCACCTGTAGCGGTGCGCCGGGAGAGGTGCACCTGTGGCGGTGGTGCACCCTCCCGAAAGCCCCGTCAGGCGGTCAGTGCGCGACCACCGGAATCGGCACCTCGTCCTCGGCGTCCTTGCCGGCGCCCACGACCGCGCCCATGTCGGGGCGGCCGGCGTTGATCAGGGTCACGGCGATCGTCGCGGCGACGACCAGGATGCCGACGGCGAACCAGATGGCACTGGTGTAGCCCTGGACCTGCCCCTGCAGCTGGACGAGCTGCTGCTGCGAGCGGGAGGTCGCCGAGCCGATGTGGTCGGCGATGTACGAGGTGGTCGCCGAGGCGGCGATGGTGTTCAGCAGCGCCGTGCCGATCGCGCCACCCACCTGCTGCGAGGTGTTGACCATCGCGGAGGCGACACCGGCGTCCCGGGGCTCGACGCCCTGGGTGGCCAGGGACATCGCCGGCATGAACGCCGTACCCATGCCGAGGCCGAGCAGCAGCATCGCCGGCAGCAGCAGAGCGGTGTAGGACGAGTCGATCTCCAGCTGGGTCAGCAGCAGCATGCCGACCGCGGCGACCAGGAAGCCCGGGCCCATCAGCAGGCGCGGGGCGACCCGCGTCATCAGACGGGTGCCGATCTGGGTGGAGCCGGTGATCATGCCCGCGATCATCGGCAGGAAGGCGAAGCCCGTCCGGACCGGCGAGTAGCCCTTCACGACCTGGAGGTAGTAGGTCAGGAAGAGGAACAGGCCGAACATCGCGATGATCGCGAGGCCGAGCGAGAGGTAGACGCCACCGCGGTTGCGCTCGGTGAGCACGCGCAGCGGCAGCAGCGGGGCCTTGACTCGTGCCTCGACGAACACGAACGTGGCCAGCAGCACGACCGACGCGACGAACATCGTGATGGTCACGGAGTCGCTCCAGCCCTCGGACTCGGCGCGGGTGAAGCCGTAGACCAGCGCGACCAGGCCGAGGGTGGACAGGATGACGCCCGGGATGTCGAGCGGGGAGCGGTTGCGGCCGCCCTCGGGCTCACGGATGACGAACCAGGCACTGGCCGCGGCGACCACCGCGAACGGGATGTTGACGAAGAACGTCCAGCGCCAGTCCAGGTACTCGGTGAGGAAGCCACCGAGGATCAGACCGACGGCGCCGCCACCACCGGCGATGGCGCCGTAGATGCCGAACGCCTTGGCGCGCTCCTTGGCGTCGGTGAACATGACCGCGAGCAGCGAGAGCGCGGCGGGCGCGAGCAGCGCGCCGAAGACGCCCTGGAGGGCGCGGGAGCCGAACATCATCGCCTCGTTGGTCGCGGCACCGCCGAGCGCGGAGGCGAGCGCGAAGCCGGCCAGGCCGAGGACGAAGGTGCGCTTGCGGCCCCACAGGTCGGCTATCCGGCCGCCGAACAGCAGCAGACCGCCGAAGGCGAGCGCGTAGGCCGTGACGACCCACTGCCGGTTGCCGTCGGAGATGCCGAGGTCCTGCTGGGCGGAGGGCAGGGCGATGTTCACGATGGTGGCGTCGAGGACGACCATCAGCTGGGCGAGCGCGATGAAGACCAGCGCTTTCCAGCGGTTGGCGTCGGGGACGCCGGGAGCCTTGACGGCTGTTTCAGACATGGGTGTACCCACTTCGGGACTTCGGAACTTCGGGACGGAAAAAGAGACTTCAGGACGAAAAATCGACGACAGGACGACAAGGAGTCGTATGGCAGGAGAGCGGAGGAGTCGGGCAACCGGAAAGCCACGGACCTACGGCCCTACGGAGCTACGGCCCTTCGGAGCTACGGCCCTTCGGAGCTACGGCCCTTCGGAGCTACGGCCCTTCGGAGCTACGGAACAGAACGGAGGTGAACGGAAGGAATCGACTGTCAGGCCTGGCGCAGGTCCTCCAGGGTCACGGCCGTGCCCGGCAGGCTGCCCGAGCGGGCCGGTGCCCGCAGGCCGTCCAGGAACATCTGCAGGTGCCGGTGTATGAAGCGGTCGAGGCTGAAGCACGCGGCACCGGCCGGCGGCCGGCTGAGCTGGGCGACGACGATCATCAGATCGCCGACCCCCACATCGGTGCGGAGCTGCCCGGCCGCCTTGGCGCGGGCCATGACCTCGTCGACGAGCTGCTCGACCCGGCCGCGCGCGGCCAGCAGGTCGGGGTGGTGCTCGTCGAAGGTGCTGGAGATCATCGGGCACAGCGCGCTGATCCGCTCGTCGGCGGACGCGTGCACGAAGCGCTCCAGCGCGGCGAAGGCGTCGCCGTTCTCGTCGAGTGCCTGCTGGGCGGCCTGGGCCGTACGGTCCATGACCGAGCAGACGACCTCCCGGACCAGGGCGTCGCGGTCCGGGAAGTTGCGGTACACCGTGGCGTTGCCGACGCCTGCCCGGCGGGCGATCTCGTCGAGGGGCACGTCCGGCCCGTGCTCGACGAACATCTCGCGGGCGGCGGTGACGATCCGCTCCCGGTTGCGCACGGCGTCGGCGCGCGGCCGGGTCGCCTTGCGGCGTTCGGGGGTGGCGGTCTGCACGGCGTACTCCTGCGTGAGTGGGTGGCGCGATCCGGGGAGTGATCCCCCGTTTCGCTCGTACGCAGGGTTAAACGGGGATTCGGTCCCCGGTTATTTCCTACCCGCCGAATGAAGTGCTGTGACCCGCGTCACAGCATCCCGGCTTCTCGGCCACATCCACGCTGACCTGCGCTCACTCACCGCAAACCCACGATCGGTCCGCTCCAGCGCGCGCCCGCGCCGCACCCGGCACAGGGTGAATCGCAAGGGTGCAGCCGGAGACGGGTGGCTGCCTGGAGCGAAAGGTCCAAGCATGCAGCCGTCCCGCCGTCGGATACGCCCGCGCCGAGCGGCCGCGCTCGGCGCCGTGACCGCAGTGACCCTCGCAGTGAGCACCTCGGCCGGCACGGGCCACCATACGGTGGGTTCGGCGACGGCGGGAGCCCGGCCCACCACCGCCCTGGCCCGGTCCTCCACCCACGGACCCTGCATGATCAGCGGCAAGCCCGAGGTGCAGATGTCGGAGGGCATACCCACCCCCGACGGCTACTCCCGCTCCACCGGCACCGTCCGCGCCCTCACGGTGATGGTCGACTTCTCCGACGCGCCCGGCAAGGGCAAGGCACTGGACCGCTTCGACGAGTTCTTCCCGCAGACCCAGGACTGGTTCCGCGCCAGTTCCTACGGCCGCCTGGACTACCGCCCGCAGACCCCGATAGCCGACTGGCTGCGGATGCCGAAGTCCTTCCAGGCGTACGGCATAGAACGCGGCGCCCCCTTCGACCCCGGCTACCGGCAGCTGGTGCGGGACATAGTGGCCGCCGCCGACCCCAAGGTCGACTTCAGCGAGTACGACCTGCTGAACGTGCTGGTCACCCCGAACGCGGGCCCCTCGGCCCTGGACACGGTCCTGTCGGTGACCTTCGCGGGCAACGACGAGGCGCCCACGGCGGACGGGGTGCCCGTCGCCAACGCCTCGTTCGTCTACTCCCGCCAGGACGACGGCTCCGGCACCTACACGGACACCGGCTACCGCGTCCTCCCGCACGAGAACGGCCACGTCTTCGGCCTGCCCGACCTCTACACCCAGGAAGGCGGGGGGACGGTCGGACACTGGGACATCATGAGCGAGGACTGGGGCGCCAACAACGACCTCCTCGGCTGGCACAAGTGGAAGCTGGGCTGGCTGGACGTGTCCCAGGTGCACTGCGCGTCCTCCCCCGGCACCACCGAGCACACCCTCACCCCGCTGGCCCGACCGGGCGGGGTCAAGCTGATCTTCATACCCATCGACCGGCGCTCCGGGTACGCCGTCGAACTGCGCACCCGCGACGGCAACGACGAGGCGGTGTGCCGGCCGGGTCTGCTGATCTACAAGGTCGACGCGGAGGTGGACACGGGCCGCGGCCCGATACGGGTCTACGACTCCCGCCGCGACAGCGGCGGCTGCACCCGCAGCCCGAACGTCCACGCGGAACTGTCGGACGCCACGTTCACCCCCGGGGAGGCCTTCGAGGACCGGGAACGGGGCATGCGGATCGTGGTCGCGGGGGCGGATGTGAAGGGGAACCATTCGGTGCGGGTGACGCGGCGGTAGGCGGTGGGGAGGGAACGGAGGGGCGGTTGTCTTACGGGGGCCGGGACAGAGGAGACCCCCGCGGGGCGGGCGGGCGGGCGGAGGGGAAACGGACAGTGCGGGCGGCGCTCAGGGCGATGGCGGAGCGGAACTTGGGGTGCGCGTGAGGCAACGGGGAAGGGCGCGCACGGCGGCTGCCGGACCCTCGGCGGGGATCCGCCGTTACCGTAGGCCTGCCGCGATCGCCGTACCGGAGAGAAGATGCCCGCCAACCCCACCCTGAAGGAGGCCGCCGCCGCGGCCGTGCCGGACGAGGCGGTCACCCCGCTGATCCGCGGGATCGCCGTACTGCGGCAGCTCACGGAGGCGGGCGGCACCCTGAGCCTCAGCGCCCTGGAGCGCGCCACCGGCCTCGCCCGTTCCACGGTCGACCGCATCACCTCGACCCTCGCGCACATGGGCTACGTCCGCCTGGACGGCCGCGACGCTGTCCTCGCCCCACGCCTGATGGAACTCGGCAACGCCTACCTGGCCGCCCTGCGCCTGCCCGCCCTGCTGGACGCCCACGCGGACGCCCTCGCCGACGCACTGGACGAGTCGGTCTCCCTCGCGGTCGCCGACGGCGACGGCATCCGCTTCATCCACCAGGCCACCCGGCGCCGCGCGATGTCCCTGAGCTTCCGCATCGGCGACCTGCTGCCCGCCGAACGCACCGCGCCCGGACCGCTGTTCGCCACGGAGTGGACGGGCGAGGACTGGAAACGCTGGCGGTCCCGCCGGGCCGCGGACCCGGCCAACCTCGGCTTCCCCGCCGTACCCCCCGCCGAACACCCCTTGCCCGCAGACGAGTTCACGCACCGCTCGACCAAGTCCCGGGCGGACGGGTGGACACTGGACGACCAGTTGATCGAACCCGGTCTGGTCGCGGTGGCGGTTCCGGTACGCGACCCCCGTACCGGGCGGATCGCGTGCGCGGCGAGCGTGGTCAGCCACACCAGCCGGCACACCGCCGCCGGCCTGCGCGACACGCTGCTGCCCCGGCTGCGCGCGGCGGTGGCGGCGATGGAGGACGAACTGCGCACCGCCCCCCGCCCGGAACCCACCCCGGCTCCCTCGGGCCTCGCGACCTGGACGGGCGCCTCGAAGCAGGAACTGGGCCGGGAGTTCGTGGAGTCGCTGGCCCGCGGCCTGACCGTCCTCACCGCGTTCGGCGCGGGCCGGGCGGAACTCACCCTGACGGAGGTCGCGAAGGCGACCGGCCTGGCCCGCGCCACCGCACGCCGGGCCCTGATCACCTACGAGCACCTCGGCCTGGTCGCCCAGTCCCGCCCCGGCGCCTTCACCCTCACCCCCCGGGTCCTCGACCTCGGCTACCCGCTCCTGTCCCGCACCTCGCTGCCCCACATCGCGGCCCCGCACCTGGCGAGCCTCGCCGAACGCATCCACGAGTCCACGTCACTGGCCGTGCTGACGGCGGCCGGGGACGAGATCCAGTACACGGCGCGCGTCGCCACGGCCCGGGTGATGAGCGTGAACATCACCGTCGGCACCCGGCTGCCCGCCTACGCCACCTCCATGGGCCGCGTCCTGCTTGCGGACCTCCCGCCCGCCGACCGCACCCTCGGCCCGTTGCGCCCCCTCACCCCCCGCACGCTCACCGACCCCGAGGCCCTGGCCCGCATCCTGGACGAGGTGCATGAACAGGGCTGGGCGCTGGTCGACGAGGAACTGGAGGAGGGCCTGCGCTCCCTCGCGGTGCCGGTGCGCGACCGCGCCGGCCGGGCGGTGGCCGCCCTCAACACGGCGATGCACACCTCCCGGCACACCCTCCAGGAGTGCGCCGACCACCTGGCCCCGGCACTCCGCGAGACCGCGGACGCCATCGAGGCGGACCTGCACGTATCAGAACAGTTCACCCGAGTCCCCCCGACCTAGGGCCCACCCCCCCGGCGTGCACCACGCCACCCGTGCCGCACCCCCGCCCCACCCCGATCCGGTACCCTGTGGACCGAGCACCCTGACCCACATCAGGGCGCCCCGCCTTCGTAGCTCAGGGGATAGAGCACCGCTCTCCTAAAGCGGGTGTCGCAGGTTCGAATCCTGCCGGGGGCACGACGCATTGGCGCTCTGACCTGGGGTTTCTTCCCCAAGGAAGGCTCCTAATCGGCCTCGGACTCCTCGTCCGGGGCCGTTTGCGTGAGCGGACGGGAGTTGGTCTACCGAATATCGCCCAACCAACATCAACCGGCACGGACTCTGGGCCGCGCCTCTCCGCAACGCCGGGCGCGTTCGGCTTCGAGATGCGGTCCCGGGCACGTGCTGGATACGCTCGCTGAGTGGCAGGGTGATGAGGGCCCCAACGCCGACCGGGCGATGCAGCCGCCCCCACCCCGCCCGGCGGAAAGGAAGACAGCCGCAGTCCAGACCTCGGCGGGGTTCACCCCTCCGCGGGAGGAAGGTTTGCGATGAGATTCACCCGCACGCGTACAGCAAAAGCCACCGCGGCAGTTGTGATCGCCGTCCCGCTCGCTCTCGGAGGTCTGACGTCGCAGAGCCACGCACAGGATGCGTCTCCCAGCCCGTCCGGCACATTCGGTTCCGGCTGTTCGGCGCTCTCCCAGAAGGCCAATACGGCCAAGGACAAGGTCGTAGAGGCTGCGGCTGCCTATCCGCAGCTCAGCCAACTGGTCTCAGCCGTGGTCAGGGCCGGGCTGACCGATTCGCTCGACGGGAAGCCCGACATCACCGTCTTCGCCCCCAATCAGCAGGCGTTCCAGAACGTGACCGCGTCGCAGCTCTCCTCACTGCTCAGCGACCAGGGGCAGTTGAAGAAGGTGCTGACCTACCACGTAGTGGACAAGCAGATCACCCCGGAGCAACTCTCCGATGGCTCCTTCACGACGGTGGAAGGCAGCAAACTGACCACGTCGGGCTCGGGCACCGACTTCAAGGTCAACGACAAGGCGAACATCGTCTGCGGCAACATCAAGGCCGCGAACGCCACCATCTACGTCATCGACGCAGTCCTCCAGCCCCCCTCCTGACTCACAACGGCAACACCGTGCCGTCGTTCAGGCCACCCGGGGACTGGACATGGCGGTCTTGCCGAGGGCCGCGTCCCGGGCAGCGGGAACGGCGCCGACCAACGCGAGTTCCCAGAGAGTCAGGCCTGGCAGCAGGGGCCACGCCAGCAGACAGCCTGCGTCGATGCTCATCGGCAGGCTTCGGCCACCGGATACTCGGTGGCCCGCTGACACGCGGTTCTGTAGCTTGCCCCCATGACCTACAACCGAAGGGGCCATGCCGCGTAGGCGCCCATCAGCCTTGCGGGGCGACCTCCCTGTCCGTCACCTGACTCGGCGACGGTACCCGTCCATTAATCGCCTTTCAGGAGCTTGCACAGCCGAGCTGCGTCGGCTCGAGCGGACCCGCTTCTGGCCCGCGGCCACAGAAGAAGCGTTCTGGCACTGGCAGGCTTATGCCCATGGTCCCCTCAGACAGCTTGTAGACCCCCTCACAGGTGCCGACTGCGGCATACCCGAGTGCGGGTGTTACGGCGCCGGCTTCCGTGAGCACCTCGAAACCGTGTTTCACGCGCTGCCCAGAAAGAGCGCGCGCGAGTTGCGGGCGCTCGTGCGGGCCCTCGACAGGAAGATCCTGGCAAGAGCCAAGGTCATCCCGGCTGACAGCCTGGACGTTCCCTGGTGGCGAGGCCACCTCTAGGACCATCGGGGGGCCGTCTCAGGTTCCGTCTCACTCAGCCCCGATCAGGGTCGTTTGAGCCCGCGAGGGCTGCTGCGGGCGCGTTGTCGGAGGCCGGTGCGATCGTGGGCCCATGGATACGCTGTTCGATCTGCCCGAACCGGAGACACCGGAGCAAGCCGTCATCGCCCACTATCGGCTGAGCGATGACCAGTACGGCTCAAGTGCGGAGCGCGAAGCAGTCTTCGACGCTGAGCGCGCCATGGCCGCCGCAGTCGAGGAGGCAGGAGTCGGTGAAGTCGATGGGAACGAGTTCGGCGGAGGCGAAGCCGTGCTGTATGCCTACGGGGCGGACGCCGAAGCGCTCTTCAAGGTCATGGAGCCGACCCTTCGTGGCCTGCCATTCAGACCGGCCTACGTCAGGTTGAGGCAGGGGAGTCACGAGACGGAATCCCGTGTGGATCTGTGAGCAGCAAAGCAGCGAAGTGGAGTTCGACACCATCATGCTCCGGCGAGGGGCACAACGTACTCCGGCGGGACTTAGGCAAGGAGACATCTCAGGTTGCGCTACGTGGTGTGTCCCGCAGGTGGTGCCACGCGTGGCCACATGTGCCGGCGCAGTGCAGCGTCCGCCTGCGGGTGTCGGCGATGCTGAAGAGGGCGACGAGCAGTCGGAAGGACTTGATGAGTTCGTAGGCCGGAAGTGCCTCCATTCCGAAACGCCACTTCGTGAGCATCACCGCCGGCGTGTGAGTGGGGCGGATCCCGGAACGCGAGATGCTCTCCGGCACATCCTCTTCGCGAGCGCGGGCCTGCCCGCAGAACAGCACCAATGTGTGCAGGACTTTGCGTTGGTCACCCTCTGAGAGACCTTCGAACCACTCAATGCCCTCGTCCACAGGTCTGAGCCCTTGTGCGAGTTCATTCAGGATCACCTCGTGCGCGTACAACACAGACTTCCCCCCATGGTTCAGACCGACGGTACGCGCACGGCCACACGTGCGCAGCGTGGTTTCCCGCGTCCTGGTGGCACGGCTTGCTGACGCAAGCAACACTTGGTGTCGTGATTGATGCGTGGTCGACGCTGGCAGGTCTCGCTCTTGGCCATCGGCGAAGCCCGGTCGTCGGTTGGGTCCCGAAGTGAATTCGGGCCGCCCCCGGACAGAACCGGGGATGCAGCTGCTCTACAGAGCTGGGTTCCTCGGAAGTCGACCACGCGCCGGAGACTTTAACGGCGGTCACTGACAATGCCCCCTGCCGTCCGCCGCGCTCAGCGCCTGGATGTCAGACCCAATTGCTAACTTCCGCCTTCTCAGTGGCATGGAAGGGGAGGGGCCTGATGGGAGCTTCGGCGTGGGACTACTACGTGCCGTACCAGGAGGACCTGGATGCGGCGCTTCAGCAGTTGCGGGGCGAGGTGTTCGCGACGGGGGACTACTACTGGGTCCACGACGACGAACCGCAACCGGATGGGGATGGGGAGCCGCGGCCGCAGTCGCTGGACGAGTTGTGGGAGGACGAGTTGGTCCAGGAGACCGGTACCCACTCGATCCTGGACATCTTCCGCGTCGTGGGGCCCGACGAAACCCCGGACCACAACACCGTGGAACCTGTGACGGCCGAGGAGGCGCGCGAGTTGCTGGGGACCGACAAACTGACCCGTGCGCACGTCAAGGACTTCGGGGTCTTTCCTCAGTCCCGGTGGATCGGCCGCTGCACCGTGCTGCACGACGAGGCGGGCGATCCGCACGAGATCTACTTCTGGGGTTACTCGGGCGACTGAGGCACAGCCAATCCCCCGTTCTCTCGCCGGCGCCCTCCCTCTCGGGAACTGCCGGCCGCCCCGGAGAGTCGTACTCGCCGTGGCCGATGCAGAGGTACAGCGCAGCGTGAGGGTGCCGCCCGCCGTCCGGGTGGCGGGCGGCCTCGTGGGGTCGGGGGCCGCCGCCGTGGCGAGTTGGGGCGGGGTTCTGCTCGTCGTGCAGGGGCGGGTGGTCCCCGGCTGGGGGGTGGGGGCGGGGCTGCTCGTGCTGGCCTGCGCCCCCGCTTGGGTGCGGCGCCGGGCGACCGCTTCGCGGATCCCGCGGGAGCGGGGCACCTGGGAGCGGGTGGGGCGCCGTCTGCTCCTCGTCGTGGCCGTGCTCGGTGTCGCGTGGGGAGCGGCGGACGACGTGCTGTCGGGGGCGGAGTACCACGTGCTGCGGCCCGCGGGGCCGGATGGTTGTACGGCCGTGGTGCGGGAGACGTCCTTCCTGGTGATCGGCAACGGCGAGGCATACGCGGTCGGGCGCACCGGCCTGGCCCTGGGCGAGTCGGGCTCGTGGACGGTCGACGACGGGTACCGACCCGTGCGCGCGGGCTCGTACGAGTTGCACTGGGGGCCGGACGGGGGACGTCTGCGGATCAGCGGTACTAGCACCGATCCGGTTCTGCAAGGCGGAGGGGCCGACATCGACTGCGGATGGTGAGGCCGGCGGGGGTGGGGCGAGGCGGGGACACGGCTGCCGTCTCCCACCCACCCCGCCCGACCCCACCCCCCCCGGCCGGCCAGACCACCGCCGCCCCGGCCGGCTACAGCGCCAGTTCGGGCTGCGGTTCCGGTTCCGGTCGGCGCTCCGGTGGCGTGCTCGGTTTCCGCGGTGCGACGGTCCTGGCGTACGCGTAGATCACCGAGATCATCGCCAGCAGGAGGAGCGGCCCTGCCGCCCACCGGTGCGTGGCCATCTCGTACGGGAGGAAGCGGTACGAGGTCAGGAGCGCGGCGAAGACGGTCGTGCCGTAGGCGACCATGAGGATCCCCGGGGGGTCCCAGCCGCGGTCGTACGCACGCAGGGCGGCCTCGATGGTCAGGGTGAACACCACACCGGCGATGAGGTCCACGCCGTAGTGGTAGCCGAACCCCAGGGTGGCGGCCAGTGTGGCGAGGAGCCAAAACGTTCCTGCGAAACGGAGGAACCGTGGCCCCTTGCGGGAGTGGATGAAGATCGCGGTGGCCCACGCGGTGTGCAGGCTGGGCATGCAGTTCCGTGGGGTGATCTCGTCGAACGGCATGTGCTGCGGGGTGGCGACCGGCGGCGGCGTCCCGGGCCACAGGTCGGCAACTGCCCACTGCGCGCTGGACGGTGTGTCCGCCCACAGGCTGACCGATGCCCAGTGCTCGGCGCCGGTGCCGTAGGCGAAGATCGGGCCGACGACCGGGAAGATCATGTAGATGGCGGGCCCGAAGAGGCCGATCACCAGGAAGGTGCGGACCAGATGGTGGCGCGGGAAGCGCCGGTCGACCGCCACGTTGCGCAGTTGGTACAGCGCGACGACGACGGCGGCCACCGCGAGCTGGCCGTAGACGACGTCGAGGAAGTTGAAGCCGATCGAACCGGTGGCCGTGAGGGCGCGGCCTGCCAGCCACGACGGGTTGCCGAGCGCGTGATCGGCGGTCGCCAGGTACTGGTCGAGCACCTCGGGGCGGCTCTTG
The DNA here is from genome assembly GCF_044749345.1 of Streptomyces sp. NPDC089424. Classification (NCBI taxonomy): domain Bacteria; kingdom Bacillati; phylum Actinomycetota; class Actinomycetes; order Kitasatosporales; family Streptomycetaceae; genus Streptomyces; species Streptomyces sp. NPDC089424. Next base: position 273,666 of record NZ_JBIVHU010000011.1, read on the forward strand.
GAGGTGATGAGCAGCCAGATGTCGCCGGTCTTGCGGCCGGCCACCAGCAGCAGGGCGAGCCCCACGCCCTTCAGCAGCAGGACGCGTTCGTGGCCGGTGCGGCGAGTGAGCGCGATGACGGCGCAGCCCAGGATCACCCACAACGCGCCGTTGCCGAAGGGGTGGCCACCCGCGGTCTCGGCGCCGACCGCCCACCGGACCACCGCGAAGGCGAGGTCGACACCGATCGCGGCACCGGCCGCGAGGAATCGCTGCCGCCAGGTGAGCACCACCATCATCAAGGCCATGCCCGCATACAGCAGAAAGCCTGATTTGGGAGGGAATACCACCTCTCGTACCTGGTTGGTGATCGGCCCGGGCAGGCCGTAGCGACGTGCGGCGACCTCAAGCGCGACAAGGAATCCGAGGGCCACGACACCCGCCACGGCCCAGAGTCTTGCCCGGGGCCGACGCCCGAGGGAGAACGGGCTTCCGTCGCCTCTTCGCGAGGACGCCCGCGTTGGTATGTTTCTCAATTTTTTGGGCCGATTTTCTAAAATTCAGATGTACGTAAGGATGGTTTCGCTGGCCACCTTAAGGTCGGGGTCATCTGGTCCCTCACGTAGGGCGGCCTGTCCGACGTGGCAAGACGGAAGAACCGCGGTCCGGGTTCGGACGTCAGGCCTCCGCCTTCACCGGCGGCCTCCTCCGCTCCCCCCACACCCCGCACGCCACCCACCCCGTGACCACCACCGAACCCCCCGCCATCACCGACATCCCCACCCCCGGTGACGTCACCTGGGCCACCGCACCCGCCGTTGCCGCGCTCGCTCCCTGGAGGGTGAGCATTCCTGCGGAGTGGAGGCCGAGGGCGTGGCCGACGAGGGCGTCCGGGGTTTCGGCCACCAGCCGTTCCTGTTGTACGAGGCTCGCGCCGAAGCCCACCGACGCCACCGCCACCAGCGCCCCGGACAGGACCGGCCCCGGGCCGAGGAAGAAGAAGGCGTACGGGGTGGCCAGGAGCAGCAGGAGGGGGATGCCGAGGGCCTGCCGGTGGGCCGGGGGCACGACGCGGCCGATCAGGACGTCGCCGACCAGCATGCCCAGTGCCGCGCAGGCGAACAGGGGCCCGGCGGCCCGGGGCGCGTACGACACGTACAGGGACTCGCAGCCCACGATCAGGCCGTTGGGGACCCACAGCGCGAGGTAGAGGCGTCGGCGGGAGGGAGAGGACCACAGGAGGGCGTTGGTGCGCCGGGTCGCCGCGACCGAGGGGCGCGCGGACGTGCGCGGGGGGCGGGGGGTGAGGCCGGCGCGGGCCATCACCGCCGCCGACAGGAACAGCAGCGCCGAGACGAGCAGCGTCACCCGTGCCGAGCCGAGGAGCACGAGGAGGGCGCCGCCGGTCGCGTAGCCGGTGATCTGGGTGACGCCGCTCATCATGTTGAACACCGAACGGCCGAGCAGGTAGCCGTCCTTGGACAGGATCTCGGTCAGCAGGCCCCACCGCACTCCCCCGCCCAGCGAGGCGACGAGCCCCTGCGCCAGGACGACGACGAGGACCGACCAGATCGGCAGGCCGGGGAGCGCGAGGAGTGCCGTACCGGCCGCGAAGGCCAGCGGGACGGCGGTCAGGGCGCGCCTCGGCGGCAGTCCGTCCGCCCAGGAGAGCAGGAGCGTCGCGCCCACCACCTGCGCCAGCGACGGACCGAACATGCTCACCGCCGCCAGCAACGGCGAGCGCGTCGCCTGGTACACCAGGGTGCCGAGGGCCAGCCCGCCGATCGTCTGGCCCGCGACCTGGGCGGCGAAGGCGAGGAAGAGCGGGGTGAACTCCGGGGTGCGAAAGAGGTGGCGGTAGCTGCGCATGGGCGGAGTCTGGGGGCGTCCGCCCCGGGGTGGTTACTGTTTCGCGCACACGCGAAAGGAACGCCCAAGCGCAACGAACGCCCACACGCAAGGAACGCCCAAGCGCGCGCGAGAGGAAGGGGCCGGGTTCATGGGGTGGTGGCAGGTGAGTGCCGACACGCTCGTCCGCAGCCGTTTCGTCCTCTCCCCCTACGCCGAGGCCTTCGCGAGCCTCAAGCTGCTGCACGCCGGCGTCGGCGCCCATCCCGGCGAGCAGGCCTGGCTGCGCGCCCACCTGCCGGGGTACCGGGCCCGGCTCGCGGCCGATCCCGTCACCGCGCTGCTGGTCGACGCCGGGCTGGGCCGGGACTGGATAGCCGACTTCCTGACGCCCACGCCGCGGGAAGGGGAGGACGTCGCGGCGGCGATCGCACGGGTGCGGGCGGCGCCGCCGGAAGCGGTGCGGGGGCATCTGCGGATGTCCCTGGGCCGCCCGCTGCCCGCCGAACTGGAGCGGGACGACCTCGCCGAGCGGGCCGCGCGGCTCGTGGAGTACGTCTGGGACGAGGGCGTACGGCCGTCCTGGGAGCGCCGGCGGCGGGTGCTGGAGGCCGATGTGGTGGCGCGGACCGCACAGGTCAGCCGGGGTGGCTGGGCGTCCGTGCTGGACGCGCTGCGGCCGGGGCGGACGCGGTGGCTCGGCCGGAGCAGGCTGCAGGTCAACGCGCAGGAGTATCCGCCCCGGGAGATCGACGGCGCGGAGCTGCTCTTCGTGCCCGTCACACCGCAGACCGGCTGGGTGTCGTGGGAGGAGCCGCGACGGGAGCGGTACGCCGTCGTCTACCCGTGCGCGGGCGCGCTCGCCGGGGAGGGCGGGCGGCCGCCCGTGTCCGCCGGTCTCGGCGCGCTGCTCGGGCGGGCGCGCGCCGAGGTGCTCGTGCTGCTGGCGACGCCGATGAGCACGACGCAGGTCGTGGCGGTGACCGGGCAGGGGCTCGGGTCGGCGGGCCGGCATCTGCGGGTGCTGCGCGACGCGGGGCTGGTGGAGCGGCGGCGGGCGGGGCGCTCGGTGCTGTACTCGCGCACGGCGGCGGGGGACGTACTCCTCGCCTCCGCGGGGCAGGACGTAGCATCCGCCCCATGACGACCAATGACGCGCACGTATCAGTTCTCGACGTCGACATCGACGCGCTCCAGGGCGGGGCGGCCGACCTCAAGCAGTACGCCGGGCAGGCCGTGCTCATCGTGAACGTGGCCTCCAAGTGCGGGCTGACCCCGCAGTACGCCGGGCTGGAGCGGCTGCACGAGCGGTACGCGGACCGTGGGTTCACCGTGCTGGGCGTGCCGTGCAACCAGTTCATGGGGCAGGAGCCCGGCAGCTCCGAGGAGATCGCCGAGTTCTGCTCGGCGACGTACGGCGTGACCTTCCCGATGACCGAGAAGGTCGAGGTGAACGGCGAGGACCGGCACCCGCTCTACCAGCGGCTGACCGGCTTCGCCGACGGTGAGGGCCACAGCGGCGACATCCGCTGGAACTTCGAGAAGTTCCTGATCGGGCGGGACGGCACGGTCGTCGCCCGGTTCTCGCCGAAGACCGAGCCGGAGGCGGCCGAGGTGGTGGCGGCCGTCGAGGCGCAGCTGGCCGGTTGACCCTGCCCCTGGGGCAGACATCAGCCTCCTGTCACCGGGCGGCAGGCGCCCGGTGACGGAGGATGACGTGGTGACCGACTCCCAGGACGAGGAACTGCTCACCATCGGCGCGTTCGCGGCGCGGGCCCGGCTGTCGGCCAAGGCCCTGCGGCTGTACGACCGCCTGGGGCTGCTGGTCCCGGCGTACGTCGACGAGGCCAGCGGCTACCGCCACTACCGCGCCGGTCAGGTGGAACGCGCCCGGCTGGTGGCGCTGCTGCGCCGGCTGGACATGCCGCTGTCCCGGATCGCCGAGGTGGTCGAGGCGGACGGCACCGAGGCCGCCGACCGGCTCGCCACGTACTGGGCGGACGTCGAGGCGCGGGTGGCGGGGCAGCGGACGCTCGCCGCGTACCTCCGTGGACGGTTGTCCGGGAGGAGTACCGAGATGTATGGAAAGTTCACGGTCGAGACGGTCGACGTGCCGCCGCAGGTGGTGATCACCGAGTCCCGGCACACGCTGGCGCATGAGCTGCCGGCCTGGATCGGGGCGTCGCTCGGGCGGTTGGAGGAGGCGGCCCGGGAGTGCGGCGGCGTCGTCGCGGCGCCGTTCGTCGTCTATCACTCCGAGGTGTCGATGGAGAGCGACGGGCCGGTGGAGGCGTGTGTGCCGGTCGCCGACGAGGCGGCGGCACGGGCGTGGGCCGAGACGGCGGGCCGGGCCCGTCAGGCGCGGGTGCGGGTGGAGCCTGCGCGGCGGCTGGCCTACACCCGGATCACCAAGGCGCAGGTGGCGCATCCGCAGATCCTGGCCGCGTTCGAGGCGGTGGAGGAGTGGATGGGGGCGAAGGGGCTGGCGTACGACGGACCCTGCCGGGAGGTGTACTTCGCGGACTGGGCCTCGGCCGGGGCCGAGGACCCGGTGTGTGACGTGGCGTTCCCCGTCGCTCAGGCGCGGCAGGAGTCGTAGGGGCGGCGCCGGGGCAGGACCGAGCCCTCTCGGCTAGGACGGCGAACTGGTCGAGAGGGCTCTTGTGGTCCTGCTGTGTAGTTGTCGTCGGGAGGCGTCAGGGAGGCCCTCCCCTTACGACTTGACCGAGGCCACGAAGACGCTCCACGCGGTCGCGGGGAACGCGAGGACGGGGCCCTCGGTCACCTTGGAGTCCCGGACGGAGATTGCGGACAGGACAGGGGACTTGATCTCGACGCACGCGCCGTTGCCCTGGGAGTACGAGGACTTGACCCACGTGTCCGTCGCGCCCTGCTTGATTGCCATTTTCGCTCCGGTAAGCAGTTGCTGAGTTGCTGTGATTGCGCCAACGTTCTTGCTCGATGGCGTGATCGACGCTACTCGCCAACATCGCCGCGCGGAGCGACTATTCACTCGACCGGCTGGCATATTCCAGTGGGGTCTTCCGCATGAGCCGGGCGACGGTGTATCTTTCCGCGCCGCCGGTCCCGGAGGTCTCAGCGGGCGTAGCTCTTGGCCACATCCGAGAGGAATTCCCGGGTTTGGTCGACATTGAGGGCCTGCGCCCGCAAGTGCTCGTACATCACGCTGTACTTCTGCACGTCGAGCGGCTTCTCCAGGTAGAGGTCACTGGTGACCCCCTCGATGTAGACCACGCTGGAGTCCGCGGCGTCCGGGAACTCCAGGATCGCGTACTGCCCGCTCACGCCGGGGTGCGCGCCCATCTGGAACGGGATCATCTGCACGGTGACGTGCGGCAGCTGGGACATCTCCAGCAGATGCTCCAACTGGTCGATCATCACCTGCTTGTTGCCCACCTCGCGGCGTACGGCCGCCTCGTCGAGCACCGCCCACAGCCGCAACGGGTTCTCCGCGGCGGCAATACGTTCCTGCCGGCGCAGCCGCACCTGCACGCGCTTGTCGATGTCGGTCGGCGTCGCCTCCGGCAGGGCGCCCTGGATCAGCGCCTCGGCGTACTGGCGGGTCTGCAGCAGGCCGGGCACGACCTGCGGGTCGTACACCCGAAGGCTCGCCGCGTCGGTCTCCAGGCCGATGTAGACGCTGTAGGGGATGTCGCCGAAGGAGTGCCACCAGCCCTGCTGGCGCGAGTCCTTGGCCATCTGCATCAGCGAGTCGACGATGCGGTGGTCCTCCACCTCGTAGACACCGCACAGGTCACGGACGTCGCGCTGGCTGATGCTGCGCCGGCCGTTCTCCAGCCGGCTGATCTTGGACTGGGACACCAGCAGCCGCTCGGCGACCTCCTCGGCCGTCATGCCCTTGAGCTCACGGAGCCTGCGGAGCTCCTGGCCCAGCCGGCGTCGCCTGACGGTGGGATTGACATTGGACGCCACGGGACGTGCACCTCCGGCTGCGTGCCTCGAACTTGCAACTATGCGTATCTGCTGCTGAGCAGACTGCCACCAAGGTCTTGCCTACCGCTGGGAAACCGCCGGGAAACAGCGGATACGCGGCGGGAACGCGGCAGGACGCCGGTTCGTTCGAGGGGTACGCGAAGTCCTCCCGGGCGCGGGCACGAGGACGCGGCACCGCGTGGGCACGCGGACGCGCGGGGCGGCCGGGGCCGTGCGTCGTCCCGACGACGGCTCCTGGCGCCCCGCGCGGACCGCTGCGGCTCCCGGAGCGGTTCTCGGGGACTCGACTGCGGCGCCGGCGGCGCGAGTCATGACAGGTGCTGCGTGGTCATGACGAGCGCTGCGCGGTGATGCCCGGCGGTGCGTGGTGATGCCTGTGCGTGCGTTGCCTGTTGGTGCGCGGCGGTGCCCGGTGGTGCGTGGCGGTGCCCCGGTGGTGCGGCGTGGCGGCGCGCTGCCGTGGTACTGCGGCTCAGTGGGCCACGGCGCGTGCCATCGTGCCGTGGTGCGGCTGCGCCGGGACACCCCGGGCCGCCTCCGCGGGCCTGGCTCCGGGGGCGGCCTGACGGCCGGCCGGGGCCGGGCTGCGGCGCGGCTGTGCCGCCACACCGTTCTGGACGTCCATCACGGCGTGCGCCACGAGGCCGCCCATCGGGTCGTGCCTGATCAGGTCCCGCAGCCGGGAGCGGGACGAGCGTCCCTCGTTGCCCGGATACAGGTGCTTGCCGAGGCCGACCGCGTGAGCCAGTGCGGCGAGCGCCGCGGTCCGCGGGTCCGGCGGCACGCCGGTGCGGATCGCTGAGTCCAGCCGGGCCCTGATCTCCCGGCTGATGGCGTTGTCCGTCGCCTGGTAACGAGTCGTCGGCAACACCCCGCACATCTGTCCGGCCACGGCATGCACCATGCCGCACCGCTCCAGATGCGAGAGGTAGGTCTGGCGGAGCCCCAGTCGTGGCCCGCCGATCCAGTGGACCGCCCGTACGGGGGCGCCGCGTCTGCGCAGCAACTCCAACGCGCAATCCAGTGTCGGATCTCCTGTCGGCCGTGGCACCACCACGGCGATACGATCCCCGTCTGGGGCTATCCGTCCGGCCAGCGCCAGCTCCACTAGCTGTGCTCCGGCCAGACCGAGGTCGAGCGACTGCGGCTGTGCAGTGGTACCCGTGGCCGGGTCCAGTGCCAGCAGCAGAAGCTCCTCCGGAAGTGTTCTGCGGCTCCTGCCCATCCATGCCTCCCCGCGTGGATGAATGACAGGGTGACCCCTCTCACATTGGTCTGTCGAGGGCGCGTGACCTGTTTGAGAGGGAACCAGTAGGTATGTCGTTCTCGTCTTCGGTGGTGGCCGGGTCCGCACACAGGACACTGGTACATGGTTCGGACAGCGCTTCGGGCAGTGCTGTGGGGGCGGTCGTCCGGACGGCGGTTCACGGTTCGGTACGCGCACGCGGGCGTGCGGCGCATGGAGGAGGCATCGGTGGCGGGCGAGTCCCCCGACAGTTCGAAGCAGCGCGAGTCGTCGGCAGAACCGACGCCGGGGAGCGCGAGTCCGGTTCCCGAGGCCAGGAGCGGCGCCACCGCACGTGACCCTCGGCTCGCCGTGGCGCGGGAGTCCGAGGACACGCGCCCGGACACCGCCACGCGGGTGCTCTCCGTCAGGGAGCGGCCGGAGGGGGCCGCCGAGGAGACGGCTTCCGAGGAGCCCGTCGGCGGCGCGGAGCGCGAGGCTGCCGAGAGCGGCACGGAGTCGGGTGACTCGGGCGACTCGGGCGACTCGGGCGACGAGCGCCTCAGGGCGGCCGTGGCGGCCTGGGTGACGTCCGGCCCGGGCGAGCAGGCCTCCACCGAAGAGCCCGCGGCCCGGGGCGAGGTGGACAACGACGACACCGACGCCGACGCCGAGCAGGCCGACGGGGACGACACCGACGCCCCCGCCGACGCCGAGGAGGCCGACGGGGACGACACCGACGCCCCCGCCGACGCCACGGAGTCCGCCGATGCCGATGCCGACACCGAGGAGGGTCACCGCGACGCCTCGGACGACGCCGAGGAGACCGAGGACGCTCCGGACGACGCGGAGGGCGACGACAGGGCCGCTGCCGCCGCCGAGGAGCCCGAGGACGCCGTCGAGGCCGACGACGACTCCGAGGGCGACACGGCGGCCGACACGGCCGACACCGAGCCCGACGCGGAAGACGCGCCGCGCGACGCCGTGCCGGCCGACACCGAGGACGCTCCGGACGACCTGGACGACCCGGAGGACGACGGCGAGCGCGCCCCCGACGCCCAGCCCGATGTAGAGCCCGCCGCCAAGTCCTCCCCCGCCGCCCCCAAGGCCGACGCGCCCCCCGTGGACCAGCCCACCGCCGTCTTCCGGGCCGTGAAGCCCGCCGTCGACCAGCCGACGACCATGCTGAAGCTCGGGGACGCCAGGAAGCCCGCTCCGGCCCCGGAGTCGGAGGCGGAGCGGACCAGCAAGTTCGTCGCGCTCAAGCCGCTGGACGACCCGTCGACGCGCAAGCCCCCGCCGGCCGCCCCGGCCGCCGACGCGACGACCGCGCTGCCCCGGGTCCCCGCGGACACGTCCAAGGGCCCCGCCGACCGGACCGCCGTCGTGCCGCAGGTCGGTCCGGAGCGGACGACGCAGCAGCCGTTGCCGCCGAAGCCGCCACTGGATCTGCTGGCCGAGCTGACCAACACCCCGCCGCCGCCGGAGACTCCGCTGCGGACGGCGGTGCGGCGGGTCAAGATCTGGACGCCGCTGGCCCTGTTGCTGGTGATCGCGTTTGCGATCGTGCAGGCCTTCCGCCCGCTGCCCACGCCGACGCTGGAGCTCACGGCGAAGGAGTCGTACAGCTTCGAGGGCCAGGGCGTCAGCCTGCCGTGGCCGGGCGAGGGGCAGGGCTGGATGGACGTCAACGGCATCGGCACGATGGGCGACTTCGGCAAGCAGGAGCCGGTCGCCATCGGCTCGGTCGCCAAGGCCATGACGGCGTACGTCGTGCTGAAGAAGCACCCGCTGAAGTCCGGCGAGGAGGGCCCGAAGATCCCGGTCGACGCGCTCGCCGAGAAGGAGGGCGGCTACAACCTGGACGGCGAGTCCACGCTGAACACCGTCAAGAAGGGCGACGAGCTCACCCTGCGCCAGGCGCTCTCCGCCATCATGATCCCCTCGGCCAACAACATCGCCCGCCTGCTCGCGCGCTGGGACTCCGGCACCGAGGCCGCGTTCATCAAGAAGATGAACGACGCCGCCAAGGAACTGGGCATGAAGAACACCACGTACACCGACGCCTCGGGCCTGAAGGAGAGCACCGTCTCCACCGCCGAGGACCAGGTGAAGCTGGGCAACGAACTGGTCCAGAACCCGGGCCTGGTGGAGATCACCTCGATGGGAGAGTGGATCGATCCGTCCGGCCAGAAGTGGTACAACTACAACAAACTGGTCCCCTACGACGGCGGGATCGGCATCAAGACCGGCACCACCAGCGCCGCCGGCGGCAACCTCCTCTTCGCCGCCCGCAAGGAGGTCGGCGGTGAGACGGTGACCGTGGTCGGCGCCATCCTCGGGCAGCACAAGGCCCCGATCATCGAGACCGTCAACGAGGTCAGCAAGACGGCGCTGCAAGCCGCGCGCGAGGCGCTGACCCCGGCGAAGATCCTCAAGAAGGGCGACGTCGTCGGGTACGTCGACGACGGGCTCGGCGGGCGGACGCCGGTCGTCGCCACGCAGGACGTCACCGCGGTCGGCTGGGCCGGCCACGAGGTGGAGCTGTCGTTCACCGCGGACGACGTACCGCACACCGCGAAGGCCGGGACCAAGGTGGGCACGCTCACCGTGGGTGACGGCAGCGGCGGCGCGGTCGAGGTGCCGGTGGCCCTCCGGTCGGATCTCGCCGAACCGGCCTTCCCGGACAAGCTGACCCGCATCGCCTGACCCGGGCGGCCCGCCCCGCCCTCGCACCCCGTCGACGAAGCCCTCCCCGGGCACCCGTCGGCGGGGTGCGTGCTAGCGTCACGAAACGGGACAGGGTACCCGCGTACGGGACGGGCACGGGAACGCCTCGTCACAGGGCCGGGAACGGCCGGTAAACGGGGTATGCGGGGGAGAACGGACGACGGGACACGGGGAGCGCCACAGGTGGCCACTGCGGAGCCGACACGCACCGACGACACCGGTCAGGAGGCGGGAGCCGGTTCGCGAATACGCGTGCCCGCCGGGCCGCCCGGCGGATCGACGCCCGCGCCGAAGGCGCCGGACGAGCCGGACCCGCCGCACGGCGTGACCGTCCGTGAGCGGCTGAAGCGGCTGAAGCGGCATCCCGTCCTCGTCACCACCGTCGTCGCGGGAGTGCTCCACGTCACCTGGTTCTTCACGTTCGCGAACAGCGGTGGGGACCTCGCGGCGCAGGACGCCTGGGCCGAGTTCGTGGGCCGGCACCCGGACTCCGCGTACAACCTCGCCTGGTACGGCGGGATGCATCCGGTCTCCTACAGCATGGTCTCGCCCTATCTGATGTCGCTGCTCGGGGTGCGGACGACGATGATGGTCGCGGGGACGCTGTCGGCGGGGCTGCTGACCCTGGTCCTCAAGCGCAGCCGGGTGGTGCGGGAGCCGCTGTGGGCCGGGCTCGCGGGGGTGTTCGGGCTGCTGTGCAACGCGGCGTCGGGGCGGGTGACGTTCGGGCTCGGCACGCTGTTCGCGCTGGGCGCGGTGGCGGTGGTGTTCTGCTGGCCCTACCGCTGGCGGTACAAGCGGTGGGCGAAGGCCCTGTGCGCGGCGCCGCTGGCCGCGCTCGCCACCATGTCCTCGCCGGTGGCCGGGCTGTTCGTCGGGCTGGTCGCGGTCGCGCTGTTCCTCCAGAAGCGGCGGCCCGGCGCGTGGGCGCTGGGGCTGGCGCCCGCCGCGGTGGTGGGGGTGTCGGCGTGGGCGTTCCCGTTCTCCGGCACGCAGCCGATGTCGTTCGGGTCGGCCCTGCTGCCCGTGGTCTACGCGGCCCTGGTCGTCCTGCTGGTCCCGCGCGACTGGACGACGGTCCGCATCACCTCCGCCGTGTACGGCCTGTCGGTGCTGCTGGTGTGGCTGATCAGCTCGCAGATCGGCTCGAACATCACCCGGCTGTCGATGCTGTTCGCGGGGGTGGCGCTGCTGGCGGCACTGCCGTTCGCGGTGCCGCGTTCGCGCAAGTGGTACGCGATCGTCGTCGCCTTCACCGGGTTCGTCGCCTGGATCGGGTACAAGTCGGTGGACGACGTCGTCAACACGACGCCGCGTGCGTCCTGGGCGCGTGAGCTGGCCCCGCTGGTCAACGAGTTGCAGGAGGTGGGCGCCGGGAAGGGCCGCGTCGAGGTGGTCCCGGCCCGCTCCCACCGCGAGGCCTCCGCGCTCGCCCCGTACGTCAACCTCGCCCGGGGCTGGAACCGCCAGGCGGACATGGAGCGCAACCCGCTCTTCTACGACGACACCCTCAACTCGGCCAACTACCACGAGTGGCTCAAGCGCTGGGCCGTGCACTACGTCGTGCTGCCCAAGGACGAGCCGGACGGGGACGGCGGCGAGCGGGAGCGGCAGCTGGTGCAGCGTGGGCTGCCGTATCTGACGCAGATCTGGGGGGACGCGAGCTGGCAGCTGTTCCGGGTGACCGACCCGGCCCCGCTCGCCGATCCCCCGGCGACCGTCGAGCGGGCCGAGCAGGGGGAGATGACGCTCGGGGTGAGCCGGCCGGGCCGGGTGCTGATACGGGTGCCGTACTCGCCGTGGCTGAAGCTGGTCGACGCCGAGGGCGAGGGAATCCAGGCGCCCCAGGAGACGGAGGCCTCCAAGGACCGGCCCGAGGGCACGCCGAAGACGTACCGCAACGTGGACGGCTGCCTGATGGAGACCGAGGAGGACGCCGAGGGCGACAAGTGGACGGTGCTGGTGGCGCCGCGCGCGGGGACGTACCGGCTGGCGTCGCCCTACGAGTGGCCGCGGGGGACGCCGTGTCCGGAGGAGCTCAGGTGATCAGCGGAGCATGTCGACGTAGCGGTCCGTTCCCGGCACCGTGGGGATGAAGGGGGCGACCAGCTCCGTGCGGCCCCGCTCCTCGGGTACGTCGAGGTCCTCGAAGTGCTCGGCCCAGCAGTCCCTCGGGTCCGTCTCCAGGAACCACAGCAGGGTCAGCCGGGTGTCGACGCCCTCGACCTGCTTGACGTAGGTCATGCGCTCGCCGGGCAACGGGACCGGGCGGAAGACGGTCACCAGGGCGGCCGGGGAGTTCCTGAGGCGCCCGGGCAGGTGGCGGTCGCGCAGCCACTCCAGCAGTGCGGCGCGCCGCTGCGGCGACTCGGCGTCGACGACCTGGAGGACGAGCCCCTCGTAGGGGTGGTCGAGGGCGTGGAAGTCGCGGGGGCCGGCGGCGCCGTCGCGGTAGACGGTCGCCTCGTGGTCCTGGAACGCGGTGAAGACGTGGGTGCGCGCGTGGTGGACGCGGGCGTCGCGGTTGAGGCGTTTGTTGATCGCGACGGTCCACTGCATGTGGTCGGCGTGGCGCCCTTCGGTGATCCAGTACGTGGAGAGGTAGCAGCCGGCGGTGACGGGCTGGGCGATCGCCGACTTCTCCGGCCGGCGCAGGAGTTGCAGGTCGCGGGTGGCGACCCAGCGGCGTCCGGCGTACATCCAGGGCATGGCCATCGCACCGGCGTAGTAGTGGTCGTCCTCGTACCAGCGGTTGTAGGCGTACTCGTGGCCGGGGTGCGGTTCGACCATGGTGATCAGGGCGTGGCCGGGGCGGACGCCGTAGGGGCCGACGGCGGCCAGGCCGGCGTAGAGGTCGTCACGGGTCTCTTCGGACATCGAACCTTCCCTCCTCCTGCGCTTGCCCCTACTCTGACGGTCCGTCAGATGACATGCCAGACCCAGGGAGGCCCCGTGTCACTGCTCGACGGAAGGACCGTCGTCGTGTCGGGCGTCGGGGCCGGGCTCGGACACCAGGTCGCGGCCGCCGTCGTGCGCGACGGCGGGAACGCGGTGCTGGGCGCGCGGACCGAGGAGAACCTCGCCAAGAGCGCCGCGGCGATCGATCCGGACGGGGCGCGTACCGCGTACCGCGCGACGGACATCACCGACGAGGGGCAGTGCTCGGCGCTGGCCGGGCTCGCGCGGGAACGGTTCGGGGGGATCGACGCGGTGGTCCATGTAGCCGCCTGGGACAGCTACTTCGGCGGACTGGAGGACGCCGACTTCGCCACCTGGCTCTCGGTGCTGGACGTGAACCTGCTGGGCTCGCTGCGGATGACGCGGGCGTGCCTGGCGGGCATGAGGGAACGGGGCGGCGGGTCGGTGGTGTTCATCGGGACGCAGTCGGCGGTGGCCGCCCCGTCGCAGGTGCGGCAGGCGGCGTACGCGGCGTCCAAGGGGGCGCTGACCAGCGCGATGTACTCGCTGGCCCGGGAGCTGGGCCCGCACCGGATCCGGGTCAACACCGTGCTCCCGGGCTGGATGTGGGGCCCGCCGGTGCAGGCGTACGTGCGGTTCACGGCGCACACCGAAGGGGTCTCCGAGGAGGAGGTGCTGGCGCGCCTGACGGACCGGATGGCCTTACCGGAGCTGGCCACGGACGGGGACGTGGCGGACGCGGTGGCGTTTCTGGCGTCGGACCGGGCGCGGGCCGTCACCGGGCAGTCGTTGCTGGTCAACGCAGGGGAGCTGATGCGCTGAGCCCACCGAGGGTGTTCAAGTAGATGAACACAGGTCATCGTACAGAACTTTTTTGCTTGCTCTTGACCTTCCACTTCCTTGTCGTGCCCGCGTCGACGCACCCACGATGAGCGGGCCGTTCACCAGGCGGATCCCGGAAGGTTGACACATGAACAGTCTCGACTGGGCCGTGCTCATCGGCTACTTCGGCGTGATGGTCGCGATCGGCGTGTGGTCGCACAAACGCGTCGACAACGTCAGCGACTTCTTCACCGCCGGCGGCAAGATGCCGTGGTGGCTGTCCGGTATCTCGCACCACATGTCGGGATACAGCGCGGTGATGTTCACCGGGTACGCCGGGATCGCCTACACCTACGGGGTCACGTCGTTCGTGACGTGGTCCTTCCCCATCGCGATCGGCATCGCCATCGGGTCGAAGCTGTTCGCGCCCCGGATCAACCGGCTGCGCTCCAGGCTCCATGTGGCCTCCCCGCTGGAGTACCTCAAGACCCGCTACGACCTGAAGACCCAGCAGGCGCTGGCCTGGTCCGGGATCCTGCTGAAGATCGTGGACGTGGGCGCCAAGTGGGCCGCGATCGCGACCCTGTTGTCGGTCTTCACCGGCGTCTCCCTGAACCAGGGCATCCTGATCACCGGTGTCGTCACCGGCATCTACTGCACGATCGGCGGCCTGTGGGCCGACGCGCTGACCGAGCTGGGACAGTTCGTGATCCAGCTCCTCGCCGGTGTCGCGATGTTCGTCGCCGTCGTGGTGAAACTCGGCGACTACGGCGGCTTCTTCGGCGTCTGGGACCGACCGGAGCTGGCCGGCCACGAGAAGCCGCTGGTGGGGCCGTACGGCACGGTGTTCCTGCTGGCGTTCCTGTTCATCAAGCTGTTCGAGTACAACGGCGGCATGCTGAACCAGGCCCAGCGCTACATGGCCACCCCGAACGCCAAGGAGGCCGAGCGGTCGGCGCGGCTGTCGGCGGTGCTGTGGCTGGTCTGGCCGCTGGTGCTGTTCTTCCCCATGTGGATGTCGCCGCTGCTGGTCGACGCGCAGAAGCCGGACGGCTCCGACTCCTACGCCCTGATGACCGAACAGCTGCTGCCGCACGGCCTGTTGGGCCTGGTCATCGTCGGCTTCTTCTCCCACACCATGGCCATGTGCTCCTCGGACGCCAACGCGATCGCCGCGGTCTTCACCCGGGACGTCGCACCGGTGATCTCGGCGAAGGCGCGCACCTGGTCGGAGCGGTCCGGGCTGATCAGCGCGCGGCTGACGACCGTCGTCTTCCTCGCCCTGTCCATGGCGGTGGCGACGCAGGTGAACTCGCCGACGTTCAAGGACATCATCACGGTGGTCATCAAGTGGGTGGCCGGACTGATGGGCCCGATCGCCATCCCGATGATGCTCGGCCTGCTGCGTCCGTTCCGCCGCTCGGGCCCGACGGCGGCGCTCACCAGCTGGGCGGCGGGACTGCTGGCCTTCTGGCTGGTCAACTACCCGATCGACTGGAACGTCGAGGGCGGGGTGCCGCTCCAGTACCAGGTGTCGATCCCGCTGGCGGTGTCGCTGGTCCTGTACATCCTCATCGGCTTCCTGAAGCCGGAGGACACGGCGGAGCGACTCGCGGTCATCGAGAAGATCAACACGGACGACGACAGCGCGGCGGCGCCGGTACCGGCACAGGGCGGTCCGGCGGACGGTGTCGGGGCCCGGGTGGATTAGGGAAGCGGTCAACAGGCAAGGGCCGCGCTCCCGTCGGGAGCGCGGCCCTTGCCTGTTGACCGGTCGACGTCAGCCGCGCAGCACGCGGCCCTGCTTGTCGGTGCGGTCGTTGCTCGTGAGGAACAGGATGCCGTCGATCAGCGCCCAGAGGCCCAGGCCACCGCAGGTGAGCAGCTGCGCCACACCCACGCCGACGGAGCCCACGTAGAAGCGGCCGATGCCGAGGGTGCCGAGGAAGATCTGGAGGATGCCCGCGACGATCTTGGACTTGTCCGAGTACGGGCGGCCGAGCGGGTCGACACCGTAGGGGGCGTCGGCGGTGGGGACGGTCATGTGCTGTTGCTCCTGAGAAGTACGCGAAGGGCCGGAACGGGGAGTTCCGACAGCAGGAGGCAGCCGTCACCGAGCAGGTCCGCATACCGCGGCCGTGTCCTGAATCCGCCCGCGCATGACCCCGTCACGCCCGGCCGTCCCCCCGATGACCAGGAGCATAGGGAGATGACCGAGGCCGACGGGAGTGGCGTGAAGTGATTGTGCCTTTTCCGTGATCAAGACCAACGGATGGGACGTCACGCGAGGTTGCGGGCCACCGTCCAGACCACGGCGGCGGTGAGGATCAGCGCCTGCGTCCGCCTGCCGACACGGGGCCTCCAGTGACGCCCGCGCAGCCCTTCCCCCATCCAGCGCGCCAGCAGCGCGAGGGCGAAGGGCGAGGCGAGCAGCAGCGCCCGGTTGTCCAGCCAGGCGGCGTCGAAGCGGCCGTGCATCAGGTCGTACACCATGCGGGTGCCGCCGCAGGCGGGGCAGAGCAGGCCCGTGACGAAGTGGAACGGGCACGGCGGCAGGAGTTGGCCCGGCAGATGCGGGTCGGTGCCGTAGACGTGGACGGAGCCGGCCACCCCGGCGGCGAGCACGGCGAGCGGAGCCGTCGCGGGATGTCCCGACAGCAGACGGAGCGCGGTGCCGCGGCGGGGCGGCCGGACCGTCTCAGCCACGCAGGACGCGTCCCTTGGCATCGGTGTGGTCACCGGTCAGCAGGAGGATCGCGTCGATCAGCGCCCATATGCCGAGCCCGCCGCAGGTGAAGAGCTGGCCCAGCGCCATGCCCACGTGACCCGTGTAGAAGCGTCCGACACCGAAGCTGCCCAGGACGAACTGCAGCACGCCCGCGACGATCTTCGACTTGTCGGAGTACGGGCGCCCGTAGATGTCGTAGCCGTAGGGCGCGTTGGGGTCACCGGTGTAGGTACCGGGCGGGACCGGGCCGGCGTAGCCGGGCTGCTGCTGGTACTGCGGGGGGTAGCCGTACGGGCCGGGGCCGCCGCCCGCGTACGGCCCCGCGCCGGGGTAGCCGTACCCGGACGAAGGGGGCTGGGGCGGCTGCGGGGGCTGCTGCGGCTGCTCGGACACGTGAGGTTTCTCCCGTTGGTGATCGCACAAGAGGCATATGAGATGAACGAAGGTCATCTTGCAGGAGGGGACGGCCGGGAGGGAACCCGCCCCCGCAGGTCAGCCCCGCGGATAGCGGGTCAGCCCCGCGGATAGCGGGACAGCCAGGCCGAGGACGCGGTGGCCGGGGTGTGCAGGGCGGGGCCCTGGGTCATCTCCATCGCGAAGTCGTCGGCGAGTTCGAGGATCGTGGCGCGGCCCTCCAGCTCCGCGAGCCAGGCCGGGGGCAGGGCGGTCTCGCCGTGCAGGGCGCCGAGGAGGCCGCCGGTGAGGGAGGCGGTGGTGGCGGAGGGGCCGTCGTGGTTGGCGGCCAGGCGCAGTCCGTGCCGTACGTCCTCGCCGACCAGGGCGCAGTAGACGGCGGCGGAGACGAGCCGGTCCGCGGTGCCGTCTCCGGCCAGGTCGGCGACCCGTTCCGGTGTCGGAATGCCCTGCCGTACGGCGCCGAGGGCCATCTGGAGGGCGGTGGAGACCGGCTGGTGGCCGGGCCGGGCGGCGAGCAGCGCCAGCGCCCGTTGCACCGCGCCGTCCAGGCTCTCGCCGCGCGCCAGGGTGTGCACCATCGCGGCGTACGCGCCCGCCGCGAGGTAGGCGGTGGGGTGGCCGTGCGTCTGGGCGGCGCACTCCACCGCGAGCTGCACCACGAGTTGGGGCTCCCAGCCGACGAGCAGCCCGAAGGGCGCGGAGCGTGCGGCGGCCTCGGGGCCGGTCTCGCCGGGGTTCTTGGGGGCCTCCAGCGTGCCCATGATCTGGTCGCCGAGTCCGAGCAGCAGGTGGCGGGCGGGGTCCCGGCGGGCGTACAGCCACTCCTCGCGGGCCAGCCATCCGTCGTCCTTGCGGCGCTCGTCCGGGCCCCAGTCGCGCTGGGTGGCGGCCCAGCGCAGATACGCCCGGTGCAGGTCGGTCGGCGGGTGCCAGGCGCCGGTGTCGCGGCGGACCTGGGCGCGGATCAGCCCGTCCACGGAGAAGAGGGTGAGCTGGGTGAGGTGG
Source organism: Streptomyces sp. NPDC089424 (assembly GCF_044749345.1). NCBI lineage: Bacteria > Bacillati > Actinomycetota > Actinomycetes > Kitasatosporales > Streptomycetaceae > Streptomyces > Streptomyces sp. NPDC089424. Next base: position 291,314 of record NZ_JBIVHU010000011.1, read on the forward strand.
GTGACGGCGCCGCGTCTGCCGTGCGACGGGGCGAGGTCCACGACACCCTCCGGGCCGTGCGCCGCCCGGATCCCGTCGATGTCCAGCCCGTCGACGGGCGCGCCGAGCGCGTCCCCCACGGCGACGCCGAGCAGCGTTCCGCGCACCCGGCTGCGGAAGTCCTGCTGCTCGGTGCGACCCCACACGGCGCCCGCTGTCGCATCCACCAGACCTCCCCAGGGCACCGTCCGTACGTACGACAGCTCAGCACTGTATTCGACGGGGAACGATCGGTTCAGGGGGCGGATCGGTATGTGAGCTCTGACAAGAGTGGTCGCGATTGGTCGGCTATGAGCCGCGCCGAACGGTTCGTGTACGCCGTGACGATCCGCCGTGGCGGCATTCAGCTGCTCGCGGGTCGCGGCGCGTACCGCGTCCGCACCGCGTCGCGCGCCGCCGCCACCGCTGCCAGGCGTGGGGACAGGCGGGCCCGGTCGGCATCCGGGCTGCTCAGCAGTTCGGTGAGGAGGTCGGCCAATGCCGCCAGCAGGTTCCAGTCAGGAGCCGAAGCCATCAGCTCGGCCAGCCCCCGGTCGGCCCGGCTCCAGTCGCCGAGCGGCCACCCCGCCAGGCACAGTCCCAAGGCACCCCACCCGGTGTCTTCGTTCTCCAGCAGTCGCGCCAGCTCCCGCCAGAGAGGCGCCGAGGCTCGAAGCCCCTCGGAGCGACCGACTGTCAGGGCCAGACAGATGGTTCCGCCGACCGGGTCCTCCGAACGCATTCGCTCGGCGTGCCACCGCGCCGCCGCCCACTGCCCCGCGCGCCGGTAGGCCTCGCACCACAACTCGTCGAGAGGGCTTCGGGACGCCGCCGTCCGGCCCGCTTCGGCCAGTCTGACCAGCGCCTCGTCCCATCGGTCGCACCGCATCAGCAGCTCGACGGCCTCGGAGCGCGCCCAGTCCGCGTCCCAGCCCAGGGCCACGCACCGGTCCAGGTCGGCCAGCGCCTGCTCACTCCGCCCGACCGCCAGGCAGACCCGCGCCCGACCGGCATGGGCCCATCCGTAGTCCGGTTTCAGCTCCAGGGCACGATCCAGACACCGCAGGGCCTCGGTATACGCCTTCACCGCCCGGTGTGTCGCACCCAGACCCGCCAGCGCAGCGGGGCTGTCCGGGTCGCGTTCCAGCACATCCCTCAGGACTGCCAGTGCCTCCTCGTGCCGGCCGACGATGCGATACGCCTCCGCCAGTTCGACGCCGACCCAGGCGCTGTCCGGCTGCAGGGCGACAGCTCGGCGAAGGTCCTCGAAGGCGCCCTTGTGGTCTCCCTGTTCGCGGCGCACCCAGGCTCGCATCACCAGAGCCCACACATAGTCGGAGTCCAGCTCAAGGGCCCGATCGAGGTCGGCCAGCGCCTCCTCCGTCCTGTCCAGTCTGTGGAGGGCCACTCCGCGGCTCGCCAGGGCCTCGTCATCATCGGGATTGAGGGACAGGGCCCGGCCGAGTTCGGCGACGGCGTCCTCGAACCGGCCTGCGAGCCGGTAGGCCTCGCCCCGTTCCCACGCGACCCAGGGGGAATCGGGCACGATGCGGGCCGCCCGATCCAGATCGGCGAAGACGTCCTCCCACTCCTCCTGGGCTGCCAGAAGAGTGGCCCGGTACACGAGGCCCCACACGTAGTCCTCGTCCACTGCGAGCGCCAGCGCCAGGTCGGCCATGGCCTCGTCGTACTGTCCGAGCGCCTGTCGGCTCTCGGCCCGGCACGCCAGGGAATAGAGATCGGTCGGATCGAGGGCCACGGCTCGGTCCAGGTCGGCGACGGCCTCCTCGTACCGGCCCGCCATACGGCGCGTCTCCCCACGGGCCGCGAGGATCCAACCGTCCTGCGGAGCCAGTTCGTTCGCACGGTCGAGGTCCGCCAGGGACGCTTGCAGGTCGCCGCGCAACTGGTGGGTGAAGCCCCGGCCGTAATACGCCCTGGAGAGCTCCGGATCGAGTCCGATCGCCTGGTCGTACTCGAGCAGGGCCCGCCCGTACTCCCCGTCGTTGCGCAGTCTGGTGCCGCGCAGCGCATGCGCCGTGGCCCGGCCCTTGGTGTCGAGTCCGGGGCGGGACAGCAGGAGGTCCATGGCCTTCACCGCGCCGTCCGCCTCGTCGGCGAGCGCCCCGCGCAGACGCCCGCCCCAGTCACGGAGGTCCGAGGCCCCCGTGGCCCAACCGGCGTCGTCCAGCATGCGCGCCCAGTGACGGCCGACCACCACGTGCGTGCGACAGGCCTCCACCACTTCCCGCAACGCATCACCGAGCGCCGCCGACGGCCGGGCGCACAGCAGGTGATACGTCTCCTCCTGCCGCAGTGCGCGCCACTCCTCGTGCTTCCACACCGCGAGGTCGCCCAGGCCCCGCCCTGCCTCCTCACGCCAGCCGCCGTACACCTCCGCGAGCTTCTCGTGCCGCTCGGTCCAGCCGCGTGGTGAGCGGCGTCGCTGCAACCTCAGCATCGGCTCGCGTACCAGGTCGTGATAGCGCAGCCGGTCGCCCCGGTCGTCGACGAACGCCAGGCCGCGCAACCATCCGAAGAGGGCCTCCGCCTCCTCCACGGGGCGGTCCACGAGCGCCCGGAACACGTCCATGTCGAGGCGCCGGGGCAGTGCGCAGGCCAGGGCCACCGCCCTGCGCGCCGGGTCGTGCTCCCACTTCAGGAAGCGTTCGACCGCCGTGGCACTGGGGTCACCGATGTCCGCAGGGTCGTCCGGGCGCTGCTCCGCCAGGGTCGAGACGAGCACGGGCAGCCCACCGGTGAGCCGCAGGACCTCCTCGACCACCGGCTCGGCGACCACCCCCTTCTCCGCCAGCAGCCCGCGCGCCTCCGTCTCCGTGAACGGCCCGAGGGGCACGTCGGTGACGAAGTCGGCGAAGCCACCCCAGCGGGCGCTGTCCAGGGGGAGTTGCCCGGCGGTGACCACGACGACCGTGGCAGGCAGGGCGCCGTGCCGGTCCGTGGTCATGACCTCGTGCAGCCAGCCGTCGAGGAACGGCCCGGTGAGCTCGTACGTGTCCAGGAAGAGGACGATCCAGGGCACGGCGGCCGCCACCTCGGCCAGTTGACCGAGCAGGACGGGCGTGAGGACCCGTTCCGGATCGAGGACCAGCTGCACATCCTCCTGGCTGCGGAAGCGTGCGCTGACGCCGGCTCGTACCCGGTCGGCTCCCTGCGCGAGCCGGTCCGCGTCGAGAGCACCGGCGAAGGGGCCCACCACAGGCACCATGCCCAGCCCGACAAGACCGGCCCGAGCAGCGGCCAAGCTGCCGGCCGACGGCCCCTCCGGCTCCGACTGGAGCGCCGCCACCGCGGCCTCCGCCTCGTGCCGCCGGTCCCTGTGTGCGGCGAGCAATCGATCCAGTTCCTTGAACCGGTGTCCCTGTGCCGCGAACTGCCTGCACACAGCGGCCATCATCTCCGGCACGCTGCCGACGCCCTCATCGACGTAGGCGGTCAGGGCGCCCCTCTCGCGGGCGATGTGCTCCAGCTCCCTGACCAGGAATGTCTTCCCGACCCCCGCGTTGCCGTGCACGTGGAACCGGAAGCGATGCCGCTCGTCCTCGGGAGGTGCGTCGAAGTTCGCCCCGAACGCGGCCCGTTCCATGCCCCGCCCCACGAATCCGACGCGTCTGCGCAGCTTGATCAGCTCCTGCATCGACAGTCGCGTCTGCGCCACCCGTAGGCCCCCTCGGTCCGTCCCTCCAGAGCAGTGCCACCATTTTGACGCAGAGTGCTTGGGCGCCGCGTGGCACTGGTAAGAGAAGAGGCATGTCCACAACCACCACGCGCACCAGCAGTCGCACGATCCCCATAGCCGCCGCCGTCCTCACCGGATCCGTGGCCCTCTACCTCGCCCTCGTCGCCTTCGGGAACATCACGGACTTCGGGACCAACCAGGACTTCGTCCGTCATGTTCTCGCCATGGACACCACGTTCAAGGACGAGGACCTGATGTGGCGGGCCGTCACGGACACCGCGCTCCAGGACGCGGCGTACGTCGCGATCATCGCGTGGGAGACGGTCGCCGCGCTCGTCCTCGTCGCCGGCACGTGGCTCTGGGCCCGCGGCCCGCACCCGCTGGCCCGGCGGGTGTCGACGTACGGGCTGCTCATGGTGATGGCGCTGTTCGGCGCCGGCTTCCTCGCGATCGGCGGCGAGTGGTTCGCGATGTGGCAGTCGGAGAACTGGAACGGGCTGGACGCGGCGACCCGGATCTTCCTGGTCAGCGGTGTCGTCCTGCTGGTGAACCACCTGCCCACCGGCCAGGCGGAACCGACTACTTGACGACCGTGACCTTCGTCCCCGCCGTCCCGAACGTCCACAGCGCCGAGCTGTCCGCCGACTTCATGCGGATACCGCCGGTCTGGGTGCCGGACGCGGCCGGCGGGGGCGAGGAGCCGTCCACCGCGGCGGAGAAGGCGATGTTGACGCCGGACTTGGCGGCGAAGTAGACGATGTGCTCGATCTCCACGCCGTCGGAGCCGGTGGTGGCGTCGGTCCGGGTCCCGACCGTGTACGCGCCCGGGTCGGGGTCGACCGTGCCGGGCCACACCGTGAACGTCCGGCGGGTGCTGTCACTGGCGTCGACCAGCCACACCCGCCGCTCCCCCAGCGCGTAGACGATCCGCCGTCCCGTCCCGGAGCCGTCGGGCACGGCCGGCGGGGCCGGCTTGCTCGGCTTGGGCTTGACGCTGACGGACGCCGAGGGACTGGGCCGGGTGGCCGCGGCGGCGGGGCGCTGCCCCTGCCCGGCCTGCACGGCCAGCACGGCGACCGCCGCGATCGCCCCCACGGTCAGGCCGGACACCCAGGCCCAGGAGGGAAGCCGTCGGGCAGGCACGGGCACGCATCTCCTCAGTCTCCGACCCCCGACACACCGAGGGTCGGATCATCGTACTGTGCGCCCCTGAACGCCCCGCCCTCAGTCCAGCACCGGCAGCAGCTCGGGCAGGTGGCCGTCGGAGGCCGCCGCCGCCTGCTGCCGCTCCTCGGGGACCTCGCCGTACAGCGTGGTGCGCGGGCGGGCCGGGCGGCCCGCCGCCTCGGCCACCGCCACCAGGTCGCGCACCGACTTGTAGGAGCCGTAGGACGAGCCCGCCATACGGGAGATCGTCTCCTCCATGAGGGTGCCGCCCAGGTCGTTGGCGCCGGAGCGGAGCATCTCCGCCGCACCGTCCGCGCCCAGTTTGACCCAGCTTGTCTGGATGTTCGGGATGTGCGGGTGCAGGAGCAGCCGGGCCATCGCCGTCACCGCGCGGTTGTCCCGCACGGACGGGCCGGGGCGGGCGATGCCCGCCAGGTAGACGGGCGCGTTGGTGTGGATGAACGGCAGCGTCACGAACTCGGTGAAACCGCCGGTCCGCTGCTGGATGCCGGCCAGCGTGCGCAGGTGGCCCAGCCAGTGGCGGGGCTGGTCGACATGGCCGTACATCATCGTGGACGAGGAGCGGATGCCCAGTTCGTGCGCCGTCGTGACGACCTCGATCCAGGTCGCCGTGGGCAGCTTGCCCTTGGTGAGGACCCAGCGGACCTCGTCGTCCAGGATCTCCGCCGCCGTGCCCGGGATGGAGTCCAGGCCCGCCTCCTTGGCCGCGCTCAGCCACTCCCGGATCGAAAGGTCGGTGCGGGCCGCGCCGTTGACGACCTCCATCGGCGAGAAGGCGTGCACGTGCATGCCGGGGACGCGTTCCTTGACCGCCCTGGCGATGTCGAAGTACGCGGTGCCGGGCAGGTCGGGGTGGATGCCGCCCTGCATGCAGACCTCCACCGCGCCGACGTCCCAGGCCTGCTGGGCGCGGTCCGCGACCTGGTCCAGGGAGAGCGTGTACGCGTCGGCGTCGGTGCGGCGCTGCGCGAAGGCGCAGAAGCGGCAGCCCGTGTAACAGACGTTGGTGAAGTTGATGTTGCGGGTGACGATGTACGTCACGTCGTCGCCGTTCACCGACTTGCGCACGTCGTCCGCGACGCGGGTCAGGGCGTCCAGCGCCGGACCGTCCGCGTGCAGCAGCGCCAGCGCCTCCTCGTCCGTCAGCCGCGTCGGGTCGTCCGCCGCCGTGCGCAGCGCCGCGCGCACGTCGGTGTCGATGCGCTCCGGGGCCATGCCGGGGGCGGCGGCCTCACGCAGGGCGCCCCAGTCGCCGTAGACCTCGTCGAAGTCCTCGCGGCGGTCCGAGGTGCGGCCCTCGGTGTCGATGGCGGTGTGCAGGTCCGTGCGGCCAAAGGAGACGAACGCCTCGTCCGGCTCCTGCCAGGGCAGCCCCTCGGGCAGCGCCCCGGACCGCGCGAGGCCCGTCTCCGGGTCGGCGAGCGCCGCCACGTGCGGACGCAGCCGGGGGTCCAGCCAGGGCTCGCCGCGACGCACGAACTCCGGGTAGACGCACAGGCGTTCGCGCAGCTCGAAGCCGGCTGCGGCGGACCTCGCGGCCAGCTCCTCGATCTGCGGCCAGGGGCGTTCGGGGTTCACGTGGTCGATGGTCAGCGGGGAGACGCCGCCCCAGTCGTCGATGCCGGCGCCGATCAGCCGCTCGTACTCGGAGTCGACCAGGTTGGGCGGGGCCTGGAGGCAGCCCGAGGGGCCCATGATGTGCCGGGCGACGGCCACCGTCGCGACCAGTTCGTCCAGTTCGGCGTCCGGCATGCCGCGCATCGCGGTGTCCGGCTTGGCGCGGAAGTTCTGGATGATCAGTTCCTGGACGCCGTGGTACGTCCGGGAGACGCGGCGCAGCGCGAAGAGGGACTCGGCGCGCTCCTCGTAGGTCTCGCCGATGCCGATGAGGACGCCGGAGGTGAAGGGGACCGAGGACCTGCCCGCGTCCTCCAGCACCCGCAGCCGGACGGCCGGTTCCTTGTCCGGGGAGCCGTGGTGCGGGCCGCCGGGCTCCGACCACAGGCGCTCGGCCGTCGTCTCCAGCATCATGCCCATGCTCGGCGCCACGGGCTTCAGCCGCTGGAAGTCCGTCCAGCTCATGACGCCCGGGTTGAGGTGGGGCAGCAGGCCGGTCTCCTCCAGGATGCGGATGGAGACGGCGCGGACGTAGGCGATGGTGTCGTCGTAGCCGTGCGCGTCGAGCCATTCGCGGGCCTCGGGCCAGCGGTCCTCGGGCTTGTCGCCGAGGGTGATGAGGGCTTCCTTGCAGCCGAGGGCCGCGCCCTTGCGGGCGATGTCGAGGACCTCGTCGGGCGACATGAACATCCCGTGCCCGGCGCGGCGCAGCTTGCCCGGCACGGTGACGAACGTGCAGTAGTGGCACTTGTCCCGGCACAGCCGGGTGAGGGGGATGAAGACGCTCTTCGAGTACGTGATGACGCCGGGCCGGCCGGCCGCCTCCAGTCCCGCGTCCCGCACCCGGGCGGCGGACGCGGCGAGGTCGTCGAGGGCCTCGCCGCGGGCCTGGAGCAGTACGGCCGCCTCACGGACGTCGAGGGCGACGCCGTCACGGGCGCGTTTGAGGGCGCGACGCAGGGAGTTCTCGGTGGGTCCGGTTCCGGAGGTCGCGGAAGTCGTCATTCTTCGAGCATACGGTCGGGCTCCGCGGGCTCAGGGGGGCCGGGGGTTGGTCCTGGGGAGCGAGGTGCGCCGCCGGGTGCGGGTGCGTCGGGGCCGGTCGCGCGGTTCCCGGCGTCCCTGAGCCGGCTGCCCGCCCGGTCGGCTACACGTACGGGGTGTACGCGTCCAACGCCCGCAGCACCTCCGTCTCCCCGGCCGGCGGCAGTTGGCCGACGACCTCGTCGATGCCGAGTTCCGCGTAGTGCGCGAGCTTGCCCGGGGTGGGGTGGACGGCGTACGGGACGACCTGGAGCGCGGACGGGTCGCGGCCGGCATCGGACCAGGCGGCGCGCAGCACGGGCAGCGACTCGGACAGGCCGCGCCCACCGATGGGCAGCCAGCCGTCGGCGTACTCGCTGATGTGCGCGAACAGCTTCGGCCCCGCGGCGCCGCCGACGAGGGTGCGCGGCCCGACGACCGGCCCGCGCGGCTTCTGCACCGGCTTGGGGTAGGCGAAGCTGGCCCGGACGCTGCCGGACTCGCCCTGGTAGCCGGTCGGTTCCTCCGACCACAGGGCGCGCATCAACGCCATCCGGTCCCGGACCAGTTCGCGTCGCGTCCGCCACTCGACGCCGTGGTCGGCGGCCTCCTCGACGTTCCAGCCGAAGCCGAGGCCCAGCGTGAAGCGGCCCCCGGAGAGGTGGTCGAGGGTCGCGACCTGCTTGGCCAGGTCGATCGGGTCGTGCTGGGCGACCAGCGTGATGCCGGTGCCGAGGCCGAGGCGCTCGGTGACCGCGGCGGCCTGGCCGAGGGCGACGAAGGGGTCGAGGGTGCGGCCGTACTCGGGCGGCAGGTCGCCGCCCGCCGGGTACGGGGTGGTCCGCTCGACCGGGATGTGGGTGTGCTCGGGCAGATACAGCCCGGCGAAGCCCCGCTGCTCCAGCTCCCGGGCGAGCCGGGTCGGGGCGATGGTCTCGTCCGTGAGGAAGATCGTGACGGCGATGCGCATGCCCCATCTCTACCGGGGGAACGTCCATCTGTCCATACCGACTGGTCGGGATCATACCGGGGCCGAGGTGTCGCCCCGAGGTGTTCCGGAGTTCACGCCGGGCGCCCATCCTGGTCGGCATGTGTGACGAGGACGCAGGGATCGGACGACGCACGCTGTTCGTGACGGGGACCGCCGCCGCGTTTACGCTCTCGGGTGTGAGCTTCGCGTCGGGCGCCGACAGGCAGCAGACGAGGACCGTGCGGGGCACCCTCCCGCCCGGTTCACCCGACTTCGTGTACGTGCCCGTGGAGATCCCCTCCGGGGTGCGCGAACTCAAGGTCGCCTACACCTACGACCGCCCGCCGGTCCCCGCCGGCACGCCGGGCAACGCCCTCGACATCGGCATCTTCGACGAGCGCGGCACCGACCTCGGCGGCCAGGGCTTCCGGGGCTGGTCGGGCGGGGCGCGCACGGAGTTCTTCCTCCGGGCCGACGAGGCGACCCCCGGCTACCTGCCGGGCCCGGTACGGCGCGGCACCTGGCACATCGCGCTGGGCCCGTACACGGTGGCGCCGCAGGGGCTGACCTACGAGATCACGATCACGCTGACGTACGGCGAGGCCGGCGAGGCGCCCGGCGTGACCTACCCGCCGGAGCGGGCCAGGGGGCGCGGCCGGGACTGGTACCGGGGCGACTGCCATCTGCACTCCTGGCACTCCGACGGCCGGCGCACACCCGCCGAGATCGGGGCCCTGGCGCGGGCGGCCGGACTGGACTTCGTCAACAGCTCGGAGCACAACACCCACTCCGCGCACGCGCACTGGGCCGACGTCGCGGGCGAGGACCTGCTGGTGATGCTGGGCGAGGAGATCACCACCCGCAACGGCCACGTGGTCGCGCTCGGCACCGACCCCGGCACCTTCGTCGACTGGCGCTACCGGGCCCGCGACAACCGCTACGGCCGGTTCGCCCGCCAGGTCCGCAGGGCGGGCGGTCTGGTCGTCCCGGCCCACCCGCACTCCAACTGCATCGGCTGCAACTGGAAGTTCGGCTTCGGCGAGGCGGACGCCATCGAGGTGTGGAACGGCCCCTGGACGCCCGACGACGAGATGGCGCTGGCCGACTGGGACAGCATGCTGGTCGCGTCCGCGCGCGCGGAGGGGCGGGAGGCGGGACGGGACTGGATCCCGGCGATGGGCAGCAGCGACGCCCACCGGGACCCGGACGTCGTCGGCCACCCGCAGACCGTGGTCCTCGCCGACGACCTGACCCGTGAGGCCGTGCAGGAGGGCATCCGCGCGGGCCGCTCCTACGTCGCCGAGTCGCAGCACGTCACCCTCTCCTTCACGGCGTCCGGCGGGCGGGCCCGGCACGCGGGCATCGGCGAGCGGCTGAGGGTCGACCGGGAGACGCCGGTGACGGTACGTCTGGAGGTGAGCGGCGCCCCGCGGTGCGTGGTCCGCTTCGTCACCGACCAGGGCGCGCTGCACACCAGCGCCCCGCTGCCGGTGTCCGGCACCGGTGTCGTGGAGTGGCGCACGACGCCCGCCTACGCGGCCTACGTCCGCGCCGAACTGCGCCACGAGGCGGCGCTCGGACCGCTGCCGGGCGCGATGGCGGCGTTCACCAACCCGATCTTCCTGGGCGGCGCGTGAGGTGACCCGGCCGGGCCCTACAGGGCCAGGTCCGCGACGACGGCCAGGTGGTCGGAGGGCCAGACGCCGTCCACCGGGCCGTCGCCCGCGCGCCGGACGGACCGGACGCGGCCTAGTCCGTCCGGGCCGGGCGGGCCGACGTGGACGTAGTCGATCCGGGCGCCGGGCGTGTGGCCGGCGGCCACGTAGGGGTTGGCCGGGTCCCAGGTGTGGGAGGGCGCGGCGGGGTCGGCGTACTCCCAGGCGTCCAGCAGGACTTGGCGGGGGACGGCAGGGGCGGTGCGGTAGCCGCCGAAGAGGCGGATCTCGTCGGAGTCGGGCCAGGCGTTGAAGTCACCGGTGACGACCGCCGGGTACGGGGTGCCGCCCCGGTGCTCGGCGACGAACTCGGCGAGCGCGCCGACCTGTCGGCAGCGGGTGGCCGACGCGTGCAGCTGCGAGGTGAGGTGGGTGGTGAAGAAGGGCACGCTGTACGAAGGGGTGGCCAGGCGGGTGTAGAGGGCCAGGCGGCCGTCGTCGACGTCCGTCGGGGCCGGGAGGGGGAGGACGGCCTGTTCGGTGACCGGCCAGCGGCTGAGGACGGCGTTGCCTATGCCGACCGTGGGATCGCCGATGCGCCGCTGCCAGCGCTCGGGGGCGTGCGAGGGGGCCCAGGCCCAGTGCAGGCCCAGTTCGCCGGCCAGCCACCCGGCGAGGTTCTCGCCGCCGGCCTCCCACACCTCCTGCAGGCCCACGACGTCGGGACGCAGCTCGCGCAGCGTGCCGAGGATCGCCTTCCGCCGATCCGCCCAGGGCCCGAACCGCCACCACAGGTTCCAGGTCACGACCCGCATGCACACCGTCCTCGTCGCGCCGCGTTGCGAGGACCATTGAAGCAACGCCCCGTCACGACACAGGAGTCACCCCACCGATGAGCCGCGTCGACGACCTCAGATTCCGCGCCGCCACGACCTTCCAGCGCCGCGTCCTCAACCCCGTCCTGCGCCGGGTCCCCCTGCAGACCCTGCTGGAGACCACCGGCCGTGTCTCCGGCCTGCCCCGGCGCACCCCGGTCGGCGGGCGTCGCGTCGGCGACTCCTTCTGGCTGGTCTCCGAGTTCGGCGACCGCTCCCAGTACGTCCGCAACATCCGGGCCGATCCGCGGGTGCGGGTGCGGCTCGGCGGGCGGTGGCACGAGGGGACCGCCCATCTGCTGCCCGAAGACGACCCGAGGGCCCGGCTGCGGGAGCTGCCGGTCATGAACAGCTCGGCGGTGCGGGCCATCGGCACGAACCTGCTGACCGTACGGGTGGACCTGGCCGACGGCAGGGCCCGCCCTTGACGGCCGTTCGGGCGAGGCGGGCGCGTGGCGTGCCGGGACCCGGCGACCGAAAGTCGTACTTTCACGTCGTATGAAGGACGTTTCCGGAGACTGCGCGCCCTCGCCCACCCGTCGCACCGCGCTCGCCGGACTGGTCGGCGGAGCCGGGGCCGTACTGGCCACCGGGTGCACCCCGACCGGTGCGAGCGCGCCCGCGGCCCGCGCCACCACCGCCTCCCCCACCGCGGGCGGCCCCACCCCCGGCGTGATGACGCTGCTCGACGACCCGGCCTTCAACTTCAACGGGCTGCTGGCGCTCGGCGGGTCGGGCTACGGATCCGCCGAGGTCGGCGAGGTGCTCACCGCCGTCAACACCATCAACCGGGCCGGCCTGTCCGCGCAGTCCTTCGTCGCCACCTTCAAGAAGCTCGGCGACCAGCTCATGGCGGCGCCCCAGGGCGGCAGGCCCGACGACCAGACCACCCGGTGGCGCGCGCTGCGGGCCGCGCAGTACTACGGGCAGGCGCTGTTCTTCGTCCTCGGCTCGGACGACCCGGGCAGCGAGGAGCGGATGTACCAGGCCGGACGCAAGGCCTGGGACACCTTCTGCCGACTGTGCGACCCGGCGCCGGTCACCGCGAACGTCCCCTACGGCAGGACGCCGCTGCCCGTGTGGTTCTTCCGGCCGGACACGTCCGCGCAGCGCCGCCGCACGGTGATCCTCACCAACGGCAGCGACGGGCAGAACGTCGACATGTGGACCTACGGCGTCCAGGCCGCCCTGGAGCGCGGCTGGAACGCCCTCGTCTACGACGGGCCCGGCCAGGGGCAGCTGCTCTTCGTGGACCAGGTGGTCTTCACCCCGACCTGGGAGAAGGTCGTCGGCCCCCTCGTCGACTGGCTGACCGCCCGCGCCGATGTGGACGCGGACGCCATCGCCCTGACCGGGCTGAGCATGGCGGGCGACCTGGCGCCCCGGGCGGCGGCCTTCGAGAGCCGGCTCGCGGCCGTGGTGGCGATGCCCGGCTGCCTGACGCCCTGGCTGGGCTTCCCCGCGCAGGTGCGGGAGATCCTCCGGCCGAGCAAGGCCGAGACCAACGACATCTGGAACAAGGAGGTCGTCCCCGAGCTGCCCGCCTCCGACGCCGCGACGCTGAGGAAGCGCTTCGAGCCCTTCTCCGTGCAGGCGATGCTCGACGCCCGTCAGGGCAGGACGTTCACCGACTTCTACACCCCCGCCAGACGCATCGAGGCGCTGGACATCACGGACGTCGTGGGCCGCATCAAGATGCCCGCGCTGGTGCTCGACTACGAGGACGAGCAGTTCTACCCCGGACAGGCCCGCCAGATGTTCGACAAGCTGACCTCCCCCAAGGACTACGTGAAGCTCACCGCGGCCACCGGGGCGCAGTTGCACTGCTCCCCGATGGCACCGCAGCAGCACTGCGAGGTCGTCTTCGACTGGCTGGACGAGACCCTGCCGGGCAGCTGACCCCCGGGGCCTCTCACCCCGGCCACACGATCGCCTGCACCTCGCTGTAGGCGTGCAGGGCGTACGAGCCGACGTCGCGGCCCACGCCGCTGCGCTTGAAGCCGCCGAACGGCGCCTCCATGTTGCGCCCGACGGTGTTGACGCCGACCCCGCCGGCCCGCAGACGGCGGGCCACCCGGAAGGCGCGGGCCACGTCCCCTGACCAGACGTAGTCGACGAGGCCGTAGTCGCTGTCGTTGGCCAGGGCCACGCCCTCGTCCTCGTCCTCGAAGGGGACGACGACGACCACCGGGCCGAAGATCTCCTCGCGGGCCACCCGCATGTCGTTGGTGCAGTCGGCGAGGAGGGTCGGCGCGACGTGGAAGCCGGTGTCCAGGGCGGGCCGTTCCCCTCCGGCGACGACCACCGCGCCCTCCTTGCGGCCGAGTTCGACGTAGGACTCCACCCGGTCCCGGTGGGCCGCCGAGATCAGCGGGCCGACCACCGTGTCCCGCTCCCGGGGGTCGCCGACCTTCAGCCGGCCCGCGTAGGCCGCCAGCCGCTCGACCAGGCGGTCGTACACCCCCCGCTGGGCCAGCACCCGGGTCGGTGCCGTGCAGATCTGACCGCTGTAGAAGGAGAACGTCGTGCCGATGCCGGCCACCGCCGAGGCCAGGTCCGCGTCGTCGAACACGACCGCCGCGCCCTTGCCGCCCAGCTCCATCAACTGGCGCTTCATGGACCGCCCGCACACCTCGGCGATGCGCTGTCCGACCGCCGTGGAGCCGGTGAAGCTCACCATGTCGACGTCGGCCGACTCCACGGCCGCCTCACCGACGCCGGCCGACCGTCCGGACACGACGTTGACCACGCCCCTCGGCACACCGGCCGTCTCCAGCGCCTCCGCCATCCGGTACACGGAGAGCGGGTCCTGCGGGGCGGGCTTCACCACCACCGTGTTGCCCATGGCCAGGGCGGGGGCCACCTTCCCGGCCGTGTTCGCCCACGGGTTGTTGTACGAGGTGACGCAGGTGACGACCCCGACCGGCTGGCGCACGGCCAGCGCGCCCATCACGCCCGCCCTCCCCATCGGCCCGGCCTCGTTGATCTGCGGGACGATCGGCCACTCGGCCGGCTCCACGCGCGCGTACCGGCGGAAGCGGGCGGCGGCGACCCCGACCTGCATGCGCCGCGCCGTGACCGTGGTCGCCCCGGTCTCGGCCCGGGCCAGCTCCGTGTACGGCTCCAGGTGTCCCGCGATGACGTCCGCCGCCCGGGACAGGATCGCCGCCCGCTCCTCGGGTGCGGTGCGCGACCACGGCCCGAAGGCTTCACGGGCGGCGGCGCAGGCCGAGCGCACCTGCTCGGGCGAGGCCTCCGGCGCCCATCCGACGATCTCCTCGTTCGCCGGGTCGATCACCTCGTAGGCGCCGCCGGCCGGCTCGACCCACGCCCCGTCGATGAACAGCCGCCGGCTCACCGGGTGCTCACCGTGCGGGTGTCCCGCCCCGACCGCAGCACCCGGCCCGGCACCGCCCCGCTCACCACGTCGTCCCGGATCACCTCGACGCCGTTGACCCAGACCGCCCGCACGCCGATCGCCCGGGAGTCGAGCCGGGGGCTGTCGCCGGGCAGGTCGTGCACCAGGGTGGCCGTGCCGGCGTCGACGCGCTCCGGGTCGAACAGGACGAGGTCGGCGTGGCAGCCCTCCTGGATCCGGCCCCGGTCACGCAGCCCGAGGAGCCGGGCCGGATCGTCGGTGAGCATCTTCACCGCCTGCTCCAGGGCCACCAGCTTCCGCCCGCGCAGACAGTCGCCGAGGAAGCGCGTCGTGTACGGGGCGCCGCACATGCGGTCCAGGTGCGCGCCCGCGTCCGAGCCGCCGAGCAGGACGTCCTCGTGCTGCCAGGTCTCGGCGCGCAGCGCCCAGGACGCGGGGTCGTTGTCGGTCGGCATGGGCCACAGGACCGTTCGCAGATCGTCGTTGGCGCAGATCTCGACCAGGCACGCGAACGGGTCCTGGCCGCGTTCGGCGGCGATGTCGCGCACGACCCGGCCCGACACCCCGGCGTTCTCCGCGCTGTAGGTGTCGCCGACGACGTACCGGCCGAAGTCGGTCAGCCGCCGGAAGACGCCCGCCTCCTTCGACGCCGCCCGCTCCAGCATCCCCTCCCGTACGGCGGGGTCCCGCAGCCGCCGGATCCGCTCCGGCACGGGCAGGCCGAGGATCTCGCCCCAGCCCGGGATGAGGTTGAGCGCGCAGAAGGTGCCCAGCGACATGTTCATCGGGGTGAGGATCGGCATCGTCAGCGCCACGACCCGGCCGCCCGCCTTGCGGGCCCGTTCGCTCGCCAGCAACTGCCGGGGCACGCGCTGCGGGACCGACGCGTCGATCGTCAGGACGTTCCAGTTCAGCGGGCGTCCGGCCGCCGCGCTCATCTCCACGAGCAGGTCGATCTCGGCGTCGCTGAACTGGTCCAGGCAGCCCGCGACGATGGCCTCGATCTGCGTCCCCTCGCGCTCGCCGACCGCGCGCGAGAGGGCCAGCAGCTCGGCGGGCCCGGCGTGCCGTGAGGCGACCGGCTGCCCGTCGCCGTCGGAGTGGGTGGAGGACTGGGTGGTGGACAGCCCCCAGGCACCGGCGTCCATGGCCTCGTGCAGCAGCCGCACCATGGCGGCGAGCTGCTCCTCGGTCGGCTGCCCGCCCACCGCGTCCGGCCCCATGACGTACCGGCGCAGCGCGCAGTGCCCCACCATGAACCCGGCGTTGACCGCGATCCGCCCCTCCAGGGCGTCGAGGTACTCCCCGAACCCGTGCCAGTTCCAGGGCGCCCCCTCCTCCAGCGCCACCAGTGACATCCCCTCGACCTTGGACATCATCCGGCGCGTGTAGTCGGCGTCCTCGGGCCGGCCGGGGTGGAGCGGCGCGAGGGTGAAGCCGCAGTTCCCGCCGGCGACGGTGGTGACCCCGTGGTTGAGCGAGGGCGTCGCGTACGGGTCCCAGAACAGCTGGGCGTCGTAGTGGGTGTGGGGGTCCACGAACCCGGGCGCGAGAACGAGCCCGGCGGCGTCCTCGGTGCGGCGGGCCGCTTCGGTGACACGGCCGACGGTGACGATCCGGCCGTCCCGGACGCCGACGTCCGCGGTGCGCGCTGGCGCGCCGGTGCCGTCCACGACGGACGCGCCCTTGATCACGTGATCGAGCATGGGGTTCCCTTCCTGGCCTGCGCCGGGACGACCTGCCTGGGGGCGCGGGCAACCACGACGCATCCGCACCCGGCGACGGGGATCACACGGCGGCCCGGAACCGCGAGGTCCGATGCACGGGATCCGTGTCGATCTTCGGAATCACGTGCTCCCCGATCAGCCGGATCGTCTGCAGGGTCTCCTCCTTCGGCACCCCCACCGGCAACCCGAAGCTCAGCTGGTCGGCGCCCGCCTGCTCCCACCGCTTGCACTGGCGCAGCACCTCGTCGGGGTCACCGCAGATCAGCAGTTCCTCCTCGACGAGCACCTCCACGAACTCCGCCGTGTACTCGGGCAGCGTCTCCGGCCAGAGGGGGAACCCCTCGGGGCGCGGGAAGGTGTCGTGGTACCGGAACACCAGCGACGGCAGGTAGTGCAGCCCGCCGTTCACGGCGATGCGTATCGCCTCGTCGTGCGTGGGCGCGCAGATCGCGGTGGTGGTCACCATCACGTTGTCGTTGACGAAGTCCCCGATCGGCTCGGCGTCCACGACCGCCGTCTTGTACTGCTCCAGCACCCACTCCATGTCGGCCACCTTCTGCACGCTGAAGCCGAGCACCCCGAGCCCCTTGCGGGCGGCCATGGCGTACGACGGCGGCGACCCGGCCGCGTACCACATCGCGGGGTGGGACTTCCCGTACGGCTTGGGCAGCACCTTGCGGGGCGGCAGCGACCAGTGCTTGCCCTGGAAGCCCTCGTACTCGTCCTGGAGCCACATCTTGGGGAACTCGGCGATCGTCTCCTCCCAGATCTCCTTCGTGTGGTTCATGTCGGTGATGCCGGGGAGGAAGCCGAGGATCTCGTGCGAGCCTGCGCCCCGGCCGCTGCCGAACTCGAAGCGGTTGCCGCTGAGGTGGTCGAGCATGGCGACCTTCTCGGCGACCTTCACCGGGTGGTTGACCTGGGCTAGCGGGTTGAAGATGCCGGAGCCGAGGTGGATGCGCTCGGTCGCGTGCGCGAGGTAGCCGAGGAAGACGTCGTTGGCGGAGAGGTGCGAGTACTCCTCCAGGAAGTGGTGCTCCGACGCCCAGGCGTACTTGAAGCCGGACCGGTCCGCCTCGATGACGTACTCGGTCTCCTCCATCAGCGCCTTGTGCTCGGCGAGCGGGTCGGTCTCGGCACGCTTGCCCACGTATCCCTGTACAAAGAGCCCGAATTCCACGGAGGTTCACCGTCCTCTGTTTCTGACGTATCGTCAGATCGTCGTGCGGCCGACTCTGGCACCGGCGATGTGGACCGTCAATAGCTGACGAACCATCAGATGATGCTGACGCCGGCCAGCCAGCCGCCGTCGATCACGAACGGCTGGCCGGTGATGTAGGAGGAGTCGTCGCAGCTCAGGAAGAGGGCCAGCCGGGCCACCTCCTCCGGCCGCCCGACCCGGCCGAGCGGCACCAGCTTGCGGTACAGCCCGTCCAGCGCCCTGCCGGTCACCTCGGGATCCGCGGCCGGGTCGAGCCGGGCCGGGTTGGACATCGCCGTGTCGACCGCGCCGGGGCACACGGCGTTCACACGGATTCGGCGGGGGGCCAGTTCCAGTGCGGCGACGCGGGTGAGGCCGAGGACGGCGTGCTTGGTCGCCGCGTACGTGCCGACGGCGGCCATGCCGGTCATCCCCGTGTACGAGGCGGTGTTCACGATCGTGCCGCCGTCCGCCATCTCCGGGGCGACGGTCCGGATGCCGAGGAAGCAGCCGACCTGGTTGACCTGCACGACCTGCATGAACTCGGCCAGCGGCGTGTCCACCAGGGCGTTGAAGCGCAGGATGCCGGCGTTGTTCACCAGCCCGTCGATCCGGCCGTAGGCCTCCTTGGCGGCGGCCACGGCGGCGGACCACTGGTCCTCGCGCCCCACGTCGAGATGGACGTAGCGCGCGCCGATCTCCTTGGCGAGGGCCTCGCCCTGGTCGTCGAGGACGTCGGTGACGACCACGTCGGCACCCTCCTCCCGGAACAGCCGCGCCTCCTGCTCCCCCTGCCCCCGCGCCGCACCGGTGACGATCACTACGCGTCCGTCGAGTTTGCCCATGTCTCACTCCTGAGTCAGCAGCGGGCCGACGTCCCGCCCGAACGCCTCGATCTGGTCGACGAGTTCCGTGCGGCTTCGGCTGCGGAAGCGCACCTGGATCTGGTGCACGCCCATCGCCGGGTACGCGCGCAGCGACTCGGCGAGGGACTCGGGCGGGCCGCTGAGGGTGCGCCGGCCGACGTCCCAGGCGGGTGTGCCGACGTACAGCGGCTCGGCGATCGCGCCCACGGTGAGCGGGGCCTGGACGCCGGCCTGCGCGCGCAGCCGCCGCAGCGTGGCGATCTGCCCGGGCAGCCGGTCGCGGGGGTCGCCCTGCGGCAGCCAGCCGTCGCCCTTGAGCGCCGCCCGGCGCACCGCCGCCGGGGAGGATCCGCCGACCCACAGGGGGATGTGCGGCTGGGCGGGCCTCGGCAGTTGCCCGAGGCCCTCGAAGTCGTACAGCTTTCCGTGGTGGACCGGGAACTCCTCCGGACCCAGCGCGGCCCGCAGCGCGTCGACGGTCTCGTCCAGCACGTCCCCGCGCTGCCGGAAGTCCACCCCGAGGGCCTCGAACTCCTCGCGCACGTGACCGGCGCCGACGCCGAGGATCAGCCGCCCCCCGCTGAGATGGTCGAGGGTGGCGTACTGCTTGGCGGTGAGCAGGGGGTGGCGCAGGCCGACCACGGCGACGTGCGCCAGGAGCCGCACGCGTGCGGTGACGGCGGCCAGGTGGGCGAGGGTGGCCACGGGGTCGTACCAGACGGTGCTCATCGCGGGGGCGAGGCGGCGCGGGACGCCGACGTGGTCGCAGCAGGCGATGTAGCCGAACCCGGCCCGGTCGGCGGCGCGGGCGACGGCCACGAGGTCGTCGGGTCCCGCACCGGCCTCCCAGGGTTCGGCGTAGAGCGTGCTCTGGGACTGGACGGGGAGCTGGATGCCGTACTCCGGACCGGTGCCGCCACCGGTGCCGGCGCCGGTCACCGCGTCCCTCCGGGCCACAGCCCGTCCTCCGTCAGCCCCAGCAGCTCGATCGCGTTGCCGCGCACGATCCGCTCGACCACGTCGGCGTCCAGATGCCCCATCTGCGCCTCGCCGACCTCCCGGGACTTCGGCCAGGTCGAGTCGGAGTGGGGGTAGTCCGTCTCGTAGAGGACGTTGCCGACTCCGATGGAGTCGAGGTTGCGCAGTCCGAAGGCGTCGTCGAAGAAGCAGCCGTAGACGTGCTCGGCGAACAGCTCGGACGGCGGCCGGTGGACCTTGTCGGCGACGCCGCCCCAGCCCCGGTTCTCCTCCCAGACCACGTCGGCGCGCTCCAGGATGTACGGGATCCAGCCGATCTGGCCCTCCGCGTACATGACCTTGAGGTCCGGAAAGCGCTCGAACTTGCCGCTCATCAGCCAGTCGGCCAGCGAGAAGCAGCAGTTGGCGAAGGTGATGGTGGAGCCGACGGCGGGCGGCGCGTCCGCAGAGGTGGAGGGCATCCGGCTGCTGGAGCCGATGTGCATCGCGACGACCGTGCCGGTCTCGTCGCAGGCGGCGAGGAAGGGGTCCCAGTCGTCGGTGTGCACGGAGGGCAGACCGAGGTGCGGGGGTATCTCGGAGAACGCGACGGCGCGCACGCCCCGGGCGGCGTTGCGCCGGACCTCGGCGGCGGCAAGCAGGGGGTCCCACAGCGGGATGAGGGTGAGCGGGATCAGCCGGCCGCGCGCGTCGGGCCCGCACCACTGCTCGACCATCCAGTCGTTGTAGGCCCGGACGCACAGCAGGGCGAGCTCGTGGTCCTTCGCCTCGGTGAAGGTCTGGCCGCAGAAGCGCGGGAAGGTCGGGAAGCAGAGGGCCGACTGGACGTGGTTGACGTCCATGTCGGCGAGGCGGGCGGGGACGTCGTACGAGCCCTGGCGCATCTGCTCGTAGGTGATGACCTCCAGCTTGATCTCGTCCCTGCTGCAGCCGACGGCGGTGTCGAGGCGGGTCAGGGGCCTGTGCAGGTCCTCGTAGACCCACCAGTCGCCGATCGGGCCGTCGTCGCCGGGCCGGCCCATCACGGGCTTGAAGCGGCCGCCGAGGAAGCTCATCTCCCGCAGCGGGGCCCGCACGATGCGGGGGCCGGTGTCGGCGTACTTCTTCGGGAGGCGGTCCTGCCAGACGTCCGGGGGTTCGACGGTGTGGTCGTCGACGGAGATGATCTGCGGGAATCCAGTGTCCATGGGGGCACGGTAGCGCCGATCTGACGGTCCGTCAGCTACTCGGCGGGCGGCCGGGGGTGTATCTCGGACGCCGCTTCGTGCTCAGGTCAGTGCGGAAGTGTGCGAAGAGGGTGTGTGGGGCGTGTGGGATCCCGTGCGCCCGGCTGTGACTGCGGTCTCGGCCTGCTGACTCATCCGCCGGAGCAAGGCAAACTGACAGCATTGCTCATGTTGTCTAGGGGGACGCTATGGACGGGGTGCCGGCACAGAGGCGTCCGGGCGGAGCGGGAGAGCCCGTCGCGCTGCGCTTCGGTGTGCTCGGACCGGTGCGTGCCTGGCGCGGCGGCGAGCCGCTCGCCACGGGTTCCCCGCAGCAACGCGCCCTGCTGGCCGCGCTGCTGCTGCGCGAGGGCCGCACGGCCACCGCGGCGCAGCTGATCGACGCGCTGTGGGGCGAGGAGCCGCCGTCGCAGGCGCTCGCGGCGGTACGGACGTACGCCTCCCGGCTGCGCAAGGCGCTCGATGCCGACGTGCTGGTGAGCGAGTCCGGCGGCTACGCGATCCGCTCGGTCGGGGACGGCGCCCTCGACCTGGCGGTCGCCCAGGACCTGGCGGCCGACGCCGAGAAGGCGCGGGGCGCGGGGGACCTCGGCCGGGCGCGCGAGGCGCTGACGCGGGCGCTGGCCCAGTGGGACGGCGAGGCGCTGGCCGGGGTGCCGGGGCCGTACGCGGACGCGCAGCGGGTCCGGCTGGAGGAGTGGCGGCTGCAACTCCTCGAATCACGGCTGGACATGGACCTGGAGCAGGGCTGTCACGCGGAGGCCGTCTCCGAGCTGACCGCGCTCACGGCGGCGCACCCGCTGCGCGAGCGGCCGCGGGAGCTGCTGATGCTGGCGCTGTACCGGTCGGGCCGCCAGGCGGAGGCGCTCGCGGTGTACGCCGAC
Source organism: Streptomyces sp. NPDC089424 (assembly GCF_044749345.1). Taxonomy (NCBI): domain Bacteria; kingdom Bacillati; phylum Actinomycetota; class Actinomycetes; order Kitasatosporales; family Streptomycetaceae; genus Streptomyces; species Streptomyces sp. NPDC089424. The sequence continues at coordinate 312,621 of NZ_JBIVHU010000011.1, forward strand.
ACCCGGCGCCTGCTCGCGGACGAGCTGGGCGTCGAGCCCCGTGCGGGGCTGCGCGAGCTCCAGCAGCGGATCCTCACGGCCGACCCCGGCCTCGCGGAGCCGTCGGCGCCGGTGGCGGAGCCGCCCGCCGCCCCGGTGCGCCCGGCACAACTTCCGGCCACCGTGACCGACTTCACGGGACGCGCCTCGTTCGTGGCCGAGCTGAGCGAGGTGCTGGCGTCGGCGGACGGCCGCGTCATGGCCGTGTCGGCAGTGGCCGGTATCGGCGGCGTCGGCAAGACCACGCTCGCCGTCCATGTGGCGCACCGGGCGCGGTCGGCCTTCCCCGACGGGCAGTTGTACGTCGACCTGCAAGGCGCCGGTTCCCGGGCCGCGGAGCCGGAGACGGTGCTGGGCTCGTTCCTGCGCGCCCTCGGCACGCCCGACTCGGCGATCCCGGACTCGCTGGAGGAGCGCGCGGCGCTGTACCGGTCGGTGCTGGACGGCCGCCGGGTCCTGGTGCTCCTGGACAACGCCCGCGACGCCGCCCAGATACGACCGCTGCTGCCCGGCACGGACGGGTGCGCGGCGCTGGTCACGTCCCGGGTGCGGATGGTGGACCTGGCCGGGGCGCACCTGGTCGACCTCGACGTGATGTCGCCCGACGAGGCGCTGTCGCTGTTCACGAAGATCGTGGGCGAGGAGCGGGTCGCCGCCGAACGGGAGGCGGCGCTGGACGTCGTCGCCGCGTGCGGCTTCCTGCCGCTCGCGATCCGTATCGCCGCGTCCCGCCTCGCGGCCCGCCGGACCTGGACGGTCTCGGTCCTCGCGGCGAAGCTCGCCGACGAACGCCGCCGGCTCGACGAACTCCAGGCCGGCGACCTGGCGGTGAAGGCGACCTTCGAGCTGGGGTACGGGCAGCTGGAGCCCGCCCAGGCACGGGCGTTCCGGCTGCTGGGCCTCGCCGAGGGGCCGGACATCTCGCTGGCCGGGGCGGCGGCGGTGCTGGACCTGGCGGCCGAGGACGCCGAGGACCTGCTGGAGTCCCTCGTCGACATGTCGCTGCTCGAATCGGCGGCACCCGGCCGCTACCGCTTCCACGACCTCGTGCGGCTCTACGCGCGCGCGTGCGCCGAACGCGACGAGCACCCGCCGGGCGAGCGGCAGGCGGCGATGTCGCGGCTGCTGGACTTCTACCTGGCCACCGCCGCCGGGGTCTACGCGATGGAGCGACCGGGCGACCGGCTGGTGGACCATCTGGAGGTCACGAAGTACCCGGGGCTGTCCTTCGCCGACCGGCACGCCGCACAGGACTGGCTCTACGCCGAGGCGGGCGCCCTGCTGTCCTGCGTGCGCCGCTCCGTGGGCGACGGGCGGCTGCGGCGGGCGGTCGACCTGCTGTGGGCGGCCAAGGACCTGGCCGAGTCCGGGGCCAACGCCCGTGAGTACGAGATCGCCGCCAACGCCGCACTGGAGCGCGCCCAGGCGGCGCGGGACGCGTGGGCGGCGGGGCGCGCGCTGACCACGCTCACCGACGTCCACATGGTCGCCGGGCGCTTCGACCAGGCCGACGCGGCGGCCGTCGAGGCCCTGCGCATGGCACGGGACGCGGCCGACCCGGTGGCCAGCTGCTGGGCCCCCAACACCCGCGGCATCGTCGCGATCTACCAGAACCGGCACGCCGAGGGCGAGTTGCACCTCAACACCGCGATCGACAACTTCCGCGGCAACGGCAACCGGCCCGGCGAGGCCAGCGCCCTGTGCAACCTGTCGCGGATCCACCTGGCCACCGGGCGGGTCGACAGCGCCATCGCCCTTGCCCAGCAGGGCATCGACATCTACGACGGGATGGGCAACGCGCTGCGCGGCGCCAACGGCCGCTACGCGCTGGGGCTGGCGCTCACCCGCAGCGGGGACCTGCGACGTGCGGCGGGGAGTCTGCGGGAGGCGCTGGAGACCTTCCGGGACAGCCGTCAGCGCCTCTGGGAGGGCATGACGCTCTTCCGCCTCGCCGAGGTGGACCTCGCGGCCCGGCGCGCGGCCAACGCGGCGTCCAACGCGGAGATGGCGCTGACCGTGCTGCGCGGCATCGGCGGCGAGTGGCGTCGCGGTCTGGTCCTCACGGTCCTCGGCCGCGCCCTGAGCGGCCTCGGCCAGACGGGCCGCGCCCAGGTCTGCTGGCGGGAGGCGCTCGGCATCTACGAGGAACTGGACGCACCGGAGGCGGCGGAGGTACGGGAGCTGCTGACACCGGCGGCGGTGGCGTAGGGCGGTGAACGGAGCCCGTTGTCGGAGGCTCCCGATAACGTGCCGGCAACCAGATCCGACTCCTCTTCGGGAGGACCACCATGGACATCCTGCTCATCGCCGGCTTGTGGCTGGACGGATCCGCGTGGGACGACGTCGTGCCGGAACTCACCGCGCTCGGCCATCGCCCCGTGCCGCTCACCCTCCCGGGCCAGGGCGACGGCGCCGCCTCCGCGACGCTTGACGATCAGCTGGAAGCGGTGCTCGCGGCGGTGGACGCGGCGCCCGGAAAGCCGCTGGTGGTGGGGCATTCCGCGGCGTCGACCCTGGCCTGGCTGGCCGCCGACGCACGACCGGGGAAGGTGGCCAAGGTCGCCCTGATCGGCGGCTTCCCCGCCGACGACGGGCAGGCCTACGCCGCCTACTTCGCGATCGAGGACGGCGCCATGCCCTTCCCCGGCTGGGAGCCCTTCGAGGGCGCGGACGCCGCCGACCTGGACCAGCAGACCCGCGACCGCCTCGCGTCCGCCACCATCCCCGTTCCGGAGGCGGTCGCCAAGGGAGTCGTACGCCTGACCGACGAGCGCCGCTTCGACGTCCCCGTGGTGGTCGTCTGCCCCGAGTTCACCCCGGCCCAGGCCAAGGAGTGGATCGCCGCCGGCGAGAGCCCCGAGCTCGCTCGCGCCACCCACCTCGCGTACGTGGACATCGACTCGGGCCACTGGCCCATGGCCTCCCGCCCCCGCGAACTCGCCCAAGTCCTTGCGGAGATCACCGGCTCCTGAAGGATGTCGCGGAAGGCTCGGTGCGGATGCGGGCACGTTCCTCGCGCTCGCGGATGCCGCCGGGACGGGCTCGATGGGCGTTCAGCGAACGTTTATCGCCGTCCGGCATGCTCACTCATGTCGCTCTCCGCAGGCGGGGGAGGCGGAGCGACGCCTGGGCCGTGAGGTTAGTCTGATCGGCCGATTGACGCCCGGTCGGCGACCCGCGGGGGAGTCGCCGACCGGGTGTCGGACCTCTGGCCTGAAGAAACAACCGGGAGTTGACCGTCATGAGCGAGAAGAAGAGCGAGCCCGTCGTCGAGCCGCTGGACCAGCACGCGACCGGCGAGGAGCTGACGACGCAGGACCAGCACGCCACCGGCGGCGAGGCCAAGCCGCTGGACCAGCACGCCACCGACGAGGAACTCACCACCCAGGACCAGCACGCGACGAGCGAGCCGGCCAACTGAGCCAGCCCGACGGGGTACGGCCGCGGCGGCGCGGAGGGGAGCCGCCGCGGCCGATTCATGTCCAGGGAGCCCCGTGCGGCGCATGAGTGATGTGCCGTCACATCAGCCCCGGAGGTTCACGTTCCGATCGCCGGACCGCGCCGAGAGTTCAGAGATCATTCGGGCCGGGACGGTGTGAAGGAACTGTCGCGATGGCCATCATCTTGTCATGAACCTGTAGCCCGACAGGCGGGCAACAGCCTCATGGAGGTGTGGGAATGCACCGCAGACTCGCGACCACTCTCGCCACCGCGACCCTCTCCCTGGCCACCGTCGTCGCCACCGCGACCTCGGCCGGGGCCGCTCCGGCCGACAAGCCCCAGGTCCTCTCCAGCTGGACGCAGACCAGCGCGTCCAGCTACAACGCCTGGGTCGCGGCCCGCGCGAACCAGGGCGCCTGGTCCGCGTACGGCTTCGACTGGTCGACCGACTACTGCTCGACCTCGCCGGACAACCCCTTCGGCTTCCCCTTCTCCACGTCCTGCGCCCGCCACGACTTCGGCTACCGCAACTACAAGGCCGCCGGCTCCTTCAGCGCCAACAAGGACCGCCTCGACAGCGCCTTCTACGAGGACCTGAAGCGGGTCTGCAACGGCTACAGCGGCGCCACCAAGACCGCCTGCAACAGCACCGCCTGGACGTACTACCAGGCCGTCCGCGCCTTCGGCTGACCCCGGCCGTCCCCCGGGCGGAGCGCCTGACCCACTGGCGCCCCGCCCGGGGAGCTCGCCCCGGCCACGCGACCGGGCCGGTGCGCGGTGAGGGACATGAACACCGTGCCGGGGAGGCGGGGTGTCACCACCGCCGCGAGTGGCGCCGTCCCTCCAGCCGCACGCGACCGTTATCCCCCCGGTCACCCCCGCGTCGCACCGGGCCGCGAGGCTCACGTGCATGGCAACCGACCGGAGCACGCCGGCGGACCCCGGACCGGCGTACGCGTTGACGCAGATGATCCCGCTCGCGGCCCTGTCCGTCGTGTTCCTGGACACGGCCACCGACTTCTTCCCCGACGACCCGCTCGTCGGCGTCGTCACCCCGACCCGGCTCGCCCTGCTCGTGGGGCTGCTCGCCGTCGCCGTACCGGTGCGGGGCAGACCACGGACCCGGCTGCGGGACTTCCGGACGCGGCTCGACCTGCCGGTCGCGCTGCTGCTCGGCGCGGCCGTGGTGACGACGTTCCGCGGCGGGCACCCGACCGCACCGCTGCGCGGGCTGCTCACCGCGATCGCCTGCTACTACCTGGTTGTGGGCCTGCGCCGTACCCAGCCCGAGTCCTGGCGGGCGGTGGGCCTCCTCGCCCTGGCCGGTGCGACCGCCGCCGCGGCCGCGGCCTTCTCGCAGGTCACCAACGAGATCCCGACCGGCTTCTGCCGCACCGGTCTCCTCACCGACGTGGCGTGCGACTCCGGCGGCCCCGGGGTGCTGATCCGCGCGACCGGCACCTTCGCCAACCCCAACCTTCTGGCCGCGTTCCTCGTCCTGCTGCTGCCCTTCGTGCTGCTCGCCGCGGTGTCGGTGGACGAGCGCACCGCCCGGACGGTGATCGTCCTGGCCGGGACGCTCGGATGCGGCGCCCTGCTCACCACGTTCTCCCGCGCCGGATACGTCGCGGGAGCCGCCGGCCTCCTCGTCCTGGCCGGCGCCTACCGGCTCGCGCCCCGTCTCGCCGACCGGACCCGGCGCCGGCTCACCGCGGCCGTCGGGCTCCTCGCCCTCGGGGGCGCGGCCGCCGCGATCTGGGCCGTGTCCCGGGCCGGGAACTCGCTCGGCGTGCGCGGTCAGGCCTGGCACGCGGCACTGGACATCGCGGTGCGCAATCCGCTCGGCGTCGGGCTCGGCCGCTCCGGTGCCGTCATATCGGCGACGGCCCCCGGTGGACGCACCTTCGTGCACGCCCACAACATGTGGCTGAACTGGCTGGTGGAGACCGGCCCCCTGGGCCTGCTCGCCCTCGTCGCCGTCACCGTCGTCGCCTGGTCCTCCGCGGCCCGCGCCGCCCGCGCGAAGTCGGCCGTCGGAACGGTCGGCCTCGCGTCCCTGACCGGCTTCTTCCTGATCGGCATGATGGACCACCCGGCCAACCTGGACCGGATCGAGATGCTCTTCTGGCTGATCCTGGCAACCGTCATGGCGGAGACCCCGTCGGGGTGGCGCAGCGGCAAGGACCAGGTCTCCCCCACGTACACCTCACCGCCGCACCACCCGAGACACGGCCCACACCCACCCGGGACCACGATCCCGGCACAGCCGGTGGCTTCGTCGCCGGTCGGAAGGAACGTCGAAGACGGGGCCCCCTCTCCGGAGGGTGCTCGCGGGTAGCAGTCGCCGCACGACGCCGTGTGCGGCGCCGTACCCTGCCACGGTGATGGAGACCATCGTGTTCGACGTGGGCGAGACGATCATCCGGGACGACCGGTACTGGGCCTCGTGGGCCGACTGGCTGGACGTATCGCGTCACACGCTGTCCACGCTCGTGGGCGCCGTGGTCGCCCAGGGCCGCGACAACGCCGACGCTCTCCGGCTCCTCCGCCCCGGGATCGACGTGGCCGCCGAGTACCGGGCCAGGGAGGCCGCCGGCAGCGGGGAGCGGCTCGACGAGGGCGACCTGTACGACGACGTGCGGCCCGCCCTGGCGGCGCTCCGCGAGGCCGGAGTGCGCGTCGTGGTCGCGGGCAACCAGACCGCCCGCGCGGGCGAGTTGCTACGCGCCCTGGACCTGCCGGCCGACCTTGTCGCGACCTCACAGGAGTGGGGCGCCGCCAAGCCGCACCCGGAGTTCTTCCAGCGAGTGCTGGATGTCGCACAGGCGCCCGCGAGCACGACCGTCTACGTCGGGGACCACCCCGCCAACGACGTCTTCCCGGCGAAGACGGCCGGACTGCGCACCGCGCACATCCGGCGCGGGCCCTGGGGACATCTGTGGGCCGACGATCCCGAGGTGGTGGCCACGGCGGACTGGCGGATCAGCAGCCTCCTCGAACTCGTGGACATCGCAGGACGCTGACCGAACGAGCCGCACTCACCGATCCGGGTGGGGTGTGGCCGTCGGGCCGACCCGGCGGGCGAGAACAGGTACGGTCCGCGGTGGACGCCACCGAACGGAGCCGTCATGCCCGCGCACGGAAAGGACGGAGCAGGCGCGCGGATCGCCTACTACCGCAGTGCGACCCGCCCCAAGCTCACGCAGCGGCAACTCGCCGACGCGGCCCACGTGTCCCTCGGCACCATCCGCAAGATCGAGCGCGGGGAGCGCGTCCCAAGCGATGCCACTCTCGATGCCCTCGGCCGAGCGCTGGGAGTCGACCCCTCGCTCCTGCTGGGCGACCGTGGCCCCACCCGCACCCGCGTGCACGAAGCGCTGCCCTCGCTCTCCGCCGCGCTCGCCACGTACGACCTCCCGGAGGAAGGACCCGTCCGTCCCCTTGCAGAGTTGCGCACGGCCGTCGCCGAAGCATCTCGCTGGCGTCTGGCCGCCCAGTACACGCCCATCGCCGCGGCGTTACCGGACCTGCTCGTCGAACTGACCCGCGCGCATCACGCGGTTCCGGTTGCTGAGCGATCCGAGTCGGCCGCCCTCCTGGTGCGAGCCTGTCGATCCGCCGACGCGGTCGCCTTCAAGTTCGGTGCCCACGACCTTTCCGCTCGCCTGGTGGAACTCATGCGCTGGGCCGCGGCCGAGGCCGACGACCCGCTGCTGGCCGCGTCGGTGGCCTACGTGCGCGCCGAGACCTTCTTCGCCGCCCGCGCGCACTCGGCCGGGCTCCGTGCTCTCGAACGCTCCCTGGATGCCGCACCGGCCCCCTCCACTTCAGCGGCAATCGCCGCGAAGGGCGCGCTGCACATGCGGGCCGCGGTGATGGCGGGCAGGGCAGGTGACGGGTCATCGGCCGTCACGCACCTGCGTGAGGCGAGGGCGCTGGCCGCCCGACTGTCCGAGGGGATCTACTGCGGGACGGCCTTCGGCCCCGACTCCGTGAACGTCCACGAGGTATCCGTTGCCGTCAGCCTGGGAGGCGCGCACGTCGCCCGGGCGCTGGACATCGCCGCCGTATGGCGGCCGCCGGGTGACATGCCTGCCGAACGGCGCTCCGGGTTCTACATCGAGCTGGCCCGCGCCCAACTGTGGTCAGGCCTCTCGGACGACGCATTCGCGTCCCTGAAGCAGGCGCGGCACATCGCCCCGCAGCACACTCGGGAACATCCCTGGGTACGTGAAGACGCCGCCGTCCTGCGCCGTTTGAAGCGGGCCGGCTCGGAGGCCCTCACCAACTTCGCCGAGTGGTGCGCCGCCATCTGATCCGACCGCCCGGCTACCCCTCACCGGGGTACTTCCTGCTCCTGCCGGGCGCCACCCTCTGCCGAGGAAGAACGTAAGGAAAGCCTGGCGACCGCGCCCCACAGCCCTCGGGCGTGGCCCGCACCGACGAGGAGCGTCGACGATGTCCCGTGTTCTACGGATTCTCGCGAGACTGAGCGGCCGCAGGTTCCGGCGGCGACCCACCAAAGAAGCCACTCACCACACGCCGGCGCCCGCACCAGCCGCGGCGGGCACGCCGGACCGCCCTTCACCGGAGATGTGGGCGGCGATCCTCATCGGGGCGCGTCGGCGCAGGGTGATGCGCCGGCGGCAGTTCCGGGCCGCGCCCGTCCTCGCCTTGGCGGCAAGCACCATGACACCCGGTGCAGCACAGGGAGGTGCGGTCACGTGACGGCGTACCGGCCGAGGCTGCACGAGATCGTCGAGGACGGCGGCAGTCGGCGGATCGGCAAGGTGATGGGCTTCGAGGGGCCGTACGTCCAACTGCGCCCCGTCGGCGGTGGCGTGGAGTGGGACGCGAGGCCCGAGAACCTCACGCCGGTGAGTACCGGTGACGGCCTCGGCGCCGCCGTCGCGGCCGCGGGCGCCCGCTCCGGGGGCGAGGTGCCATGACCGGACCGGAGGAGTGGGAAGCTCTCGCGATCCGGCTGCGCCGGGGCCTGGTCCTCGTCCTCCAGGAGGTGGAGGCCGCCGCGCCGGCCGCGCCCGAGGACGCCCCGGTGCGGATCGCGGCGCACGCGGGCGTCCGTGAGGCACGACGCCTCATGGCGGTGAGGATCTCCCGCCTCGGCCCGCAGGACAGGGTCGCGTACGTCCGCCGGCCGGCCCGGTCGGTCGAGGAACTCCGTCGTCATCACGCCGCCCTGCACAGCGGGCCGGTCACGCGTCAGCGCCGGCGTCCCGACCAACTGGCCTTCCGCCGCTGGGCGATTCACGGCACGAGGTGCCGCGTCTGCAGGACCGACGACAGCCGCTGCGTCCGGGGCCGGCGACTGGGCGAGCACTGGAACGAACTGCGCCGCGGACCCGCCGGCGCGGGCTCAGGACTCCGATCCCGGCTCCGTACTGCCCGTCGATGATTTCGCCGGCGCCGCATGGAGGACGTCGCGGGCCTGTTGGGCGGCGCGGGCGGTGCTTTCCGAGACGTAGTCCAGGAAGCGGGCGACGTTCTCCAGGCGGACGGCCGCCGGGGTGCCGGGGCCGAGGACGCCGACGCCCTGCCGGGTGGTCTCGACGACCTGGGCCATGGCGCGGGCGCTGGCCATCATCGACTCGTACCAGACGTCGTCGTCGACGACGTAGCGCTCGCGGCGGCGCTCGTCGCGCTCCCGGCGGACGAAGCCCTGGCCGTCCAGGAAGGCGACCGCCTTCGAGACGGACGCAGGGCTGACCTGGAGGTGCTGGACGAGTTCGGACGCGGTGAGGCTGCCCTCGTCGGTGATCGTGAGGCAGGCCATCACCCGGGACATCATCGCGGGCATGCCCGACTGCGTGAACACCGAGACGAGCAGCTCCTCGTACGCACGCACGGCTTCGGCGTCGCGCCCATGGGCCTGCGGGAGCGTCCGCGAACCCCGGGGCGCGGCCTGCCTGCGGCGCTGGACGCGGCGTTCGGTGGCACGGTGGGCGACGTCCGCGCGGTAGCCGGTGGGGCCGCCGTTGCGCATCACCTCGCGCGTGATCGTCGAGGTGGGGCGGTCGAGGCGTCTGGCGATCTCCGCGTAGGCGAGGCCGTCGGCCAGTCCCAGCGCGATCTGCTGACGTTCCTGCTGGGTGAGTCTGCCTCCCGGCATCCCGTTCTCCTTCGTGGCGCGTGAGGCTCCAGCATAGCTTTCACTTCCATGTCATTGCAACGAGCAGGGTCGGGCGTCGTTGCGTTACGCGCAGCGCCATTGCAATGAAATGGGTCAACTGGCCTGCGATTACTTGAGTTCAGTGCAACAACCTTGTTGTCAGCATCGTGAATGCAACGTAGCGTTCACGACATCGGAAACGGCGGGCCGCACAAGGCCCGCCCCGCGAACCAAGGAGTGCACCATGCAGCAGTTCGCCACCCCCGCCCCGGTCTCCGTCGTCCTCGACATCCCCGCCGGGCACATCCGGTTCATCGCCGCCGACCGGACCGACACCAGGGTCGAGGTCCTGCCCGCGGACGCCGCCAGGAGCCGCGACGTGAAGGCGGCCGAGCAGACCGAGGTCACCTACGGCGACGGCGTCCTGCGGATCGAGGCGCCGGAGGCGAAGAACCGGATCCTCGGCTCCTCCGGCTCCGTCGAGGTGACCGTGCAACTGCCCGCCGGCTCCCGCGTCGAGGCCAAGGCGGCCGCCGGCGAGTTCCGGGGCGTCGGACGGCTCGGCGAGGTCGCCTTCGAGGGCGCGCAGGGCGCGGTCAAGCTCGACGAGGCCGCGAGCGCCCGCCTCACCCTCCAGGCCGGTGACATCACGGTCGGCCGCCTGAACGGCCCCGGCGAGATCCGCACCCAGCAGGGCGACATCGGCGTCACCGAGGCCGTGCGCGGCACCGTCACGCTGCGCACCGAGCACGGCGACATCACGGTCGGAGCCGCCCCGGGCGTCTCCGCCTCCCTGGACGCCGGCACCAGCCACGGCCGGATCAGCAACGCGCTCAAGAACGCCGACGGCGCGGCCGCCGGCCTGACCGTCCACGCGACCACCGCCTACGGCGACATCACCGCCCGCAGCCTGTAGAGCCCGCAGCCCTGTAGAGCCCGAGGCCTGTAGAGCCCGAGAAGGAGCCCCTCCCATGACCGAACCGGCCATCTCCGCAAGTGGATTGCGCAAGTCCTACGGCGACAGGACCGTCCTCGACGGCATCGACCTGGCGGTCCCGTACGGCACGATCTTCTCCCTGCTCGGACCGAACGGCGCCGGCAAGACGACCGCCGTGAAGATCCTCTCGACCCTCGTCGCCGCCGACGGCGGCCAGGCACAGGTCGGCGGCCACGACCTGGCCGCCGATCCGCAGGCGGTGCGGGCGGCGATAGGCGTCACGGGCCAGTTCTCCGCCGTCGACGGTCTGATCACCGGCGAGGAGAACATGCTCCTCATGGCGGACCTGCACCACCTGCCCCGCCGCGAGGGCCGCCGGGTGGCCGCCGAGCTGCTGGAGCGGTTCGACCTCACCGAGGCCGCGGGCAAGCCCGCCGCCACCTACTCCGGCGGCATGAAGCGCCGCCTGGACATCGCCATGACCCTGGTCGGCAGCCCGCGGATCATCTTCCTCGACGAGCCGACCACCGGACTGGACCCCCGCTCCCGCCACACCATGTGGCAGATCATCCGCGAACTGGTCACCGGCGGCGTCACCGTCTTCCTCACCACCCAGTACCTCCAGGAGGCCGACGAACTCGCCGACCGCATCGCCGTCCTGCACGACGGGAGGATCGCGGCCGAGGGCACCGCCGAGGAACTCAAGCGCATCGTCCCCGGCGGACACGTCCGGCTCCGCTTCACCGACCCCGCCGCCTACCGGTCCGCCGCCGCCTCGCTGCGCGAGACCACCCGCGACGAGGAGGCACTGACCCTGCAGATCCCCAGCGACGGCAGCCAGCGTGAACTGCGCTCCCTCCTCGACCGGCTCGACGCCGCCGGCGTCGAGGCCGACGAACTGACCGTGCACACCCCCGACCTCGACGACGTCTTCTTCGCCCTCACCGGCGGCGGCAACGCGCCGAGCCGGACCGACCAGCCCAAGGAAGAAGCCCGATGAGCTCCCTCGCCCTCGCCCTGCGCGACTCCTCCACCATGCTGCGCCGCAACCTCCTGCACGCCCGGCGCTACCCCTCGATGACCCTGAACCTGCTGCTCACACCGATCATGCTGCTGCTGCTCTTCGTCTACATCTTCGGCGACACCATGAGCGCGGGCATCGGCGGAGGCGGTCCGGACCGCGCCGAATACATCGCCTTCGTGGTCCCGGGCCTGCTGCTGATGACCATCGGCAGCACCACGATCGGCACCGCCGTCTCCGTCTCCAACGACATGACCGAGGGCATCATCGCCCGCTTCCGCACCATGGCGATCCACCGCGCGTCGGTGCTCGTCGGACATGTCGTCGGCAGCGTGCTCCAGTCGGTCGCCAGCGTGGTCCTCGTCGGCGCGGTCGCCGTCGCCATCGGCTTCCGCTCGGCCGACGCGACCGTCCTGGAGTGGCTCGCGGCGTTCGGGCTGCTGGTGCTCTTCGCCACGGCGCTCACCTGGATCGCCGTCGGCATGGGGCTGGTCAGCCCGAACGCCGAGGCCGCCGGGAACAACGCGATGCCCCTGATCCTGCTGCCGCTCCTGTCCAGCACGTTCGTCCCGCTGGACGCGATGCCGGGCTGGTTCCGGCCGATAGCCGAGTACCAGCCCTTCACTCCGGCCATCGAGACCCTGCGCGGCCTGCTGCTGGGCACCGAGATCGGTCACGACGGATGGCTGGCCGTGGCCTGGTGCCTGGGCCTCGCGGTGCTGGGCTACTTCTGGTCGACCGCCAAGTTCGACGCCGACCCCAAGTAGGCGCCGTGGCAGCGCGGGTCATCCTCCCGCACCTCGTCCCGCCCCAGGGCGGCGTACACCGACACGGCCGTCGGAGTACGCCGCCCGTTCGCGTAGGAGCCCTTCCCCGACGACACGGACGGCACGGCCCGGATGACCTGGCGGACCTGCCCTACGCCGTGCCCCCCGCCCGCAGCCTGCCCTTGACCACCTTGCCGCTCGCGTTGCGCGGCAGCGCGCCCACGAACTCCACCGCGCGCGGCACCTTGTAGTTCGCCATCTCCCGCCGGGCCCAGGCGATCAGGTCGTCCGCCGTCAGCACGGCCCCGGCCCGCCGGACGACGTACGCCTTCCCGACCTCGCCCAGCCGGCCGTCCGGTACGCCGATCACCGCCACGTCGGCCACCTCCGGGTGCAGGCCGAGGAGTTGCTCGATCTCCGCCGGGTACGCGTTGAAGCCCCCGACGATGAACATGTCCTTGACGCGGTCCGTGATGCGCAGGTTGCCCGCCTCGTCCAGGACGCCGACGTCACCCGTGCGCAGCCAGCCGTCGGGGCTGATCACCTCCTCCGTGGCCGCCCGGTCCTCGTGGTAGCCCCGCATGACGTTGAAGCCGCGGACCAGTACCTCGCCGGGGCTGCCGAGGGGGGCGTCGACGCGTACCTCCGTGCCGGGTATCGCCCTGCCCGACGTCGCGGCGATCACCGCCGGGTCGTCGCCCCGGCGGCACATGGTCACGATGCCGCCGGCCTCGGACAGGCCGTACGCCGTGAGGACCGTCTCGACGCCGAGTTCCCCGCGCAGCCGTTCCACCAGGCGCAGCGGCACGACCGCGGCGCCGGTGACGACCAGCCTGAGCGCGGAGAGGTCGTGCGCGTCCCGGGCGGGGTGGTCGAGGAGGGACTGGAGGAGGGTCGGGGGGCCGGGGAGGACGGAGACGCGCTCCGCGGCGATGTTCGCCAGCGCCGTACCGACGTCGAACACCGGCTGCGGGATCATCGTCGCGCCCCGCATCAGACAGGCCAGGACACCGGCCTTGTAGCCGAAGGTGTGGAAGAACGGGTTGACGATCAGATAGCGGTCGCCCGGGCGCAGACCGGCCAGGTCGCCCCAGATGTCGTACGCCCGCAGGGACTGCGCGTGCGTGATCACCACGCCCTTGGGGCGGCCCGTCGTACCGGAGGTGAAGACGATGTCGGAAGGGTCCGCGCCGGCCACCCGCGACGCCCGCTCGCGCACCTCGGCCGGCCCGATGCCCTCCCCTTTCGCCAGGAAGTCCTTCCAGGTGCGGAAGTCCGAGGGCGCGTCCTCCGCCAGGACTACCACCTGCTCCGGCAGTTCGCCCGGCCCTGCCGCCCGGCGCAGCGAGGCCACGTACGACGTCCCGAGGAACGTGCCCGTCACGAACAGCAGCCGTGTGCCGCTCCTGCGCAGCACGTCGAGCGCCTCCGCGCCCTTGAAGCGGGTGTTCAGCGGCACCAGCACCGCCCCTGCCGACACCGCGCCCAGCGCCGAGACGATCCAGTCGAGGGAGTTGGGGGCCCAGACGGCCACGCGGTCGCCGGGGCGCAGGCCGTGGGCCATGCAGGCGGCCGCCGCCCGTTCGACGCGGGCGCCCAGTTCGGCGTACGGGATCCGGGTGCGGCCCTCGACCACGGCCTCGGCGTCCGCGTACCGCTCGGCCGCCCACCGGACCAGACCCGCGACGCTCCCCCACTCCCCGTCCGTCTCCCGATCTCCACGCACCACAGCCTCCCGGGCATGAGCTGACTGTCCGTCAGATTAGCGCTAACCTGACGGACTGTCAGCAGCGCTGTGGGTACCGGGAGGTGCGCGGAACATGGCAGGTCTCAAGGACGCGACCGCGATCGTCGGCATCGGCCGGACCGCCTTCGCCAAGCACCTCCCGGAGGACGAACGGACCCTCGCCTGCCGGGCCGTCCTCGCCGCCCTCGACGACGCCGGGATCGCGCCGGGCGAGGTGGACGCGCTGGCCTCGTACACCATGGAGGAGACCGACGAGGTCGAGCTCGCGAAGGCGGCCGGGTTCGGCGACCTCACCTTCTTCGGCAAGGTCGGCTACGGCGGCGGCGGTTCGTGCGCGACCGTGGCGCATCTCGCCGCCGCGATAGCCACCGGCCAGGCGACCGTCGGCGTGGCCTGGCGGTCGCGGAAGCGGGGCAGCGGGCCCCGGCCCTGGACGAACACCACCGCGCAGCTGCCCACCCCCGGCCAGTGGACGCGGCCCTTCGGGCTGCTGCGCCCGGCGGACGAGATCGCGATGCTCACCCGGCGGTACATGCACGAGTACGGCGCCACCCGCGACCACCTCTTCAACGTCGCCCTCGCCTGCCGCAACCGCGCCAACCAGAACCCCGCCGCGATCATGTACGACCGCCCCCTGACCCGCGAGATGTACATGACGTCCCGCTGGATCAGCGAACCGCTCTGCCTCTTCGACAACTGCCTGGAGACGGACGGCGCGCTGGCCTGCGTCGTCGTCTCACGGGAGCGGGCCCGGGACTGCCGGCACCGGCCCGTCTACGTCCACTCCGCCGCGCAGGGCCTGCCCGCCCAGCACCACGGCATGGTCAACTACTGGAACGACGACCCGCTCACCGGGCCCGCCTGGAGTGCCGCCCGGCACCTGTGGAAGCACGCCGACCTCACTCCCCAGGACGTGGACGTCGCGCAGATCTACGACGCGTTCACGGCCCTCGTGCCGCTGTCCCTGGAGGGCTACGGCTTCTGCGGGCGTGGTGAGGGCGGGGCGTTCACCGAGGGCGGCGCCCTGGAGATCGGCGGGCGGCTGCCGCTCAACACCTCGGGAGGCGGTCTCAGCGAGGCCTACGTCCACGGGTTCAACCTCCTCACCGAGGGCGTGCGCCAGTTGCGCGGCACCAGCACCGCCCAGGTCCCGGGCGCCGCGACCTGCCTGGTGACCGCCGGTGAGGGAGTCCCCACGTCCGCCCTTCTGCTGAGGAGTTGAGAGACATGCTGGATCCCGTCGTCGACCCCGAGGGCGCGCCCTTCTGGCGCTACGCCGCCCGGGGTGAGCTGCGCGTCCAGGCGTGCGCCGACTGCGGCGAGCCCCGCTTCCCGCCCCGCCCCTGCTGCCCGCACTGCCGGTCCTTCGCGTCCGAGTGGCGCCGGATGTCGGGGCTCGGGCGCGTCTGGTCCTACGTCGTCCCGCATCCGCCCCTGCTGCCCGACTACGCCGCGCAGGCCCCGTACAACGTGATCGTGGTCGAGCTGGCGGAGGCGCCTCGGATACGGCTCGTCGGCAACCTCGTCAGCCGTGCCGGTGCCGCCCTGGACTCCGTGCCGCCGGATCGGGTGCGGATCGGCGCCAAGGTGCGGGTCGTCTTCACCGACGCCGGGATCCCGCAGTGGGTGCACGCATGAGCGGCGTGACGGTCACCGTCGACAAGGACACCGGCGTCGCCGTCGTCACCCTGGACCGGCCCGCGCGCCTGAACGCCATCGACCTCGCCATGGCGAGCCGGCTCTCCTCCACCTGGCGGGAGTTCCGCCACGACGACACGGTGCGGGCCGTCGTCCTGACCGGCGCCGGGGATCGCGCCTTCTGCACCGGCATCGACCGGGACGCCTCGGTGCCGCAGCCGGGGTCGCCGTACATGCAGGACGATCCGCTGCTCGGGGTCGGGCCGAAGGCGAACGACCTGTGGAAGCCGGTCGTCGCGGCCGTGCGCGGGATGGCCTGCGGTGGGGCGTTCTACCTGCTCGGGGAGGCCGAGTTCGTGGTCGCGGACGAGACGGCCACCTTCTTCGACCCGCACACCACCTACGGGATGGTCAGCGCCTACGAGGCGATGCTGATGGCCCAGCGGATGCCGTACGGGGAGGCCGCGCGGACGGCTCTGATGGGTACGGCGGAGCGGCTCTCCGGGCGCCGGGCCTACGAGGTGGGCCTGGTGTCCGAACTGACGCCGCCCGGCGGGGCACTGGCGGCCGCCACCGCCTGCGCCACCGTGCTGGCCGGCCACCCGCCCGAGGCCGTGCAGGGGACCGTACGGGCGCTGTGGGCGGGCCGGGAGGCGGCCCTGGCGGCGGCCTTCGCGCAGGCACCCGCGCTCATCGCGCTGGGCAACGCGCCGGCCGGGCGGCAGGCCGAGCTGTTCGCCGCCCGGCGGCGCGGAGGGCATCGCCTCCGCTGAGGGGTGCGGTGCCCCTCGGCCGACCGGTCAGGTGGTGCGGGCCGTGCCCGTGCCCTTCTCCGCGTCGAGGGCGTACACGCACCGGTCCTTGCTGCACGCGTACACGATCCCGTCCTTGACCACCGGGGAGCCGGTGATCTCGCCGCCGGTGGCGAGCTTCCAGCGCAGCCGGCCGTCGTCCGCCTTGAGCGTGTACAGGAGGTGGTCGGTGGCGCCGAAGTGGATACGGCCCTCGGCGACCGAGGGCGAGCCCACGATGTCGCCGCCCGCCTGGAAGCGCCACTTGGGGGTGCCGGTGACCGCGTCCAGCGTGTAGAGGCCGGTGCCGCTGCCGACGTGGACGTGGCCGGCGGCGACCAGGACCGGCTCCACGGACGTACGGGCCTCGGTGGCGATGCGCCAGCGGTCGCGCCCGTCGGTGGCGTCCAGGGCGTACACGGTGCCGAGGTAGTCGCTGAGGTAGATGCCGCCGCCGGTGACCGCGGGGCCGGGCGCGAAGGCCGGCGGGGAGAGGAAGACGGCCGGCGCCTCGAAGTGCCAGCGCACGTGCCCGGCCGCGATGTCGACCGCGAGGACACGGGTGCCGGCGGTGAGGTACACGTAGCCGTCCGGGGCGGGCGCGACCCGGACCGGCACGCCCCCGCAGGAGGCCGCGTCGCCGATCGGGTACGACCAGCGCTCCTCGCCGGTGCGGGCGTCCAGGGCGCGCAGCCGGGCGTCCTGCCAGACGTAGACGGTGCCGTCGTGCAGCGCGGGGCCGGCCTCCGGCGACTCGAAGTCGCTCTGGCAGCCGGTGATCTCCCAGAGCTTGCGGCCGTTCACGGCCTCCCAGGCCTGGACGCCGCCGCCGCGCGTCCCGGTGACGACGGTGCCGCGCTCGGCCTTCAGGGAGTACACCCAGGCGTCCGTGGACAGCCGCCACAGGTCGGTGCCCGCGCGGGCGTCCAGGGCGAACAGGGTGGGGCCGTCGGAGGCGTGGATCCGGCCGTCCGCGACCGCCATCGACCAGGCCACGTCCCTGGTCTTGAAGCGGCGCCGCCCGGTGGCCACGTCCAGGGCGTGCACCTCGAAGGAGGTGACGTAGACCAGGTCGTCGGCGACGGCCGGGGTGCCCCAGACGTCGTTGGACATCCGGAACCGCCAGGGCCGCCACCCCGCGGGGTTCTCCGGGGGCGGGGGCGCCGGTACGGCGGGTTCGGCGCCGTTGACGCCGGGGCGCGCCTTGGCCCAGGAGGCGGCCAGGCCCGCGTCGTGCGGGGGCGCCTTGACGGCGGCGGCGCGGGCGTCGGCGACGCGCGGGCCGGGGCCGATGGGCACGGCGGCGCCGGCCAGCAGGACCGGGCCGCCCTCGGGGGCGCCGACCGCGGCGGGCACGGGCGGGGCGGACACGGGCGGGGCGGGGACGACGGGGTCGTGCGAGGGCGGCGGCGGGACCGCGTGCGGGCGGCCCGAGCTGCGGCCGGCGCCGGAGGCGGGTCTGACGGCCGGGCGGCCGCCGCGACGGGACTCGATCAGCCCGACGGCCTTCTCCGGCAGCCACGCCGACGCCGTACCGCTGTCGTCGGAGCCCGATCCGAACAGGTGCGGGGCCAGCTGGGCCTGGAGGTCGGCGGGGCTGGGGCGGGCCGTGGGGTCCATCTGCATGCAGGACTCGATCAGCGGGCGCAGCTCGTCGGGCAGGCCGTCGAGGTCGGGGCCCTCGCGGAGCAGCATGAAGACGGTCTCGACGGGGTTGGCGCCGTGGAAGGGCGGGTGTCCGGTCGCGGCGAAGACCAGCGTGGAGCCGAGCGAGAAGACGTCGCTGGCGCCGGTGACCGAGCGCGAGTCCTTCGCCTGCTCGGGCGACATGTAGGCGGGGGTGCCGACCGCGACGTTCGTCATGGTCAGACGGGTGTTCGAGACGCCGGAGGCGATACCGAAGTCGATCACCCGGGGGCCGTCCTCGACGACGAGGACGTTCGACGGCTTGAGGTCACGGTGGACCAGGCCGGCCCCGTGGATCGACTGGAGGGCCTCCGCGATGCCCGCGGCCAGCCAGCGCACGGCCTGGGCCGGGAGCGGCCCGCAGTCGTTCACTATCTCCTCCAGGGAGGGCGCGGGGACGTACGCGGTCGCCAGCCACGGCACGGCGGCGCGCGGGTCGGCGTCGACCACGGCCGCCGTGTAGAAGCCGGAGACCGCGCGGGCCGCCTCCACCTCCCGCGTGAAGCGGACGCGGAAGAGCTGGTCCTCGGCCAGTTCCGTCCGCACGGTCTTGATCGCCACGCGCCGCCCGGACGCCGAGCGCGCGAGATAGACCAGTCCCATGCCGCCGGCTCCCAGCCGTCCCAGCACCTCGAACGGCCCGATACGCCGCGGATCGTGCTGCGTCAGCTGATCCACCACTTGCCTGCCACCTCCCCGTACGAGCCACGCCACCCACATATGTACGCGACCCCGTGCAGCGTCTCACCACCGCACCGCCGTGGCGGCACGCACCCCGATTCTTCCTGTCCCGGCCACAGGTTGCGAACCCGGTGACATATCGGGTGTGTCCCTCGTACCGGGACAACTGGGGGTGCATTCCCGGACAAGCGGTGGCGCAAGCCCGCCGCACGGCGGCGCAACCGCCGCGGATCGGCGAACGAACGGCCGGGGATCGGCGCCGGTTCAGCGCTGAAGCACCGCGAACGACGCCCCCTGGTCGTCCGTGACCACCCCCACAGTCCCGTACGAGGTGTCGAAGGGGCCCGCCTGGACCCGGCCGCCCAGCCGCCGCACCTCGGCCAGCGCCGCCTCGCAGTCCTCCACCCCGAAGTGGACGACGAAGTGCGGCGGCATCTCGGCCGGGAAGGCCCCGGCGAGCGGGGCACGGCCGAAGTCGGGCACCGCGTCCGGCCCGAACAGGGCGTCGTGGAAGAGACCGCCGTAGAAGTCGTTGGCGGCGGCGGTGTCGCGGGCGTACAGCTCGGCCCAGACGAAGGCGCCGGGCGCGTGCCGCCGCCCGAAGCCCGGGTGGTTCACCGGCTGCCACAGGCCGAACACCGCGCCCTCCGGATCGGTGGCCAGCGCGGCCACGCCCAGGTCCCCGACCGGCAGCGGCGCGGTGACCACCTGGCCGCCGGACGTCCGGATCCGCCGCGTGAGGACCTCGGCGTCCGGCGTCGCGAAGTAGACCGTCCAGACGGTGGGCAGCCGGCCGTCCGTCTTCTGCGCGAGCGCGGCCACCGGCTCGCCCTCGCGGTAGGCCCACACGGAGCCGCCGTGGGAGGGCTGGAAGGACCACCCGAAAAGTTCACCGTAGAACCGCTTGCCCGCCGCGACGTCGGCGAGCTGTGCGTCCACCCAGCACGGGACGCCCTCCGGGTACACCGGTTCGCTCGCAGATGTGCTGTTTTCGGCCATGCCGCCAAAGTAACGGCGTCGTCGGCACCCCGCTCACCGGCCACACCACACCCCGATCACGGGTGCACCCCATTTGCAGTCGGCCGAATCGCGCTCCCATCACCCCTCGGTAAGCTGACGGCATGACAGGACAAGTGCGTACCGTCGACGGCCGCGTGGCCGGTCGGCGTGGGCAGGCGACGCGGCAGAAGCTGCTGGACTGCCTCAGCGAGATGCTCAGCTCCTCTCCCTACCGGGACGTCAAGGTCATCGATGTCGCCCGGAAGGCAGGCACTTCGCCCGCGACCTTCTACCAGTACTTCCCGGACGTCGAGGGCGCCGTCCTGGAGATCGCCGAGCAAATGGCCGCCGAGGGCGCCGGTTTGACGGAGCTGCTCGAAGGCCGAACCTGGGTCGGCAAGGCCGGCTGGCAGACCGCCCAGGAACTGGTCGACGGATTCCTGGAGTTCTGGCGCAGGAACGACGCCATCCTGCGCGTGGTCGACCTCGGCGCCGCCGAGGGGGACAAGCGGTTCTACAAACTCCGGATGAAGATCCTGAACTCGGTGAACAACTCCCTGGTGGACGCCGTCACCGAACTCCAGTCCAAGGGGCGCGTCGACAAGGACGTGAACCCGGCGGCCATCGCCGGTTCCCTGGTCGCGATGCTCGCTGCGGTCGCCTCGCATCAGAAGGGCTTCCAGACCTGGGGCGTCAAGCAGGCCGAACTGAAGCCGAACCTGGCGTTGTTGGTGCACCTCGGCATCACGGGCAAGAAGCCGACCAAGTAGCCGCGGCCACCCCTTCCCGCCGCCTTTTTCCGAGCTCACCTTCGCCCTCGGTTCCCAAGTCCTGTCAGACGGCCGGTGGTTCACCCGGGTGGGCCGCCGCCTGTCATCCGTCACGCCGGGAGCGGACGGTCCTTGACGACGTGCTTCATCACCAGCGTGGACGTCAGGCGCTGCACCCCCGGCAGCGTCGCGAGCCGCTCGTCGTACAGCCGCTGGAACGCGGCGAGGTCCGCGGTGGCGACCCGCAGCAGGTAGTCCGGCTCCCCGAACAGCCGCTGCGCGTCCAGTACGTGCTCCACCTCGCTGACCGCCTTCTCGAACTCGGCGACCGTGTCGCGGTCCTCCTGCCGCATGGACACGAAGACCAGCGCCTCGAAGGTCAGCCCCACGGCCCCCGGCTCGACCACGGCCCGGTATCCGCTGATCGCCCCCGACCGCTCCAGCTCCCGCAGCCGCCGGTGACACGGCGAGACGCTCAGCCGCACCCGCGCGGCCAGTTCGGTCACGGTCAGTCGCCCGTCCTGCTGGAGCTCGGCAAGAATCTTCCGGTCCATGTCGTCCATGGGAAAGATTCTCCCCCGGATTCCTCGTACGCGGGGAAAGTTCGGGAACACCTTCGGGCACATCCGGCCTAATCTGCCCGACATGGACTCCGCGACCCTTCTCTCCTTCGTCGCCCTCGACCTGCTGCTGGTGTGCGTCCCCGGCGCGGACTGGGCGTACGTGATCTCCGCGGGTCTGCGTGACCGCTCGCCGTTGCCGGCGGTCGCCGGCCTGGTCAGCGGCTACGCCCTGCACACCGTGCTCGCGGCGGCGGGCCTGGCGGTGCTGGTGGCCGGATCACCGGTCCTGCTCACGGCGCTGACCGTGGTGGGGGCGGCGTACCTGGTGTGGCTGGGGTGGAGCGTGCTGCGCCGCCCCGGGACACCGCGGGCCGGGGAGAGCGCCCCGGAGGCCGGCGGGCGGGTCTTCCTGCGCGGCGCGATGATCAGCGGGCTGAACCCCAAGGGGCTGCTGCTGTACCTCTCCGTGCTGCCGCAGTTCCTCGCCATCGGCGGCGGGCACCTGCCGGTCCCGGCGCAGACCGCCGTCCTGGGGTTCCTGCACATGGCGTGCTGCGCGGTGGTCTACCTCGCCGTCGGACTCACGTCCCGCGCGGTCCTGGGCGCCCGCCCGGCCGCGGCACGAGCGGTGGCCCGGACCTCGGGAGCGGCGATGCTGGGAATCGGAGCGTTCCTGCTGGTACAGCGCCTGGCAACGCTGTAGCCCCCCACTCCCCACCGCAGGCCGCCACGGGACGGGGCAGGCGTCGGTGCGGGGCCGGTGTTTCGGTGCGGTGCCGGTGCCGGTGTCGGCGTTGGTGCGGTGCCGGTGTTTCGGTGCGGTGCCGGTGCCGGTGCCGGTGTCGGCGTTGGTGCGGTGCCGGTGTTTCGGTGCGGTGTCGGTGCAAGTGCCGGCGTTGGTGCGGTGCCGGTGTTGCGGCAGGGCCGACGTCGGTACGGGGCCGGGCCGACGTCGGGTGCAGGGCCGGCGGCGGAGCGAGGCCGGCGCGGGCGCAGGTCTAACGGCGGCCGGCGACGCCGCAGAGATCACGATCACCACCGCAGGCAGCCGCGGGGCGGAAGCGGTGTCGGTGCGGGGGACAGCAGTCGGTGCGGGTCCGGTGTCGGTGCCGGGCAGGCGCCGATGCGGGACCGGCCGCGGTGCGGGGCCGACACCGGTCAGGATCGACGGCCCCGGGCGACGCTGTAGGCCTCACGATCACCCCCGCAGGTCACAGCCGTACGGGCCGGTGTTGGCGCGCAGCCGGAGGCGGCGCGGGCCTGGCGGCGGTGCGGGCCCGACACCGGGTGCAGAGTCGGCGGCGGTGCAGGCCCGACACCGGTGCGGGGCACGCCGGTGCACGGCCGACATCGGTCACGGCCTACGCCGGTGCAGGGTCGGCGGCGACTGGTGACGCTGTAAGCGTCACGATCACCCCCGCAGGTCACAGCCGTACGGGCCGGTGCTGGCGCGCAGCCGGAGGCGGCGCGGGCATGGCGGCGGTGCGGGCCCGACACCGGGTGCAGAATCGGCGGCGGTGCAGGCCCGACACCGGTGCAGGGCACGCCGGTGCACGGGCGACGCCGGTGCAGGGTCGGCGGCGGCTGGTGACGCTGTAGGCGTCACGATCACCCCCGCGGGTCGCGGCGGGACCAGGCCGGTGCTGGCGCGGAGCGGCAGTCGGGGCGGAGTCGGCGTCGGCGTCGGTGGGACGTCGTCATCGGCGTATGAGGCGGAAGACGCGGATCTCGCGGGTCACCCGGGCCTGGTACGTCGCGTACGGGGGCCAGAACATCAGTAGCGCACGCCAGGCCGCCGCCCGCTCCTCCCCCGCCAGCGGCACCGCCGTCACGGGGATGTCCCGGCCTCTGAAGTTGATCTCGGCGTCGGGGCGGGCGAGCAGGTTGTGGGTCCAGGCCGGGTGACCGGTGCGGCCGAAGTTGGAGCCGACCAGCAGCCAGCTCCGCCCGCCCTCCTCCGGCATGCAGGCGAGCGGCGTACGACGGGCCAGACCGCTGCGCGCGCCGGTGGAGGTCAGGATCACGCCGGGCAGCAGCAGCGCGCTGAGCAGCACCTTGCCCCGGGTGAGCCGGTGGACGGCGCGGTCGAGGGCGGGCACCACGTACGGGGCGGTCCTCGCGAAGCCCGCCGTCGAGGAGACCTTCTGGACGATCTGGGCGATGCCCATCAGACACTCACCTCCGCGTGCGCGAACAGCCGGGCCGTCTCGGCGGCACGGGCGCGCAGCCGGTGCGCCGGTCCGAACAGCAGCTCGTCGCCCGCCGCGCGCTTGAAGAAGAGGTGCGCCTCGTGCTCCCAGGTGAAACCCAGGCCGCCGTGCAGCTGGATGCCTTCCGCCGCCGCGGTGCGCAGCGCCTCCAGGGCCTGGGCGAGCGCGAGCCCGCCGGCCCGCTCGTCGTGGGCGGTGGCCCAGGCGGCGTAGTAGGCCGCCGAGCGAGCCGCCTGCACCTGTACGTACACATCGGCCAGCCGGTGCTTGACCGCCTGGAAGGAGCCGATGGGCCGCCCGAACTGCTCGCGCCGCCCCACGTGTTCGACGGTCAGCTCCAGCACGCGGTCGGCCGCGCCGACGGCCTCGGCGGCGAGGACGGCGGCGGCGGTGTCCCCGAGGGCAGCGAGGGCGGTCAGGGGTGCGGGGCCGGCGCCGAGGGGAGCGGCCCGGTCCTCGCCGAGCAACTCGGCGTCCACCTCCCTCAGTTCGAGCCGCGCCCTCGGCCGGGTCGCGTCCAGGGAGGTCTGGCGCACCCGGGTCACCCCCGGCGCGTCCCCCCGCACGAGGAACAACAGCGTCCGGGACCGGGCGAACCCCCCGGTGTGCGCGGCGACGACGAGCAGTCCCGCGCTGTGGCCGTCCAGCACCTGCTCGACCTCCCCGTACAGCCGCCAGCCGTCGGCCGCCGGGCGGGCCTGGACACCGCCCGCGCGGCCTCCGCCCGCCCAGTCGCCCGTGTTGGCGCGGGTCAGCGCGAGGGCGGTGGTGAGGTGCGGTGCGGCGACGGCGAGGGTCGCGGTGAGCCGGCCGGTGGCCAGGCGCGGGAGCAGTCCGGTGCGCTGGGCGTCGGTCCCGAGGGCGAGCACGAGGGGGGCGGCGAGGACGGTGGTGGCGAGCAGCGGCGAGGGGGCCAGCGCCCGGCCGGTCTCCTCGGCGGCGAGGGCGAGTTCGGTCACCGCGCAGCCGACCCCGCCGTACGCCTCGGGGAGCGCGAGTCCGGGCAGGCCGAGCCGCTGCGAGAGGGCCGACCAGAGCGCGGGGTCGTGGCCGGCGGGGGTGTCGAGGGCGGCGCGGAGCTGCTCGGGGGCGCAGCGGCGGTGGAGCAGATCACGGAGGGTGCGGCGGATCTCGTCCTGCTCGGGGGTGAAGCTGGCGTCCATGACGGCCTCCCTGAATCTGACGGTCAGTCATATTAGGCGGTCGACGCCCGGTCGCCCAGAGCGAGTTCTGATGTACCGTCAGAAATATGGCAGCTACCCGGAAAGTCGCCGTGGTGGGCGTGTCCCTCTCCGACTGCGGCCGTGTGGACGGGGCGACCCGCTTCACGCTGCACGCCCAGGCGGCCCGCCGGGCCCTCGCGGACGCCGGTCTGGACCGGTCGGTCGTCGACGGTTTCGCCTCGGCCGGCACCGGCGTGCTGGCCCCGGTGGAAGTGGCCGAGTACCTGGGGCTGCGCCCCACCTGGGTCGACTCCACGTCGGTCGGCGGGGCGACCTGGGAGGTGATGGCGGCGCACGCGGCGGACGCGATCGCGGCGGGGCACTCGCGGGCCGTCCTGCTGGTGTACGGCTCGACCGCCCGCGCGGACCTGAAGGCCGGGCGGCGCACGGGGAACCTCTCCTTCGGCGCGGACGGGCCGCTCCAGTTCGAGGTGCCCTACGGCCACACCCTGGTCGCCAAGTACGCGATGGCGGCCCGGCGCCACATGATCGAACACGGCACGACCCTGGAGCAGTTGGCCGAGGTCGCGGTGCAGGCACGGGCGAACGCGGCCCTCAACCCCGACGCCATGTTCCGCACCCCGATCACGGTCGACGACGTGCTGGACGGCCCGGTGATCGCTGACCCCTTCACCAAGCTGCACTGCTGCGTCCGCTCCGACGGCGGCGCGGCGGTCCTGCTGGCCGCCGAGGACGTCGTACGGGACTGCCGTACCGCTCCGGTGTGGATCCTCGGCACCGGCGAGCACGTCTCGCACGCGACGATGTCCGAGTGGCCCGACTTCACCCGGTCCCCGGCTGCGGTGAGCGGACGGCTGGCGTTCGAGCGGGCCGGGGTGCGGCCCTCGGAGATCGACTTCGCGCAGATCTACGACGCCTTCACCTACATGACCCTGGTGACGCTGGAGGACCTGGGCTTCTGCGCGAAGGGCGAGGGCGGGGACTTCGTCGGCAAGGGGCGGCTCGAAGTCGTGGGCGGCGCGCTGCCGGTGAACACCGACGGGGGCGGGCTGTCGGCCCAGCACCCCGGGATGCGAGGGCTGTTCCTGCTGGTCGAGGCGGTGCGGCAGTTGCGCGGGGAGGCGGGCGCACGGCAGGTGCGCGCGGCGGACGGGGCGCCGCCGCGGCTGGGCGTGGCCTCGGGGACGGGCGGGTGGTTCTGCTCCTCGGGGACGATGGTGCTGGGTCGCTGACGGAACATCGGCTCCGGGCGTGGTGTTGTGGTGCGAAGAGGCCGTTCGACGACGACGCCGCTGGAGGAGATCCGTTATGGCACTGACCCGCGAAGAGCGCGAGCAGTTCCTGGCCGAGCCGCACATCGCCGCGCTGGCGGTGACCGGGGAGGAGGGCCGGGCGCCGCTGACCGTGCCGATCTGGTACCAGTACGAGCCCGGCGGAGACGTGTGGATCCTGACGGGGCTGGACTCCCGTAAGAACCAGCTGATCGGCGCGGCCGGGCGCTTCACGCTGATGGTCGACCGGGTCGAGCCGACCATCCGGTACGTGTCCGTCGAGGGGCCGGTCGTCGAGACCGTCCCGGCCACCGTCGAGAAGCTGCGCGAGATCTCGGCGCGCTATCTGCCGGCCGAGAAGGTCGAGGGGTACGTCGACTTCTCCTGGAAGAACCACGGCGAGATGGTGGTCCTCACCATGCGCCCGGAACGCTGGGTGTCGTCCGACCTCGGGGCCGTCTAGGACCTGGCCCGCCCGCGATACTCGACGGCATGGAACCCGATCTGCACGCGCTTCTGAGGTCCCTGCGGGTGTGGGACCCCGAGGTCACGTCCCTGCCGCCGTTCGACCCCGCCTCCGCGCCCGCCGCCCCGCTCCCCCTGTTCACCACCTGGTTCGCGCAGGCGGTGGCGGCCGGGCAGCCGGAGCCGCACACCATGTCCCTGGCCACCGCCGACGAGCAGGGCCGGCCGGACGTGCGGATCGTGATGCTGCACGGCGCGGACACCGAGGCCTGGACGTTCGCGACCCATGCGACCAGCCGCAAGGGCCGGCAGCTCGCCTCCCGGCCGTACGCCGCCCTGAGCTTCTACTGGCACCTCCAGGGCCGCCAGGTCCGCGTCCGCGGCCCCGTCACCACCGCCGCCCCGGCCGAGAGCCTGGCCGACCTGCACGCCCGCTCGACCGGCGCGCTGGCAGCCGCGCTGACCGGCCGCCAGAGCGAGCCGCTGACGTCCCTGGACGACCTCGCCGAGGCGTCCGAGGCGGCCTGGGCCGAGGCCCGGCGCGATCCCGGCGCCCCGTCCCCGACGTGGACGCTGTACCGCCTGCGGCCCGACGAGATCGAGTTCTTCCAGGGCGACGAGCGACGCCGCCATGTCCGGCTCCGCTACGTGCGCGGTGGCGAGGAGTGGGCCCGGCAGCTCCTCTGGCCCTGAGGTCATTGGCCCCAAGCGCTACGACGGCACCGCCCGGCCGACCCCCGCGCGGCGGCTCACGAGTCGGTCTTCCGCGCGGTGGCCCGGGCGTCGGGCTCCGGGTCGGTCGCCAGGCGGCCGTGGAGGTGGACGTCGCGGAAGGCGTCCTGGCGGTCGGCCTCCCACATCGCGCCGCGCAGGGTGCCCTCCTGGCGGAAGCCGCAGTGCTCGGCTATGCGGCAGGAGGCCTCGTGGCCCACGGCGTGCCCGAGCTCCAGCCGGTGCAGGCCGAGGTCCGTGAAGGCCCAGTGGGCGGCGACGGCCAGGGCGCGGGTGGCGACGCGGCGGCCACGGGCCTCGGGGAGGATCCAGTAGCCGACGCGGGCGACGCGGAAGGTGTGGTCGATGTCGTTGACGCCGATGTGACCGAGGGTCGTGCCCGTCTCCGCGTCGGTGACGCGGAAGGACGCGGCGGCGCCGGTCGCGGCGGTGTCGGCCTTCGCGCGCAGGGACGCGCGGGCGGCGTCGAGGTCGGTGATCGGGCTGAGCGGAGTGTTCCAGCGCCGGAACTCGGGGTCGGACATGCCGCGCAGCCAGGCCTCGACGTCCGCGTCGGAGACCGGGTCCCAGCGGCACAGGCGCAGGCCGTGGCCGTGCAGCTCGGGGTGGGGGTGGGCGAAGGACCGGGAGTTCATGAGGGCCATCGCCCCATTCAATCCCGTCGGGCGCCGGGTTTCACCCCTGTTCCGGCCTCATCCGGAACACCGGGACGCCGCCTCGGAAGTCGGCCCGCAGCTCGGCTCCGGCGCGCAGCACGCCGGGGTCGCCGAGGCCGACGATCTCGGTCATCATCCGCGGGCCCTCGGCGAGGTCGACGACCGCGGCCACGTAGGGGACGCGGGCGTCGAAGGGCGGGAGGTCGTTGCGGTGGACCACGGACCAGGTGTAGAGGGTGGCGCGGCCGCTGGCCCGCTCCCAGCTCACGTCCTCGCTCCAGCAGTGCGGGCAGAACTCCCGGGGGTAGTGGTGCGCCAGACCGCACGCCCCGCACCGCCGCACCAGCAGCCGGCCGCGCGCGGCCGCCTCCCAGTACGTCCGCGTGAAGGCGTCCTGCTCCGGCACGTCGTGGCGCGCGCTCACCCGAACCACCCCAGCGCGCCGTCCAGGGACCAGGTCTGCCAGGACATGCCGAGGAGCGCGACCACCGAGATCAGCGCCATCATCAGGTTCTGCCCCTGCTCGGCCCAGTCGTGGACCATCAGGACGAAGTAGAGGGCGTTCAGGAGCAGCCCGCCGACCAGGGCGACCGGGGTCAGGAATCCGGCGATCAGGCCCAGACCCAGGGCGAGTTCGGCGTACGCGACGACGTACGCCATCGCGCGGGGGCGCGGCGCGACCACCGTACGGAAGCCCGAACGCACGGCGCTCCAGCGGTGCTTGGCGGCCACGTCGGCGGCCCACGCGATGCCCGAGCCGGCGAACCACGCCTTCTTGTCCTTGTGCCGCCAGCTCTCCAGCCACCACAGCCCGAGCCCGATCCGCAGCACGGCCAGCCACTGCGCACCGGTGAGCCAGATCGTGTCCATGGGCGCTCCCGCCGACGACTTCACTTATCTGACGGTACGTCAGTTAAGGCGGACGCAGGCCCGGTGTCCAGCCCCTTGCGAGGCGTGCGACGCCTTCGCCGTTCAGCCACAACCGGTCGTTCCACGGCACAGACCCCGCCCACTCCTCCCCCACCCGTGATCGATCCGCAACCAATTCCGGTCTTGACCGAGACCCATCAACCCGGCATGTGATTACGCTCCGTACCATGCCCGACTCCACTGCGCCCACCAACGAAGAGGGCCCGAAGGCCACCCGCCCGAAGGCGCCGACCCCGGGGCCCGAGACCCCGACGTCTCCGCACCCGACATCGCCGACCTCGACGGACGAGACCCCGACGGTCCCGCATCCCGAGGCCACGGGTTCGCAGGGTGACTTGGCGGGCGCCAGCGCCAAGGACGCGGGCTCCGCTGGGGGTTCAGTGAGGAAGGCCGACGACTCGGCGACCGCGGGCCGGACTGCCGCCGACGCCGAGGTGACCGCGAGCCCCGAGGACGACGGCGGTTCGGCGACCGCCGACCCGAAGGGCGAGCACCCGAAGACCGCGAGCCGGAACGCCACCGCCGCCGACGATTCGGCGACCGCGAGCGCTGAGGGCGAGATACCGACGACGGCGAGCCCCAAGGACGACGGCGGTTCGGCGACCGCCGACCCCGAAGGCGAGCACCCGGAGAGCGCGAGCCGGAACGCCACCGCCGCCAAGACCGACGACTCGCCGCCCGCGAGCCCGGAGGGCGAGACACCGGCGGTCGCAAGCCCGGAGAGCGCGAGCCGCTCCGAGGCCGCGAGCAACCAGACCGCGAACCCGCAGAGCGCCGGCCCGGACGGCACCAACCCCGAGGGCACGAACTCCCAGAGCGCCGACCCGGACGGCGCGAACCCCCAGACCCCGGCCCCGGAAGCCGTGGGCTCCGAGGCTGCGGGGCGCCGGACCGTCGGGCCGGAGGGTGGGGCGGAAGCGCGGGTGGTGGGCGGGGCGCAGGTGCCCGCCGATCGGCCCGTCTACGTCATCGGCGGGGGACCGGGGGGACTCGCCGTCGCGCAGGCCCTGCGGGCGCGGGGCATCCGGGCCGTCGTCCTGGAGAAGTCCGACCGCGTCGGAGCCTCCTGGCGGCGGCACTACGACCGCCTCCACCTGCACACCACCCGACGCCTGTCCGCCCTCCCGGGGCTGCCGATGCCGCGCCGCTTCGGACGCTGGGTGTCGCGGGACGACGTCGTGCGCTACCTCGAGAAGTACGCCGAGCACCACGAACTGGAGATCGTCACCGGCGTCGAGGTGACCCGTGTCGAGCCCGCGCCGGACGGCACCGGCTGGCTGCTGCACGCCACCGGCGGCCGCCGGCTGACCGGCGGCGCGGTCGTCGTCGCCACCGGCTACAACCACACGCCCCGCGTCCCGGACTGGCCCGGCCGCGACGCCTGGACCGGCGAGTTCCTGCACGCCTCGGCCTACCGCAATGCGGCGCCGCACGCCGGCCGGGACGTCCTCGTCGTAGGCGTCGGCAACACCGGCGCCGAGATCGCCGTCGACCTCGTCGAGGGCGGGGCGCGGCGCGTACGGCTGTCGGTGCGCACCGCGCCGCACATCGTCCGCCGTTCCACCGCGGGCTGGGCCGCCCAGTACACCGGCGTCCTGGTGCGCCGCCTGCCGGTCGGTCTCGTCGACCGGCTGGCGCGGCCGCTGGCCAAGGTCAGCGTGCCCGACCTCGCCGCACACGGCCTGCCCCGCCCCGGCACCGGCCTGTACAGCAGGGTCACCGAGGGCGCGATCCCGGTCCAGGACGTCGGCCTCATCGACGCGGTCCGCAAGGGCAAGGTCGAGATCGTCGCCGCGGTGGAGTCGTTCGACGGCGACAAGGTCGTCCTCGCCGACGGCGAGCGCATCGGCCCCGACACGGTCGTCGCAGCCACCGGCTACGTCCGCGCCCTCGAACCCCTCGTCGGCCACCTCGGCGTCCTGGACGCCCGCGGCAGACCCGTCACGCACGGCGCCCGCACCCCGAAGAGCGCCCCCGGCCTGTACTTCACGGGGTTCACCAACCCCATCAGCGGCATGCTCCGCGAACTCGCCCGCGACGCGGAGCGGATCGCGCGAGCGGTCGCCCGGCGGAGCGCCGATCAGGTCTCGCGCATCCCCGGCTGACCGCAAGGCGCGGACCACCGCCGCGTCCCGCACCTCGATTCCGCCCGCACAACGGTTTCCTGACCCTGCGTCAGTTCAGTAATCTGACACAGCGTCAGTTTACTATGCCGTCACACGGAAGCGGGCGGACCGATGCTTGGATCAACCCACGGCACCCTCACCACCGACGCCCGCCGGGCCCGGGTCATCGCCTGCGGCGACGGGCGCTCGGGCCCCGCCGTCCACGGGCGGGCGGCCGACGTGGACGACCTCGACGTCAGCGGTCGCCCGCTGTACGCCGACGTCCCCGATCTGGACCGCTTCTTCCGCCCCGGGTCCGTCGCCGTGATCGGCGCCTCCGACGCCGAGGGGCGCCCGAACACCGGCGTCACCCGGCAGCTGATCGGCTGGGCCGAGCGGGTCGGCGCGCGGCTGCACCCGGTGCACCCCACCCGCGCCCGCGTCTTCGGCCTGCCCTGCGTCCCCTCCGTCGCCGACCTGCCCGAGCAGGTCGACCTCGCCGTGCTGCTGGTCGCCGACCCGCTCCCGGTCGTCGAGGAACTCGCCGAGGCGAAGGTCCGGTTCGCGGTGGCGTTCGCGTCCGGCTTCGCAGAGACCGGCGAGGAGGGCGCCGCCGCGCAGGCCCGGCTCGGCGACGCCGCCCGCCGCTGCGGGATCCGCCTGCTCGGACCCAACACCAACCTGAACGCCTTCGAAAACTTCCGCGAGGACCTCGACGGCCCGGCGATCGCGCTCATCACCCAGTCCGGCCACCAGGGCCGCCCCGTCTTCGCCCTCCAGGAACTCGGCATCCGCCTCTCCCACTGGGCCCCCACCGGCAACGAGGCCGACCTGGAGACCGCCGACTTCCTCTCCTACTTCGCCGGACGCCCCGAGGTCGGGGCCATCGCCGCGTACGTCGAGGGCCTGAAGGACGGCCGCTCCTTCCTCCTCGCCGCCGACCGGGCCGCACGGCGCAAGGTGCCGGTCGTCGCCGTCAAGGTGGGCCGCACGGAGACCGGCGCCCGCACGGCCGCCTCCCACACCGGCAAGCTGACCGGCGCGGACGCGGTGGTGGACGCGGCGATGCGGCAGTACGGCGTGATCCGCGTCGACGGACTCGACGAACTCCAGGACACCGCCGCGCTGCTGGCCCGCGCCCGGCCGCCGCGCGCCGACGGAGTGGTCGTCTACTCCATCTCGGGCGGCACCGGCGCCCACGTCGCGGACCTGGCGACCGCGGCGGGGCTGCGGCTGCCGACGCTGTCCGAGGCCCGGCAGGCCGAGCTGCACCAGTGGATACCGCCGTACCTGAGCGTGGCCAACCCCGTCGACAACGGCGGCCACCCGGTGGGGGACCCGCGCGGCCGGAAGATCATCGACGCGCTCCTCGCCGACCCGGACGTCGGCGTGCTGATCTGCCCGGTCACCGGTCCGTTCCCGCCGCTGAGCGACCGGCTCGTGCGCGACCTGGTGGACGCGGCCGAGCAGACGGACAAGCTGGTGTGCGTGGTGTGGGGGTCGCCGGTCGGCACCGAGCCGGCGTACCGGGAGGTGCTGCTCGGATCCTCCCGCGTGGCCACCTTCCGCACGGTGGCCAACTGCCTCACCGCCGTCCGCGCCCACCTCCGCCACCACCGCTTCGTCAGCGGCTACCGCTCCCCCTTCGACGACGCGCCGCGCAGCCCCTCGCCCTCCTTCCGCAAGGCACGCGAGCTGATGCGTCCGGGACAGCGGCTCAGCGAGCACGCGGCCAAGCAGCTGCTGCGGGCGTACGGGATCCGGGTGCCGCGCGAGCAGCTCGTGACCAGCGCGGCGGCCGCCGTACGGGCGGCGGGGCTGGTCGGCTATCCGGTGGTGATGAAGGCGTCCGGCGCCCAGCTCGCGCACAAGACCGAGCTGGGCCTGGTGAAGATCGGGCTGACCTCCGCCGCCCAGGTCCGGGACGCCTACCGCGAGTTGACCGACATCGCCCGCCACGAGGGGGTCCGTCTCGACGGCGTCCTGGTCTGCCAGATGGTCGAGCAGGGCGTCGAGATGGTCGTCGGCGTCACCCACGACGACCTCTTCGGCCCGACCGTGACGGTGGGGCTCGGCGGCGTCCTCGTGGAGGTCCTGCGCGACACCGTCGTGTGCGTGCCGCCCTTCGGCGAGGACCAGGCCCGCGCCGCCCTCGCCGAACTCCGCGGCCGCCCCCTCCTCGACGGCGTCCGCGGCCGCCCGCCGGCGGACCTGGACGCCCTGGTGGAAGTGATCCTCCGGGTCCAGCGCATGGCCCTCGAACTGGACCAGGACCTCGCGGAACTCGACGTCAACCCCCTGATGGTGCTCCCCCGCGGCCAGGGCGCGGTGGCCCTGGACGCGCTGGCGGTGTGCAGGTGAGGCCGCCGCCCCCGCCGGTCACGCGACGAAACGGAGCCCGAGCATGCCCGACCCCTGGATCCACGCCACGACCGAGGACGCCGTCACCCGCCTCACCCTCGACCGCCCCGACACCCTGAACGCCCTCACGCCCGGCATGCGCGACCGGTTGGCCGGGCTGCTCGCCGACGCCTCGGCGGACCCGCACGTGCGGGTCGTCGTCCTCACCGGGAGCGGCCGCGGTTTCTGCGCCGGAGCCGATCTGCGGGGTGGGGCGGCGGGTGGCGAGCGGGTCGCCGGGGACGTGGCACGGACGCTGCGGGTGGGCGCGCAGCGGCTGATCGGCGCCGTGCTCGACTGCGAGAAGCCCGTGATCGCCGCCGTGAACGGCACGGCGGCGGGCCTCGGCGCCCATCTGGCGTTCGCCTGCGACCTCGTGCTCGCCGCGGAGTCGGCCCGGTTCATCGAGGTGTTCGTCCGCCGGGCGCTGGTGCCGGACGGCGGCGGCGCGTATCTGCTGCCGCGGCTGATCGGACCGCAGCGGGCGAAGGAGCTGATGTTCTTCGGCGACGCGCTGACCGCCGCCGACGCCGCACGCCTGGGCCTGGTCAACCGGGTCGTCCCGGACGGCGACCTGGCCGAGGCGGCCTCCGGGTGGGCGGCGCGCCTCGCCGCCGCCCCCACCCGCGCCCTCGCCCTCACCAAGCAGCTCGTCAACGCCTCCCTCGACACCGACCGCGCCACCGCCTTCGCCGCCGAGGCCGCCGCCCAGGAGATCAACATGACGACACGGGACGCGAAGGAGGGCCTGGCGAGCTTCCTGGAGCGCCGCGGCCCGGAGTTCCACGGCCGCTGACCGAGGGCTTCCGGGGGTTCCTATCTGACGGACCGTCAGGTTCAATGGGCGGTGTGATGGGACAAGCGGGGACGGCCGAAGCCGCCGTCCGGTATCTGAGGGCGGCCGGGGCCCCCGGCCCCGTGGAGGCGCTGCCGCGGCCGACGTTGCGGTGCGTGCGCGACGACGAGCGGGCGCCCGTGGACCAGCGGGAGTTCCGCCGCGTCCTCGGGAGCTTCGCGACCGGTGTCACCGTCGTCACCGCTCCCACCGCCGAGGGCCCCGCCGGTTTCGCCTGCCAGTCCTTCTCCTCCCTCTCCCTCGACCCGCCCCTCGTCGCCTTCATGGTGGGCCGTACGTCGACGACCTGGCCGCGCATCGCCCGCGCCGGGGTCTTCTGCGTGAACGTCCTGAGCGCCGGGCAGGGCGAGCTGTGCCGGGGCTTCGCGGTGAGCGGCGCCGACAAGTTCGCCGGGGTCGCGCACGACACCGCGCCCGTCTCCGGCTCCCCCCGCCTCGCGGGCACCCTCGCGTGGATCGACTGCGCGATCCACGCGGTGCACCCGGGCGGCGACCACCTCGTCGTGGTGGGGCGGGTGACGGCCCTGGGCATGGGCGACGACCAGGCCGGGGCACCTCTGCTGTTCCACCGGGGCCGATTCCTCTGAGACCGGGGCCGCCCCGGTGCGCCCCAAGGCCCGCCCGGCGCCGGTCCAGGGCCCGTCGTCAAGGGATGGCCAGCTCGGCCCAGATGGTCTTCCCGGACGACGTGTAGCGCGTGCCCCAGCGCTGGGACACCTGGGCGACGAGGAACAGCCCGCGGCCGCCCTCCTCGTCGCGGCGCGCCCGTCGCAGGTGCGGTGCGGTGTGCACCCGGTCGGAGACCTCGCACAGCAGGCAGCGGTCGCGGATCAGCCGCAGCATGACCGGCCCGGTGGCGTACCGGATGCTGTTGGTGACCAGCTCGCTCACCACCAGCGCGGCGTTGAACGACAGGTCGGACAGACCCCAGTTCTCCAGCTGGCGCTCGGTGACCGTGCGGGCATGGGCCACCAGCGCCGGGTCGGACGGCAGCTCCAGGTCCGCCACCCGGTCGGAGTCCAGCCGCCGGGTGCGCGCGAGGAGCAGCGTGGCGTCGTCCGTCTGCGGTCCGGGCGGCAGCGTCGACAGCGCCCGGTCGCACAGCTCCTCCAAGGGGCAGCGTTGCCAGGTGAGCACATGGGCGAGGCGGTCGATCCCGGTGTCGATGTCGGTGTGCCGGTCCTCCACGACCCCGTCGGTGAACAGCGCCACGATGCTGCCGCCGGACAGGCTCAGCTCCACGTTCTCGTAGGGCAGGCTGCCCAGCCCCAGCGGCGGTCCCGGCGTCAGCGCCGACAAGGAGACCGAGCCCCCCGCGTCGGCGACGACCGGCGGGGGATGGCCCGCGCTGGCCCAGACGCAGCGGCCGCCCACCGGGTCGTAGATCGCGTAGAGACAGGTCACGCCGAGTCCCTCGATGCTCGGGCCCTCCTGCGCATGCGCTTCCGACTCCTGTGCCACCAGGCCGTCCAGCCGGGTGAGCAGCTCGGCCGGGTCCAGGTCCAGCAGCGCCAGGGTCCGTACGGTGGCGCGCAGCCGGCCCATGGTCGCGGCCGCGTGCACGCCGTGACCCACCACGTCGCCGACCGTCAGGCCCACCCGGGCGCCGGACAGCGGGATCAGGTCGAACCAGTCGCCGCCCACGCCCACACGGCTGTCGGCGGGCCGGTACCGGTACGCCACCTCGACCGCGCTCTGCTCGGGCAGGTGCTGGGGCAGCAGGCTTCGCTGGAGCACCAGGGCCGCCGCGTGCTGGCTGGTGTAGCGGCGGGCGTTGTCGATCCCCACCGCCGCCCGCTCGGCCAGTTCCACGGCGAGCGTCTGCTCCTCGGGCCCGAAAGGGTCGGGGTTGCCGCTGCGCCGGAAGGTGGCGAGGCCGAGGACCGCGTCGCGGGTGAGCAGCGGGACGTAGAGACAGGGGTGCGCGGCGGCCCCTCCTGCCGCATCCGGGGCGCCGGGCGGGGAGTCGTCGACGACGGGGCGGCCGGCGGCCAGGCTCAGGGCCTGCGGTGACGAGGGCGGATACGAGACGGGGGTGGTCCGGAAGTCCTCCGGGGTCCGGCCGTGCATCCGCAGCAGATTGTGCCCCGGCGCCGAGCCCGTCGGCGGCTGCCGACCCTCGATGACCGCCGGCGGCAGGTCCACCAGCACCTCGTCGGCCAGTTGCGGTACGGCGACGTCGGCCAGCTCCGCGGCAGTGCGGCGCACGTCCAGCGAGACGCCGATGCGCTTTCCCGCCCGTACCAGCAGCGAGAGCCGTTCCTGGGCGCGGTAGCGGTCGGTGATGTCAAGGGACTCCTCGAACAGCCCCAGCGTCTCGCCCCGGGCGTCCACCAGCCGGTGGTACGAGCAGGACCAGACGTGCTCGCGCACCGGGTCGGCGGGGGCACGGCCGCGGTAGTGCATCCCCATGACCGGTTCGCCCGTCGCCATCACGTGCTCCATCACCTGGTCCTCGTCCGGGGAGTGATGGCGGGAGATGAACTCGCCTTCCGGGAAGAGGTCCTCGGCCGGCCTGCCGATGTACTGGGCGATGCCCGCGAGCTCCAGATCGGTGGAGACGTTCCCCCACACGACGCGCTTGTCGGTGTCGAAGATCGTGAGGCCGACGGGGGACTCGGTGGCCAGCCCCTGGAGCATCGCCAGCTGCGCCTCCCAGCCGCGCATCGCCTCCAGATCGGCCGCGACCACCACGGTCGCCGCGACGCCCCGGGGCGCCAGCGGGCTGAAGGTCACGGCCGCGCGCAGGGCGCGGCCGTCCTGGCGGCGCAGGTCCAGCACGGTGCTGCGGGGCCGGGACGCCCCGCAGAGCGCGGACGGCCGCTGCCCGGGGGGCGCCGCCAGGAGCCGCGCGGCGGGGCGCCCGAGGACGTCCTCGGGCGGGTACCCGAGGAGGCGCTGCGCCGAGGACGCCCACCCGGAGACGACGCCGTCGGCGTCGAGCACGGCGACGGCGGCCTTGGAGAGGTCCAGCGGGCTGTGGAAATCGACGTCGGCCGCATTCGGAAAACGATCCATCACACCGCTTCCCCTTCGTGCACCCTCAGCATCCCGTGCCGCTGGACGGACGACAACCGCACACGGGCGGGTCAGCGGGCGGCGGCCAGGCCCGTCGCCGGCGCGTTCCCGACCCGCCGGATCACCAGCGCCATCAGCGCGGCCGCCGCGCACAGCGCGCCGGAGGCGTACCACATCACGTCGTACGAGCCGAACACGTCGCGCGCCACTCCGCCGGCGAAGGCCACCACGGCCGCGCCGACCTGGTGCGACGCCAGCACCCAGCCGAACACGATCGCGCTGTCCTCGCCGTAGTGCTCCCGGCACAGCGCCATCGTGGGCGGCACGGTGGCGACCCAGTCGAGCCCGTAGAAGACGATGAAGAAGATCATCGGCGGGTGCACGCTGGGCGCCAGCAGCAGGGGGAGGAACAGCAGGGAGATGCCGCGCAGCGCGTAGTAGACCGCCAGCAGCCGCCGCGCGTCGAACCGGTCGGTGAACCAGCCGGAGGCGATCGTGCCGGCCACGTCGAACACCCCGATGACCGCCAGCAGCGAGGCCGCCGCGGTGATCGGCATCCCGTGGTCGTGGGCGGCGGGCACGAAGTGGGTCTGGATGAGCCCGTTGGTGGAGGCGCCGCAGATCGCGAACGTCCCGGCCAGCAGCCAGAAGGGCCCCGTGCGGACGGCGGAGAGCAGCACCCGCACCGCCCGCCGCGCCGCGCCCGGCACCGGTGCCGGCTTCGGGACGAAGTCCTTCGCGCCGTACGGCTTCAGGCCCACGTCCGCGGGGTGGTCGCGCAGCAGCAGCCACACGAACGGCACCACCGCGAGGGCGGCGAGCGCGACGGTGACGGCGGCCGGCCGCCAGTCGTGGGTCTCCACGATCCAGGACAGCACCGGCAGGAAGATCAGCTGCCCGGACGCCGAGGCGGCCGTGAGGATGCCGGTGACCAGGCCGCGCCGCTCGGTGAACCAGCGGTTGGTCACGGTCGCCGCGAACGCCAGCGCCATCGACCCGCTGCCGAGGCCGACCAGCAGGCCCCAGCACAGCAGCAGCTGCCAGGCCGCCGTCATCCACACCGTCGCGCCCGAGCCGATCGCGATGACGGTCAGCGCGACCGCGACCACCCGCCGGATGCCGAAGCGGTCCATCAGTGCCGCGGCGAAGGGCGCGGTCAGGCCGTAGAGCGCGAGGTTGACGGAGACCGCCGCGCCGATCGTGCCGCGCGACCAGTCGAACTCCTGGTGAAGCGGGTCGATCAGCAGTCCCGGCAGGGAGCGGAAGGCGGCCGCCCCGATGATCGTCACGAAGGTGACGGCGGCGACGAACCACGCCCGGTGGATCCGCGGACGCCTCGGCTCCGGCTTCCCGACGACTGCCGCCGCTTCACTTGTCTGGGTCACGACATAGAGCTTCGGTCCCGGGACGCGCGCGAGCGAGTGGCCGGGAGGACAGCATTCGTTAGGATCGGGCCATGGATACGGCCGCCGATCCCTTCCGTCCCCACCGTGTCGTCGTTCTGGCCCTCGACGGCCTGCTCCCCTTCGAGCTGGGCATCCCGCACCGGATCTTCGGCCGCCCCAAGGACGCCCGCGGCCGCCGGCTGTACGAGGTCGTGACCTGCTCGGTCCGGCCACCGGGCCCGGTCGACACCGACGCCGACTTCGCCATCCACGTCGGCAACGGCCCCGAGGCCCTCGCCACCGCCGACACGCTGATCGTCCCGGCCTCCTACGAGCTCGGCCCGGTCCACGAGGAAGGCGTCCTCACCGACGAGCTGGCCGCCGCCCTGGCCCACCTCCGCCCCGGCACCCGCCTCGCCTCGATCTGCACGGGCGTGTACGTCCTGGCCGCCGCCGGCTACCTGGACGGCCGCCCGGCGACCACGCACTGGGCCGAGGCGGACCGCTTCCAGCGGCTCTTCCCGCGCGTCCGGGTCGACCCGGAGGTCCTGTTCATCGACGACGGCGACGTCCTGACCTCGGCGGGCGTCGCCGCCGGCATCGACCTGTGCCTGCACATGGTGCGTCGCGACCACGGCACGGAGGTCGCCAACGAGGTGGCCCGGCGCACCGTCGTACCCCCGCATCGCGACGGCGGTCAGGCGCAGTACATCGAGCGGCCGCTGCCCGAGCCGCGGCGGTCCTCCACGACCACCGCCCGCGCCTGGGCGCTCGGCCGGCTGCACGAGCCGATCCAGCTGCGCGACATGGCCGAGCAGGTGGCGATGTCGGTACGCACCTTCACCCGGCGGTTCCGCGAGGAGGTCGGCGTCAGTCCCGGCCAGTGGCTCGCCCAGCAGCGCGTCGAGCGCGCCCGCCACCTGCTGGAGTCCACCGGCCTCTCCGTCGACCAGGTCGCCCACGACGCGGGCTTCGGCACGGCCCAGTCGATGCGCCAGCACCTCCAGGCGGCCCTCGGCGTGACGCCGACGGCCTACCGGCGCACGTTCCGGACGGACGGGAGCACGGCCGGAAGGACGTGAACGACCCCACGCCGCACGCCGCCCGCCGCGGTCAGAACGTGAGGACCGCCCGCGCCACCCGCCCCGCCTCCGCGTCCGCCCGTGCCTTGTCGAAGTCCTCGACGGGGTAGGTCTCGCTGACGAGTTCGTCGAGCAGCAGGCGGCCCTGCCGGTACAGCTCGGCGTACAGGGCGATGTCCCGCTGGGGTCGCGAGGAGCCGTAGCGGCAGCCGAGGACGGACTTGTCCAGGTACATCGAGGAGACCACGAAGGAGGCCTCGGCCCCCGCCGGCGGCACCCCCAGCAGGACGGCCTGGCCGCGGCGGTCGAGCAGGTCGATCGCCTGCCGGATCAGCTCCACCCGCCCGACGCACTCGAAGGCGTGGTCCGCGCCGGTCGGCAGGATCTCCCGCACGCCCTCGGCCGACGTGAGGAAGTGGGTCGCCCCGAACCGCCGGGCCATCGCCTCCTTCGCGGGGTTGCTGTCCACGGCGACGATCCGCGGGGCGCCCGCGAGCCGCGCGCCCTGCAGGACGTTCAGCCCGACGCCGCCGGTGCCGATCACGAGGACGCTGTCGCCGCGGTCCACCCGGGCCCGGTTCAGCACGGCGCCGACCCCGGTAAGCACCCCGCAGCCGATGAGCGCGGCGGACGTCAGCGGGATGTCCTCGGGGATCCGCACGGCCTGCACGGCCTTCACCACCGTGCGCTCCGCGAACGCCGAGTTGGAGGCGAACTGGTGCATCGGCAGGCCGTCCCGCGTGAAGGGCCGCCCGGGCCGCCCGATCGCCCGCCGGCACATGGTCGGCCGCCCCCGGTCGCAGTCGGCGCAGGTCCCGCAGTTGGCGAGGGTGGACAGCGCCACATGGTCGCCGGGCGCCACATGCCGCACGCCCTCCCCCACCGCCTCCACCACACCCGCGCCCTCATGGCCCAGGACCACGGGAACGGGGAAGGGTATGGTCCCGTCCACCACGGACAGATCGCTGTGACACAGCCCGGCCGCCGCGACCGCCACCCGCACCTCGCCGGCCCCGGGGTCCCGTACCTCCAGGTCGTCCACGACCTGGACCTGCTTTCCGTCGAAGACGACGCCTCTCATCACGACGCTCCCTTGGGTTCCCTCGGCAGACCGAGCACCCGCTCGGCGATGATCGTGCGCTGGATCTGGTCCGAGCCGCCGTAGATGGTGTCGGCCCGGCTGAACAGGAACATCCGCTGGACCTCGTCGAGTTCGTAGGGCGCCGCCGCCGACCACCGCACCGGCCCGACCCCGGCCGTGGCCCCCCGCACCTGCACCGCCAGCTCCCCCAGGCGCTGATGCCAGCCGCCCCACAGCAGCTTGGCCACGCTCGACGCGCCCGCGTCCCCCGAACCGCCCAGTGTCCGCAGCGCGTTCCACCGCATCACCCGCAGC
The DNA here is from genome assembly GCF_044749345.1 of Streptomyces sp. NPDC089424. Classification (NCBI taxonomy): domain Bacteria; kingdom Bacillati; phylum Actinomycetota; class Actinomycetes; order Kitasatosporales; family Streptomycetaceae; genus Streptomyces; species Streptomyces sp. NPDC089424. The sequence continues at coordinate 353,521 of NZ_JBIVHU010000011.1, forward strand.
TCGGCCCACTGGCGCACCAGCCGCTCCCGCAGGACCGGATCGTCCACCGCCCCCGAGTCGAGGGCCGAGCGCACCACCCGCCCCAGCTCCTCGGCGAACCCGACCTGCTGGGCCAGCGTCGAGACCCCCCGCTCGAACCCGAGCAGGCTCATCGCGACCCGCCAGCCCGCGCCCTCCCCGCCCACGAGGTGCTCCACGCGGGCGCGTGCCCCGTCGAAGAAGACCTCGTTGAAGTCGCTCGTGCCGGTCAGCTGACGGATGGGCCGGACCTCGATCCGCCCCGGCTGGTCCATCGGCACCAGCAGGAAGCTCAGCCCCTGATGCCGCCGCGAGCCCGCCTCCGTGCGCGCCAGCACGAAGCACCAGTCCGCCTCGTGCGCCAGCGAGGTCCAGATCTTCTGCCCGGTGATCCGGTAGTGCGCACCGCCCGGCTCCCGCACCGCCGTGGTGCGCAAGGCCGCGAGGTCCGAGCCGGCGCCCGGCTCGCTGTACCCCTGGCACCACAGCTCGTCCCCGGCGGCCACCGGCGGCAGGAAGCGGGCCTTCTGCTCCCGGCTGCCGTGCGCGATGAGGGTCGGGGCGAGCAGGTTCTCGCCGATGTGCCCGGAGCGCGGCGGCGCGGCCGACCTGGCGTACTCCTCGGCCCAGACGACCTGCTGGGTGAGCGAGGCCGTCCGGTTGCCCCACCCGTCGGCCGCCCAGCCGATCCCGATCCACCCCGCCTTGCCCAGCGTCCGCTCCCAGCCCCGCCGGTCCTGCCCGTCCCCGGCGTGCGCGGCCAGCCAGTCCCGTGCCTCGCTGCGAAACACCTCGTCCTCGACGGTGAACCCGAAGTCCACGGCGCCCTCCCAAGATTGCGGCCGAAACCTACGCTTCCCCGAGCCCTCAGGCGTTCGGCCGCTCCCCGGATCTCGCCGCCCGCTCCATCCCCGCCACCCGCTCCAGCATCGGCATCGGGTCCACCCCCACCGAGCCCGGCAGGAAGTCGGCGATCCGCTGCGGCGTCCACGCCCCCTCGGCGTACGCGGCGCGCAGTTCGCGCGGCTGCGCCCACACCGCGATCTTCGGCCCGGCGATCGTGTAGACCTGCCCGGTGATCCCGGCCTGCCGGGCCCGCGAGGACAGCAGGTAGACCACCAGCGCGGCCACGTCCTCGGGCTCCCCGATCTCCGCCAGCTCCGTCGGCACGTTCGCCGACATCCGCGTACGGGCCACCGGCGCCACCGCGTTCGCGGTCACCCCGTACTTGTGCAGTCCGAGCGCGGCGCTGCGCACCAGCGAGATGATCCCGCCCTTCGCCGCGCTGTAGTTGGCCTGCGACACGGACCCCTGGTGGTTGCCGCTGGTGAACCCGATCAGGGTGCCGCCGCGCTGGCGGCGCATCACCTCCGAGGCGGCCCGGAACACCGTGAAGGTGCCCTTGAGATGGGTGGCGACCACCGGGTCCCACTCCTCCTCGGTCATGTTGAACAGCATCCGCTCCCGCAGGATCCCGGCGACGCAGACGACCCCGTCCAGCCTCCCGTACGACGCCAGCGCCACCTCGACCACGCGCCGGCCGCCGGCCATCGTGGAGATGTCGTCGGCCACCGCGACCGCCTCGCCGCCCGCGGCCTCGATCTCCTTGACGACGGCGTCCGCGATCTCGCTGGTGGGTGAGGCCCCGTCGACGGCCACCCCGTAGTCGTTGACGACGACCCGTGCCCCCTCGGCGGCCGCCGCGAGCGCGACCGCACGGCCGATGCCGCGTCCCGCGCCCGTCACGACGACGACCTCGCCGGCCAAGAAGTTCCCCACGTCCGGCCCCTTCCCGCGTTTTCTGACGGTCCGTTAGATTCTATGACCCGTCAGATGCCCGGACACAAGCCCCGGGGAGGGCCCATGTCGTTGCCGGCCGAGTTCCACGAGATCGCCAAGCGCGTGAACAACTGGGGCCGTTGGGGGGCGGACGACGAGATCGGGACGCTCAACCTGATCACCGACGAGGTGGTCCGCGGGGCCGCCGCGGAGATCCGCACCGGACGGCGGATCCCGCTCGCGCTGCCGCTGCGCCAGGACGGCGTGCAGACGGGGATGATCCCCGGACGGGTCAATCCGCTGCACGTCATGGTGCAGATCAACCAGGAACTGTTCGGCCCCGGCACGGTCGCGTGCAGCGACGACGCGGTGACGATGGGACTCCAGGCGGGCACCCACTGGGACGCCCTCACCCATGTCTCGCACTCGGGCCGGCTCTACAACGGCCGCCCGGCGGGCACGGTCACCGCGCACGGCGGCGCCGAGTTCGGCGGCATCGGCACGGTGCGGCACCTCGTCTCGCGCGGCGTGCTGCTGGACGTCGCCCGCGCGCGGGGCACGGACCGCCTGGACGGGGGCCACGCGGTCACCCCCGAGGACCTGGACGCGGCGGAGGACCTGGCCGGCACCCGGGTGCGTGCCGGAGACGTCGTGCTCGTGCGGACCGGGCAGGTCCGGGCCTGCCTCGCCGGGGACAGGCACGGGTACGCCCATCCCTCGCCGGGGCTGTCCGTGCGCACGCCGGCCTGGTTCCACGCGCGCGACGTCGCGGCCGTCGCGAACGACACCCTCACCTTCGAGATCTTCCCGCCGGAGACGGAGGACCTGTGGCTGCCCGTGCACGCGCTGCACCTGGTGGAGATGGGGATGCCGCAGGGCCAGAACTGGAATCTCGAAGAGTTGTCCACAGCCTGTGGAGAAACCGGGCGGTACGCGTTCCTGCTGGCGGCCACACCCGAGCCGTTCACCGGCGCGACGGGGGCCCCGGTGGCGCCGGTCGCCGTGCTGTAGCGGGGATGGGGCGGGCGCGCCGTGCGGTGAGTCCGGATGGCGGCGCGTGCACGCCCGCCCCGAGCACGGCGCCACACGCCGCCATCCGGCTCCGGCGTACCCGCCCCCTCGTGCCCCGATGGGCGGACCCACGCCGAAACACGACTCGCACTCGACAAGGACCTCCGTCACCGAGACCCTCGCCGTCCCCTCGCGGCGATTCGCTGCCCCCAGCGTGATCAGCCGGACACGTCGCGTCAACAGGGACGGGGGAATTTGCCGGTTACATCCGGTATGGCGCGGGCGCGCACGGAAGCATGCACGGGCGCACATCCCTCCACCGGGCCTGGCGCACCCGTCGGCCTTGCGCGCGTGCCCCCGGACGGGGCGCCGGGCGCCTCAGACGGCCTCGTACGCCAGCCCTTCGTACCCTTCGTAGCCGTCGAGCCCTTCGCAGGCGGCCACCGCGCCGCCCCCGTACGCCCTGGACGCCGTGCGGGGTTCGGCACAGCGGTCCAGTTCGCACCAGATCTGCTTGCCGATGCCGTCGGGGCTCCAGCCCCAGCGGTCGGCGAGCCCGTCGACGAGCGCGAGGCCCCGGCCGCCGGTCTCGTCGCCGTCCACCCACCGGGGGACGGGGGCGCGGGTGCTGCCGTCGGCGACCTCCACGCGGACGGTGGCGGGCTGGGGCAGGGAGAGGCGCAGCACGGCGGGGCAGCCGGTGTGCACGACGGCGTTGGTGACAAGTTCGGAGACCAGCAGGATCAGCGTCTCGGCGAGCGGTTCGTCGGCCGCTATGCCGCACCCGGCGAGCCGCGAGCGGGTCCACCGCCGCGCGCGCCCCACCTCTGCGGGGTCGGGCCGGATCTCCAGCTGCACTTGAAGCACCTGCACCGCTCACACCATCCGAACCGGTGGACACAGAGGCTCGCGCCTCAGGAGGGCCACGATCGTAGCCATTTTCTGCATGACCAGAACAACGGCCAGAGCAGGGATCACGGACCGTGAATCCCTTACGCACCAGCATGGTTGACGTACAGTCACCCCAACAAGCGCTTCGGGCATATTCCAGCGCGAAGGAGTACCCGTGCGGCATACTGTGCGACGCTCGCCGCAGGGAGTCGAACAGGCGGTGGAACAAGGCTCGTCACCGGCGTGACTCGAGCTCGGAACCTCTCGCATCTCACACAAGGTACCGGAGCGGACCTTCGACTCCAGGACGTGACGAGTCACACCTAGGACACAAGCCGGTATCAACGCTCCGTAATTCCGGCATGCCACAATCCGCGACATCCCGGCTTCCCGGGTTCACCGACGCCGCAGGCAGGGGCCTTGTCAGACCGATTCGGCCAGGAGATCGCGCGCGAGGCTCTCCTCACTCTCCGTGATGTCGCCCGTACGGTGGGTCCGCACCCAGGACCGCTTCAGATGCAGATGCACCTCTGCCTCCCAGGTGAAGCCCATGCCGCCGTGCACCTGGAGGCAGTCGCGGGCGCCGCGCACAGCCGCCTCGTCGGCGAGCAGCCGGGCCGCGGCGACGTCCACGGGGTCGGCGGTGACGGCCGCCGCGTACACGGCGGCGCGCGCCACCTCCACCCGGACCAGGGATCGCGCGCACAGCTGCTGCACGGCCTGGAAGGCTCCGATCGGCCGTCCGAACTGCTCACGGGTCCGGGCGTGTTGCGCCGCCAGCTCGCACGTACGCGCGGCCGTGCCGAGCTGCTCGGCCGCCGTGAGCAGCACGGCCACCGGATCCGCCGCCCCCCGGCCCCCCGGCACCCGGTGCAGCGGCGTCAGCGGATCGACCGACCGCAGGGGTACGGCGCCGGAGGCGTCCCCGCGCACGGCGTCGGCCTGCGTCAGCCACTCCACCAGCCCGCCCGCGTCGACGGCGGCCACGACGGCCGTCCCGTCCGCGGCTCCGGGCACCTCTCCGGCGGCGAGGTGCGTGGCCACCAGCGGGCCGGGCACCAGGGCCCGCCCGGCCTCCTCGAACGCCAGGACGGCCTCCGGCAGCCCGAGTCCCACCCCGCCCCGGTCCTCCGGCAGGCGCAGCGCGAAGAACCCCGCCGCGCCCAGCTCCCGCCACAGCGCCCGGTCCAGCACGGGCGCCGTCCGCCGCGCGGCGGTCCGGCGGGCCCCGTCGTCGAAGTGCCGGTCGAGGAGCTGCCGGAGCGCGGCCCGCAACGCGCGCTGTTCCTCGGTCGGTTGGAAACGCACGGCTACCGCCCCTTCGGCAGGCCGAGGATCCGTTCGGCCACGATGGTGTGCTGGATCTGCGAGGTGCCGGCCGCGATGGTGTACGACAGGGCGGACAGCCGGTCGAGCGTCCACGGCCGGTCGAGGTCGAGCGCATCGGGGCCGAGGACGTCGGCGGCGGCGTCGTAGAGGTCCTGGCGGGCGTGCGAGTACCGCAGCTTGAAGACCGAACCCCCCACGCCGGGAACGCCGCCCGAGGCCTGCGCCTCGCTCACGTTCCACTGGGTGAGCCGCCACAGCGCCCGGAACTCGGCGTTCAGCCTGCCGAGCCGCCGGCGCAGCACCGGATCGTCCCACCGCCCGTTCTTCCGGGCCTCGCGCGCGAGTTCCGTGAGCACCCGGCGGCAGGCCACCACCTCGCCCACGAAGGCCGTCCCGCGTTCGAACGACAGCGTGACCATGCTGACCCGCCAGCCGTCGTTCTCGTCGCCGACCCGGTTGGCGACCGGCACCCGCACCTCGTCGAGGAAGACCTCAGCGAACTCGGCCGACCCGGCCAGGGTGCGCAGCGGCCGTACGGTGATGCCCGGCGCGTCCATGGGCATGGCCAGCCAGCTGATGCCCCGGTGCCGGGGTACGGCGGGATCCGTGCGCACCAACAGTTCGCACCAGTCGGCGACTTCGGCGTGCGAGGTCCAGATCTTGGATCCGGACACCACGTAGTCGTCGCCGTCCCGCCACGCACGGGTGCGCAGTGCCGCGAGGTCGGACCCGGCGTCCGGTTCGCTGAAGCCCTGGCACCAGACCTGCTCGCCGCGCAGGACGGGCGGCAGCCAGCGGGCGCGCTGCTCCTCGGTGCCCTCCGCGGCGACGGTCGGTCCGGCGTGCAGCAGCCCGACGAAGTTGGCGCCCACGTACGGGGCGCCCGCCCGCTCGGTCTCCTCCAGGAAGATCAGCCGCACGGTCGGGGAGGCGTCCCAGTGGACGTCGCCGTACCCGGCGTCGTACAGCGTCCGCTGCCAGCCGAGGTCGTAGGCGCGCCGCCCCGGCCAGTCGTCCGGGGACGGCTTGGCCGGCAGGGAGGGCAGCGCGCCCTTCAGCCACTGGCGCAGGCCGGCCCGGAACTCCTCCTCCTCGGGCGTGTACGTCAGGTCCACTACCGGTCCAGGTCGAGGTCCAGCATGCGGATGGCGTTGCCCCGCATCAGCTTGTGGACCGTCTCGTCGTCGAGGCCCTTGACGTGGTCGAGGGCCACCTCCTTGGTGTGCGGGAAGGTGGAGTCGACGTGCGGGTAGTCGGTCTCGAAGGTGGCGTTGTCGCGCCCGACGACGTCCAGGGACGCCACCCCGTGCTTGTCCCGGAAGAAGCAGCAGAAGATCTGCCGGTAGTAGTACGTCGACGGCGGCTCGGGGACGAGGTCGCGGACGCCGCCCCACGCGCGGTGCTCCTCCCAGACGTCGTCGGCGCGCTCGAGGGCGTACGGGATCCAGCCCATCTGGCCCTCGGAGTAGGCCAGTTTGAGCCTGGGGAAGCGCACCAGGACCCCGCTGAAGAGGAAGTCCATCATCGAGGCCATCGCGTTGTTGAAGGAGAGCGAGGCCTGCACGGCGGGGGGCGCGTCCGGGGAGGCCGCCGGCATCTGGGACGACGACCCGATATGCATGTTGACCACCGTCCCGGTCTCCTGGCAGACCGCGAAGAACGGGTCCCAGTAGCCGGAGTGGATCGAGGGCAGCCCCAGGTAGGTGGGGATCTCGGAGAACGTCACCGCCTTCACGCCGCGCGCGGCGTTGCGCCGGATCTCCGCGACGGCGAGGTCGATGTCCCACAGCGGGATCAGGCACAGCGGGATGAGGCGTCCGCCGCTGTCACCGCACCACTCCTCGACCATCCAGTCGTTGTAGGCGCGCACGCAGGCGAGGGCGACCTCCTTGTCGTGCGCCTCGGCGAAGGTCTGCCCGCAGAAGCGCGGGAAGGTCGGGAAGCACAGGCTGCCCTCGACGTGGTTGAGGTCCATGTCCGCGAGCCGCGCCTTGGGGTCCCAGCAGCCGCGCCGCATCTCCTCCCGGGTGATGCCCTCCAGGGTCATCTCGTCCCGGTCGAAGCCGACGGCGGCGATGTTGCGCTTGTACGGGAACTTGAGGTCCTCGTAGATCCACCAGTCGGTGGGCTGGCCCTCGGGGTCCATGGTGATCTGGTACTTGCCGCCGACGTAGGCGAGTTCGCCGATGCCCGCCGTCAGCGGCTGGGGCCCGCGGTCGCGGTAGCGGGCGGGCAGCCAGGTCTCGAAGAGGTGCGCGGGCTCGATCACATGGTCGTCGACGCTGATGATGCGGGGCAGTTCGGTCATGGGTCCCCTCCGCGGAGCTACAGATCTGATGACCCGTCAGATGACGCCGTACCGGAAGGCTAGTCCCGCACCCCTGGACCGACAAGGCGCCGGGCCCTACGCTCGGCCCACTATCTGACTATCCGTCAGCTCATCGGGGGCCACCGTGACCCTGCACACCACCGCGCACGAGCTCAGCACCGCGCCCACCCTCTGGGACCTGCTCCTCCGCCGGGCGGACCGCACCCCCGGCCGCCCCGTCCTGCTCCAGGACGACCGCACCCTGACCTTCGGCGCCCTGCGCGACCGCGCCGAACGGGCCGCGGCCGGGCTGTACGGCATGGGGGTGCGCCCGGGCACGGTCGTCGCCTGGCAGTTGCCCACCCGTGTCGAGACGGCGGTGCTCACGTTCGCGCTGGCCCGCCTCGGCGCCGTGCAGACCCCGCTCATCCCGTTCCTGCGCGAGCGCGAGGTGGGCCACGCGCTGCGCGAGTCGGGCGCCGAGTACTTCGCCGTGCCGGGCACCTGGCGCGGCTTCGACCACACGGCGATGGCCCGGCGGCTCGGCGCGAAGGGGGTCTTCGAGGCGTACGAGGACCTGCCCGACGGCGATCCGTCCGTCCTGCCCGCGCCGCCCGAGGGGGGCGCCGACGTCCGCTGGATCTACTGGACCTCCGGCACGACCTCCGCGCCCAAGGGCGTCCTGCACACGGACCGCTCCCTGATCGCGGGCGGCACCTGCCTGGCGCACGCCCTGCGGCCCACCGCCGACGACGTGGGCTCGATCGCCTTCCCCTACGCCCACATCGGCGGCCTCGACTACACGGTGATGCTGCTGCTGTACGGCATCCCGGCGCTGCTCCTGGAGCAGTTCGCGCTGCCGGACGCGCTGCCCGCGTACCGCGCCCACGGGGTGACGATCGCCGGCGGCTCCACGGCGTTCTACTCGATGTTCCTGGCCGCGCAGCGCACACAGCCCGGGACCCCCGTGGTGCCGACGCTGCGGCTGCTCGCGGGCGGCGGGGCGCCGAAGCCGCCCGACGTCTACCACGCCGTCGTGCGCGAGATGGGCGTCCAGCTCACCCACGGGTACGGCATGACCGAGGTCCCGATGATCACCATGGGCGCGCCGGACGACACCCCCGAGAACCTCGCGACGACCGAGGGGCGTCCGCCCCGGGGCATGGAGATACGGATCGTCGACGGCGAGGTGCGGCTGCGCGGCGAGGCCGTCTGCCGGGGCTACCTCGACCCGGCGCAGACGGCGGAGGCGTTCGACGAGCACGGCTTCCTGCGCACCGGCGACCTCGGGCGGCTCACCGACGGCGGGCACCTGGTGCTCACCGGCCGCCTCAAGGACGTGATCATCCGCAAGGGGGAGAACATCTCCGCCAAGGAGATCGAGGAACTGCTCCACCGGCACCCGGCGGTCGCGGACGTGGCGGTGATCGGCCTGCCGGATGCCGAGCGCGGGGAGCTGGTCTGCGCGGTGGTCGAGCAGCCCGCGCAGGCCACCCCCGTGACCCTGGAGGAGCTGACCGCGTACCTGCGCGCGGAAGGGCTGTCGGCGCACAAGCTGCCGGAGCAGCTGGAGGTGGTCGACGCCCTGCCGCGCAACGACACCCTGCGCAAGGTGCTCAAGTACCGGCTCAGGGAGCGTTTCTCGGTTACTCGGGAACGGTGAAGAAGCGGGCGAACGCGGAGACGATCTCCGTCTCGCTCACGGTGCCGTCGCCGTCGCCGTCGAGCGAGCCGGCCGCCGCCCGCGCGGCGTCCTCGGGGACGCCGAGCACCCGCAGCACGCGGGCGAGGTCCTCGACGGTGGCCGAGCCGTCGCCGTCCGGGTCGGCGACGGCGAGCGCCGCGTGCAGGAAGGGGCGGGCGATCTCGGCGAAGCGGTCGGGGTTGTCGCGCAGCCGCTTGACCGCGCCATTGACGAACTCCTCGCGGGTGATGCGCTGGTCACCGTCCCGGTCCGCTATCCCGGCCATGCCCTGCCAGAAGGCCTCGGCTCCGCCGTACAGCGCCTGGCCCTTGTCGGAGCGGGACGCCGTGCCGAACTCCACGAGCAGTGCCTTGGCCGCGCCGCTGAAGTCCTCGCGGTCGATATAGCCGTTGCCGTCCTGGTCGAAGGTGGCGAACCGGGCCGCGATCCTGCGCTCGTACTCGCTGCTGACCATGTCTTTCAGGCCGCCTCACGTCATCTCGGGGTGCTTCTCGCCAGGGAGCGTACGACGCCGCGGACGGTTCCGGAGGAGGAAAACGACGGTTGTGCCAAGACCGGGGGAATTTTGGGACAACGGTGTGGCAGAGAGTTCACGCGGAGAGAGGACTGGCGTCGTCCGAGGTCGCGGAGGCCAGGTCGGGATGCACGTCGAACAGCCGCCGCACCCCCAGTGCGCCCAGCACGCGGTTGACGTGCGAGCCGTCGGCCGCGCCCTGGGCCGGGAGTATCAGCCGCAGCCGCCCCTGACAGGAGCGCAGCAGCCGACGGGCCGCGATCAGCACGCCCACACCGCTGGAATCGCAGAACCAGACCTCGGAGAGGTCGAGGACGAGACTGTGGCGGCCCTCGGCGACCGCGTCGTGCACCCGCCCGCGCAGCACCGGCGAGGTCACCAGGTCCAGCTCGCCCGACACGTGGAGCACGGCCCAGTCGCCCTGCTCGTCGCCGGTCACCTTGAACGCCACCACCATGCCCTTCGTCGCCGGAACGTGCGGGAAACGGCCGGAACCACCTGGAAACGGAGCCAGTCCCTACGCTTCCATGCGGCGCGGCTGCCCAGCGGCGGTTCCCTGAAACACACTGCCGGAAACGAAATCCAAACGGAAAAGGCTTGATTCTGTCGCATTCGATCCTGTTCGATCAGGTCTGGTCTTGTACGCGGTGGGTAGGCGCCGCCCGGAAGCGCACTACCACCTGCGACTGGTCCAGGGGCGCGCATTGGCACAAAGGGGCGTGCGTCGTCAGACGTGCCGACTACATTCGAGGTGGCGATGGACGCAGGCTGGACACCGGGACGAACCACGGCGAGGGGGCCGCATGGCGAAGAAGGACGCACCGCCCCGCTGGGACCGCAAGATGCAGCAGCGACTCGCACGCGGTGAGGCGGCCGCCCTCGGCGAGCTCTACGACCGTTTCGCCTCCCTCGTCCACGGTCTGGCACACCGCGTGCTCGACGACGAGCGGGCCGCGGACGGCATCACCCGCGAGGTGTTCATACACCTGTGGGAGCACCCCGAGGCCTACGACCCCAGACAGGGCCCCCTGCGCTCCTGGGTGGCGACCCTGACCCACCGCCTCGCGGTCCAGCGCCTGCGCGCCACCGAGACCGCGGCACTCGCCGAAGGCGGCCACGGCTCCAGCGAGGACCTGGAGCTCAAGGTCCGCCACGCCTCCGTCGCCGCCCGCGCCGACTACATCGTCCAGTCCATGCCCGCCCCGCTGCGCGCCGCCCTGGAACGCGCCTACTTCCAGCGCCGCGACTACCGCCAGACCGCCACCGACCTCGGCATCACCGAGGACGAGGCACGCCGCCGCCTCCGCCTGGGCCTGCAGCTCCTCTCCACGGCCCACGACGCCGGCACGCCGCCCGGATACGGAGGTGCGGTGTGACGGACCCGGAACACCACGAGCACGACGACTACGACGAGCAGGACGAGCACGACGACAAGAAGCCCGAGGCCGACCGGGAGATCACGCCCCTCCCCGCCCAGCCGCCCCGCATACCGATGCCGCGGGCGTCGGTGGAGGACACCGGCCTGCCCCTGCCCGTCCTGGACGCCCTGCACCCGCCCCTCGAACACCATGTGCTGAAGTCCCTGCTGGGCGCGTGGGCGCTGGCCGCCTGCTCCCCCGAGGAGGCGCTGGCCGTCGAGGACCACCTCGGCATGTGCGGCAACTGCGCCGACGAGGCCCGGCGGCTTCGCGAGGCGGTCGGGCTGCTGCAACGACCCGACAGCCTCGACCTCGACCCCGGCCTGCGCACCCGCGTCCTGGCGACCTGCCTGGACCGGCGCCCACCGCGCATCCCGGTCCCCGAGTGGGCCCGGCCCTACGACGCCGAGATCGCCCGCCTCGACGCCCTGCTCCAGGACTTCGGCGACGCCGAGTGGCACGCGCCGGTGCGGCTGCGCTGGTTCGACGGCACGGAACCGGCCAGCCGCCGCACGACCGTCGCCGGCGTCATCGCCCACCTCCTGGCGGTCGACGGCCTCATCGCCGTCGCCCTCGGCCTCGACGACCCCCTCGGCGACACCGACGCCGACCCGCCGACGCCGACGGCCCGCACGGAGGCGTACTGGCGGGCCTCGCACTTCCCGCCCACCCGCACCGTCCGGGCGCCCTGGCGCGAACAGGGCCACGGCATCGTGCGCACGGTCTCCTTCACGGGCGGCAGCGCGGGCGGTCTGGGCGTGCCCTACGGCGTGGGCGAGCTGCCGCTGCACGACGCGATGATCGAGCGCGCCTTCGAGTGCTGGGTGCACGCGGAGGACATCGCGGAGGCGGTGGACTACCCCTACGACCCGCCGTCGGCCCGTCACCTCAACCGCATGATCGACCTCGCGGCCCGCCTGCTCCCCACGTCCCTCGCGGAACGCCGCCGCGCGGGCCTGGCGAGCCCCGCCCGGACGCCCCGCCACCTGGTCCCCGCCGGCACCCCCGGCCGCACCCTCCGCCTGGAGATCGAGGGCTCCGGCGGCGGCGAGTGGCTGATCCCCCTGGACTCCCCCGCCGAGGTGGGCTCCGCCGAGCACGAGGTGGCCCACGTGGCCCTGGACGGCGTCGAATTCTGCCGCCTCGCCGCGGGCCACGTCTCCCCCGACGAAGCAGCGGCAGGCCAACTGGGCGACCGGGAAGCCATCAAGGACGTACTCCTCGCAGCAGCCTCCCTAAGCCGCATGTAACCCACCCACCACCGCCGCGCACAACAGCAAGGAATCGGCCCACTCACGCGTCAGTCACGCGGCGCCGGCAGCCACCCACGGCGCGAGGGAACCACCCCACTCGGCGCCAGTCGTACGGCGCCGCACCCGCCCGCGGCGGGAAGGGGGTGGGTCGGGGGGTGTCCGCCCGCAGCGGTTGGCGCGTCAACACGGGTGCGTCGGTGAGTGAC
>NZ_JBIVHU010000012.1:0-195400 GCF_044749345.1 Streptomyces sp. NPDC089424
GCCCGCAGCGGTTGGCGCGTCAACACGGGTGAGTTGGTGAGTGACCGATTTCGCGCCGTTCCGAGGACGGACACCCCCCGACCCGCCCCCGACGACACGACCACCCGCCGCGCGCCGGCAACCCCCACAGACAGCCCTACGCGAAGACGACCGTCCGACGCCCGTTCAGCAGGATCCGCCGCTCCGCGTGCCACTTCACGGCCCGCGCCAGCGCCTGGCACTCCACGTCCCGCCCGATCCCGACCAGCTGATCCGGGGTGACATCGTGCCCCACCCGCTCGACCTCCTGCTCGATGATCGGCCCCTCGTCCAGATCCGCCGTCACGTAGTGCGCCGTCGCCCCGATCAGCTTCACACCCCGCGCATGCGCCTGGTGATACGGCTTGGCGCCCTTGAAGCTCGGCAGGAACGAGTGGTGGATGTTGATGATCCGCCCGCTCAGCTCCTTGCACAGGTCGTCGGAGAGCACCTGCATGTAGCGGGCCAGAACGACCAGCTCCACACCCGCCTCCCGCACGACCTCCAGCAGCCGCGCCTCCGCCTGCGACTTGCTGTCCTTCGTCACCGGAATGTGGTGGAAGGGAATCCCGTACGTACCCACCAGCTCGGCGAAGTCGGTGTGGTTCGACACCACCCCCGCGATCTCCACCGGCAGCGCCCCGGTCCGCGCCCGGAACAGCAGATCGTTCAGGCAGTGCCCGAACTTGCTGACCATCAGCAGGATGCGCATCTTCTCGTCGGCCCGGTTGATCTGCCACTCCATGTGGAACGAGTCACCGATCGCCGCGAAGCTCGCCCGCAGCTTCTCCACCGTCACCGGCGCCTCCGCCGAGAAGTGGACCCGCATGAAGAACAGCCCCGTGTCATGGTCACCGAACTGCTGGCTGTCCTCGATGTTGCAGCCGGTCATGAACAGATAGCTCGACACGGCATGCACGATGCCCTTCTTGTCCGGGCACGACAGCGTGAGGACGTACTGATCGGCCGCGGCGGTCTGGGGCTGCTCATTCATGCACCACAGGGTCCCACACCCACCTGAGCAGCCAGAAACCCCAGGCCGACCCCAGGCCGACCCTAGGCCGACCGCGTCATGATCCGCAGCACCTCGAGCGTCCGCGGCACCCCTTCGGGATCCTCCCCGTCGCTCACCGCCATCCGCACATGCGCGTCCCGAGCCGCCCGCACCGCCTCCGGCCACGCCGGATGCTCCATGTACGAGGACACCGGCGCGTCCGGCCCCACCTGGTGCATGATCCGCAGCACCCGCAGCACCGCGGTGTCGACCAGCGCGGCCTCCTGCGAGTCGCGGAATATGGTCCCGACGTACTTCTCCGCGGACCAGTGGTCGAGCCAGGTGTCCTCGACCAGCCGGTACACGGCGTCGGTGACGTCCCCGTATCCCTCGACGCCCGCGAGCCAGACGTCCCGCTGGAACCCCGGATCGGAAAGCATGTGCAGCGCGGAGCGCACATTGCTGCGCCAGCGCCACCACGGCATGTCGTTCAGTGGCATGCCACCCATCGTGGATGAGCGATGCCCGCGACGGGAAGGGTTCACCGAACCTTGTACTCCTTGCACACCTTGCACGGTCATCGATCGTACGTTCCTCGCCACACGCCGTTCACCGGACCCCGCAATTCACCTGGACGTCACCTCGCGTTGAGCAAGGGTCACTCAGAGGTTAGTGATGTGGCGGAATCGTGCGGGACCATGACCGGCAGGCGACGCACCCGCAGCACATTCCTCCCCGCCCTCACCAGGCCCCTCAAAGCCCTGCGCGCGGCGGGCGCCCTGGTGGTGTGTGCCTCGCTGGCCGCCGGATGCGGCGTCGTCCCCGGCCTCCCGGGAGGTGCCGGCGACGACCAGATCACCGTCATGACCTGGGCCCCGCAGGACACCAACACCACGAACAAGCCCGGCATGCCCGCCCTGGCGCTGGCCTACGCCCGCCACGTCAACGCCAACGGCGGCATCGACGGCCGCAAGCTCAAGGTCGTGATCTGCAACGACCGCAACGACAGCGTGCACGCCGCGAAGTGCGCGCGCCGCGCGGTCAAGCAGAAGGTCGCCGCGGTCGTCGGCTCCTACAGCCAGTTCGCCGACACGTTCTTCCCGATCCTGGAGGGAGCGGGCATACCGTACATAGGTGGCTACGGCATCACGAACGCCGAGTTCACCAGCCCGCTGTCCTACCCGGTCAACGGCGGCCAGCCGGCGCTGCTGGCAGGCCTCGGCAGGCACCTCGCGAGCAACTGCGGCCCGGTCACGCTGGTACGGCCCGACACCATCGCGGGTGACGAACTCCCCAACCTGATCAACTCGGGCCTCGCGGCGGGCGGTCACTCGGACGTGACCGACCTGCGGGCCGCCGAGGACGCCACCGAGTTCGCCGCGCAGTCCCAGCAGGCCCTGACCCGGGCCACCGAGGACCCGGGCCGGCGCGGCTGTGTGGTGCCGGCGCTCGGCGACCGCACCAACACCTTCATGGACTCCTTCCGGCGCGACCGCGAGGCCTACCCGGACGTGCGCACGGGCACCGTGCTCGGCAGCGTGGACCAGACGGTCATCGACGCCACCGGTGGCGCGTCGAGCCCCTACGAGGGGGCGTACATCACCGGCTGGTACCCGGCGGAGACCGACAAGCGCTGGAACGGGATGAAGAAGGTCATCCGCGAACAGGCCTTCACCGACACCCGGATCGACCCCGCGGACGCGGGCGTGCAGACCACGTGGATCGCCTACACCGTCCTGGACGCCGTCGTGAAGTCGCTCGGCGAGGGCGAGGTCTCCGCCAACACCGTACGACGCACCCTGGACGACGGTTTCAAGGTGACCACGGGTGGGCTCACGCCGACCCTGCGCTGGCAGTTCCAGGACGTCCTGGCGTCCGTGGGCCTGCCGCGTCTGGTCAACACCGACGTGACCCTCCAGGTCGTCAAGAAGGGCCAGCTGGTGGCCGACGACCGCCAGGGCGCCATCGACGTGACGAAGACCCTGCAGGGCGCCGAGAACCAGAACTGACCGCCCGGCTCCCGGCGCCCCGCTCGCCTCACAGCTGGGTGGGTTGGCGCTCGGTCAGGCCGTAGTTCCGGGCGATCGCGTTCCACAACTTGGCCGCCTCGGCCTTCTGCGTGGTGGCGATGCCGCTCTCCCGGTTGCCGGCGGCGGTCTGGCCGGTGCTGCGGGCCTGCCCCTTCTTGCAGAGCTTGCCCTTCTCCGCGGCGACCTGGTCGGCCCAGGCGGCGTAGTGGTTGTCGGCCGACTCGGACGCCTTCCACGCCTTGTTGAGCGCGGCGGTCAGCGCGGCGTGCTCGGGCAGCTTGTCGACGGAGAGTCCGGACAGCTGCGTGACCAGGCTCTTGCGCTGCCCGGCGGCGCCGCGCAGGTCCTGGGCGGCCTGGGCGAGGTTGCCGCAGGTCTTCACCTGGCCGACGGCGTTGATCACCGTGGCCCGGCTGTCACCGCTGTCGGCGAGCAGCTTGTCCAGGGCGACGGCCTGCTCCTTCGCCGGGTCGGCGGACGGCTCGCCGGAGGCCTCGGTGCTCGCCGGGGCCGACGCGGAGACGGGTTCGGGCTTCTCGTCCGGCTCGTCGCCGCCGCCCCCCGCGAGCAACGCGCCCGCCCCGATGCCGACCACGGCGATGGCGACGCCGCAGGCCGCGATCAGCGGCACCTTCGAGCCGGTGCGGCCACCGCCGGCGCGGGAGTCCCGGGCGGCCCGCCGGCCCTGCGCCGGGCCGGATGTGTCGTAGGACGGCTGCGGGGCGGCGTGTCCGGTGCCCGGCGGCTCCTGGTAGCGGGGCATGTGCTGGGTGGCGCCGGCGTGGCCGCCGTCACCGCCGGGACCGCTGCGGAAGAGGTTGTCGAACTCGGCGGGCGGCTGCCGGTCACCGTAGGCCCCCTGCCCGGGCACGGGCGGGATGTACTGGGTGGCGTCGGCGTCGGATCCGGACGGCATCGGTCCGGCCCCTCCGCCGCCGTCCTGGGCCCGCCCGAGGTACGTCGTCGTCTCCGCGGGCCGGTCCGCCGGTCCGCCGGACGGCATCTCGGGCGGCAGGGCTCCGGGCCCGACCGGCGGGATGTACTGCGTGGCGCCCTCGTCGGCGGAGGCCATGGGAGGCAGGTACGGGTCGGCGCCCCCGGCGACGGGCGGGAGGTACTGGGTCGCGCCCTCGTTCCCGGGGCCGCCCGGGAGGGGGTGGTGAGCGCCGCCCACCGGCGGTATGTACTGAGTGGCGCCCTCGTCGGCGGGCCCGGCCGCGACCGGCGGTATGTACTGGGTCGCCCCGTCGTCGGCCGGCGGCAGCGGCATGCCGTGACCGCCGGACGGCGGCTGCGCCCCGTACGCCCCGTAGGACGCCTGTGCCTCGTTGCCGTACGGCCGGCCCGGCGCCTCCTGCGGGAGCGCGCCCGGCTGGTCCTGCGCGGCCCACGGGGCGGCCTGCTGCGCCTGCCACGGGTCGGCGGGCGGGTTCTGCCAGTCCTGACCCGCCGGCGGGGCCGGGGCCTGGTGCTGTTCGGGACCCCACGGCTGGCCCCAGGCCTGGCCGCCGGGCGGCGCCGAGGCGGGCGCGGGCCCGCCGCCCTGAGGGGCGCCGTGCCGCGGCCCCGCGGGCCGGTCGGCGGGCCCGCCCGTCATACCCGGCAGCAGCGGTTCGCCACCGTCGGAGGGCAGCACGATGCCTTCGCGCGCGGGTCGCGCCGAGGGCTCCTCGCCCTGTCCACTCTGCGTCACCGGGACTCCTACGAATGGGGGACCATCGGAATCGTCGGCTCACGCTACCGGGTCCCCCGAGCCGGTTGCCACGCAGCACGGGACCTGACCTCCTGCCCTGTGACCGCCGTAACAAAACCGGCCCGCGGCACGCTGCTTATGTCACCTCCGGCTCCCGGTGCCCCCGTTCTCCGCGCGTTCACGCCCGCGCGAGGCATTTTTCACGCGGCCGCCTGGAGATCCAGCCGAGCCCCGAACTCCCTTACCACGGACTCCTCCTGGAACGGCTCCAGCCGCTGCTGGAAGTCCTCCAGGTACTCGGCGCCCCGGTTGGAGCGCAGGGTCCCCAGCAGTTCGACCGCCTTCAGCCCCGTGTGGCAGGCCTGCTCGATCTCGCGCTGCTGCACCTGGGCCGTGGCGAGCAGCACATAGCCGATCGCCCGCCTGCGCGCCCGGGACTCGGGGTGGCCCTCGAGCGACTCCTGCGCGCAGCGCGCCGCCGCCTCGGCCTGACCGAGATCGCGGTGGCAGTGGGCCAGTTCGTCGGCGAGGTACGCCTCGTCGAAGTGCGCGATCCACACCGGGTCGTCGCCGGAGGCGTCGTCCGCCTGCTCCATCGCGGTGACCGCCCGCCCGCCCGCAGTCTGGGCGGCGCGGGCGTCGCCCAGCAGGGCGTGCCCGCGTGCCTCGGCGGCGAGGAACATGGCCTCCGCCCGCGGGGTCACGCGCCCCCGTGCCCCCTCCTGCGCGGCCCGCGCCAACTGGGCGATCTCCCGCGGGTTCCCGAGGTGCGCGGCCAGGTGGCTCATCGAGGCGGCGAGCACGTAACCGCCGTAGCCACGGTCACCGGCGGCCTGCGCGAGCCGCAGCGCCTGGATGTAGTAGCGCTGGGCGAGGCCCGGCTGCCCGGTGTCGACCGCCATGTACCCGGCGAGTTCGGTCAACCGCGCCACGGACGCGAAGAGTTCCCGCCCCACGGCCTCCCGGTACGAGCCGGCGAGCAGCCCCGAGACGACGCTGTTGAGGTAGTGCACGACGACCGGGCGCACATGTCCGCTGCCGAACTGGTGGTCCAGGTCGACCAGCGCCTGCGTCATCGCCCGCACGGCCTCGACGTCCGACTGGCCGACGCGCGGGCCCGCCGAGCGCGCCACCTGCGCGTCGGGCGCGGAGATCAGCCAGTCGCGGCTCGGCTCGACCAGCGCGGAGGCCGCGACGGACGAACCGGACAGGAAGTCCCGGCGCCCCACGTCGCTGCGCCACAGCTCGCAGACCTGCTCGATGGCGCCCAGTACCGTCGGCGAGAACTGGAGGCCGACCCCCGAGGCGAGGTTCTTGCCGTTGGCCATGCCGATCTCGTCGATCGTGACCGTGCGGCCGAGCTTGCGGCCGAGCGCCTCCGCGATGATCGCCGGCGCACGGCCCCGCGGCTGCTGTCCGCGCAGCCAGCGGGCCACGGACGTCTTGTCGTAGCGCAGGTCGAGACCGTGCTCGGCGCCGCACATGTTGACCCGCCGGGCCAGCCCGGCGTTCGAGCAACCCGCTTCCTGGATGAGCGCTTGCAGCCGTTCGTTCGGCTGCCGTGCGACGAGAGGCCTTGCGGCCATGGCGTACCCCCTGAGGCTGCGGTCCCTGCCCGCACACCGAGTTGTCGTGTCTTCCAGGACCCGAGCCCCCCGCCCTCGCGGGAGCGGGGAATTCCGGCCGTGAAGATCAATGCCCCGCGGACATGACGAAAATGCGAGGCATGCGAGGATTGCCGGGGTGCGGCCGGTTGCCGACCCCACACCTGGCTACCCAGCTCCCGCCACGGTTCCTCCCGCGCGCCCCCGGACATGCACCCATGCGCCCCGGATGCCGAATCGATGCTCCTCCCCCGCGCGCGGTCCAGCCGTAACCCGAGGTGGGGCTGGGAGTTGTGTTCAGCGTGGAAGAGACGATCCCGGCCACCGAAGCCGCACAGATTCCGAAGCAGCGCGGGGAATCGCTGCTGGAGACCGCCGTTCGCTACGCCGAGGAGCGTCACTGGGACGTGTTCCCCGGCACCTGGCTGGAAGCCGTCGGCGGAGTGCAGCGCTGCTCCTGCGGTGACGCCGCGTGCGGTGCGCCGGGGGCGCACCCGGCCCGGCCGGACTGGGAGACGCAGGCGACCGGCAGCGCGACGGTCGCGCGGCGGATGTGGCAGAAGCAGCCGAGCGCGTCGATCCTGCTGCCCACGGGCCGTACCTTCGACGCGCTCTCCGTGCCGGAGACCGCCGGGTTCCTGGCCCTGGCCCGTATGGAGCGGATGGAGCTGACGCTCGGACCGGTGACGCTGACCCCGGACCGGCGGATGCAGTTCTTCGTGCTGCCGGGCGCGTCGGTGAAGGTCCCCGACCTGGTCCGCAAGCTGGGCTGGTCGCTCGGGTCGCTGGACCTCGCGGTCCTGGGTGAGGGGGGCTTCGTCGCCGCGCCGCCCACCCGGTACGGCTCGCGCGGCGCCGTCCAGTGGGCCTGCCGCCCCACCCCCGCCAACCGCTGGCTGCCGGACGCCGAGGAGTTGATCTCCCCGCTCGCCTACGCCTGCGGACGGGACCGCTGACCCCGGTCCCAAGGAGACCGGCTCCCCTTAGGGTTCTGACATGGACCAGGGAGCAGGGGTGGGGACGGCCGCCGTACGCGTACGGGGGCTCTGGAAGCGGTTCGGGGAGCAGGTCGCCGTCTCCGGGATCGATCTGGAGCTGCCCGCCGGGCGGTTCATCGGGCTGGTCGGGCCGAACGGCGCCGGGAAGACGACCACGTTGTCGATGGTGACCGGGCTGCTGCGTCCCGATCAGGGTTCCGTCGAGGTCGTCGGGCACGACGTGTGGCGGGACCCGGTGGAGGTCAAGGCCCGTATCGGGGTGCTGCCCGAGGGATTGCGGCTGTTCGAGCGCCTGTCGGGCCGTGAGCTGCTGGCGTACACGGGCAGGCTGCGCGGCCTGCCCGGCGCCGAGGTCGACAAGCGGGCCACCCAGCTCCTCGACGTCCTGGACCTCGCCGGCGCGCAGCACAAGCTGGTCGTCGACTACTCGACGGGCATGCGCAAGAAGATCGGCCTCGCCGCGGCGCTCCTGCACAACCCCGAAGTGCTCTTCCTCGACGAGCCGTTCGAGGGCGTCGACCCGGTCTCCGCCCAGACCATCCGGCGCGTACTGGAGCGGTACACCGCCTCCGGCGCCACCGTCGTCTTCTCCTCCCATGTGATGGAGCTGGTCGAGTCGCTGTGCGACTGGGTGGCCGTGATGGCCGCCGGCCGGATCCGCGCCCACGGCACGCTCGCCGAGGTCCGCGGCGACGCCCCCACGCTGCAGCAGGCCTTCCTCGAACTCGTCGGCGCCCACGACCGCGACGCCGTCTCCGACCTGGACTGGCTGGGCGGCGGCGCCCGATGACCGGCACGACGGCGACCCTCGTCCAGCTGAAACTGTCGCTGCTGCGCAACGGCCTGCGGCAGTCCGCCGGGCGGCGCGCCGCCTACGTCGCCTCCATGGTCCTCACGCTGCTCTTCGCCGCGCTGCAACTGCTCGGCCTGGTCCTGCTGCGCGGCAACGACCACGCCGACGCCGTGATCGTGCTGCTGATCGCCGTACTGGCGCTGGGCTGGGCGGTGATGCCGCTGTTCTTCCCCGGCGGCGACGAGACCCTCGACCCCACGCGCCTCGTGATGCTGCCGCTGCGGGCCCGGCCGCTGGTGCGGGCGCTGCTCGCGGCCTCCCTGGTCGGCATCGGCCCGCTGTTCACGGTGTGCATGCTGGTCGGCTCGGTGATCGCGGTCGCGCGCGGCACGGCGGCGTACGTCGTCGGAGTCGTCGCCACCGTGCTGGCGCTGCTGGTCTGCGTGGCCCTCGCCCGGGCCGTCGCCGCCGCCAACATCCGGCTGCTGACCAGCCGCAGGGGACGCGATCTGGCCGTGCTGAGCGGACTGGTCATCGCGGTCGGCGCGCAGGTCGTCAACTTCGGTGCGCAGCGCCTCGGTTCGGCGGGCCTCGGGCAGCTCGAACCGGTCGCGGACGTGCTGCGCTGGGTACCGCCCGCCTCGGCGTTCGGTGCCGTGGACGCGGCCGGCGACGGTGCGTACGCGGTGGCCGCCGCCCAACTGGCCCTGACCGCGCTGGCCCTGGTCGCGCTGATCGCGGTGTGGGCACGGCATCTCGACCGGCTGATGACCTCACCGGACGGCTCGACGGTTCAGGCGATGTCCGACACCGCCGTACGCGACCGGTCCTCGGGCGGGCCGGCACGGCTGCTGCCGGGCGGGCGGACCGGGACGGTCATGGAGCGCAGCCTGCGCTACGTGTGGCGCGACCCGAAGACCAAGGCTGCCTGGGTGACCTCGCTGGCCATCGGACTGATCGTGCCCGTGTTCAACGCGTTGCAGGGCACCGGGTCGATCTACTTCGCCTGCTTCGCGGCGGGCATGCTCGGCATCCAGATGTACAACCAGTTCGGGCAGGACACGTCCGCGTTCTGGATGGTCGCGATGACCATCTCCTCGACCCGCGACGCCTTCGTCGAACTCCGCGCGCGTGCCTACGCGCTGCTGCTGATCACCCTGCCGTACACCCTTCTCGTCACCGTGCTGACCACGGCGCTGCTGGGTGACTGGGCCAAGCTGCCGGAGGTGCTGGGGCTGTCGTGCGCGCTGCTCGGCGCGATGCTGGCCACCGGGGCGTGGACCTCGGCACGGTTCCCGTACTCCATCCCGCAGGAGGGCTACAAGAACGTCGCCCCGGGTCAGGTCGGGCTCGCCTGGATCTCGATCTTCGGCGGGATGGTGGCCGCGGCCCTGCTGTGCGCCCCCGTCATCGTGCTGACCGTCCTCATCAACACCAGCGCGGACGGCGACGCCTGGACCTGGCTGCTGCTGCCCGTCGGAGCGGCGTACGGGGCGGGGCTCACCGCCCTCGGCCTCCGCCTGGCCGCGCCCCGCACCGCCCGGCGCCTGCCGGAGATCCTGGCAGCGGTCAGCAGAGGCTGAGCCCGACGCGACCGGCCGTCGCCGCCGGCAGGCCGCCCGCGGCGCTGCCCGCCGAGGACCCAAGCCCGACCCGTGCGGCAGATCCGCGCGGCCCCCACACCGCCGGGAGCCCAGGCACCCGTCAGGCGCGCAGGACTGCCGGCGCCACGCCTGCCGCGCGGCCGTCCCCCGGCCGTCGCCGTCGGCGGCCGACCGTGGCGCAGCCCGGCGAGGACCCAAGCCCGACCCCTACGGCAGATCCGTGTGGCCCGCGCGCCGCCGGGAGCCCGAGACTGCCAGCGCCACGCCTGCCTCGCGGCCGTCCCCCGGCCGTGGCCGTCGGCGGCCGACCGTGGCGCAGCCCGGCGAGGACCCAAGCCCGCCCCCTACAGCAGATCCGTGTGGCCCGCGCGCCGCCGGGAGCCCAAGACTGCCAGCGCCACGCCTGCCTCGCGGCCGTCCCCCGGCCATTGCCGTCGGCAGGCCGCCCGTGGCGCTACACGGCGAGGACCCAAGCCCGACCCGTGCGGCAGATCCGCGCGGCCCCCACACCGCCGGAAGGCCGGGCACCCGTCAGGCGCGCAGGACTGACGGCGCCACGCCTACCGCGTGGGCGTCCCCCGGCCGTGGCCGTCGGCAGGCCGACCGCGGCGCTGCACGGCGAGGACCCAAGCCCGACGCGAACCGCTCGCCGGGCACCTGTCAGGGGCCGAGGGTCGAGTCCAGGAACGGCTCGATCGCCGCGCGCCACGCCTCCGGCTGGTCGTAGTGGACGAGGTGGCCGGCGTCGGCGACCTCGGCGTACTGCCCGCGGGGCAGGACGCGCACCATCTCCTGGGCCTCGGCCCGGCCGAGCTCGCCGTCGAGGCCGCGGACGACCAGGGCGGGGCAGCGCACCTGCGCCAGCTCGTCCCAGTGGGCGTCGTACACCCAGGTCTCACGGGACTTGAGCATCTGCTCGATGTCGAAGACGGGGCGCCAGCCGTCCGGCGACTCGTGCATCACCTCGGCGTAGAACGTGCCACGGGCCGGATTCGGCCGCTCCACCCACGGGTCGTTCTCGCCGAACCACCTGCGGACGTCGGCCAGGGTGGCGAAGGGGACGGGCCAGGACGCGAACCAGTCGGCCCACTCGCGCTGCGAGGCGGCGCCGAGGGCGGAGGCCCGCATGTCGCAGATGATCACACCGCTGACCAGGTCGGGGCGCTTGGCGGCGAGCTGCCAGGCGGTGAGCGCTCCCATGGCGTGGCCGATCAGGACGGCGGGGGCGAGGCCGAGCTGCTCCAGGGCGGCCTCGGCGTCGTCGACGTACGCCTCACGGGTGTACGCGGCCTGCGGGGGCTTCTGGCTCTGGCCGTGGCCGCGCTGGTCCAGCGCGACGGCGCGGTGTCGTCCGGACAGCCAGCGGGCGGTGGAGGCCCAGTGCGAGGCGCGGCCCATCAGGCCGTGCAGTAACAGCACGCCGGGGGACGGATCGGTGCCACCGCCCACGGGCCCGGGCGCCGGATCGGGGTCGAGCTGCGCCGGGCCGGGGCCGGACTTGAGCGGGTCGCCGAACTCCCAGGCCGCGAGTCGTACGCCGCCCGCCCCGGTCACGTCGATGCGTCGCGCCATTGGTGCCGGCACCCCCCAAGCTCCGCTCGGACCCGCTCGTACCTGTGCTAGCCGTGCTGTTCGCCACTGACCGGCGCTGTTCGCCCTACGGCTCTACTACCCCTGCTTGCCCCGTCGGCTCAACTTGTCGTACTGGTCATACCGCGTGCCCCTCAGGAGCGGTTCTGCCCCCGCAGACTATCGAATGGGCATTCGAGAATGGGCTTTCTGCGGGCAACACCCCTCGTTTGAGTGACGCCACTGCAGGAATGATCCCGGCGGGCCAGGGGAGATCTTCAGCGGGAGGCGGACCGCTCGGGGAAAAACGGTCCGAGGGGGATGACCCTGGGAGCTCGGGGCTCCGGGTCATGACAGGGGAGGACAGGCCCCGGCGCCACACGGCGCCGGGGCCCTCCACACGACTTCGGCACATCCCCACCCCGCCCCCCTAGGACCCTCCGCTCAGGCGACAGCCTGGCATGCCGGACGGCCCGGCGCTGCGATTCGGCACACCGAGTCCAGGATTCGACGAGATCGAGTGGTGGCGGACACCCGCCGGCCACCACGGAGGTTCAGCGCTTGGCCACGAAGACGTGGGAGGCCACGTCCGACTCCAGTTCGGCCGCCTCGCCGCCGCTGCCCACCAGGACACCGCCCGCCGACTCGGTCACGCTCACCACCGAACCCGGC
Source organism: Streptomyces sp. NPDC089424 (assembly GCF_044749345.1). Lineage (NCBI taxonomy): Bacteria > Bacillati > Actinomycetota > Actinomycetes > Kitasatosporales > Streptomycetaceae > Streptomyces > Streptomyces sp. NPDC089424. The sequence continues at coordinate 11,976 of NZ_JBIVHU010000012.1, forward strand.
TGCACACCCGCCCGGCGCAGCGTGTACATCAGCTGGGCGTCCGTCTGAATCGGCTCACCGATACGGCGCACCACGACGGTCTTGCCCTCCACGCCCGGGTCGAGGTCGGCCAGCGAGACCATGCCCTCGTCCAGGAACGGATCGGCACCGTCCTTCTCGCCCAGCTCCTCCAGGCCCGGGATCGGGTTGCCGTACGGCGACTCGGTGGGGTGGCGCAGCAGCTCCAGCACCCGGCGCTCCACCGCCTCGCTCATCACGTGCTCCCAGCGGCAGGCCTCGGCGTGCACCTGCTCCCACTCCAGCCCGATCACGTCGACGAGCAGGCACTCGGCGAGGCGGTGCTTGCGCATCACGCGGGTCGCCAGCCGGCGGCCCTCGTCCGTCAGCTCCAGGTGCCGGTCGCTGGCCACGGACACCAGACCGTCGCGCTCCATGCGCGCCACCGTCTGGCTCACCGTCGGCCCGCTCTGGTCCAGCCGCTCGGCGATGCGGGCACGCATGGGGACCACACCTTCCTCCTCCAGCTCGAGGATGGTGCGGAGATACATCTCCGTGGTGTCGATCAGTCCGGACATACGTGCCCCTCGATTAGCTCTGCCGGAGGCTCGACCGCTCTCCGGCGCGTGCGCTGGCCCTGGCTTCAATTCTGCCGGATACCACCGACAACCGTGCCGCGCCGCCGAAACCCGGGGGGTTACATGCTGATACGTGACCTCGGACACACCGTGCGGACACCGCCCGCACGGCCGTATTGACATCCCACTGGTCCAGACCGCACCGTGATCCGCGACACAGTGCGCGAGCGCGAGCAGCGGAGCGAAGGAGCTCACATGGGCGACAGCACGCCGGCCGACCAGTACCTCGACGCCGCGATCGGTCTGCTGCAGCGCGTCCGCGCGGAGGAGGCCGAGAGCGTCGCCGCCGCCGGCTCGCTCCTCGCCGACACCGTCGCCTCCGGGGGCCGGCTCTTCGCCTTCGGCGCCGGGCACTCCTCGCTCGCCGCGCAGGACGTGGTCTACCGCGCGGGCGGGCTCGCGCTCATGAACCTGCTCGTCGTGCCGGGGGTCGTCGGCGTCGACGTCATGCCCGCCACCCTCGGCTCCGCACTGGAGCGCGTCGACGGCCTCGCGGCCGCCGTGCTGGACTCCTCACCGCTGCGCGCGGGCGACGCCCTGGTGATCATCTCCCTGTCCGGGCGCAACGCCCTCCCCGTGGAGATGGCGCTGGGCGCCCGCGCGCTGGGCGTCCGGGTGATCGGCGTGACCTCCGTCGCCTACGCCACGGAGACGTCGTCGCGGCACTCCTCCGGGACGTACCTGAAGGACCACTGCGACGTCGTCCTCGACTCGAAGATCGCCGTCGGCGACGCGGAACTCACCCACGACTCCGTCCCCGCCCCCTTCGCCCCCGCCTCCACGGTGGTGACCTCCGCCCTCCTCCAGGCGGTCATGGCCACGGCGGCCGTCGCCCTCGCCGACCGAGGCATCGAGCCCCCGCTGCTGCGCTCGGGCAACGTCGACGGCGGCCACGACTGGAACAGCCGCATCCTGGAGCAATACGGCGCCCGCATCTTCTACCGCCACTGACCCCGCCACCCGCTCACACCGGCCCCGCTGACCGCGGGCGGCATCACCCGGCCCCGCGCGGTCGGCGGGCCTGCGCGGAGCAGACCCCTCACCCCTGGGCGGGCCCGCGCGAATCAGCCCCCGCAGTGGGGGCAGGCCTCGCGCGAACCCCAGACCCCGCTCAGTCCCGGCGGACAGTGCTCGTAAACGCGCCTGGCTCCCCCGAGCGGAACCACCTGGGCCCGCTCACCCCGACGGCCCCGCCCCGGGCGGTCCGTAGTCGAATAGGGCCCCCCGGGCGGAATCACCCGGGCCCCACACGCACCGGCGGGCCAGGCGCGCCCCAGACCCGCGCTCGATCCTCGCGGGCCGTGCTCGAGAACGGGCTCCGTTCGCTCCCGGGACCCGCACCCCCGAGCGACCCCGGACCCCGCGCCCCCGGCCAGCCCCGCGCGACCCAGAACCCTCACCCGCGACCCATACCGCTCACCCCGGGCGGCCTCGCGCGACCCAGGCCGCGTCCAGTCCGGTGGGCCGGTGGAGCCGGGTCCTGTCAGGTCTGGTGGTCTCGTAGGAGGGCCGCCATGTCCAGTGCCGTGGCGATGCGGACCGCCACGTCCTCGGCGTACACCGTGTCCGAGCGCTCGAAGGCGCTTCGCCCGCTGCCCCGCAGGAACGTCACCACCCCGAGCGTCCGCCCCCGGCTGCGCAGCACCGCGCACAGCGCGTGCACGGAGTCCGCCGGCCACTGCCGGGACTCCGCCCAGTTGCGCGCCTGCTCGGCCGACACGCTGCCGACGCTGGCCCGGACGGTGCCGATCCGCTCCACGCACTGCAACGCCGGATGCCCCTCGCCGTACCGCGTCGGCAGCCCCGCCTGCCCCGAGAGCAGACTCGGCCCCGGCGCACCCGAGGGCGTGCCCGCCACCCGGACCAGCCGCACCGGCCCGACCGACTCCCCGTCGGACAGCGCGCCGCCCGCGACCCGGTCGATCAACGCGTGGTCCGCGAAACCGGCCAGCGCGAAGTCGAGGTGGACGGTCGCCGCCTCCGCCGGGTCCTCGCAGTCGGCGGCCGTACGGGCCGCACGGTGCAACTGATTGCTGCGGAACCGCAGCAGCGCCGCCTCCTGCTCGCCCTGCTTGGCCTCCGTCACGTCCTGGAACAGCCAGCCCACCCCGAGCGGAACCGGCTCCTCCGCCAGCGGCGAGGCCAGCCGCAGGAACCCACTGCGCCAGCAACGCCGCTTCTCGCCCTCCGGCGTGCGCACACTCACCCAGATCTCGGCCGGCGCCGGCGGCGCCCCCTCACCGAGCACATGCGTGAGCGCGCTCTCCAGCTCCTCCACGCCCTGCGCCAGCAGCTCACCCAGCGGCCGCCCCAGCACGGACGTACGCCCGATGCCCAGCGCGCGGGCCGCGTGCGCGTTCACCACGGCGGGCCGCAGATCCGCGTCGACCAGGACGACACCCCAGCTCGCGTCCTCGAACAACGCCTCGCTCAGCGCGATCGACCGCTCCAGATCGATCTGCGCGTGCACCTCGCTGAACGCGCAGTACACCCCCGCGGGCTTGCCGTCCGGCCCCCGCACCGCCGCCGACTGCGTCCGCACGAGCACCCGTCCGCCGTCCTTCGTCAGCAGCGCGAACTCGTGCACCTGGCGGCCCGGCGCGTTCATGACGGACAGCAGCCGCCCCTCGACCTCCTCGGCGTCGGCGCTGCGCACCGCCCATCCGGCGAAGCCGCGCCGGCCCACCGCCTCCTCCGCCGACCAGCCGAGGATGCGTTCGGCCTCGCGGTTCCAGTGCGTCACGACACCGTCGGCGTCGAAGGCGCACAGCGCCGCGTCCATGCCGTCCAACAGGGCGGCAAGCAGATCCGAACCACCCGAGCCCTCGGGCCCGTCCGAACCCTCGGGTCCCTGCGGACCGTCGGGTCCCTCCGGACCGGGCTCGTCCGGTCCGAGCTCGTCCGTGGTCCCACTACGCCGGGAAGCACTCACCTGGACCCCCTGCAGGCTGCGTCAGCACGAGCGGCGCGTCGGTTCGTGCACTTGCCATCATTCAACTCGAACGTGACGCAGCCCACATATGGTTCCCGCAAGATTGCGGGAATCGTTGCGCGGCGGAAACCGCACCACAACCGAGGGACAACCGCCCGCTAACTCTCGATGACCGAAAGCCGCAGGTCAACCCACTCGTCCTGGTCCCCCGGGAGTACATACCGGTCAACCTCGACGAACCCCCGCGACTCGGCGAACCGCAGACCGTCGCCGTTGGCCGCCAGCACACAGGTCTCCACCACCCCGGCACCCATGTCACGCGCCTGCCCGAGCACATGGTCGTAGAGCACCCGCCCGACCCCGCGTCCCCGCCACTGCGGCAGCACCCGGGCGATCACCGTCACCGCGCCGCCCTCCCGCTCCGCGGGCCGCACGGTCGAGCACCCCACGAGCGCCTCACCGACGTAGGCGTTCTCCAGCCGGTACCGCCCGCCGCGCTCGCGCACCTCGTCCAGGGACAGCGCGCCGGGCGGCACCACGGTGTTGTGCACGTCGCGCCACTGCTCCAGCATCCGCTCCCCCTCGGCGGCCTCGATCCGCACCCCGTCCACGGGCCCGCGCCGCGCGTCCACCTCGACCTCGATCCGCATCCGGGCGTCCGCCAGCCCGCACACCATCATCGTCGCGGCCGGCCGCACCTGCCCGAACACCCGGCGCAGCACCGGCCGGCACGGTTCGAAGTCCGCTCGCTCCGGCAGCAGATAGCGCACCCGCACGACGTCCGCGAACGTGCAGCCGGCCGCCGCCAGCGCCGCGCCGATGTTCCGCAGACACTGCTCGGCCTGCTCCACGACGTCGTCGGAGATCGCCATGGTCGCGTAGTCGAACCCGGTCGTCCCCGACACGTGCACCCGGTCCCCGTCGACCACCGCCCGCGCGTAGCCGATCGACTCCTCGAACCCCGACCCGCCGAGCACAGCCCACCGCTTTGTCATGCGCAGAACGCTAACGCCTCGCGCGGTTCTCGAAAAAAGCACTTGATGGGTCGCCGAACGCTTCTTAAGGTGGCGCGTACACGAGAAGGGAGGTGGTTCGGCAGATGTATGCAAACCGGACGCGTGAGGTGGCTGCGGGCTAGCGGCCCGTCACCACACTCTGTGCGGTGCCGGACCCGCACGTGAAAGGCGCGTGCAGCCGGCCCAATCCCGAGCAGTCACCCGACCCGCGAGTCGCCGGTACGTCCGGCCGGCTCCTCCTTGGAGGAACCAGACTCGCGGGTCGTCTGCGTTCGCGGGGTCAGCGGGCGGTGTCGTCGAAGCCCTCGACGGAGCGGGGGTCGCGGGGGCCCGGGCCCATGTAGCGGGCCGAGGGGCGGACCAGGCGGCCGGTGCGCTTCTGTTCGAGGATGTGGGCGGACCAGCCGGCCGTGCGGGCACAGGTGAACATCGACGTGAACATGTGGGCGGGGACCTCGGCGAAGTCGAGCATGATGGCCGCCCAGAACTCGACGTTCGTGGCCAGGATCCGGTCCGGGCGGCGGTTGTGGAGTTCCTCCAGGGCCGCCTTCTCCAGGGCCTCGGCGATCTCGAAGCGGGGGGCGCCGAGTTCGCGGGCGGTGCGGCGCAGGACGCGGGCCCGGGGGTCCTCGGCGCGGTAGACGCGGTGGCCGAAGCCCATGAGGCGTTCGCCCTTGTCGAGGGCCTGCTTGACGTAGGCCTCGGCGTCGCCGGTGCGTTCGATCTCCTCGATCATGCCGAGGACGCGGGAGGGGGCGCCGCCGTGCAGGGGGCCGCTCATTGCTCCCACGGCACCGGACAGGGCCGCCGCGACGTCGGCGCCGGTGGAGGCGATCACCCGGGCGGTGAAGGTGGACGCGTTCATGCCGTGTTCGGCGGCGCTGGTCCAGTAGGCGTCGACGGCGGCGACATGCTTGGGGTCGGGCTCGCCGCGCCAGCGGATCATGAAGCGTTCGACGACGGTCCCGGCCTTGTCGATCTCGCTCTGGGGGACCATGGGGCGGCCCTGGCCACGGGCGGACTGGGCGACGTAGGAGAGGGCCATGACGGCGGCGCGGGCGAGGTCCTCGCGGGCCTGTTCGGCGTCGATGTCCAGCAGCGGTTTGAGGCCCCACACCGGGGCGAGCATGGCGAGGGCGGACTGGACGTCCACGCGGATGTCGCCGGAGTGCACGGGGATGGGGAAGGGCTCGGCGGGCGGCAGGCCGGGGTTGAAGGCACCGTCGACGAGCAGGCCCCAGACGTTGCCGAACGAGACGTGACCGACCAGGTCCTCGATGTCGACGCCGCGGTACCGGAGGGCGCCGCCCTCCTTGTCCGGTTCGGCGATCTCCGTCTCGAACGCGACGACTCCCTCAAGTCCGGGTACGAAGTCGGACATCAGGCGGCTCCTCGGATGTGTACGGCAGGCGGTTGTGGGCCACGGGTGTGGTGCGGCACCCCCGTGTGTGTGCGGGTGTGGCGGGGTGACCGGTGGTGACCGGCTCGCCGGCTGTGACCGGAGGGCCGGTGGTGACCGGTGACCGGTTGTGCGGTTGGTGGTGAGCGTGTTCCGGGTGGGGAAACGGTGATCGCCCGGGGGATCCACGGTCGGCTACGGACTCGCGGTCCTGGGCGGTCATGAGGGTCATGCCCCGTGGGGCGTGCGGTCACCCAACGGGATCGGCATCTGCACGATATCCCCGGGTGCCGGCCTTGGGGAGAGGTGGCGGCACCCGGTGCCAGGGCGTGCGGAGCGCCACCCCGCCGGCGGCCCGCCCCGCATACGGCAAGATGACCGGGTGACCGACGAACACGCCGTCCCCGCCCAGCCGGATCCCGCCGCGATGCGCAAGCACTACCGGGCGGAGGGGCTGGCCGAGGCCGAGCTGGCCGCGACGCCGGTGGAGCAGTTCGCGCGGTGGTTCCAGCAGGCCGCCACGGAGGGGCGGCTGTTCGAGCCGAACGCGATGGTGGTCTCGACGGCGGACGCGGAGGGCCGGCCGAGCTCCCGGACGGTGCTGCTGAAGCACTTCGACGAGGCCGGGTTCGTCTTCTACACGAACTACGACTCCCGCAAGGCCGGCGACCTCGCCGAGAATCCGCACGTCTCGCTGCTGTTTCCCTGGTACACGATGGCCCGGCAGGTGATCGTGACGGGCCGGGCACGGCGTACCGGCCGGGACGAGACCGCCGCGTACTTCCGTACCCGTCCGCACGGTTCGCAGCTCGGTGCGTGGGCGAGCGCCCAGTCGTCGGTGATCGCCTCGCGTACGGAGCTGGACGCGTCGTACGCGGACCTCGCGGCCCGCTACCCGGAGGGCGAGCAGGTCCCCGTGCCTCCGCACTGGGGCGGTTTCCGGGTGGTGCCGCGGACGGTGGAGTTCTGGCAGGGCCGCGAGAACCGTCTGCACGACCGTCTCCGGTACACGGCGGTGGCCGACGGCGGCTGGCGGGTGGAGCGGCTCAGCCCCTGAGGTCGCCGGTCCCGGGGATCCGCTCCCGGGTCAGCCGAGCGCCTCGTCGAGCAACGCGGCCCACTGGGCCACGACCCGCTCCCGGCGTCCGGCGTCGTCGGTGAGCAGGTTGGCGAGGCCGAGGCCACGGGCCATGTCGAGGAGTCCCTGGACGGTCTCGCGGACGCCGGGGCGGGTCTCGTCGGCGGCGAGGAGGTCGACGGCTATGCGGTGGGTCTCGCGGCCGACGCGGGCCTCCAGTTCGGTGACGCGGGGCCGGAGCTGCTCCTCGTCGGAGGCGGCGACCCAGAGATGGAGGGCGGCGCGGAAGAGCGGGCCGGTGTAGAGGTCGACGAGGGCGCGGACCACTGCGCGGCGGTCGCCGGCGGCGCCCTGCGGGAAGAGGGCGCGCAGTGCGCCGGAGCGCTCCTCGGCGACGTACTCGACGGCGGCGGTGAAGAGGTCCTCGCGGGTGGGGAAGTGGTGCTGGGCGGCGCCGCGGGAGACGCCGGCGCGTTCGGCGACGACGGTGACGGTGGAGCCCGCCCAGCCGTGTTCGGCGAGGCAGGCCACGGCGGCTTCCAGGAGCCGCTGCCGGGTGGCCCGGCTGCGGTCCTGCTTGGGCACGCGGTCGGCGCGGTCGCCCGCGGTCACCGATGTGACCGTGCCGGCCGCGCCGGCCGGGTTCACAGCACCCATGGGGGATCCCGTCGTTCGAGGAAGGCTGTCATGCCCTCGCGGGCGTCGGCGGAGGCGAACATCCGGGCCGAGAGGGCGGTCAGCTGGGCCGCGTCCCGGTCGAATGTCTGCAGCACCTTAGCCGTGAGCAGCCGTTTCGTCTCGGCCAGGGCCTGGGGCGAGGAGCGCCGCAGGCCGTCGAGGATCGGTTCGAGTACGGCGTCGGCGTCGTCGCCGGCGGCGGTGAGCAGGCCGATGCGGGCGGCCTCGGCGGCGTCGAAGCGTTCGCCGGTGAGGTAGTAGCGGGCGAGGGCGCGCGGGTCGGTGCGGGGCAGCAGCGGCAGGGAGATGACGGCGGGGGCGACGCCGATGCGTACCTCGGTGAAGGCGAAGGTGGCGGTGGTGGACGCGGCGGCGATGTCGCAGGCGCCGAGCAGGCCGAGGCCACCGGCGCGGACGTGTCCGGTGACGCGGGCGACGACGGGGCGGGGCAGCTCGGTGATCTGCCGGAGCAGGTGCACGAGGGCGTCCGGGTCGGGTGGGTCGCGCAGGTCGGCGCCGGCGCAGAAGGTGTTGCCGGTGTGGGTCAGCAGGACGGCGCGGACGTCGTCGTCCTTGCCGCTGTCGGCGAGCGCGGCGGCGAGCTCGCCGACCAGGGCGGCCGAGAGGGCGTTGCGGTTGTCCGGGGAGTCGAGGGTGAGGGTCTCGACTCCCCGGGTGCGGTTGCGGCCGATCAGGGTCACGCGTTCTCCCGGAGTTGGCGGCGCAGTATCTTGCCGGAGGCGGCGCGGGGGACGCCGGCCACGAAGGTGACCTGGCGGACGCGTTTGTAGGGGGCGACGCGTTCGGCGACGTGCATCATGACGTCGTTCGCGGTGAGGTCGGGCGCGGTGGGCTGGCGGACGACGTAGGCGCGGGGTATCTCGTTGCCGTCCTCGTCGCGGACGCCGATGACGGCGGCGTCGGCGATGCCGGGGTGGGTCAGGAGCAGGGCCTCCAGTTCGGCGGGGGCGACCTGGAACCCCTTGTACTTGATGAGCTCCTTGACGCGGTCCACGACGAAGAGCCAGCCGTCGGCGTCGACGTGTCCGACGTCCCCGGTGTGCAGCCAGCCGTCGCTGTCGATCATCGCGGCGGTGTCGTCGGGGCGGCCGAGGTAGCCCTTCATGACCTGGGGGCCGCGGATGAGGATCTCGCCGGGTTCGCCGGTGCCGAGGTCCTTGCCGGGGTCGTCGAGGGAGACGATGCGCATCTCGGTGCCGGCGACGAGCCGGCCGACGGTGCCGGGCGGGGCGTCGGCCATGGCGTCGAGGGGGACGACGTGGGTGCCGGGGGAGAGTTCGGTCATGCCGTAGGCCTGGCCGACGGGCGGCAGGTTCAGCCGCTGGGAGCAGGCGGCGGCGAGGTGCGCGTCGAGGGGGGCGGCGGCGCTGATCACGTACTTGAGGGACGACAGGTCGTACTGCGCGACCGCGGGGTGCTTGGCGAGGGCGAGCACGATGGGCGGGGCGACGTAGAGGCCGGTGATGCGGTGGTTCTGGATGGCGGCGAGGAACTGCTCCAGGTCGAAGCGGGGCAGTACGACCACGGTGGCGCCGACTCTCAGGGGCGCGTTCATGAGGGCGGTGAGGCCGTAGATGTGGAAGAAGGGCAGGACGGCGAGGATGCGGTCGCCGGGGCCCGCGGAGACCGCCGGCTGGAGCTGGGCGAGGTTGGTGGCGATCTGGCGGTGGGTGAGCATCACGCCTTTGGGGATGCCGGTGGTGCCGGAGGAGTACGGCAGGGCGGCCACGTCCTCGGCGGGGTCGAGGGCGACCTGCGGTTCGGGGGCCGTGGAGGCGAGCATGTCGACCAGGGAGCGGTGGCCGGGGGCGCTGTCGCAGACGAAGATCTCCCGAACGCCGCCCGCGAGTTCGGCGGCTCTGCGGGCGGTCTCCAGCAGGGGGGAGACGGTGACGATCCAGCGGGCGGCGGAGTCGCGCAGCTGTTTGGCGAACTCGTCGGCGGTGGCGAGCGGGTGCACGGTGGTGACGGCGGCACCCGCGCGCGTGGCGGCGTAGAACGCGGTGGGGAACGCGATCGTGTTCGGGCTGTGCAGGGCGAGGACGTCGCCCTTGCGGACGCCGGCCTCGGCGAGCGCGGCGGCGATCCGCCGGTGGAAGCGGTCCACCTGCTCGTAGGTGAGGGTGGTGCCGTCGGTGCCGTCGACGAGGGCGGGCAGGTCGCCGAAGTCGGCGGCGTGCCCCAGGACGGCTTCGTGGATGGGGAGTTCTACGGGCGGGACGTCGGCGTACGCGCTGCGGAACACGGTTCCTCCAAGCGGTGCGGCTCAGTACGACTTGGGCAGGCCGAGGGTCTGGTGGGACACGTAGTTGAGAATCATCTCCCGGCTCACCGGTGCGATACGAGCCACGCGCGCGGCCGTTATCAGTGAGGCGAGGCCGAACTCGCGGGTGAGGCCGTTGCCGCCGAGGGTGTGCACGGCCTGGTCGACGGCTTTCACACAGGCCTCGCCCGCCGCGTACTTGGCCATGTTGGCGGCCTCACCGGCGCCGATGTCGTCGCCGGCGTCGTAGAGGTGGGCCGCCTTCTGCGTCATCAGGCGGGCCAGTTCCAGGTCGATGTGGGCCTGCGCGAGGGGGTGGGCGATGGCCTGGTGGGCGCCGATGGGCGTCTTCCAGACGGTGCGCTCGCGGGCGTAGTCGAGGGCCTTGGCGAGCGCGTACCTGCCCATGCCGATCGCGAAGGCGGCGGTCATGATGCGTTCGGGGTTGAGCCCGGCGAAGAGTTGCAGCAGGCCCGCGTCCTCGTCGCCGACGAGCGCGTCGGCGGGCAGGCGGACGTCGTCCAGGGTCAGCTCGAACTGCTTCTCGGCGGCGTTGAGTTCCATGTCGATGGGGCGCCTGTGGAAGCCGTCGGCGTCGGTCGGGACGATGAACAGGCAGGGTTTGAGGTTGCCGGTACGGGCGTCCGCGGTGCGGCCGACGATCAGGACGGCGTCGGCCATGTCGACGCCAGAGATGAACACCTTGCGGCCGGTCAGCAGCCAGTCGGCGCCGTCGCGGCGGGCGGTGGTGGTGATGCGGTGGCTGTTGGAGCCGGCGTCGGGCTCGGTGATGCCGAAGGCCATGAGGCGGGTACCGTCGGCGAGTCCCGGGAGCCAGTCGCGCTTCTGCTCCTCGGTGCCGAAGCGGGCGATCACCGTGCCGCAGATCGCCGGGGAGACGACGAGCATGAGCAGGGGGCTGCCGGCCGCGCCGAGTTCCTCCAGGACGATGGCGAGTTCGGAGATGCCGCCGCCTCCGCCGCCGTGCTCCTCGGGGAGGTTGACGCCGAGGTAGCCGAGTTTGCCCGCCTCCAGCCAGAGTTCGGTGAGGGGTTTGCCTTCGGCGACCGTCTTGGTGAGGTACTCGCGGCCGTAGCGCTTGCCGAGGGCGGCGACGGCTTCTCGAAGGGCCTTGTGCTCTACGGATTCGATCGTGGGGGTCATGCGGTCCTCCCGGGTGCGAGTGGTGGATGGTTGCTCGCGCTCACGCGGCGGAGCCGCATATTTGATGCAGCCCCGCGCCCCTTAGGTCGGCTGCACCACCGCCAGCAGCAAGCCCGGCTCCACCTGCTGTCCCGGTTTGGCGTGCAGTGCGGTGAGTGTGCCGTCGGCCGGTGCCGAGATCTGGTGCTGCATCTTCATCGCCTCCAGCCAGATCAGGGGCTGTCCGGCCGTCACGGTGGCGCCTTCGGCCAGTTGCTCGGCGACGCGGACGACGGTTCCCGGCATCGGTGCGAGGAGGGAGCCCGGAGCGTGCTGGGCCGTGGCGTCGGGGAAGCGGGGCAGGGCGGTGAGGCGGGTGGCGTTGACGTGGACCTGGTCGCCGTAGCGTGCGACGGCGAACTTCCGCCGCACTCCGTCCACGTCGAGGACGACCTCGTCGGCGCGGGCGTGGACGACGCGGACGCCTTCCGCGGTCAGGCCCTCGCGGGTGTGCCGGTAGTGGACCTCGTGTTCCTCGCCGGCCATCAGGTAGCGCTTGGTCTGCGGCTGCGAGGGGACGTTGCGCCAGGCGCCGAAGCGGCCGCGGCCCGCGGCGTCGGCGAGGGCGGCCGCCAGCGGGGCGTGGGGGTCGGGGGCCGGTTCGGTGAGCTCCTGGAGGTGGCGGCCGTAGAAGCCGGTGTCCATGCGGGCGGTCGTGAACTCCTTGTGGCGCAGCGAGCGGACCAGGAGGTCACGGTTGGTGGCCGGGCCGTGGACCGTGGCGCGTTCGAGGGCACCGGCCAGTCTGCGGACGGCTTCGGCGCGGGTGGGGGCGTGGGCGACGGCCTTGGCGAGCATCGGGTCGTAGTGGACGCCGATGTCGTCGCCGTCGGTGTAGCCGGTGTCCAGGCGGATGCCGTCGGGGACGTCGAGGCGGTGGAGGGTGCCGGTCTGCGGGGCCCAGTCCCGCGACGGGTCCTCGGCGTAGAGGCGGGCCTCCACGGCGTGGCCGCGCGCGGGCGGCGGTTCCGCCTCGAGGGCGTGGCCCTCCGCGACACGGATCTGCTCGGCGACCAGGTCGACCCCGAACACCGCCTCCGTCACCGGGTGTTCGACCTGAAGGCGGGTGTTCATCTCCAGGAAGTGCGCGCGGCCGTCCGCGACCAGGAACTCGACGGTCCCGGCGCCCACGTAGGAGACCGCGCGGGCGGCGCGCACCGCCAGGGCGCACAGTTCCTGCGCGAGCGCCTCGGACAGGCCGGGTGCCGGGGCCTCCTCGATCACCTTCTGGTGGCGGCGCTGGAGGGAGCAGTCGCGGGTGCCGAGGGCCCACACCGTGCCGTGGGTGTCGGCGAGGATCTGCACCTCGACGTGCCGGCCGTCCTCGACGTACGGCTCGACGAACACCTCGTCGTCGCCGAAGGCTCCGAGCGCCTCCGCGCGGGCGGCGGTGAGCTCGGCGTCGAGGTCCGCGAGGCGCCGTACGACGCGCATGCCGCGTCCGCCGCCGCCCGCGGCCGCCTTGACCAGGACCGGGAGGTCGGTCTCGGTGACCTCCCGCAGGGGGGCGATGCCGAGGAGTTCCTTGGCGCGGGTCTTGGACGCCATGGCCTCGATGGCTGCCGGGGGCGGGCCGATCCACACCAGCCCCGCGCCCCGCACCGCGCGCGCGAAGTCGGCGTTCTCGGAGAGGAAGCCGTAGCCCGGGTGGACCGCGTCGGCGCCGGACGCGAGGGCGGCCCTGACGATCAGGTCGGCGCGCAGATACGTCTCGGCGGGCGTCGCTCCCGGCAGCCGTACGGCGGCGTCGGCCACCCGGGTGTGCAGGGCGCTCGCGTCGGCGTCCGAATGCACGGCGACGGTGCGGATGCCGAGCTCACGGCAGGTGCGGAAGATCCGGCAGGCGATCTCGCCCCGGTTGGCGACAAGAACGGTGGTGATCACTGGGCCTCACATCCGGAAGACGCCGAAGCCGCCGCGCACGCCCTCGTAGGGGGCGGTGTGGATCGCGGACAGGCACAGGCCGAGGACGGTTCGGGTGTCGCGCGGGTCGATGACGCCGTCGTCGTACAGGCGCCCGGACAGGAACATCGGCAGGGACTCCGACTCGATCTGCTGCTCGACCATCGCGCGCAGGGCGGCGTCCGCCTCGTCGTCGTAGGGCTGTCCCTTCGCGGCGGCGGACTGGCGGGCGACGATGGACAGCACGCCCGCGAGCTGCTGGGGGCCCATGACGGCCGACTTGGCGCTGGGCCAGGCGAAGAGGAAGCGCGGGTCGTAGGCGCGGCCGCACATGCCGTAGTGGCCGGCGCCGTAGGAGGCGCCCATCAGGACGGACAGGTGGGGCACCCTGGAGTTGCCGACCGCGTTGATCATCATCGCGCCGTGCTTGATGATGCCGCCCTGCTCGTAGGTGCTGCCGACCATGTAGCCGGTGGTGTTGTGCAGGAAGAGCAGCGGGATGTCGCGCTGGTTGGCGAGCTGGATGAACTGGGCCGCCTTCTGCGACTCCTCGCTGAACAGCACCCCTTGGGCGTTGGCGAGGATGCCGACGGGGTAGCCGTGCAGGGTCGCCCAGCCGGTGGCCAGGCTGGTCCCGTACAGCGGCTTGAACTCGTCGAAGTCGGAGGCGTCGACGAGCCGGGCGACGACCTCGCGCGGGTCGAAGGGCACCTTCAGGTCGCCGGGGACGATGCCGAGCAGTTCGTCCTGGTCGTACTTGGGGGGCTCGGCCGGACCCGGATCCTCGTACGCCTTGCGGTGGTTGAGGCGGGCGACGACGCGCCGCGCCTGGCGGAGCGCGTCGGGTTCGTCGACGGCGAAGTAGTCCGCGAGACCGGAGACGCGCGCGTGCATGTCCGCGCCGCCGAGGGACTCGTCGTCGCTCTCCTCGCCGGTGGCCATCTTCACCAGGGGCGGGCCGCCGAGGAACACCTTGGCGCGCTCCTTGACCATGATGACGTGGTCGGACATGCCGGGGATGTACGCGCCGCCGGCCGTGGAGTTGCCGAAGACGACGGCGACGGTCGGGATGCCGGCCGCCGACAGCCGGGTGAGGTCCCGGAAGATGGCCCCGCCGGGGATGAAGATCTCCTTCTGGGAGGGCAGGTCGGCGCCCCCGGACTCCACCAGGCTGATGCAGGGCAGGCGGTTGGCGAGGGCGATGTCGTTGGCGCGCAGGGCCTTCCTCAGGCTCCACGGGTTGCTGGCGCCGCCCCGTACGGTCGGGTCGTTGGCGGTGATCAGGCACTCCACGCCCTCGACCACGCCGATGCCGGTGACGAGCGAGGCGCCGACGGTGTGGTCGCTGCCCCAGGCGGCGAGCGGGGACAGCTCCAGGAACGGCGTGTCGGGGTCCAGGAGCAGTTCGATGCGCTCGCGGGCGAGGAGCTTGCCGCGCCCGCGGTGCCGGGCGACGTACTTCTCGCCGCCGCCCGCGAGGGCCTTGGCGTGCTCGGCGTCGAGGTCGGCGAGCTTGGCGAGCATCGCGTCGCGGTTGGCCCGGTACTCGGGGCTCGTGGGGTCGAGCGCGGAGGTCAGGACGGTCACAGCAGGGCCTCCGGGATGTCCAGGTGGCGGGAGCGCAGCCATTCGCCGAGGGCCTTGGCCTGCGGGTCGAAGCGGGCCTGCGCGGCGACGCCCTCGCCGAGGACGCCCTCGACGACGAAGTTGAGGGCGCGCAGGTGGGGCAGGTCGTGCCGGGTGACGGGCAGGTGGCGGGCCTCGGGGATCAGCTGCCGGAAGCGGTCGGCGGTCAGCTCGTGGGCGAGCCACCGCCAGGCCTCCTCGGTGCGCGCCCACACACCGACGTTGGCGTCGCCGCCCTTGTCGCCGCTGCGGGCTCCGGCGACGAGACCGAGGGGGGCGCTGCGGGTCGGGCCGGCCGTAAGCGGCGCGGGCAGCGGCGTTGCCTCGACGGGTTCCGGTACGAGGGTCTCCCGCGGCGGGTCCACGGGCAGACGGCGTCCGTCGTGCAGGACCGCCGTGTGCGGGGCGTCGTCCTGGGGGACGTGCACGGCCTCGAAGACCCCGTAGGGGGTGCCCTTCCCGGGGGGCGCCAGCACATGGAAGCCCGGGTAGCTGGCGAGGGCCAGTTCGACGGCGGCGGCGCCGAGGGCCTGGCCCACGGCCTCCTGGTCGGCGTCGCGCACGACGAGACGCAGCAGGGCGCTGGCCGTCTCCTCGGTCCCCGCGTCGGGACGGTCGGTGCGCACGAGGTCCCACTGGACCTCGGCGGGCGGCGACTTGGCGAGGGCGTCCGCCATCTGCCGCCGGACGAGGGCGGCCTTGGCCTCGATGTCGAGGCCGGTCAGCACGAAGGTGACCTCGTTGCGGAAGCCGCCGAGCCGGTTGCGGCCGACCTTGAGCGTGGGGGGCGGGGCCTCGCCGCGCACACCCTCGACACGGACCCGGTCGGGGGCCTCCTGGGTGAGGCGGACGGTGTCGAGGCGGGCGGTGACGTCGGGGCCGAGGTAGCGGGCGGCGCCGGTCTCGTAGAGGAGCTGGGCGGTGACCGTGCCGACGTCGACGAAGCCGCCGGTGCCGGGGTGCTTGGTGATGACGGCGGTGCCGTCGGCGTGGATCTCGGCGAGAGGGAAGCCGGGGCGGCGCAGATCCGCCTGGCGGGCGCCGAAGAAGGCGTAGTTGCCGCCGGTGGCCTGGGTGCCGCACTCCAGGACGTGACCGGCGACGACGGCGCCGGCGAGGCGGTCGTGGTCCCCGGGCCCCCAGCCGAAGTGCGCGGCGGCCGGCCCCGTCACCAGCGCCGCGTCGGTCACCCGGCCGGTGATGACGATGTCGGCGCCCTCCCGCAGGCAGGCGGCGATGCCGAAGCCGCCGAGGTAGGCGTGGGCGGCCAGCGCACCCGGGTGGGCGGCGGTGAGGTCGTCGCCCTCGACGTGCGCGACCCGCACGGGTATGCCGAGGCGGTCGGCCAGGTGCCGCACGGCGTCCGCGAGCCCGGCCGGGTTGAGGCCACCGGCGTTGGTGACGACGCGCACCCCTCGGTCGTGGGCGAGGCCGAGGCACTCCTCCAGCTGGCGCAGGAAGGTACGGGCGTAGCCGGCCCCGGGGTCCTTCAGCCGGTCGCGGGCCAGGATGAGCATGGTCAGCTCGGCGAGGTAGTCGCCGGTGAGGACGTCGAGTTCGCCGCCGGTGAGCATCTCGCGCATGGCGTCGAAGCGGTCTCCGTAGAAGCCGGACGCGTTGCCGATGCGCAGGGTCACCGGGCGTCCCCCTTCGGCGGACGGCCGTCGCCGGGCGGGCCCGCGAAGGCCTGGGCGATGTCCAGCCAGCGGTCGGCGTCCGCGCCCTCGGCGCGCACGTCCAGGTCGTCGCGGTGGGCGCGCTGGGTGACCAGGAGCGCGAAGTCTCGCGCGGATCCGATGACACGCTGGGCGGCGTCCTCGGGCCCGTACGTCAGCACCTCGCCCGACGGGGCGGACAGTTCGACGCGGAACTCCTCGCCGGGCGCGGGCAGGCCGTGGGCGGCGAAGGCGAAGTCGCGGGCGCGGACGCCGATGCGGACGACGTGCTTCAGCCGGTCGGTGGGGGCGCGTTCGACCCCGAGGGCGTCGGCGATGTCCTGGCCGTGGGCCCAGGTCTCCATGATCCGTCCGGTGGCCATGGAGGCGGCGGACATCGGCGGGCCGTACCAGGGGAAACGGGCACCGGGCGGGGACGCGCGCAGCGCCGCGTCGAGGGCGGCACGCCCCTGCCGCCAGCTCGCCAGCAGCTCGGCGGGCGCCAGCCGCGCCCCTTCGTCGGCGCCGTCGTCCACGAACGAGTCCGGCGCGGCGAGGGCCTTCTCGACCAGCGCCCGGAACGCGTCCTCGTCGGTGACGGCGAGCAGGGCGGAGCGGTCGGTCCAGGCGAGGTGGGCGATCTGGTGGGCGACGGTCCAGCGGGGTGCGGGCGTCGGCGACGTCCAGCGGTGCGGCGGCAAGTCGGCGACGAGACGGTCGAGTTCGTCGCTTTCGGCACGCAGGTCGTCGAAGACGGGGGTGGGGTCGGCCATGAAGCAGGAGCGTGGCAGCGACGCCGGAACAAATCAAGCACGCTTGCATGATTTTATTTCACGGACTTCGGTGCCCGTGTGCGCATCCTTGGCTACTCTCCGTCATGGGAGGTGGTCGGTGTGCGGAGCCGTGAACTGGACCCGAGTGCGTCGCCGTTGGACTACTACGGCTATGAGCTCAGGCGTTGCCGGGAGGCGGCGGGACTGACACTGGCGCAGCTCGGCTCGATCGTGTTCTGCACCGGGTCGCTGATCGGGCAGATCGAGACGGCGGCGAAGGTCCCCCAACGGGACTTCTCCGAACGGGTGGACGCCGCGCTGGGGACGGACGGGTTGTTCTCGCGGCTGGTGGGGTTGGTGCTGCGCAGCCAGTTGCCGGGGTGGTTCCAGCCGTACGCGGAGATGGAGGGGAAGGCGGCGTACATCTCGACGTATCAGTGCCAGTTGGTTTACGGGCTCCTGCAGACGGAGGCCTACGCACGAGCCGTTCTGAGCGTCGACCACACGCAACATCTGGACGAGATGGTGGCGGCACGGCTGGATCGCCAGCGCATCCTGGAACGCGAGCAGCCGCCCGTGTTGTGGGTCGTTCTGGACGAGGCCGTGCTGCATCGGGAGATCGGCGGCCGCACGGTGATGCGGGAGCAACTCGCCCGCCTGTCGCGCCTCGTCGGCCAACCTTGGCTGGAGATCCAGGTGCTGCCCTTCTCGTCGGGTGAGCACACGGGAATGATGGGCTCGTTCACGCTCCTTCGGTTCGACAGCGATCCGGACCTGCACTACAGCGAGAGCTACGACCAGGGGCACATGACGGCCAATCCGCAAGTGATCAGGGAACGTTCCGTCGGATACGCTCGCTTGCAGGCCACCGCCCTCTCGCCGAGGGACTCGGCCGTCCTGATCGCCCGCGTGATGGAGGAACGCTATGAAGAGCAGCCTGACCGCGACTCAAGCACCGTGGCGTAAGTCGTCGTACAGCGGCAGCAGCGGCGGGGAGTGCGTCGAAGTCGCCGACCTCGGCGCGCACATCGCCGTCCGCGACTCCAAGAACCCCACCCACGGCACCCTCACCCTCGGCGCGCACGCGTTCACCGCCTTCGTGGCCGCGCTCTCGCAGGTAGGTATCACAACGGGTCGGGCGTGACCTGCCAGATGGTGACGAGTTCCGCGCGCGGCGTGATCATGTAGACGAAGAAGCCGCCGGCGACAAACGCATGCCTCGCGCCTTCGTCCGCACCCTGCCACGTCGCACCGTGGAGGTGAAGCGCTTCCGCTGCCCGGACGAGTTCGTCGGCCTTCTTCTCGACCTCGGCGAGGAAGGCCGGCGGCGCACCGGACGCGACCGTCTCCTCGTCAGGGACGTACTCCCAACTCCAGCTCACTCCCCGGCCACCGCGGCAGCCGCACCCCGATAGATTCCGGCGGCAACGCTCAGGTGCTCGCGGGCCTCTTGGTGCGAGCCCGCGAGTTGCGCGAGGTACTCGGCCCGGTGATATTCCTTCGCCGTCCCAGGGTGGCGTTCGATCTCGATCAGCGCGGACCAGTGCCGCAGGCAGGCGTGCACGGGGGCCAGAGAGCCATGCTCCACCGCCTCGGCGAGGGCCTTGTCCTTGGCCTGGTCATACGCAGGCAGGAGCTGTGGGGCCACCACGGCACATGCCGCGCGGAGGGCATCCGGCGTCCGCTCCGGGCGCGGGATCAGCGGTCCGTCACCGGCTGTCTCGGTGTGCTGCACGCTCATGCTGACGTTCCCTTCGTGTCCCCGGCGCATCGCCGGTCACGAATCCGACTCTAGCCCCCGAGCTCCCCGGCGCGCCGTCCCGAGCGTCAGGAAGGTGTTGCCGTCAGTGGGCGTTTGCGGCGGCTCACCTGGGTGCGTACCGCGCCCATGCTCGCCGCGATGACCAGGGCGATGGCCGCGGCCTCCATGGCGGTCAGGGCCTGGTCCAGGACCAGGAAGCCGGCCGTCGCGGCGATGGCGGGCTCCAGGCTCATGAGGATGGCGAACGTGGGCGCGGGCAGGCGGCGCAGCGCGAGGAGTTCGAGGGTGTAGGGCAGGACGGAGGACAGCAGCGCGACGGCCGCGCCGAGCGCGAGGATCTCCGGGTCCAGCAGCTTCGTGCCCGACTCCGCGACGCCCAGCGGCAGGAACAGCACCGCCGCCACCACCATGGCCAGCGCCAGCCCGTCGGCCTGCGGGAAGCGGCGGCCCGTACGCGCGCTGAAGAGGATGTACGCCGCCCACATCGCGCCGGCCCCGAGCGCGAAGGCCGCGCCGACCGGGTCGAGGCTGTCGAAGGTGCCGCCGCCGAGCAGGAAGACGCCGGCCAGGGCGAGGCCCGCCCAGACGAAATTGACGGCGCGCCGGGAGGCGATGACGGACAGGGCGAGCGGGCCGAGCACCTCCAGGGTGACCGCCGGGCCCAGCGGGATGCGGTCCACGGCCTGGTAGAAGAGGCCGTTCATCGCGCCCATGGTGATGCCGAAGACGACGACGGTGCCCCAGTCGGTGCGGGAGTGCCCGCGCAGCCGTGGCCGGCACACCAGCATCAGCACGATCGCGGCCACCGCCAGTCGCAGGCTCACGATGCCGAGCGCGCCGGCCCGCGGCATCAGGCTGACCGCGAGGGCGCCGCCGAACTGCACCGACAGACCGCCCGCCAGCACCAGCCCGACCGGGCCGAGGGAGTCGCCGAAGCGGCCGCCCTGCCGCCCCTGGACCGGCGAGGGCGCGCCCGTCGCGGTCGGCGCGGACGGGGTCGTCGCCGGGGACGAGGGGGTGGCGCTGGGCGTGCTCACGAGGGCCTTCCAAAGGACGGGGGACGAAGACGGGGAACGTTCACCTCGCTGTACTGACCAGTCCAGGGTAATGGACTCGGTCAGGCGTGTGAACTCGGTTTGCCACTGACCACTGTGCCCTCCCGGGCCGCCCGCGCGAAACGCCGTCTCATCCGACGGACGACGCTTCGACCAGGTTTCCCCCAGCGGCTAGTCTCCCCTCGTGGCTGAGATCCGGATTCCCTCTGACATCAAGCCCGCGGACGGTCGTTTCGGCGCGGGTCCCTCCAAGGTGCGGACGGAGGCGCTGGACGCCCTCGCCGCGACCGGCACGTCCCTCCTGGGCACCTCCCACCGGCAGGCCCCGGTCAAGAACCTGGTCGGGGCGGTCCGCGAGGGCATCCGAGAGCTGTTCCAGCTCCCCGACGGCTACGAGGTGATCCTCGGCAACGGCGGCTCGACCGCGTTCTGGGACATCGCGACGCACGGCCTGATCGAGAACAAGTCGCAGCACCTGTCCTTCGGCGAGTTCAGCTCGAAGTTCGCCAAGGCCGCCAAGCTCGCCCCGTGGCTCGCCGAGCCCGACATCATCACCGCCGACCCGGGCACGCACCCCGAGCCGCAGGCCGCCGCGGGCGTGGACGTCTACGCGTTCACCCACAACGAGACCTCGACCGGTGTCGCCATGCCCATCAGGCGGGTGGCCGGCGCCGACGAGGGCGCGCTGGTCCTCGTGGACGCGACGAGCGGCGCCGGCGGTCTGCCGGTCGACATCGCCGAGACCGACGTCTACTACTTCGCCCCGCAGAAGTCCTTCGCCTCCGACGGCGGACTGTGGATCGGCGTCTTCTCCCCCGCCGCGATCGAGCGCGCCGAGCGCGTCCACGCGTCCGGGCGGCACGTGCCGGAGTTCTTCAGCCTGCCGACGGCGATCGACAACTCCCGCAAGAACCAGACGTACAACACCCCGGCACTGGCCACCCTGTTCCTGCTGAAGGAGCAGCTGGAGTGGCTGAACGGCCAGGGCGGACTGGACTGGGCGGTGCGGCGTACGGCGACCTCCGCGCGCACGCTGTACGGCTGGGCCGAGGACATCAAGTACGCCAACCCGTTCGTCGCCGACCCGGCCAAGCGCTCGCAGGTCATCGGCACGATCGACTTCACCGACGAGGTGGACGCCGCGGAGGTCGCCAAGGTGCTGCGCGCCAACGGCATCGTCGACACCGAGCCCTACCGCAAGCTCGGCCGCAACCAGCTCCGGGTCGCGATGTTCCCGGCGATCGACCCGGCGGACGTCGAGGCGCTGACGAAGTGCGTCGACCACGTGATCGAGCAGCTGTAGCCGTACGCACGCGGCGTACGCGGCACCAGGCAGGGCAAGGGGCCCGGAGCGTCACGCTCCGGGCCCCTTGCCGTAGCTCCGGCGGCCTACTTGCTCAGCTTCCGGAAGCGGCGCACCGCGAGCGGCAGGAAGATCAGGGTCAGCACCGCCGGCCACACCCCCGCCATCAGCAGCGCGTGCTGCTCGATCCAGGAGCCGCCCCCGCCGACCGGCGTCCCGAACAGCTCACGGGTCGCCGCGGCCGTGGAGGAGATGGGGTTCCACGCGGCCACCCAGCCCAGCCAGTCCGGCATCAGCTGCGGGGCGACGAAGATGCTGGAGATCATCGTCAGCGGGAAGGCCACGGCGAACAGCCCGCCCGCCGCCTCCGGGTTGGGCACCAGCAGACCGAGCCAGACGCCGATCCAGATCAGCGCGAACCGCAGCCACAGCAGCAGCCCGAACGCGGCGAGGAAGCCCGGCCCGCCGTCCGGCCGCCAGCCCATGGCGAGCGCGGTCAGCATCATGATGGCCAACTCGGCGCAGGCCACGATCAGATCGGTCACCCCGCGCCCGGCGACCACCGCGGAGGAGGCCATCGGCATCGAGCGGAACCGGTCGATGACGCCCTTGGTGGAGTCGTACACCACGACCGTGGCGGTGTTGATGAAGCCGAACGCCATCGTCATCACGAACATGCCCGGCATCAGGAAGTCCTTGTAGTCCCCGCCGCCGGGCACCTTCATGGCGCTGCCGAAGACATAGCCGTACAGCAGGACCGACAGGATCGGGAAGCCCAGCTGCCAGGCGATGTTGACCGGCTGGCGCCGGTAGTGCGTCAGGCCGCGGCGGACGATGTTCCAGCAGTCGGCGAGCAGCCAGTACGTCCGTCCGCGGGGGGCCGGGCCGGCCAGGTCGACGGCGCTCATGCGGCGGGCTCCTTCGCTTCCGTGCGGTGTCCGGTCAGACGCAGGAAGACGTCGTCGAGGCTCGGCCTGCGCAGCCCGATGTCCTCGACCCGGACGCCCTCGTCCTGGAGGGTGCGGGCGACCTCCGTCAGCGCGGTCACTCGGTCGGTGACGGCGGCGTGCACCCGCAACTCGGCCTCGTCCGTCTCCGGTTCGCCGTCGGAGACCCGGGCGACCACCTTCACCGCCCGCGTGATGTCCGAGCGCTCGGCGACCACGACCTCGATCCGGTCGCCGCCGATCAGGTTCTTCAGCCCGTCCGGGGTGTCGTCGGCGATGGCGCGCCCCTGGTCGATGACGGTGACACGGGAGGCCAGCTTGTCGGCCTCCTCCAGGTACTGGGTGGTGAGCAGCACGGTCGTGCCGCCCGCGACCAGTTCCCGGACCGACTCCCAGACCTCGCCGCGGCTGCGCGGGTCGAGGCCCGTCGTCGGCTCGTCGAGGAAGAGGACCGCGGGGGCCAGGATCATCGACGCGGCGAGGTCGAGGCGGCGCCGCATGCCGCCGCTGTAGTCGCCCACGCCCTTGTCGCCGGCGTCGGTCAGGTCGAACTGCTCCAGCAGCTCGGCGGCGCGCAGTTTCGCCCGCTTGCCGCCCAGATGGAACAGCCGGCCGAACATCTCCAGGTTCTGCCGGCCGGTGAGCACCTCGTCCACCGCCGCGTACTGCCCGGTGAGCCCGATCCGGGCCCGCACCTCGCGCGCCTGGCGGGCCACGTCCAGCCCGGCCACCGTCGCCCGTCCGCCGTCCAGCCGCAGCAGCGTGGACAGGATGCGGACGGCGGTGGTCTTGCCGGCGCCGTTCGGGCCGAGCAGGCCGTGCACGCTGCCCTCACGCACCGTCAGGTCGAAGCCGTCCAGGGCGCGTTTCTCGCCGTAGCGCTTCTCCAGGCCCTCGGCCCGTACGGCGTATCCGTCGCTCATGGGTCCCCCTTCTCCTCTTAACTGGGTACAGCGTACCCGATTACGCGTACGTCGTACCCAGTTTTCGCTCCGACGCCTAGACTGAGCCGTATGACGAGCGGCAAGGGCGGCACCGAGACCAGCGGCAGCGGCGACATCCAGCGGACCCTGGAACTGCTGTGGGACACCGGCCGGCGGCCCAGTCGCGGACCCAAGCCGGGCCTGACGCTCGACCGGATCGTGGAAGCCGCCGTCCGGGTCGCGGACGCGGAGGGGCTGGACGCGGTGTCGATGCGGCGCGTCGCCGCCGAACTGGGCACCGGCGCGATGTCGTTGTACCGCTACGTCCCCGGCAAGGGTGAGCTGCTCGACCTGATGCTGGACCGCGTGCAGCGCCCCTCCGACGAACCGGCCGGTCTCGGCGACGGCGGCTGGCGCGGCGCCCTGGAGGCGCTGGGGCGCGCCACGCTCGACCTCTACCGCCGCCACCCCTGGCTGCTCCAGGTCAACCAGTCGCGCCCGATCCTCGGCCCCGCCGCCATCGAGGGCATGGAGAAGGTCCTCACCCGGATCCGCCCGATGGGCCTCGCCGACCGCGAGCTCGTCTCGGCGATCGTCCTCGTCGACTCCTACGTCGTCGGCGCCGCCCGCACCCAGGTGCACCACGAGGAGGCGGAGCACCGGACGGGCCTGACCGACGCCGAGTTCTGGGAGGCGCAGGTACCGGTCCTGGAGAAGGTCATGGCCAGCGGCCGCTACCCGGTCATGGCCTCCCTGGACGAGAACACCTGGGGCCCCGACTTCGACCACTTCGAGTTCGGCCTCCAACGCATCCTGGACGGCCTGGAAACCCTGGTAACCGCCCGCCGGACCACGCCGGCCCCGCCGAACTCATCAGCGCCGGGGAGCTGAATCGCCTCGCCGGACGCGGCAACCACGACAGGGCGCGGCGGACACGGCGGGCTCCACGGCCGCGACGGGCCGAGCGCGGCAACCGCGACAGGCGCGCCGGACACGGCCATCGCGGCTGCCTCGACGACCGTTGGGGTCAGCCGGGCCCTACAGGCCCGAGGGCCACAACGGCCTCGGCGCCTGAGCGGCCTCAACGGGCGCGGCCGCCGCGACGGCCTCGGTGGGCGCCAAGGGCTCAGCGGGCGGGACACGCTCAGCGCCCCCGGCGGGTATCACCGACTCGGCGGGCACGACGGAC
Organism: Streptomyces sp. NPDC089424; assembly: GCF_044749345.1. Lineage (NCBI taxonomy): Bacteria > Bacillati > Actinomycetota > Actinomycetes > Kitasatosporales > Streptomycetaceae > Streptomyces > Streptomyces sp. NPDC089424. The sequence goes on from NZ_JBIVHU010000012.1 coordinate 36,336, forward strand.
TCAGCAAGCCCCGGGCGGCGCAACGGGCGTGACGGGTTCAGCGCCCTCGGCGGGCAGCACCGGCTCGGCGGGCACGACGGACTCGGCAGCCCCCGGGCGGCGTGACCGGCACGACGGACTCGGCAACCCCCGGGCGGCGTGACCGGCACGACGGACTCGGCAACCCCCGGGCGGCGTGACCGGCACGACGGGCTCAGCGGCCCCCGGGCGGCGCAACGGGCGCGACGGGCTCAGCGCTCTCGGCGGGCAGCACCGGCTCGGCGGGCACGACGGACTCGGCAGCCCCCGGGCGGCGTGACCGGCTCAGCGGCATCGGCGCGTGCGCAGGGCAGCCGCCGGCGGGCTAGCGGCGGCGGCGTAGGCGGCTGAGGGCGAGGATCAGGGCGCCCGCGACGGCCACGGCGACGGCCCCGCCGCCGACGGAGATGCCGCCGTCCTCGCTGTTGCCGGCGGCGGAACCGCCCTCCTGGGAGGGGGACTTGCCGGATCCGTCCGCCGCGGAGCCGCCGGGGGCGTCCAGGGGCTCCACCGAACTGCCGGCGCCCTCGTTGCCGAACATCACCTTCGTCCCGTCGGCCGTGTACGTCACCGACTCGCCCTGCCCCAGCGACGGCACGCCGAGCCGCCCGGTGCGCTTGATGCGGCCGTCGTTCCAGTCGTAGGCGAGCGAGCCGAAGTAGCTGCGTACGACGAGCCGTTCGCCGTCCGGGGAGAGCGCCGCGTCGGTGGCCTCCAGGTCGGGGACGGCGGCGACGGGCTCGAAGACGTTCGTGCCGGACGAGGACAGCTGCGCCGGGCCCTCGTACAGGTGCCCGCCGGCCTCGTTCTTGTCGATGACGTAGACCCGCCCCGTCTTCGGGTGGACCACGAGCGACTCGGCGTCCCGCGCCCCGTCGGAGTACTTGACGACGTACTGCGTGGCCCGCAGGGTCTGGTCCTTCAGCTCCTTGGGCTCGGGCAGCCGGTAGATCCAGACGTGGTCCCAGGTGCCGCCGAGGTTGTCGCCGATGTCGCCCACGTAGATCTGGTCGCCGGGCCCGATGGAGACGGCCTCGACGTCACGGGGGCGGCCGACGCCGGTCAGGGTGAGGGTGGCGACGGTCTCGCCGGTCGCGCTGTCCACGGCGTACAGATAGGCGCCGTCGTCGCTGTCGTTGTGGGTCCAGTAGATCCCGGGGTGCTGCCGGGACGCGGCGAGGCCGCTGGACTCGGTGATGCGCGGGTCCTTGATCGTGAACCCCTCGTCGCCGTCGGCTGCGGAGGCGGTCGGCACGGTGAGCGCGCCCGCGAGGAGGGCAGCGGCGAGGAGGGCGAGGGAGCGGCGCATGCCCCCAAGACTGCCATCCCGTCAGGCTTTTCACCGGGGTGGCGGGCCTCACACCCCACCCGCGACGCCGATCGACCATCATGAGCGGATGCTCAGGTTCATGCCCGTAGGCGACTCCATGACCATCGGCAGCGCGGGCGAACACACCTGGCGCTACCGGATGTGGCGGCACCTGTGCGAGACGTACGACGGCCCCTTCACGCTCGTCGGCCCGCGCGAGACGCTGTACGACAAGACGGCCGATGCGCCCGGCTCCCACGCCTACGCGGAGCCCGACTTCCCCCGCGCCCACCTGGCCGGCTGGGGCGAGGGCTGGCTGCACATGGCCCCGCTGATCGGCCCGGCGGTGCGCGAGTGCCGCGCGGACGTGCTGCTGGTCTCGCTGGGCCTGATCGACCTCGGCTTCTACACGAACGCCGAGCAGACGGCCGACAACGTGCGCGCCTTCGTCGCCGCCGCGCGCGAGGCCGCCCCGCGCGTCCGCATCGTCGCGCTCCCGGTGATCCCGAACGTGCGCTGCACGTCGGACGCCCCCTTCGCCGAGCAGGTGACCGCCTTCAACGAACTCCTCGCGAAGGCGGTCGCCGACCTGGACGAGCCCCGCTCGCCGCTGCTGCTGGCCACACCGCCCGCGTCGTACGACATCCACACCGACACCTACGACGGCACCCACCCGAACGCGAGCGGCGAGCACAAGATCGCCCAGGCGTTCGCGGAGGCGCTGCACCAGGGCTGGGGGCTGGGCGCCGCCTACGAGGGCTGATCGGCGACGGCGCGCAGCCCGCGCACGAGCGCGTCGGCGCACGCCCGCGCGGCGGCGCCCGACGGGGCCGCCCCCGTCTCTTGGCCCAGATAGCCGGCCCGCGCCCACGCCAGGGAGGGGCGGTGCGCGGGCGCGAGGCGTTCCGGGGCCCAGTCGGCGGCCGCGTCCTTCGAGCGGATGGCCCCGGTCGCGAGCGTGACCCAGATCCGGGCGAGGGTCAGCAGGACGTTACGGGTGTCCGGGCCCAGGTCGGCCAGCAGCTCCGGGTCGCCCTCGACGATCGCCCGCCGCAGGTCCGCATGCGGGACGGGGGCCGGCAGGGCGGCGGGCGGGGGCCCGTGAAGGGGCGTGTCGCCCTGCCGCACCATGGTGATCAGCGGCGCCAGGTCGGGCATCGGGGCGGGCCGGGCACCACGCCCCGCTCGTACTCGGCCCGCAGCCGTTCGCCGTACAGGAACTCGCAGTTCGGCGGGTGCCGCCACGGACTGACCGCGTCGTGGCGTACGACGGTCAACTCCACCGGGCGGCCCGCCGCCCCGCCGGAGACCTCGAGCAACTCCCGGACAAGTTCCTTGCGTTGGATATGGCTCGTCGGCCCGTCCACGACGGCGAGCACATCGAGGTCGCTGTGTGGACGAAGGCCCGCGAGGACGGCCGAACCGTGCAGGTAGACGCCGAGGACGCGGTCGCCGAGGGTGCGGCGCAGCAGGAGTACCAGGGTGTCGATCTGGGCAGCCGGCATGTCGGTGTCCCTCCGTCCACGGCCTCGGCCGGTCGTCCCGGGTACGCTTCCCTGCTCATGAGCGCGATACGACTGTGGAGAGGCGTCCGCCGGGCGGACGGACCGCTCGCGGTCACCGTCGGGGTGGTGAACCCGCTGGTGTGCTGCGGGCTCCTCCTGATGACGATCGGCGGCGTCCTGGGGGCCGAGGTGACCACCGGCGCGCAGGAGAACGCGGCCGAAGGGCTCGCCCTCCGGCTCTTCGTCTACTGGCTGGCGGGCGGCATGCTGCTGTTCGCCGCGCTCGCCCTGTGGCGCACCCTGCTCACCCATCTCGCCACGCTGGTGCTCACACCGACCGTCGTACTCGGCCTCGCGGTGCTCGTCTCGCGCTGAACGGTGCTTGCCTGGAGCGCACTTCAAGCCGTTGGCTTGGACACCATGAAGTACACGCAGCTCGGACGCACCGGACTCAAGGTCAGCCGCCTCGTCCTCGGCACGATGAACTTCGGCCCGCAGACGGACGAGGCCGACAGTCACGCGATCATGGACGCGGCGCTGGACGCGGGAATCAACTTCTTCGACACCGCCAACGTCTACGGCTGGGGCGAGAACAAGGGCCGTACCGAACGCATCATCGGCAACTGGTTCGCCAAGGGGGGCGACCGGCGGGACAAGGTCGTCCTCGCCACCAAGGTGTACGGCAACATGGCGGGCGACGGCTCCCCCGCCTGGCCCAACCACGACAAGCTCTCCGCGCTGAACATCCGCCGCGCGGTGGACGCCAGCCTCAAGCGGCTCCAGACCGACCACATCGACCTCTACCAGTTCCACCACATCGACCGGGACACGCCGTTCGACGAGATCTGGCAGGCGATCGACGTCCTGGTGCAGCAGGGCAAGATCCTGTACGCCGGGTCCAGCAACTTCCCCGGCTACAAGATCGCCCAGGCCAACGAGACCGCCGCCCGCCGCGGCGGCACCATCGGCCTCGTCAGCGAGCAGTGCCTCTACAACCTCGCCGAGCGCCGTGCCGAGATGGAGGTCATCCCGGCCGCGCAGGACTACGGCCTCGGCGTCATCCCGTGGTCGCCGCTGCACGGCGGGCTGCTCGGCGGTGTGCTGAAGAAGGAGGTCGAGGGCCGCCGGCGCGCCACCGGGCGGGCCGCCGACACCCTGGCCGACCCGGCGGGACGCGCACAGATCCAGGCCTACGAGGACCTCCTCGACAAGCACGGCCTGGAGCCCGGCGAGGCCGCCCTGGCCTGGCTGCTCACCCGTCCCGGCGTGACCGGCCCGATCGTCGGCCCGCGCACCGCCGAGCAGCTGGAATCCGCGCTGCGCGCCGTCGAGCTGGACCTGTCCGACGAACTCCTCGCCGCCCTGGACGACATCTTCCCGGGCCCGGGCCCGTCCCCGGAGTCCTTCGCCTGGTAACAACCACCGCCCAAGGGGCGCGGGGAACTGCGCGACCAGCCACCGACAGCCTCAAGCCCGCCCAACAGCCCGCAGCCCCCGCCCCCCCGGGCGCTACCTCACACCCAACGGCCCACCAACCCCCAAGGGGCGCGGGGAACTGCGCGACCAGCCACCGACAGCCTCAAGCCCGCCCAACGACCCGCAGCCCCCGCCCCCCGGGCGCTACCTCACACCCAACGGCCCACCAACCCCCAAGGGGCGCGGGGAACTGCGCGACCAGCCACCGACAGCCTCAAGCCCGCCGAACAGCCCGCAGCCCCCGCCCCCTGGGCGCCCTCAGCCGGCGGCTACCTGACCGCCGAGGCCAGGGCAACCACCACGAACATGAGTACAAGCGCACCGGCCATGATCCGGTTCCGGGTTTTCGGGTCCACGTACCGAGACTAACCGGCCCCGCCGAGCCGCCGGCGGGCGACCGCCTCGTAGCGCGGCTGCTCCCCCGGCACCCCGGACGTCGGCAGATTGCTCCGCACCAGCGCGAGCTCGTCCACGGTCCAGGTACGGCCGGTGAACCCGGCCAGCGCGTCGACATACGGCCGTACGTCCCGCGCGTCCCGGCTCCGGGCCAGCGTCAGATGGGCCTTGTACCGCCGGTGCTCCCCCATCTCCACCCCCGCCTTGCGCGCAGCCGCCTCCGCCCGCTCCGCCAGCAGCCGCAGCGTCGCGAGGTCCCCCTCCGCCCCGGCCCACAGCGCACGCCCCTGCCCGAACTGCCCACCACCCCGCACCGCCAGCGGAAACGCCGCCGTCCGCCGGGCCGCCCGCCCCAGCCGCTCCGCCAGCTCCGGCACCAGGTCATCGTGGACCTCTCCGTAGAACGCGAGCGTGAAGTGCCACCCGGCCCGCTCGGTCCAGCGCAGCCCGTCCGCACCGGGCAGCCCCTTCAGAGCTCTCACCTCCGAGGCCAGTTCCTCGGCGACGTCCTCGGGCGGCAGCAGGGCGGCGAAGAGTCTCATGAGGCCAGTGTGCGGGTACGCCTCCCACGTCCGGACGCGACCCGGTCACCGTGCGTATCGTTGTACCGCGCGGCTGCGCTCGGGTGAGCGGCAGCCGGGGAGGAGCGCCACGATGACCGTCCTTGAAGACAGGATCGAGATGGCCCGAAGCAGCGGCGAACTCACGCTCGACATGATGTTCGAGTGGCTCGAGAGGATGCCCGTCCCCGAGGGATACAAGGTCGAGATCGTCGAGGGGAACATCTTCATGGCGCCGCAGCGTGACACGCACTGGGAGATCATCGCCGCAATCTACGACCAGCTGCGCACCAAGTACCCGCGCAAGCGCGTGAAGTCCGACGTCCGGATCGACTACCCGGGCCACCTCAACGGCTTCGCCTCCGACGTGACGGTGATGGCCGAGGACGCCGAGAAGCAACCCGGCGGACTCTGGCGCCACGAGGACGTCGAGTTCGTCGCCGAGGTGATCTCCAAGAAGACCGCCGCCAACGACTACGGCCCCAAGAAGGACGCGTACGCGGCCGCCGAGGTCCCGGTGTACCTCGTCGTCGATCCGTACACCGGCCGCTGGCACCTCTACACCCAGCCCAAGGACGGGGAGTACCGGGGCGAGCTCGGCTTCGACTTCGGTGACGAGATCGACCTGACCGGCACGGTGGTCGACCTCGTCCTCAAGACCGACGAGTTCCCCCGCGACTGACCGCACCCCCCGTACCCCGGGTCACGCCACCGCCGCCAGTTCCTCCTTCACCTCCCGGGGGACGAACCGGACCCTCGGGTGGCCCTGATGCCAGCGCACCGACAGTCGCAGACCGCCGACGCGGGCCAGGATCAGGCCGATGGCCGTGGCGGCCAGGGCCGCGACCGCGCCTCCGGTCGCGAGGCCGGCGCGGGCGCCGTAGGTGTCCGTGATCCAGCCGACGATCGGCGCGCCGACCGGGGAGCCGCCCAAAAAGACCATCATGTAGAGGGCCATGACACGGCCCCGCATCGCCGGGTCGGTGGCCATCTGGATGCCGGTGTTGGCGGTGACATTGACGGTCATCCCGAAGATGCCGAGCGGGATCATCAGCAGGGCGAACAGCCACAGCGACGGGGTCGCGGCGGCCACCATTTCCACGGTGCCGAAGACCAGCGCCGCCGCGGCCAGCAGCCGCATCCGGGCCGTGCCCCGGCGCGCGGCGAGCAGTGCGCCGGTCACCGAGCCGACCGCCATCAGCGTGTTGAAGAGGCTGTAGGTGCCCGCGCCGGCGTGGAAGACGTCGTCGGCGAAGGCCGAGAGATAGACGGGGAAGTTGAAGGCGAACGTCCCTATGAAGCCGACCAGGACGATCGGCCAGATCAGCTCCGGGCGCCCCGCGACGTAGCGCAGGCCCTCCCGCAGCTGCCCCTTGCCGCGCGGCGCGCGCCGCACGGGGTGCAGTTCCCGCCCGCGCATCAGCAGCAGGCCGACCAGCGGGGCGACGTAGGACAGGCCGTTGAAGAGGAACGCCCAGCCCGTGCCCACGCCGGTGATCAGCACGCCGGCCACGGCGGGGCCGACCATGCGGGCGGACTGGAAGTTCGCGGAGTTCAGGCTGACGGCGTTCTGGAGCTGGTCGGGGCCGACCATCTCGCTCACGAAGGACTGGCGGGCCGGGTTGTCGAGGACCGTGGCGAGGCCGACCGCGAAGGCGGCGACGTACACGTGCCAGACCTCCACATGGCCGGTCAGTGTCAGCGCGGCGAGGGCCAGGCCCGTGAGCGCCATCGCCGTCTGGGTGGCCATCAGGGTCGGGCGCTTGGGAAGGCGGTCGACCAGGACGCCGCCGTAGAGGCCGAAGAACAGCATCGGCAGGAACTGGAGCGCCGTCGTGAAGCCGACGGCCGTCGCGGAGCCGGTGAGGCTGAGGACCAGCCAGTCCTGCGCGATGCGCTGCATCCAGGTGCCGGTGTTGGAGACCACCTGGCCGAGGAAGAAGAGACGGTAGTTCCGGATCTTCAGCGAGCTGAACATCGAGGACTTACGGGTGCCCTCGGCCGCGAGGTCCGGCGGATCGGGGACGGACCGAGGAGCCGGCTGAGGAACGGACCCAGGGGCCGGCTGAGGAACGGGCTGGGGGTCGTCAGGAACGGGCTGGGGGTCGTGGGTGGTCGGTGCGGGGGCGGAATCTGCTCCGGATCCCGTACTCAAAAGGGTTCGCCTCCTCCGGCGGTGCGGTCACAGATGCGCGAGCTTCTCCAGCACGGGGGCGGCGGCGCGCAGTTTGGCCCACTCGTCCTCGTCGAGGTCCTCGACCAGCGAGGCCAGGAACGCGTTCCGCTTGCGGCGGCTCTCCTCGAGCATCACCTCGGCGCGCTCCGTCTGCGTGACGACCTTCTGGCGCCGGTCCTCGGGGTGCGGCTCCAGCCGGACCAGCCCCTTGGCCTCCAGCAGAGCCACGATGCGTGTCATGGACGGCGGCTGCACGTGCTCCTTCCGGGCGAGCTCGCCCGGGGTGGCGGTGCCGCAGCGCGCCAGGGTGCCCAGGACCGACATCTCGGTCGGGCTCAGCGACTCGTCGACCCGCTGGTGCTTGAGCCGACGGGACAGTCGCATCACGGCGGATCGCAGGGAGTTCACGGCGGCAGCGTCGTCGCCATGGGTAAGGTCCGGCATGTTCTTTAGCTTAACTCATTACCCTCGCTAAGGAACACCCGGGACACACCTGGATGCCCGTGAGACGCCTCACGAAACCCCAGCTTCACCCATACGAGTGATCCGGCCGCGGAACGTGACACGCCGCCCGGCGGCGCCCCCGACCCTCATCCCCATGGGGACCAGTGTGCTCAGCCTGCGAATAGACGGTGACCTGCTCGAACGCCTGCGGCACCGGGCGGCGCAACGCGGAATGAGCGTCCAGGACTATGTCGTCCGGACGCTCATCCGCGAGGACTTCGACGAGCGGTTCCAGGCCGCCGTCGAGGAGACGGAGCGGTTCTACGGGGTCACGTGAGACCCAGCGCCGGCATCAGGTAGTAGAAGGCGAAGACCGCCGACACCACGTACATCGCCGCCGGGACCTCCCGGCCCCGGCCCGCCGCGAGCCGCAGCACCACGAAGGTGATGAAGCCCATCCCGATGCCGTTGGTGATCGAGTAGGTGAACGGCATCATCAGCATCGTCACGAAGGCCGGGATGGCGATCGTGTAGTCCGCCCAGTCGATCTCCCGGATGGATCCGGCCATGATCAGGAAGCCGACCGCGAGCAGCGCGGGCGTGGCCGCCTGGGACGGCACCATCGTGGCGACCGGCGTCAGGAAGAGCGCGACGGCGAACAGCGCACCCGTGACGACGTTCGCGAAACCGGTACGGGCCCCTTCGCCGACGCCCGCCGTGGACTCCACGAAGCAGGTGGTGGCCGAGGAGGAGCTGGCGCCGCCGGCGGCGACGGCGATGCCGTCGACGAAGAGCACCTTGTTGATGCCCGGCATCTGACCCTCGGCGTCGGTCAGCTTGGCCTCGTCACTGACGCCCATGATCGTGCCCATCGCGTCGAAGAAGCACGACAGCAGGACCGTGAAGACGAACAGGATGCCGGTCAGCACTCCGACCTTGGCGAAGCCGCCGAACAGGCTGACCTGGCCGAGCAGACCGAAGTCGGGGGTGGCGACGGGGTTGCCGGGCCACGTGGGCGTGGTCAGGCCCCAGGACGGGACGTCGGCGATCGCGTTGATGATCACGGCGAGCACGGTCATCGCCACGATCGAGATCAGGATCGCGCCGGAGACCTTGCGCACGATCAGCGCCAGCGTCAGCAGCACGCCGAGCACGAAGATCAGCACCGGCCAGCCGTTGAGGTGACCGGTGGCGCCGAGCTGGAGCGGGACGGTGGTCTGGGCGGCGTCCGGGATACGGGCGACGAAGCCGGCGTCCACGAGACCGATCAGCATGATGAACAGGCCGATACCGATGGCGATGGCCTTGCGCAGGCCGTAGGGCACGGCGTTCATCACGCGCTCGCGCAGGCCGGTGGCGACCAGCAGCATCACCACGAAACCGGCCAGCACCACCATGCCCATGGCGTCCGGCCAGGACATCCGGGGGGCGAGCTGGAGGGCGACGACCGAGTTCACCCCGAGACCGGCGGCGAGCGCGATCGGCACGTTGCCGATGACACCCATCAGCAGGGTGGTGAAGGCGGCGGTCACCGCCGTGGCGGTGACCAGCTGACCGTTGTCGAGCTGGTTGCCGTACATGTCCTTCGCGCTGCCGAGGATGATCGGGTTCAGCACGATGATGTAGGCCATCGCGAAGAAGGTGGCGAAACCGCCTCGGACCTCACGGGCGAGCGAGCTGCCGCGTTCCGAGATCTTGAAGTAGCGGTCGAGGGCGCCGTACGCGGGCGCGCTGCCCGGCTGCTCGGGCGCGGGAGCCTTGGGGGAGGCCGAGGTGGGCATTGGTACTTTCCTACGAGCAGAACCGGTCAAAGGTAAACGGTTTCAGTATGAACATATGAGGGTCGAAGTTCCATCTCCGCGCGTAGACCCGTGTGCCGTCGTCGGCCGGCCGCACCGCCCCCGCGCCGACCGGACCCGCCCGAGGGCCTCGTAAGCTGTGTGCATGGCGAAGTGGACCCCCAAGCACGAGGCGCCGGAGCCCCTGGAGGGCCCCGTGGTCGGCACCATCATCGGCGGCACGATCGTCTGGTTCGCCCTCTTCCTCGTCCAGCTGCCCTTCTACGGCTGGTTCGACGAGCACGGCCACACCTGGTGGCTGTGGACCTGCCTGGCCGGCGGCGGCCTGGGCTTCATCGGCATCTGGTACGTGCGCCGGCGCGACGCCGCCATCAAGCGGGCGCGGTCCGCACAGGCCACGACCTCGCCCGCGGCCCCGGCGGACTGAGCCCGCGCGAGCGGCCGGGCGCTCCCCCGGTCGTCGCCACGTCCACCTCGTGCCAGGCTGAAACGGCAGGCCGAAACGGCAGGCGGACAACGGCAGGCGGACAACGGCAGGCGGAACGGCGGGGGCCGGGACGACGGGCAGCGACGGCGGGTCCGAACCGGCAGCCGCCGAGCGTCACGGCGGCGACGCCCGGCCGTGGCCGACCCGGTGAGGAGCAGCGCCATGGCACAGCAGCGGGACACCGCCGAGGCGGACCGGACCCTGAAGGCCAAGCACCGGGCGATCTGGGCCTCGGGCGACTACCCCTCCGTCGCCGCCGAGATCATCCCGGGGCTGGGGGCGCTGCTCGTCGAGGCGTGCGGGGTGAAGGCCGGCGACCGGGTGCTGGACGTCGCCGCCGGCACCGGCAACGCCGCGATCCCGGCGGCCCTGGCCGGCGCGGACGTGGTGGCCTGCGATCTGACGCCCGAACTCCTGGAAGCCGGACGCCTCATGGCCGACAGGAGCGGTGTGGACCTGAGGTGGCGGGAGGCCGACGCCGAGGCCCTGCCCTTCGCGGACGCCGACTTCGACACCGTGCTCTCCTGCGTCGGCGTCATGTTCGCCCCGCACCACCAGGCCGCCGCCGACGAACTGGTCCGCGTCTGCCGGCCGGGCGGCACCATCGGGCTGCTGAGCTGGACACCCGAGGGCTTCCTCGGACAACTGCTGACCGCGCTCAAGCCGTACGCGCCGCCCCCTCCGCCCGGCGCGCGGCCGGCCCCGCTGTGGGGCGACCCCGACCATGTGCGGGCGCTGCTGGGGGACCGGGTGACGGACGTGAGCGCCGAGCGCCGGACCGTCCTCGTCGACCGCTTCGAGACACCCGAGGGCTTCCGGGACTACTTCAAGGAGCGCTACGGCCCCGTGCTCGCCGTCTACCGGGCACACGCGGAGGACCCGGAACGCCTCGCCGCCCTCGACCGCGACCTGGCGGAGCTCGCCCGGCGGCACGACAGGGCGGCGGGCAGCGGACCGACCGTCATGGAATGGGAGTACCTGCTCCTCACCGCACACCGCACGGACACCTCCCCGTAAGGCTGCCGTACGACCCCCTAGGGCCGTCGCGCGACCGCCGTACGACCGCCGTACGACCACGGCGCCGCCGCGGTCCTCCCCAGGTCGGATCTTCCCCGCACTCGGCAGGTGAAGCCGTAGTTCCGCACGTACCGTCGAATGCATGACGCACATCGACGCGGGCGCCGGTCTCGACCCCGTGCACCCCTTGCGCGTGCCCTCCCGCACGGCCGGGCTGACCACCGCCGAGGTCGCCGAGCGGGTCACCCGGGGGCAGGTCAACGACGTGCCGGTGCGCAGCAGCCGGTCGATGGCCGACATCATCCGCGCCAACGTCTTCACCCGCTTCAACGCGATCATCGGTGTGCTCTGGGCGATCATGCTGGTCGTCGCGCCCATCCAGGACAGCCTGTTCGGATTCGTCATCCTCGCGAACACCGGCATCGGCATCCTCCAGGAGTGGCGCGCGAAGAAGACCCTGGACTCCCTGGCCCTGATCGGCGAGGTGCGGCCGACCGTGCGGCGCGACGGGGTGGCCACCGAGGTCGGCACCGCGCAGATCGTGCTGGACGACCTGATCGAGATCGGGCCGGGCGACAAGGTCGTGGTCGACGGGAGATGCGTCGAGGCCGACGGGCTGGAGATCGACGAGTCACTGCTCACCGGCGAGGCCGACCCGGTCGTCAAGCAGCCGGGGGACGAGGTCATGTCCGGCAGCTTCGTGGTCGCCGGGGTCGGGGCGTTCCAGGCGACCAAGGTGGGGCGGGAGGCGTACGCCGCCCAGCTCGCCGAGGAGGCGTCCCGCTTCACCCTCGTCCAGTCCGAGCTGCGCTCGGGGATCTCGACGATCCTCAAGTACGTGACCTGGATGATGGTGCCGACCGCCATCGGCCTGATCATCAGCCAGCTGGTGGTGAAGGAGAGCGACTTCAAGGACTCCGTCGCCCGCACCGTCGGCGGCATCGTCCCCATGGTCCCCGAGGGCTTGGTGCTGCTCACCTCCGTCGCCTTCGCGATCGGCGTGATCCGGCTCGGCCGCAAGCAGTGCCTGGTCCAGGAACTGCCCGCGATCGAGGGGCTGGCCCGCGTCGACACCGTCTGCCTCGACAAGACCGGCACCCTCACCGAGGGCGGCATGGACGTCACCGAGCTGCGCACGCTGGACGGCAACGACGAGGCGTACGTACGGCAGGTGCTCGGCGCCCTCGGCGAGTCCGACCCGCGCCCCAACTCCTCCCTCCGGGCGATCATCGGCGCCTACCCGGACAGCGAGGACTGGCGCTGCGTCGAGGCGCTGCCCTTCTCCTCCGCCCGCAAGTACAGCGGCGCCGCCTTCAGCGAGGGCAACGGCGAGTCCAGTACGTGGCTCCTCGGCGCGCCCGACGTCCTGCTCACCGAGGACGACCCCGCCCTCGCCGAGACCGACCGGCTGAACGAGCAGGGGCTGCGGGTGCTGCTGCTGGCCCGCGTCTCGGGCGAGCTGGACTCCCCCGCGATCACCCGGGACGCCAAGCCCGCCGCCCTCGTCGTGCTGGAACAGCGGCTGCGCCCCGACGCCGCCGACACCCTGCGCTACTTCGCCGACCAGGACGTCGCCGCCAAGGTCATCTCCGGCGACAACGCGGTGTCGGTCGGGGCGGTCGCCGGCAAGCTGGGGCTGACCGGTGCCACGGTGGACGCGCGCGCCCTGCCCGCCGGCCGCGCGGAGATGGCCGGGGCCCTGGACGAGGGCACGGTGTTCGGGCGGGTCACCCCGCAGCAGAAGCGCGACATGGTGGGGGCGCTCCAGTCCCGGGGGCACACGGTCGCGATGACCGGCGACGGTGTGAACGACGTGCTCGCCCTGAAGGACGCCGACATCGGGGTCGCGATGGGCTCGGGCTCGGAGGCGACCCGGGCGGTGGCACAGATCGTGCTGCTGAACAACAGCTTCGCCACGCTGCCGTCGGTGGTGGCGGAGGGCCGCCGCGTCATCGGCAACATCACGCGCGTGGCGACCCTGTTCCTGGTCAAGACGGTGTACTCGGTGCTGCTGGCGATCCTGGTGGTGTGCTGGCAGGTCGAGTACCCGTTCCTGCCGCGCCATCTGACGCTGCTGTCCACCCTGACAATCGGTGTCCCGGCCTTCTTCCTCGCCCTGGCGCCCAACAAGGAACGGGCGAGGCCGAACTTCGTGCGGCGGGTGATGCGGTACGCCGTCCCGGGCGGAGTGCTGGCCGCGGTGGCCACGTTCGCCACGTATCTGATCGCCCAGCGGTACTACACCGGGCCGGGAGCGCTGGCGGCGGAGACGAGCGCGGCGACGCTGACGCTGTTCCTGATCGCGATGTGGGTGCTCGCGATCGTCGCCCGGCCCTACACCTGGTGGCGGGTCGCGCTGGTGGCGACGATGGGCGCGCTGTTCGTGGTGGTGCTGGTGGTGCCCTGGTTGCAGGACTTCTTCGCCCTGAAGCTGGTGGGGATGACGGTGCCGTGGATCGCGGTGGGAATGGCCGCGGGTGCGGCGGTCGCCCTGGAGTTCCTCTGGAGATGGGTCGACCGCCGTTTCCCCGCCTAGGACCTACTGGACGTCGACGTAGTCGCCGGTCGCGTTGACGGCCGGGACGGTCGTCTTGCCCTTGAACGTGAAGCGGTAGTAGCCGTCCGCCGACGCCGTGACCGTCGTCCTCAGCTCGCCCTTGCTGTTGGTCTTGATGCCCTTGACGTTGGAGTACGTCGTGACGTCCTTCTTGCGGTACTGCAGGGCCACCGACTGGTTCACGTAGCCGACGTACTTGCCGGTCTCCCAGTTGGCGAGGGAGAGCTTGCCCGTGATGGTGAGGGTCTTGCCCTTCTTCACCGGCTCGGGGGTGGCGTCGACGGCGAGCGTGGTGGCCCGCTGCACCAGCGTGGTCCCGAGGTCGCCCTTCTCGGCGTAGCCGACCTTGGTGATGTCGAACTCCAGGCCCTCGGGGTCCTGACCGTTGAGCGCGACGGCGACGGCGCCCGCCTTCCAGGCGCCGGCGTCGGAGTTGAGCAGGTCCTCGCGCGGGTAGAAGTCGATCTTGCCCGTGCAGGTGGCGGTGGTCGCGGTGGTGACCGCGCAGGTGGCGGGCCGGACGCCGACGAGGGTGACGCTGGTCGGGGCGTCGATCTCACCGCGGTAGAGGACCGGGTTCGTCAGGAAGTCCGCGGCCTTCACGTCGATGCCGGCGGCGTGGGTCAGCTTGTAGGTGACCGTCGTGGAGTAGTGCGTCCCCGAGCCGAGCTTGACCGCCTTGGCGATCTTGAAGTCCGAGAACGTGACGTCCATGTCGTACGGCCCACCCGGGGCACGGTCGCCCTTGTGCGCGGCCCGGCTGATCTTCGCGAACGCCTCGCGGTGGTCGAAGCCGTCGCCGCCGGCGGCGTGCGTGGCCGGTACGGCGAGGGCGGAGAGGGCCAGGGCGCCGGTGACGGCGGCGACAGTGGCACGTATGCGCATGCGTTCCCCAGGTGGTCGCGAGTGATCTCGGAGCCTGTTGGCTCTCCTGATCAGATAGGCGAGTACGGGGAACGGTTGCCCGGGTGGGGGAAGTTGGCGGATTTCGTGGAGTACCGGTCCCACCCGGGCGAGCCGTCGCCTACTTCACGTCGACGTAGTCACCCGCGACGCTGATCGCCGCGGTGCTCGCGATGCCCGAGTAGTTGAAGCGCCAGTAGCCGTCGTAGGACGCCTTGTAGGTGGTCTTCAGCGCACCGCCGGTGGCGGCGGTGATGCCCTTGACGTTCGCGTACGAGGTGGGGCCGGACTTGCGGAACTGCAGGGCGACCTTCTGGCCGCTGAAACCGACGTACTTGCGGGTCGGCCAGTCGGCGCGGGTCAGCTTGCCCGTGACGGTGAGGGTACCGCCCTTCTTCACCGGCTCCGGATTGGCGTTGACCGTGAGCACGGAGGCGCGCTGGACCTTGTGGGTCTTGTAGAAGTCGGTGTAGAAGACCTCGCCGTCGTTGGCCAGGACACCGACGGAGACGTTCCAGGTACCGGCGAGGATGTTGCTGTACACCTTGCCCACCAGGTCGCCGGTCGTGCCGGGCGTGGCGGTGATGGTGAGTTTGCAGGTCGACGTCGTGGCGCTGCTGGCCGTGCAGGAGGCGACCTCCTCGTTCGGCGGGAGGTAGCCGTCGATGTCGTACTCGGGGTCGCTGCCGTGCCACAGGTCGATGTAGGCGTCCGAGATGCCGCTCGGGTGGGTGGCCTTCACGTACACCTTGATCGTCTTGGCGCCGGTGCCGACGACCATGCTCGTGTTGGAGTTGATCGTCACCGCGTTGATGGTGGGCACCGCCTGCGCGCCGACGCGCGCGGACGACTTGGCGGAGGGAGTGCCGAAGCGCTCGGCGATGCTCGGACGGTCCAGTTCGGCGCCGTTCGCGTCGGCCTGCGCGATCGGCGCGGTCAGGGCGGACAGGGCCAGGGCGCCGGAGACGGCGGCCACGGTGGCTCGTATGCGCATGTGTGTGTTCCCCATGGAGGAGAGGGGCCTCGCTGCCCTTCGCTCGCTGCGGCGCGTGAGCGCGACGAGGCCCAAGTCATCGTGGAGTCTGTTGACTCACGCGATCAGACCCGCCGCGGGGGCGGATGGTTGCAGGACCGGTGAGGAAAATGTGCCCGAACTTTCACGACCGGGCGCCCCTCAGTCGAACCAGCGGTCCCGGGCCAGTTCCTCCGTGCGGGACGGGTCCTCCAGGAGGGCGGCCACCTCGAAGCGGCGCGGCCACTGGCCCGCCGCCCAGGCGAGGCCCGCCGCGACCCCCTCCAGGGTCGCCGCGTGCAGGACGCCGTCGGCGGTGACGCGCCAGTCGATCTCGACGCCGTCGACGACGAGTTCGTCGTGCTCGACGTAGGAGGACGGGGTCCGCGCGCCCAGGAGGACACGCACCGGCTCTGGTACGTCGTGCTCGGCGCCCTCGGAGTCGACCTCGCCGGTGACGGACTCGCTCAGCCGCCGCACCTGGAACAGCTCCGCCAGCTCGGCCGCCCGCGCCGGCGGGACCGGCAACAGGGGCACGCCCTCGGTGAAGGGCAGCAGGTCCGGCGAGTCGACCACCACCGCGCCGGTCGCGTCCACGACCTCGACCCGGCCGTCGACGACGGCGCGCAGGTCGTCGGGCAGGGTCACCTGCTCGGGGTCCAGCTCGGCCAGCGCCCCGTAGAGGGCGTGCAGTTGGGCACCGGTGACCGGCCGCTCGGGGTCGGCGAGCCGGTCCAGCAGCTCGGCGCCGCCGCCCGGTTCGTCCAGGAGGGCCGCCACCGAGGTGCGCACGCCCAGCGCCCGCAGCACCTGCTCGTCGTCGAACCCGGTCGCGTCCGCCTCGTCGTACAGGCCCCGCAGCAGCGGGTCGCCGCCGGCGGCGAGCAGACCCGCCGGACGGCGGCCGTCCAGCACCGGATGCCCGCGCAGCCACCAGGCCGTGTAGGGCCGTACGACCTCATGGGTGCCGTCCGGCAGCAGGATCCGCAGCGGCTGGGTGAGCGCGTCCCGCAGCGGCGGCTGAGCGAGCAGCGCCAGGGCCTGCGGCCATCTGTCGTCGTCCACGAGGTCCAGGTCCCGTACCGCGACCAGCTCGGTGGCGACCGGCGGCACCGGGGAGTCGGGGAAGCGGTCGAGGACGTCCTCGCACCAGACGTCCACCGCGTCCAGCAGCCCGGGGTCGTCCGGCTCGGCGTACTCCCCCTCGCGCGGGTCCAGTTCGTCCGGGTCGAGGACGACGTCGGTGCTCCGTACGAGCGTGAAGTTGACCAGCACCCCGCACGCGGCCAGCGGCTGCTCGCCGAAGCGCTCGGCGAACTCCGCGTCCACGAAGGCGAGCTCCCCCTCACGCATGATCTGGGCGAAGGGGCTGCCGGGGAAGACCAGCTCCCCGGCCGGCGCCAATTCCCCGTCCTCGTCGGGGAGGGCGAGGGCGCCGAGCCACGGCTCGTCCCCCGGTTCCAGACCGGCGTCGCGGACCAGCGAGAGGACCGTCTCCGCCAGTTCCTCGGCGTCCGGCGCGTCCTCCTCCCAGGACAGCGCGCCCTCGTCCTCCAGGGAGGCCGCGACCGCGGCGCGCACCTGCGGGGTGGTGAGGACCGCGCGGGGCGTCGCGGGCAGCGCGCCGAGCTTCTCCAGGAGCGGGTGCGCGGCGTCCGGGTGGGCGACCTTGAGGCCGAGCCGGGTGAGGGTCGCGGGTTCGACGCTCACGGCGCCGGGGCTGGGCAGCAGCACCTGGCGTGGCCCGATGGTGGTCCTGCCTCCCCCGGAGCCGAAAGCCTGGGAGGTGCCCCCAGCAAGCGGCACGGGCAGGCCGGTGAGCCGGTCGGGGTCGACGCCCGCGAGGCTGTCGTAGAGCCGCCGCCACCAGCCGGGCTCCTTCTCCAGCCCGGCCAGCCGGTCGACGGCGTCGGTCAGCCGGACCCGGGCGACGCCCAGCGTCCGCAGCTCCACCCGGCGTTCCAGACCGGCGGGCAGCAGGGTGGGCAGCACCTCCGCGAGCACCCGCACGGTGTCGGCGCCGGCGCCCTCGACGACCTCGGCGTCGCGCGGCCGGAGCGTCTCGGGCAGGTCCTCCTCGGCGTCCCCGGCCGGGGCGGGCGCCGGGGGCAGGAACGACGTGCGCGGCAGCCGCTCCAGGATGGCCTGCCGCAGCGCCCCGTCGAGCTCGCCCTTGCCCAGCGGTCCGGGCACGAGGTCGATGATCCCCTCGGTCACCGGCCTCCAGTCGGCGAGCAGTTCGGCGTAGGCGTCGGCGGCCTTCGCGACCAGGAAGTCGGTCAGCGGCCCGGGGGCCGCGTGCCGCCGGGTGGTGTCCAGCGGGAACGACGCGATCAGCAGCGCGGGCACGCCCAGGGGCTCGTCGCTGGGGGTGGGGGCGTGCACGACGGGGCTGGTGCGCGGGCGTACGGGGGTGCCGTCGCCGTCCACGGGCACGGCCCAGGTGACCGACCAGTGCGGGCGCAGCCGCTCCTCGACCGGCCGGTCGGCCAGCAGTTCGGGCGTGAGCGCGCCGTGCGCGGCGGCCGTGCGCCACCGGCGGGTGCCGTCCCGCGAGTCCTCCACGACGGTCAGCGCGTCCTCGGCGCGGCGGCGCAGGGTGCGGGGCGCGTCGGCGCCGATCTCGACGACGACCTCCTCCAGCCCCGGCAGGGAGAGCAGCAGGGAGTCGTCGACGGCTTGCAGGAGGCGCTCGGCCAGAGCGGTGGCCGCCGTGTCGCGCAGGGGCAGGATGACGACGGTGTCGTACCGGTCGGGGGCGGTGCCCTCGGCGGCGAACGGCAGCCGCAGCAGCGGTACGTGGCCGTCCCGGCGCCGGATCTCGTCGCCCAGGCCGGGGCTGTGGCGGGACGTCTCGGCGGCGAGGTCGCGGGCCTCGGCGAGGGACCAGCGGACACCGCCGTGCCGGCCCACGACGGCGGGCTCGTCGGTGACGGCGAGGACGGCCGCGAAGCCGACGCCGAACCGGCCGATCGAGGGGGTGTCCCGCTTGGCGGAGGCCCGCAGGGTGGCCAGCGACTCGACGCCGGCCGCGTCCAGCGGGGCGCCGGTGTTGGCGGCGACGAGGACGTCGTCGCGCAGCGTGAGACGCAGCCGGCCCGGGACGCGGGCGCGGGCGGCCGCGTCGGCGGCGTTCTGCGCCAGCTCGACGACGAGCCGGTCCCGGTAGCCGCCGAGGACGAGGTCCTCCTCGGCGTTGGCGTCCTCGCGGAAACGGGCCGGGCTGGTGGCCCACGCGTCCAGCACACCGCGCCGCAGCCGGGCGGTCCCGAACGGATCGGCACCCTCGGCAGCGGGCCGCACGAACTTGCTCACGTTGACTCTCCTCATCGCCGTGAGGAGAAGGTATCGCGCCCGACGGACACCGATGACCGGCACGACTCCCGGCCCGCCGGGCGCCGGGGAACGAGCCCGCCCGGCCCCTGAGCCGGGTTTCCCGGATCTACGAGTGCCCCAGCTCCGCCGTGGCCTCGTCGGAGACGTCCGGCACGGACCCCGAGTCGCGCGCGGGCCGCAGCGGGAACGGATCCACCCGCGTCTCGTCGATCACCGGCGGCGGTGGCTGCGGAGGCTTCGGCATGACCGCGGCCTCGGAGTGCCCACCGCACCCGTACGCCAGCGACACCACCCGGCCGTCGGCCGGGGAGAACTCGTTCGCGCAGACCCCGAAGGCCTGCCCCAGCGACCCGCCGATCGGCGCCAGGAAGCCACAGGTCACACACGCCGCGGGAGCCGCCTGCGCCATCGGGGTCTTCGGCCCGAAGGAGTCCTCCCAGCGATCGGCCGCCACATGCAGGCCGTACCGCGACAGCACCCGGGCGCGCCGCATGCCCAGTTCCTCCGCGACCGCCGCGATGGAGCCCCGGGTCGGCACCGCCGGCAGGGTGGCCGGGGGTCCGCCGGCGACCTCCGCGTCCTCCGCCTCGACCAGCTCGGCCATGTCCTCGGAGACCGCGGAACTCGGCAGCGGCACCTCCTCGCCGGTCCAGCCCGGCTCCAGGCGCAGATCCTCGGCGTCCGTGGGCAGCAGGTCGCCCGGCCCCATGTCGCCGGGCCGCAGCCGCTCGCTCCACGGCACCCACTCGGGCGCGAGCAGCGCGTCCGGACCGGGCAGCAGCACCACCTCGTCCAGCGTCACCACCTTCGCGCGCGACGCCCGCGCCACGGTCACCGCCCAGCGCCAGCCGCGGTACCCGAGTTCCTTGCACTCGAAGAAGTGCGTGACAACGCGGTCGCCCTCGGAGACCAGACCCGAGTGCTCCCCGACCACCCCGGGCGCGGCGGCCTCCTCGGCCGCGGCACGGGCTAGGTCCACTGCCTCGGCGCACAGGCGGTCGGTGGTGCGGCTTCGCGTTGTCGCTGCGCTCACAGGTATCGCTTCTCTCCTACGCCGTCGCTCGGTGCGCCTGCCTGAAGGCGACGGGCCGGACGGAGCGGACCTGGGGACCGCGTCGACGTCCGCGCCCTGTCGCGCTCGGGCGCACCTGTGTCATCCATTCTGCGGGATGGCCGAGAGGCGCGCGGCCGAGAACGTTCGCCACGGCGCGCTACGCACGCTACCCCTTCACCGCCGCTGGGCCTACACCGACGGGACATGATCGCCACTAAGTGCGCGTCCATACGCGCCGGAACCGCACTACTGACGCCCATCTCAGGGCACTATGAACGTCGTGGCAACCGCAAGGTCGCACCAAGGCACCTCCAGGACCGGGGGAGTCGAGGGGCACCACCGAAGCGGCGGAACGGGCCGTAGGGGCGGCCGGCTCCGCTCGTTCACCCGTGCTCTGCACTTCCCGGTGACCGGCACCGCCCGCGGAATCCGCAAGGCCACGCACGCCCACGGCGCCGGCGAGTCCGGCCTCGGCAAACTGATCGAACTGCACGCCGTGAACGGCGCGGGCGACGTCATGATCACGATCGCCCTCGCCTCCACCGTCTTCTTCTCGGTCCCCACCGACGAGGCGCGCGGCCGTGTCGCGCTCTATCTGGCGATCACGATGGCGCCGTTCACCCTCCTCGCCCCCGTGATCGGCCCCCTGCTCGACCGCGTCCCGCACGGCCGGCGCGCGGCGATGGCGGGCGCGATGCTGGCGCGGGCGCTGCTCGCGCTGGTGCTGTCGGGCGCGGTGATCACCGGTGGCATCGAGCTGTATCCGGCGGCGCTCGGCGTGCTGGTCGCCTCGAAGGCGTACGGCGTGGTCAGAAGCGCCGTCGTGCCCCGGCTGCTGCCACCCCGGTTCTCCCTGGTGAAGGCCAATTCCCGGGTCACGCTCGGCGGCCTGCTGGCCACCGGCGTCGCCGCGCCGATCGGGGCGGGGCTCCAGGCGCTCGGTCCGCGCTGGCCGCTCTACGGCGCCTTCGTCATCTTCATTGCCGGAACGGTTCTCTCCTTCACCCTGCCGCACACGGTCGACTCGGCGAAGGGCGAGGACACGGCGCTGCTCGCCGCGGACGAGGAGCATCTGCACGGCCCGCACCGCAAGCCCGTCAAACGGCCCGGTCTGCGCACGGTCGGCATCGCGGTCACGCACGCCCTCGGCGTCAACGCGGCGATCCGCTGCCTGGCCGGGTTCCTGATCTTCTTCCTGGCGTTCCTGCTCCGTGAGCACCCGCTGGCCGGACAGAGCGCCGCCGTGTCACTGGGCATGGTGGCGGTCGCCGCGGGGGTCGGCAACGCGCTCGGCACGGCGGTCGGGGCGTGGCTGAAGGCGCGCGCGCCGGAGCTGATCATCGTGACGGTCGTCGCGGTCGAGCTGGCCGTCGCGGTCACGGCGGCGCTGTTCTTCAGCGCCTTCCTGGTGGCCTGCCTGGCGGCGGTGGCCGGGTTCGCGCAGGCGCTGGCCAAGCTGTCGCTGGACGCGCTGATCCAGCGGGACGTGCCGGAACTGGTGCGCACCTCGGCGTTCGCCCGCTCGGAGACCCTGCTCCAGATGGCGTGGGTGCTGGGCGGCGCGATCGGCATCGCCCTGCCGCTGAACGGCACCCTCGGCATGTCGGTGGCCGCCGTCGTACTCGCCGCCGGCTGGCTGACCACCGTCCGCGGACTGCTCAGCTCCGCGCGTCACGGCGGGCGCACCCGACCGCGAGTGGCCTAACCCACGGCACGCCCCGTACCCCGCATGGGGAGGCGGCCGGGCCTGCCCGATAGCCTTCGCCCATGACCACGCAATCCGCTGTGCGACGCCGCCGCGCCGTCGCCGCCGCCGGCGCCGTTTCCGCCGGACTGCTCGTCCTGTCGGCGTGCGACAAGCCGTCGCCCATGTCGACGATCACCGTCGGTTCCAGCTCGGTCAGCGCCGAGGCGAGCTGCTACGACGACGGTGCCGCCCTGAAGACCACGGAGCTGGCCGGGTGTCTGAAGGACACCGGCATCAAGACCATCTCCGTCGACCCCGACGAGACCGTCCGCTTCGGGGTCGACCCGAAGATCGCGGACCAGGGCTGGACGATCCTGATGAACGGCCAGCCGCTCACCGACGCCAGCACCAAGACCTACCGGACCATCCCGGGCAGCGTGTTCTTCAACGCCCAGTACGGCGCCCAGGGCAACTCCACGCTGGTCTCCATCAAGGAGGGCGAGCAGGACGTCACCGGCCTGTGGTCGTTCAAGCTGAAGAAGGACGCCTGACCACGTCCACCGCAAGGATCCTCGTAGCCACCGCGGTGCCCGCCGAACGGGACGCGGTGGCACGGGCGTTCCCGGGCGCCGCCACCGAGGTCCCGCTGCCCGGCGCGGGCGCCCTGCACCGCCTGGCGGGCGGACCCGACCTGCTGGCCGCGGGTGTGGGCCCCGCCCTGGCCGCGGCCCGCACGGCGACCGCACTCACCGCCGCCGCCCTGGGCGACAGCCCCTACGCCCTGGTCGTCTCGGCCGGCATCGCGGGCGGCTTCGCCCCGCCGGCACCCGTCGGGTCGCTGGTCGTCGCCGACGAGATCACCGCCGCCGACCTGGGGGCGGAGACCGCCGACGGTTTCCTCCCGGTCACCGAACTGGGATTCGGCACCGTCACCCACCGTCCGCCGGAAGCACTCGTACGGGACGCGGCGACCGCCACCGGTGCCCGGACCGGCGCGATCCTCACCGTCTCCACGGTGACCGGCACCGCCGCCCGCGCCGCCGCCCTGCGGGCACGCCACCCGCGTGCCCTCGCCGAGGCCATGGAGGGCTTCGGGGTCGCCGAGGCCGCCGCCGCGCACGGCACGCCCGTCCTGGAGCTGCGCGCGATCTCCAACCCCGTCGGCCCGCGCGACCGCGCCGCCTGGCGGATCGGCGAGGCGCTCGCCGCGCTCACGGACGGCTTCGGGAAGCTCGCCCCCGTACTGGAGAGTTGGAGAACGGCATGAGCCGACTGCACATCGCGTACTCGCCCTGCCCCAACGACACGTTCGTCTTCGACGCCCTCGCCCACGGCCGGGTCCCCGGCGTGCCGGGGCTCGACGTGACCTTCGCGGACATCGACATCACCAACGGGATGGCCGAGCGCGGCGAGTTGGACGTGCTGAAGGTGTCCTACGCCGTGCTGCCGTACGTCCTCGACACCTACACCCTGCTGCCGTGCGGCGGCGCGCTGGGCCGGGGCTGCGGCCCGCTGGTGCTGACCCGGGAGCCGGGCGCCGACCTCACCGGCCGTACGGTCGCGGTCCCGAGCGAGCGGTCGACGGCGTACCTGCTGTTCCGGCTGTGGGCCGCCGACACGCTCTCCGGCGGGGTCGGCGAGATCGTGGTCATGCCCTTCCACGAGATCATGCCGGCGGTGCGGGACGGGAAGGTCGACGCGGGCCTGGTGATCCACGAGGCGCGCTTCACCTACCAGAACTACGGCCTGCACAAGCTCGCCGACATGGGCGAGCACTGGGAGGACACCACCGGGCTGCCGATCCCGCTGGGCGCGATCATCGCCAAGCGGTCGCTGGGGGCGGACCGGCTGACGCGGCTCGCCGACGCCATCCGCACCTCCGTGCACCTGGCCTGGGAGAACCCCGAGGCGTCCCGCCCGTACGTCATGGCGCACGCCCAGGAGATGGACCCGGCCGTCGCCGAGCAGCACATCGGCCTCTACGTCAACGAATTCACCGCGGGTCTCGGTGAGGACGGCTATGCGGCCGTACGCGGTCTGCTCACACGTGCGGCGGCCGAGGGGCTCGTTCCGCCCCTCGGCCCGGATGCGCTGGATTTCCCGTAGAAGCGTTTATACGTCGAGCTGGTCGGCGACCGCGCGCAGCAGACCGGCGATCTGCTTGCCGGAGGTTTTGTCGGGGTAACGGCCCTTTTCGAGCATCGGCGTGATGTTCTCCAGGAGCGTGGTCAGATCCTGGACGATGGAGGCGAGTTCGTCCGGCTTCTTGCGCTGGGCGGCCGCGACCGACGGGGTCGGGTCCAGGATCGTCACCGAGAGGGCCTGGTCGCCGCGCTGCCCGGCGACGACCCCGAACTCCACGCGCTGGCCCGGCTTGAGGGTCTCGACTCCGGCGGGGAGAACCGAGGAATGGACGAAGACGTCACCGCCGTCGTCACGGGAGAGAAAGCCGAAGCCCTTCTCGCTGTTGAACCACTTGACCTTGCCGGTAGGCACGTCTGTCCTCGTCCTCGTACTCGTCGGAAAACTGCTTCTGAAACGGCTCTTGATAGCACTTGGGCGGGTCGTCCGTGACCCGCCGGTACCAAGGCTAATGGTCTTCAGGCCGGTGACAAGACGTCGCCCGGTTGTTCCTTCGCGCTGGGAACTACCCTGGTCCGGTGCGTGACAAAACCCAACCGAATTCCGCCGGGCCCGGTGACCGACTGATCCGTGCCGGTGCCGTGGTCTTCCTCCTCGGAGCCGTGGCCACTCTGGTCACAGTGGCTCCGCTGTTCCTCGGTACGACGCCTTTTCCGACATACATGTTCGGATTGAGCATGCTCATGGGGGTCGGCTTCCTGATCGCCGGAGCGGGGATGCTCCAGGCGATCGCGGCGGGCCGGCGTCAGGCGCGCGGGGCGTCGAGATAGGCCGAAAGCCAGTCCGGGAACTCGCCGAGGCCGGTGAGCACGGCGTCGGCGCCCGCCAGCCGCAGTTCCTCGGGGTCGCACGGGCCGGTCGCCACCGTCACCGACAGCGCTCCGGCGGCGCGGGCGCCACGGACGTCACCGGTGTGGTCGCCGACGTACACCGTCGCGCCGTGCTCGCGCAGCGCCGCCGCCTTCGCCTCCGCCCAGAGGTCGCCGACCACGGCGTCGGGCTCGATGCCGAGGTGGGCGAGGTGCAGCTTGGCGTTGGGCTCGAACTTGGCGGTGACCACGACCGTGCGGCCCCCGGCGGCACGTACCGCCGCCATCGCCTCGTGCGCGCCGGGCATGGCCGGGGTGGCGGCGATGGCGATGTCCGGGTACATCCCCCGGTAGACATCGGCGATCGCGGCGACCTCGTCCGCAGGGAACCAGTGCCGCAGCTCCTCCTCCAGCGGCGGCCCCAGCCGGGTGATCGCGAGATCGGCGTCGATGTACGTCCCCGTGCGCTCGGCCAGCGCCGTGTAGCAGGCGTGGATGCCGGGGCGGGAGTCGATGAGCGTCATGTCGAGGTCGAATCCGACGGTGAACGGGCGCGAGGTCATACCCCCCATTGTCCCGAGCCCCCACCCACCCGAATGACCGGGGTACAGCCACAGGGGCGCGGGGAACTGCGCAACCAGCCACAACGCCGCCGCACCACACCACACACCGCACCCCCCACCACCCAGGGGCGCGGGGAACTGCGCGACAAGCCACGACGGCGCCGCACCAGACCACTCACCACACCCCCCACCACCCAGGGGCGCGGGGAACTGCGCGACAAGCCACGACGGCGCCGCACCAGACCACTCACCGCACCCCCCACCACCCAGGGGCGCGGGGAACTGCGCGACAAGCCACGACGGCGCCGCACCAGACCAGCCGGCTCACACCTTCCGCTGCGACCGCCACACCAGAAACAGCGCCGACGCCACCGCCGCCCCCCGCACCACCCACGGCCACGTCTCCGACAGCGCTTCGTTCATCTGCCCTTCGGCGACCGGCGCACCCCAGCGCCCGTCGAGCCTGCCCCACAGCCACCCGAACCCGGCGACGACAGCCGCACCGGGCAGGACCATCACCGCCCACTTCATCTCCCACCTGGTCAGCCGCCGCGAGGCATACGCGATGAGCCAGCCGACGGCGAGCGGCAGCAGACTGCCGAGCACCGCACCGGCGACCAGCAGAGCGGCGGCGAGCAGCAGGAGCGGGTTGCTCCACTGCCCGGGCGACGGCAGGAACCGCCGCCGCGCCGCGGCACCACCGGCGCCGGACTCCCCCTCGGCCGCCGGCGCGCCGCCCTCCACCGGCCCCGCCTCAACGCCCTTCCCCTTCGCAGGCCCCGTCCCCTTCTCCGGCTCCTTCGCCGTCTCCCGCTCCGGCGGCCTGAGCAACTCCGGGATCTCCACGCCCCCCACGAACCCGGGCACGCTGTCACCGATACCGAAAGGGCTGCTGTCCACGCGCCACCAGTCGGGCTGGGCCGCGCTGTCGCCGAGTTCGTCCTCTCCCGCGCGGTGCGGTGGGGCGGGCGCCGCGGACGCCGGAGGCGGCTCCTCCCGTTCGGCGGGCCGGGGCCGCGGCACGACCCTGCGCAACCCCCTGGCCTTCGCCTCCGGCGCCTCCCGCGGCTCGGGCACCTCGGCCGCCCGGATCTCCACCGTGCCGTTCCCGGCCGCGTCGACGACCTCGTCCGGGCTGCCGAGGCGGGACAGGATGCGCCGTACGGCGGCGGGGCTGTCGACGACGGATCTGGCACGGCGCCGGCCGATCTCGTCGCGCAGTTGGGAGACCAGGCGCATCCGGGTCGCGGAGGGAAGCTGCCGCTGCTGCGCCACGTCACCGACGCGGCTCAGATACTCGTAGACGACCTTGTCGCTCTCGATCCCCACGCTGTCCCCTCCGGGGCGGGTGTGCCGGTTTCCCCGTAGCGCACGACGGTAGCGCAGCGCGGCGGCACGCCCGACGCCACGGGCGGCCGCCGCCGCACCTGCCGGGGCCCCGGCGGTCGGCCCCGGCCGACCGCCGACCCGCTACCGTGGACCGGATGAGCACCGAGGAGAAGCCGGCGGCCCCGCGTTCCCTCGCGGAGGCGCTTCGCGCGCGGGACGACGACTCGCTGTCCGCGCTCCTGCGCGCCCGGCCCGATCTCATCACGCCCGTCCCCACCGACCTGACCCAGCTCGCGACCCGCGCCGGCACCCGCGCCTCGGTGGTGCGCGCCCTGGAACGCCTGGACCGCTTCGCCCTCCAGACCGCCGAGGCGCTGGCCGTGGCGGCCGACCCGGCGACCTACCCGGAACTGCTCGGGCTCATGGCGGGCGACGACGGCGACCCCCTCGTGACCGCCGCCCTGCCGCGCGGCCTGGGCATCCTGCGCGAACAGGCCCTGGTGTGGGGTCCCGACGACCGGCTGCGCCTGGTGCGCACGGCACGTGAACTGCTCGCCCCGACCCCGCAGCATCCGTCCCCGACCGGACTGGGCCCGACCGTCCAGGAGGCAACTGCGGGGATGTCGCCGGGCCGGATCCAGGACCTCGTCACGGCCGCCGGGCTGCCCTCCACGCACGACGCCGTCTCCGCGACGGCCGCGCTCGCCGGTCTGTTCACCGACCGCACCCGGATGTCCGCGCTGCTCGACGAGGCCCCGGCCGACTCGGTGGAGGTGCTGGAACGGCTCGTGTGGGGCCCGCCGTACGGCCAGGTCACCGCCGATCCGGCGCCCCGGCTGCGCTGGCTGCTGGACCGCGGGCTGCTGCTGCCGACGGCGCCCGGCACGGTCGTGCTCCCCCGCGAGGTCGCCCTGCATCTGCGGGCCGGCCGGGCGCACCGGGTGCCGGAGCCGGTGGCCCCGCCCGTGGAGGCGGCGGCCACGCACCGTCCACAGGTTGTGGACGCCACGGCGGCCGGGCAGGCGTACACCACGCTCGCGACCGTCGAGGAGCTGCTGAAGGACTGGGACGAGGGCGGCCCCGCCGTGCTGCGGGCGGGCGGTCTCAGCGTCCGTGACCTGAAGCGGACCGCTGTCGCGCTCGACGTGTCCGAACCGGTCGCGGCGTTCTGGGTCGAACTGGCCTACGCCGCGGGCCTGATCGCCTCGGACGGCGAGGCCGACGAGCGGTACGCGGCGACCCCCGCCTACGACGAGTGGCTGGAGCAGCCCGCCGGCACGCGCTGGGCCCGGCTGGCCGAGACCTGGCTGACGGGGACCCGGACGGCAGGGCTCGTGGGCGGCCGGGACACCAAGGACCGTGCGCTGGCCGCCCTGGGTCCGGGCCTCGACCGCTCGGCCGCCCCGGAGGTGCGGCACCGGGTGCTGGGCCTGCTGGCGGAGCTGCCGGAGGGAGCGGCCCCGACGGGCGAGTCGGTGCTCGCGCGACTGCGGTGGGAGCGTCCGCTGCGGCGGGACCAGCAGCGGGACCCGCAGCGCGATCCGCAGCGGGACACCGGCCCCGACGCCGACCTGCGGGTGCGGCTCGCCCGATGGGCGCTGTCCGAGGCCGAGTTGCTGGGCGTGACCGGACGAGGGGCGCTCTCCGCGCACGGGCGGGCGCTGCTCGGGGCGTACGCGCCGGTGCACACGCCCGCCGAGGAGCCCGAGGGCCCCGGCGACAAGCTGCCCGTGCACCACCGTCCCGCCCCGCGTCTCAAGCCCCTCGCCCCGGCCGAGCAGTCCGTCGCCTCCGCGACGGCCGCCCGGCTGCTCGCCCCGCTGCTGCCCGAGCCGCTGGACCACGTGCTGCTCCAGGCGGATCTGACGGCGGTGGCGCCGGGCCCCCTGCAGCGGCACCTCGCCGACACGCTGGGCGTGCTCGCGGACGTGGAGTCCAAGGGCGGCGCGACCGTCTACCGCTTCACCCCCGCCTCGGTACGCCGCGCCCTGGACGCCGGCCGCGCCGCCTCCGACCTGCACGCCTTCCTCACCGAGCACTCCCGGACGCCGGTGCCGCAGCCGCTGGCGTACCTGATCGACGACGTGGCGCGCAGACACGGGCATCTGCGCGTGGGCGCCGCCTCCGCGTACGTGCGCTGCGACGACGACGCGATGCTGAGCGAGATCCTCGCCGACAAGCGGTCCGCCGGACTGCGGCTGCGCCGTCTCGCGCCGACCGTGCTGGCCGCGCAGGCCGACCCGGCGGCCCTGCTGGAGGGACTGCGGGCGATGGGCTTCGCGCCCGCCGCCGAATCCGCCGAGGGCGACGTGCTGATCACGCGGGCGCACGCCCACCGCACCCCGCCGCGCACCCCGCCCGAGCCGGTCCCCGAGGGCCCGCCCGCGCCCGACGCGACGCTGCTCGCCGCCGCGATCCGCGCGATCCGGGCGGGCGACCTGGCCTCGACGACGCCGCGGAAGTCCCCGGAGCCCGCCGCCGGCCGCGGTCTGCCGCGCACCGGCTCCGCCGAGACCCTCGCCACCATGCAGGCCGCCGTGCTGACCGGCCAGACCCTGTGGATCGGGTACGTCAACGCCGAGGGCGCCGCCAGCCAGCGGGTGATCGCCCCGGTGCGGGTGGAGGGCGGGTTCGTGACGGCCTACGACCACACCGCGGACGAGGTCCGCACCTATCCCCTGCACCGGATCACGGGCGTGGCGGAACTGGCGGAGGACTAGGGCCTGTCTGACAATTCGCGTCGTCGCCCGGAGGGCGGCCGGACGGCGTCAGGTGCGTGCTCTCGGGGCGCCGGGCCCTGACCTGCGTACTGGACGTACTCGGGTCAGGGCCCGGCGCGGCGAGAGTGCGTGCATGGCGCCGTCTGGCAGACGGAAATTGTCAGACAGGCCCTGGGGCCTCACCCCTGCGGGGGTACGCCGCGATCCATGCACGCCACGCCGGACACTTCCCACCCATGAGGGAGCTTGGGCGGCCTCCCGCATCGCCGTGCCGCGCGCCGGGCAGCCACCGGGAGTCCTGATCAAGCCCGGGCCGGCCCACGCAGGGGACCCGGGCGAGCACATCCGAGAGGAAACACCCATGCGAGCTGCCCGTCGTGTCGCCGCCGTGCTGACCACCACCGCCGTGATGCTCGGCGCCCTCACCACCCAGGCCGCTGCCATCGCGATCGACGTCGCCGGACTGGTGCTGGAGACGCCGCAGATCTGACCCGCCGCGCGTCCCTCGGGCCGGGTCCCGCGTCCCGGGCCCGGCCCGCCCCGACAGATCCCCGGAAAGGCCTTGACCGCCCCATGCGTTCCAAGCTCCCCGCCCGCGCCCACTCCGCCATCGCCGTCACCGCCGCCGCCGTGGTGACCGCGGCCGCCCTGGTCGCCGCGCTCGCGCCCGAGGCCTCGGCGGCGCCGCTGCCGCTGCCCGCCGCGCAGGCGGGCGAGCCCCTGGTCAACATCGACGGGCACGTGTTCGCCCAGCCGCTGGTCAACAACCTCACCCTGCCCATTCCGAGGTAGCCCGGCGCATCCGGTAACTGTCCCCGTCGAGGCGGACGATCTCGGCGTGGTGGGCCAGCCGGTCCACCATCGCCGGGGCGGCGGGGCCGCCGAACACCTCGTCCCACCGCGCCGGGGGACGGTCGGCGGTCACGATCAGCGAACCCCGCTCGTAGCGGTGCGCGACCAGCCGGAAGAAGAGCTGCGAGGTGTCGGCGTCGAAGGGCAGGTAGCCGACCTCGTCCACGATCAGCAGCGCGTAGGCGTCGAGGCGGCGCAGTTCGTCGGTGAGCCGGCCGTCGGCGTGCGCCCCCGTCAGCCGCGCCGCCCACTCGCCGGCGGTCGCGAACAGCACCCGGTGCCCCGCCTGGCAGGCGCGCACCCCGAGGCCCAGTGCGAGATGCGTCTTGCCCGTGCCGGGTGGCCCGGCGAAGACGACGTTGCGGCGGGCGGTGACGAAGTCCAGCTTGCCGAGCCGGGCCACGGCCTCGCGGTCGAAGGACCTCAGGTGCTCGGCGTCGAAGTCCTCGAGCAGCCGGCGGGCGGGGAACCCGGCGGCCCGCAGCCGCTCCTCGGCGCTCGGCGCCTGGTCACGCTGGGCGGGGATGACGGCCTTCTCGGGCGGGGCGCCCCCGGGGCTCCGCTCCTGCGGTGGCTGGTGGGCGGGGTGGTGGGCGCGCTCGGCCTGCGCCGCCATCGGCCCCGACATGTACGCGAGGATCGCCGCCGAGGCGATGAACGCCATGTGGATCACCGTGCCCCACAACAGGGAGTGCCGGGGGGTGTGGTGGACGTCCACGAACATCTGGAGCAGATGCACCGAGGAGATGCCCACGATGGCGGTGGCCAGCTTGACCTTCAGCACGTTGGAGTTCACGTGGGAGAGCCATTCCGGCTGGTCGCGGTGGCCCTGGAGGCCGATGCGGGACACGAACGTCTCGTAGCCGCCGACGATCACCATGATCAGCAGATTGGCGATCATGACGACGTCGACGAGCTTGAGCACGGCGAGCATGACGTAGGTCTCTGTCGCCTGTCCGGTCACACACCGGAGAATTAAGGCCCAGAGTTCGTTGAAGAATTTGTAGACGTACACCCCCTGGGCGGCCACGAGGCCGAAGTACAGCGGAGCCTGCAGCCAGCGTGTGGCGAACAGCGCGTAGCCGAGCGTGGTGGACGGCGGGGACGAGGCACTGGTGATGTCCTGCACGCCGTGCACAACGATCAGGCACACTGGACGTTTGGCCCGCGCGGAAGGAATGTACGTACGTGAACGGTCCACTCATCGTCCAGTCCGACAAGACCCTCCTCCTGGAGGTCGACCACGAGCGCGCCGACGACTGCCGTCGCGTGATCGCGCCGTTCGCCGAGCTGGAGCGCGCGCCGGAGCACATCCACACCTACCGCGTGACCCCGCTCGGCCTGTGGAACGCGCGTGCCGCGGGCCACGACGCCGAGCAGGTCGTGGACGCGCTGGTGGAGTACAGCCGCTACCCGGTGCCGCACGCGCTGCTCGTGGACATCGCCGAGACGATGGACCGCTACGGACGCCTGACGCTGAGCAAGCACCCCGCGCACGGGCTGGTGCTCACCACCACCGACCGTCCGGTGCTGGAGGAGGTGCTGCGCTCGAAGCGGATCGCGCCGCTGGTCGGCACGCGCATCGACGCGGACACCGTGGCCGTGCACCCCTCCGAGCGCGGCCAGATCAAGCAGGTGCTGCTGAAGCTGGGCTGGCCCGCCGAGGACCTCGCCGGGTACGTCGACGGCGAGGCGCACCCCATCGAGCTGGACGAGGACGGCTGGGCGCTGCGGCCGTACCAGAAGCAGGCCGTGGAGAACTTCTGGCACGGCGGGTCCGGGGTCGTCGTCCTGCCCTGCGGTGCCGGCAAGACACTGGTCGGCGCCGGGTCCATGGCGCAGGCGAAGTCCACCACGCTCATCCTCGTGACGAACACCGTCTCGGCCCGGCAGTGGAAGCACGAGCTGGTGAAGCGGACCTCGCTGACCGAGGAGGAGATCGGCGAGTACAGCGGGACGAAGAAGGAGATCCGGCCCGTCACCATCGCCACCTACCAGGTGCTGACGACCCGGCGGAAGGGTGTCTACCCGCACCTGGAGCTGTTCGACTCCCGTGACTGGGGGCTCATCGTCTACGACGAGGTGCATCTGCTGCCCGCACCCGTCTTCAAGTTCACGGCCGACCTCCAGGCGCGGCGGCGGCTGGGACTGACCGCGACGCTGGTGCGGGAGGACGGCCGGGAGTCCGACGTGTTCTCGCTGATCGGGCCCAAGCGGTTCGACGCGCCGTGGAAGGAGATCGAGGCGCAGGGCTACATCGCGCCCGCGGACTGCGTGGAGGTCCGGGTCAACCTCACGGACTCCGAGCGGCTGGCGTACGCCACGGCGGAGCCCGAGGAGAAGTACCGCTTCTGCTCGACCACCCAGACCAAGCGCAAGGTGACCGAGGCGATCGTGCGCCGGTTCGCCGGGCAGCAGATCCTCGTCATCGGGCAGTACATCGACCAGCTCGACGAGCTGGGGGAGCATCTCGGCGCGCCGGTGATCAAGGGCGAGACGTCCAACGCCCAGCGCGAGAAGCTCTTCGACGCCTTCCGCGAGGGCGAGATCAGCGTGCTGGTCGTCTCCAAGGTCGCCAACTTCTCCATCGACCTGCCGGAGGCGACCGTCGCCATCCAGGTGTCCGGGACCTTCGGCTCGCGGCAGGAGGAGGCCCAGCGGCTGGGCCGGGTGCTGCGCCCGAAGGCCGACGGCCACCAGGCGCACTTCTACTCGGTCGTCGCCCGCGACACGCTCGACCAGGACTTCGCGGCCCACCGCCAGCGGTTCCTGGCGGAGCAGGGGTACGCGTACCGGATCATGGACGCCGACGAACTGCTCGCCGGGAGCTGACGCCCCAGCAGCGTGCGCAGGGCGACCGCGGTGAGCGCCGCCAGGCCCAGCAGCGGGTAGGGCGAGGCCAGCGGCTGCTGCCACCAGGGGAGCTGAAGGTCCAGGTCGCCCTGGTGGGGGACGAGCCACATGGTGCGCGCCGTGAACAGGAAGGCCACGGCGAGGGCCAGCCGGCCGCGGCCGTCGGCCAGCAGCACGGCCATGACGGGGACGCACCACACCCAGTGGTGGGACCAGCTGATCGGTGAGACCAGCAGCGCGGTGACGGCCGTCAGGAGCAGGGCGTGACGGTCGTCCGGCGTGCGGTGGACCAGCCACAGGGCGGCGGCCGCGACCACCAGCGCGAGCGCCAGCCAGGCGGAACCCGGCGCCGGGTCGCCGAGGGCGCGGGCGAGCAGGCCCTGGAGCGACTGGTTGTCGACGATCCAGGGCTTGCCCACCCGGTGGGTCTCGTAGAGGCGGCGCAGCCAGAAGTCGGCGCTGGCGGCGGGCAGCGCCAGCGCGCCGACGGCCATGGTCGCCGCGAGGGCGGCCGTCGCGGTGGCGGCCTCCCGGTACCGCCCGCGCAGCAGCAGGTACGCGATGAAGACGGCCGGAGTCAGTTTGATGCCGGCCGCGATGCCCACGGCCACGCCCTTGCCGGGAGCGCCGGCCCGTCGGGTCAGGTCCCACAGGACCAGGCAGGCGAGGGCGAGGTTGATCTGGCCGTAGAGCAGGGTCTGGAACACCGGCTCCAGCCAGAGGGCGAGCGCGGTGAGCGCGCAGAGGGCGGGAAGGCGCAGCGGGCGGCCGGCCAGCCGGGCGGAGAGGTGCACCAGCCAGGCGGTGAGCAGCATGTTCGCCGACAGGAAGGCGGCCTTGAGAGCCGCTACGGGGATCCAGGCGGCGGGGGTGAACAGGAGTGCGGCGAAGGGCGGATAGGTGGCGGGGAGGCGCCACCGGGTGACGGTGAAGCCGTAGAGGTCATGGCCGTGCAGGACGGCCGCGCCCTCGGCCCGGTACACCAGGGCGTCGGCCATGGCCGGGCGGTGCACGACGCACAGGACGGCGAAGGCCGCCGCGGAGACGGCCAGGAGTGTCACGGGCGCTGCCGAGCGTGGTCGTCTCGTCACGTCGTGACACTAGACGCTCACTTGCGGCGGACGCCCGCCTCCTCGCCGTACTCACCGAGGATGACCACATCGAACGCGGCGCCCGCGAACACCCGCACGGCACGCAGGGCTTCGCCGAGGCGATGCCGGTGGCTGCCGGTGAGGGCCGTCGCGCCGGACGGGCGGTGCGGGGCGGGGGCCGGGGTGAAAGTCGCTGCACTCATATGTCCATGGTGGATTTCGCACCCCGAAAGCGGCATCGGTCTCGGGACCGAACCTTGGCGGCCCCGGGGTAGCCCCTGAGAGGGACCGGTGGAGCCGAGGGGGGAGGAGGCGCGCGGCCCCGTCCCCTAGGGGCTGTGCCGGTGCGAGGGGCGCGGGAGCGGGCGGGAGAAATTCGTTGGCCCGTCCTGCGCCGCTCACCTAGAATCTCCGCTCTTGCCCGCCTCCCTCGGGGAGCGCCGCCACCCGGACGGAAACCGGGGGCACCCCGCATCGCATCCCTAGCTTTCCGGAGGCACCGCCGTGTCCACGCCCGCCGTCGATCCGCTCGCCCGTGAGCGCTCCCATCTGTCCGCGTCCCGTGCCGCGCTGCGGGCCATGCGGGAGGACGTCGAGTCCCTCGACATCGGCGACGTCACCGCGAACTGGGTCAACGCCCAGATCCTGGAACGCCAGATCGGCGAGCGCATCAAGGCCCTCGCCGACCTCAGCCACACCCCGCTGTTCTTCGGCCGACTGGACTATCTGCACGCCCCGGGCGCGGAGCGGGCCGAGGGCGCGGGTGGGGAACGCTTCTACGTCGGCCGCCGGCACGTGCACGACGCGGACGGCGACCCGATGGTGATCGACTGGCGCGCGCCGGTCTCGCAACCGTTCTACCGGGCCTCCAAGAAGGATCCGATGGACATCGGGCTGCGCCGCCGGTTCGGTTACACCGGCGGGGAGTTGACGGCCTACGAGGACGAGCACCTGTCCGACCCGGCCGAGGCGGCGCGGACCAGCAAGCTGCTCCAGCAGGAGATCGAGCGCCCGCGTGTCGGGCCGATGCGCGACATCGTCGCCACCATCCAGCCGGAGCAGGACGAGATCGTGCGCAGCGGGCTCGGCGGCTCGGTCTGCGTGCAGGGCGGGCCCGGCACCGGGAAGACCGCGGTCGGCCTGCACCGCGTGGCCTACCTGCTCTACGCGCACCGCGACCGGCTGGCCCGCACCGGCACCCTGGTGATCGGTCCGAACCGCTCCTTCCTCCACTACATCGAGCAGGTGCTCCCGGCGCTGGGCGAGTTGTCGGCCCGGCAGGCGACGGTCGACGACCTGGTGGCGCACGTGGAGGTGCGCGGCACGGACGACGCGGCGGCGGCGCTGGTCAAGGGGGACGCGCGGATGGCGGAGGTCGTCCGCCGGGCGCTGTACGCGCACGTGACGATGCCGACGGAGCCGGTCGTCGTGGTGCGCGGGTCACGGCGGTGGCGGGTGCCGGCGTACGAGGTCGAGGAGATGGTGCGGGAGTTGCTGGACCGGGGCATCCGGTACGGCGCCGCACGCGAGGCGCTGCCGCAGCGGATCGCGCACGCCGTGCTGGTGCAGATGGAACGGTCGGGTGAGGCGCCGGACGACCGCGTGCAGGACGCGGTGGCCCGCAACAGCGCGGTGAAGGCGGCCGTCAAGGAGATCTGGCCGGCGGTGGATCCGGCGAAGCTGGTGCTGCGGCTGCTGACCGACGCGGACTTCCTGGCCGAGCACGCGCAGGGGGTGCTGGACGAGGGCGAGCGCAAGACGGTGCTGTGGGCGCGGGCGGTGCGGTCGGTGAAGGCGGCGAAGTGGTCGGCGGCGGACGCGGTGCTGATCGACGAGGCGAAGGACCTCGTCGAGAGGACCCCGTCCCTCGGGCATGTCGTCCTCGACGAGGCGCAGGACCTCTCCCCCATGCAGTACCGGGCGGTCGGCCGCCGCTGCACCACCGGCTCCGCGACCGTGCTCGGCGACCTGGCGCAGGGCACCACGCCGTGGGCGACGCGCAGCTGGCAGGAGGCGCTGGCCCACCTGGGCAAGGACGACGCGGTGGTGGAGGAGCTGACGGCCGGTTTCCGTGTCCCGACGGACGTCATCGCGTACGCGTCCCGGCTGCTGCCGCACATCGCGCCCGGCCTGACGCCGGTGGCGTCGGTGCGGGAGAACCCCGGGACGTTCGAGGTGCGGCCGGTCGGGAGCGACGCGGACGTGGTGGCGGCCTGCGCGGAGGCGCTCCGGCACGAGGGGTCCATCGGCCTGATCGCCGCGGACGCGCGGATCCCGGCGCTCGCGCAGGCGCTCGGTGCGGCGGGGATCGACCACCTCGCCCCCGGCGAGGAGACGTCGTACGAGACCCGGCTGACCCTGGTCCCCGCCTCCCTGGCCAAGGGCCTGGAGTACGACTACGTCGTCCTCGACGAACCCCGGGCCGTGGTCGACGGCGAGCCGGACGAACGCACCGGGCTGCGCCGCCTGTACGTGGCCCTGACACGAGCCGTGTCGGGACTGACCGTGACGCACACGGCACCCCTGCCACCCCAGCTCACCTGAGGCACCCGCCGGTCCCGGCACGGCACGGGTCACCCGGCGTCTAGGACTTCCCGCCACTCGGCGACCGCCGCCGTCGAGACCGGGCCCTCCCAGCCGTGCGGCCGGGCCGCGCCGCCGATGTGGAAGGCGTCGGCCCCGGCGGCCACCAGTCGCGGCACGTGCTCCAGCCGCAGGCCGCCGCCGACCAGGATCTGCTGCTCGTACCCCGGCTCGCCGCGCCGCCCCGCCTCGGCGAGCAGCACGGGCAGTCCCTCGTCCACGCCGGCGGCCGCACCCGCCGTCAGATAGGTGTCCAGGCCGGGCAGGCCGTCCAGCG
Source organism: Streptomyces sp. NPDC089424 (assembly GCF_044749345.1). Lineage (NCBI taxonomy): Bacteria > Bacillati > Actinomycetota > Actinomycetes > Kitasatosporales > Streptomycetaceae > Streptomyces > Streptomyces sp. NPDC089424. Next base: position 73,291 of record NZ_JBIVHU010000012.1, read on the forward strand.
TCTTGCGCAGCGCGTCCCGGTCCGCCGCCCGGTCGATGGCGCGGTGGAACGTCCACCGGCATTCCTCCAGCACGCCGACCACCCCCTCCACGGCGTCCAGGTCCACCCCGCCGTGGGCGTCGAGGAACCCGAGCACGAACTCCTCGGCCCCGGCCTCCCGCATCCGTCCGGCCACCTCGACGAGCCGCGGGACCTCACCGGCCGCGAACCCGTCCGCCAGTCGCAGCATCACGCGCAGCGGAATGTCTACGGCGGCCCGGATCGCGACGAAGGTCTCGACGGACGGCGTGAGTCCGTCCGCCGCCATGTCGGTGACCAGTTCGAGGCGATCCGCGCCTCCGGCCTGGGCGGCGATCGCGTCCTCGGCGTCGAGGGCGATCACCTCCAGGACTGCACGCGTGCTCATGGCACCCCTTTCTTGGGCATTCCCCGATGCGGCTACAGGTCTAGTCCAATATCAGGGTACGCCCGCGGGGATCGCGCCCGCGAGACGGCGTCGCGCCGACAACGGCCGGAAACCGGCGTGCCGCCGCGCCGCTCAGCCGAACAGGTTCAGCTCCCCCACCTGCACCCCGGCGAGCTCGAACCCGGCCGCGTCCACCGACCGCCCCGAGTACAGCCGTACCAGCGTCGACGCGTCGCCGATGTAGCGCCCCGGCGGCCGGTCCCCGCTCACCTCGCCGAGCCGCAGCGGCTCGTCCAGGTCGTCGAGGTCGGCGTGCAGCGCCACGTGCCCGCGCTCCCGCGTGATCCGCGCCAGCAGTTCGAGCGCGTACGGCAGCCCCTTCCCGGCGTACGCCTCCGGCTCCCCGAGCGCCGCGCGCACGTCTCCCGCGTGCACCCACTCGCCCAGCGCGAGCCCGTCCAGCGCGCCGCCCGCCTTCGCGACCACCGGCCCCGCCTCGGTCATCCCGCGCTCCAGCTCGTCGACGACCCGCGCGTCGGTCCAGCCGGCACGCTCCGCGATGTCCCGGTCGTTCGACTCGGGCGAGAACACCCCGTCCTCGAACCGGCCCTCGACCGCGCGCACGAGCGCCGACGAGCAGTGCGCCAGCACATCCCGCACCGTCCACCCCGGGCACGCCTCCACCGGCCGCGCGAAGTCCCCCTCCGTCCGCCCCCGCAGCCACGGGATCAGCTGATCCCGCTCCACCACCAACAGCCTCCCCGGCAGCTCCGGGTCCCGTACCGCGCCGTGCATGTCAGCAGAAGTCATGCCCCCACGCTAGGGCCACAATTGACGGTATGCCCGAACCCAGCACGCTTCGCGTCCGCTTCCGTCGAGCGCTGGAGGCCGCCCGGGGCCCCGAGGGCGGTCCCGATCCGGTCCCGTACGCCGACAACCTGATCGCCCGCTGGCAGGAACCGCAGCGGCACTACCACACGCTGACCCACCTCACCGCGGTCCTCGACCACGTCGACGCGCTGGAGGAGTACGCCGACGATCCCGACCTCGTCCGGCTCGCCGCCTGGTTCCACGACGCGGTCTACCTCCCGGACCGCTCCGAGAACGAGGAGCGCTCGGCCCGGCTCGCCGAACGCGCCCTCCCCGAGGCCGGCCTGGCCGAGGCGGCCACCGCCGAGGTCGCCCGCCTGGTCCGCCTCACCGCGGGACACGCGGCGGCCGACGACGACCCCAACGGCCAGGTCCTGTGCGACGCCGATCTCGCCATCCTCGGCTCGCCCCCGTCGGTGTACGCCGCCTACACGGCCGCCGTCCGCGAGGAGTACGGCTTCGTCCCGTCGGACGCGTTCCGCGCGGGCCGGTCCGCCGTCCTGCGCGACCTGCTCGCCCTGCCCCGCCTGTACCGCACCCCCTACGGCGCGGAGCACTGGGAGGCGACGGCCCGTTACAACGTCGGCTCCGAGCTGGAAATCCTGTCGTCCTGAGGGCGTCTCCTCGCCTAATCTGCGCCGCATGGCAGACACGGGTGGGGACATGGTGCAGCGGGCCGTCGAGGACGCCGTCGCGGTACTGCGGACGGCGACGGACCGCGACTGGCGCGCGGTCGACGCGGGCCGTACGACGTGGAGTTGCCGCCGGACGGCCGAGCACGTCGCGAGCTGTCTGCTGGCGTACGCGGGGCAACTCGCCGGACGCGCGCGGGACGCCTACGTGCCGTTCGAGATCACGCTCGACGGCGACGAGGACGGCCTCGACCCCGCCGACAACGAGGGCGTCCTCCACGTCGTCGAGACGACGGGTGCGTTGCTCACGGCCGCGATCCGCACCACGCCCCGCGAGGTGCGCGCCTTCCACCCGTACCCCTTCCGCAGCGCGAACCGCGAGGGCTTCGCCGCGATGGGCGTCGCCGAGGTCCTGCTCCACACCCACGACATCGCCCAGGGACTCGGCCTCGCCCACGAACCGCCGGCCGACCTGTGCACGTACGTCCTCGGCACGATCTTCCCGCACGTCCAGCCCGCCGCCGACCCCTGGCGCACCCTCCTGTGGGCCACCGGCCGCGGAGACCTGCCGGGCCGCGCCCCGGTCACCGACTGGCGCTGGAGCAACAACCTCGTCGTCCCGGCCGACCGGCTCACCCTGGAGGGCGTCACCCCGCTCGCGGCCGCGGACCTGGCCGCGGGCGGTGACGGCGGCTTCGTGTGGGTCGAGGGCGGCCCCTTCGAGGGCACCCGCGAGGCGGCGGTGATGACGGCGAAGGCGTACGAGGCGGGTGTGCACCGCCCCGAGTTCGGGCTGTTCGTCCTGGTGCGCCACGAGGACGGCCGCGCGATCGGCGGCATGGGCTTCCACGGCGCTCCCGACGAGGACGCCCGCGCCGAGATCGGCTACGACCTCACCGAGCGGGCCCGCGGCCACGGCTACGCCACGGAGGCCCTGCGCGCCCTGGCGGACCGGGCCCTGGCCCGGGAGGACGTACGGTCCCTGTTCGCGACGGTGGAGTTGGACAACGTGCCGTCGCAACGGGTGCTGGAGCGGGCCGGGTTCGTCCGGGTGAGCGAGGGCGAGGACGAGCTGTACGCCTACGAGCTGCGGCGGAACTGAGCACGGCCGTACGGTCCACCCGCCGTACGCGCTACCGGCCCTTCGGCCTGCGCAGTCCGGACCCTTGCAGCAGGCGCACCACTTCCCGGCTGCTGACCTCCACCGCGCCGGCGGTGACCGCGTCGGCGTAACGGTGCGACGGGATGTCGTAGTGGTCCCGCTCGAAGGCGCGGCGCGGGACGCCCAGCGTCTCGGCGAACGCGTGCAGCTCGTCGTAGGACAGATCGCTGACGAGGTGGGACCACATGCGTCCGTGGCCGGGCCAGGTCGGCGGGTCGATGTAGATCGTCACGAGGCGGCGGCCCCGCCCGGGCCCGTCCCCAGGGAGCCGACCGCCGCGACCTTGACCCCGGCCTTGTGGCACACCCAGTGCGGGTCGGGTCCGAGCTCGGGTTCCACGTCCAGCGCGTGCGGGTCGCCGGAGCCGCAGACCGGGCACAGGGGCCAGCGCCCGTAGCGGTCGAGCAGGGCGTCCTGCACGTCCTGGGCGATCAGACCGGCGACGTACTCCGCGCCGTCCGGCCACTGTTCCACCCACCAGCGCCGCTGTACGACGGACTCCTCGACCAGCGAGACGACGTCCGCCTCGGCGACCTGGCCCGCGACGAGGTCGGCCAGCACGAGGGCACGGGCGGCGTGCAGCGCCTGCTCCAGGGGGCTGATGGGGTCCATGCCCCCATTGTGCGCACTCTTGACCACAACGCCGAGCCGAAAATATCTTTCACCTGTGACCCGTGAAGTGAAGGAAACTTTCGGCAGCGGCGGCCGGGCCCGGCCCGGTGCGGCCTCCGGGCCCGGCGCGGCTCCCCGCACGAGTCCGCCCGCGCCCGCCGCCCTCGCCGCCAAGGTGCGCACCCTGGCACCCTCCATGACCCGCTCCATGCAGCGCGTCGCCGAGGCCGTGGCGAGCGACCCGGCCGGCTGCGCGGCCCTCACGGTCACCGGCCTCGCCGAGCTCACCGGCACCAGCGAGGCGACCGTCGTACGCACCGCCCGCCTCCTCGGCTACCCCGGTTACCGCGATCTGCGCCTCGCCCTCGCCGGCCTGGCCGCCCAGCAGCAGTCCGGGCGCGCCCCCGCCATCACCACCGACATCGCCGTGGACGACCCTATCGCCGACGTCGTCGCCAAGCTCGCCTACGACGAGCAGCAGACCCTGGCCGACACGGCGGCCGGGCTCGACACCGCGCAGCTCGGCGCGGCGGTCACCGCGCTCGCCGCCGCCCGGCGCACCGACGTGTACGGCATCGGCGCCTCCGGACTGGTCGCGCAGGACCTCACCCAGAAGCTGCTGCGCATAGGGCTCATAGCCCACGCCCACAGTGATCCGCACCTCGCCGTGACCAACGCCGTGCAACTGCGCGCCGGGGACGTCGCCATCGCCATCACCCACTCGGGCTCGACCACGGACGTCATCGAGCCGCTGCGGGTGGCCTTCGAGGGCGGCGCCACGACCGTGGCGATCACCGGCCGCCCGGACGGGGCCGTGACGCAGTACGCCGACCACGTCCTGACGACCTCCACGGCCCGCGAGAGCGAGCTGCGGCCGGCGGCCATGTCGTCGCGGACCAGTCAGCTGCTGGTCGTGGACTGCCTGTTCGTGGGGGTGGCGCAGCGTACGTACGAGCGGGCCGCACCGGCGCTGTCGGCGTCGTACGAGGCGCTGGCCCACCGGCACCGCAGTGGGTCCCGGCAGCCGTGACGCCGGCCCCGCCGGGCCCGCGCTCCGCCGGCCCGTCCGGCCCTTACCGAGAAGTCGCCGACCAGACATCGAAAAGAGCCGCTTCCCCATGACCTCCACCTCCGGCCCCCGTGATGTGCAAGCGCAGTTGGAGACCCTGACCACCGAGGCGTTCCGGCCCGAGCTGGCCGAGATCGACCGGCTGCCCACCCTGGAGATCGCACGGCTGATGAACGGCGAGGACGCCCTGGTGCCCGCCGCCGTCGCCGAGCGGCTGCCCCGGATCGCGGCGGCGATCGACGACATCGCCGCCCGGATGGCCCGCGGCGGCCGGCTCGTCTACGCCGGCGCCGGTACCGCCGGCCGCCTCGGCGTGCTGGACGCCTCCGAGTGCCCGCCCACCTTCAACACCGACCCCACCAGGGTCGTGGGCCTGATCGCGGGCGGCCCCGAGGCCATGGTCACCTCCGTCGAGGGCGCCGAGGACTCGGGGGAGCTGGCGCGGCAGGACCTGGACGCGCTGCGGCTGACCCCCGACGACACCGTGGTCGGGATCTCCGCCTCCGGCCGCACCCCGTACGCCGTGGCCGCCGTCGAGCACGCCCGGTCGCACGGCGCCCTGACCGTCGGCCTCTCGTGCAACGCGCACAGCGCCCTGGCCGCAGCCGCCGACCACGGCATCGAGATCGTCGTCGGCCCCGAACTGCTCACCGGCTCCACCCGGCTGAAGGCCGGCACGGCACAGAAGCTGGTCCTGAACATGCTCTCGACGATCACGATGATCCGGCTGGGCAAGACGTACGGGAACCTCATGGTCGACGTCCGCGCCTCCAACGAGAAGCTGCGCGCCCGCTCCCGCCGCATCGTCGCCCTGGCCACGGGGGCGTCGGACGAGGAGATCGAGCAGGCCCTCGCCGCCACCGACGGCGAGGTCAAGGCGGCCATCCTGGCGATCGCCGGCGGGGTGGACGGGGGCACGGCGGCCCGTCTTCTGGAGGAGTCCGGCGGCCACCTGCGCGCGGCGCTCACGGCTGCGGCGCGCTGACCCCGGATCCGGCCCCCTCGCCCGATCGCCCGGCGGGTGCCACGGACTCGTGTCCGGTCACCCTTGCCTCGTACCATCGCAGGTCCGCGTCATACGGGACGGACCACCGGGAAGGATCACAGGCGACCGCTCATGAATCACGCTCAGCTCACCGCCCTGGGGCGCGCTCTTCGGTTGCTCGGCGAGCACGGCGAGGCTCTCGGCGGGGACACCCCGGACGCGCGGTTGCACGAGGTCAGGGCCGATCTGCGGCGGGCCCTCGAGCTGTTGGAGGAGAGCGTCACCGGCGCCGCTCCCAGCACGCGCTGCGCGGAGCATCCGACGGGTCCCGTCGACGAGAGCGCGCCCGACCGGTGCCTGCTGTGCGAGACGCGGCGCCGGACCGCCCGCAGGGCCGAGTTCAACGGGCCCGCCGCCCCCGCCCCGTCGAGCGGCTCCACGCCGTCCCGGTACGGCGTGCGCGAGGACCGGCCGCAGCCCCAGCAGCGGTGGCTGCCGGAGCTGTGGAACGGGCAGGAGTGGCAGTTGTGCGGGACCCCGCGCCGGGACCGCCGCGAGGCCGAGCTGTATCTGGCGGCCCAGCGGCGGGGTTCGCGGCCCGCGACGGCGTACCGGCTCGTGCACGAGTTCACCGACTACGAGGTGCTCCGGGTCTGGGGCACCCCGGTACGGGTCGACATCGAGCCGATGGGGAATCTGTGAGCGAGGGCGCTCACGCCTTGGCGGACTCCGGCAGCGGCTGCGGCGCCGCCGAGGGCGATCCCAGGGACGCACGTCCGCCGGGGATCTGACGCGGCAGGAACGTCGCGACCACGAACGCGAGGAGCGCGGCCCCGGCACCGATCGCCAGCACCGTGCGGAAGCCGTCCCGCGACGGCAGCGCGAACGAGCCGAACGTCGTCGTCATCTGGGCCAGGATCACGCCCGCGACGGCGCTCGCCACCGACGTACCGATGGACCGCATCAGCGTGTTGAGGCTGTTCGCCGCGGCCGTCTCCGACGCCGGTACGGCGCTCATGATGAGCGCGGGCATCGAGCCGTAGGTGAAGCCGATGCCGGCGCCGATGACGCAGGAGACCAGGACGAAGTGCCACACCTGGTCCATGAGGGCGATGTTGAGGACGTAGCCCGCCGCGACGATCAGGGCGCCGATCATCAGGGTGACCTTGGGGCCCTTCGCCTTGGAGACGGCCGCCGACACCGGCGCCGTGGCCATCATGACCAGGCCGGACGGGGCCATGACCAGACCCGCCGCGAGCATCGACTGGCCGAGGCCGTAGCCCGTCGCCGACGGCAGTTGCAGCATCTGCGGGATGACCAGCGACATCGCGAACATCGCGAAGCCGACGGCCACCGAGGCCAGGTTCGTGACCAGGACCTGGCGACGGACCGTGGCACGCAGGTCGACCAGCGGCTGTCCGACGCGCAGCTCCCACCGGCCCCAGACGAGAAGGACCACGACGGCCACCCCGAACAGGCCGAGGGTGGTGGCGCTGGTCCAGCCCCAGTCGGCGCCCTTGGAGATGCCGAGCAGCAGGCAGACCAGTCCGGTCGCCATGCCGAGGGCGCCGACCAGGTCGAAGCGGCCACCGGTGCGGACCTGGGACTCCGGGACGAGGGCGAGCACCAGACCGCCGGCCACGACGCCCAGCACGGCCGAGGTCCAGAACAGGGTGTGCCAGTCGAAGTTGTCGGCGATCAGCGCGGCCGCCGGCAGACCGAGGGCGCCACCGACGCCCAGGGAGGCGCTCATCAGGGCGGTGGCGGAGCCGAGGCGTTCGGCGGGGAGTTCGTCGCGCATGATGCTGATGCCGAGCGGGATCACACCCGAGGCCAGGCCTTGGAGGGCCCGGCCGACGATCATCGGGCCGAGGGTGTCGCTGAGGGCGGCGGTCACCGAGCCGGCGACCAGCATCACCACGCTGACCAGCAGCATCCGCCGCTTGCCGTACATGTCGCCGAGCCGGCCCATCACGGGGGTGGCCACGGCGGCGGCGAGCAGCGTGGCCGTGACGGCCCAGGCGGTGTTCGACGAGGAGGCGTTCAGCAGCCGCGGCAGCTCGGGCACGATCGGGATGACCAGCGTCTGCATCAGGGACACGACGATTCCCGCGAAGGCCAGCACCGCCACCACGGCGTTCGACCTCGGCGGGGCGGATCCCCCGGTCGGGGCGGGGTGGGCAGGGGTGTCGGGCATGGATGGCCTCCGTGACGGCATGACGAAGTACTTGACTTAGGCAACCTTAAGTCAGTTGATTGACTTACTCAAGAAAACCAGGTCAAGGTCACGCAAAGAGGGGCGGTACCCGGATCACCCCGGGTACCGCCCCTCACCCGCCGCCGTACGCGCACGCGTCGCACTCGTACGCGCCGCGCGGCAGGCGCCCGCTCAGCTCAGCGAGCCGAGCGCCCCCGCGTCCCACGCCGTCAGCTCGTCGAACCGCCCCGTCAGCACCTTCCGGGCCCACAGCGGATCCTGGAGCAGCGCCCGCCCCACGGCCACCAGGTCGAACTCGTCCCGCTCCAGCCGGTCCAGCAGGTTGTCGATGCTGCCCACCCCGGCCCCCTCACCGGCGAACGCCCTCAGGAACTCGCCGTCCAGGCCGACCGACCCGACCGTGACCGCGGCCTTGCCGGTGAGCTTCTTGGTCCAGCCGGCGAGATTGAGGTCCGACCCCTCGAACTCCGGCAGCCAGTAGCGGCGCGTCGAGGCGTGGAAGCCGTCGACGCCGGCCGCCACCAGCGGGGCGAGGAGGGCCTCCAGCTCCTGCGGGCTCTCGGCGAGCCGCGCGTCGTAGGCGTCCTGCTTCCACTGCGAGTAGCGGAAGAGGATCGGGAAGTCCGGCGAGACCGACTCGCGGACGGCGGCCACCACCTCCGCCGCGAACTTCACGCGGGCCACCGGGTCGCCCCCGTAGGCGTCCGTACGCCGGTTGGTGCCGGCCCACAGGAACTGGTCGAGGAGGTAGCCGTGGGCCCCGTGCAGCTCGACGCCGTCGAAGCCGATCCGCTCGGCCGCGGCGGCCGCCTCGGCGAAGGCCCCGGCGACGTCGTCCAGGTCCCGCCGGGTCATGACCCGGCCGGTGCCCTCGGTGCCGTCCGTGCGCACCCCCGAAGGGCCGACCGCCGGAGCGTCGGGGTACGGCGGCTGACCCTGACGGCGCACCATGCCGATGTGCCACAGCTGCGGCACGATCTTCCCGCCGGCCGCGTGCACCTCTTCGGCGACCTTCGCCCACCCCGCGAGTTGCTCCTCGCCGTGGAAGCGCGGCACGTCGTCGCTCTCCCCGGCCGACTCGTGCCCGACGTAGGTGCCCTCGGTGACGATCAGGCCCACGCCCGCGCCGGCTCGGCGCGCGTAGTACGAGACCACGTCCGCGCCGGGTACGCCGCCCGGTGAGAACTTGCGGGTCATCGGCGCCATCACGATCCGGTTGGGGACGGTCAGGCCGCCCACGGTGAAGGGACGGGCGAGGACCTGGGCCGCTCGGGAGGTGTCGGGGGAGGCGGTGACGGTCACGTGGGGGCTCCTCGGGATTTGCCGGTCGGCGGTCGGGCACACGCGGGGCGCTGCACAACGGATCCATGCGTGTGCGAATTATGCGTATGCATGGAATCACACTCCCGCGACAACCACACACCGCCGCCCGCCATTCCGGCCCACCCCGTGCCCTCTGGTGTGACCCGGGTCACTCACCTGCTCCCGTCGGGGCGGAAGAATGCCCGCATGACGAAGCCCGCCGCCCTGGTGTCCCCGCAGGAGCTGGAGCGATCCGCCGTGGTGGCCAACAACACGATGAACCGGGAGCGCGGCCTCACCGGCGTCAACAGCTACGCACGCGAACTGGGCCTCGACCCGCTGAGCCGGCTGGCCTGCCGGTCCGCGCCGTCCTGGCTGGACCTGTGCAGCGGGGAGGGCCGCGCCCTGCGCGAGGCGGCCTCGGTCCTGCCCGGCGACGCCGTGCTCACCGGAGTGGATCTGGTGGGCCCGCTGGTTCCCGTGCCGGCCCCGCCCACCGTGCGGGAGGTCGTCGCCTCGGTCGCGACCTGGACGCCGGAGCGGACGTACGACCTGATCACCTGCGTCCACGGGCTGCACTACGTCGGCGACCAGCTCGGACTGCTCGCCCGCGCGGCCTCCTGGCTCGCCCCGGACGGGCTGCTGATCGCGCACTTCGACCCGGACTCGGTGCGCGGCCCGGACGGCTCACCCGCCGGACGGGCGGCGCTCACGGCACTGCGGCGGGCGGGGTTCGGTTACGCCCCGCGGCGTCACCGGCTGACCTTGGCGGGTGGACGGGCGGTGCGACTGCCGTTCCGCTATCTGGGTGCCGACCCGGCGGCGGGGCCGAACTGGACCGGACAGCCCGCCGTCGCCTCGTACTACGCCCCCACACCCTGAGAACGCCCGAGGGCGGCACCCCCTGTCTCCAGGGGGTGCCGCCCTCGGTACCTACGGACGGATCCGATCCTCGAAGGGATCAGAAGTCCATGTCACCGCCCGGCATGCCGCCGCCGGCCGGGGCCGCGGCCTTCTCCGGCTTGTCGGCGATGACGGCCTCGGTGGTGAGGAAGAGCGCGGCGATGGAGGCGGCGTTCTGCAGGGCAGAGCGGGTCACCTTCGCCGGGTCGATGATGCCCTCGGCGATCATGTCGACGTACTCGCCGGTCGCGGCGTTCAGGCCGTGGCCGACCGTCAGGTTGCGCACCTTCTCGACGACGACGCCACCCTCGAGACCACCGTTGACGGCGATCTGCTTGAGCGGGGCCTCCAGCGCGAGCTTCACGGCGTTGGCGCCGGTCGCCTCGTCACCCTCGAGCTCCAGCTTCTCGAACACCTGGGAGGCCTGGAGCAGGGCCACGCCACCACCGGCGACGATGCCCTCCTCGACGGCCGCCTTCGCGTTGCGAACGGCGTCCTCGATGCGGTGCTTGCGCTCCTTGAGCTCGACCTCGGTGGCGGCACCGGCCTTGATGACGGCCACGCCGCCGGCCAGCTTCGCCAGACGCTCCTGGAGCTTCTCGCGGTCGTAGTCCGAGTCGCTGTTCTCGATCTCGGCGCGGATCTGGTTGACGCGACCCGCGACCTGGTCGGCGGAGCCGGCACCGTCGACGATGGTGGTCTCGTCCTTGGTGATGACGACCTTGCGGGCGCGGCCCAGGAGGTCCAGGGTCGCGTTCTCCAGCTTGAGGCCGACCTCCTCGGAGATGACCTCGCCGCCCGTGAGGATGGCGATGTCGCCGAGCATGGCCTTGCGGCGGTCACCGAAGCCCGGGGCCTTGACGGCGACGGACTTGAAGGTGCCACGGATCTTGTTGACGACCAGGGTCGACAGGGCCTCGCCCTCGACGTCCTCGGCGATGATCAGCAGCGGCTTGCCCGACTGCATGACCTTCTCCAGGAGCGGGAGCAGGTCCTTGACGTTGGAGACCTTGGAGTTGGCGATGAGGATGTAGGGGTCCTCGAGCGACGCCTCCATGCGCTCCATGTCGGTGGCGAAGTACGCCGAGATGTAGCCCTTGTCGAAGCGCATACCCTCGGTGAGCTCCAGCTCCAGACCGAAGGTCTGGGACTCCTCGACGGTGATGACGCCTTCCTTGCCGACCTTGTCCATCGCCTCGGCGATGAGCTCGCCGATCTGGGTGTCGGCGGCGGAGATGGAGGCCGTGGAGGCGATCTGCTCCTTGGTCTCGACCTCCTTGGCCTGGTCGAGCAGCGCGCCGGAGACGGCCTCGACGGCCTTCTCGATACCGCGCTTGAGGGCCATCGGGTTGGCACCGGCGGCCACGTTGCGCAGGCCCTCACGGACCAGCGCCTGGGCGAGAACGGTGGCGGTGGTCGTACCGTCGCCGGCGACGTCGTCCGTCTTCTTGGCGACTTCCTTGACCAGCTCGGCGCCGATCTTCTCGTACGGGTCCTCGAGCTCGATCTCCTTGGCGATGGAGACACCATCGTTGGTGATCGTGGGGGCGCCCCACTTCTTCTCGAGGACGACGTTGCGGCCCTTGGGGCCGAGCGTCACCTTCACGGCGTCCGCGAGCTGGTTCATGCCGCGCTCGAGGCCGCGCCGCGCCTCCTCGTCGAACGCGATGATCTTGGCCATGTGAAGTGGTCCCTCCAGGACTGGGGGTGATTCCTTCGGACCGCGCCCGCGCCCGCGACGGACGGCTCGCCTGCCTCGTGGTTCCTTGCCCCACCCGGCTTGCGGCCTCACCGACCCGGTCCTTCTTTTGTCACTCTCACCTTCAGAGTGCTAACGCCAATGATTAGCACTCGCCCCTGCCGAGTGCAAGCGCCTCCCGGGATCCGGGCGAGGTCTGCGCCGCCCGCGAACACGCCCCCGGCCGCGCACGCCGAAGGGCCCGCGCCCCCCGGGGGAGGCACGGGCCCTTCGAACAGAAACGTCACATACGGTGGTCGCGCGCTTAAGCGGTGAGACGAACCATGTCGGCCTGCGGGCCCTTCTGGCCCTGCGAGATCTCGAACTCGACCCGCTGGCCCTCTTCGAGGGTCCGGTAGCCGTCCATCTGGATCGCGCTGTAGTGGACGAAGACGTCCGCACCACCGTCGACCGCGATGAAGCCGTACCCCTTCTCCGCGTTGAACCACTTGACGGTGCCCTGAGCCATGCCTAACTCCCCTATTACTGGCCCTTGCACAGATCCACACTTCGCGGATCCGGGTCAGACCTCGCCCGCCATTTGCTGTGAGGGGCGTGCGCCGGAACGCGTCGACCGCGGCTGAATGTATCTGTCCAACTGCCGTCTGCAACAGGTCAATCGGACGAGAAATCTGGGCGCCAACGGTCGGTAATTTAGGGAGAATTCACCCGAATTCAGGGCAAGTCGGGCTCCACAAAAGGAGTGAAAGACGCAAAAGAGCCACACACTTTGGCTACTTCTCATCGCATCGGAGCCGGAACTCATATGCGTCCGGCATGTGGAGCCGCGACGCGTTCCCCAACTCTACCGCGCTCAACCACACTGAATTGCCCCCTCCGCTTCTCTCACGGAGGGGGCAATTCGATGAACATCGCGTAACCGGAGTTACTCACGGTAACGCAACGGCGTGTCCAGCGGGCGGTTCAGCCGCCGGCGACCGCCGGAATGATGGACACGCCGGCACCGTCCGGAGTGACCGTCTCCAGACCCTGCTCGAAGCGGACGTCGTCGTCGTCGACGTACACGTTGACGAACCGCCGCAGCTTGCCCTGGTCGTCCAGGACCCGGGCGGCGATGCCGGTGTGGTTCTTCTCCAGATCGGCGATCACCTCGCCGAGGTTCGCACCCTCGGCGGGGACCTCGGCCTGGCCACCGGTGTAGGTGCGCAGGATGGTGGGGATGCGGACGGTGACGCTCACGGGGGAAACCTCCGGTGGGATGGCGGACCTGAGAGGGCGGGGCGGGGTCAGACGAGGCCGGCTTCGCGGAACGACTCCAGGCTGGGCCGGATGGTGGCCGTCAGACCCGTGCCCGCCACCGCGTCCAACGTCTTCAGGCCGTCCCCGGTGTTCAGCACGACGGTCGTCAGCGACGGGTCCAGCACGCCGAGTTCGACCAGCTTGCGCGTCACCCCGACGGTCACCCCGCCCGCGGTCTCCGCGAAGATCCCCTCGGTCCGCGCGAGCAGCTTGATCGCGTCCACGACCTGCTCGTCCGTCACGTCCTCGACCGCGCCGCCGGTGCGCCGCGCGATGTCCAGCACGTACGGCCCGTCGGCCGGGTTGCCGATGGCCAGCGACTTGGCGATGGTGTGCGGCTTCTGCGGCCGCACGACGTCGTGCCCGGACTTGAAGGCGGTCGACACCGGCGAGCAGCCCTCCGCCTGCGCCCCGAAGATCTTGTACGGCCGGTCCTCGACCAGCCCGAGCCTGATCAGCTCCTGCAGCCCCTTGTCGATCTTCGTGAGCTGGGAGCCGGAGGCGATCGGCACCACGATCTGGTCGGGCAGCCGCCAGCCGAGCTGCTCGCAGATCTCGTACGCCAGGGTCTTGGACCCCTCCGCGTAGTACGGCCGCAGGTTGACGTTGACGAAGCCCCAGCCCTCGCCGGCCGGGTCGCCGATCAGCTCGGAGCAGAAGCGGTTCACGTCGTCGTAGTTGCCCTCGATGCCGACGAGTTCGCCGCCGTAGACCGCGGCCATGACGACCTTGCCCTGCTCCAGGTCGTGCGGGATGAACACGCAGGAGCGGAAGCCCGCCCGGGCGGCGGCGGCGCCGACGGCGCCGGCGAGGTTGCCGGTGGAGGAGCAGGAGAGGGTGGTGAAGCCGAAGGCCCGCGCGGCCTCCAGCGCCTGGGCGACCACCCGGTCCTTGAAGGAGTGGGTCGGGTTGCCGGAGTCGTCCTTGACGAACAGCTTGCCGGGCTCGACGCCGAGTTCGCCGGCGAGGCGGTCGGCCTGGACCAGCGGGGTCCAGCCCGGGTTCAGATTCGGCTTGCCGGCCACGTCGGCGGGGACGGGCAGCAGCGGCGCGTAACGCCAGATGTTCGACGGACCCGCCTCGATGCGCTTGCGGAGCTCCTCGGCGTCGTACGCGGAGAAGTCGTAGGCGATCTCCAGCGGGCCGAAACACTCCTCGCACGCGAAGACCGGGCCGAGCGGAACGCGGTGGCCGCATTCACGGCAGGACAGCGCCGTGGCGGGACCGAGATCGACGGTGGGATTGCTGGTGCTGCTTTCGACAGTCTGCACAGCCATGTGAGGCGAGGCCCTTTCTCCTCATCTTCCTCACGACGCATCTCGCCGTGAGACGGAATTGGCACCTTCCCTAGCCGGGAGCCTCGCGGAACGATCGAGAACGATCTACGAGAACCGACTGGAGGGTTGCCGGGGCTTCAACGGGCCGTTTCCCTCTGCCCCTCTGGATGAGCTGTATGTGGTTGTTGTGCCGTGGTGCGCGCCGACGACCCCCGACATGCGACGGGCACCAGCGTTGTTCAAGACTGTAACCGAAGGCCAGGACAGTTGAGATAGTCGTCCGAACCGCGAGATGGATCACAGAGAACGCGTCCGCCCGCAAGAGAACGCAGAGGAGCACCGGACTGTGCTGGAGGAAGTCGAGCGCTGGCTGAGCACCCGCTCCTGGTCGCTGGCCGACCGCCCGCTCCAGACGATCCTGGCCGCGAAGCGCGGCACGGGCCAGTCGATCAGTGTCGTGCTGCCCGCGCTGGACGAGGAGGAGACGGTCGGCGACATCGTCGCCGCGATCCGTCGCGACCTCGTGGAGCGGGTCCCGCTGGTCGACGAGATCGTCGTGGTCGACTCCGGTTCGACCGACCGCACCTCCGAGGTGGCCGCGGCGGCGGGCGCCCGGGTGGCCCACCGCGACGCGATACTCACCCGCCTCCCGGCCGTTCCCGGCAAGGGCGAGGTGCTGTGGCGCTCCCTGCTCGTCACCCGGGGCGACATCGTCTGCTTCATCGACGCGGACCTGAAGGAGTTCACCTCGGACTTCGTCACGGGCATCGTCGGCCCGCTGCTCACCGACCCGGACATCGCCCTCGTGAAGGGCATGTACGACCGCCCCCTGGGCGGCGCGGCCGGGCAGGGCGGCCGGGTGACCGAGCTGGTGGCCCGCCCGCTGCTGAACCTGCACTGGCCGCAGCTGGCCGGCTTCGTGCAGCCGCTCGGCGGCGAGTACGCGGCCCGGCGCTCGCTGCTGGAGCAGCTGCCGTTCCCGGTCGGGTACGGCGTGGAGCTCGGCATGCTGGTCGACTCCCTGCATCTGGTCGGGCTCGACGCCCTCGCCCAGGTGGACGTCGGGGTGCGCAAGCACCGGCACCAGGACGGTCAGGCGCTGGGCCGGATGGCGGCGGCGATCTACCGCACGGCCCAGCTGCGGCTGGCCCGCGGCCACCTCGTCCGCCCGAGCCTCACCCAGTTCGAACGGGTGGAGGACGGCTTCGAGCCGCGCACCTACTCCGTGGACACGGAGGAGCGGCCGCCGATGGTGGAGATCGCGGAGTACGCGGCCCGGAAAGTGGCCTGACCGTGGGATACGGCTGTATACGGTCCCGTTTCGGGCTCGAACCGTACGTTTGAGCGGATCAGGAGAGGGCTAGGTTGAGGCGTATGGCTTCGACGTTCGGTCCCGCGCAGGTACTGGTCGCCTCCAACCGGGGCCCGGTCTCGTACGAGGTACGCGACGACGGCTCGCTGCACGCCAGACGCGGTGGCGGCGGGCTCGTCTCCGGCCTCTCCGCGATCGGTCCCGACGCGGGCGCGCTGTGGGTGTGCTCCGCCCTCGGCGACGGCGACCGCGAGGCGGTGCGGCGCGGTGTCGGGGAGTCCGGCGTGCGGATGCTGGACATCGCGGCGGACGTGCACGCCGACGCGTACAACGGCATCGCCAACTCCGTGCTGTGGTTCGTCCACCACATGCTGTACCAGACGCCGCTGGAGCCGGTCTTCGACGCGGAGTTCCGGCGGCAGTGGGCGTCGTACGAGGCCTACAACCGGTCGTTCGCCGAGGCGCTGGCCGAGGAGGCCGCCGAAGGGGCGGCCGTGCTGGTGCAGGACTACCACCTGACGCTGGTGCCTGGAATGCTGCGCGCGCTGCGGCCGGACGTGCGGATCAGCCACTTCTCGCACACCCCGTGGGCACCGCCGGAGTACTTCCGGATGCTGCCGGACGACATCGCCGGGCAGGTGCTGCGGGGCATGCTCGGCGCGGACCGGCTCGGCTTCCTCACCCGGCGGTGGGCGGACGCCTTCACGGCGTGCTGCGAGGCCTTCGCCGGCGGGCTCGGGGACACCCGGATCGGTGTGCACGGCCTCGGGGCCGACGCCGACTTCCTGCGCGAGCGCGCCCACGAGGCCGACGTGGAGGAGCGGATGACCGCGCTGCGCACGGAGATCGGCGAGGGCCGCAGGACGATCGTCCGCGTCGACCGGACGGAGCTGTCCAAGAACATCGTGCGGGGGCTGCTCGCCTACCGGCAGCTCCTCGACGACCGCCCCGAATGGCGTGAACGGGTGGTCCACGTCGCCTTCGCCTACCCCTCGCGGCAGGACCTCGCCGTCTACCGCGACTACACGGCCGAGGTGCGGCGGGTGGCCGACGAGATCAACGAGCGGTACGGGACCCCGGGCTGGACGCCGGTCGTGCTGCACGTGAAGGACGACTTCGCCCGCTCCCTGGCCGCCTACCGGCTCGCGGACGTGGCGCTGGTGAACCCGATCCGCGACGGCATGAACCTGGTCGCCAAGGAGGTGCCCGTCGTCTCCGACGAGGGGTGCGCGCTGGTGCTGTCCCGGGAGGCGGGTGCCTTCGAGGAGCTGGGCGAGGACGCGATCGAGGTGAACCCGTACGACGTCACCGGCACGGCCGCCGCGCTCCACGAGGCCCTGTCGATGCGCCCCGCCGAACGCACCGAGCGGGCCAAGCGGCTCGCGGCGACCGCCACCGCGCTGCCTCCGTCCCAGTGGTTCCTCGACCAACTCCACGCCCTGCGGGACCAGGCGGGGGACTGAGCTCCGGGCGGCCGGGGGCCGCGCCGGTCCTGCCGCTGCCGCCCGGCGCGCTCACGCCTTGAGGTGGGTCGCGAGTCCCGCGAGGAGTTCCACGACGCCCTGCGGGCCCGCGACCACCAGGTCCGCGCGCTCGCGCAGCTCGGTCACCTCGTCGCTGCCGCTGCAGACCAGCAGGCCGGGGGTGCCCTCGGAGCGGAGGGTGTCGACCGCCGCGTAGGCCGGGAGGTCGCCGAGGTCGTCTCCGGCGTAGAGGACGGACTCGGCGCCGAGTCCGCGCACGTGGTCGAGCAGGGCCACGCCCTTGTCCATGCCGGGCGGGCGCAGTTCCAGGACCAGGCGGCCGGGCTCGACGATCAGGCCGTGCCGGGTGGCGAGGTCCGTCAGGGCGGGACGCAGGGCCTCGAAGGCGGCCTGCGGGTCCTCGGCGCGGCGGGTGTGGACGGCGATCGCGTGGCCCTTGTCCTCGGTCCACGTGCCCGGTCCGACGCCGGACCCGTCGAGCAGTCCGGGCAGTTCGGCACGGACGGCGGCGACGCCGGGGTGCGGGGCGGGGGCGCTGACCTCGCCGCTGACCGCGTCCCAGCGCTCGGCGCCGTAGTGACCGAGGACGACGAGGTGCTCCAGACCGGCGACGCCCGCGAAGCCGCCGTGGCGCACGGCGACGGCGGCCGGGCGGCCGGTGACCACCGCGACGGCGGCGACCCGGGGCGCCAGGGCGGCGAGCGCCGGTACGGCGTCCGGGTGGGCGCGGGCCTGCTCGGGGTCGGGCACGATCGGGGCGAGGGTCCCGTCGAAGTCGAGCGCGATCACCGCCTTGCCGGGCCGCGCGAGGATCGCGTCGAGCCCGGCCCGCCCGGCGGAGGTGGCGGGCTTCGGAAGAGTCTTGCCGGTCTCGGTCTCATGACTGCCCATGGAGCGACCCTATCGACCGGCTGGGCGGACCCTAGGGCCTGTCCGACGATTCCCGGCTGCCGGACGGCGCCATGCACGCACTCTCGCCGCACCGGGCCCCGACCCGAGTACGTCCAGCACGCGGGTCAGGACCCGGCACTCCCCCAGCCTTCGGCCGGGGGGACCCCAGAGCACGCACCTGACGCCGGACGGCCGCCCTCCGGGCGACGAGGCGAATCGTCGGACAGGCCTAGCGCTCCGCCCGGCGCCGCTCCCGTATCCGCCGCAGCCGGTTGACCGTCACCGGGTCGTGCGCCAGCGCGCGCGGATCGTCGAGCAGGGCGTTGAGCAGCTGGTAGTAGCGGACCGGGGCCAGGCCGAGCTCCTCGCGTATCGCGCGCTCCTTGGCGCCGGGGCCCGCGAAGCCCCTGCGCTCCAGGGCGAGGATGTCCTGCTCCCGTCGCGCGAGCTGCTCCTGGTCCATGCCCCGCACGGTAGCCGCCCCCACCGACAACGGCGTCACCCCGCCGCCGAGCTCTCCGCCGTCGTGGCCGTCGACTGCAACTGGCCGAGGATCGCCGCCGGACTGCCGCCCGGCGCCACGGCGGTGCCGATCCGGTTCTTGACCTCCGCGCTGATCGACGCCCAGGACGTCTTGCCCACGGGGTAGATCTCGGCGAGGTCGAGCTCGTCCAGGAAGGGCTTCAGGTCCCGGTCCTGGGCCGCCCCGCTCATCGCCTCGGAGGCGGGGTTGGTGACCGGCAGCAGGTCGTACCGGCGGGAGAAGTCGAGGACGTTGCGCTCGCTGTAGACGAAGTCGAGGAAGTCGCCGACCTGCTCCTTGTGGCCGTTCTGCCGGAAGGCGAGCATCCAGTCGGCGACGCCCATGGTGGCCTTGGACTCGCCCTCCACGCCGGGCAACGGCACCATGCCGTACCGCACGCCCTGCTTCTCGGCCATCTTCATCAGCGACGGATGGCCGTTCAGCATGCCGACCTCGCCCTTGGCGAAGGCGGCGAAGGCGTCGGCGCGGTCGAGCTTTCCCGGGGCGACCGGGCCGGTGAGCTGCTCGCCGACCAGTTCGTCGCGCAGCCAGGTGAAGGTCGCGACGTTCTCCGCGGAGTCGATGGTGTACCGGCCGACCGGGTCGGTGTAGCCGCCGCCCCCGCTGAGGAGCCACAGCATGGTCTCGGCCTGCGCCTCCTCCGAGCCGAGCGGCAGCGCGTACGGGTACTTCACACCGTCCGCCTTCAGCGCCTCGGCGGCGTCGGCCAGCTCCTGCCAGGTGGTCGGCGGCGTGACGCCGGCCTCCTCGAAGAGCTCCTTGTTGTAGAAGAGCAGCCGGGTGGAGGCGGCGAACGGCATGCCGTACTGCACCCCGTTGACCTGCCCGGCCCCCGCGAAGGCGGAGGAGAAGCCGGCCTGGACGGGTATGGAGAGCAGGTCGTCCGCGGTGTAGAGCAGATCGTCGGCCGCGTAGTCGGCGTACGCCCCGATCTGCGCCATGTCGGGCGCCTTGCCGGCGTCGACCATCTCCTTGACCTCGCGGTCGACGTCGCTCCAGGAGTAGACGCTGACCTCGACCCGGACGCCGGGATGGTCGGCCTCGTAGGCGTCGACCAGCTGCGCCCAGTACTTCTTCGAGCTGTTCGCCGCGTTGTCGCCGTAGTCCGCGGCCACGAGTCTCAGCGTGACGTCGTCGGAACCTCCGGTGAGGCCGCAGCCACCCAGCACCGCTGTCATGCCCAGTGCGGACATCACCGCGATCATTCCTTTTCTGCGCCGCCGCTGCACGCTGTAACCCACCCTGTCCATACGTCGTTCACGTCGTCCGAATTACGGATTAAGGTCTACACCACGCAAGTGGACTAGACCTCTTCCGGGTACACGGGCCACACTGTCCCCCGTGAGACACGTCATCGCCCTCGATGTGGGCGGCACCGGGATGAAGGCCGCCCTGGTCGGGGCGGACGGCACCCTCCTGCACCAGGCACGCCGCGCCACCGGCCGCGCCCGCGGGCCCGAAGCCGTCGTCGACGGCATCCTCGACTTCGCCGCGGAGCTCCGCGAGCACGGCGAGCGGCACCTCGGCGCCCCCGCCGTCGCCGCCGGGGTCGCCGTGCCCGGCATCGTCGACGAACAGCGGGGCATAGCCGCCTACGCGGCCAACCTCGGCTGGCGTGACGTTCCCCTGCGCGCGCTGGTCGGCGAGCGGCTCGGCGGCCTGCCCGTCGCCCTCGGCCACGACGTGCGCACCGGCGGCCTCGCCGAGGGCCGCATCGGCGCCGGGCAGGGCGCCGACCGCTTCCTGTTCGTGGCGCTCGGCACCGGGATAGCGGGCGCCATCGGCATCGACGGCCGGGTGGAATCGGGCGCGCACGGCTTCGCGGGCGAGATCGGCCATGTCGTCGTACGCCCCGGCGGCACCCCCTGCCCCTGCGGCCAACACGGCTGCCTGGAGCGCTTCGCCTCGGCGTCGGCGGTCAGCGAGGCCTGGGCCGCCGCGACCGGCGCCCCCGAGGCGGACGCCGCGGACTGCGCGAAGGCCGTCGAGTCCGGCGACCCCCGCGCCGCGCGCGTCTGGCAGCAGGCCGTCGACGCCCTGGCCGACGGCCTGGTCACCGCCCTCACCCTGCTGGACCCGCGCACGCTCGTCATCGGTGGCGGGCTGGCGGAGGCGGGGGAAACCTTGTTCACACCACTGCGCGACGCGGTCCAGCGGCGCGTCACCTTCCAGAAGCTGCCGACGATCATCCCCGCGGCCCTCGGGGACACCGCGGGATGCCTGGGAGCCGGCCTGCTGGCCTGGGATCTCCTCGACCTCACCGACCGCAAGGAGGCAACACCCTGATGGCAACCCCCACAGGGGCGCGGGGAACTGCGCGACCAGCCACCACGCACCCGCAGCCCGCGACGGCCGGAGCACCCCTGGTGCTGACCGGTGCCCGCGTGGTCCTCCCCACCGGAACCGTCGAGAACGGCCAAGTGGTCGTCGAGGGCACCCGTGTGGCCGCCACCTCCGCACCCGGCGTCCAGGGGGTCGACCTCACCGGCCACTGGATCGTCCCCGGCTTCGTGGACATCCACAACCACGGAGGCGGCGGAGCCTCCTTCACCTCCGGCACCGTCGACGAGGTCCTCCAGGGCATCCGCACCCACCGCCTGCACGGCACGACCACCCTGGTCGCCTCCACCGTCACCGGCGACATGGACTTCCTCGCCCACCGCGCCGGCCTGCTGTCCGAGCTGGCCGAGCAGGGCGAGATCGCCGGCATCCACTTCGAGGGCCCGTTCATCTCGCCCTGCCGCAAGGGCGCCCACTCGGAGGAACTGCTGCGCGACCCGCAGCCGGCGGACGTGCGCAAGCTGATCGACGCGGCGCGCGGCCAGGCCAGGATGCTGACCCTCGCCACCGAACTGCCGGGCGGCATCGACTCCGTACGGCTGCTCGTGGAGCACGGCGTGATCGCGGCGGTGGGGCACACGGACGCGACCTACGAGCAGACGGCCGAGGCGATCGACGCGGGCGCCACGGTCGCCACGCATCTCTTCAACGCGATGCCCACGCTCGGCCACCGCTCCCCCGGCCCGATCGCCGCCCTGCTGGAGGACGAGCGCGTCACGGTCGAGCTGATCAACGACGGCACGCATCTGCACCCGGCCGCCCTGGAACTGGCGTTCCGTCACGCGGGCGCGGAGCGGGTCGCGTTCATCACGGACGCGATGGACGCGGCCGGCTTCGGCGACGGCCGCTACATGCTGGGTCCGCTGGAGGTCGAGGTCAGCGAGGGCGTCGCCCGGCTGGTCGAGGGCGGCTCCATCGCCGGCTCCACACTCACCCTGGACCGCGCCTTCAAGCGGGCGGTGACGATCGACCGCCTGCCGGTCGAGGACGTCGTACGGGCCCTGTCCGCCAACCCGGCGCGACTGCTCGGGGTGGACGACCGGATCGGCTCCCTGGAGCCCGGCAAGGACGCCGACCTGGTGGTCCTGGACGCGGACTTCGACCTCAAGGGCGTGATGCGCCGCGGAGAATGGGTGGTCGGTCCCCAACTGGACTGAATGTTCCGCCAGTAGAGAGCCGCCCGGGAGACGGTGGCCGACCCGGGGACTGGGCGGTCCGCCGTCTCTTTGGCATGATCGACCCTCCGGAAAACGAGAGACACATCCTCGGGGGAGGTCGGCACGGGTGATCCTCACGGTCACGCTGAACACCGCTCTCGACATCACCTATCGCGTACGGTCCCTGCGGCCCCATGCCACCCACCGCGTCTCGGAGGTCACCGAACGGCCGGGCGGCAAGGGCCTCAACGTGGCCCGGGTGCTGGCCGCGCTCGGCCACGAGGTGACGGTCACCGGGTTCGCCGGGGGCGGCACCGGCCGGATCGTCCAGGAGCGGCTCGCGGTCACGCCCGGCGTGGTCGACGCGCTGGTCCCGATCGGCGGCGCGACCCGGCGCACGATCGCGGTGGTCGACGAGCGCACCGGCGACACCACCCAGCTCAACGAACCCGGCCCGGCGATCACGCCGCCCGAGTGGTCCGCCTTCCAGGAGGCCTACGAGGACCTGCTCACGCCGGCCTCGGCGGTCGCCCTGTGCGGCAGTCTGCCGCCGGGGGTGCCGGTCGGCGCGTACGCGGGCCTGATACGCACCGCCCGCGCGGCCGGCGTGCCCGTGCTGCTGGACACCAGCGGCGAGCCGCTGCGCCGCGGGGTCGCCGCCCGGCCCGACGTGGTCAAGCCCAACAGCGAGGAACTGGCCGAACTCACGGGCTCGCACGAGCCGTTGCGCGGCGCGCAGGCCGCCCGCCGGCGCGGCGCCCACGCGGTCGTCGCCTCCCTGGGCCCGGAGGGCCTGCTGGCCGCCACCCCGGAGGGCACCTGGCGCGCCACCCCACCGACCCGCGTCCACGGCAACCCGACCGGAGCCGGCGACTCCGTCACGGCGGGCCTGCTGGCGGGGCTGGTGGAGCACCGGCCGTGGCCGGAGCGGCTGGGCCGCGCGGTCGCACTCGCGACGGCCACGGTGCGCGCCCCGGTCGCGGGCGAGTTCGACCGGGGGACCTACGAGGAACTGCTGGCGCGGGTCGCGGTGACCGGGGAGGTCAGCGCGGCCTGAGCGCGCCGGGGGCCGCTACTCGACCCAGTCCTTGACGAGCCACACCTGGTCGAGGTTGGCGTCGCACTGGTTGCCCTGCTCGCAGGAGATCTTGACGGTGTTCGTGCCCTTGTTGAGCTCGATGTAGTTGTACGTGCGCGTCCAGCCCTTGGCGTAGTCGCCCTCGGCGGCGTTCGCGTAGTTCTTCATCTTGACCGGCGCGGACGAGGCGGTGCCGTTGACCGTGAGCGTGGCGTCGGCGTCCTTGCCGGGCACGCCGTAGCCGACGTACAGGGTGTACTTGCCGGAGTCGGGGATGCCGTTGACGGTCCAGGTGACCGAGGCGCCGACGGCGTTGAAGCCCGTCACGTAGACACCGCCGTCGGCCTTGGCGCCCTGGATGTCGGACGCCGTCGTGGCGCCGCCGCCGAGCTGGAGCGCCTTGGCGTCGATCGTCGGCAGCTCGGCCTCGGTGTCGGCGCTGCTCTCGCCGGACGGGGTCGACTCCGCGCTCTGCGAGGTGGACGGCGTGGCGGCGGGGTCCTCACCGGCCTGCTTGTCGTCGTCGCCGCCCAGCATGGCCACGCCGATGCCGATGACGACCGCGGCGACCACGGCGATCGCGCCGATCAGCAGGCCCTTGGTGTTGGGTCCGCGACCGCGGCCGCCGCCCCCGCCGGAGCCGTGTCCGGGCATCGGCGACTGGGTGGTCTGCGCGCTGCCCGGGAACGTCTCGGGTGCCGCGTAGTGCGCGTTCGGCCGGCCGTAGGTGCCCTGGGGCTGCTGCGGCGGCACGTTCGGCTGACCGTAGGCCTGCTGAGCGTACGGCCGCTCGCCGACCGTACGCACCCTGCTGACCGAGTTCGGGTAGCCGTAGCCGCCGGACGGGGGCTGGGCGCCGTTGGCCTGACCGTCGGCGTAGAGGTAGCCGAACGGGTCGTCGTCCTCGGGCGTGCTCGCGCCGTTGTTGCCGGGCGTCATCCCTTGGTACTCCTCAACAGGTGCGGAACGGATGCGTACGTGTGGTGAGAATGGCGAGCCTACCCGCTCCCGGTGGCCCAAACGGGTGACCCGGGTCGCATCACCCCGTCGACCTGCGGATCATCCCGCGCGTCGATGTTGTTTGGGACGAGATCGTTTCTCGACGTACATCCGTTCATCGGCGGATTTCAGCACCTCGTCCGCCGTCATGCCGCAGTGCGCCCAGCCGATGCCGAAACTGGCCCCGACGCGCACGGCCCGGCCCTCGGCCCGGATCGGCTGGATGATCTCGTTGCGCAGCCGTACGGCCAGGTCCTGGGCGTCCGCCCGGCCGAGCCCGTCGGCGAGGATCACGAACTCGTCGCCGCCGAGGCGGGCGACCGTGTCGCCGTCCCGGACGCCGTTGCCGAGCCGCCGGGCGACCTCGATGAGCACGGCGTCGCCCGCGTTGTGGCCGAAGCGGTCGTTGATCGACTTGAAGCCGTCGAGGTCGCAGAAGAGCACCGCGAGCCCCTTGGTGCCGTCGTCCGCCTCACCCTCGGGGGCGACGGTGTGCACGTGGTGGTCGTAGACCTCGTACGAGTCCGCGCCGCCCGGCACGAAGTCGAAGCCGTGCCCGCCGGCGTCGTAGACCGGGTGGCCGAAGGCCTCCTGCGAGTCGAAGGCGCCGTGGTAGCCGGTCTGCGGGCGCTGGCAGAGCCGGGCCGCGAGGCGGGCCCGCAGCTCCGCGGAGTTCGGCAGGCCGGTGAGGGAGTCGTGGGAGGCGCGGTGGGCGAGCTGGAGCTCGCGGCGCTTGCGCTCCTCGATGTCCTCGACGTGGGTGAGCAGGAAGCGGGGGCCGTCGGCGGCGTCGGCGACGACGGAGTTGCGCAGGCTGACCCAGACGTAGGTGCCGTCGCGGCGGCCGAGGCGCAGCTCGGCCCGGCCGCCCTCGGCGGAGGTGCGCAGGAGCGTGCCTATGTCCTCGGGGTGGACGAGGTCGGAGAAGGAGTAGCGGCGCATCGCGGAGGCGGGGCGGCCCAGGAGGCGGCACAGCGCGTCGTTGGTGCGGAGTATGCGCCCGTGCTGGTCGCCGCCCATCTCGGCGATGGCCATGCCGGAGGGCGCGTACTCGAACGCCTGCCTGAAGCTCTCCTCGCTCGCCCGCAGGGCCTGCTGCTCGCGCTCCAGGCGGACCAGGGCGCGCTGCATGTTCGCACGTAGACGCGCGTTGCTGATCGCGATGGCGGCCTGGAAGGCGTACATCTGGAGCGCCTCGCGGCCCCAGGCGCCGGGCCGGCGGCCGTTGCGCGGGCGGTCCACGGACAGGACGCCGATCAGCTCGCCGGAGGCGGGGCCGCCCTGGGCGCCGGGCTTCGCGTACATCGGGGCGAAGAGGCGGTCGGAGGGGTGCCACTCGTCCTCGAAGCGCGGCGCGGGCCCCTCGGTGTACCACTGCGGTACGTCGTCGTCGTCGAGGACCCAGCCCTCGGTGTGCGGGATGAAGACGAGGTCGCCCCACTGCTCGCCCATGTTCAGCCGCCGGTCCCAGGACTCCCGGGAGCCGGCCCGGCCGGTGATGAGCGCCTCGGCGGCCGGGTTGCCGGAGAAGGCGGCGACGACGAGGTCGCCGTCGGGGCGCACGAGGTTGACGCACGCCAGCTCGAAGCCGAGGGCGCTGACGACCCCGTTCGCGACCGTCTGCAAGGTGTCCGCCAGGCTGCGGGCCGTGTTCATGTCGGCCATGACCTGGTGCAGTTGTCGCAGGGACGCAAGGCGGACGTACGGCTCCGACTCGGTCTCCATGCTCGCCCTCCCCCCGAGTTCTCGCAGCGAATCAAGGGTTCTCTTCGGCGCCCTTTTCTGAGTGGTGCCCTTACAGCTTCCGGTACAGCGTCCCGCCACTGAATCACAGCGCGCTGCTCACTCGGTACACAGGGTCAACAATTAATGCCCCTTGTGACTCAAGTCACAGGAGAACATGAACAATTGAGTGGAGTTTCTGCGTTTTTCCCGTGCGTTTAACGAACGCAAAATTTGTGCGGGTGTCCATCAACTGTCCACAGTCGCCCGTCGCAGGTCCTAGGACCGCCTTCGGGCCGAGGTCCGATGCGGCGCGCACGCACCGGAGATTAGCGTTTCGGATGTGCCGAACACACCCGCAGCCGCGCCGCCCGTCCCCGTTCCCGCCCAGCCCGCCCCGGCATCGCCGGTTGGGCATGCTGTGGGGGTGACCGACGACGAGTTCCGTGCCGCGATGTCCCGGCTGGCCGCAGGGGTGGTCCTGGTGACCGCGTGCGAGCCCGCGCTCGACCCCGACGACCCGCAGGCGCCGGTCGGCGAGGACGTCGGCATGACGGCGACGGCCTTCATGTCCGTCTCCCTCGACCCGCCGCTGGTCATGGTCAGCCTGCGCGACGGCTCCCGCATGGACGACCTGCTCGCCGAGCAGCCCGACTGGGCGGTCTCGGTCCTGTCCGAGAGCCAGCGGCACATCGCCGGCCGGTTCGCCATGAAGGGCCGCATCAGCGACCGCCTGCTCTTCGAGGACATCCCTTACGTCCGCGGCGAGGTGACCGGCGCCCCCCTCGTGGGCGGGGCGCTGGCGACACTGGAGTGCCGGACGGAGCAGCGGGTGCCGGCCGGGGACCACACGCTCGTGATCGGGCGGGTCCTGACGGCCCGGGTGCCCAGCGCGGACGGCGGCCCGCTGATGTACTTCAAGGGCCGCTACCGGCACCTGGGGTGAGCCGCGGCGGCCTTGTCGGCCCACCCCCGCCGGGCGACGTGCCCCAGGTCACGGTGACGTCGATCCCGGACAGGAGCGCGACGTCGCTCACGATCTCGATGACGGCGATCCGCTCCCCCACCAGGGTGAAGCGCAGCACCTGCACCAGCCGCCGCCCGTCGTCCGAGAACACCGCGAGCCCCGGTGCCCCGTCGAGCAGGGCGTGCCGGGCGACGCGGGCGAGGTGCGCGAAGCGGGTCGCGCCGGAGGCGACCCCGGCGGCGCCGGTGGTCACGCCGGCCTCGCTCCTGGCCACGACATCCGGGTCGAGCACCCTCAGCAGCCCGTCGAAGTCGCCGCCCCGTGAGGCGGCGAGGAACGCGTCGACGACCGCCCGGCGCCGCGCGAGGTCCGCGTCGGGCGCCGGAGCACCCCGCACCCGCCGCCGCGCCCGGCTGGCCAGCTGCCGCGCCGCGGCCGGCGTGCGTCCCACGACGGCGGCGACCTCGTCGTAGGGCACCGCGAACATGTCGTGCAGCACGAAGGCGAGCCGTTCTGCGGGGGTCAGCGTGTCGAGCACGACGAGCAGGGCGATACCCACGGAATCGGCCAGCAGGGCGTCGCGCTCGGGATCGGGGGCGGCGACGGCAGCACGGTCCGGGGAGTGCTCCAGCGGCTCCTCCGCCCGGGACCTGCGCGAGCGAAGCATGTCGAGGCAGACCCGGCCGACGACGGTGGTCAGCCAGCCTCCGAGGTTGCCGACCTCGCGCGTGTCGCCGCGGCTCAGCCGGAACCACGCCTCCTGCACGGCGTCGTCGGCCTCCGCGAGGGAGCCGAGCATGCGGTGGGCGACGGCACGCAAGTGCGGGCGGTGCGCCTCGAAACGCTCGGCGAGGAAGTCGTCGTCACTCATCGGTCCCGTTCACCAGCCCTCGTCGTGGATGCCCTCGGGACTATGACGGAGGGGGTGCGGGAAATGTGACGGGAGGCCTCGGGCGAGGGGGCGGATTATCGCGCCGGGCGGGTCGGGCGCCGACTGATTTTTTGTTCAGTACATGCTGACCAATTGTTTAGTAGCCGCGTAATGCCCACCGCGCTCCGGTCAATGCCAGTCGCGGCCGGAGCGTCCCCGCTTGGTGTCGGAGCGCTGCTTCTTCTGACGCAGCCGGCGTTCGTTGATGCCGCGGGGGATCCGGGTCGGCGTGCGGGGCTTGGGCGGGGGCGCGGTGGCCTCCGCCAGAAGTGCCGCGAGGCGTACGGCCGCGGCCTCGCGGTTGCGCCACTGGGAGCGGTGCTCGGAGGCGCGGACCGTCAGGACACCGTCGACGAGCCGGCCCGCCAGCCGTTCCAGGGCGCGCCGCTTCCACACCTCGGGCAGGGCCTCGGTGCCGGCCAGGTCGAAGCGCAGCTCCACGCTGGTGTCGCTGGTGTTGACGTGCTGGCCACCGGGCCCGGACGAGCGCGAGAAACGCCACTGGAGCTCGGACTCGGGCAGCGAGACGGAGCCGCGGATGACGTGAGGACGACCGGACATGACTGACATGTTCCCGCCTGAAGGGGTGGGAGTCACCCGAATATCGCCACCGGACGCGGCAGCCGGGTAAAGAAAGTAAAGCGCGGGGAACCCATGGCACCACCTGCGGCGTTCATACGGGTAGCTGTAGCTTCAGCAACGGCACCGCATAGCGCACGCTTCGAGGGAAGGAACTCCCGACCATGGCTGTAAGCCTGTCCAAGGGTGGCAACGTCTCGCTCACCAAGGAGGCTCCGGGCCTGACCGCCGTCACCGTGGGCCTCGGCTGGGACGTCCGGAGCACCACCGGTACCGACTTCGACCTCGACGCGTCCGCGATCGCGGTCAACGCGCAGGGCAAGGTCTTCTCGGACCAGCACTTCGTCTTCTTCAACAACAAGCAGACGCCGGACCAGACGATCGTCCACACCGGTGACAACCGCACGGGCGAGGGCGCCGGCGACGACGAGCAGATCAACGTCAACCTGGCCGGCCTCCCCGCCGACATCGACAAGATCGTCTTCCCGGTCTCGATCTACGACGCGGAGACCCGCTCGCAGAACTTCGGCCAGGTCCGCAACGCCTACATCCGCATCATCAACCAGGCCGGCGACACGGAGATCGCCCGCTACGACCTCTCCGAGGACGCGGCCACCGAGACCGCCATGGTCTTCGGCGAGCTCTACCGCAACGGCGCCGAGTGGAAGTTCCGCGCCGTGGGCCAGGGCTACGCCTCGGGCCTGGTCGGCATCGCCCAGGACTTCGGTGTGAACGTCTGAGCGACGGCCACCCCCACCGCCTGACCACCGGGCCCCTCGGCGACCGCGCCGAGGGGCCCGTGGCGTGTCCGACGCTGTGACCGCGAAGGGCTCGCCCCCGGCACCGCCCGGCTTCAGCGCGGTCCGGGCTTCGGCTTCCCCTCCCCGTACAGCCAGTCCTCCCAGACGCGGTCGAAGTCCTTGTCCGGCGCCCGTTCCTCGACGTAGCGCGTGAAGTCCTCCGTGCTCGCGTTCCCGTGGCGGTGGGCGGCGGCCCAGCCTCGCAGCAGGGCACCGAACGCGGCGTCGTCGTCGAGGGTCCGGCGGATCTCGTGGAGGACCATCGCGCCGCGGTCGTAGACCGGGCGGCCGGAGATGTGCTCGGCGCCGGGCGGATACGCGGGTGGGAAGAGCCAGACGGCCGCGTTCTCCTCGGGGGTGGCGTAGCGCGTGCCGGCGTAGAGCTCGTCGAAGGTGTGCTGGGCGGTGTCACCGCCGTGGCCCTCCGCCCACAGCCACTCCGCGTACGTGGCGAAGGCCTCGTTGAGCCACATGTCCCGCCAGGACCTGGGGGTGACGGAGTTGCCGTACCACTGGTGGGCGATCTCGTGGACGAGGAGCGGGACGTCCGGGGTGCCGGGGAAGAAGGGGCGGGTCTGGGTCTCCAGGGCGTAGGCGGCGTCCCCGGGGCGGGCGACGATCGCACCGGCGGAGGCGAACGGGTACGGGCCGAAGCGGTCCTGCGACCAGGCCAGCACCTCGGGCAGGCGCGCCAGGACCGCACGGCTCGCGGCGGCCTCGGCCGGGTCGACCGCGGTGTGCACCGGCAGGCCGTCCGGGGTCGCCGTGCGGCTGACGTCGTAGCGGCCCACGGCGAGGGTGGTGAGGTAGCTCGCCATGGGCCGGCCCATGTGCCAGCGGGCGGTCGTGCGGCCGCCGGTGGTGCTCTCGCCCCTCGGCTCGCCGTTGGAGATCGCTCGCAGCCCCTTCGGGACGGTGACCTCGATGTCGTACGTCGCCTTGTCCGAGGGGTGGTGGTTGCCCGGGTACCAGGCCATCGACCCGACCGGCTCGCCCAGCGCCAGCGCGCCGCCCGCCGTGGGCAGCCAGCCCTCCTGCGAGCTGTCCGGGTCGGTGATCGTGACCGGGGTGCCGGAGTAGCGGACCGCGACGCGGAAGGTGCGGCCCTCGGCGAGGTCGTCGGGCGGGCGGACGGTCAGTTCCTGCCCGGCGCGGTTCCAGCGGGCGGCGGTGCCGTCGACGGTGACCTTCTCCACCCGCAGTCCCCGCAGATCCAGGTTGAAGGCGGAGAGGTCCTGGGTGGCGCGGGCCGTGATCGTCGCCCGGGCGGCGAGGTGGCGGGTGCCGGGCGTGTAGGACAGGGCCAGGTCGTAGTGACTGACGTCGTAGCCGCCGTTGCCGGCCTTCGGGAAGTACGGGTCGCGCAGGCCCGCGCCGCCGGGGGTGCCGCCCTCGACGCCGCCGCTCGCGCACGCGGTCAGGGCGAACGCGAGGACGGCGGCGGGGACAACCGGTGCGAAACGGGACACGTCATTGATCCTACGAGTGGCGTGACACCATCACGTACGTGCTCGACATCGGCTACGCCCTCTCCAACCGCTTCCCGGACCCGCCCCAGACCGACTACCGCCGCGCTGACGTGCACGCCCTGCGGCACGACCTGTTCTGCGGTGACGTCTATCTCGCCGAGACCACGTCGGACCGGGAGCTGTCCACAGCCTGGGGATGGGTGCCGGTGCTCGACTTCGCGTGGGCCCTGTGCGACATCGTCGAGCAGCTCGACCGCGACCCGGCCGGCTCCCGCGCCTCCCGCCCCCAGCACGCGGAGCTGGACTTCACCGAGTCCACCGACCGTCTGCTCTTCGAGCGCCGCTTCGGCTGGGTCGACGTCGAGGCCGACTGGCAGCCGGCCGACGAGCCGCCGCTGAGCTTCTCCCATGCCGAACTCCGCCGTGAGGCACGCGACTTCCTGCACGATCTGGTCGCCGACCTGTGCGATCTGCACGAGGACCTGGCGGAGAACCCGGCGATCTGGTCGCTGCAGGCGAAGTTCCCCCGGATGCCGTGACACGGGCGGGCACGGACCCTCATCTCGCGGGCCTCGTCCCGGGCCTCATCCCGCCTCGACCCTGATCCCCAGCGCCCCCGCCAGCACGGGCGCCAGCTCCACCAGCTGGCCCGGGCTGATCACCGCGCCCGACAGCCGGTCCACGCCCCGCGTGATCTCCAGCGGCGCCGCCCCGCGCAGGTCCACGTCCACCAGGGTCGCCGTACCGAAGTCGGCCCCCTTCAGGGCGCAGTCGGCGAACTCGACCCGCTCCAGCGAGGCACCCCCGAAGTCCGGCTCCACAAGGACGCATCCCTCGAAGACCACGTCCCTCAGCCGGGCCCCCCGGAAGTTCAGGAAGTCGAGCTTGCCGCCCCGGACCAGCACCCGCTCCCACACCCCGCCGTGCAGTTGCGTGCCGCCGAGGCGGGCGTCGCGCAGCTCGACGTCACGCAGGGTGGCCTCCGCCAGGTTCGTCCCCACACCACGGGGCGCGGTCAGGACCGACTCCAGGAAGCGCGCCCGGTGCAGTCGCGTCTCGTCCAGCGCGCACCCGGTCAGCGCGCAGTCCATGAAGCGGGCGCCCCCGCCGTCCTGGCCGCCGAGCTCCGCGTCCCGGAACTCCAGCCCGTCGTAGTCCCCGTCCGCCTCCAGGCCACCCCCCTCGTATGCCACCAGCGCCGGCAGCCGCAGCTCCGGTCGCCGTGCCGCCTTCACGCCGCCCGACGCTCGCCTCACCATGCCCACCATCCTGCACCCCGCCACCGACAACCGCCCTGACCTGCGAAGACGCACCCCGGAAGGCAACGAGGGGGCCCGCACCTCGCGGAAGAAGTACCTGAGTTCCCGCCCCGATGTCACATTCCGGGCCCGGCATCGCGTCGTACTCCCGGAAACCGGAAGGCGAACCCCAGCAAGGGAGAGCGACCCATGCCCCACCTCACCGTCGTCGGCGGCGGCTTCGCCGGTCTCACCGCCGCCATCGCCGCCGCCGAAGCAGGCGCCAAGGTCACCGTCCACGAGTCCCACCACACCCTCGGCGGCCGGGCCCGCACGGCGCAGGGCCCGTACCGGACGAACGAGGGTCCGCACGCCCTCTACGACGGCGGCCCGCAATGGAGCTGGCTCGCGCGGCGGGACCTGATCGGGCCCCTCGCTGCCCTCCCGCCGCTGGAGGCCTCCCGGCTGCGGCTGCGCCACCGGGGCGCCCTGCGCCGGGTCCCGCCCCTGGCCATGCTGAGGCTGCTGCGCCGCCCCGCCCGGCGGGCCCCCGTCGACGTCGACTTCCTGACCTGGGCCACCCGGCAGGTGGGCGAGGAGGGTGCGCGGGCCGCCGCGCACTTCACGGCCGTCGCCCTCTTCCACCACGACCCCGGCGCCCTGTCCGCCGCGTTCGTGCAGGAACGGCTGCGCCGCTCCACCGCGTTGCCGCCCGAGGCGCACTATCCGCGCGGCGGCTGGGCGAGCGTCGTCGACCGGATGGCCGCCCGCGCCTGGAATCTCGGCGTCCGCATCGAGACCCTGTCCCGCGTCGACACCCTCCCCACCGACGCGCCGGTGATCGTCGCCACCTCGCTCGACGCCGCCCGCCACCTCCTCGGCGACGCCTCGCTGACCTGGCCGAGCGGTCGTACGACCCTCATCGACCTCGCCGTACGCACCCGGCGCGGCGACCCGTTCGTCCTGAGCGACCTCGACGCCACCGGCTGGCTCGAACGCTTCACCGCGCAGGACCGCACTCTCGCCCCCGCCGGCGAGCAACTCGTCCAGGGCCAGATCCCGATCGCCCCGCACGAGTCCCGCGCCGACGGCATCGCCCGCGCCGAGCAGTTGCTCGACCTCGGCTACGACGGCTGGCGCGACCGCGTCACGTGGCGGCGCGAGGCGATCGCGGCCGGCCGCACCGGCGCCGTCGACCTGCCCGGAGCCACCTGGCGCGACCGGCCCGCCGTGGACCGCGGCGACGGCGTGTACCTGGCGGGCGACCAGGTCGCCGCGCCCGGCGTCCTGTCGGAGGTGTCCTTCAACAGCGCGCTCGCCGCCGTGTCCCTGGCGCTCGGACAGCACGGCCCGCGATCACTTGACCTCAAGCGCGCTTGAGGTTGAACAGTGGCGGGACCAGTAGGCCACCAGTCACGGGGGACCCCATGCACGCCATCCGCCTCCACGCCTTCGGCCCCGCCGAGAACCTCACCGTCGAGGAGGTCGACGATCCCCTGCCCGCCCCCGGTCAGGTCCGCATCGCCGTCGCCGCCGCCGGCGTCCACCTGCTCGACACGGCGATCCGCGCGGGCCACGCCGGACCCGGCCCCGCGCCCACCCTGCCGACCGTCCCCGGCCGCGAGGTCGCCGGAGTGGTCGAGTCGCTCGGCGACGGCACCGACGAGGCATGGCTCGGCAGACGGGTCGTCGCCCACCTGGGCTTCGCCCCCGGCGGCTACGCCGAGCTCGCCGTCACCGACGCCGAACGCCTGCACGAGATCCCCGCGGGTCTCGACTTCGCCGAGGCCGTCGCGATGATCGGCACGGGGCGCACCGCGATGGGCATCGTGCAGTTCGCCGAACCGGGGCCGGACGACGTGGTCGTGATCCCGGCCGCCGCCGGCGGTCTGGGCACCCTCCTCGTGCAGTACGCCAAGAACGCCGGGGCCACCGTCGTCGGCCTGGCCGGGGGTCCGGAGAAGACGGAGCGGGTGGCCGCGAACGGAGCCGATCTCGCCGTCGACTACCGGGACCCCGCCTGGCCGGAGAAGGTCAGGGCCTACGACGGCGAGGTCACGATCGTCTACGACGGGGTCGGCGGGGACACCGCCCGCACCGCCGTCGGCCTGCTCGCCCCCGGCGGCACGCACGTCGTCTTCGGCTGGTCCGCCGAGGGCATCGCCGACGGCGGCCCGCTGATCGTGGAGGGGGTCACCGTGCAGGTCCTCGGCCCGCCGATGCTGGAGAAGGCGGGCGGTCCGAACCCGATGCGCACCCTGGAGCTGCGCTCGCTCGCCGAGGCCGCCGCGGGCCGGCTGGTCCCGGCGGTCCACCGCTTCCCGCTCGCCGAGGCCGCGGCCGCGCACCGGGCGCTGGAGAGGCGCGGCACGACGGGCAAGGTGGTCTTGGAACAGTAAAGACCTGACCGGGTGGGGCGTGGCATCACGAGAGGTTCGCCCCTGTTCATGGTCTTCTGTCCGAATGACCGCGCCTAGGACCGGAGACCCCAGGGCTTCCGCCGACGCCGACCCCCACCGCTGGTGGGGGCTGGTGGTGATCGCCCTCGCCCAGCTGATGGTCGTCCTCGACTCGACGATCGTGAACATCGCGCTGCCGTCGGCCCAGGACGAGCTCGGCATGTCCGACGGCAACCGCCAGTGGGTGATCACCGCTTACACCCTCGCCTTCGGCGGTCTGCTGCTGCTCGGCGGCCGGATCTCCGACCTGATCGGCCGCAGGCGCACGTTCGCCATCGGGCTGATCGGCTTCGCCGCCGCCTCCGCGCTGGGCGGCGCCGCCGTCACCCCGGGAATGCTGTTCGGCGCACGCGCCCTCCAGGGCGCCTTCGCGGCCGTGCTCGCGCCGTCCGCGCTGAGCCTGCTCGCCACGACGTTCACCGATCCCAAGGAACGCGGCAAGGCCTTCGGCATCTTCGGTGCCCTGGCCGGCAGCGGCTCCGCCATGGGCTTCATCGTGGGCGGGCTGCTGACCGAGTACCTCAACTGGCGCTGGTGCCTGTACGTCAACACCCCCATCGCGCTGCTCGCGCTGCTCGGCGCCTTCACCGTCCTGCGCGACCGGCCCGGGCGGCCGGGCGCCCGCCTCGACGTGCCCGGCGTGCTGCTCGGCTGCGGCGGACTGGTCGCGCTGGTCTACGGCTTCAGCGAGGCCGAGTCGCACGGCTGGGCCCACCTGTCGGTCCTCGGGCTGCTCGCGGCGGGGGTCGCGCTGCTCGCCGCGTTCGTGTGGTGGCAGACCCGGGCGCCGCTGCCGTTGCTCCCGCTGCACATCGTCCGGGACCGCAACCGTGCGGGCTGCTATCTGACGATGATGCTGGCCATCATGGGGATGTTCGGCCTGTTCCTCTTCATGACCTACTACTTCCAGGTCGTCCTCGGCTACTCACCGGCGTGGAGCGGTCTCGCCTTCGTCCCCATCACGGCCGCGACCGTCATCGGCTCCACCCAGATCGCGGGCCGCCTGCTCCAGCACGTCCCGCCCCGCACCATGATGGCGCCCGGCATGTTCCTGTCCGCCTGCGGCATGGTGCTGCTCACCCAGCTCACCGTGGACTCCTCCTACGTCGGCGACATCCTGCCCGGCCTGATTCTGGTCGGCCTCGGCATGGGCCTGACGTACATGCCGGTGTTCGCCACGGTGACGTCCGGCGTCGCCCCGCAGGACTCGGGCGTCACCTCGGCGACCCTCAACACCTCGCAGCAGGTGGGCGGTTCCATCGGTACGGCGCTGCTGAACACGATCGCCAACACCAGCACCGCCGCCTTCCTCACCGCCCATCTCACCCGGTCCGCCGACCCCGCGGAGGTGGCCCGCGAGGCCGTCGTCCACGGCTACACGGTCGCTCTGTGGTGCGCCGCCGGCGTCATGCTCATGGCGGGCCTGGTCACGGCCCTGATGGTGACGGCCCGAGCCCCGAAGCACGCGGCCCCGGCGCAGACACCGGTCCCGGAGACGGCCCGCTGACGCCGGCTCAGGCCGCTCCCGAACCCAGCGCGGCAAGCGCCCCGTCGGTCAGCCGGTACACCGTCCACTCGTCCTGCGGACGGGCGCCCAGGGCCTCGTAGAAGTCGATCGCGGGGCGGTTCCAGTTCAGGACCGACCACTCCAGGCGCTGGTAGCCGCGCTCACCGCAGATCCGCGCCAGTTCCCGCAGCAGCGCCTTGCCGTGACCGCCGCCCCGCGCGCCGGGGCGTACGTAGAGGTCCTCCAGGTAGATGCCGTGCACTCCGCGCCACGTGGAGAAGTTGAGGAACCACAGCGCGAAGCCGACCGCCTCGCCG
Organism: Streptomyces sp. NPDC089424; assembly: GCF_044749345.1. Classification (NCBI taxonomy): domain Bacteria; kingdom Bacillati; phylum Actinomycetota; class Actinomycetes; order Kitasatosporales; family Streptomycetaceae; genus Streptomyces; species Streptomyces sp. NPDC089424. Next base: position 109,519 of record NZ_JBIVHU010000012.1, read on the forward strand.
GTGGTGTCGTCGGCCGCGATGTGCGCGTACGCGGCGGGGCGCTCACCGAAGAGCGCCTCGCGCAGCTGCTCCTGCGTCGCCTTCGCCTCCTGGGGCTCCTTCTCGTACGCGGCGAGCTCGCGCACCAGGGCGTGGATGACGGGGATGTCGTCGGGTGTGGCGGTACGGATCATGCCCGCAGGCTAACCACCCGGGCGCGCCGCGCGGTCCCGGCCCCCGGGCGTGGCCGGCACGCCCTTACGCGCGGTCCCGCAGCCGGCGCGCGATCTCCAGTTGGCCGGCCTGCACCGGGCGGCCGTCCTCGATCTCCCACAGGGTGTTCTGCAGCACGCGCGCGAGGGTCCACGCGCGGGCACGCGCGCGCTCCAGCCCGAGCACGTCCGTCATGGCGTCGAACCGCCAGCACACCTCCTCCGCCTCGAAGCGGTTGTCGAGCGCGGGCATCAGGTCGAAGCCGGGGTCGCCGGCGAGGGGTTTGGGGTCGATGGCGAGCCAGGGGGCGCGCTCGGAGGCGAGGACGTTCTCGAAATGCAGGTCCCAGTGCAGGAGCCGGTCCCCCGGCTCGTGAACCACCTCGCGTACGGCGGCGGCGCAGTCGGCGATCAGACGGCGCGCCCCCGGGTCGGGGACCCGTTCCAGCGCCCGCGGCGTCCGCTCCAGCATCCCGCGCGCGATGTCGCCGAGCCGGCGCATGCCCTCGGGGGCCGGCCCGCAGGACAGACGGGCCAGCAGCCGGGCGACGACCAGCACGGCCGCCCGGGAGTCGGGCAGGTGGGACAGCATCCGGGTGGGGTCGAGGCGTTCGAGGAGCGTCGTGCCCGTCGCCGGGTCGTGGTCCAGCAGCCGTACCGCGCCGTCCCCGTCCCAGACGCGCAGGGCGACCGGCTCGCCCGCGCTCTCCTCGTCGAGCGGCTGCAACTTCAGCGCCGCGCGCGTGCCGTCCGCGCCGACGACCGGCAGGACCAGCGCGCTCACGCCGTGCATCGCAGGGCCGTCGGTCCGCAGCTGCCAGCGGTCCAGGAAGTCCGCCGCCAGCCGGGGCAGTCCGGCGACGAAGGCGCTGCCCTCCTCGCCGTTGTACATCGCCTGGGACGCGGCCAGTTCCGCGGGCACCTCGATCACGGGACAGACCCTACGGACGGACCGGGTCCGCCTCGACCCGATATCGCGACGGAGCGGGCCGGAGGTGCGTGTCCCGCTGGGTGGTCCGGCCCCGAGATCGACGAAATCCGAAGGAGACAGGCCCCGTGCCCAGCGGTAACGTCCCGCCCATGAGCAGCTCGGCAGGCAGCACCGTCAACGGCGGCGTCTCCTTCTGGTACGCCCAGGAGGGCTTCCCCGCCCCGCGGGAACCCCTCGGCGGTGACGCCTCCGCGGACGTCGTGATCGTCGGCGGCGGGTACACGGGGCTGTGGACGGCGTACTACCTGAAGAAGGCCGCGCCCTTCCTCCGCGTCACCGTCCTGGAGCAGAAGTTCTGCGGCTACGGCGCCTCCGGCCGCAACGGCGGCTGGCTCTACAACGGCGTCGCGGGCCGCGACCGGTACGCGCGCGTGCACGGCCACGAGGCAGCCGTCCGCCTTCAGCGGGCCATGAACGACACCGTCGACGAGGTCATCAGGGCCGCCGGTGAGGAGGGCATCGAGGCCGACGTCCACAAGGGCGGCGTCCTCGAAGTCGCCCGCACACCCGCCCAGCTGGCCCGCCTGAAGGCGTTCCACGCGCACGAGCTGACGTACGGCGAGAAGGACCGCGAGCTGTACGACGCCCGCCGGACCGCCGAGCGGATCAGGGTGGCGGGCGCGGTCGGCTCGTCCTGGACGCCGCACGGGGCCCGCATCCACCCCGTGAAGCTGGTGACCGGCCTCGCACGCGCCGTCGAGGCCCTCGGGGTGACCCTCCACGAGTCGACGCCGGTCACGGAGATCCGCCCCAAGCACGCGGTGACCCCGTACGGCACGGTCCGCGCCCCCTACGTGCTGCGCTGCACCGAGGGCTTCACGGCGTCCCTGAAGGGCCAGCGGCGCACCTGGCTGCCCATGAACTCCTCCATGGTCGCGACCGAGCCGCTCACCCCGCGGCAGTGGGAGGCGATCGGCTGGGACGGCCGCGAGACCCTCGGCGACATGGCCCACGCCTACATGTACGCCCAGCGCACCGCCGACGGCCGGATCGCGCTCGGCGGCCGCGGGGTGCCGTACCGCTTCGGCTCCCGCACGGACAACGACGGCCGCACCCAGGAGGCCACCGTCGTGGCGCTGCGCGAGATCCTGGAGGGTTTCTTCCCGGCCCTGACCGGCGTCCGCATCGAGCACGCCTGGTCCGGCGTCCTCGGCGTACCCCGCGACTGGTGCGCCACGGTCACCCTGGACCGCGCCACGGGCCTCGGCTGGGCCGGCGGCTACGTCGGCTCGGGGGTCGCCACCGCCAACCTCGCCGCCCGCACCCTGCGCGACCTGGTCCAGCTCGACTCCGGCCAGGGCACCCGCACCGACCTGACGGACCTGCCCTGGGTCGACCACAAGGTCCGCAAGTGGGAACCGGAACCCCTGCGCTGGCTCGGCGTCCACGGCATGTACACCACCTACCGCACCGCCGACCGCCGCGAACTCACCACCCACACCCCGAAGTCGTCCCGCCTGGCCCACCTGGCGAACCGCGTGGCGGGCCGCCACTGAACGACCAAGGGGACGCCGCGCGAAACCAGTTGGTGCAGGGCTGACACGACAGCCGTCCAGACCGACGGCCAACCAGGCATGGCCGTCGTCAGAATCTGGCCACGGACGCTGGACTCACTGCACTGCTCGGCGCCGCCGTGGGCTCCCTTGCCACCCTCGACTCCGCGATGGTCACCGGGCGTGTGACGGCGCACTGCGTGTGGGCGGCGTACCGGCATGTGACGTCGGACACATGTCCCCCGTAGATGCCGAACGCCCCGGACCGGTGGCCGGGGCGTTTGTGCTGCTCAGGAGAAGAGCCCCCTGTCGGATTCGAACCGACGACCTTCGCTTTACAAGAGCGGCGCTCTGACCAGCTGAGCTAAGGAGGCCTGTCACGCGCGCGTGGCGGCGTGCCCGAGCAGTGTACCCAGCTCCCACCCCGGCCCTGTCGAAAATTTCCGCGAAGTTCACAGGGGCTGGACTACTGACAGAACAGGTGAACGCGGGGTACGGTCCTGACGCAGTTCACTCACGTGGACTAAACCACCACCTTCCTACAACGGATCGTCCGGCACGTTCCTGCCGGTAGAAGGGGGCCCATTCACCATGGCCACTGTCTCGTTCGACAAGGCGACCCGGATCTACCCGGGTTCCGACAAGCCCGCCGTCGACGCACTCGACATCGAGATCGAGGACGGGGAGTTCCTCGTTCTGGTCGGTCCGTCCGGCTGCGGCAAGTCCACCTCCCTGCGGATGCTGGCCGGCCTGGAGGACGTGAACGCCGGCGCCATCCGCATCGGCGACCGCGACGTCACGCACCTGCCGCCGAAGGACCGGGACATCGCCATGGTGTTCCAGAACTACGCGCTCTACCCGCACATGACCGTCGCCGACAACATGGGCTTCGCGCTCAAGATCGCCGGCGTCAACAAGGCGGAGATCCGGCAGAAGGTCGAAGAGGCCGCGAAGATCCTCGACCTCACCGAGTACCTGGACCGCAAGCCGAAGGCCCTCTCCGGCGGTCAGCGCCAGCGTGTCGCCATGGGCCGCGCGATCGTGCGTGAGCCGCAGGTCTTCCTCATGGACGAGCCGCTGTCCAACCTGGACGCCAAGCTCCGCGTCTCCACCCGTACGCAGATCGCCTCGCTGCAGCGCCGCCTCGGCATCACCACCGTCTACGTCACCCACGACCAGGTCGAGGCCATGACCATGGGCGACCGGGTGGCCGTGCTCAAGGACGGTCTGCTCCAGCAGGTCGACTCCCCGCGCAACATGTACGACCGCCCGGCGAACCTCTTCGTCGCCGGCTTCATCGGCTCCCCCGCGATGAACCTCGTCGAGGTGCCGATCGCGGACGGCGGTGTGAAGTTCGGCAAGAGCGTGGTGCCGGTCGACCGGGACGCGCTCTCGGCCACCACCGACAAGACGGTCACCGTCGGCGTCCGCCCCGAGCACTTCGACGTGGCCGGCGCGGAGGCCGAGCAAGGCCTCGCGATCACCGTGAACGTGGTCGAGGAGCTCGGCGCCGACGCGTACGTCTACGGCACCGCCCAGCTCGACGACAACTCCAAGGACCTGGTGGTCCGCGTCAACGGCCGTGACGTCCCGGAGAAGGGCAGCACGCTGCACGTCGTGCCGCGCTCCGGCGAGACCCACGTCTTCTCGACCTCGACGGGTGAGCGTCTCTCCGACTGAGCCGCCCGCCGGCCCGCCCGGCCGGACCGTCCGACGAAACACCCGACCCGGGTAATTCACCCAGGTTGACGAATGGGGCCCCGCAGCCTGGCCGCGGGGCCCTTTTCCGTGTCGACAAATACCCCGGCACACTGGGCCATTTCGAGCAATGTGCGTCAACCCGGCACCCGGAAGAAGTCGCCACTTCGTCACCCGTACCGGTGACCAAATGTCGCCAAATCATTACCGGGCGCTACCCTCACTCGCGTGAAGCACTCCACCACCTCACAGATGCGACGCGGCCAGAGCCCCGCCCGCCGGATCGGCCGCTCCCTCGCCCTCGTTCTGCCTGTCGTCCTGGTGCTCTCCGGGACTCTCGCGGTCACGCGGGTCAACTGGTCGGGAGACCCCGAGAGCTCGGTGCTCACCGCAGCGGACGTCTCGGCCTCCGGCCCCCACGGCCGCACCGCGCCCCGCGCCCCGCACGAGGTGCTGCGCGACCAGCTCCTCACCGAGCTCCAGGAGACCGACCCGGGCACCGCCCTCACCCACCTCCAGCAGGCGGTGGACGAGCGTCCCTCGCTGGCCCGCCACTGCACCTCGATCGCCCGCGCCCTCGGCCGTGCCGCGGTCCGCATCTACGGCCCCACGCGCGCCCAGTCCTACTCCCGCCCCGTCTGCGACACCTCGTTCGCCTCGGGCGTCCTGGCGGCCCACGGTTGACCCCCCTCGGCACCGGAAGCCACGTGAGCCCCGCCCCGGCCCCCACAGGCCGCAGGCGGGGCCCCACGCCCCGTCCAGCACGCGCACATGAGCCGCGTCGCCCCGAGGCGGGCCTCTCCGGGTCCGGGACCAGTACCGCCGCCGGCCTGACCCATGCACCCGCGTCGGCCCCCGTCCCGCCGCCGTGACGCCCCCGCGGGCCGTCGCGCACCGACACCGGCTCGCGCACCGGCACCGGTCACTTCGGCCTACCACGGCCTTCCGCGCCGCAACACGGCCCGCCCCGCTCCTCAGCGAGCCGCTCCGGCCAGGCACCCCACCAGAAACCCCAACAAGCCCGCCCCACCCCCAGCCGCCCCGCCAGGCCCCGCCCCCAGCCGCTCCCCGCCCCACCCAGCGCCCGCCCGCACCGGGCCAGGTGAACGCCCCCGGCCACCGCACCCCGCGCCCACCAGGCCCCCCGGATCACCGATGCCCGTGCCGCGTACAGTGCCGGGCATGACCGATCCGAACGCCGCCTCCCGCCCCGTCCAGGCCGTGATCCTGGCCGGAGGCCAGGGCTCCCGGTTGCGCCCCTACACCGACGACCGTCCCAAGCCGATGGTCGAGATCCCCGGCACGGGCACACCGATCATCGGCCACCAGCTGAACTGGCTCGCCGAGGAAGGCGTCACCGACGTCGTGGTCAGCTGCGGTCACCTCGCCGAGGTGCTGCAGGAGTGGCTGGACTCGGCCGACCTGCCGGTCCGTGTCACGACCGTCGTCGAGTCGGAGCCCCTCGGCCGCGGCGGCGGCCTCAAGTACGCCGCCGCCCACCTCCCCCACCCCGATCGCGCCTGGTACGCCACCAACGGCGACATCTGGACCCGCTTCTCGCTGCGCGACATGGCGGACTTCCACATGGAGCGCGACGCCATAGCGACCCTCGCGCTGGCCCGCCCCCGCATCCCCTGGGGCGCGGTGCAGACGGACGGCTTCGGCCACATCACGGACTTCATCGAGGCCCCTCCGACGACCTACGAGGTCAACGCGGGCGTCTACGTCTTCTCGCCGGAGTTCGCAGGCCTGCTCCCGGAGCGCGGCGACCACGAGCGCACCACGTTCCCGCACCTGGCCCGCGAGCACCGCCTGGCCGGCTTCCCGCTTCCCCAGGGCTCGTACTGGCGCGCCATCGACACCGCGAAGGACCTCACCGAGGCCGCGAAGGAACTGGCCGCGCTCGGCCGTTGAGCGCCGGGCCGCCGAAGCCCCCCTCGCGGCAGGCCGGTTACGCCGACGGGGCCCCGCGCCTCATGCGCGGGGCCCGTTCTCGTGTCGTCGTCCGTGACGGCCGGCCTAGCCCAACAGCCCGCCGACCAGCCCGGGCTGACCGGACGTCGACTCGCCGCCGCCTCCGGACCCCGTACCGCCCGTGGAGCCGGAACCGCCGCTCGTCGAACCGTTGCCGCCGCCCCCGGACGTGGGACCGGCGCTGGTGCTCGGCACCTCTTCCACCGGCGCCGACTGCTGCGGTGGCGCCTGCCCCGCCGTGCCCTGCGTCTCGCTCGGCGAGCCACCGGTCTCCGTGCCGGTGTCGCGGGTGGCGTCCGGAGTGGTCGCGGCGCCCGCGGTGGGCGCCGCCGAGGTCGCGCCCTGCGTCGGTGAGTCGGCCGAGGCCGACGGCGTGCTGCTCTGCCGGCGCTCACCGGGCGTGGACGGCAGCGGCGAGCCGGGCAGTTCGTTGCGCGGCGCCTCGCCGGGGCCCGGGACGACCACGCGGTCGGAGTCCCGCACCGCGCCGCCGAGCAGTGAGCCGACCAGCAGCGTGAGTCCGGTGACGACCGCCGTGACGAGGGCGCCCCGGCGCAGGACGTAACGTCGCAGGTCCCAGATGTCGGAGCGCGGCCCGAGCCGGCGCCAGGCCAGTCCGGCCAGCCGCCCGTCGATGGAGTAGACGGGCGCCCCCGCGATGATCAGCGGTGACCAGGCGGCCAGGTAGATGATGTCGGGCGCGTCGTACACGGGGACGCTCTTCCAGCTGACGGTGACGAGCAGCGCGGCGGAGAGCAGCGCGCCGCCCACCGCGGCGACCCGCTGCCAGCAGCCGAGGACCGTCAGCACGCCCACGACGACCTGGGCGAAGGCGATCACGAGCCCGGATCCGACGGGGTGCTGGAGCGCGAACTGGCGCAGCGGCTCGGCGACTTCCCAGGGGTGCAGGGTGTTGAGCCACTTGACCATCGAGCCGCGGTCGCCGCCGTCGAAGTAGACGGGGTCGCAGAGCTTGCCCATGCCGGCGTAGATGGAGATGGCGCCGAGGAAGATGCGCAGCGGCAGCAGGACGACGCCGAGGTTCATCCGGCGCCCGGGGAAGTAGGCGTGCCGCGCGGGATCGTCGGCGTGCCGTCGGGCACGCGACTCGCCGCTCTCGTCCGGCTCGGCGCCCTCCGCGTCGTCCTCGTAACCGTCGTAGTCGTCGTAGCCGTCGTGGCGCTCGGGGCCGTCGGGGCCTTCGTCGAAGCGGTCGCCGGCGTAGGCCGGCCGGTCGTACGCGCCCTCGACGGTCCGCATGGCCGGCAGGAGCCGGGTACCGGCGCCGTCATGGGTGGTGCGCTGGGCGCCGTCATGGGTGCGCTGGGCGCCGACGACGGGGGTCTCGACGGTCTGGTCGAAGTCGTCGTAGCCGTCGTAGCCCTCGTAGCGGCCGTAACCGGGGTCCGTGTCGACACGCGGGATGACCTGGGTGGCCCCGGTGTCGGCGGACGCCTCCTCCGGGTGCCGGACGCCCGCACCGCGCACGGCCTGCAGCAGGCGGTGGGCGCCGGTGTCGTCGGGAGCGGACCGGCCGCTCCACACGACCGGGCGGCGGCGGGCCTCGCCGGCCTGGGTCGCTCTGCCCGTCGTACCGACGACCGGCATGCGGGCGGTGTCCTCGGTGGCGCTCAAGTGCCGTGCGACCCGCGGCGACTGGGTGTGGCGCGAGGAGGCGCCCAACTGCACGCGGAAGCTGGCGTGATTGACGATGATCTGCGCCGGGTCGCTCGGCACCTTCACCATGCTCAGCGCGGGAGCGTCGTCGAATCCCGACGAGCGGTCCCCCGTGGGTGTGCGGGGTGTTCTGGTGTCCACACTCATCTAACCGAGTGACGTCTGTTTAGGACACTGCTTTGACCCGCCGGATCTGTCCGGACCGCGTCAAGCTTGTCCGGACAGCCCGGAACACCCCTTACGGGGGACGGCGCCGAACGGGTGTTCAGGCCCGCCGACGCGCCGCCTCGTACAGCACGATCCCCGCCGCCACACCGGCGTTGAGCGACTCGGCGCCGCCCGGCATCGGGATCCGCACCCGGTGGTCGCAGGTCTCGCCGACCAGCCGCGAGAGGCCCTTGCCCTCGCTGCCGACCACGATGACGACCGGTCCGCCCAGGGCGTCGAGCTCACCGACTTCGACCTCGCCGTCGGCGGCGAGCCCGACTACGACGACGCCCGCCTTCTTGTACGCCTCCAGGGCCCGCGTCAGGTTGGTGGCCCGCGCGACCGGCGTACGGGCGGCCGCGCCGGCCGACGTCTTCCAGGCACCGGCGGTCATGCCGGCCGCACGCCGCTCGGGCACGACGACACCGTGGCCGCCGAAGGCGGAGACGGACCGCACGACCGCGCCGAGGTTGCGCGGGTCGGTCACCCCGTCCAGGGCGACGATCAGCGGGTCCTCGCCCTCGTCGGCGGCGGCGTCGGCGAGGTCCTCGGGGTGCGCGTACTCGTACGGCGGCACCTGGAGGACGAGGCCCTGGTGGTTGAGCCCGTTCGTCATCCGGTCGAGTTCGGGGCGCGGCGCCTCCATGAGGTTGATGCCGCCGCGCTCGGCCGCGAGCTGGAGCGCCTCGCGCACCCGCTCGTCGCTGTCGATGAACTGCTGGACGTACAGCGTGCTCGCGGGCACGCCCTCGCGCAGTGCCTCGACGACCGGGTTGCGCCCGACGACCAGTTCGGACGTGCCCTTGCCCCCGGCGCGCCGCTGCGGCGGACGCCCCTGCGCGCGCCGCGACTTGGCGGCGGCGGCGCGCTGCTTGGCGTGGCCCTTGCGCATCTCGGCGGGGGGCGTCGGCCCCTTGCCCTCGAGGCCCCGGCGCCGCTTGCCGCCGCTGCCGACCTGCGCGCCCTTCTTGCCGGACATGCGGCGGTTGTTCGCGGCCATGATCTACCCGTCTGTGGTGAGTACGTACGTCTATGAAGTGTGCCGTCCGGATCCGCGGACGGCACACCGTGGTGCCGGTGCCCGGCCGCCGCTCAGCGCGGCCCGAGGCTCCAGCGCGGCCCGTGCGGGCTGTCCTCGATGACGAGCCCGGACTGTCCCAGCTGGTCGCGGATGGCGTCCGCGGTGGCCCAGTCCTTACGGGAGCGGGCCGCCTCACGCTGGTCGAGGACGAGGCGTACGAGGCTGTCGACCACGCCGTGCAGATCCTCGCTGCGGTCGCCCTCGCCCGCCCAGTGCGCGTCGAGCGGGTCCAGTCCGAGGACGCCGAGCATGGCACGGACCTCGGCGAGGCGGGCGACCGCGCTCTCCTTGTCGTCGGCGGCCAGGGCGCTGTTGCCCTGCCGGACCGTGTTGTGCACGACCGCGAGGGCCTGCGGCACGCCCAGGTCGTCGTCCATCGCCTCGGCGAAGGCGGGCGGCACCTCGGTGGCCGGCTCGACCGGACCGCCGGCCAGCTCCACCACGCGCTGCACGAACCCCTCGATCCGCGCGAACGCGGACTCGGCCTCCCGCAGGGCCTCCACGCTGTACTCGATGGTCGAGCGGTAGTGCGGCGTGCCGAGGTAGTAGCGCAGCACGATGGGCCGCCACTGCTTGACCATCTCCGACACCAGCACCGAGTTGCCCAGCGACTTGGACATCTTCTCGCCGCTCATGGTGACCCAGGCGTTGTGCAGCCAGTAGGCGGCGAAGTCGTCGCCGAAGGCCTTGGCCTGGGCGATCTCGTTCTCGTGGTGCGGGAAGATCAGGTCCAGGCCGCCGCCGTGGATGTCGAAGGCGCTGCCCAGGTACTTGTGCACCATGGCCGAGCACTCCAGGTGCCAGCCGGGACGCCCACGGCCCCACGGGGTCTCCCAGTCGGGCTCCCCCGGCTTGGTCGCCTTCCACATGGCGAAGTCGCGCGAGTCACGCTTGCCGGTGATGCCGTCCTCGGGGGGCTGGCGCATCTCGTCCAGGTCCTGCCGGGACAGCTCCAGGTACGCGGGCCAGGACCGCACGTCGAAGTAGACGCTGCCGTCGGCCTCGTAGGCGTGCCCGCGCTCGATGAGGCCGCGCATCATCTCGACCATCTCGGTGATGTGACCGGTGGCACGCGGCTCGTACGTGGGCGGCAGGCAGCCGAGCGCGCGGTAACCGTCGTCGAAGGCGCGCTCGTTCTCGTACCCGATGGACCACCAGGGGCGGTTCTGCTCGTCCGCCTTCTTGATGATCTTGTCGTCGATGTCGGTGACGTTCCTGACGAACGTCACGTCGTACCCGCGGTACTCGAACCAGCGGCGCAGGATGTCGAAGTTGAGCCCGGAGCGGATGTGCCCGATGTGCGGGGCCGCCTGCACGGTGGCACCGCACAGGTAGATCGAGACACAACCCGGCGTGAGCGGGGTGAAGTCACGGATCTGCCGGGCGCTGGTGTCGTACAGGCGAATAGTCACCACTCCAGGGTAGTGGGCCGCAGGCGATGCCTCGTGCGCCTTGTGGACAAGGTGCACGCATTCGTGACGTCCCGTTCCCGGTCCCGTCAGCCGGTGCGCACCACCAGCGCGGTGGCCACCGCCATCAGTCCTTCGCCGCGGCCCGGGAAGCCGAGCCCGTCGGTGGTGGCGCCGGAGACGGACACCGGGGCGCCGGCCGCCTCGGACAGGACCTTCTGGGCCTCGTCCCGGCGCTTGCCGACCTTCGGCCGGTCCCCGACGACCTGCACCGCCACGTTGCCGATCCGGAAGCCCGCCGCCCGCACGATCCGGGCGGCCTCGGTCAGCAGCGCCACGCCCGACGCGCCGGACCACTGCGGGCGCCCCGTGCCGAAGTGCTGCCCGAGGTCACCGAGGCCGGCGGCGGAGAACAACGCGTTGCACGCGGCGTGCGCCACGACGTCCGCGTCGGAGTGCCCCGCCAGCCCCGGCCCCTGGCCCTCCCACTTCAGGCCGGCGCACCACAGCTCGCGGCCCTCCTCGAAGGCGTGGATGTCGGTGCCGATTCCCACCTGCGGAAGCGGAGTCTCAGAAGCCATCGTTCAGCCTCCGGCGGGCGAGGACCGCCTCGGCGAGCACCAGGTCCAGCGGCCGGGTGACCTTGAAGGCCTCCTCGTGCCCGGGCACGACCACGACGCGCTCGCCGAGCTGCTCCACCATGCCGGCGTCGTCGGTGACGTCGTTCTTGACGGTCTCGTGCGCCCGCACCAGCGTGGCGCGGTCGAAGCCCTGCGGCGTCTGCACGGCACGCAGCCGCGCCCGCTCCGGCGTGGCGAGCACGGGCTCCGGCTCGCCCGGGGCCGGCGCGGGCTCGACCTCCTTGACGGTGTCCGCCAGCGGCAGCGCCGGCACCACCGCGGGCGCGCCGTCGCGGACGGCCTCGATCACCGCGTCGACGGTGTCGACCGGGACGAGCGGGCGGGCGGCGTCGTGCACCAGCACGATGTCGTAGCCCGGCGGCAGCGCGTCGAGGCCGAGCCTGACCGACTCCTGCCGCGACTCGCCGCCGGGGACGACCAGGAAATCGGTGCGCTCGGGCAGCGCGTGGGCGTCGAGCAGGGACTTGACCTCGGCGGCGCCGTCGGGCGGGGCGACGACGACCACGAGCGAGACGGCACGCGAGGCGGCCAGCGCGCGGACGGCGTGGATCAGCATCGGCGTGCCGTTCAGCGCCCGGAGCGCCTTGGGGGCGCCCGGGCCGAGGCGTACACCCCGGCCGGCGGCCGGGATGACCGCGGCGGTACGGACTCCTGCGGGCGAAGGGCGCGAAGCGTCAGACATCGTTTCCTGTCAGGTTTGTGTGCTCGGCCTACGTGGGTATGGCCTCAGCGTGCAAGAGCGCGGGCGCGCACCGCTCCGACCGGACCCTTCCGTGACCCTGGTCGAGCCGGCCGCCCGGGCACGGCACGCACAGTACCGGGGGGAGTCTCCCCGGCGTGGGGCGGTCGTACGGGACGTACGGACAGCCATCCGGCGGTGGGGGCGCGCGGATGGCTGAAATACGACCGTGACGGCCATGTGGCCCGAGTACGGCGAGGTTGTTCGGGTACGAACATGCCGCAGCGCCCGGCGACTGGGTGGTGTCATCGGGCACCGCGGCATTTCGATGTGCTGAGCGGGGCGAGCCTGCCTCGCGTCAGGAGGCGAGCACCTCGTCGAGCAGAGCCTCGGCCTTGTCCTCGTTCGTGTTCTCCGCGAGGGCGAGCTCGCTCACCAGGATCTGGCGAGCCTTGGCGAGCATGCGCTTCTCACCGGCGGAGAGTCCACGCTCGCGCTCACGACGCCACAGGTCACGTACGACTTCCGCGACCTTGATGACATCGCCGGAGGCGAGCTTCTCCAGGTTTGCCTTGTATCGACGCGACCAGTTCGTGGGCTCCTCGGCGTACGGCGCGCGCAGCACCTCGAAGACCCGGTCCAGCCCGTCCTGACCGACCACATCACGCACGCCGACGAACTCCGCATTGTCCGCTGGCACACGTACCGTCAGGTCACCCTGGGCGACCTTCAGCACCAAGTAGGTCTTGTCCACGCCTTTGATCTGGCGAGTTTCGATGGCCTCGATCAGCGCGGCCCCGTGATGGGGATAGACCACGGTGTCGCCAACCTTGAACGTCATGTGACAGGTACCCCTTCCGTGGCTATCCAGAGTAACACGGAAACGGCGGCTTCTGAATGGCGTTTTCGCAGGTCAGGGCATATCTCGGGGCTTGACAACTGCAACAGGAACGTGCTTCGGCCAACGGTCGGAACAAGGTATTCGCAGGTCGGAGCGGCTCTCCGGGCCGACTGAAACGTGCACGTCACGTCCGTCCGGCGCCCTCGCCGAGCTACTGAACGTCCCCATATGTCCGGTTCCAAACGCTCGACTTCCGCTACTCCGTTCGGCGCCGGGTGGCCGGTACGAGACGTTTCCAAAATTGATCACGACACTCCCGGAGCGACTCTCGGGTGATCAATTCCCGGGTCGGCCGCGCATTCCTTCACGTAAATTTCGCGAAGGCTTATGTGAATGCCCTACGAGCGCCGGACGCGCCCGAACAGGGAGGCTCTCCGTACCCCCTGCTGAGGGAAGCCGGGCCCTCGCGGGGGAGGGTCGGGTGCGGGCGGCGGGGAACGGCTCGGTAACCTAAGGCCGCTGACAGCCACTTAGGGCGGCTTTACCAGGAAAGCCGCCCCTGCGTTCAAGGAGTTGCCGCCGCCGTGAGCAGCAGCCTTCGACGCGGCGCCCTCGCCGCTTCCGCCATCGCGTTCTCGATCGCCTCGCTCGCCGCCTGCGGCGCCGGCAACAACTCGCAGACCCTGCAGATCGTGCCGGACAACGCGGCCACCAGTGTCGGCGACATCAAGATCCAGAACGCCGTGGTGATCACCGAGGCCGACCGGGAGGCGACCGGCCCCGCCGCCGTCTCCGCCACCGTCTTCAACTCCAGCGACCGCGCCCAGACGCTGGAGTCCATCACCCTCGACGGTGCCCAGCAGGTCACGCTCTCCCCCGCGTCGGGCAAGGGCCCGCTCAGCATCCCCGCGGGCGGCTCCGTCGTCATCGGCGGCAAGGGCAACGCCTCGGCGGTCCTGCAGAACTCCGAGTCCCTCACCGACGGCGACGCGCACAAGGTCACCTTCGCCTTCAGCGAGACCGGTGACGTGAGCCTGCAGGCGTTCATCGTGCCCGCGGAGGGCTTCTACGCCTCCTGGGGTCCGAGCGGCTCCCCCGCGGCGAGCACGTCGCCGTCCCCGTCCGCGACCGGTGAGGCCGCCGAGGGTGGCGAGACCGGTGCGCCCGGCCAGACCGGTGAGCCGGGTGACGAGGGCGCGACGGGCTCCGCGGAGGGCTCGGCGTCCGACGCCGACGCCGACGCCGGTACGCCGTCCGACGCCGCGTCCGGGTCGGCGTCCGGGTCTCCCGAGGACGACGAGGCCGGTCACTGACCGACGCATCCGGCCGACCGCGCCGTACCTACGTACACAGAAGGGCGGGACCTCACGAGGAGGTCCCGCCCTTCAGTGCTGGTGCGTGAGCGGTTTACGGCTCGAACTTGTAGCCGAGACCACGGACCGTGACCAGGTAGCGCGGCGCGCCCGGGTCCGGCTCGATCTTGGCGCGCAGACGCTTGACGTGGACGTCGAGGGTCTTGGTGTCACCGACGTAGTCGGCACCCCAGACGCGGTCGATGAGCTGCATACGGGTCAGCACCCGGCCCGCGTTGCGCAGCAGCATCTCCAGGAGGTCGAACTCCTTCAGGGGCAGGTCGACCTTGGAGCCGGCGACCGTGACCACGTGGCGGTCGACGTCCATGCGGACGGGACCGGCCTCCAGGGCCGCCGGGGTCACCTCCTCCGGCTCGCCGCGGCGGCGCAGGACGGCCCGGATACGGGCGACCAGCTCGCGCGAGGAGAACGGCTTGGTGACGTAGTCGTCGGCTCCTATTTCCAGCCCGACAACCTTGTCGATCTCGCTGTCCTTGGCGGTCACCATGATGACCGGGACATTGGAACGGCCGCGCAGCTGGCGGCAGACCTCGGTGCCCGGCAGGCCGGGCAGCATCAGGTCGAGGAGGACGAGGTCGGCGCCGTTGCGCTCGAACTCGTCGAGTCCGTCGGGCCCCGTGGTCGCGACGGCGACCTCGAAGCCCTCCTTGCGGAGCATGTACGACAGGGCGTCGGAGAAGGACTCCTCGTCCTCGACGACGAGCACACGGGTCACGGAAGGACCTCCGGGGCGGGAAGCGATGCGTACGGGGGTGTTGCGGGGGACTGGTCGGCGGACTGCCCGGCCTCGTCGTCGAGGGCGGGGTGCTGGTGCGCCCGGTCGCGGGCCAGACCCGCCTCCGGCAGCCGCAGCGTGAAGGTGGAGCCCTGTCCCTCGGAGCTCCACACCGTGACCTCCCCGCCGTGCGAGGCGGCCACGTGCTTGACGATGGCGAGCCCGAGACCCGTGCCACCGGTGGCACGGGAGCGGGCGGGGTCGACGCGGTAGAAGCGCTCGAAGATGCGCTCCTTGTCCTTGTCGGAGATGCCGATGCCCTGATCGGTCACGGCGACCTCGATGGTGTCCCCGCCGGAGCCGCTGACCCGGCGGGCGGCGATGCCGACGCGGGTGCGGGCGGGGGAGTAGTTGACGGCGTTCTCCACCAGGTTGCCGAGGGCGGCGGCCAGCTGGCTGCGGTTGCCCCAGACGTGCAGGTCGGCGGTGCCGCCGGCGGCCATGGTGATCTGCTTGGTGCCCGCCTGGTGCCGGCACCGGTCGACGGCCTCGGCGACCAGCTCGTCCACCCGGACCGGCTCGGCGTCCTCCAGCGGATCGTCGTTCTGGACCCGGGAGAGGTCGATGAGCTCCTGCACCAGGTTGGTCAGCCGGGTCGCCTCGATCTGCATGCGGCCGGCGAAGCGCTCGACGGCCTCCGGGTCGTCCGAGGCGTCCATGACGGCCTCGGAGAGCAGGGAGAGCGCGCCGACCGGCGTCTTGAGCTCGTGGCTGACATTCGCGACGAAGTCCCGCCGCACCGCCTCTATCCTGCGGGCCTCGGTGAGGTCCTCGACCAGCAGCAGCACCAGCCGGGAGCCGAGAGGGGCCACCCGGGCGGAGACGGCCAGCGCCTCGCCGCGGCCGGAGCCGCGCCGGGGCAGGTCCAGCTCGACCTGGCGTATCTCTCCGTCGCGCCGGGTGTCGCGGGCCATCTGGAGCATGGGGTCGACGGCGAGCTTGCCGCCGCGCACCAGCCCGAGGGCGTAGGCGGCGGAGCTGGCCTTGACCACCGCGTCGGCCTCGTCGAGGACGACGGCCGAGGAGCGCAGCACGGACAGCACCGTGTCCACGCCGGGGGGCAGCACGGGGTCGGTGTGCAGGGAGGTGCGGGTGGGGCGTTTCAGGTCGCGTTCGCTCCAGCGGAACGCCAGCATGGCGATGACACCGGTGAGCACACCGGCGATCGCTGCCGCTGCGGCGACCGCCGCGTTCACGTCCATGCACCCAGGTTAGGCATGCGCTACCCCTTACCCACAGCCGTCCGAGTGGGACCTCGAACACTCGTCGCCCAGAGTTCACCTTGGAGCCAGTACTGATTCATTTGGGGTGGCCGAAACGGACGCGTAGGGACCCGAACGTGGGAGCGTGGGGTTCGCACCACCGGTTCACGACGGGGCCCGGGCACGACCGGCGCTGCGTACGGGGTATCGGAGCGTACCGGGTATCGGACGGGGTATCGGCATGTCCGGCACTTCGGCAGGCCCCCATGAATCCCCTGAAACCCCGAGGACATCGCACGAGAGGGAAACCCAATGCGGGACGCGTACCACGAGGAACTTGACTCGATCGGCGACGGCCTGGTCGAGATGGCCCGGCTGGTCGGGTCGGCGATCGGACGCGCCACGACGGCCATGCTCGACGCCGACCTGAAGCTGGCCGAAACCGTCATCGAGGGTGACAAGAAGGTCGACGACCTGCAGCACGACCTGGAGGCGCGGGCGATAGCCCTGCTGGCCCGCCAGCAGCCGGTCGCGACCGACCTGCGGATAGTGGTCACCTCGCTGCGGATGAGCGCCGACCTGGAGCGTTCCGGCGACCTCGCCCAGCACGTCGCCAAGCTCGCCCGCCTGCGCTTCCCCGAGCGCGCGGTCCCCAATGACCTGCACGCGACGCTGCTGGAGATGGGTCAGCTCGCGCAGCGCCTGATGGCGAAGACGGCCGAGGTCATCATCACCAAGGACATCGACCTGGCGATGCAGCTGGAGCAGGACGACGACGAGATGGACCAGCTGCACCGCACGCTGTTCCAGCACCTGATGGACGACCGCTGGAAGCACGGCATCGAGACGGCGGTCGACGTGACGCTGCTCGGCCGCTACTACGAGCGGTTCGCGGACCACGCGGTGGCGGTGGCCAAGCGCGTGGTGTTCCTGGTGACGGGCGAGCACGCCGATGAGCTCCAGGCGGATGTCGTGCCGGGGGTGGAGGGGGCCTGAAGGCGGGGCGGGGGAGCCTGAAAGGGGCTTCCGAGGTCCGTCAGGGGCGCGTTTCCGCCTCCGTGCGCCGTTGATGCGCCCGGAGAAGCGGGCATGGAATGAGCACAGGCACAGTGCCTTGAGGAGGGACCCATGGCTGAATCCCCCAGCACGCCCCGCACGACCACGCCCGACCCCACGCAGGAGCGCCCCACCGAGCAGCCCGCCGACATCAGGAGCCTGAACCTGATCGGCGCGTGCGGCTGCGGCTCGGGGTGCACGTGCGGGTGCCAGCAGGGCAATCCCTGCCAGTGCGGCTGAAGTCGTACCTGGAGTTCTCACGACGATGAAGGGCCCCCGGCGAGAGTGCCGGGGGCTCTTCGCGTCGCCGAGGGCGCTGTTCCCTCGCTTTCGGCGTCCTCGTAGGGTCCGGTGATCAGCCGTACTTCTGGTGATCAGCCGTACTTCTGGTGATCAGCCGTACTTCTGGGGGGCGCGTGGCAGTTCCTACGGCCTTGGTCCGCTGCGGGCGCGGGCTGCGCCGCTTCGTTTCGTTCTTGCGGGAATGCGTGATCGAGGCTGTCGTCGAGGTGGTCCTGACGGTGATCTGCTGTCTCGCCGTGGCGGTGCTGGTGGTGACGTTCGTCATGGGCTGGGAGCTCAACCGGCTCGCGGCCGGGGGCGCGGGAGGCGCGGTCCTGGTCTTCCTCGGCTACGGCGGCTGGGAGCTGATGCGTTCCTCCGAGACGACGAGGCGGCCCGGCCGCTTGGCCGGTGCGGCGGTCGTCACGTTCGTCGCCGCCGTCGTGTTCGTCGTCTACGGCCTGTCCTGCGGCTGCTCATGAGCGCTCCGGGCCGCCTGGGACCTCGACCTGAGCGAGATGTCACAACGGGCGGGGCTGTCTTGTCCCCAAGGGGCACTGTCTCTCTTGGGAGGAACACATGAGCGCTGAGCACGCCCACCTGCCCCCGGGCGTAGAGATACTCGCCACCCTGCCCGAGGCCGCGGCCCGCATCCCGGCCGGTGCCGAAGCCAGGACCGTCCGGGTCACCCTGTCGCCCGGTGACCCCGGCGCCCCGCCGCACCGCCACCCCGGCCCGCTCTTCGGCTACGTCACCCAGGGCGAGATCCTCTTCGAACTGGAGGGAGAGCCGCCCCGGGTACTCAAGGCCGGCGACGCCCTGTTCGAGCCCGGCGGCGACGTGATCCACTACCAGGGCGCCAACAACCTCCCGGACGCACAGTCCCAGCTGGTCGTGACCATGTTCGCGCCGCCCGGTTCCCCGGTCCTGACGGTGGTCGGCCCGGAGGAACTGGCCGAACGCCGACACCTACGAGCCCCTCAGCCCTGACATCGACCCCGCACTCCGGCAGCCGCGTGGACCCGAAGGAGGCCGTCGCTCTCAGCCCGGCGTCCTTTCCGGCCATCCATGACCTGCTGGAGTGCGAGATCGTCGCCAGGACGGAGTAAACCTTGGCGAGCCGCAGCCCGTGGCCGCCGTCTTCGGCACGGCCCGTTCCGTCCCAGCCCCGCCAAGAAGCCCCCGCCCCGCGAAGAAGGCCCGTGCCTGTCCGGCGTCTCGGCAGGTCAGCGCTTTCCCTTGACGTCCACCGGTACGGCCGACGTGTGGCGAGCGTCCGTGAAAAATGGTGAGCGGGCGAGGCAACCCTGCCCCCGCCCCATGAGTCACACAGGCGTCGCCGTTTCACATGCTTTCCCTTGGTCCAGAAGGGGCTCACTCTCTGTGATGACTCGCACCCGCC
The DNA here is from genome assembly GCF_044749345.1 of Streptomyces sp. NPDC089424. Lineage (NCBI taxonomy): Bacteria > Bacillati > Actinomycetota > Actinomycetes > Kitasatosporales > Streptomycetaceae > Streptomyces > Streptomyces sp. NPDC089424. Next base: position 128,491 of record NZ_JBIVHU010000012.1, read on the forward strand.
TGTCCGCGCTGGCCGCGACAGCGGCGCTCGCCACCACCGGCGGCCTGATCACCGCCGCCCCCGCCTCCGCGGCGGTCACCTGCGCCTCTCCCGCCTGGAGGGCGCAGTACTTCGGCAACACCACCTTCAGCGGCACGCCGAAGCTCACCGCCTGCGACACCGCCATCAGCGAGAACTACGGGTACGGCGACCCGGCCGGCGTCACGCTCCCCAAGGACAACTTCTCCGTCCGTTGGTCCCTCACCCGTGACTTCGGCTCCGGCGGCCCCTTCCGGCTCTCCGCCGCCACGCAGGACGGCATGCGCGTCCACGTCGACGGGGTGCGGAAGATCGACCTGTGGAAGAACGTCTCCACCACAGCCCGCAAGACCCTCGACCTGACGATCCCGGCCGGCAAGCACACGATCCGCGTGGACTACGTCGCGTGGACCGGCGTCGCCAACGCCGCCTTCACGTACACCCCGCGCACCGAGGCCGCCGTCGACACGGTCAAGCCGCTCGCCCCGACCGGCCTCACCGCCGCGTACGACCGGACGACGGCCAGGACCACCCTGCGCTGGACCGCCAACAAGGAGATGGACCTCGCCGGGTACCGCGTGTACCGCCGGCTGAGCGCCACCAGCTGGGCCAAGGTCAGTGGGACGTCCCTGCTGACCACCCGGTCCTTCGTCGACGCCCCGCCCGCCACCGGCCAGACCTTCCTGTACGAGGTCCGCGCCGTCGACAAGGCCGGCCGCGAGTCCACCGGCAGCCCGGACGTGACGGCGACGACCGTCGACCGCACCGGTCCGGCCGCCCCCGCCGGACTCACGGTCGCCACCGGCGACGGGTGGTGGGACACCCTGAACTGGCAGGGCGTCTCCGACGCGGCGAAGTACGAGGTGTACGCCTCGTCCGCGGCTGCCGGACCGTTCGAGCTGCGCGGTACGACGACCACGACGTCGTACCGGACCAGCGGCGGCGTGAACACGAACACGTACTACCGGGTCCGGGCCCTCGACGCAGCCGGCAACCCGGGGGCGTACGCGACGGTCACCAGCGACGGCGTCGACCGGATGCCACCGAAGTCCCCGACCGGCGTCACCGCCGGCGCCCGTCCCGGCTACACCAACGTGCACTGGAGCCAGCCCGACGGTTTCTACGAGGACTGGGACAACGGCGGGCACTACCGCGTGTACCGCTCGCCCGGCAAGACGTTCGACCCGACCGCGCGCACCCAGGTGACCTGCGTCGCGGAGGAGAGCGACGAGGCGAGCAACGGCGGCAACTGCTACGACGTGGACATGCCCGCGAACACGTACGTGACGTACGCCGTCACGGCGGTGGACCCGTACGGCAACGAGTCGGCGTACTCCGCGCCGGTCGTCGTCCGCACCGGCGACACCGTGGCGCCCGGCCCGGTCACCGGCGTGAAGGTCACCCCGCGCAACGACGGCATGCTGGTGAGCTGGGCCGCCTCGCCCGAGGACGACATCGACGAGTACGTGGTGTGGAAGGGCGTCCGGCAGGCCGACGGCACGGTCAAGTGGCTCGGCCCCGACACCTGCTCGGAGGGCACGAGCAACTGGCTCGCGATCCTCTGCGGCGACCTGCCGGACGGCGAGGCGCACGTGTACGCGGTGTTGGCCAAGGACCACTGGGGCAACACGCTGCACCCGAGCGACCCGAAGGTCACCGTGGTCGAGGCCACCGAGCTCGACGTCCGGCCGTCCGTGACCGTCACCCGGGACTGGAGCCTCGGCAGCCTGGGCCACAACCGGACGACCACTCGTCCGTCCGTCGACTGGCAGTGCACCGACACGGCCCGCTGCGCCACGGTCACCGGCTACCGCGTGAGCCGGTGGAACCCGGTGACCAAGGCGTACGAGCCCCAGCACGACGGACTGCTCCCGGCGGACGCCCGGACGTGGGAGGACGCCACGGCGACGAAGGGGAACACGTACTTCTACACGCTCGAGGCCGTGACGGCCGACGGCGCCGTGGTGGGGACGTACCCCTGGTACACCGTCTTCCAGGACCGCGTCTAGCTACAGGTCATACACCTACGCCCACCTCATGAAAATGCCTCCCATCCGCGCTATATGCGCAGCTGGGAGGCATGATCACAAAGGCTACTTCTTCTTGCCTTGGGTCTTGCCGGGGATCTTGGTGACCTGGGTTTTCCCTGCTCAGGAGCGGTGGGCTCGTGCGCCTGGTGGTCGTCATTGGCCACTGTTGAGCGACCTCGGACGGCCCAGGGACGGCCCACCAATCCACCCGACGGCCCTATGAGCTGATGGGCAACTCACGTGCCCGTAGGCGTGCATGGGCCCGTACCTCCTTCAAGCGACTGTGGAACGCGTTATGGCGGTTCTGGTCGAGGTTCAGCGGGAGGTCGAGCTGAGAGATGAGCTGGGACTCCAGATCCCACGGTTCGCTCTGCTCGATCCAGCACACTCGTGCGTTGTCTGCCATCCACTGGCTCACGGTGGCTTCACCAGCCTTGCCGAAGGTCATCCGCTTGCCGCTGCCCACGCGGCGCAGCTCAAGGCCGAGCAGGCAGCCGAGGGTGAGTCGCAGCGTCGAGCCGGCCGCGTTGCCTCGATAGTGGTAGCGCACCCGCTTGCGCAGGTTCTGGGTGCTGGTCCGGTTCGCCATGTACCGCGGGGCTATGCCGACGTAGAGCAAGCGCCCGGCGTCCAGGTCCGGGTGGGGTGATTGCTTGAAGTGCCACCCGTAGACCCCTGCTGCCGCCGGAATAGGGCTTGGACGCGCCAAGACCTCCTGCGCCGACCACAATCTGTCAGGACTGACGAGAGCGGTAGCTTCCACGAAGCCTCCAGGCGTGCCACGGCTGATCGTCGCAGGCTACTGGTCGGCGCTGACATGTGGCATCAGCTTGGGAAGCTGCGATCAGGTGAGGTCGATCGGGGCGCTGAAATGGGCCAACGGCCGAGGCATGGCGTCGTCGGGCCCGGCTGCTTTCACCGTGGTTCCCCGCTGTTCCCCGCTCGATCTGGTGCGCCTGTGGTGCAGCCGTGACTCGCGCGCCACGACCGCACCTTCTGACCCGAGCTCTACAGAGACCGGTCGTTGGAGGCCATACAGGCTGCGGTACAGCTCGTGAGAGTCAGTGAGGGACCCAGCCGGTTGCTGGGGTTGCTACGTTGCTGCTGAACTTCGAGCATGCGCCGGGGGGCCGCGATGGATGAGCGTACCTACGCGATCATGGAAACGATGAGGTCTGCGCAAGCGGACACGATGGTGCGCGCCGTCAAGAAGGCTGTCGACGACGAGCCCGGCATCTCCGGGCGTGAGGTTTTGGCCCTACTTGAAGAACTGGCCCAAGAGGCTCAGAAGCGCGCCACTGAGGCGATGGCGGACAGTGAGCCCGATCGGGACACATGCGCTAAGTGTGGGCAGCCTATTCAGACGGACTCCCGGGACCGGGAACGTTGGTTGCACAGCTCTGATCGAAGCCGGGGCTGCCGAGCAGCCACCTTCGACCAAGAGAACGGTTGGAGCGACGACATCCCGAGGTCTTGGATGGCCATGGCCAGTCGGCGTCACCCCTGACGGGCAGGTAACTCAACGGCCCGGCGTCTCCGGCGGACGCGGAACAGACCAGCACGCTTTCCAACTGTGGTGGTGGGGCGGTGGGCGTCGTCCGGGGACGTTCACCTGGGTTCATGGGCGGCTGGCCGTCGGCAAGGTGGCGGCTCGGGGCCTCGGCTGAACGGTCGTGAACGGGGCTGAATGAGACGGAAACTGAGACGGCGCCCGCGCATAACTCGGGTGACGGTTGGCAGCGGCCGGCGCTAGCGTGCGGCGGTGATCGGCAATGAGGGAGTACGCCTGGGTGCGGAGGCCGCACATCGCCTGGCACAGACAGGCCTCTATGAGTTCGAGGCGGGGCATGACGGAGGCCGAGTTCACGCGCATCGAGCGCGAGTACGGCTTCGAGTTCGCGGACGATCACCGAGCATTCCTTGCGGCCAGGCTCCCGATCAACGTCCCTCCCGAGGACGGGCAGACCTGGTCCAGGCCTTGGCCGGAGTGGCGCGGCGGCGACTTGGACAGCTTGCGTCGACAGCTCGACTGGCCGGTCGAGGGTGTTCTACTCGACGTTGAGCACAATGCGTTCTGGTACGAGGGTTGGGGTGAGCGTCCAGCCGACGGAACGGCGGCTCTGGATAGGGCGCGGCGTCATCTGGCGGAAGTGCCGGTAATGGTGCCCGTGTATGCCCACCGATACCTGCCTGCAGGCCGGGGGAGCTTCGGGCATCCGGTGCTCTCGATGTGGCAGATCGACATCATCTATTACGGCTTGGACCTGGCCGACTACATGCACCAGGAGTTCGACGAGATGCGGGGCGAGGTCGACGACAGCTGGAAGCCGCGAGCGACGGCACCCTTCTGGCGGGACCTTCTCTGACTCTTCGAGGAGCCCGGACACGCGGCGGACGCTTTCAGCTTGGGAAGCTAAGGTGATTTGGGGTTCTCTGTGGGGCTGACCTGCGTCCGAGCCGCGTCGGCGCTTAGATGAACGGGTCTTCGCGGTCCGGGCCGGCATGCCCGAGCGCTACCGAGCCATGGTCGACCTGGGCGGCGGGTGCGGCCTCCGTCAGGGCGAGATCCTCGGCATCGCCGTCGACGCGATCGACTTCGCGTCGCACACGCTCCACGTGGTCCAGCAACTGAAGCTGAGCCGCAGCAAGCCCGTGTTCGCCCCGCCCAAGGGCGGCAAGCTCCGGGATGTCCCACTCCCCCAGCCGGTCGCGGATGCCCTCCGGGCCCACATGACGCGGTTCCCGCCCGTCGAGATCACGTTGCCCTGGAAGGTGGCGGACGGTCCTCCCGTGACCAAGCGGTTGATCTTCACGGGACCGCGCGGCGGGCATGTATGGCGTACGTCACTCAACGAGGAGGCGTGGAAGCGAGCACTCGTGAGCGCCGGAGTGATCCCGGACCGGAAGCCCGGCCAGCCGTACGCCGAGTCCCGCGAGAACGGCATGCACGCCCTCCGCCACTTCTACGCCTCGGTCCTCCTGGACGCGGGCGAGAACATCAAGGCCCTCGCCGAGTACCTCGGCCACTCGGACCCCGGCCTGACGCTCCGCGTGTACGCGCACCTCATGCCGTCCAGCCAGGAGCGCACCCGAAAAGCCGTGGCTGCGGTCTTCGAGGGCGCATACGCTCCGGGACGCTGAGGCAGGAGGGCGAGATGTCCGACGAGGAGTCCACCGAGTACTGCACGCTGCTCTGCGACGACCCGTCCCACGAGGTGGTGCTCGTCGACTGTGGGCCCCGCGAGATGGATGTGATCCTGGCAGTGCGCAAGGTGACCGGGCTGAGCTTGTGGCACAGCCGGGTCCTGGCGCGCCAAGCGCCGGTCACCCTCAAAGGGGGTCTGTCCGCGTACAGGGCCCAGTCAGCTGTCGCTGTGCTCCAGGGCGCTGGCGCCCGAGCAGAGTGGAGACAGGAGCCGGAGCCCCGAGAGCGCACGGCCCCATCGCCCTGACGGCCCGGAGACGGCCCAGAGGCAGCGAAAAGCCCCCTCCCGGTGGAGAACCCGCAGGTAGGGGGCTTATTCGCGCGGGCTTACTTCTTCTTGCCCTGGTTCTTCACGGCCTCGATCGCCGCCGCTGCCGCGTCCGCGTCCAGGTACGTGCCGCCGGGGACGACCGGCTTGAAGTCGGTGTCGAGTTCGTAGGAGAGGGGGATTCCCGTCGGGATGTTCAGGCCCGCGATGTCGGCGTCCGAGATGCCGTCCAGGTGCTTGACCAGGGCGCGCAGGCTGTTGCCGTGGGCGGCGACCAGGACCGTGCGGCCGGTGAGGAGGTCGGGGACGATGGCGTCGAACCAGTACGGGAGCATGCGGACGACGACGTCCTTCAGGCACTCCGTCTGCGGGCGGATCTCCGGCGGCAGGGTCGCGTAGCGCGGGTCGGAGAACTGCGAGAACTCGGCGTCGCGGTCCAGCGCGGGCGGCGGGGTGTCGTAGGAGCGGCGCCACAGCATGAACTGTTCCTCGCCGAACTCGGCGAGCGTCTGCGCCTTGTCCTTGCCCTGCAGGGCGCCGTAGTGGCGCTCGTTCAGGCGCCACGAGCGGTGGACCGGGATCCAGAGGCGGTCGGCGGCCTCCAGGGACAGCTGCGCCGTGCGGATGGCACGCTTCTGGAGGGACGTGTGGACCACGTCGGGCAGCAGGCCGGCGTCCTTCAGCAGCTCACCGCCGCGCGTCGCCTCCTTCTCGCCCTTCGGGGTGAGATTGACGTCCACCCAGCCGGTGAACAGGTTCTTCTCGTTCCACTCGCTCTCGCCGTGGCGGAGGAGGATCAGCTTGTACGGTGCGTCGGCCATGGCTTCGAGCCTACCGAAGCCCCGAACGGGGTGAGCGGCCCGAGGGGCGGCGGCCGAAACGGGTGCCCTGTGGCCGGGAGCACGCACCCGCCGTGTCCACCTTCCGGGCGAATTTTTGGTTAACTCCTACGCAACCTTCCCCCACAGTCGGCTGTCTGGTAATCGCAGGACGGGTGTGGGGGTCCACGAAGAGGAGCTCTGAACGTGACCGTGCGTTCCTTTGCGCGGCGGATGAAACCGCGAGTCGAGCGGAAGGCCGCCGAGCAGGTGTGGCAGCTGCGTACCATGCGGCGGCGCCGCAGAGCGGCGGTCGGCGATCCCGTCCTGCGCCCGGTGGCCGTGCGTGGCCAGCAGCTCTACGGCCGGGTCGTGACGCGGTTCAGCGCCGCCGAGGCCGCCGCCGCCAACCTCGACCTGGTGGTCTCGGCGCTGGAGCAGGAGGGGATCTCGTACTTCCTCGTGCCGGTCTCCCGTACCCGTCACACCGTGGGTGTGAACGCCGACGACCGCGAGCGGCTCCTCACCGCCCTGGAGACGCGGTACGCCGGGCAGGCCGTGTTCATCGGCAGGCCGGTGTCCGGAGGCCAGCTCAAGCACCCCGCGATGTTCCTGGACGGCGTACTGCCGGCCAAGCTGCGCAAGGCCCCCGTGCTGCGGATCGGCGAGAACCACCTCGGTCCCGCCGGCCAGCTGCTCGCCGGACCCGAGCTGGCCTGCGACATCGAGTTCTGGGAGGACGGGGCTGCGCTGCTCGCCACCGAGGAGGGCGAGCAGCGGCTGGCGAAGGTGCAGCCGCAGGCCTCCGAGGAGGTCTTCCGCGAGTCCCTGATCACGCCGCGCAACAACGGCGTCACGGACGTGCTGCCGGCCTCCGAGCAGCAGCCGGTGACGATCCGGGTCGGCGACCGGGAGCTCCCGAGCTTCGCCGCGCTCACCCTGCCGACCGTGAATCGCGTCACGTTCCCGGTGGACGTCGTCTACACCTGGGTGGACGGGGAGCAGCCGGAGATGCGGGCCAAGCGGGCCCGGTACCAGGAGCGCGGCACGGCCGAGATCCTGGACAAGGAGACCAACGCCTCCCGCTACACCAGCCATGACGAGCTGAAGTACTCGCTGCGCTCGCTGGCGATGTACGCGGACTTCGTCCGGCACATCTACATCGTCACCGACGGCCAGAAGCCGCACTGGCTCGACGACTCGGCCGAGGGCATCACGGTCGTCGACCACCGCGACATCTTCCCCGAGGACGTCCTGCCGGTCTTCAACTCGCACGCGATCGAGACCCGGCTGCACCACATCCCGGGCCTGTCGGACCACTACCTCTACTTCAACGACGACGTGTTCGTCGGCCGCCGGATCACCCCGGAGCACTTCTTCCACGGCAGCGGCCTGATGAAGGTCCCGGTGTCCCCGCTGAAGATCGGTATCGGCAAGCCGCACTCCGAGGAGACGGCGACCAACTCCGCCAGCAAGAACGTGCGCGCGCTGCTGCTGGAGAAGTTCGGCCGGATGACGACGAACAACTTCATGCACACCCCGCTGCCGCAGCAGCGCGAGACGCTGCTGGCGCTGGAGGAGCTGTTCCCCGAGGACGTCACGCGCACCATGTCGTCCCGCTTCCGCTCGCCCACCGACATCGCCATGACGGCCCCGCTGCTGTACCAGTACGCGCTGATGACGGGCCGGGGTGTGCCGGGCAGGTTCGGCTTCCGGTACGTGAACATCAGCCGCCCGGACGCCGAGAGCCGTCTGGACGACCTGCGGGAGAACCGCCGCTTCGACTTCTTCTGCCTGAACGACGTCGACGTGCCGCCGGCGGAGCGGGAGCGGGTCAGCGTCCGGATGCACCAGTTCCTGGAGAACTACTTCCCGTTCCCCAGCCCGTACGAGAAGCAGGACGGGCGGCGCGGCGAGCAGCAGGCCGCGGAGCCGGCGCAGGAGCCGGCCGTGTCCTCCGAGCAGCAGAGCTGACCGGGCCACGGCCATGGGAATCCGTCACCGTCTCGCGGCGCCCCCGGGTCTGAGGGCCGCCCGGGACCTCGCGCTGCGCCTTGGGCGCCGGCTGCCGGCCCGGCTCTGGGCCCTGCGCGTGTCCCCGGCCCGCCGACGGCTGCGCGCCGACGTCCCCGGTCTGCGCCGGGTCGTCTGCGGCCCGGTGCGGCTGTACGGGCGCACGGTCACCGGTTACACGGCGGCGGAGGCCGCCGCCGCCGACCTCGAGCGGGTGTGCGCCCTGCTGGAGGCGGCCGAGGTGCCGTACTTCCTGGTGCCTTCCGGCCTCGGGTACGCCGGTCCACGCCGGGTGGTCGGGGTCGCGGAGTCGCATCGCGGCACGGTGCTGGACGCGGCCGCGCGGCAGTTCGCCGGCACGGCGGTGTTCGCCGGTGCCGTCGCCCCGGACGGCACGGTCACCACGGCGGTGCTGTGGGCCGACGGAGGGCTGCCGCGCGCGCTGCGGCGGGCGCCGGTGCTGCGGACCGGCGAGATACGCCTCGGCCCGCAGGGGCAGGTGCTCGGCGGTCCGGAGTCGGGGTGCGACATCGAGTTCTGGCGGCACGGCCGGGACCTGGGCGCGGACCCCGGCCATCTGACCGTGCCCGGCGTACAGCTGCCGGACGCCTTCGGGACGGCGCTCGTCGCGCCGCGCCGCAATCCGGTCTCCGAGGTGCTTCCGCTGTCGGCGCAGCGGCCGGCCGTGGTGGAGGCCGGGCGCCGCAGCGTGCCGACGTTCGCCCCGTTCGCCGGGCCCCGCGTCGACGAGGTGTGCTTCCCCGTCGACGCCGTGTACACCTGGGTCGACGGCGCGGACCCGGCGATGGCCGCCAAGCGCCGCGCCCACCAGGCGGCGTCCGAGAACGTCATCGCCCCGCGCGAGACCGGCGACTCGCGCTACACCAGCCATGACGAACTGAAGTACGCGCTGCGCTCGCTGGAGATGTACGCCGGGTTCGTCCGGCACGTCTACCTCGTGACCGACTCGCAGGTCCCCGACTGGCTGGATCCCGAGGCCGAGGGCCTGACCGTCGTCGACCACCGGGACATCCTCCCGGCCGAGGCGCTCCCGGTCTTCAACTCGCACGCGATCGAGAGCCGGCTGCACCACATCCCGGGCCTGTCGGAGCGCTACCTCTACTTCAACGACGACGTCTTCATCAACCGCCCGGTGGGGGCCGAGCACTTCTTCCACGGCAACGGCATCGCGCGCATCCCGCTGTCCCCGCTGAAGCTCGGGGTCGGCGACCCGCACCCGCTGGAGCCGGCCCCGAACTCCGCCGGGAAGAACACCCGCGAGGTGATCCGGCGCTTCCACGGCCGACAGATCACGCACAAGTCGCTGCACACCCCGCATCCGCAACTGATGGCGGTGATGCGGGAGATGGAGCAGCTCGGCATCGAGGAGCTGGAGCGGACCTCGTACTCGCGCTTCCGTTCCACCGCCGACGTCGCCCCGGCGTCCACGCTGCACCACCACTGGGCGATCGCCACCGCTCGCGCCGTACCGGCCGACTACCGCTTCCGCTACGTCCAGCTGGGCACGCCGGACATGCGGCGGCGGCTGGCCCGTCTGGAGGCGGGCGAGGAGGTCGACTTCTTCTGCCTCAACGACGTGGACACCGACCCCGGTCAACGGGCGTCGGCCCAGGCGGCCATCCATGCCTTCCTGGAGCGGAAGTACCCGTTCGCCAGCCGCTTCGAGCGGGCGGCGGACGTCGCCCCGCGGCCCTCTCGATTGACGCTCCCCGTCAATTGAGTGGCGGGGGCGCGGATCCCGTTTGTAAGTTGTGGGCTCCGCTTGCGCCGCTTACAGCTGTGGGGGATCCGCGATGTCGTCAGCCACCCTGAGACGTGTCGTCCGGGAGAGCGTCTCAGGGCTCCCCCGCGAGTTCTGGTGGCTGTGGACCAGCACCCTGATCAACCGGCTGGGCGGGTTCGTGGCCACCTTCATGGCCATGTACCTGACCATCGACCGCGGCCACTCCGCCTCGTACGCCGGACTGGTCGCGGCCCTCTACGGCCTCGGCGGCGTCGTCCTCTCCCTCGGCGGCGGCGTCATGGCCGACCGGCTGGGGCGGCGGCCCACGCTGCTCATCGCCCAGTCGTCGATGGCGGTGTCCGTCGCGCTGCTCGGGTTCGTGCGGCACCCGGTGGCCATCGCCGCCGTCGCCTTCCTGGTGGGCGCCGCCTCCAGCGCCTCCCGGCCCGCGGTGCAGGCGATGATGGCGGACATCATCCGCCCCGAGGACCGGGTCCGCGCGTTCTCGTTGAACTACTGGGCGATCAACCTCGGCTTCGCGATCTCCTCCACGGCCGCCGGCTTCGTCGCCGAGGTCAGCTACCGCGCCGGCTTCCTGATCGAGGCCGGGATGACCATGGCCTGCGCGGTCGTCGTCTTCGTGAAGCTGCCGGAGTCCCGGCCCGAGCGGACGGCCACGGCGCGGCAGGCGGACGCCGTGTCCCTCGTCACCGTGCTGCGCGACGGCCGCTTCATGGGCGTCGTCGGGCTGTCGTTCCTGCTCGCGCTGATCTTCCAGCAGGGCTCGGTCGGCCTGCCGATCGCCATGGGCGAGGCCGGGTTCACGCCCGCCGACTACGGCATGGCCCTCGCCGTCAACGGGCTGCTGATCGTCGCGCTCCAGATCCCGGTCACCCGCTTCATCGAGCACCGCGACCCCCGGCGACTGCTGATCATCTCCTCGCTGCTGGCCGGGTACGGCTTCGGCCTCACGGCGTTCGCCGGATCGGTCGCCCTCTTCGCGCTGACCGTCTGCGTGTGGACCCTCGCCGAGATCGTCATGGCGCCCACCCAGACCGGCCTCGTCGTCGCCCTCTCCCCGGACCACGGGCGCGGCCGCTACCAGGGCATGCACACCATGTCCTGGTCGGTCGCGGGCCTGATCGCGCCGCTGATGTCGGGCCTCGTCATCGACCGGTACGGCGCGCAGTGGCTGTGGGGGATCTGCGCGGTGGTCGGTACGGCGGCGGCGCTCGGGTACGCCGTCCTGATGCGCCGCCTCCCCCGGCGCGAGCCGGCCGTCCTCGCGGTGCCTTCCCCGGCGAAGTCCGAGGTCGCCGCCTGACCCGGCGCTACGGGTGCATCCGCGCGCCCTTGAGCGCCTTGTCCACGGCGTTGCGCGGGCCGTGGACGGCGAGTCCCACGAGGTCCAGCTCGCCGGTCCGCACGGCCCGTACCGCCGCCCGGTTGTCGCGGTCGTTGCCGGTGGCGAAGAGGTCCGAGGTGAACACCGCGCGCGGCAGGGCGCGTGCGAGCACGCGCGCGTGGGCCGCGGTCAGCGTCTCCTTGGTGCCCTCGAAGACCAGTACCGGCTGGCGGAACATCGGCAGGTAGGGCACGCCGTCGGCGTCCGCGTAGGGCTCGCCGATCACCTCGGGGACCTCCCGGCCGAGGCCGCTGACCAGGAAGGCGGTGACGTTCAGCCGCTGCCAGGTCTCCAGGTCCTCGCGGAGCAGGACGGCGATCTTGGTGTCGAAGCGGCCGGCGCGGTCAGGTGCGGAATCGTTCATGGGAGCAGCCTGCCGACCGTCGTGCGGGCCGGTCTTGTACGTTTTTTGCATGGCCCAGCAGCGGGAGGTCTCCGCCTGGCGACCACCCGTCGCGGGCGTCGTCGAGGTCTTCCACGCCCACTTCACCGAGTACGCCTATCCGATGCACGTCCACGAGGCGTGGACGCTGCTGATCGTGGACGACGGCGCCGTGCGCTACGACCTGGACCGGCACGAGCACGGCACCCCGCACGACACCGTGAGCCTGCTGCCGCCGCACGTCCCGCACAACGGCTCGGCCGCCACCGCGCACGGCTTCCGCAAGCGGGTGCTGTACCTGGACGGCCCGCTGCTCGGCGACGAACTGATCGGGCCCGCCGTCGACGCGCCCGACCTGCGCGACCCGGTGCTGCGGCGGCGCGTCGGGCAACTGCACGCGGCGCTCCGCGACCCCGGGGACGAGCTGGAGGCCGAGAGCCGGCTGGCGCTCGTCGGGGACCGGCTGCGCGCCCATCTGCGCCCACGGCTCGCCACCACCGGTCCGCGCACCGACCCCGCCCTCGCCCGCAGGCTGCGGGAGCTCCTCGACGAGCGGGTCGTGCACGGACTGTCGCTGGACGAGGCGGGCGGGCTCCTCGACGCCCATCCCGCCCACCTGGTACGGGCGTTCAGCGGCGCGTACGGCATCGCGCCCCACCAGTACCTGAACTCCCGGCGCGTCGAGCGGGCCCGGCGGCTGCTGCTGGCGGGTGTCCGCCCGGCCGAGGCGGCGGCCGCGACCGGGTTCTACGACCAGGCGCATCTCACCCGGCATTTCCGGCGGTTGGTGGGCGTGCCCCCGGGCCGTTACCGCGCGGGCCCGCCGTCCTCAGGTCCCTCGCGAGGTCCCTCGCGCTGAGTCAGGTGCGCGAACGCGTCGAGGTTGCGGGTCGACTCGCCGCGCGCGACGCGCCACGCGTACTCCTTGCGGATCGCGGAGGCGAAGCCCTTCTCCAGCAGGGTGTTGAAGGCGCCGTCGGCGGCCTGGAGGATCTGGCCGAGCAGCCGGTCGATCTCGTCGGAGGTGACGGCGGCGAGCGGCAGCTTGCCGGTGACGTAGATGTCGCCGAGCGGGTCGACGGCGTAACTCACGCCGTACAGCTTGAGGTTGCGCTCCAGGAGCCAGCGGTGGACGGCCGGTTCGTTCTCGTCGGGGTGGCGGATCACGAAGGCGTTCAGCGACAGGGAGTGGCGTCCGGCGATCAGGGAGACCGTCGTCGACAGCTTGCGGGTGCCGGGGAGCTTGACCACGTAGTGGCCGGGAGCGGGACTCTCCCACTCCAGCTCGGCGCCCTTGAACACGCCCTCGATGACCTGCGCGGCCCGCTGCTCTGCATCGCCCATGGCGGCAGCGTACGTCAGCCGTGGTGGGCCCGGGAGCGGCGGCGGTGGGACTGCAGGGCCGCCGTGTAGACCTCCGCGGTGGCGGCCGCCGAGGCGTCCCAGCCGAAGGAGCGGGCGTGCTGGGCCGCGGCCTCGCCGAGCCGGTCGCCCAGGTGCGGATCGTCGGCGAAGCCGCGCAGCACGCGCGCGTACGCCGCCGGATCGTGGCCCTGGACGAGGAACCCGGTCCCGCCGTCGCGCACGGCCACCGGCAGCCCGCCGACCGCGGCCGCCAGCACCGGCGTACCGGCCGCCTGCGCCTCGATGGCGACCAGCCCGAACGATTCGCTGTACGACGGCATGACCAGCACGGACGCGGCCCGGAACCAGTCCGCGAGCTGGTCCTGGCCGACCGGCGGGCGGAACCGCACGACGTCGGCGATGCCCAGCCGCGCGGCCAGCTTCTGCAGGCCCTCCGGCTTGGCGAGGCCGCTGCCGCTCGGGCCGCCGACGACCGGGACGACCAGCCGGGAGCGCAGGCCGGGTCGCTCGTCGAGCAGCACGGCGACCGCGCGCAGCAGCACGTCGGGGGCCTTCAGAGGCTGTATGCGGCCCGCGAAGAGGGGGATCAGGGCGTCCTGCGGCAGGCCCAGACGGGCGCGGGCGGCGGCCCGGCCGTCGGCGGGGTGGAAACGGTCGAGGTTGACGCCCGGATGGACCACGGCGACCTTGGCGCGGGCGGCGGCGTAGTGCCGCACCAGCTCGTCGGCCTCCTCGGCGGTGTTGGCGATCAGCCGGTCCGCGGCGGCCACGATCTGGGTCTCGCCGATGACCCGGGCGGCCGGCTCGGGGGTGTCGCCGTCGGCGAGGTTGGCGTTCTTGACCTTGGCCATGGTGTGCATGGCGTGCACCAGGGGGACGCCCCAGCGCTGGGCGGCGAGCCAGCCGACATGGCCGGAGAGCCAGTAGTGCGAGTGGACGAGGTCGTAGTACCCGGGGCGGTGGCCGGCCCAGGCCTGCATCACGCCGTGCGTGAAGGCGCACAGCTGGGCCGGGAGGTCCTCTTTGGCGAGGCCCTCGTAGGGACCGGCGTCGACGTGCCGGACGAGGACGCCGGGGGCCAGCTCCACGGCGGGCGGGAGGGCGCCGGTGGTCGCGCGCGTGAAGATCTCGACCTCGATGTCGAGGGCGGCGAGGCGCTGCGCGAGTTCCACGATGTAGACGTTCATGCCGCCGGCGTCGCCGGTGCCGGGCTGGTGGAGCGGAGAGGTGTGCACGGAGAGCATGGCCACGCGGCGTGCGCGCCGGTGCCCCAGACGGAGCCGCGAGGGGGACACCGGCGAGCGGCGACCGAGCCTGCTGACGTAATGGCTCACGTGCCGTCCTCCTTGCCGTGGGCATGCCTGCCGGAGGACGCCGGGGCCCTCTGAACCTGTGCAACACCGGAGGTCGGTGCTCCATTTCCAGAGACTGGTTTTTTGCTGAATCATTACCGCTCATCGCTCAACCGTTCGAGGCTGAAGCGCGTTCTGTCCGGACCGGGGCGGAACATCCGGCGGGACGCCCGGCCGGACACCCGCCGGGCGCCCATACCCTCGTAGGTATGTCGGCCCGCACCACTCCCCTCCCCCGCCCTCGGCCCCGTCCGGCCGGTGGGGCACCCGTCGTGGGCACGGTGACGCGCGGAACGACCAATCCGAACCGGCTGCGGCGCATGGACCGCTGGATCGCCGCCACGCACGGTCACGAGCTGCGCCGCGCCACCGCCCCGATCGCCGTCGACCTCGGCTACGGCGCCGCCCCCTGGACCGCCGTGGAGCTGCTCACCCGCCTGCGCGCCACCGCGCCGCACGCGCGCGTGGTCGGCGTCGAGATCGAGCCCGCGCGCGTGGCCGCCGCGCAGCCGTACGCGCGCGAGGGCCTCGCCTTCCGGCACGGCGGCTTCGAGGTGCCGCTCCCGGGGCGGCCCCACCTCATCCGCGCGGCGAACGTGCTGCGCCAGTACGACGAGGCGCAGGTCGCCGGCGTGTGGGAACGGCTGTGCGCGCGGCTCGCGCCCGCCGATCCGGCGACCGGCTCGCGCGGCGGGCTGCTGGTCGAGGGGACCTGCGACGAGATCGGCCGGCGGCACGTGTGGGTCGCGCTCGGCCCGGAGGGCCCGCGCACGGTGACCTTCGCGACCCGCCTCGGCTCCCTGGCACGCCCCTCGGACCTGGCGGAACGCCTGCCCAAGGCGCTGATCCACCGCAACGTCCCCGGTGAGCCGGTGCACGCCTTCCTGCGCGACTTCGACCGCTCCTGGGCGGCCGCCGCGCCCTACGCGTCGTACGGCGCCCGCCAGCGCTGGATCCGGGCCGTGCGGGACCTCACGGCCGACTGGCCGGTCACGGACGGTCCGACGCGCTGGCGCCAGGGGGAAGTGACCCTCGCCTGGGGGGCGTTGGCGCCGCGCGTCTGAGGCGTCGGCGCCGCGCGTCCGAGAGGTCCGCGCGCCGGCCGGCGTGAACGGCGCCCCAACGGCGCGCGCACTGAAGCCGTTCGGCCTTTTCCCTTCGTTTCCCCGGCGCGCCGGATCACACGGAACGATCTCGGTGAGTCGTTCGTCACAAAAGGCGGGGGGTTCGTCGCTCGACGGCCGGAATGGGGGAGGGAGTCACTGCCTCTGTCGTTTTGCGCCACGGCATGGCACGATCGCCCGGGCGTTCCATGTTACTGACGGGCCATCAGTTTGGGGGCAGGGGTATGGCAAGGGGCAAGCGCGGCCTGATCGCGGCGGCGGTGACGGTGGTCTGCGCCGTCACCGTGCTGGGAGCACCCGGCGTGGCCTTCGCGGCACCCGCACCGCCCCCCGCCCCGTCCACGACCCCCGGCACGGGCGCGGGTTCGCCCCCCGCCACCAACGCGGAGCTGGAAGCGGTCCGCGAGCGGCTCGACACCCTCTACCGCGAGGCGGCCTCGGCCACCGACGCCTACAACGCGGCCGAGGAGAAGGCGGAGCGGCAGTCCGCCGAGATCGTCGCGCTGGCGAAGCGGATCGTCGAAGGCAAGGAGAAGGTCGCCGAGTTGCGGAAGCGCGTCGGCTCCGCGGCCGCCGCGCAGTACCGCACCGGCGGACTGCCGCCCGAGGCCCGTCTGATGCTCAGCGACGACCCGGGCGAGTTCCTCGACGGCAGCAGCCGGGTCAGCCAGGGCGAGCGCGCCACCCGGCATCTGCTGCGGGAGCTGACCCGTACCCAGCAGGACTTGGAGCTGTACGCCAAGGACGCCTCGGCCCAGTGGAAGAAGCTGGAGGCGGGCCGCAAGGCCAAGGCCACCGCCCGCAAGAAGATCGAGCAGCGGATCGCGGCGGCCAGGAAGCTGGAGTCCCAGCTGGAGAAGGAGGAGAAGAAGCGCCTGGCGGAGCTGGAGGAACGGGCCGCCTACGAGGCGCAGACCGCCTGGCTGGACTCCGGCGTCCTCGACGGGATCGACGGCACCGCCACCGAGCAGGGCAGCGCGGCCGTGAAGTTCGCGACCCGGCAGATAGGCAAGGCGTACGAATGGGGCGCCGAGGGCCCGAAGACGTACGACTGCTCCGGACTGACCTCGCAGGCCTGGGCGGCGGCCGGCAGCGCCATCCCGCGCACCTCGCAGCAGCAGTGGAAGCAGCTCGAGCGCGTCGCCGTCCAGGACATGCGCCCCGGCGACCTGATCATCTACTTCGACGACGCCAGCCACGTCGGGATGTACGTGGGGGACGGCGCGATGGTGCACGCCCCGCGCCCGGGGCGGACGATCACGATCGCGGGGGCCGGTTCGATGCCGATCCTCGGAGTGGTACGCCCGCACACGCAGTGAGCGGACGGGGCGGCAACGCCCCGTGAACTCCGGTGACGTGGCCCACGTGACCCACCCCACGCCCTGCTCCGCCGAACCGGCGACCGACGTGACCTTCGTCATCAGGCCCCGGGCGGCGTCCTGTCCAACTGCGATAGGGATCGCGGCATATGACAGTGGCCGATCACCGAGCGGCGTGCCTCACACCATTCCGTTGCGGCGCCGACACCCGCTATGGTCCCGGTCGGTGGGTCGAGGTCCCTCGCACCCGCCATGCCCTCGGGGGGAGGGAAGGAACCCAGGACAATGCCCGTACCCGTACCGCGGCAGAGAGCGATCCCGGCCGTGGAAAGTGGTCAGGCGCAGGCCGCGCCCGCAGTCCGCGGCCTCTCCGGTGCATCCGGTGATCCCGGTACCGAGGCTCCGCGCAACGAAGCGCACAAGGAAGACAAGGCCCACAAGAACGCCGGCACGACCACGGACACCAACCTCACGCTGCTGCTGATCGAGGACGATCCCGGCGGCTCACCGATCGTGCCCGAGCTGCTCGACCAGTCCGGCAAGCCGATCCGTATCCGTACCGCCCGCAACCTCACCGAGGCCGCGCGGCTGCTGACCGACGACGTCCACTGCATCCTGCTGGACCTCGCGCTGCCCGCACCCGGCCGCACCGACGACGGCGACGAGGAGCTGTACGTCCTGCGGCACGTGCTGGAGCTCGCGCCCCGGCACGCCGTCCTCGCCCTCACCGCGTCCGGCGACGCCGAGCGCGGCGCCGAGGCGGTGCGCGTGGGCGCCCAGGACTATCTGTTCCGCGACGAGCTGGACGGCCGGCTGCTGAGCCGCGCGATCCGGTACGCCGTGGAGAGGAAACGTTCCGACACGGCCGAGCGACGGCTCGCCGAGGGCCGGCTGCGGGCCCAGGAGAACCGTCGGCTGGAGCGCGGCCTGCTGCCCACGCCGCTGCTGCACGGCTCTTCCCTGCGCTTCGCGGCCCGCTACCGCCCCGGCCGCTCGCGCGCGCTGCTCGGCGGCGACTTCTACGACGTCGTGCGCACACCGGACGGCACCGTGCACGCCATGATCGGCGACGTCTGCGGGCACGGCCCCGACGAGGCCGCGCTCGGCGTCGAGCTGCGTATCGCGTGGCGCGCGCTGACGCTGGCGGGCCTGTGCGGCGACCAGCTGCTGGACACCCTCCAGCAGGTGCTGGAGCACGAGCGCTCCGACGACGAGATCTTCGCGACCCTGTGCACGGTCGACATAGCGCCGGACGGCCGCCGGGCCGGCCTGTGCCTGGCCGGGCACCCGGCCCCGCTGGTCGCCCGCCCCGGTCGCCCGCCGCGGCTGCTGCCGTACGACAACAACGGCCCCGCTCTCGGTCTGCTGCCGGGCGCGCGCTGGCCGCGGATGCAGGTGGAGCTGGGCCGGGAGTGGAGCCTGATGCTCTACACCGACGGCCTGATCGAGGGCCATGTCGGCGCGGGCCGCGAGCGGCTCGGCCAGGACGGCATGGTGGAGATGATCAGCCGCCAGCTCTCCCAGGGACTGCGCGGGGAGCGGCTGCTGCGCGAGGCGGTCAACGAGGTGCGGGAGCTGAACGGCGGCGAGCTCACCGACGACGTGGCGGTCCTGCTGCTGGACCGGGTGCCGTAACGGCGGCACCCGTGCGGGGTGGGGCGCACCGGGGCGCCCGGCCGAGCGAGGGCGCCCTCAGGCGCCGCGGGCCGCGAGGCCGCCGCTCACCGTCCGCCGTTGTACGGGCCGTACGGGCCGTCGCTGCTCGAACCGCGGTGGGCGCGGCCCCCGCCCGGGAGACCGCGCAGGGCGGGGCGGACGTCGACCATGTACACGATCGTCGCGATGAGGCCGATGATCGGCAGGAACGACAGGATGTTGAAGATCAGGTTCACCACGAAGGCGAGCCCGAGGATGATCAGCCAGAAGGGCTTGCTCTGCTTGTCGGCCGCGCGGTAGGCGTCCTCACGGCGCGTGGCGGCGTCGATCATCGCGAAACCGCTGAAAAGGATCAGGGCCATGCTCAGCAGCCACATGAACCCGGCGAATCCCTGCATCAGCACAACGTCCACCACCCGTATCGGCTAGTCCCTACGCGGCCACCGTACCCGCAACCGTCGGACCGCTACCCGAAGAACGGGCCGGGCACCCAAGGAGTGCCCGACCCGTTACCGATCGCCCGTCCGTGTCACTTGCCCGACGGCGTCGTCTTCTTCGCCGGGGTGGCCTTGCGAGCGGCCGGAGCCTTCTTCGCGACGGGCTTCTTCACCGCGGCGGGCTGGGCCGGGGCGGCGGCCGGCTTGGCCGGAGCCGCGGCGGGCCTGGCCTCGGCCGGCTTGCTCTCCGGCTCGACGGCGATCGCCAGCTCCTCGATCTCCTCGGCGGCCTCGCCCCGCCAGGTCCGCACGGCCTGCTCACCGTGCTCGGCGACCTTCTCGTAGGTCTCGCGGGCCTTCACGGCGTACTCGGCGGCCATGCCGACACCGCGCAGGGCGAGGTCCTGGGCGGTCTCGCCCAGCTTCTTGATGTCCGAGTCGAGGGAGCCGATGAACTCGTTGACCCGGGTCTGGACGTTCTCCTGCGTCTCCTTGACGCGGGCGGTGGCCTTCTCCTGGACGGCCTTGGGGTCGGTGTTGCGCACGGCCTCGATGCGGGCCGGAGCCTCGTTGCGCAGCTGGTCGACGAGGCCGGGCACCTTCTTGGCCTGCTGCAGGGCGAGGTCGGCGGTGCCGGCGGCGAAGTACAGCGGCCGCGGGTCGGTGAGGGTCTTGCGCAGGTCTTCGGTGATGGCCATGGTGCTGGTCCTCCCGGTGGCTTTCTGTGAGGGTTGGGGTCCCGCCGCGTCCGCCCGGCTCAGCCGGCGGATCGCCGCCGCGGGTCGGCGTCGCCGCCGTCGTCGTCGCTGCCGTCGGCGGCCTGGGTGTCACGTACGGCGCCGTCGCCGTGTCCGGAGCCGCCGCGATCACGGGGACCGCCGGGATCGCGGGCGTCGCGCCCGGCCAGGCTGTCGTCCCCGGGGCCGTCGTCGCCGCCGGAGCCGTCGTCGCCGGTGTCGCTCGGGGCCCCGTCCTGCGCCGCGGACGCCTTGCCGGACTCGAAGCCGTTCTCCTTGCGGAACGACTCGTAGACCTGGAGCAGCACCTGCTTCTGCCCCTCGTTGAGCGTGGGATCGGCGAGGATGACGGCGCGCGTCTCGACCTCGTCCCGGTCCCGCTCGGCGTCGAGGATCCCGGCCCGCACGTACAGCGTCTCGGCGGAGATCCGCAGCGCCTTGGCGACCTGCTGCAGCACCTCCGCGCTCGGCTTGCGCAGCCCGCGCTCGATCTGGCTCAGATACGGATTGGACACCCCGGCGGCGTCGGCGAGCTGCCTGAGCGACAGCTGCGCGTTGCGCCGCTGTTCACGCAGATACTCACCGAGATTGCCGACGTTGAGCGATGCCATGTCTCCACCATGCCGCGCACTGCTAACAATTGCAAGCAACCTGCTTGCAAGAGTGCGCCATGCCACTCGTACGGCAGCACCGGGAGCGCCGGGAGCACCGCCCGCCCCACACGGCAGACTGAGCGCCATGACCGCAACGGACGTCAAAGCCGATCTTCACTTCTATCTGCAGTCCGCCCGCGACGCCCTGCTGTGGAAGCTGGAAGGGCTCTCGGAGTACGACATCCGCCGCCCGCTCACCCCGACGGGTACCAACCTGCTGGGCCTGGTGAAACATGTGGCGAGCATGGAGCTCGGCTATCTCGGCGAGACCTTCGGGCGGCCCTCCGCGGAGCCGCTGCCCTGGCTGGACGCGGACGCCGAGCCCAACGCGGACATGTGGGCCACCGCCGACGAGTCCCGCGAGTTCGTCGTGGGGCTCTACCGCCGGGCGTGGGCCCACGCGGACGCGACGATCGACGCGCTGGCGACGGAGACCGTCGGCAAGGTGCCGTGGTGGCCCGAGGGCAAGGACGAGGTGACGTTGCATCACGCCGTCGTCCGGGTCATCGCCGACACACAGCGGCACGCCGGGCACGCCGACATCGTCCGCGAACTCATCGACGGGGCCGTGGGGATGCAGGACGGCAACACCAGCATCCCGCCGGGCGGGACGGCGTGGTGGGAGGAGTACCGGGACCGGCTGGAGCGGGCTGCCCGTGAGGCGGACGGGGGCGGGTAGGGCAAAGGGAAGGGGACGGCGTACGCGCGCGTGCCGCCGCCCCCCTTCCGGTTCCCGCGTCAGCTGGACGTCCGTCCGTCGAGCGTCTCGCGCAGGATGTCCGCGTGCCCCGCGTGCTGGCTGGTCTCGGAGATGACATGCAGCATCACCCCGCGCACGCTGCGCACCGCGCCCGGCTCGTTCCACGGCGCCCGCGGCAGCGGATGCGTCACCGACAGGTCGGGGACCGAGGCGAGGGTCTTCTCGGTCACCGCGGCGACCTCCTCGTAGCGCCGCAGGATCCCGGCCAGCGTCTCGCCGGGCAGCATCGCGAAGTCGTTGCCGTGGTCGATCATCCACTGCGGGACCTCGCGTGCGGTGCCGGCCGCGATGTCGGCCCAGGTGACGCCCTCGGGCAGGTCGAAGTTCATCGCCGAGGGGCCTTCGACGGCGAAGCGCAGCCATGCCTCCTCCATGGACGCGACGTGCTTGATCAGCCCGCCCAGGCACAGCGCGCTGACCGTCGGGCGCTCGCCGGCCTGCTCGTCGCCGAGGTCGTCCGTCGTCCGGACGAGGGCGGCCCGCGCGTTCGCGAGGGCGGTGAGCAGGGCGGTCCGCTCGTCGTCGAGCGGGGAGGTGGGGTGGGTCGCGGCAGTCACGGTGATCGGGTCCTTCCGGGGTCGTGGACGTGCGGTACGAGTTCACCGTCGCAGCCATAGCGGTCAGATCGTGTCCGCTACTCCGGGCAGGGTGCGGGACATGCCCAAGACCTCAGCCCGACTGCTGTCCCTGCTCTCCCTGCTCCAGGCGCGCCGGGACTGGCCGGGCGCGCTCCTGGCCGAGCGGCTGGAGATCAGCCCCCGTACCGTGCGCCGCGATGTCGAACGCCTGCGTGAGCTGGGCTATCCCGTCCTGGCCGTCAAGGGCCCCGAGGGCGGCTACCGGCTCGCCGCCGGCAGCGATCTGCCCCCGCTGCTCTTCGACGACGAGCAGGCCGTCGCTCTCGCCGTGGCCCTGCGGATCGCCACCACCGCCGGTGCCGGCATCGAGGAGGCCGCGGCCCGCGCGCTGACCACCGTCCGGCAGGTCATGCCCGCGCGGCTGCGCCACCGCATCGACACCGTGCGGGTCACCGCCGTGGACCGGCCCGGGAACCGGCCCCGACCCGTCGTCGACAGCCGCGTGCTCCTGGCGCTCGGCGCGGCCACCCACGCGCGGGAGGTGCTCCGCTTCGACTTCGCGCCCGGCGCGCACGAGGACGGCGCCCCGCGCGGCCCGCGCCGGGTGGAGCCGCATCACGTGGTCACCTGGGGCGGCCGCTGGTACCTCGTCGCCTGGGACCTCGACCGCGCGGACTGGCGCACCTTCCGCGCCGACCGCATCACCCCGCGCGTCCCCACCGGCCCCCGCTTCACCCCGCGCGACCTGCCCGGGGGCGACGTGGCCACCTTCGTCACCGACCGGTTCCACGGCTTCGGCGCGGCAGGTGGGGTGGGCGGCGTCGGCGGCGCCGGTGAGTGGCCGTGCCGGGGCGAGGTGATCCTCGATCTGCCGGCCTCCGTCGTGTCCCGGCACAGCCACGACGGTCTCGTCGAGGAACTGGGCCCCCACCGCTGCCGGCTCGTCCTGGGCTCATGGTCATGGACCGGCCTCGCCGCCCTCGTCGGCAGGTTCGACGCCGGCATCGAGGTCGTCGGCCCGCCGGAGCTCCGGGACGCCTTCGCGCGGCTGGCGCGGCGCTTCGCCGACGCCTCGGGCACCCGCCGGGACGCCGGCTGAGAGAGCGGTGAGCCGGCCGCCGTACCACCCACTTATTTGTGCGTACTTGGCACCGCGCGCCCCCGGGGAGAGGCTGGTCGCGGGTGGTCAGGAGGCCGGCGAGGTCGCGGTGAGGCGCTCCAGACGGCGGTGGCCCCAGTCGGAGACGGGGGCCAGTGCCGTGGAGAGTTCACGGCCGAAACCGGTCAGGGAGTAGACGGTCTTCAGGGGCATCACGTCGTGCACCTCACGGTGGACGAGGCCGTCCGTCTCCATCTCGCGCAGCGCCTGGGTCAGCACCTTCTCGGTCAGGCCCGGCAGCTTCCGGCGCAGTTCGCCGGGGCGGTGCGGGCCCGACTCCAGGAGCCACAGCAGGGACGTCTTCCACTTGCCGTCGATCACCGCGATCGCGGCGGTCACTCCGCAGACGTTCGGATCCTGGGCCTGCCTGCGCGTCATTGCCGCCCCTTTGTGATGAATTTTTCGAATCGTTCTCAAGGGAGTTGAACAAGCATGTCCACGTACGACGACCAGTCTGCCGTCACCGTGCTCGGTCTGGGGCCGATGGGCCGCGCCCTGGCCGGCGCCTTCCTGGACGCCGGTCTGCGCACCACCGTCTGGAACCGCACCCCCGGCCGGGACGGCGACCTGGCCGCCCGGGGAGCCGCCTGCGCCAGGACGCCGGAGGAGGCCGTCGCGGCGAGCGACCTCGTCGTGGTCTGCGTGGTGAACTACGACGCCTGCGACGCGATCCTCCGGCGGCCCGCCGTCGCCGACGCCCTCAAGGGCCGCACCCTCGTGAACCTCACCGCCGACACCCCGGCCCGGGCCCGCGACACCGCCGCCTGGGCCGCGGCGCACGACATCCGCTACCTGGACGGCGCGATCATGACGCCGACCACCAGCATCGGCACCCCCGAGGCGGTGTTCCTGCACAGCGGCCCCGAGCAGGTGTACCGGGCGCACCGGCCCGCCCTGGACACGCTCGGCGGCACGCACACCCACCTCGGCGAGGACGTCGGACGGGCGGCCGCGTACGACGTGGCACTGCTCGACATCTTCTGGACGGCGATGGCGGGCTACGCGCACGCCCTCGCCGTGGCTCGCGCGGAAGGCATCAGCGGGCGGGAACTCGCGCCCTTCGCGCAGGGCATCGCCGCCATCCTGCCGCCGCTGTTCGAGGAGTTCGCGGGCGACGTCGACGACGCCACCTACTCCGGGGAGCTCAACCCGATCACCTCGGCGGTCTCCTCGATGTCCCACGTCATCGAGGCCTCCGAGGGCCACGGCATCGAGGCGGGCGTGATGCGCGCGGCGGAGGGCCAGGCCCGCCGCGTCATCGGCCTCGGCCACGGAACGGACGGGTTCATGCGGGTGACGGATCTGCTGAGCGGGGGCGCGCGCCGGGCGTGAGCGCCCGGGAGGCGGGCCGCGCCCGCCTGTCGCGGAACCTCACCTCCGGAAAGCGGGCCCGCGCGCCCCCTGCCACGGCCCTCACCTCCGGAAAGCGGGCCCGCGCGCCCCCTGCCACGGCCCTCACCTCCGGGATACGGGCCGCGCGGCCCCCGCCACGGCCGTCACCTGCGGGAAGACAGGGCGCGCGTCCCCTGCCACGGCTCACCTTCGGAAAGCGGCCCCCGCGACCCCCGCCACGGACCTCACCTCCGGGATGCGGCCCCCGCGACCCCCGCCCATGGCCGACACCTGCGGAGAAAAGGACGGGAGGCTCCCGCCACGGCCCTCACCGCCGGAAACAGGCCGCGCGCCCCCGCCGGCCCTCACCTCCGGGAAACGGCCCCCGCGACCCCCGCCACGACCCTCACCCGCGACTCACCCACCCCGCCACTGCCGCGAAGTCCGCCGGAGTGAGCCCCACCCGGTGGTTCACGCGGTGCAGCAGGGCCCGGCCGGGGTGGTGGGCGGTCACCCAGTCCCGGTCGGACGCCCTGATCTCGTCGTCCAGCCACACGAAGGGCCGGCCCGCCGCCCAGGCCACGAGCGGCCGGGTCTTCCAGTGCAGCGGTCCGGGCCGCCCGGCCTCCTCCGGCCAGTCCACGGCCGGGAGCGGGGGCAGACCGAGCCAGGGCGCCATGAGCTCGTTCGCCTCGTCCAGCCAGGTGGTGGCCCACACCAACTCGCAGCCCAGCGCCCGCAGCCGGGGGCCGAGCGCCGGATCGACCCTGCTCAGCAGCGGGTTCCCGGAGCTCCGGCCGCGCGGCGTCCCGTACACCGGATACGGGTCCGCCGACCCGAAGGGCAGCAGCGTCCCGTCGATATCCAGGAAGAGAAGCATCGCGCCTAGGCTACTGTTCCTCTCATGACTGCCGGGTTTGCGGCCAAGTGCCGCGAGCGAGTTGGGTGCCCGGCCTCTGAATGAGGCTGAGGCGGGCCAGGAGTCCGCCGCTCTCTCTCCGCGCGATCACGCGCGTTCGTCCACCGATCACCAGTGACGAGCACGGCCGGAGAGAGAAGAGAACACCGAGCATGCCCAACGACACCATCGACGACTTCAACCATCAGGTCATCGAGGAGTTCCGCGCCAACCGGGGCCGCGTCGGCGGCTATTTCGAGGGCGCCCGCCTGATCCTCCTCACGACCACCGGCGCCCGTACGGGCACCGAGCACACCACCCCTGTGGCCTACCTCCCCGACGGCGGCGACCGCATCCTGGTCATCGCCTCCGCGGGCGGCGCCCCCAGACACCCCGCCTGGTACCACAACCTCCTCGCCCATCCCGAGGTGACCGTGGAGAGCGGCGCGTTCACCTACCAGGCGCGCGCCGAGGTGCTGAGCGGCGCCGCGCGCGACGAGGCCTTCGCGCGGGCCGTCGAGACCGACGCGGGCTGGGCGGAGTACCAGGAGAAGGCGGGCCGGGTGATACCGGTCGTGGCCCTCCACGAGATCGCCGGTGGGCCGCCCCGCATCGCCGCCGGCTCCATGGGCGAGGCCATCAAGGTGGTGCACGACGCCTTTCGGCGCGAACTCGCGCTCATCCGGGGCGAGATGGACCAGGCCGCCGGGAACGGCGGTCGTCTCGGCGCCCAACTGCGCGTCAACTGCCTCACGTTCTGCCACGGACTGCACAACCACCACACCGGCGAGGACCTCGGCCTGTTCCCCTTCCTCGCCGACCGCCACCCGACGGCCGCACCCACCGTCGAACGGCTCCGCGAGGAGCACGAGCACATCGCCGCCCTGGTGGAGGACCTGCGCACGGCCATCGCAACGGAGGATCCGGCCACCGCCCGCTCGGAGGTCGCACGCCTCACCACCGAACTGGAGGCGCATCTGACCTACGAGGAGGAACACCTGATCCCGCTGCTCGACGCCTGACACCCCTGGCGCGCGACCCGTCCGACCGCGTCGCCCTCTCGCCCCCCGCGGCGCCATACGGGCGGCGCGGGTCAGGCGGCGTCGAGCAGACGGGTCGTGCGCTTCAGGGTGTGCGCGTACCGGTCCGCCGCCTGGCGCACGGCCGGTACGTCGAGGCTCATGCCATGGACGATGCGGTCCAGGTCCACGTACGCGGAACGCACGATCTCGATCAGCTGGTACACCCGCCGGTCGCGCTGCCAGCCACGGCTGTGCTCGGGGCCGACGCGCTCCTCCCAGCGGGCGAACATGCGGTGCCGGATCTCGCTGCGCGCCGGTGTCAGGTGGAGGTGCCGGACGAGGTCGTGGAGGGGATCACCGATCAGGGCCATCTCCCAGTCGATGAGGGCGAGTCCGGTCCCGTGGCGGGGGTCGTCGGTGCGGACGAGATTCCAGGGGTTGAGGTCTCCGTGCAGCAGCGCCGGCCGACGGGGGGTGACTCGGTGGCGGGCGAGCAGTTCGGCCAGTCGCGGCGCGTCGGGCAGCCCCAGGCGCCGGGCGGCGAGCAGGGTCCGCTCCGGGAGCCCGGCGACCATCGTGGCCACGCGGTCGGCGAGCCAGGGGTGGAAGTCGCGTGCCGCGTGCGCGGCCAGCGGATCGAGGGTGGCGCAGTCGAGTGCGGTCAGCGCGCAGAGCTGGTCGACGAGCAGATCCGCCTCGTGCGGCAGCAGACCCTCCACCGGGTGCACGCAGGGCCGTCCGTCCGGGGCGGGCTCGCCGGGCAGCGGGCCGAGGTAGGTGAGGACCGCGAACGGCTCGGCGGGCTCGCTCTGGCCCCGCGCCAGGACCCTCGGTGCCGCCACCTCCACGCCGGCCTCCTCGATGGCCCTCAGCACCGGGTACTCCTCCAGCGTCGTGAAGACGCTCTCGTGGCGGTGGGCCGGTGCCGCGTCACGGCGTACCAGGACCGCGCCGAAGCCCGGGGCGCTGACCACGGTGTTGCGATGGGCGGTGCCCCGGAAGACGTGATCGGCGCTCGCACGGTCCTCGGCGGCCAGCACGGCGCCCACCAGGTCGTGCGGGAAATCGGCCCGCTCCGGCACTCGCGGGTCGGGGACGAAGGGAAGGGCCGCGGCACCGCGACGGCCGAACCAGGGGCGCCGGACCGTATGCCCGGCCGCCTGCCGGGCGTGCGGGACCAGGGGGACGCCGGGCCGGTCCGGCGGATCGGTGAACGGAACGGGGTCGGCCGCCGCGGTCCGCAGCGCACGGTGCAGCGACGAGGCGGCCAGGCCGAGGTACGCCTCGGGGTCCGGGCCGGTGGCGAGGTACCGGGCGGTATGCATCACAGCCCAGTAGACGGACTGCGCCCACTCGAAGTCCACATGACGGCGAAGATCTCCCTCCAGTCCGTCGGCCGCCCGGGCCGGCGCTCCGGAGACGGCCTGCGTCCACGTCCGGAAGACCTCGCCCCGGCGGGCTTCCGGATACCGCGTGCGGACGAGATGAGTGGCCAGGTCGTGCAGGGGATCGCCGTACGCCGCCGTCTGCCGGCCCGCGCGGCCGGGCACCGGCGGGTCGGCCGCCGGAACCATCAGGTCGCAGCGGTGTGCGTCGGTGTGGAGGAGCCGGTACGGCAGAACTCCGGGTGCGGCGTTCCCTGCTGGGGGGAGCCCGCGGAGGCCGGGCCACATGCGGACATCGACGGCCGCCGGTCGGAGGCCGCCGGGCAGGCAGTCCCATCTGTGCGCGAGCGGTACCACCAGTCGTCGCTCCTGTCACGCAAGGATGACGGGAGGACCACCATAGCCGTGAGAAGGTGCCGTTCCGGGGCAGATCACCTGACGATTGGTTTACTTGGCGAGGTTCTTCCACAGGGAGTCGAACCAGGCCTGCGTGCCCTCCACGAGCAACGCGTGGTTCGGATCGTCGCTGTCCTTGACGAAGTGTGTGAACTTGGCGATGAGGCCGAGGGCGTCGAGTGCCTGGATCTCGGTCTCCAGCCTCTTCAGGACCAGCGGGCGTTCACCCACCACGTAGTAGGCCTGGAGCATCTCCTCGCCGTTCATCAGATAGACCTTGAACGGCGGGGTCAGGGGCACATGACGGATCTCCACGTCGACGGTCTCGACCGACCCCCGGGCCTTGAAGGTCAGGAGCCGCCCCTTGACCTCGCCGGAATGCCACTCGGCGAGTTCCCGCTGACGCTCGCGCATCGCCTCCCGGTACTGCGGGTCCAGCGACTGCGGATACGGCATGTCCAGCTCGGGGTCGGGAAGCATCATCCGCAGCACGATCCGCTGCGGGGCCTCCAGCTTGCCGCGCTGGATACGCTCGTCCAGTCTGCGGAGCTGGTTGTTCAACGACTCGGCCGTGAGCGTGAAGACGTCGAGGGTGACCTCCGCGCGGGCGAAGGCCTGGTCCATGAACCACTCGAGGCTGGCCGGCTGACCCGACTGGTCCGTCGACCGCGCCGAACGGATGCCCTCCGGAACGCGGATCACCCGGGTCCCGCTGCCCTGCCGCCGCTCCACCCAGCCCTCGTTGGCCAGCTCCGTCAGCACGCTGCGCACGGTGTCCCGGGCCACGCCGAGCTCGGCGGCCAGGTCACGCTCCGCCGGCAGCAGGCTGTGGAGCGGGTACTCACCGTCGAGCAGCCGGCTCCGCAACGTCGACATGACGTCGTCGAACCGCTGCCTGCGCCCGGTCGTACCGCTCCGCTCATCGCTCACCCTACGACCCTACCGCCATTCCTCCAATAGTGGACCTCTCTCCACCACTTCACCCAACCATCACCGAAGAATGGTTGGAGATGAGCCCCAGAGGGAACCAACCAATTAGACCAACCAATCCAATTGGTCGGGGAGTTGACGGACAGCCAGGGAGTGACGGAGGTGACCATGCGAGCGTCAACCGGCGGTGAGTACGGACAACACGTCCTGCAGAGTGGGCACCAGATACCCGGCCCCGGCGTCACGCAGGATCTTCTCCTTGCGCTCGTTGCGCACGTACCCGAGGAAGCCGACACCGGCGCTGCGCGCGGCCATCAGGTCCGTGGGCGCGTCGCCGATCATGAGGGCGTCCTCCGGCGCGGCACCGAAGGCCCGCAGGGCCTGATCGAGGCAGTGCGGGTCGGGCTTGAGCAGGCTCAGGTCCCGGGAGCGGCCGTAGAGATGGGGGCCGAAGACGCTCTCCAGGCCACGTCCTGCGAGGTACTGCCGCGCGGCGCGGGGCGAGTTGTTCGTCGTCACGGCCAGGCCGGCGCCCTGAGCCGCCCAGGTGCGCAGGAGCCGATCCGCGTACGGAGTGGGTGCGGCGCAGGCGGCGGCCTTCAACTCCTCCTGGGTGAGCCGCTCCTCCAGCGCGGCGACGAGCGCGCCGGGACGGGGGTGCCGGCTGTCCACGGCGCGCAGGACGTCCCAGGGGTCCGTCGACCACTGCTCCTCGTCCGTGAGCAGGTCACGCAGGCCGCGCGCCTCCAGCCAGCCGACCAGCACGCGCGTCACGTCCTGCGCGGAGTGCCCGGCGAACAGACGGCAGATCGGACCGTCGAAGTCGAAAAGCACGTACCGGGCACGCGTGATCAGTCCCGGGAGGTTCTCCGTGTGCGTTGTCACCGGTTCAGTCTGCGACACGATGGGGTGGTCGCGCGGCCACTGGGTCCCATGACACTACTCCGGGGTCAACTCGGAGGTGACGGTGCTCCAGAGCGCGTCGAACCACTTCTGCGACTGCTCCACGAAGGCCGCGTCACGGCGCCCCGTCTCCTGCTCGAAGGAGAAGAGGAGGGCCTGGGTGCCCAGGACGTCGAACATCTCCTGGGACGCCATGTCGTCGTCGGCGGCACGCCGGGTGACCATGTAGTACGCGATCAGCGCCTCGCGGCCGTTGAGAAGGTACAGCTTCACCGGAGGGGTGAACGGGAGCGCGCGGAAGGTGACGCTCACGTCGATGCCGTGCGTGGCGCGCAGGGCGCGAAGGTTGTGCCTCAGGACCTGGACCTGGGCGTTGCGCATCATCAGCCAGCGCTGGTGGACCGGGTCGCCGTCGCCGCTGCCCTCTACCGAGGTGGGGAACGCCAGGTCGATGTCACGGGAGGGCAGCAGCACCCTGACGTCGATCGACTCCGGGCCGAGCCGGCCCTCGTGGATCGCCCGGAGCGGCTCCCCGAGGCCCAGCATCATCGTTTCGGCGGTCAGACAGACGGCGTCCACGCGTACGTGACGCGCGGAGAACGCCTCCGTGAGGCGGGGGCCGAGGCCCACCATCGTCGGCTGCGGCTCCCGCCAGGCGGGTTCCGGTTCCGCGATGCGCGGCGGGCTGCCCTTGCTGACGTTGCTGAGGAGCCCGTCGCTCTGGAGGGCGCGGAGTGCCTGACGGACCGCGCCGCGCTCGACCCCGAACTCGTCGGCGAGTTCGGCCTGGGTGGGCAGCCGGTCGCCCGCCTTCAGCCGTCCGTCCCGGATCCGCTCCCGCAGGGAGTCCGCGATCTCCTCAGGCGTGGACCTTCTGCTGCCGACCACCGTCGCCATCTCCTCCCGCACCCGGAAACCGAAGGGCTGCATCCCACTTGTAGGGGGTGCCCGGAAAGTTGTTTATCCATCCCTGCCAAGTTGGAACAACTTAAGCAGAGTTGGTTCCAACTAGCGCCAAGTCAGCACCGTACTCGACCACTTCTGCCGAAGGGGGGTGTTCCCTCCCCATGTCAAGGAGACATCACCGTGTCATGGATCAAGCCCGCCGCCACCGTCTTACTCCTCACCGTCGAGGAACTGGCCCAGTGGAGATACGGCACCACAGGCCTCGTCGCCCTCGTCCTGCTCCTCATCGGGCTGCACCGCCGCAACCACACCTGCAGCGCGATCGGCGCCGTGGCGCTGAGCCTCTCGGTCACCGGGCCGGCGCTGTGACCAGGGCGCGGTCAGGCCCCCAGGTCCAGTTCCGTGCTGATCGTCTCCCAGAGGCGGTCGAACCACAGTCGGGACTGTTCCACGAAGGACTTGTCCCGCACTCCCCCGTCGCCCTGCCGGAAGGCGAACAGCGGCGAGGAGCCCCCCTGCACCTCGTACGTCTCCGGGCCCTCTCCAGCGGTGCCCTCCGCACGCCTGCTGGGCGTGTAGAAGGCGAAGAGCGCCTCGGTGTCGTTCAGCAGGTACAGCTTCACCGGCGGGGTGAAGGGCAGTGCGCGGAAGCGCACCTGGACGTCCACGCCGTGTGTGGAGCGCAGTGCCGTCAGATTGTGGCTCAGCACCAGGCCCTGGGCGTTGCGCAGGGCCACCCAGCTCCGGTGCGCCGGGGAGTCGCCGCCGGGGTCGGCGGAGGCGGGGAAGGCGAGGTCGATGTCCCGGGACGGCAGCAGAACCCGCAGGTGGACCGTGGCCGGTTTCGGCGCCCCGGTGTGCAGTCGGCGCAGCGGTTCGCTGAGGGCCAGGCTGAGCGAGGCCGAGGTGAGGCACAGCGCGTCGATCCTGACGTGCTTGGCCTCGAACGCGGCAGCCACCCGGGCGGGCAGTGCGGCCAGGGTGGACTCCGGCTGCGCGGCGGGGCCGAAGAAGGCCGTCGCCCCGTCGGGCGCGACCGTCGCCGGCGCCCCGCGGGACACGTTGGTGAGCAGACCCTCCGACTGCAGGATGCGCAGGGCCTGCCGGACGGTGCCGCGCTCCACGCCGAACTCCTCGGCCAGGGCGGCCTGGGTGGGCATGCGCCGGCCCGCCTGGAGCGTGCCCGACCTGATCCGGCCGCGGAGCTCGTCGGCCACCTCCTGGGGCGACAACGGGGCCCTTCCCCGTTCGTTCACGGCTACTTGTTCCGACGTCACATCGGAACCCTACAACTTTGAGCCATCTTGGGGCAGTTGCCTGACAGATGGTTACCGGACACTTCAAAGACGCCCCAACCGGGAATAAGTTGGCAACCAACTGAACGAATGTGGTTGCACTTACCGATGGTTGGTAGCGCTGGAAGGACGCACCCCATGCCGTTCATCGCCCTCGTCGTCGCCGCCCTCGCCATCGGATTCGAGCAGTTCGTCCAGTCGAAGCTCGGCGCCATGGGGATCATCGCCCTCGTCGCCATGACCCTCGGCATCAAGGCCAAGAACATCACTCTCGGCGGCATCGGAGCAGTGATCCTCGTGTTGCTGCTCACCCAGTCCGGCTGACCGGGCTCCCTTCCGGAGGGGAGCCGGGAGCCTGGTCAGTCTGCACAGAGACAACTGAATACCGACAACCGAACAGCGGCACGCGCACAGCCACAACCGAACAGGCACAGCCACAACTGAAGAGCACGCTACGGATAGCGAGACCGTCCACCGTCGCCGGCAGAGGGGAGCACTAGAACAGGTCCGGGCACCACGGTCGCCTGGACGTGCGCAGCAGGGCGTCGGCCGAACGGGCGGCGCCCGCTCGTTCTTCCCGGACCCGCCCCAGCGCGGCCAGCCGTACCGCCGACTCGTCGCCCAGCCACAGCGCCGCCAGGTCGGCGACGTCCAGCGTGAGATCGGCGCTCCGGTCGCTCGGCGCGCAGGACGCGCCCTGCTCCGACGCCTCCAGCCGGTACCGTCCGCCGGAAAACCCGGCGGCGTCGACGATCTCCAGCACCAGCTCCCCCGAGCCCTCGTACGTCCGCGCCTCCAGCGCCCGTACGACGTCCAGGATCCGCAACCACAGCCAGTCGCCCTGCGCGAGCAGACGGGCGGCGCGCGGGTCCGGCAGCAGCAGCGGGAGCAGGTCGTCCGGCGCCCGCCAGCCCGACTTCACGTGCGCGATCCAGTCGATCGAGCACAGGAAGTGCCACAGGGCGCGCTCGGCGGCCGGCGTCGCCGCGATCAGCCAGTTCACGTCGGCCGTGTTCTGCGGCTGCTTGCCCTGCCATTTGTCGTCCGACTCGTAGGAGACCAGGCCCTCGACCTCCCCGGCGGCCGAGCGGTACAGGGCGTAGTAGGGCTCGGTCCACGACCTGCCGAAGCGGGCCGCGCCGGTGTTGATGCGCCACCACAGCTCGTCGCGGCTGACCGCGCCCGGCTGTGTCCGCCGCAGGCGTTCGTGCAGTTCGGGACCGAGCTTGCGGACGTCCTCGGGGTCGACCAGGTCGATCCGTCCGCCGTCCTCCGGACCCGACCAACGGCGGTCCAGGCCGGTGCGCGCCACCTCGACGGTCCATTTGGTGGCCGTGGTCACGGGGCCGAAGCCGTAGCGGCCGTAGATCGGGTACTCGGCGGCTATGAGCGTCGCGACGACGTCCCCGCGTTCCTTCGCCCCCGTGAGGTCCTGGCTCATCATGCGGCTGAGCAGGCCGCGGCGGCGGTGCGTCGGGCTGACGGTGACGTTGGAGACGGCGTCGGCGGCCACGAAGGCGCCGCCCACGGCGGTGAGCTCCTGGGCGAAGGAACGGAACGTCGCCACGCATCGGCCCCCGTCGAACGCCCCGAGCAGCCGCCCCGGCACGAAGTGGGCGCGCCGCGCCTCCAACTGCTCCTCGGTCAGCGTGGGCCGCTGCAGGAAGCCGACGCTCATGGCGCGTTGCCAGTCCTCGAACTCGGCTTCGGTGATCGGGCGTACGGGCAGCTCGTCGCGACGCGTCATGAGTGCACGGTAGGCATACGAAGGCCCAGGTGTCGCGGGGTTTTCCCGCCCGGGGCGGTGCGCGTGCGCGCCGCCCCGGGCGGGACCCGGGGTGACCAGGTCCTCCCGCCTCACATCAGCAGGTCGTCGACCTGTGCCTCCCCCTCCCGGTAGCGCCGCGCGATCTCCGCGCTGCACTCGTCCGCGATCCGCTGCAACCGCTGCCGGCGCCGGGACACCTGCTGCTCGTACCGGACGAGGCGCCCCATCGCGGTGGTCAGCTCGACGTCGGTGCGGGCGTCCAGCGCGGACAGTTCGACCTCGGCCAGCATCTCCGCAGCCAGCCGCCGGTACTCCTCGTTGTGCGGAGTGCCCAGCGTGACGTGGCGCGCGGAGGAGCGGTGCCGGGCCGGGGCGTCCGTGAGGATCTCCGGCAGCCGCTGGACGACGGACGCCTCTGCCGCGCCCGTGTCCACCAGCGACCCCGGCCCCCGGCGCGCGAGCTCCGCGCGCAGGATGTCGATGCGGCCCTGCAGCAGCCGTCGTACGTAACTGAGATCCGCCTCGTCGCGCTGCGCGTCCCTGCGCAGGGAGCGCAATTCGGCCAGACTCAGCGTGGCCAGATCGTGCGCGGGCGGATCGGGCGGCAGCTGTGGACTGTCCGTGCGTTGCACGGGTGGCCGGAGTGACTCCCCGGCTCCCGCTCGGGTCAACGAGACAGCCCCAGGCGGCTGCCCGGTACTCGGTGTTCTCATGTGCCTCAACCGTCCCCTCGACCGGCGTGTGGCAGCATCGTGCCACCCCAAGTGGCCGCTATGTGACCGAGTGCCCCCGAACGGCCCCAGATGGGGGGTTAGGGATCAAAAAGAGCGCTGGTACGGACCACCCGCGAAGCGGGATGACGCCGCCGGGCATGATGGGTCGCATGCGTGCAGTGGTGCAGAGGGTGGACGGCGCGAGCGTCGTCGTCGACGGCGAGGTCGTCGGGGAGATCACCGGCGAGGGGCTGTGTGTCCTGGTCGGCGTGACGCACGAGGACACCGAGGGGAAGGCGGCCCAGCTCGCCCGCAAGCTGTGGTCGCTGCGGATGCTGCACGACGAGAAGTCGTGCAGCGACATCGACGCCCCGCTCCTGGTGATCAGCCAGTTCACCCTTTACGGCGACGCCCGCAAGGGCCGCCGCCCCACGTGGAACGCGGCCGCCCCGGGTGACGTGGCCGAGCCGCTGGTCGACGAGGTGGTCGCGCAGTTGCGCGCGCTCGGCGCCACGGTGGAGACGGGCCGGTTCGGCGCGCGCATGCGCGTGGGCCTGACGAACGACGGCCCGTTCACGGTCCTGCTGGAGATGTAGCCCGCCGCCGGTAGGCGGGTGGGGCCTACGGCTCGACGACGACTTCCTGAGCGGCGGCCGTCGTGTCGGCCACCAGACGGGCGTCCACCGGCACGTTCCGCTTCACCAGCGCCAGCGCCACCGGACCCAGCTCGTGATGGCGTACGGAGGTCGTCACGAAGCCGATCCTGCGGCCGTCGGGGCCGTCGTCCGCGAGCCGCAGCTCGGTGCCGGACGGAGGCAGGTGCACCTCGCTGCCGTCGAGGTGCAGGAAGACCAGCCGGCGCGGCGGCTTGCCCAGGTTCTGCACCCGGGCGACCGTCTCCTGGCCCCGGTAGCAGCCCTTCTGCAGATGCACCGCGGTGCCGATCAGGCCCAGCTCGTGCGGGATGGTGCGGTGGTCGGTCTCGAAGCCGAGCCGCGGCCGGTGCTGCTCGACGCGCAGCGCCTCGTACGCCAGGATCCCGGCCGCCGGTCCGTTCTGCGCGGCGTACGACTCCAGGTCGGCGCGCGGCAGGAAGAGGTCACGGCCGTGCGCCGTCTCCCGTACGGCGACCCCTTCCGGCACCTCGGCGATGGAACCGGCCGGCAGATGGACCACGGCGATGTCGGCGGTGCGGTCGGCGACCTCGACCCGGTAGAAGAACTTCATCGACTCCAGGTACGCGATCAGGGCGTCCTGGGTGCCGGGTTCGACATGGGCCCAGACGGTCGTGCCGTCGTCCACCAGATAGAGCGCGTGTTCGATGTGGCCGTTCGCGGACAGCACCAGCGCCTCGGTGGCCTCGCCGGTGGGCAGGTCGCTGACGTGCTGGGTGAGCAGCAGGTGCAGCCAGCTCAGCCGGTCGTCGCCGGTGACGGTGACGACCCCGCGGTGCGAGAGGTCGACGAAACCGGTGCCGTCGGCGAGGGCGCGCTGCTCGCGGAACAGGTCGCCGTAGTGGGCGGCGACACCTTCGTCCGCCCCTTCGGCGGGGACGGCGCCGGGCAGGGACAGCAGGGGGCTCTTCATACGCTAAGCCTACGACTCGGTACTTGAATCCTTGCCGGTCGCCGCCGCGCAGTCCGCGCAGCGACCGAAGATCGCGAAGTGCTTCATGTCGGTGTCGAAGCCGAACGTCTCCCGCAGCTTGGCCGTGAACTCGGCGGCCACGGAGACGTCGGCCTCGATGACGTTGGTGCAGTCGCGGCAGACGAGGTGGAGGTGGTGGTGCCGGTCGGCCAGGTGGTACGTCGGCGCCCCGTGCCCGAGGTGGGCGTGGCTGACCAGCCCGAGCTCCTCCAGGAGCTCCAGGGTCCGGTAGACGGTGGAAATGTTGACCCCCGACGCCGTCCTGCGCACTTCGGCGAGGATTTCGTCGGGGGTCGCGTGCTCCAGGTTGTCCACGGCTTCGAGCACGAGTTGCCGCTGCGGCGTCAGCCGGTAGCCGCGCTGCCTGAGATCACTCTTCCAGTCGGTGCTCACCACACCCACGAGTCTATGGCTACTTGAAGAAAGCGATCCCGTCGTCGGGCAGGTCGCCCGGCAGGGCCTTCGCCCAGCGCTCGACGTCCTCCGGGGTGACGACCTTCTTCAGCTGCGCGGACATGTACGGCCGCAGCTCGACCTCGGGGGTCTGCTTCTCGCCGACCCACATCAGGTCGCTCTTGACGTAGCCGTACAGCCGCTTGCCTCCGCTGTAGGGGCGGGAGGCCGCGGTGCGCGCGACGGCGTCCGTGACCAGGTCGATCTGCGGCTTCTGGTCGGCCAGCTCGCCGTACCAGATCTCGATGACGCCGTCGTCGCGGGTCATCGTGACCTCGACCTTGCGGGCGGCGTCGATACGCCAGAAGCCGTGCTCGGACTCCAGCGGCCTGACCTTGTTGCCGTCCTGGTCGAGCACCCAGCTGTGGGACTGGTACTCCAGGAAGTCCCGGCCGTCGTGGGTGAAGGTGACCTCCTGCCCAAAGTTGCACTTCTCGGCGCCGGGGAAGTCGTGCACGCCCGCTCCCGCCCAGTTCCCGAGGAGGAAGGCGAGGGGGACGAGGTCCTTGTGGAGGTCGGACGGGATCTCGATCATGAGCAGCTCAGACTTCTCGTACGGACAGGGGGGTGGGTCAGCGCTGGCCCTGATACAGCTTCTTCACGGCCAGACCGGTGAAGGCGAGGACGCCGACGCAGACCAGGACCAGGAGGATTTCGAAGAAGAGGATCACGGGATGCTCCTAGGTGAGCGGGGTGCGTGGTTCACAAGGCCGGGCCCCAGCTTACGCGGCCACGACCCGGCCCTCCTTGCGAGGTACGCCCTCAGCCCAGCAGCTGACTCTGCAGGACGACCGTCTGCCGGAACGGCACGTCCGGCACCCCGCCCTTGCGGGACTGCACGATCACCGCGTAGACGTCGCCGGCCGCGAGATAGGCCTGGCGGACCTGCTCGGCGCCGTACGGCTTCGGTTCGGCGTAGGCGGTGCGGGTGATCCCGCGGACCGTGGCCGACTCGGGGAACTTCTCGTCGTACTCGGTGTCGGGGGCGCCACGCAGCGGGTACGTGGGCCAGGCGTACGCCAGGGCGTCGGGTGCCATCTCGGTGTCCACGACCTGTGCGGTGTCGAACTGGAGGAGATAGATCCGGGTCCGGACGCCGTCCGGCGTCGTCCAGCCGCGGGCGGCGATGTGCCGCATGCGGGTGTCGACGAGTTTCTGCCCCAGCAGCTCCCGGTCCTCCTCGGCGTACTCCGCCAGGTAGTCCTTCGTCGCCAGCCAGCCGTCCGCGCCGCGCAGCGCCTTGGTCTCGCGCGCACCGGCGGGGGCGGGCAGCACGAGGGCGCGCAGGTCGGCGTGGTGGGCGCCGGCCGTGTTGCCCTCGGCGAAGGGGCCCGGGCTGCCGGCGGGCAGCGGCGGCCTGGTCAGCTCGGGGTAGTCCCAGCGGCCGTCCGACTCCGTGGCGAGGCCGGGGACGTCCGTGCGCGCCATGCCCGTGATCCCGTAGGCCGTGCCGGTGCCGACGGCCGCGAACACGGCCACGGCGGCGGTCCAGCGCGCCACGGCCCGCAGGACGCGGCGGTCCCGGGGCGCGGGGGCCGGAGCCACGGGGTCGGTCGTCGGCCGCGGCGGTACGGTGACCCGCTGGTCGAGCGGCTGGACCTGCGTCGTGCTGTCGGTCATATCGCTTTCCCGGGCTCGGCGATGCGGTCGAGTTGGAGACGCAGGAGCGAGGCCACTCCGGCGCTGTCGAGCGTGCCGGTGCCGAATGCCGTCGCCGTGACCAGGACGTCACCGACGTAGGCGGAGCAGAGGACGACGGTGAGCTCGTCCTGGGTGCCCTCGGGCGCCCCGAAGCACTCGGCGTTCTTGTGCCCCTTGATCTTCGGTCCCTTGCGGCCGCCCAGGGCGCCGACGATCTTCCGCTGGAACTCGGAGAGATCACGGACCGCGGTACGGTCCTCCATCCGCGTCAGCACGACGTTCACCGAGTAGATCTCCAGGTTGTGCGAGTACGGCTTCGCGTCCCCGCTGAAGTAGCTGCGCATCGCCATGCCCTTGACGCGCTGCCGGTCGATCTCCTTCTCCAGTTCCTTGCGCGCGGAGCGGGACAGACCGCGCAGGGACTGCTTGCGCAGCGCCGTGGCCTGGGCGCCGCTGAGCCCCGCGTCGGAGCCGAACTCGCCGATGTCGGGGCCGCGGACCCAGCCGTCGGTGCCGTAGGGCACGAGCATGCCCGCCAGCCCGGTCGCGGCCGGCGCCTTCCTGTCCTCGCCGGTCTCCTTCGGGAACTTCCAGCGCGGGGCGCCCGCGTCGCGGTCCGCGTCCCGCACGGTCACGACGGTCGTGCTCACTCCGGCGACCAGTGCCCCGGCGAGCAGCAGGCAGCCGGCGACGACCGCCATCCGCCCGCGCCGCGGCGGCTTGCGCGGCGGTGCGTCCGCCGGTGTGCCCACCGCCTCCGGCAGCGGCTCCGGCGCGTCCGGCCGCGGCTGCTCCTGCGTTGCTCCGGTCTCCGTCACAGCCGCTCCATCTGCCGTTGTGCCAGGTCCATGACCGTCTTTCTCGCGATCCGCCGGTCGCCGTAGATCCAGATCTCCATCGCGATGTCCCCGCGCCAGGCGTGTGCCTCGGCGGTGTACAGCGGCTCGTATCCGGGCCTGTTGTCGGGCCGGGGGTGGACGTAGCCCATGCCCTCGCCGGTGCCCGGGATGTTCCAGCTCTCGACGCCGCTGTCGCGCTCCGCCCAGTCCTGGAGGTTGGCGACGGAGTCGACCGCCGCCAACGAGTCCTCGTGGCGGAACTGCACGAGGCGGATCTCCACGCTGTACGAGTTGCCGACCTCCCAGCCGACGACGGCGGCCCGGCGGAACTCGTCCGAGACGAGGGAACTGAACTTGTCGGCCGGCTCGGTGAAGGTGCCGGCGTAGACCCCGAGCTCCATCCAGCCGTCGGACCCGGACAGCCAGTCGGCCTCCTTCGCCCCGGCCGGCTTCTTCAGCAGCAGCTTGCGCAGGTCGCCTTCGGCGCGCACCTTGCGGTCCTGCCCGGCCGACAGCGGCTCCGGGGCCGGCCCGGTCGCCTGCGGCAGCACCGGCTGGGACAGCGGCGGCAGCGGTTCGGGCGCGCGGCCGGCCTGCACCTGGTATCCGGCGCAGGTGCCGGCGACGACGCCGAGAACGGCCGCGCCGGTGATCAGAAGAGCGGTACGGCCACGCCGGCGGGGCCGGGCGAAGCGCGGCTCCGGCGATGCCTGCGCGGCCCCCGGGGTCACGTCCACCTCGGCGGTGTCCGGTGTTCCGGGTCTTTCAGAGTCTTCCACTACGTCCCCCCACAGGACATGAAGCGCGGATTCCGTTACCGCGCCCGACAGGAGACCCCCGACCGGGGCACCCGGTTGTAGGGATCTTGATTACGATTCAGCCATGGCGAAGAAGCTGGTGATCAAGGTGACGGCGGGGGCCGATGCTCCTGAGCGGTGTTCGCAGGCGTTCACGGTCGCCGCGGTGGCCGTGGCGAGCGGGGTGGACGTGTCCGTCTGGCTGACCGGTGAGTCCGCCTGGTTCGCGCTGCCGGGGCGGGCCGCCGAGTTCGAGCTGCCGCACGCCGCGCCGCTGCCCGACCTGATCGACTCCGTGCTGGCCGCCGGGCGTCTCACGCTGTGCACACAGTGCGCGGCCCGCCGGGACATCACGGAGAAGGACGTCGTCGAGGGCGTGCGGATCGCGGGGGCGCAGGTCTTCGTGCAGGAGGCGCTCGCGGAGGACACGCAGGCCCTCGTCTACTGAGGCGGCGGCTGCGGGGATTCCGTCCACAGGCAGAACGGATGGCCCGAGGGGTCCAGCAGGACCCGTACGTCGCTCTGCGGCTGGTACGCGGCGAGGGTCGCGCCCTCGGCCAGCGCCCGCGCGGTCTCCCCCGCCAGGTCGTCGACCTCGACGTCGAGGTGGAGCATCATCTGCTGGTCGCCGGGGTGCCGGGTGGGCCAGACCGGGCGCACGTACGCGGGCTCCGTCTCGAACGCCAGGGCCGTGCCCTGCGTGCCGGGCGGCGGGCCGATCAGCACCCAGTGGGGCTCCTCGCGGCGCACCTCGTACCCCAGCAGGCGGATGTAGAAGCCGGCCAGTTCGTGCGCGTCGTGCGCGTCCAGCACCACGGTGGACAGCCTTGCGGGCGACATGCCCGCCTTCCTACCGCGGCTTCTTCCTGCCGTCCAGCTCGTCCCACCACTCGTCGGACTGCGGATCGCCGGACGGGTCGTCCCACCAGCGGTCCTCGGGACCCCTGCGGTTGGCGACCATCGCCGCGACGGGCGGGATCACCATGGCGACCACGCACATGCCCACGGCCGCCGGCGTCGACCACAGGCGCACGACTCCCCAGGCCAGGACGAACAGCCCGATGCAGACGCCCATCATCGCGAAGTAGACGTGCCGTCGGCGCGCGTACATACCTCCAGCGTAGGTCCGCGGCCGCGAAGCGCACGCGAAAGGGCCGCGTCCCAGGTGTCCCACCCGAGGGGACGCGGCCCCTGCGTACTGCGCCGGGTCGTCAGACCGCGATCGCGACCTCCGCGAGGCCGCCCGGCTGGGCGACGACAGTGCGGTCGGCGGTGGCGCCACCGGGCACGAGGGCGCGCAGCGTCCAGGTGCCCTCGGCGGCGTAGAAGCGGAACTGGCCCGTCGCGGACGTCGGCACCTCCGCCGTGAACTCGCCGGTCGAGTCCAGCAGCCGGACGTAGCCCGTCACGGGCTCGCCGTCGCGGGTCACCTGACCCTGGATGGTGGTCTCACCGGGCTTGATCGTCGAGGCGTCGGGGCCGCCGGCCTTCGCTCCACACATGTCTCTCTCCAGACGGGGTCTGACCGGAAGGCCGGTCGCGGTCGGTTACTTGTTGGCGCCGAGCTCGATCGGCACGCCGACGAGGGAGCCGTACTCGGTCCAGGAGCCGTCGTAGTTCTTGACGTTCTGCACGCCGAGCAGCTCGTGCAGGACGAACCAGGTCAGCGCGGAGCGCTCACCGATGCGGCAGTAGGCGATGGTGTCCTTGGCGAGGTCCACCTGCTCCTCGGTGTAGAGCTCCTTGAGCTCCTCGTCCGACTTGAAGGTGCCGTCGTCGTTGGCGTTCTTCGACCACGGGATGTTGCGGGCGCTCGGGACGTGCCCCGGACGCTGCGACTGCTCCTGCGGCAGGTGCGCGGGGGCGAGCAGCTTGCCGGAGAACTCGTCGGGCGAGCGGACGTCGACCAGGTTCTGCGCGCCGATGGCGGCGACCACGTCGTCGCGGAAGGCGCGGATCGAGGTGTCCTGCGGCTTGGCCGTGTACGTGGTGGCCGGGCGCTCCGGCACCTCCTCGACCAGCTCGCGGGCGTCCAGCTCCCACTTCTTGCGGCCACCGTCGAGCAGCTTGACGTTCTCGTGGCCGTAGAGCTTGAAGTACCAGTAGGCGTACGAGGCGAACCAGTTGTTGTTGCCGCCGTAGAGGATCACCAGCGTGTCGTTGGCGATGCCCTTCGCCGACAGGAGCTTCTCGAAGCCCTCCTGGTCGATGAAGTCACGGCGGACCGGGTCCTGGAGGTCCTTGGTCCAGTCGATCCGGATGGCGTTCCTGATGTGGTTCTTCTCGTAGGCGGAGGTGTCCTCGTCGACCTCGACAATGGCGATGTCCGAGTCGTCCAGGTGCTCCTGCAGCCAATCGGCGTCTACCAGGACGTCGCTGCGGCTCATGCTCTTTCTCCTCCGGGGCAGTTGCGGCGGGGCGTGCGAGTGCGAAGGGGTGCGCGTTGGCCGAAGCCGGCACGGCGCACGAATGGCCCTGAGCAGGGCAGGGGAACGCGGAAGTCGGGGCTTCCGCTC
This sequence comes from Streptomyces sp. NPDC089424, assembly GCF_044749345.1. Lineage (NCBI taxonomy): Bacteria > Bacillati > Actinomycetota > Actinomycetes > Kitasatosporales > Streptomycetaceae > Streptomyces > Streptomyces sp. NPDC089424. The sequence goes on from NZ_JBIVHU010000012.1 coordinate 170,955, forward strand.
AGAAGGTGCGACAGAGCATGGCGGCAACGCGGCACAGGTCTACTGCCCGCCGCTTCGTGAGGTCCGCCTGTCGCTTCATGCCGTCGAGCTTAGGGACGGACCGGCGGGCGTGTCACCGGTGTGTCGCATCGTGAGACACAAGCGTCCGGCATGCGGGAACAGAGGAGTGCCCGGCGAGCCGCCGCACGGCTCCCGGGCACCTGTGACCCCCGCGCATCTGCGGTACGGACGGGGTCGTCTCGCCTGTCGGACGGCCGGACGGTGTCCGGCCCGGTCCTACCCGGCCAGCCGTACGTTCGAACCCGCCACCGAGATCTCCAGACCGTCCGGCGCCGCCTCGACCTTGTCGAGCTGGATGCCGCCCGGCAGGTCGTCGATGGCCTGCTGGAAGTCGGTGATCTCACGGACCGCGTCCTCGGCCAGGTCGAGGCCCCCGAGGTCCGGCAGGGAGTCGGTGCGCACCTCGACCTTGTCGTCCTTGACGCCGACCGTGCTGAGCACCGAGAGCTGCTTGGTGCCGATCACCGGGGCGTCGATCTCCAGGCCGACCTCGATCTTGCCGCCCCCGCCGTCGGAGAGGCTCACCACCCGGGCGGTGATACCGGGGGCGACCTCGGTGGGCTCGGACTTGGCGGCCTTCAGCAGCTCGTCGTACGCGATGGTCGCGGTGCCGGTCGCGGAGACGGCCGTGGCGGAGCTGAAGTCGCCGGAGAACTCGACGCCCTTCATGTCGGCCTCCAGGTCGTCGATGCGGATCCGCTCGCCGTCGCCCGCCGTCGCCTCGTAGTTCCGGATGCCGACCTGGACGTCGTCCAGCGTGCCGCCGGCGACCTGGGTGAGGAACGGGAAGCCGTTGATGGCCACCTCGGGGGTGCTGGACAGGCCCTCAGTGGTCCGCAGCCGGTCCGCGACCTCACCCTCGGCGAAGTTGACCGCGAGCCGGTCGGCGGCCACGAACAGGCCACCGAGGATCACGACGACGATCAGAAGTACTCGCAGCGCGCGCATGTTTCCCCACCCAGGCGGTCAGTCACGGACGTCGGTCACCGTAACCCCGAACCGAACACCTGGCGGGATTTTGTCGATCACCTGTGACAGGCGGCAGCTCAGACCAGCGCCCGCCCCAGCACCCACAGCACCGGCGCGGCGGCGCTCAGCGGGAGGGCCACACCGGCGGTGAAGTGGACGAACCGGGAGGGATAGTCGTAGCTCGCCGCCCGGTGGCCGATCAGCGCGCACGCGCCGGCCGCCGCGCCCAGCAGCGCACCGGCGCCGTTCCCGACGCCGGTCATGCCGGCGACCGCGATGCCCGCACCCGCCGCCGCGAGCAGCGCGACGACCACGGAGGCCGGCGTCGGCAGCGGCAGCGCGCGGGCCAGAACCGCCACGGCCACCGCGACGGCGCCGAGGGTGACCGCGTCCGGCTCGGCGGCGAGGTAGCCCGTCGCGATGACGGCCAGCGCGGCCGACACGACGGTCGCCATCAGTCCGTACATCCGGGTGTCCGGGTCGGCGTGCGAGCGCAGCTGCAGCACGAGGGTGAGCAGCACCCACACCCCGAGCGTGCCGAGGATCGCGGCCGGCGCCTGCTCACGGCCCGCGATCAGCAGCGCCACGTCCGCCGTCAGCGCGCCCGCGAACGCCAGCGCGATGCCCTGCCGGGCGGGCCACATGCCGTTCAGCCGGAACCAGCCCGCGGCCGTGACGGCCTGGAGCAGGACCAGGGGGACGAGCAGGGCGTACGGGCCGAGCGCCGCGCCGCCGGCGATCAGGAGTCCGAGCACCGCGGTCAGCGCGGCGGGCTGGAGACCGGGCTCGATGATCGGCGACCGCCCTTCGAGCCTGGCCCGCTGGGCCGCGGTGAGCGGCGCCTCGGGAGTGGCCGAGGGCTCGGGGGCCGGCTGCGGCGGTACGTACGCGGGGGTCTGGTGGGCCTGCGTGTCCCAGGTCCGGCCCTCCCACTGCTGGGTGTACCGGCCGTCGTCGTAGGACTGCTGTGGGTGCGGAGCCTGCTGGTACTGCGGCGCCTGCTGGGGATGGGACCGGCCCTGCTGGTACGAGGCCTGCCCCTGCCGGTACGGCGTCTGTCCCTGCCCGTACTCCGGCCGGCCCTGCCCGTACCGGGTCTGTCCCTGCTCGTGGTCCGGGCGGCCCTGCTGGTACTGGGACGGCTGACCCTGCTGGTACTGGGACGGCTGACCCTGCTGGTACTGGCTCTGGTCCGGCTGGTACTCGGGACGGCCCTGCTGGTGGTCGGGACGGCCCTGGTACTCGGGACGGCCCTGCTGATAGGGGTCGTACCCGCCGTCGTACGTGCCCTCGTACGGCTGGTTGCTCATCGGTGTGGTCACCCTCCTGCGAACGGCGGGAGCACCTCGACCGTGCCGCCCTCGGCCAGCCGTACCGTCTCATGCCCGCGCGTGCCCACGGGGTCACCGTCGACGAGGAACGAGCATCGCTGCAGCACGCGCACCAGTTCACCGGGGTGTCGCTCGCGCACGCCGTCGAGCGCCTCGGCGAGCGTCGCCGCGTCCAGGCGCTCCTCGGCGATCCCGGCCGCGGCCTTCGCGGCCGCCCAGTAGCGCACCGTGACCTTTGCCATCTCTTCCTCAAGTCGATCGGCGGAACCTGGCTGTGACTACGGTCAGGCTAGCCCGCCGCGCCGACGGCCCATTCCCCGATCCGGGCCAGGAGGGCGTCGGTGGCCGCGTGCTCCGCGTGGCCCATACCGGGCTCCAGCCACAGTTCGCCGTGGTCACCGGCGGCCTCGGCCAGCATGTGGGGGTGGTCGACGGGGAAGTAGCCGTCGCGGTCGCCGTGCACGATCAGCAGCGGGGTCGGCGCGATCCGGGGCACCGCCTCGACCGGTGACAACGGGACGGGGTTCCAGCCGCGGTGGTGGATACGGGTACGCAGGCCGTAGCGGCCGAGCAGGCGGCCCTCGGGGCGGGTCACCAACCAGTGGAGGCGCCGCATGGGGGCCGTGCCCCGGTAGTACCAGCGGGCCGGGGCGCTCACCGACACCACCGCCTCGATCTGCCGGGCGTGGAGCGCCGCGTGCCGCAGCACCACCGAGCCGCCCATGGAGAAGCCGACGGTCACCACGCGCGCGTGCCCCCGCTGCCGCGCCCACGCCACCGCCGCCGCCAGGTCGAGGACCTCACGGTCGCCGACGGTCGAGTGCCCGCCGGACGCCCCGTGGCCCCGGAAGGAGAAGGTGATCACGGCGCCGTGCCGGGCGAGGGCCGTGGCGACGCGGCGCACGTGCGGTTTGTCCACGTCGCCGGTGAAGCCGTGCGCCACGACGAACGCCGGGTGGTCGGTGGGTGGCGTCAGGGTTTCGTAAACCGCCCCGCCCGGTTCGTACAGGGCGTCGATCCGCACACCGTCCGCGGTCTGCAGAAACGTCCGTGACGGTGCGCTTCCGCCCGCCCCGGGCGTCTCGGATGCCGGACGGAAGGTGGTGGAACGTGCCCCTTGGCCTGCCGGACCGTTGCTCATGTGGGCTATTCTGCTGGGTAGAGGACTCGGGCAGCGTTGCCCCCGGGTCCTTTTGTGCTTTCGGAAGCGTTGTATACGAAGCGGAGAACCGCAGGTGACCGCAGGTGTACGGGCTCCGGGACCGCAGAGTGGTGCCGCATCGCACGACGTCCTCGCAGGGACCGAGGAGGAACCAGACGTATGAGTTCTCTGCTGCTCCTGACCAACGCCCTCCAGCCGTCGACGGAGGTACTGCCCGCACTCGGCCTGCTGCTGCACAACGTGCGCGTGGCTCCGGCGGAGGGACCCGCCCTCGTCGACACCCCCGGTGCCGACGTCATCCTCGTCGACGGCCGGCGCGACCTCCCCCAGGTCCGCAGCCTCTGCCAGCTGCTGCGCTCCACCGGACCCGGCTGCCCCCTCGTCCTGGTGGTGACCGAGGGCGGCCTCGCCGCCGTCACCGCCGACTGGGGCATCGACGACGTCCTGCTCGACACCGCGGGCCCCGCCGAGGTCGAGGCCCGCCTCCGGCTGGCCGTGGGCCGGCAGCAGATCGTCAACGACGACTCCCCGATGGAGATCCGCAACGGCGACCTGTCGGTGGACGAGGCCACCTACAGCGCCAAGCTCAAGGGGCGCGTCCTCGACCTCACCTTCAAGGAGTTCGAGCTCCTGAAGTACCTCGCGCAGCACCCCGGCCGGGTCTTCACCCGCGCCCAGCTGCTCCAGGAGGTCTGGGGCTACGACTACTTCGGCGGCACCCGCACGGTCGACGTCCACGTACGGCGGCTGCGCGCCAAGCTCGGACCCGAGCACGAGTCGCTGATCGGGACCGTCCGGAACGTCGGTTATCGATTCGTTACGCCGGAGAAGGTGGAGCGCGCCGCGGACGAGGCCAAGGCCCGGGCGGCCCGGCCAAAGCCGGAGGATGCGGGCGAGAGGGCGCCGTCGGGCGTCGCCGAGGTACCGGCCGAGGCGTAGCCGGCGCGCGGGCGCGCCCCCCGGGGGTGCGCCCGCCGGCCCGGGGCCGTGCACAACGCTCCGTACGCCCTGCCCACGGCGGGTCCATCCGCGTAGACTCCGCGCGTGGCCAAGGTGACTCGGGATGATGTGGCGCGGCTGGCGGGTACCTCCACCGCCGTGGTCAGTTATGTCATCAACAACGGACCCCGGCCGGTCGCCCCGGCCACGCGCGAGCGTGTCCTCGCCGCCATCAAGGAGCTCGGGTACCGTCCCGACCGGGTGGCCCAGGCGATGGCCTCCCGGCGCACCGACCTCATAGGCCTGATCGTCCCGGACGCCCGCCAGCCCTTCTTCGGGGAGATGGCGCACGCCGTGGAGTGGGCGGCCGCCGAGCGCGGGAAGATGGTGCTCGTCGGGAACTCCGACTACGTCGGCGAGCGCGAGGTCCACTATCTGCGGGCGTTCCTCGGCATGCGGGTCTCCGGACTGATCCTCGTCAGCCACGCGCTGAACGACATGGCCGCCGCCGAGATCGAGGCCTGGGACGCCCGGGTCGTCCTCCTGCACGAGCGCCCCGAGGCCATCGACGACGTCGCCGTCGTGACGGACGACCTCGGCGGCGCCCAGCTCGCCGTACGCCATCTCCTGGAGCACGGCTACGCGTACGTGGCCTGCATGGGCGGCACCGCCGAGACGCCCGCCGTCGGCGACCCGGTCTCCGACCACGTCGAGGGCTGGCGGCGCGCGATGGCCGAGGCCGGGCTGCCGACCGAGGGACGGCTCTTCGAGGCGCCGTACAACCGCTACGACGCCTACCGGGTCGCCCTGGAGATCCTGTCCGGCCCGAAGCGGCCGCCGGCGGTCTTCTGCTCCACCGACGACCAGGCCATCGGCCTGCTGCGCGCGGCGCGCGAACTGCGGATCGACGTGCCCGGGGAGCTGGCGGTGGCCGGCTTCGACGACATCAAGGAGGCGGCGCTCACGGACCCGCCGCTCACCACGATCGCGTCCGACCGCTCGGCGATGGCGCGGGCCGCCGTGGACCTCGTCCTCGACGACGGGCTGCGGGTGGCGGGATCGCGCCGGGAGCGGCTGAAGCAGTTCCCCTCGCGGCTCGTGGTGCGCAGCTCCTGCGGCTGCTAGCTCCTGGCCTTATATCGGGCATACAAGGTTCTGCCGGGCTTCTCAGGCAGCACTCAGGGAGCTCTCATGGTCGGGCGACACGCTCATGGACATGACCGAGAGCTTCCGCCGCGACGGCGAGTACGAGAACCACGGAAACCCGTACCGGAGCGGGTGGCAGCACGCCTCCTCTCCTGTCGACCCCGCGTGGCCGCCGCCGCCCGCGCATCCGCCGACGGCGCTGCTCGCGGAGCCGGTGGCCGCACCGCCCCGGGCGAGGAAGCGCAACCGCGGGACGATGACCCTGCTGGCCGCCGTGGCGATCGTCGCCGCGGCCGTCGGCGGCGGCACGGCCTACGGCTTCCAGGAGCTGACCGGCGGCGACACGGTGGCCTCCTCCAGCACCAGCACCAACGTCGTGCCGTCGAGCCAGAAGGGCACCGTGGCCGGCGTGGCCAAGGCGGTCAGCCCGAGCATCGTCGAGATCAGTGCCGCCACGAACGCCGGGACGTCCACCGGATCCGGTGTGATCATCACCGACGACGGCGAGATCGTCACCAACAACCACGTGGTCTCCGGCGCCTCGCAGGTCAAGGTGACCACCAGCACGGGCAAGGAGTACACCGCCCGGGTCGTCGGCACCGACGCCGGCAAGGACCTCGCCCTGATCGAGCTCGAGGGTGCCTCCGGGCTGCCGGCGGCCACCCTCGGCGACTCCGACGGCGTGCAGGTGGGCGACGAGGTCGTGGCGATCGGCTCACCCGAGGGCCTGACCGGCACGGTGACGAGCGGCATCCTCTCCGCGCTGGACCGTGACGTGACCGTCTCCACCGAGGAGGGTCAGCAGCAACAGCAGCCCGACGGGGGCTGGCCGTTCGAGTTCGACGGCAGGGAGTTCAACGGCGACACCGGGTCGTCCACGACCACGTACAAGGCGCTCCAGACCGACGCCTCCCTCAACCCCGGCAACTCCGGGGGCGCGCTGATCGACATGAACGGCAACATCATCGGGATCAACTCCGCGATGTACTCGGCGGCGGGCTCGTCGTCCGACGCGGGCAGCGTGGGCCTCGGCTTCGCGATCCCGGTCAACACCGTCAAGGCCGACCTGTCAAAACTGCGCGCAGGAGCGACGGCCTGACCCGGCCTACCTACCGCCCACGGACCTCACCCACCGGCCCGGGCCGGTAGGGCCGAGGGCTGTTGGGAAACATGCGACGCTGGCAGCGTCAGCCTCCCTCTCCGCACCGCACCCGAGGAATCCCGAGCCATGAGCCCCGCCGAAGGCGACCGTGACCCCCAGCGCATCCTCGTCGTCGACGACGAGCCGGCGGTGCGCGAAGCACTCCAGCGCAGCCTCGCCTTCGAGGGATACGACACCGAGGTCGCCGTCGACGGCGCGGACGCGCTGGAGAAGGCGGCCGCGTACCGGCCCGACCTCGTCGTCCTCGACATCCAGATGCCCCGCATGGACGGCCTGACCGCCGCCCGCCGCATCCGGGGCACCGGGGACACGACGCCCATCCTGATGCTGACGGCCCGCGACACGGTCGGCGACCGGGTGACGGGCCTGGACGCCGGGGCGGACGACTACCTGGTCAAGCCCTTCGAACTGGACGAGCTGTTCGCCCGGATCCGCGCGCTGCTGCGGCGCAGCTCCTACGCCGCGGCGGTCGCGGCGGCCGGTGCGCGGCAGGACGACGCGCTGGTCTTCGCCGATCTGCGCATGGACCTCGCGACGCGGGAGGTGACGCGGGCCGGGCGGCCGGTGGAGCTGACGCGCACGGAGTTCACGCTCCTGGAGATGTTCATGGCCCATCCGCGCCAGGTCCTGACCCGGGAGCAGATCCTGAAGGCGGTGTGGGGCTTCGACTTCGAGCCGTCGTCCAACTCCCTGGACGTGTACGTGATGTACCTGCGCCGCAAGACGGAGGCGGGCGGCGAGCCGCGGCTCGTGCACACCGTGCGGGGTGTGGGCTACGCGCTGCGGCAGGGCGGCGCGGAGTGAACCCGGTGACCCGGCGCTTCCGCGCCCTGCCCATCCGCTCCCGGCTGGCGCTGCTGGTGGCGGCGGCGGTGGCGTTCGCGGTGGCGGCGGTGTCGGTGAGCTGCTGGTTCATCGTGCAGGGAAAGCTGTACGGCCAGGTCGACGACGACCTCAAGAAGGCGTCGGTCAGGATGCCCGGACAGCTCCAGGACGCCCTCGACAACTGCACCGAGACCCCGTACGGCACCGGTCTGTTCCGCAACAGCTACTCCCAGCTGGTCCAGGAGGACGGCACCGTCTGCGTCCTGCAGGACTCGCCGGCGACGGTGAAGGTCACCGAGACCGACAAGGGCGAGATCGAGAAGGGGAACACCCGCGACCTGTACTTCCGCAACGGGACCGCCGGGGACGGCACCGAGGTGCGGGTGCTGACCCGGCCCCTGGGCGCCACCACCACGGCCACCGGGCAGAACGGGCCCAAGGTCGGACTCGTCGTCGCGGTGTCCCTGAAGAGCACCCAGGAGACCCTCAACGACCTGGCCCTGATCCTCCTCCTCGTCTCCGGCATCGGCGTCATCGGCGCGGGGGCCGCCGGCCTCGCGGTCGCCCGCGCCGGACTGCGCCCCGTCGACAAGCTCACCGAAGCCGTCGAACACGTCGCCCGGACCGAGGACCTGAACGTCCGCATCCCGGTGGAGGACGACTCCGAGGACGAGGTCGCCCGCCTCTCGCGTTCCTTCAACTCCATGACCTCCGCGCTGGCCAGCTCCCGCGACCTCCAGCAGCAGCTCATCGCGGACGCCGGTCATGAGCTCCGCACGCCACTGACCTCCCTGCGCACCAACATCGAACTGCTCACCCGCAGCGAGGAGACCGGCCGCCCGCTGCCCGAGGCCGACCGCAAGGCGCTGCTCGCCTCGGTGAAGGCCCAGATGACGGAGCTCGCCGCGCTGATCGGCGACCTGCAGGAGCTGTCCCGCCCGGACACCGACCAGCAGGCGGGCAAGGCGCAGGTGATCGCCCTGCACGACACCGTGGAGGCGGCCCTGCGCCGCGCCCGCCTGCGGGGCCCGGAGCTGACGATCACGGCGGACGTGCGGCCCTGGTACGTACGGGCCGAGCCGTCCGCCCTGGAGCGGGCGGTGGTCAACATCCTGGACAACGCGGTGAAGTTCAGCCCGGAGGGCGGCACGGTCGAGGTCGTGCTGGACGAGGGCGTCCTCACCGTCCGCGACCACGGCCCCGGCATCCCCGACGACGAACTCCCGCACGTCTTCGACCGTTTCTGGCGTTCGCCGTCCGCCCGCGCACTGCCCGGCTCCGGGCTCGGCCTGTCCATCGTGGCCCGCACGGTGCAGCAGTCGGGCGGCGAGGTGACCGTGCGCCCGGCGCCGGGAGGCGGCACCTCGGTGACGGTACGGCTGCCAGGGGCCCCGACTCCGCCGCCCGAGGTGCCGTAGGCGTCGCTCGGCGTCGCTCAGTTCTCGCCGACCGCCAGGCCGGAGCCCGTCAGCCGTACCCGGATCCCGTCCTTCTCCACCCGTACGTCGCGCAGCCGCAGTTCGCCCTGGGGCGGCTCGGGCAGTTCGAACGCCAGGGACAGCCGGTCGGCCAGGACCGGCCGGGTCAGGCGGGGCAGCGCGTCGAGGAGGTCGGGTTCGAGGCCGAGCAGGCGCAGCACCTCGGGATGGTCCAGCGCCAGGTCGACGAGGTTGAGGCGCTCGGCCTGCCGGGCGAAGCGTGCCGAGCCGGTCAGCTTCGCGAGCTTGCCGTCGTCGGCCAGCGCCTCGCGCACCGCGGAGTCGGGCACGCCCAGGCGGGCGACGACGGCCGGGACGGACAGCAGTGCCTTCGCCTTGCGGGTCTCGCGGGCGAGGCCGGCGGCCGCCTTCGGCGTCAGGTGCAGGCCCTCGGAGGCGCGGGTGCCCGGGCGGTACGTCGCCAGGTCGCCGATGTCCAGGCGCATGCCGCCGATGTGCGTCGCGATGCCGCGTTCGCCCTGGCGGCGGATCTGCGCCTCGGCCCGTAGCCGCAGGTCGTGCCCGGCGACCGGCAGGGTGCCGCTCGCCCGCACCCGGTCGCGCCCCGCTCCGGTGAACGTCACCTGGGACGCGCCGAGTTCACGGTTGAGGTCGGCGAAGGAGAGCAGTACGTCGCCGTCCAGCCGGGGCACCCGGGCGCCGCGCACCGAGGCCGGGCCGTCGGCGGAGAGCGACACGTCGCGTGCGGTGGCCGACACCCGGGCCAGCGAGATGCGGTCGGCGGCGACGTCGGGGACGGTCAGCCGTACCGCGTCCAGGCGTCGGTCGCCGAGCTGGGTCAGGAAGGGGAAGCCGTCGATGTCCACCTCGGGGGCCGCGGCGAGTTGCAGCCGGTCCCGGAGGGCGTCCGCGGTCCGGTGCTCGGCGTAGAGCACGGCCCAGCGGTCGGCGAGGGTGAGGAAGGCGGCGCCGGTCAGCAGGACCACCGTCGCCTTCAGCGCGAACGGCAGCGCCGCGAACCGGCCGCGTCGTCGGCGGCGACGGCCGCCGCGGCGGTGGTTGGGCGGGGCCCATGGCTCGTCCTCCTCGGGCTGGTCGAGCCCCGGGAGGTCCGTAGGGGGATGCGTCAGGGTGTGGTGGGGGGTACGCATCGATCCATCCGAACATGCGTACCGCCCCCACCCGCAACCTGAACCGGGGGTATGCGATCCAGTTCACTGCGGACTCCCGACCGCAGTGAACCGGTCGCCGTCCCTGCCGCTATCGCACGACGGTGATGCGGTCCGCCGCCGGCGGCGCGATCGGGTTCGTCGCCGAGGAGTTGGCGGTGAGGTACTTCTCCAGCGCCGTCAGGTCGTCCTCGCCGACCAGGTCGTTGGTGCCCTGACCCAGCGTCGGGAAGCCGTCGCCGCCGCCCGCGAGGAAGCTGTTGCTCGCGACCCGGTAGACCGCGGACGGGTCGATCGCGGCGCCGTTCAGCCTGATGGAGTCCGTGACCACGCGGTCGGCGCCGCTCTTGGTCAGGTCCAGGGTGTAGGTGAGCCCCGCGGACGGCTGCAGCACCTTCGGCGCGGCCTCGTTGGCGCCGCTGACCTGCTCCTTGAGGACCTGGACCAGCTGGGCGCCGGTGAGGTCCTGGAGGTTGACGGTGTTGGCGAAGGGCTGGACCGTGAAGCCCTCGGCGTAGGTGACCACGCCGTCGCCCTCACCGGCCTTGGCGGCGTAGGTCAGGGGCGCGCGGATGCCGCCGGGGTTCATCAGCGCGACATCGGTCTGCGGGTCCATCTCCTTGCCGTAGGCGAGCTGGGCGTCGGCGATGAGGTCGCCGAGCGGGGACTCGGTGCCGGTGCTGGCGATGTCGGCCGAGATGTGGCCGATGGCGCGGTTGCCGATGGGCGCGGCCAGGGTGTTCCACCTGTCGATCAGGCGGGTCATGTCCGGCGCCTTGGGGACGTCCCGGGTGACCACGTGGTTGGCAGACCGCACGGCCGTGCGCGCGATGTCACCGGTCCACCGGTCGTAGGTCAGCGTGGTGTCGGTGTACAGGCGGCCGAAGGAGGACGCCGAGGTGACCATGCGGGGCTTGCCCGCCGGGTCGTCGATGGTGCACACGTACGGCGCGTGGGTGTGGCCGGTGACGAGCGCGTCGACCTGCGGGGTGACGTTCTTGGCGATGTCGACGATGGGGCCGGAGATGCCGTCGCCCGCGCCCGGGGAGTCGCAGTCGTAGTTGTACGCGGTCCCGGCCGGGAAGCCGCCCTCGTGGATCAGGGCGACGATGGACTTCACGCCCTGCCGCTGGAGGACCTTCGCGTACTTGTTGATCGTCTCGACCTCGTCCTTGAAGGAGAGGCCCTTGACGCCCTCGGCGGAGACGATGTCCGGGGTGCCCTCCAGGGTCACGCCGATGAAGCCGACCTTGACGCCGTTCTTCTTCCACACCCAGTAGGGCTTCAGAAGGGGCTTGTCCGTCCTCTCGTCGAGGACGTTCGCCGCGAGGTAGGGGAAGTCGGCGCCCTTGAACTTCTTGTCCGTGTAGCAGCCCTCGGTGGGGTGGCAGCCGCCGTTCTGGAGGCGGGCCAGCTCCTTGGCGCCCTCGTCGAACTCGTGGTTGCCGACGCTCGTCACGTCCAGGTCGAGCTCGTTCAGCGCCTCGATGGTGGGCTCGTCGTGGAAGAGACCCGAGATCAGCGGGGAGGCGCCGACCATGTCGCCGCCGGCCGCGGTGATCGAGTACCGGTTGCCCTCGCGGGCCTGGCGCAGGTGCGTCGCCAGGTACTCGACGCCGCCCGCGTCGATGGTCTTCGTGGTGCCGTCGGGCTGGAGTTCGGTGACGCGGCCGGAGGAGCCGGCCGGCGGTTCGAGGTTGCCGTGCAGGTCGTTGAAGGACAGCAGCTGCACGTCCTGGTAGCGGCTCGGCCCGTGTCCGCCGTGCCCGCCGTGGTTGTCGTGGGCGCTCGCGGCCGACGGCAGCGCGGCGGCCAGCGCGCCGACGGTGGTGAGTCCGGCGGCTGCGGCGAGCAGGCGGGTCGTACGTCGTCTGCGGTGTGGCTGAGGTGTGGCCGGCATGTGCTCCCCTGTGGTCTTCTCAGGCCTTTGTCCGATCGGCGGAAGCCTAGAGTCAACGCGCGTAGCGGCACAGGGGGTTCAGGGTTACATCCTGGTATCCGCGGACGTTTTCCCGCGCTTTTCCCCCTCTGCTCCCCGTACCGCCACTTTGCCGTGCCCGCCCCGTACCCTCGTAGCCATGACCAGCGACGACAGCGCACGGCCCGGCGGCTCCCTCTCCCGTTCCCTGCAGACGCGCGCCGCGCTCACCCCGGAGCAGACCGAGGAGGTCCTCGACCTGCTCGCGGCGGCCGCGCGCACCGACGGCCAGCAGGCCGTGTCCGAGCAGGGCCGGCTCCAGATCCGCGGCGGCGCCCGGGAGGGCGTGTCCCATCTGCTGCTCACCGCCGGGGACCAACTCGTCGGCTACGCCCAGTTGGAGGACACCGACCCGGTGGAGGCACCGGCCGCCGAACTGGTCGTCCACCCGGCGCACCGCGGCCACGGGCACGGCCGCGCCCTCGGCTCCGCGCTGCTGGCCGCGTCGGGCAAGCGGCTGCGGGTGTGGGCGCACGGCGGGCACTCCGCCGCCCGGCACCTGGCCCAGGTGCTCGGCCTCACGCTCTTTCGCGAACTGCGTCAGATGCGCAGGCCGTTGACCGGCCTCGACCTGCCCGAGCCGGTGCTGCCCAAGGACGTCACCGTGCGCACCTTCGTGCCCGGGCAGGACGACGCGGCCTGGCTCGCCGTCAACGCCGCCGCCTTCGCCCACCACCCCGAGCAGGGCTCGCTCACCCAGCGGGACCTCGACGACCGGGGGGCCGAGCCGTGGTTCGACCCGGAGGGCTTCTTCCTCGCGTTCCGGGGCGACGAACTCGTCGGCTTCCACTGGACGAAGGTGCACGCCGAGGAGCAGCTCGGCGAGGTGTACGTGCTCGGGGTCGCGCCGGGCGCGCAGGGCACCGGGCTGGGCAAGGCGCTCACCTCGATCGGCCTGCGGCATCTGGCCGCCCAGGCGCTGCCGACGGCGATGCTCTACGTCGACGCCGACAACAAGGCGGCGGTGGGCGTGTACGAGCGGATGGGCTTCACCACGTACGAGACGGACCTGATGTACCGCACCGAGACGTGAGAGATATCTGGACATAACCCCCCAACGGGGTCGGCGATCTTGACGCCGGCCCCGCCTGTACACCACCCTTTCACTACTCAAATAGTGAAAGGGTGGTGTACGAGTGGTCGAGTACCGCATCGACCGGCGCAGCGGCGTCGCCACCTACGTCCAGATCGTCCAGCAGACCAAGCAGGCTCTGCGGCTTGGCCTGCTGCGGCCCGGCGACAAGCTGCCGACCGCCCGCGAGGTCGTCGAGGCCACCGCCATCAATCCCAACACCGTCCTGAAGGCCTACCGCGAACTGGAGCGCGACGGGCTGGTCGAGGCGCGGCGCGGTCTCGGCACCTTCGTACGGCGTTCGCTCGGCGCGGCCCCGGCCGACTCCCCCTTGCGGGCGGATCTGGTGGCCTGGGCGGCGCGGGCACGCGAGGCGGGGCTGGAGCGGGAGGACGTGGCAGCGCTCTTCACCGCCGTGCTGGACGAGCAGTTCACGGCACACCGGCAGCACGAGGGGGAGCAGGCATGACCGACACCGCCATCGAGGCCGCCGCGCTGGGCAAAAGGTTTCGGCGCAAGGGTCGGCAGGCGCTGGAGTCCTGCACGTTCCGGCTGCCGGCCGGTTCCGTGTGCGCCGTCATGGGCCCCAACGGCGCCGGCAAGTCCACCCTGCTCTCCCTCGCCGCCGGACTGAGCACCCCCACCGAGGGCACCCTCACGGTGCTCGGCGGCCCCCCGGCCCGGTCCCGCGAACGCCTGGCGTACGTCGCCCAGGACAAGCCCCTGCACCCGCAGCTCACCGTCGGCGAGACCCTGCGCCTGGGCCGCGAACTCAACCCCAGGGTCTGGGACGCGGCCGTCGCCGAACGGATCGTCGCGGACGGCGACCTGCGCCCGGACGAACGGATCCGCACGCTCTCCGGCGGCCAGCGCAGCCGGGTCGCGCTCGCCCTCGCGCTCGGCAAGCGGCCCGAACTGCTGCTGCTGGACGAGCCGATGGCCGACCTCGACCCGCTCGCGCGCCACCAGCTGATGGGCACGCTGATGGCCGACGCCGCCGAACGCGGCACCACGGTCGTGATGTCCTCGCACGTCGTCGCCGACCTGGAGGGCTCCTGCGACCACCTCCTGCTGCTCGGCGCCGGACGCGTCCGGCTGGCCGGTCCGCTGGACGACCTGATCGCCGCGCACACCCTGGTCACCGGCCCGGCGGCCGGCGACCTCGGCCCGCACACCGTCGTCGAGTCCCGCACGACCGGCCGCCAGCTCACCGCCCTGATACGCGCCCGGGGCCCGGTCGGCGCCGGCTGGGAGACGGCCGAGCCGTCCCTGGAGGAACTCGTCCTGTCCCATCTGCGCTCCGCCGAGGCACCGGGACTCCGCCTCGACGCCCCCGAGGAGGCCGCCGTATGACCGCCGTGACCGTCCCCGCGCGCGGCCGCCGGCCGCACGGTCTGACCTGGGCGATGCTCCGCCTGCACCGCTCGGCGCTGTGGTTCTGGCTGATGCTGCTGGCCGTGGCGGCGGGATCGCTGCTGTGGGCGTACGGACCGGGGGTGGCCGCCGCCGAGGAGGTGTACCGGAAGCTGGACTGCGGACCCGGGTACTGCGACACCAGCATCGACGCCTTCCAGCGCTACGACCTCGCCGCCACCGTCGGTACCGGCCTGCTCACCGTGACGCCGCTCCTCGTCGCCGCCTGGGCCGGCGGCTCGCTGATCGGCCGCGAACTGGAACAGGGCACCGCCCGGCTCGCCTGGACCCAGTCCGTGACCCCGGTCCGCTGGCTGGCCGCGAAGCTCGCCGTCCCCGCCGCCCTGATCACCGCGGGCACCCTGCTCCTGACGCTGCTGCACCGGCTGCTGTGGTCGGCGGACGGGCCGCTCCGCGCCGCGACCGGCACCCGCGACTGGTACGACAGCCTCGGCTTCACCGCCAACGGCACCCTCGCCACCGCGTACGCCCTGCTCGCGCTGGCCGTCGGCGCGGTGGCCGGCCTGCTCACCGGCCGCAGCACGGCCGGGCTCGGCGTGGGCGTCGTGGGCCTGCTGACCCTGACGGGCCTCGTGTCCGAGCTGCGTCCGCGGCTGTGGCCCACCGAGACGGTGACCGGCACCCGCGGCTACCCCGGCATCGGCGCCGGCGCGCTCGTCGACGAGGGCGCACTCACCGCGACCGGCGCCCGCGTCCGGGACCCGCTGTGCATCGACGACGCCAAGTGCCTCGCCGAGCACGACGTCGTCGCCTTCTACCGCGACTACCACCCCACGTCCCACTTCTGGCCGCTGCAACTGGCGGAGACGGGCATCGTCCTCGCCGTGACCGCTTCGGCGATCCTGGCCGCCTTCCTCCTCCTGCGGCGCCGCACCACCTGACGCGACCGCGACGAGGACGGACAGGGCCCGGGTGCCCCGACGCACACCGCACCCGGCGAAACCCAGGCCCCCCGCAAGCCCGTGGTCGCGCACCCGTCCGACCGCCCTGGTCCTCACCAGGCGACCCCGCAGCACACGGCAACCGCCCCGCCACCAGAGCCGGACAGCGCCCGTCCCGTCAGGCCCCTGTACGCCCATGGGCTCCCCCTGCAACCGCCCCCACACACGCCGCCTCATCCGCCCCACCGCCCTGGCGGCACCCCTTCCGCAGAAGCCCCACACCACCTGACCGGGAACAAGACCGGCAAGCCCCTCACCGGGCCACCCCGCCGCACACCGGAACGCCTCCCTCCCCCAGAACCCGACCAAGCCCCCCACAGGGCCCGTCCCGTCAGGCCCCCGTAGGCCCGTGGGCTCCCCGGCCCCCCGGGGAGCCGCCCCCCGCTATCCCGCACGTCATGTCTCCGTAACCATCGATTCAGCCAAGCTTGCGACGCTCGGCCAATGACGCCCGCCGTGCCAGAGCCGTCGCCACCCCCCGAGGGTCGCGCGGGAAACGGGGCCCCGATGATCCCGCCCGCTCGCTCCGACGCGCCCGTTTCGCCCCAGGCGCGGAAGAATGGGTTCATGAGCCAGCAGAACGCCCCGGCAGAGGTCCAGCACGCGCAGCCCTCCGTGGGCTCCATCGCCGCGCACCGCCCCCCCACGGTCTCGGCCACGGTCTCCGACCTGGAACCCGACATCGACGCCGACCTCGATGTCTACGAGGAGACGACGGTCGACGGAGTCCAGTTGCCCCAGGGCCGCTTCCTCGACCGGGAGCGCAGCTGGCTCGCCTTCAACGAACGGGTTCTCGAACTCGCCGAGGACCCGAGCACGCCCCTCCTGGAGCGGGCGAACTTCCTCGCGATCTTCGCCAGCAACCTGGACGAGTTCTTCATGGTCCGGGTCGCCGGACTGAAGCGCCGCATCGCCACCGGCGTCGCCACCCGCTCCGCCTCCGGCCTCCAGCCGATGCAGGTGCTGGAGATGATCTGGGCCCGCTCCCGCGAGCTGATGGCCCGGCACGCCGCCTGCTACCACGAGGACGTCGCCCCCGCGCTCGCGGAGGAGGGCATCCACCTGGTCCGCTGGAGCGAGCTGACCGAGAAGGAACAGGCCCGCCTGTTCACCCTCTTCCGGCACCAGATCTTCCCGGTCCTGACCCCGCTGGCCGTGGACCCCGCGCACCCGTTCCCGTACATCTCCGGCCTCTCCCTCAACCTGGCCGTCGTCGTACGCAACCCGGTCAGCGGCCACAAGCACTTCGCCCGCGTCAAGGTGCCCCCGCTGCTCTCCCGCTTCCTGGAGGCCGCGCCCGGCCGGTACGTCCCGCTGGAGGACGTCATCGCCGCGCACCTCGAAGAGCTCTTCCCCGGCATGGAGGTCCTGGAGCACCACGCCTTCCGCCTGACCAGGAACGAGGACCTGGAGGTCGAGGAGGACGACGCCGAGAACCTCCTCCAGGCCCTGGAGAAGGAGCTCATGCGCCGCCGCTTCGGCCCGCCGGTCCGCCTGGAGGTCGAGGAGTCCATCGACCGCGAGGTGCTGGACCTGCTGGTGCGCGAGCTGAAGATCGGCGAGGCCGAGGTCTACCCGCTGCCCGGCCCGCTCGACCTCACCGGCCTGTTCCGCATCCACCGCCTGGACCGGCCCGAGCTGAAGTACCCGAAGTTCGTCGCCGGCACCCACCGCGACCTCGCCGAGGTGGAGTCCGCGTCCGCGCCCGACATCTTCGCCGCGCTGCGCGCCAGGGACGTCCTGCTGCACCACCCGTACGACTCCTTCTCCACCTCCGTGCAGGCCTTCCTGGAGCAGGCGGCGTCCGACCCCGACGTCCTCGCCATCAAGCAGACCCTGTACCGGACCTCGGGCGACTCCCCCATCGTGGACGCGCTGATAGACGCCGCCGAGTCCGGCAAGCAGGTCCTCGTCCTGGTCGAGATCAAGGCCCGCTTCGACGAGCACGCCAACATCAAGTGGGCGCGCAAGCTGGAGGAGGCCGGCTGCCACGTGGTCTACGGCCTGGTCGGCCTGAAGACCCACTGCAAGCTGTCGCTGGTGGTCCGCCAGGAGGGCGACACCCTGCGGCGCTACAGCCACGTCGGCACCGGCAACTACCACCCGAAGACGGCCCGCCTCTACGAGGACCTCGGTCTGCTCACCGCCGACCCGCAGGTCGGCGCGGACCTGTCCGACCTCTTCAACCGGCTCTCCGGCTACTCCCGCCGGGAGACCTACCGCCGGCTGCTGGTGGCCCCCAAGTCGCTGCGCGACGGTCTGATAGCGCGGATCAACAAGGAGGTCCAGCACCACCGTGCCGGACGTCCCGCCTACGTCCGCATCAAGGTCAACTCGATGGTCGACGAGGCCGTCATCGACGCCCTGTACCGCGCGTCCATGGCGGGTGTCCCGGTCGACATCTGGGTGCGCGGCATCTGCGCGATCCGGCCGGGTGTGACCGGCATGTCGGAGAACATCCGGGTCCGCTCGATCCTCGGCCGCTTCCTCGAACACTCCCGGGTCTTCGCCTTCGGCAACGGCGGCGAGCCCGAGGTGTGGATCGGCAGCGCCGACATGATGCACCGCAATCTCGACCGACGTATCGAGGCCCTGGTGCGCGTCGTCGACCCGGCGCACCGCGCCGCCCTCAACCGGCTCATGGAGACCGGCATGTCCGACTCCACCGCCTCCTGGCACCTGGGCCCGGACGGCGAGTGGACCCGGCACGCGGTGGACGCGGACGGCGGCCCCCTGAGGAACATCCAGGAGATGCTCATAGACGCCCGGAGGCGCCGGCGTGGCACAGCAACACCTTGACCCGACGGACCCGGTGGCCGGGCCGGTGACAGGAGACGCCCTCGCGGTCTACCTGCGCGCCCAGGCCACGGAGTTCCTCCGTGCGCTGCGACAGCACCGGGAGTCCGGTGCCGGGTCCGGCAACAACGGCACGGAGGAGACCGTCGACGCGGCGCGAGCCCTGCGCCGCTCGGCCCGCCGCATCAGCGGCAGCCTGCACACGTTCCGCCCGCTGCTGGACACCGACTGGTCGGAGGGCATGCGCCCGGAACTGGCCTGGCTCTCGGGCACCCTCGCCCTGGAGCACGCCTACGCGGCCCGCCTTGAGCGGCTGCTGCAGGCGCTGCACCGGCTGTCGGGCGCGACCTTCCCGTCCCAGCCGGTGAACGCGGCCGCGGCCGGCGTGGCGGCGGGCGGCCGGGCCGCCGGCACCCGGGTGGCCGCGGGGGCACCGCCCATCGCCGGTCCCGCCGCGCCCCCGGAGCGCGGCAACCTCACGGTCGGGGCGGCCAAGGCGGGCGCCCTGCTCGAACGCCAGCTCACCCTCGCCCGGACCCGGGCGCACTCCACCGCTCTGCAGGCCCTCGGGTCCTCGCGCTTCCACGCGGTCGCCGACAAGGTCGCCGTACTGGCCAGCGAGGTCCCGCTGACCCCCGCCGCGGCCACCGCCGACCTCCGTCCGCAGTCCTCGGCGGCCGAGGAGCGCCTCACCGACGCGGTGGCCGCGCTGCCCCTGGTCACCGCGGGCCATCCCTACAACGCGGCGGCTCTGATCCACGGGCTGTCCCCGGACCCCTCGCCGCACCCGCAGGACGCCCCCTGGCACCAGGTCCGCCTCCTGCTGCGGCTGCACCGCTACGCCCGCGAGGTCCTGGAGGGCGCGAACGCCCCGGTCGACGTCCGCCTGCTGACCGCCGGACAGGCCCTCAACCGGCACCGCGACGCCTCCGAGGCGGCAGCGGCGGCGGCAGCGGCGGCCCGTACGCCCCGTATCGCACCCGCGACGGCGTACGCGCTCGGCGTGCTCCACGCCGACCAGCGGCACGAGGTGGAGGCGGCCCGGTTCGAGTTCCAGCAGTCGTGGCAGAAGCACACGGTAGGCACTTCCTGAGCGCGCGAGGGGGCGGTGAGAAGCCGGTGACCGATCCGAAGGACACCACCCCGGTCCTGGCGGCCGGCTGCGTCCTGTGGCGCCGCTCCCCCGTCGCCGAGGGCCTGGAGCTCTGCCTGGTGCACCGCCCGAAGTACGACGACTGGTCGCACCCCAAGGGCAAGCTGAAGCGCGGCGAGGACCCGCTGACGGGCGCGCTGCGGGAGGTCGAGGAGGAGAGCGGCTACGCCGCGGCGCCGGGTGCCGAGCTGCCCACCGTGCACTACATGGCGAACGGCCGCCCCAAGGAGGTCCGCTACTGGGCGGCCGAGGCCACCACGGGCGGCTTCACCCCGAACGACGAGGTCGACCGCATCCTGTGGCTGCCTCCCGGCGCGGCCCGGCTGCGCCTGACGCAGCCCCGCGACCGCGAACTGGTGGACGAACTCCTGGCGACCATGCGCCACGCCTAGCAAGCCCCGTCACCGGGCGCCGGAGGCCCCGCCGCGCCGCCCTGGACCGTCAAGATCCAGCCACATGCCCCGCCGCGTCCGTCCGGGCCAGGCTCCGCGCCCGACGCGCGGGACCACGCCAGCCGCAGACGCACCGGGCCATGCAGAAGGGCCCTTGCTCGACCGTGCTGGTGCGGTGCTCCGGACGGTCCTGACCTGGGGCGAACCGATCCTGCTCTGTCACGGCACCCACGGTACCCAGACCAGGTGAACGGCCGGTCAGCCGGGCGTGAGCGTCCTGTACGGACGGGCCCGGCCGCCCCCGCGCACCACGGCCGGACACTCCCGCGCACGCCTCCACCACCCCCCGCCCCGCGTGACGGCTCAACCTACCCGTCGTTAACCGGACAGCAGGGGTCCCGAGACGGACGGACGGCTGGGGGTAGGCAGACCATGGCGGAGCAGCACGGCAGGGCGGGCGGAACGGTCGTGGCGGCGGGGCTGGCTGCCTGTGCCTGCCTCCTCGCCTCCGGATGCGCCGGCAGCGGCGCCGCGGCGGACGACGCCCGCCCCGCCGACCCGGTCGGCACACTGCACCGCGCCGCCGAGGCCCTGGCCGACGCGGGCACGTCCAAGGCCCGTACGTCGATGGAGATGGCGACCGGCGGCACCCGCGTCACCATCCGCGGCGAGGGCGTCTACGACTTCGCCCGCCAGCGCGGCCGGCTGAAGGTCCTGCTCCCCCAGGACCCGTCCGGCCAGAGCGAGCACCGCCCGATCACCGAGCTGCTCGCGCCCGGCGCCCTCTACATGAAGAACCGCGGCGCCGGGGTCCCGGCGGACAAGTGGGTGCGGGTCGACACGGCGACCCTCTCCGACGGGAACCTGGTCACCGGCGGTGCCACCGACCCGTGGGCCGCCGCCGAGGTGCTGCGCGGCACCCGCTCGGCGACGTACGTGGGGCGGACCCAGGTCGCGGGCACGGAGGTCCACCACTACCGGGGCACCGCCGATCTCACGAAGGCGGCCGGCACCGCGTCACCCGGGGGCCGGGCGTCGCTCGCGGCGGCGGCGAAAGGGTTCGCCACGGCCGAGGTCCCGTTCGACGTGTACCTCGACGACCAGGGCAGGATCCGTAAGATCAGGCACCGCTTCAGCTTCGTCAACGGCACGCAGGAGGGCACCGTGGCGGTCGCTTCCACGACCCTGCTCTACGATTTCGGCGCCCCCGTCGACGTCACCCTGCCACCCCGGGAGGACATCTACGCGGGCCGGATCGCCGAGGAGTGACCGGCGTGAACTAGCCCGTCCGTGCCATGCGCGTTGTGTAGGCCACTCCCTACTCTAGGAAGCCGGTGACGGCAGAGAAGAGGTGATGCACGTGGCTCCGGTCGGCGGTACGGCAGTTCAGGACCACGTGGCCCTCGCCGAGATCGAGCTGTGCGGGGAGCTGATCATCGCGGCCTCCGCGGCGGACGAGGACCGGCTGAGCCTGGAGAGCATCGACCAGGTCCTGAGGGTGGCGGAGGAACGCGGGGACGACGCCCGCGGGAAGTGAGCGAAAGCTCACGTCCGCAGCAGCCGCCCGATGGCCTTCGTGGCCTCCTCGACCTTGGCGTCGACCTCGGTCCCGCCCTTCAGCGCGGCGTCGGCGACGCAGTGCCGCAGGTGCTCCTCCAGCAACTGGAGCGCGAAGGACTGCAGGGCCTTGGTGGAGGCGGAGACCTGCGTGAGTATGTCGATGCAGTAGACGTCCTCGTCGACCATCCGCTGCAGGCCACGGATCTGTCCCTCGATCCGCCTGAGCCGCTTGAGATGCTCGTCCTTCTGCTTGTGGTACCCGTGGATGCCCCGGTCGTGGTCGGTCACCACGCCCTCACCGGCCTCGGCGGTCGTCATCGCGTGTCCTCCATCCACATACCCCTACTGGGTATATCGTACCGAACTTTGCTGGGTATAGGCCCCTTGGCCACTGCCCGGAGCCGGCCACCGAAGCGCCCCCGTACAGATGCACGGAATTCATGGGCGACACTGGAGGACGGCCCATTAGCCGTGGCCGGATGATGCGCCTAGCATCACCCTGACCGAAACCGAAGCACCCCGAGGACCCCACGTGCGCTTTCGTCTGACCCCCAGGGAGACGAGCTTCTATGACATGTTCGCCGCATCCGCGGACAACATCGTCACGGGCTCGAAACTCCTGATGGAACTGCTCGGGGCGGACGCTTCCGCCCGGGCCGAGATCGCGGAGCGTATGCGGGCAGCGGAACACGCCGGTGACGATGCGACGCACGCGATCTTCCACCAGCTGAACTCCTCCTTCATCACGCCCTTCGACCGCGAGGACATCTACTCCCTCGCGTCCTCCCTCGACGACATCATGGACTTCATGGAGGAGGCCGTCGACCTCGTCGTCCTCTACAACGTCGAGGAACTCCCCAAGGGTGTCGACCAGCAGATCGAGGTGCTCGCCCGCGCCGCCGAACTGACGGCCGAGGCGATGCCCCACCTGCGCACGCTGGACAACCTCACCGAGTACTGGATCGAGGTCAACCGGCTGGAGAACCAGGCCGACCAGATCCACCGCAAGCTGCTCGCCCACCTCTTCAACGGCAAGTACGACGCGATCGAGGTGCTGAAGCTCAAGCAGATCGTCGACGTCCTCGAAGAGGCCGCCGACGCTTTCGAACACGTGGCGAACACGGTGGAGACCATCGCCGTCAAGGAGTCCTGACCCGTCCATGGACACCTTCGCCCTGGTCGTGACCATCCTGGTCGCCCTCTTCTTCACCTACACCAACGGCTTCCACGACTCGGCGAACGCGATCGCCACGTCCGTGTCGACGCGCGCCCTGACGCCGAAGGCCGCGCTCGCCATGGCAGCGGTCATGAACCTGGCCGGCGCCTTCCTGGGCAGCGGCGTCGCGAAGACGGTCAGCGAGGGTCTGATCGAGACGCCCGAGGGCTCCACGGGCATGGGCATCCTCTTCGCCGCCCTCCTCGGCGCGATCACCTGGAACCTCATCACCTGGTACTTCGGCCTGCCGTCCTCCTCCTCCCACGCCCTCTTCGGCGGCATGGTCGGCGCGGCACTGGCCGGCGGCACGCGGGTCTACTGGGACGGCGTGCTCGACAAGATCATCATCCCCATGTTCATCTCTCCCGTCGTCGGCCTGATCGTCGGCTACCTGGTGATGACGGCGATCATGTGGATCTTCCGCCGCTCCAACCCGCACAAGGCCAAGCGCGGCTTCCGCATAGCGCAGACCGTCTCCGCGGCGGGCATGGCCCTCGGCCACGGCCTCCAGGACGCCCAGAAGACCATGGGCATCGTCGTGATGGCCCTGGTCATCGCGGACGTCGAGGACTACGGCGACCCGATCCCCCTCTGGGTCAAGATCGTCTGCGCCCTCATGCTCTCCCTCGGCACCTACGCCGGCGGCTGGCGCATCATGCGCACCCTCGGCCGCAAGATCATCGAACTCGACCCCCCTCAGGGCTTCGCCGCCGAGACCACGGGCGCGTCGATCATGTTCACCACGGCCTTCCTCTTCAAGGCCCCCATCTCCACGACCCACGTCATCACCTCGGCCATCATGGGCGTCGGCGCGACGAAGCGCGTGAACGCGGTCCGCTGGGGCGTGGCCAAGAACATCGTCCTCGGCTGGTTCATCACCATGCCGGCAGCCGGCGCAGTAGCAGCCTGCGCCTTCGGCGTCGTACACCTCGCCTTCCTCTAAAACCCCAGCTCACCCCCGGGGCGCCACAAAGAAGTCCGCCCCGACAAGGCTGTCCCATGCCCAAACCGGCACGAGGAGACCGACCCGCTCGGGCATCGAACGCACGACGCCGCCTCCACCCACAGCACCAAGGAACCCGCTCGCGCGGGCATCGGGCGCACGGCGCGACACCCGCCCACGGCGCAAGGACCGCCCGCTCAGACGTCGGGCCCACACCGCCGCACCCGCCGGGGCGCGAGGGGACCGGCCGCCCGGCGGGGCGCGAGGGCCTCGGCCCGCTCAGGCGTCAGTCGTATGGTGCGGAAGCCGCCCGCGGCGCGAAGAAACCGGCCAGCTCGGGCGTCAGTCACACGACGCCGCACCCGCCCCCAACACCACGCGCCCCGCCCGCCCGGGCGCAGTCGCACGGCGCCGCACCCGCCCGGGACGCGAGGGAACCGGCCCACTCGGCGTCAGCCACACGACGCCGCACCCGCGCCCCCAACACCACGCGCCCCGCCCGCCCGGGCGCAGTCACACGACGCCGCACCCGCCCGGGACGCGAGGGAACCGGCCCACTCGGCGTCAGCCACACGACGCCGCAGCCGCACCCAACACCACGCGCGACCGGCCCGCTCAGGCGGCAGTCACACGGCGCGGCAGCCGCGTACGGCGGGAAGGGGGTGGGGGGGGGGGGGGGGGGGGGGGGGGGGGGGGGGGGGGGGGGGGGGGGGGGGGGGGGGGGGGGGGGGGGGGGGGGGGGGGGGGGGGGGGGGGGGG
>NZ_JBIVHU010000013.1:0-92515 GCF_044749345.1 Streptomyces sp. NPDC089424
CCCGCGGAGCGGGTAAGAATCTGCTTCGCAGATTCCTAGAGAACTCCCGCGCTGCGCGCGGGAGTTGAAGTGATGACCCGCGCGTCGCGCGGGATGATGAAGTGAAACTCCTCGCGGTGCGAGGAGTTGGGCCTTGCGCTGCGCTCCAGGCCTTGTGTCCTTCCGTCAGATTCTTTGCTGAATCCGGACTTTGGGCTGGTCCCCTGTCCGGCTCTCCGCTTGCGCTCCGAGCCGGCGGTTCCTTCGTCGCTGCGCTCCTGGAAGGAACCTTGGGGTCCGTCCGCTGCGCTCCCGGACCCGGCCCGCGTTCGCGGGCGGCTGGCTACAGGGTAAGGGTGGCGTGTGGGTGACTGGCTGCTAGCTGTTTCCTCTGCTCCAGAATTTTCGGTGAATCCGGATCTCGAGTGGGTGCTCTCTTCGGGTGAGGCGCTGTCAGTTGAACCCGGCTGTGGAGGCATGGGGTTCTTCCCGGGAGTGCGGCTGGCGTGTGTCAGTCGTGCTGCCACCAAGTTACTGCGAGGCCGGCCAGAAGGGCCCCGATGTGGCGGACGGCTCCGGTGAGGAGCGCCATCGAGACAAGGCGCCGCCAGGAGGCGGGGGCGTCCGTCACGGGGTCTTGGTGCGGGGTGGCGCAGTCGTTCTTCTGCATGATGGTGTCCTTCGTTCGGCCAGGGCGCAGCGGTGCGCTGGGCAGGGTCGTGGGGTGGCGTCGCGGTCGGCTTGTGGGGGCCGCCGGGCTGTGGTGCTGCTGTGTTTCGATCGTGGCAGCCGGGTGGTGGGCGGTGCATCCTCAACTGGGGCCTGGTTGGGGCAAGAACGATGTAATTTCCACCTCGTGTACTCCTGGGAGAGCATCAGCGGGCCCGGCACCATCGACGATCTGGTGGCAGACGCCCATGCCGCCGGCTATGCGGACATGACCGTGCGGCGGGTTACCGACTGGATCGCCAAGGGGCTGTTGGACCAGCCGCGTCTGCGTACCCGGCGGCGTGGGTCGGACAAGGCCGAGCACAGCGTCAACCAGCGTCGGCTGCTGCTGCTCCTGCTGGACAAGCGCCAGCAGGTGGCGCACCTGAACGCGCTCGCGCAGGTACCGCTGGCCATGTGGCTGTGGTGGGACGGCTATGTGCCCACCCGGCAGGCGCAGCGCGCCTGGGTAACGTGGGTGGGGCGCGGTAGGCGCAGCCAGGAGGTGGCGCGCGAGGGCGCCGTGGGTCTGCTGGAGCAGGTCGTGCATCAGCTGGCCACGCCGACCGCGCGGGCCCGGTTCGTGCGGATCATCGCCGAGCTGGGCAACGGCAAAGCGCTGACAGTGCGCGGGCGGGCCGAGCTGCTGGACGCGGTACGGGACGTGATGGAGCCCGAATCGGTGTTCGCTGCCAGCGGCCTCGTCCGCGCGCTCGGGCCCGCGCAGACCCCGATGACCGTCGAGGCGGTCGTGACCTACGTCGAGGCGCTGTCCGCGGCGCTGGCCCACACCCTGGACGGGAAGGTGGACGGCGTGCTGCTGGAGCGGGCCCGGGCCGTCCACCGGGCTTCCACGGCCGACTACCTCGCCGAGCGCGGAGACCTCGCTGCGGAGGCCGGACAACTGGCCCACCTCTACCGCGCGCCCACCCTCCAGGAGCAGTTCAACCAAGCCGGGCGACAGCTCTTGCTCACCCTCGGCATGCATCTGGTCCACCGCCCCAGACGCGAGGACTGAGCCTGACGCGGGCGTGATTCTGGTCGGCGTCCGGGGAGGTGCCGGCAACCGCGGAACGGGCGCGGGGAGGCAATTGTGGTGGCCGTCGGCCTGCCAGCCCGGCATGCTCCGAGGATGAATACTCCCTCCGGCCTTCTCCCTGTCGTCTACGCCGACGAGTCCTCGAACTCCGGGCAGAACCTTCTCGATCCCCATCAGCCGGTCTTCACGCTGGCCGGAGTGCACCTGCCCGACGAACTGGCCGCGTCGATCGTGGACGAGGTCAGGTCTCAGCTTCCGTCCACCCAGGGGGAGCCCAAGTACGGATCCCTCGCCCGGTCGTCCGGCGGCCGAAAGGCCCTGAAACGGGCCTTCGGGAGCATGCCCGAGGGAAGCGTCCGCAGCTATCTGATGGACAAGCGGTTCATGGTGGTCACCAAGCTGGTCGACGTTCTGGTGGAGCCGCTGGCCGACGCGGACGGTCTCAACCTGTATGAGCGCGGGGGAAATCTGGCTCTGGCCGAGCTGCTGGGTATGGCCGGCCCGGTCATCGGGGATGCCGCGGCCTATCAGCAGATGCTGCAGGCCTTCGTCGACTGGATGCGTCAGCGGACGGCGACCGACGACTTCTTCACCGCCATAGCCGCCTACCGGGCGTCGATCCCGGCGGAGCACGCGGACTTCGCCGGATGGATCGAGCTGCTGGAATGCTGCCGACAGGTGGCCGACGCGACCGCCGCGGACCTGGCCAGCGGCGCGCAGCGCGACATCCTCGACCCGGCGGTGCCGGCGCTGTACTGCCTTTGCACCAGCTTCGGGGAGACCATCGGGCAGTTCCGTCTCGTCCATGACACCTCGAAGGTGATCGACCGGAACGCGACGCTGCTGCGCGGTGCACATCTTCTCCCCGACCCCGCCCGCCCCGGCCGCTTCAACGATCCGCTCCAGGCCGTGCAGATCGACTTCGCGGACAGCACCTCCCACCCCCAGCTCCAGATCGCGGACTGGGCCGCAGGCGCGGTACGGCAATGGGCCGCCCACCTGGCAGTGGGCGGTGGTGACCAGTTCTCGGAAGAACTCGCAGACATGGTCCAGCCATGGGTGATCGGCGGTGTATGGCCGACCGGGAAGATCGATCAGCGCGCGTCCGGCCCGGGAGGACGGTGACGGCGCCACGCATGGAGCCGCACAGCGCCAACCGGGCCAGCCGATATCCGAGGGCGTGTCACTGGTCGGCCAGGCCGCGCACGCTGCGGACAGGTGACCAGCGAAGTGCTGCGCCTGTGGCTGATGAGCAACTGGTGCACTACGCGGTGCGGTCCAGGCCCGGTGGGGCCCGGACCGCCGTTTTGGCTGCTTGCGGCCTACCCGAAGCGGGCAGCCAGGGAAGCAAGGGCCCGCTCACGATCGGCGTCGTCCAAAGACACGAGGAGCGCGGCGCACTGCTCCAGAACGACCTCACTCCGGCGCAGCACCGCGCCCGCGGTCCGGCCAGCGCCCATGTCCTGAACGGCGTCCAGCTCCACGGCCGCAGACCGCAGGCGTTCTCGGAGCTCGGTGCGGTCGGCTCCACGCGTCTTGTGGGCGTGGCAGTTGGGACACAGCGCGATCATGGCGCTCGGGTGATCGCGCCCTCCCAGGGCATGGTCGTCGATGTGGTCGACCTCCAGCAGGCAGCCGCCCGCCGCCGTCCGGTAGGGAAGCGCACGCAGGAGGCACCAGGGGTTCTCGCACAGACCTCCGCTGCGCAGCAGGACCGCCTCCCGGGCATCGCTGTCGCGCACCCGGCGCATGCCGACGGTGGTGGTACGGCTCTGGTGGCGCCCGTCCGCCTCCCGCTCCTCCACACGACGTCGCAGTTCGCGGTATCGCTCCTGGCGTCGCGGTTCGGTGAGTCGTTCCTGCCTCGGCACCGTCCGCGCACGGATCCTGCGGCGGGCGAAGGACTCTGGGCGCAGGGTCACTTCAGCGCGCACCGCGGCGGCCGGACGGTGGTCCGTATGGCGGGCGGTTTCTTCCCGCCGCCGTTGCCCCAGCCGTAGCGCCGGCACTCGATGGTGCCCGCTGGGGATCGTCCAGCGGGAGACGGCCGGAGGGCGGTCCCTGGCCGTTTCGGCGAGGAAGAGACCTGCTTCGATGGTCTTTCCCACACCGACGGAAGTCTGCGCGGCCAGCATGTAGCCCATGCCGAAACGTCCCAGGACACCTGCAGGGTGATCTTCATAGGATGCCGGGCGCAGCGCCTGCCGTCCCCCCAGCCAGGCGGGCAGGGCCCGCCGATCCGGACCGTCATTTCCTTGCACATATCCCCCTCGGTCGTGATGTTGTCGGCCAAGGCGGCAGTTTCCCACCCGCCACTGACAGTCGTCTGGCTGGGCAGGACTATCCCGGTTCGTTCCAGGCCCGTGCGCCTGCTGTACGTGTCCTAGCGCAATTGATGTGTGCCCAGGACGAGTTGCGGTGTGCCAGGCCAGAGACGTGGCAAGTGAAGAACCTGCAGGTCCACAGACCAAACATGGCGTCCGAATACAGTTGAGGCACCCCAGGCCAGAAGGCCTTCCGGGCACCAAGATCACAGCATTTCTGCCGAGAACCTTCCACCCGCCCGCGCCTTGGGCCCGTCCAGAAGGCAGCCCGAGGCGCGGGCGTTGTTCACGCGTGCCCGGCCGGCTCGCACCGGACCCTCGCTGGCCGAGGCTTCTGGCTAGCTCTCGGAGGGCTTCGCGGACGGTGGCAGGGCCATGTTGAGGAGAGCGTCGATGGCTTCCTTGCCCAGCGTGCTGTCGTGGCGGAAGGCGCATGGCAGTCGATCACAGCCGTCACGGGATGTCTGTGAACAAGGGGGACTCCCCACCTCGGCCCGCGCCTCGACGAATCCACATTGATTCAATCAATGTTGGATCATTCTTGGAATCAACCCGCGCGGTGCACTGCAGGTCAGCTGCCGCTCGGGCCGCGTTACTACCGCCATACGGCGTTCCCAATTCCGACCATCCCGGGTTGACATCACCACACCATCCAGCGCGGAACAGGTGGGATGGTGGCCACCGAAAGGTGGGTGGTGGGCGACCGATAGCCGCTGGAAACACCTGGCCAGAGGCCCACCCGTGAGGTCGAGTTGGCACGGATGGTGGACGACCTCCTTCCCCAGTTCGGGGTGACGGGTGGCGGAGTCATGGTGGGTGGTGGGGGAGTCCCGTGGTGGTGTGTGGTGACCACCCGCGCAGAAATCGCGAGGCCCGAATAACGATCGGGTACACGCCACAGTCGTTGTTCAGCGTGGCACTTAATGATGCGAGCACGGAGAAGGGCCGCCCCTTCACGGGGGGCGGCCCCTTGATCTCCGGGCTTCGAGTAGCGACCCACGACAACGCGGAGGCCTTCATCATGGCAAACCTTGAGAACCGTGCCGAGTTGGAGAGGCCGGACCTGTTCCGGTTCCAGCGTCCCACTAGCACCGAGGCTGGGCTGTACGGCCTCACGCTGGTCGTGGCGGCGGACCTCGCAGGCATTGTGCCTGACGGCTGGGGCTCGGGAGCGGCGGTCGGCCTGGTGGCGACCGCAGCGTTCGTGAAGCGGTGCGTCCGCCCCGGCCGGTAACGCCACCGGGTGGGGCACTCCGTGCGAGTGCCCCACCCGGTGGCTGCAGGGAGACGCCCTGCTGCTCGGCGGCGAAGTACACGCCGCGGACGCGGTAGTCGTCGAGCAGCACGCGGACGGCGCTCCCTCCGACTGTGAGCGTGACGACGGAACCGGCCGGGGCGGCGCTGTCGAAGGTGAAGGCGGCCGGGAGCGGCGCGCGGGCGTTGATCACCAGGTAGGTGCGGACGGAGTCCATGGGCTGGCCTCTCGAGCGGGGGCGCGCCCCGTGCGGGCCGCCCTGTACCCCTTAGGTGGCCTCCGGACCCCAGGGGACACGAACGGCCGTCCACGGCCCGTTCAGGCGGCAGCGTCGACGTAGTCGCGGGCACGGGGGACGGCGCCCTCCGCGGTCTTCAGGACCTGGCGGGCGGCGACCAGGTCCGCGCCCTGGACGCCGTGGTTCCAACAGGTCTTCCACCTGCCGTGTGTGTGCACGTAGGCCGTCATCTCGAGCAGCTCCTCGCGCAGCTTGTCGTACGCCGCGGCGACGGGCAGATTCCCGCTTATGCGCCGTACAACCTGGAGCCTTGGTGCTTTTGGCCATTGGGCCGCATCGCCTTGACGGTGTGGACGAGCCGCGACTAACTTCACCCCAGCTTTGTGTGGCCTAGGTCACATTAGTGTCCGGTTTCCTCCGTGGCGTACGTCTAGCAGGTGAAGACGTTTCACTTGCGTCCTCACGGGCCCGCCGTGCTGCTTTGGGAAGAGTCGAGCGGCGGGCCCAAAAATCTCCGCCCTGCGGGTGCCTAGTGCCGTTGACCACACTGCCGGTGCCGTCCGCAGGCGTCCTCGGGCGGCGCCGTCCGCTGTGGCCAGCCGAATCCAAACTTGCAAGCTCCCAGGGCAGGTTCATGCGTTCCCGGCCACGCCGGGGCAATATGACGGCACCCAACGGTGCGGGCTCGCGCAACGACTCTTCCCCTCGGTGCAGCAGCGGGCCCATGATCACAAAAGTGTGAGGAAGCAAGTGACCAAGAAGACCCCGTCGCCGCGCGCCGCTCAGGTGGCCCCGTGTGCGGAGACACCGGCCCGGTGGCGACGCCGTGGCCGCCGCGGCGTCGTGATCACGATCATCGTGATCGAACTCCTGCGGATCGCATACGGCCAGGTGACATGGGACAACCCGCTCGAGGGCGCGCTCATCGCCGCGATCGGCCTGCTGACCCTGGACACCCTCGCCGGCGCCGCGCGCGCCGTCGGGCGGGTGCTGCGGCGCATGGTGCCGGAGCGGATGGTGCTCGAGCGGAGGAACGGCAGGCGCCGACTCGCGTTCGGCTGGTAGCCGTGCGCACCAGCGAGTACACCGCTGGCGCCCAGGACGCAGTGGCGGCCTGGGCGCCAGCCCTGCCCCGTGCCGACGGAGCTGCGGGCGAGCACATCGCCGGCAGCCAGGAGCCCACGGCGCTCCGGAGCTCGACTCCGCCTGCGGTCGGCAAGAGTCCACCGGCCGACAGGTCCTCCCCGCCCACACCTGAGGAGGCCAAGGCCATCGTGGAAAGCGGGGCTTTCCGCGTGCTGCTCGACATCGAACCAAGACTGTCCGCGTTCCTAGGGGGCAGGCACGGCTTCGACGAGCAGACCATGCACGACATCCTGGCAATCGTCCGTGACCGCTGGATGACCCGGCTGCACCGCGGACTCGTCATCAAACCGGACAAGGTCGTCTCCTACCTGTACGCGATCGCCGGGAACGCAGCCACCGATCACCAGCGCAGGGCGTGGCGCAGACGTGAGGTCCTCACAGGTTTGTCCGACTGGGACGCGGTGCTCTCGCGGCCGGAGTACGAGCGGTCAGCCGAGGATGTCGTCACCAGCACCCTGGTGAACGAGGAACTGCTGGCCAAGGTGCAGAGCTTGCCGCACATGCAGCGGCGTGTGATCGAGCTCCTCTTCCTCAAGGAGCTGACGGTCCACGAGACCGCGGACCTTCTGGACATCCAGCCCGAGACCGCAGCGCGCTACCGCCGGATCGCGCTCAAGGCGCTGCGCAACATGTATGCCCATGCGTCCCCGGAGGCCGGGAACAAGCCCTAGGACGGCACCTTCATGAACCTGCGCACCCTCATCACGGGCTCCGTGCCCGGTACCGTCCAGATCACCGCGTACGTCTCCTGCGACACCCGCAAGGAGTTGGACGGCCTCAAACCGTTCTTCGTGGAGCAGCGCGCCCGGGCACGTGGACATCCCATGGCCTCGACCGCAGGGCTGACCCGGCGCGAGGCCGATGCCCGACGCGGTCAGTGGGAGGACCGGAAGACCGAACTGCGCCGCAGCGGGGTGCTGATCGACAGCCGCGACGCGCTGGTGACCGGCGGCCTGTGCCTGGAGATCGAACAGCGAGGATGGAACCGCGAGTGGGAGCCTTTCCCTCCCCAGGCACGAGCGCCGGGCCGTTCGGCCGGTTCCCCGGACGGCGCGTGGGAGAAGTCGGTCACGGTCCGTCTGCCCGTCGACCTGGTCAACACCGTTTACGCCGCGTGCTGGCACACCTCCAAGGAAGCCAGAACCCTGCTTGAGGAGTGGAAGCGGCGCCACCCCAAGGCCTGCCCGAAGCGGACCTCGCGTCCGGGGTGCGATGAAGCCGCCCTCGACGAGTACCGGCAGATCTGCGCGAAGATCACTCACCGGGGGGACCTCTGGCGCGCCGCCGTGCTCAACGGGCTCGACAAGGCCCGTGCCTCCCAGGACCCGGCCACGGGTATGCCGTAAGCAAGCCGAACCGGGCCGGCACAGACCCGCGCGCCATGTCACAGCCGGGTCCGTGCCGGGGAGGGTGACCCCGCTGGGCAACCGAGCACGCCGGTCGGGCGCCTGTGTCACAGTGAGCGACGAGAGCAAATAGGCGACAAGGGGGCGGGCTGTCATGCGGCGTGACCAAGGGCTTCCGGTGCTGCGGGAGAAGGAACTGGCGGCCGCCGGCGTGGACGTTGGACCGCTGCGGCAGATCTCCGTGGTAGTCGGACGTGCGGGCTGCGGCAAATGGCACGTTCCCGCCAAGGTGGCGGCGTGGCGGAGCCACTGCCGGTATGCAGAGCACCTGATGGGCAGTCCGCTCGCTCTGCGGGATGTCTGTGCGCAGGTGTGCCGTCACTGTGCCCCGGTGGTGTGTGGAGCCGGGCGAGCAGGCACTGTGGCGGGCGGCAGCTGAAGTCGTCGCGGCTGACGGGCGGGTGCCCAGGCTGGAGGAGCAGGAGGCGGGCCCGCGGTCCTGGGAGGGTTATGCGCGGGTGCTGTGGGAAGCGGCCCGCCACCGCGATGCAGACGTGCGCGGAAGGCTTGAGCCGTGGACGGCCGACCCGCTGGTTGGTGCGGGCGCGCGGCAGGTGCTCAAGGCGTGGTCGGGGGTGCTGGAGCGTTCTGAGACTGCGCTGGCAGGCTGGCGGGCGGCGGCGCCCACAGCGCGCTCCGCGACGTCGGTCAGCGGGGCGTGCGATGCGGTGACCGCCAACGGGAACGTGCGGCGCACGGCCCAGGAGTTGGCGGCCGCGGTGCTGCAGTCCCGGTGGGCGCAGCCGTTCGACGTGTGGGCGGCCGTCCGGCGGGCGTGTGGAGCAGTGTCCGGGACCAGGGCGGCGAGGCGACTGCGGCGCGTGCGGCCGCCATGCGGGCGGTGGAAACCGTCTGGGGCGGCGCACGGGTGCGTGACGTGACGGCGCTGCCGGAGCCGGCCCCTCGTGGCGGGTGCCGGGTTCGCTGCTGCCGCGCAGTGGGCGGATGCGGAGTTCCAGCACCGTTGACAGCAGTACGTGGTGGACTGCTGCAGCCGGCTGGAGGAGGCGCTGGGGGCGGCCACGGCTGACGGCGGCGACGGGTGGCAGCTGCTGCTGGTGAGCGGCTGGCCGCTGACCAGCAAGCGGGATGCGGAACTGGCCTACCTGTCCCAGTACGAGCAGCACGGGCCCACCGTCCCCTTCGGTGGCCGCCGCAGCGGCTATGGCGTTGAACCCGATCATGCTGTCGTGCTCGCCGTCCCCCGCTTCGCCGCCCGGCACGCCGTCGAGCACACCCGCGACGACCAACAGCGGGTCGTCCTCGGACCGGACCTTGTCGCGGGCAGCGCCGGGCCTGACGAGCGGGACGTGCTGGCGCTGCTGCGCGGCGCCTACCCCTATCTGCCGGTGGACGCTGAAGGCGACGGGCCGGGTGCCACGCCCACGGCCATGGTGACGGCGGCCCGGGCGGTGCGGCGCGCCGCCTACAGCGGGCCCGACTCGATGGAAGTGTACAACGACCTGGTCGTCGGCAAGTACAGCTGGGTCCCCGACGACGAACACCCCGGCCCCGCAGCCGCCGAGATGGAAAACCTTCCCGTCCACTGGCTCAGCGACTGGATGCTGTGCCTGGACGTCGAGTGCGGGATGCGTGACGAGACCGTGCTGCACCGGCTGTACGGCACCGTGACCTCCTACGAGCCCGGCACCGGCGGCGTGGGCTTCTCCCCCACGGGCGGCCACCAGGCCATCTCGGTGCCCGTCCACCGGATCGTCGCGCTCACCGGCGACCGGCAGCGGCGCAACGACGGACAGGTGCCCGCCCACAAACCGTACGAAGAGTAGAAGGCGGCGCTGCGCGCCATGATCCGCGCCTCGGAGCGCACCCACCCGCATCCGGGCACGGGCCCCGTGGCTCCCGACCGCCGGGGTTGGCTGCCAGCACAGCAGTCTCAATGCCGCAGACGAAACGGTCCAGGGAGCGGCCCCGGGCCCAAAAGAGGGCGGCGCCGACGCCGGTGGCGGCGGCGTCCTGGTGCCGCCGTTGCGCGACGCCGGCGGGTCGTGGGCCAGGCCTTCTACGCAAAGGGCGGTACGGGGGGAAGCCAGGTGATGTGAGTGCTCAAGGCTCGTCGACATAGCGCAGGACGACGGTCCGGCGTACGCCTGTCTCCATCATGGCCTGAGCCCGGTGCTGGCCGTTGATGTAACCGGTGCCGCTGGATGGCTGGATCGCGTCCGAGATGCTGAACAGGCTAGCCAGCGCCTCATTCTCCCAGCGGGTGGCGCCGGTCTCGGCCGCGTGGGCGGTGGCGAGCTCCTCCATGTCGTCGGGGCCCACGGACTGCGCACGCGCCCGGTGGAGGACCTGCAGCGCCATCGCGTTGACCCGGTGCCAGTCGCCGCCGTGGTACCAGCAGCAGGTACGGGCACCGCCGCGGCGCGGCACGACCTGGCTCAGCCAGCGGCGCCACCCGTTCACGCCGGCCGGCATGCACTCAGGCTCACGGAAGGGGGCCGGCCGGGCAAGGCGCACCACCGCGAACTCCTCGAACACCAGGAGCGGTTCCGGCTCGGCGGCGCGCGGTGCGTAGCCGTCGCCGCGGTCCGCGGCGACAGGTGTCCCGACCAGATCCTGCAGCTGATCGTGGGTGATCACCGACCACTTCGGGCCTCGTGGGCGGTAGCGGTCAGAGTCGGCGAACGCCACGCGGCGGAAGCGGGTTTCCTGGTGTGATGGTTCAGACCAGAGCTGCCTTTCCACCCACACCGGCGGCTGGTCTTCGGCGGGGCAGTGCCTCTCCCACACTGCGCCCGCGAACCTCTCTGCCCCGTTCATCAGGCTCATGCCCTCCGCGCCGGCAATCTGGGTCGCCACCGCGACCGGGCGTGCGCCGTCAGCGGTGAACAGCTGCAGCCGGAAGGTCGCCGATAGCCCGGGCACGGTGAACATGTGGTCGTCCACGCTTAGCCGACGCGGAGCCGACAGGGCGCGCATCTCGTCCGGGCCATGGGGACGCGGTGCCGATCCGGGGGCTGGGTCGGCGTGCAAGTCGTCGGTCATCCTCCGATCATTGCCGACCTCGCCCCCGTGGCGCCCGGGCCCGGCAGCCCGGCCCCCAGGATCCGGTGCTTTCCCCGCCGCAGCGGCCGTCGCAGGGGGCGCTGGAAGAGGTGGCGGCGTGGTCACGCCTGCCCGCCGAGGAGGAGCGGGCGGAGCTCGTAGCTGCGAGCCAGGGTCAGGGCTGACGCGCGCGCAGCGGCCGGTGCTGCGTCCTAAGCCGCTTGCCCGCCGCAGCCCGGCCCGGCCCGGCCCGGCCCGCAGATCGGATCCGGCCGGGTTTCCCCCATGAGGATGCGTGATGCCGTCGGGGTCGAATCCTGTCGGCCAGCTCGCGGCCTGCGCGGGAGACAGGAAGGTGTGCTCGGCCACGCCAAGGTGCCTGAGCAGGGCGGCGGTTGCCTCCCGCAGGAGTTCGGCGTCGATGATCGTCAGGGTCTTGCCCGTGGCGGTCGCGGTCCCCGCGGCCGCCGCCACGAGCGTCTCCCCCCCCCCCCAGTCCCTGCCCGTAGACGACCAGTCCGCCCCGGCCGTCGACGAGTTCGGCAACGCAGTCCCG
Source organism: Streptomyces sp. NPDC089424 (assembly GCF_044749345.1). Taxonomy (NCBI): domain Bacteria; kingdom Bacillati; phylum Actinomycetota; class Actinomycetes; order Kitasatosporales; family Streptomycetaceae; genus Streptomyces; species Streptomyces sp. NPDC089424. The sequence goes on from NZ_JBIVHU010000013.1 coordinate 11,658, forward strand.
GACCACGGGGTGCTTCAACAGGTCGGCGTCCAGCATCAGCTTCTCCCCCTGTGTGCGGCCGCGTGAGTGCGGGCGGTGAAGCCGCCAGCATGGCAGGTGGCCGGGCGCGCGGAGGGCGGGCTGGTCGGATGTGCCGTGGGGCGGAACGCAATCACCAGCCGCAGTCCGCACCTTGGGTCTCGAGACGTCTGGTTTTGCTTGAGCCCCGGGTCCGGCTCAGCAGGTGAGCTCCGCGTCCGGCGGTGTCTCATCCCGGCATGCGCCGGGTGGGCAGGCCTTCGAAGGGGTCGAATCCGAGCAGTTCGATCTTGCGGCGGCGGGTGGCGTCTGTCGTGCGCCACTCGTCGCTGAGCGGGTAGATGAGGCCCAGGGCGGCGGCGGGCGGTGTGTTCTGGTAGTCGGCGCGGGGACAGTCGGCGACGTGCGGGCATTCCTCGAGGGTGCGGTTGCACAGGGCACAGAGCAGGCCCCTGACCAGGCCCGTTTCGTGGTCATGGTCGACCATGGCGCCGGGGTAGAGGCCGCACAGGTGGCAGTCGGGGCCGAGCGCGTCGACGAGGGCGGCACGCATCCGCCGTACCGAGGCCGTACGGGCCGGTGGAGGCGGCCAGCGGTGCAGGACCTCGTAGCGGCCGGCCGCGCAGCGCTCCCGCCGCGGCACGAGGCCCGGGTCGATGCCCGGGCCGACCGGGCGCACGGTCCACGTCGTGACGGCGGAGCCCCATGCGGGGGTGCTCTCCTCCCGGCTGCCCCGCCACTCCCGCGGCCCGTTCTCGTCCTCCACCCAGGAGCAGTACTGCGCGTGCGCCCACCCGCCGGCACTCTGCTCGTCCCCGCACAGCAGGTGCTCGGCGCAGGCGAGGTGGAGGCGGCCGTCGCTGCCCGGGACGGCGAGGGCGCTGCCCGGCGGGCCGGGCGGTGCGCAGGGCAGGCGGCAGGGGCGTGCTGCGGCGTCGATGACCCGCTGCTCGACGTAGGGAAGGCCTTGGTGGGCCCAGAGCCACAGCAGCTTGGCGCGGCGGTACGGGGGCAGTTCGTCCAGGGTGGCCACGACGGCATCGTCGCGTGCGGCACTGACAGTGGGCCGTCCACGAGACTCCGGTTTCATCAAGCGGAGGAATACCTTCCCGTCGAAATGCCCCGTATACGCGCGGCAGACCGAATGACCGGCACACATATCCGGCTGGAGGTGGCGAACGTCACATCCGCGTATCTTTTCGGGTGATCATTCATCCCTAGGGGGGAAAATAAACCGGGACAAAAGGGTGCACTGCATTGGTGCGGGGAAAGCGTCCGAGGCCGCCGGAGACACGCCCCGGCGGGGCCTGTCGGGAAGACCCGCTAAACTCCTTCCCCAGAACCTTAAAAATTCGATAGAAGGAGAGCCGCAATGGCCGACCGTGAGGAATACCACGACGAGTCGGCCGAGGCGAAGACCCCCGCCGAGGACCTTGGCGCGCCCCTTCCCGCAGCACCCGGCGAGCCGGCGTGGCGCAAGGGGACGTACGAAGTCCTGGGGGTCTTGTACTACGGAGGCCACATCGCCCACTGGGCGTGGCTGCAGGTGCAGGACCTGGTAAACCCGCTGGTCCAGCACGTTTCGTAGTGCGGCGGAGCCTGGTCCCACCTCGCACGTGGTCCCAGGCCCCGCAGCCGTCTCGGCTCGTTTCGGTTCGGTTCCCGCAAGCGGCAGGAGATTCCACTTCGCACGCAGCTCCCGAGATCCGATTCCCACCAAGACTGCCGGATGATGAAAACTTCACCATCCGTACCCAGTCATTCTAGCGGAGCCGCAGAGTGAAAACATCACTCTGCGGCTCCGTCTTTATGTGCGACATGAATTAGCGAACCTGATTTGAGGCCGTCAATACACTCGGCATTACATCTGCCCGCAGAGTGAAAGTTACATCTCAACTTTTCGCATTCGCGGCGGAAGGTGGATGTGTGATTCAGCATTGACCACGCCATTAATATTGCGGGTCGTGAGATACAAAAGTTGGCCGCGCACTTTGCCAGACATGAAGAGTGCAGTTCGTTTGCGGCGGCGCCGTCTTTGCCGTCGGCATGAATGACATGTTGTTCGGCATCATCACGCAAGCTTTCACTGCAGGGTCCGGCCTCGGTTCGCGACTGCTCCGGCTACAGGTGGGCGTTGATGCCGAACTGGTGGATCAGGTCGGTGAACATCTCCTGTGTCCTCGCCTGCAGCACATCGTCGTCGTCAGCAGGACTGATCAGTGCCGTGACAGGCTGGATCCGGCGCGGTCGGCGGGCATCCTCAGCGATCTCGCGGAAGCCGGCGTAGTCGGTGATGACGGCTGTCAGGGGCGCCAGTTCGGCAGAGGCGATGCCGGCCGTCACCGTGAGGGTGCTGTCCACGCCGAGGTGGCGGCCCAGTTCCTGGGCGAGGGCCAGGATGTCGCGGCAGCATGCCCCGACGGTGTCCGCGCTGACCAGGACCTCCGCCGTCTCAGGTTCGCGCTCGTCCTCGCGGTGCAGGGCCCGCCAGGACAGGTTCACGGCGAGGACGCAGCTGCCGTCGTGGTGGAGTTCGGCGAGCACTTCCCGGCCAAAACGGCGGGAGAGCGTGCTGAAGGTCCAGCGGCGCAGTCCGGGCCGGGGATGGGGCAGAACGATCTCCAGAGCCCGCAGCGGGCTTGCCACGAGGGAGTTGCGTGTCATGTGCTGGGAGCGGGCGCTCGCGGTGGAGCAGACGTCGGTGGCCTTCTCCCGCGCGAGCGGCGGTGCGGTGCGCGGCAGCGGCCGGTCCGGGCGGCCTACGGCGATGAACCAGGCGGAGAGGTCGGCCTGTTCGGCCAGCACGCTCTCCAGGACGTTCGCGGACAGTGCCGCGGTCTCGTCCTGGGTGCGCTGGGTGCGGGTGAAGCGGTCGCGGTAGGCGCGTTCGATCTGGTGCTCGGCCATCCAGGCGGTGTGGTCGCGGTCGCGGTAGGGGACGACGGCTGCCTGCTGGTCCTTGTCCTTGGCGGCGGTGCCGTAGACGTGGTGCGGGGCCATCGGGCTGGCCGGGACGTCGATAACCAAGAAACTGAGGGAGTGGTCGGGCGCGGACAGGGTGGTGATGGAGACGTCCGGCAGGTAGGGCTGGACGTGGTTGCGGATCCATTGCGCGTATCGCTGGGAGTTGACGTCGTCAGGGTTGATGCCGACCGGGTCGGTGTTCTGGTCGGTGACGCCGTAGATGAGCAGTCCGCCGCGGGTGTTGGCCATCGCGGCGACGTCCTTGACGAGCTCGTTCCAGCGGCCCTCGCGCGGAGGCTGCGGCAGCTGCTCCTTCCAGTCCAGGTCGTCGGACTCGGCGAGGCCCGCCTCAGCGGCGTCCTTGACCATCTCGAAGGTGAGCGGGCCAGGCCGGGCACCGAGGTGCTCGTGCAGTCGCGTCCAGGAACGGGCCATGCCCAGACTCTACGGGCCGGCACCGACAACAGCCGCCGGCCTGCCCCGGGAAGCCTTCCCCGGGACTGCGCAGGGTCGTTGGCCCGCGCAGGCCCACGGCACGGGGCGTCTGGCCGCACCGTCGCTATGCGACGGCGGCGGGGGCGGCGTCCTCGGCGGTCCAGTCGCCGTCGAACAGTGCGCCGACCAGGCGTGCGTGCGCGTCGGGGAGCTGTCCGGCGCGGTGCCTGGTGCGGGCTTTGGCGAGCCATGCGCCGATCCGGACGGTGTCGCCGTCCACGCGGATCGATTCACGCGCGGCGGGGGCGCGGCCTTCGCGGTGGAGGAACAGTTCCAGGAGCTGGACGGTCTCCTCGAAGGTGCGCCGTGGGCGGCGGGCAGGGGCGAGGGGGTTACTGTCGGGGGTGAGGCCAAGAGCGGTCATCAGCTGCTGCTGGCCTGGGTCCAGGCGGTCGAAGGCGGTGAGCTGGCGGTGCAGCCAGGAGCCGATGTTCACCCCGGCCAGGCGCATGTCGTGGGTGAGGGCGGCCGCGTCGGCGCCGTCGGCGAGGTGAGCGCGCAGCAGGTGGTACTTGCGGTGCCAGTCCGCACCGTGAGGCAGGCGCCAGTCGTCGGCGAGGCCGCTCAGGGCTTCCGCACGGTGGCGGGCAAGGCGGTTTCCCGCGGCGAGGTGGCGCTGCTCGGCGAGCCAGGCGCCGACGCGGGTGGCGGCGGGAGCGGCGAGGTGGCCGTGGGCGCGCAGGTAGTCGGCGGCCGCGGCCAGGCGGGCACGCCAGGCGGCGTCGTGCTTGTCCCAGATCATGCCCAGCGCGTCGAGTTCAGCGGTCCAGTCGGCGTCGAGGCGGCCGGCGCTGCGGGCGTCGCGCATGGTGGTGATGAAGGTGCCCAGCGCGTAGCCGGCGGGGTCCACATAGTCGGCGGGGACATCGAGGTGGCCGTACTGGTCGCGGTAGGACTGGGCAGCGGCAAGTCCCAGGCGGCGGGTACGGGAGACGGCCGGGTCGCGGGGGTCGAAGAAGGCCAGGTCCATCGCGCGCGCGATGCGCTCGGGGTGGACGGTGAAGTCGAAGTGCCAGCGCCGTGCGATGACATCGCTGGTCTCGCGTGGGAGGCGGTTGGCCTTGTCAGGCAGGCGCTCAAGGATGCGGTGGTCGTGGCTGGCCAGCGCGCAAGCGATCGCCCAGACCGGTTCGTAGGCGGTGCCGAGGATGTTTTCGGGGTCGGCGCCGGGCGGGACGTAAACGGGAACGACCAGGGAGGCGGTCTTGCCGGACACGTCCAGGCGCAGGGCGCGGCCGAGGGCCTGGACGCAGCGGATGACGCTGCGGGTGGGGTCGGCGAAGACGACGGCGTCGACGCTGGGGATGTCGACGCCCTCGGCGATCAGCTTCGAGTTGGCCAGGATCGCGCAGTCGGCGGCGCGGAAGCCGTCGAAGACGTCAGCGCGCTGGGCGGCCGTGTGCTCGCCATGGGCGAAGAACAACTGCGGAGTGAGGCCGGGGACGAGGCCGGGGTCGGTCCTGGCCAGCAGGCGCACCGTGTGCGGCAGTTCGCGGGCAAAACGGCGGGCGTCCGAGACGAGGGTGAAGTAGACCAGCACCTTCTTCAGCCGGTGCTCGGACATGGCACGCAGAACAGACAAGTGCAGGGCGGTGGTGCGCAGCGCGCTGTCCGGATCGTCGCGGCTGCCGTCGCCAGGGGTGGTGCCGGGGGCGGTCAGGTTCAGGCGGCGGCGCAGGTCGGCGTCGGTGAGGGTGGGCACCACGATGCGGTAGTCCGCGGCGCGGCCGTCTTCGACGGCTCTCGCGAGCGGGTATTCGAAGACCTTCTTGCCGTAGACCTGCTCGTTGTCCATGGAGTTGGCGAACGCGTCCACCTCCAGCTCCTGGTTCGGCACGGTGGCACGGCGGCGGGGGCGGGTGGTGTCGGCGGACTCGGCCAGTTCGGGGGCGGCGAAGATGCGCGGGGTGGCGGTCATGTAGAGGCGGCGGTCCGCGCGGATCCGCTGCGCGTCGTTGACGATCGCCCACTTCTTGTCGGCGCGGCCCGCGATCCGGTGGGCTTCGTCCATGACCGCGAGGTCGAACGGCGGCACCGCGTACCCGGTGCGCTGGGTCTGCTCGATCTTGTCCAGGGAGTCGTAGGTGCAGATCACCGTCAGCGCACGGATCTGGTCCTCCCCCTCCCCCACGACCGACATCAGTCCGCCCAGCGCGTGCGGGTTCGTGGTCGATATGACGCGGGCGGCGACCAAATCGTCGCGGCCGCTGGTGTCCAGGGAGGAGACGATCACCATGTGCTCCAGGTGGTGATCGCGGCGCCAGGCCAGAGCGGTTTGCGCCGCCAGATCCAGCGTCGGCACCACGAACAGCACCAGCCGCGCGCCAAGCCCGTCCGTCACCCGTACGGACACCAGCGTCTTACCCGTCCCCGTCGCCGCCACGAACAGCCCCCGGCTCCCGGGGCGGTGCAAATGCCGCACCAGCCGCTCGACCGCCTCCACCTGGTCAGGGAACAACATGGCACGGCCAGCGGAGCGAGGGGCGGCAGACTCAACCGGTGTGACCATGACCGACATCATCGCGCAGCCTCTCCATCTTCAGGCGCATTCGGCCGTGCGCTGCAGCGCCTGACAAGCAGAGGTTTTGCGCCATCCGTTGTCTATGCGGGGATATTGGCGATGTGGCAACAGGAGTCGCCTGTGGCGGATAGGTTCGGTCTCCTGGGAAGAGGCTGCGGGGGCGCCTGGCAGGTTATGGGGGGAGTTTGTCTGAGCAGGAGAGCGGCTTCGAGCAGGGTGATCTGTTCGATGGTGCCGCGGCTGGGGCTCGCGATGACCGGTTGGACTTCGTGCGGCCTTTTGTTGCGCCGGTGGCATCGACGGCCGGTGCGGTCGTTGACGATCCTGTCTCGTTACAACTGGCTGAGGCGATTCACGATGCGTTCGGGGATCTTGCCTCCGATCGGGGGCTGACCCGGTCGGAGATTGCGGCAGCGTGTGCTCCGGTGGCCTCGGGAGAGGCGTTCGATGCCCGGTTCCGGGTCTTTGTGGGGCTGGGGATGCTGGAGCAGGCCCGGGGCAAAGCCTACGAGGGGCGCTACGTCTTCAGTCCGACCAGCGGTGCGGCCTTGTTGGTCTTCGAACGGCTGGCGGAAGCCGGCGGTGTCGAGGAGATCATGACTCTGCTGGACCGTACACAGGTCGGTCTGGCACAGGGCTTGCTGAGTGAGGAGCAACTGGCCAACCGGCTGCGGCGGGTGCGACGTGACCTGTCCATCACCACCGCGCATCTGCTGCGGCTGGTGCGGTCCAAGCCCATCGAGGAGCTGGTGGGTGAACGCCACCACCACCAGTCCAAGGCCGCGTTATTGGACCATGCGAGGCAGTTGGTTAGAGCCATCAGCAGTCGCTTTCCACGGCTGAGAGCGTCGGGGACCCGGTTGATCGATGAGGCGCTTCGCTATTCGGCGGCCGTGGATGAGTTCTCCGACAGGCTGCTGCAGCAGGTGCGAGCCCGCCGGGACTTCAGCATGCTGCTGCCGGAACAGTACCTGTCGGCGGCCTTGGGCGCGCCGGTGGACGCCTTGGCGGAGGTCTTTGCTGCCACGGTGTTTGATCCCGCCAGCGTGGAGATCACCGCGGCACAGGTGCTCGTGGCCGCCGGGGAGCGGCGACCGCCAGTTCCTCGGCGGCGGCCGGCGCGGCCGGCGCCGCTCCCGCCAGGCCCCGATCCGGTGGAAGCGGCGCGGGAGAAGGCATTGCTGCTGCGCCGGCGGCGTTCGGCGTCGATGAATTCGCTGGTTAGGGGCGGGCAGGAGGCTGACCTGACGGCGACGCTGGGGACGTTGCCATGGCGAGCGGCGATTGCCACGGTGGTGGACCTGCTGCAGGCGTCTGCGGACCCGGCGACACCGTTCTTCGTAGAGATCGGCGAGGAGGTCCTCGTCGATCCGGCTGGGGCGGTCACCTATGCCAGTCCGCTGTCCTTGTACCGGCTGCCGCAGGATGTGTCGGGTGCCGTGGGCGGAGACTCTTCGGCCGTACAGGAGGATCCGGCATGAACGAGGATGCCTATCTGCTGGCCCGGGCTCGGGCCGTACGGATCGTGCCGCTGACGGCAGTGGGTGCGACCGATGGGCTGTCGGTGCTACGGCGGGCCGCCGATGATGTGCAGCGGCGCCTTGTAGATGTGGAAGCGGCCGGAGGCCCGGCGGTCATGGTGCGGTGGGCGCCGGACGTGGAGCCGGTCAGCGGTGCGGTGGGCGATCCACTGACGCACCGGGAGGCAGCGCCGTCGCAATTGCTGACGCTGGGAGCTGCTGTGCGCCTGTGCTGGCCCGATCCCGAGCTAGCGCTGTATCCGGGGGGCGCGGTGGCCGAGGAGGACGTGCTGGCGGCCTGCGTTCCGCCGGGGGACGGTCTGCTGCGGGAGGGCATGGCACTGATCGCCCAGACATCGCCGTATCGCAGCGCGCTGCGGGTCCTGCGCGCGTGCGGCTACCTGGCCGCCGACGCCGGGGACGGCATGGTGCGACTGGGGCCGGTGGTGGCTGCGTGGAGCGAGCGGGATGTCGATGAGTTGCGGCGCGGCTACGACCTACTGCCCTGCCAGGTGGAAGAGGGCTAGACATGGAAGTGCGGTATCTAGAGGCACTGTCGGAGCAGCGCCGTGCAGAGGTGCGGGCAGCGGTGTGTGCGGTGGAGACCGCGCGGCTGCCGGTGCCCGCGGCGCGTTTTCGGGCGTTGGCGGAGGTGCCGCTGCGCAGGGTGGTCGAGGAGGTACTCGCCGCTTCGGGCCGGACGCTGCTCGGTGTAGGAGAGGGGTTCCTGTCCGGCTACGACGACATGGTCAGAGCCCGGCTGGCCGATGAGGATGTCGGAGTCCTGCCCCGTGAAGACCGGGCCGTGCTGACGCTGGTGCTGCTGTTCAGCGTCGCCGCTCCCCGCGCCGGTGGCAGCGTCCTGCCGCAGGCACTGTGGACACAGGGGGTGCCGGTGAACAGGGAGCGGCTGAAGCAGTCCGCGGTCCCCGACCGGGTTGTGGATGCCGCGCTGAGTCGTCTCGCCGCAGCCGACCTGGTGCGGACAACAGGTTCGGGGATCGTGCTGGGCAGCCAGTTGCTGCGGCTGACGTCGGCGGCCCAGGCCGACCTGTTCGAGCATTTGGTGCTGCTGGCCGAGCCGCAGGGAGTCATGGCCGAGTCGATCTGGCGGCGCCGGGCCCGCGTCGCCAGCCAGGAAGGACAGGAACGATGAACGGCACCTGGCACGAGCGCGGCGCCGAGAAGCCGGACGAGGACGAGGACGAGCAGGAGGGACTGCCCGAGCTCGTCGAGCACCGCGGCATCGTCGGTGACCGTCATCTGGTGGCGGTCCAGACGTTCGATATCGCCCGACTGACCACCCACGCGGTGCCGGTGGTGCCCGAGACGTTCGTCGCCGTGTCCGGGATGGGCCCCAAGGACGACTCCAACGGCTCGGGCAAGACCTCGTTCCTCATCGCGGTCTCGTTGCTGCTGGCCGATCCCCAGTGGCGGTTGGAATCCAACCACGGGCGGGACGCCAGCGGAATCCTGTTCAAGCCCGACGCGGCCGGGGTGGACCGGGCCCAGCAGATTCCAGCCGCCTCGCATGGCTACGTGGTCGGCGTCTTCGCACACGGCAGGCCCGACGCATCCGGTGGGCGCGAGGCGCTCGCTGCGAGTGGCCCCCTGCAAGGGGCGCTGACGGTGTGGGTGCGCATCGCCGCGTCCGCCCCGTACGTCCTGGCCAACTGGACCGAAGGCATCCACGTGGCCGATGCGGCCGACGATGCCGAGCGGGCGGCGCAGGCAGACACTCTCTGGCAGGAGCTGGGCAGTGCGACCAGGCTGTCGGCACACCGCATGGCCGACGCCCTCTACGGCAACGCACCGCGGTGCCTGACCTACCTCGACACGCCGCTGCGCCCGGCGGTTCCCTCACTGCTGAGCCAGCAGATGACCGCGATGGAACCGCACGACATCGGAGAGGCCCTGATCGCCCTGTCCGGTATGACTCATCTGCTGGAGCAGGAGGCTGCCCGCCGTGGCAAGGCCCTCGAGCACGCTGCGCAGTTGGAGAAGGCGCGCGACGAGCACGCCCTGGCCTTGGCGGACGAAGAGGCAGTACTGGAGGGCGTGCGGGCACGTGCTGCTGCCCGCACCGCGCTTGAGGAAGGACGCCATGCGTGGCGGCGCTATCTGGCTGCCTGCTACCTGGAGGCAGCCCAGGCTGACCGGAAACTGGCAGCGGACCTGGAGGACAAAGAGCAGCAGGTGGTGCAGGCGCAGGAGCTACTCGACGGTGCCGAGGAGAAGCTGCGCGAGCTGACGGCGGCCACCGGTCTGGCCGCGGCAGCGGCCGCCGCCCGCCAGGAGTGGGTGGACGCCAAGCAGGTCACCGAGCAGGCCGCCGCGCAACGGACATCGGCGGCTACCCGGCGGGACGTCATCCGTCAGAGCATGACCCTCCTTCGGCCGAGCGCGGGTGTATGGCGGGGATCGCCGGTCGCTGATGCCCGCAGCGCGCTGGAAGCCGCCACAGACGTGCTGTATGCGGCGCGGCAGCAGAAGGCCGGCGCAGACAGCGCCCTGTCCCGGGCTCAGCGGCTGGAGGAAGCGGCCCGGCAGGGACGCAGCGGGGCCGCGGGCCATGCCTTGGAGATCCTCGACGGCCACGGCGTCAGCGCCGCAGGGCTGATGGACCAGCTGCAGCTGGAGGAGTCGGTCCGTGCGCAGTGGGAGGCGCGCCTGTGGCCCTGGCGCGACGCCGTGGTGGTGCCGTGCGGGCAGGCAGAACGCGCCCGGGAGATTCTGCGCGGCCTGCCCGGTGCCCAGGTCATCGCCGCCGACCCTGCCGACGGGACGGACAGTGGCGGGGGTGCCCTGCCTCCGGGTGTGCGCAGTTGCAGGGCGCTGGCCGGGTTCTTCGGCACGTTGCAGGAGCGCACGACGGCTCTGGACGACCCGCCCGCGGCCTACGACGCAGGACTGTCACTGACGGTCGTCGGCGGCTTCCAGGCTCCGGTCGCCGGACGGGATGCCCGCGTGGCCCAGGCCGTCGCGCACCGCCGCCGCTGCGAGGAGGAAGTGTCTACGGCGGCTGAGGGCCTTGCCGCGGCTGAGTCCGAGTTCGAGGTCACCGAGATCGAGCACAAGGCAGCCGTGGCGGCACGGGATTTGGCCGCCCTGGAAGAACAGGCCTCCGCCTTGGACGAAGCGATCGCCGAGGCCGACGACAAAACCACCGCCGCCCGGAGCGCAGAGGAGGAGCGCCACGACGCGTGGGAACAGGCCCAGAACGATCTGACAACCCACGCCCAGGCGGTGACGACCGCGAAGCTCACCCGGGACGCGGCCGCCAAGACATACAAGGAGCGGGCCAAGGAGCACACAGCGCTGGTCAGAGCCCGTACCGAGATCTCCTGCCCGCAGTGGCATCTTCTGTGGGGCGCCCCCGCCGAGGAGGCAACCGAACTCCTGGAGGCAACCTCCCCCGGCACACCGGTGCCCCGGCCCGGCCGCCTGCGGCGGAACGTCGAGGATCATCTGCGGAACGCGTACGAGCACTACGGCCTGCCGGCCGGCGCTATAACCGGCGTCGTCGACGAAGACCTGCTCCTGGCGCAACACCTGCGGGACGCCTTCGAAGAGGAGGAGGCGTCCGCGCTGCCGCGCACGGGCTTCGACGAGGTGGCCGCTCCCCTGCAGACCCGGCTGGACGGCCACAGCGACAAGGATGCCGTCGAAGCCGCCCGGATCACCTCCGGCCGCTCCTTGCGCGAGGAGGCCTTGGCCAAGCTCACTCGTGCGGCGGAGCGCAGCGGGCACACTCTCCAGGCTCTGCAGGACATGATCGAACATCACGTCGAAGGGCTGTTCGCGCAGATCAGCGACACCTTCAATGCGTTGGACCGGCAGCGGGGCGGTGACGGTGCGCGCCTGGACTACACCAGCGTGCGACCCGAGGGCGCCAGGCCCTGGCGGTGGCAGGTGACACCGCGCTGGAAACGCTCCCCGCGCGGCGCCTTCGTGCACTACCGGGAGAACGCCAACGGCGCCCAGGTGAAGGTACATGCCATCCAGCTGGTCCTGGCCGCGGTACTGGCCGACGCCGAGACCAGGGGGCGGGTGTTGATCCTGGACGAGCTCGGCAACAGCCTGGGCGAGGTCAACCGCAAGGACATGCTCGCTGCGCTGCGGGACGTGGCGCGCCGCCAGCACCTGACCATCCTGGGCACCTGCCAGGACAGTGTGCTGGTGGATGCCGCCGACGTGTGCGACGAACTGCTGTGGTTCGTCCACGCCTCCTCCTCCGACGCCTACAACCAGCCCACCCGTACCTGGGGACACGATTCCGACGGCAAGCGCGTGGAACTGACTGCCGACTGGATCACCGCAGGACGCTCCCGTGCCTGAGCCCACCGTGCCCCTCCCCCGCCCCGCCCTGCTAGTCAGCGAAGCCCACGGCCGGCGGGAAGTGCCCCTGCACGGACTTCCCTCCGGGATCATCGCCGTCACCGTGCCCCGCACCCGAAAAGACGGCGACGAGGTCCTCACCCGCGTGCCCGTGGACCGCAAACGACGCGTCAACCCCGCCGTCGTCGACCTCATCGCCTCCGACCCGGTCCCCGCCTACGACCCGCCGGCCGGCCTGACCGACCGTGACCTGATCAAGGTCCTGACCACCCGGACCCGCAAGCGGTGGACCACCATCGAGGCCGACTTCGGCCAAGAACAGGCGTGGCGCACAACCGTGTCGCTCATCCGTTGCGGCGCCGTCATCCTGCGCTGCAAGGTCGTGCAAACCACCGGATTCACCCCCGACTCCTGGCAGCTGACCCCGTCCTGGGCATCACTGAGAGAGGACAAGCTCGCCCAGCTGCGAGGCCACCCCGACCCCTCACGGCTGCACGCCGAACTACTGCAGGCCATGGCAGGCATCCCCCAGCTCGCGAGCGAACACGCCCTACTGGCCGCCACCGCCCCGGCCCGCACCCTGAAGGTCCCCGCGGGCAGCACCACCGGAACCGAGGACTGGCGGGTGTACGAGGTGGCCGTCAGGTCCGCCGCGGTGTGGTGGGCCGCCCAGTCCCACCCGCAGCCGATGACCGCCAAGGTCCTGGCGGGCAAGAGCATGCGCGACACCAAGTACACGTGGACAGCGCAACGCCGGCAGGCGTTCGCCAACCTCGTCGGCCGCCCCTTCGACCAGGCGGTGGAAGAGACCGACACCGAGCTGCGCATGCGCGGGCCCCTGCGCTGGCGCGTCGATACCGTCATCGCCGACGCCGCAGCCTGCCGCCCCTGGCTGGGCCTGCCCGCAGGCGGCCTGCGCAGCCTCGGGCTCATCGACAGCTCAGCGGTGGGCGTGCTCCTGGTCGAGAACGAGGACGCCTTCGCCCAGGTGTGCAAACTCCCCGATGTCGCAGACCAGTGGCTGTGTGTATGGGGCGCCGGCTACGCCACGCACGGCCTGGCCGCTTTCCTCAAGGCCATGGCACCGCTGCCGGTGGCCGCCTGGCAGGACTTGGACGCTCACGGCATCCAGATCATCGCCAACCTCACCGAACGCATCGGCCGGCCCATCACCCCCGTCGGCATGGACGTCGACCTGTACCAGCAAGGAACGAAGTACCGCCAGAAACCCGAAAAAAGGGAGGCGAACCGAAAACTCGCCGAGCGACTCGCAGCCAGCGGACCACTCTCCCTGCGCGCCCTGGCCGCCGCAATCGCCGCAAACGGCGGCGACGGTTGCGAACACGAGACGCTCTACCACGAAGTCCTGCCCACCCTGGCGCGCACGCTGGGTCAGATCACTGACGGACCCGCGCCGGACGTCCGGCCATCCAGCACCGACGGTGCCGCCTGATCACTCTTTCTACGTCTGGGAACGCTCCTACCTGGGCGGGCGTCAAGTCGCCAGTACGCCGGTTCCGCAGGGGCCTCTAGCAGAGTCTGGAGGCGGGTGCGGGTTGGTCAGGAAGGGCGTCACCGCATTGTGTGGCTCGGTTCAATTGCGCACTGCGCAGGCTGGCCGATTCGTTTTTGATCAGACGGAGGCTGGTTTTGGGTCCGGTGGACCACTGGGGTCGATGGGAGGGGCCAGCGTGCATCTGCGGCAGGTGGACGTGCGGTTCGTCGGGCCTGACGGGGTCATGGTCCAGAGGCCGTGGCGAAGCGCTGTAGGGGGGCTGTGCCTCATGGAATGCCCGATGGTGCGTGGTTTCCCGCTGCGGCGGGGCCGGCGGTTGGCTCCGGGATGGTGGTGGTCGGCGACCACGAGCCGTCTGGTGGGGTACGGGAGCGCAGCCATGCGGGACGCGGTCATGATGCTCGATCAGGATCCCCAAGTGACAGGCATGGTGAGCCGTCCGGTGGAGCTCGTGTGGGAGGAAGGCGGGCGGACCGTCACACACGCACCCGACCTGGCTGTGCCTTGGTGGACGGGAGCATTCATTTGGTGGACTGCCCTGGCAGCAGCGGACCGTCCGCACGGCTTGCCAGTCGGGCGCGGGTGGCCGGCTTGTGTGCGCAGGAAGCGGGCTGGGAGCACCGGTTCGCGGATGCCGCAGATCCGGTGGCTCTGGCCAACGGGCGCTGGCTGTCGGTCTACCGGCATCCCCGATGTTCGGTGGGTATCCCTGCAGCCCGGCTGTGCAAGGTATTCGCCTCGCCTGTCGCGTTGTTCGAGGGCGCGCTGCGGCTCGGGGATCCAATCGCAACGCTGCCCGCCGTCTACCACGGGCTATGGCACGGCCTGCTCAGTATGGCCTGGGACCACGTCCTGAGCGAGGAGACCCTCGTGGTCGCCGTGCCAGCCGGGCGTCGCCGTGAAGGAGCGAGGCGGTGAAGAGGCCGTGGGGCGTCGTCGAAGTCGGGGACCGGATCCGGTTCGACGGACAGGCCCATGTCCTGGCCGGTCTGGACGGACCCCGCTGCCGTCTGGTCGCCGAAGAAGGCGCAGGTGTGCAGGTGCTGCTGCTCACTCACGTGCTTGCCGCGCAGGACTTCACCATCCTGGACCGCTCCCTGCCAGGGCAGCGGCGTGTACCGGTCCACGGCCCCTTGGACGGATGCGACACCGCGGTCCGGGACAGAGCCCTGGCCTGGGAGCGGCATGTCCTGGAAGTCGAGACCGGCTACCCCGGCACCGGCCGGGAGCAGCTGCCTCGAGACGGCTATGACCCGGCCGTGTACCGGCTCGCCCAGCGGGAGGCGGCCAAGGCCGCTGAGCTGACCGCATCCGGAGAGCAGGTCAGCGTGGCCACCGTGCGCAGGATGCGAGCCCGCTACCGCGCGCAGGGAGTATGGGGTCTCGTCGACGGCCGCAGGAAGCGGGAGCGCTCTGTGTTCGGGCGTGCCGATCCGCGCGTGGTCGCCGCGATCAAGCAGGCGCTGGAGGAGCAGCAGGGGCGTTCGACTGGAACATTGAGTCGGCTGCGGCACCAGGTGGGGTGGCTGCTGGAAGACACCCAAGGGCCCGGGAAGGTGGCGGTGCCCCCGGTGGCCACGTTCAACCGGCTGGTACGGGCGGTCGCCGAGCAGGAAGGACTGGCATTGACGGCCGAAGGGCAGCGTTGGCGCGCGTCCCGGCCGGTGCCGGTGTTCACTCCCACGGCCGCGGCGTTGCCCGGGGAGTTGGTGATGATGGACAGCACTCTGCTGGACGTGATGGTCGTGTGCGAGGACGGAAAGGCTCGGCGGCCGGAGCTGACCATGGCGGTGGACGTGGCTACCCGCAGCATCACCGCCGCCGTCCTGCGCCCGAAGGGCACCAAGGCAGTGGACGCGGCCGTGCTCCTGGCCCAGACGCTGGTGCCGCAGCCGATGCGGCCCGACTGGCCCGAGTACCTGTCCATGGCCGCTTCCGTCATCCCCTACACACGGCTCGCCTCTATCGACGCCCGCGTGCAGGGGGCCGCGGCCAGGCCGGTGATCCGGCCGTCGACCGTGGTCATCGACCAGGGCAAAGTGTTCGTGTCCCGCTGCTTCCTCGCTGCCGCCGAGCACCTGGGAATCACCGTCCAGCCGTGTCCCCCCGCGTCCGGGCACGCCAAGGGGCATGTGGAGCGGGGCTTCGGGGCGATCGGCACGCTGTTCGCTCAGTACGTCGCCGGCTACACCGGAAACCGCCTCGCCACACGCGGCAGCAACGTGGAGGACGAGGCATGCTGGACGATGCCTCAGCTGCAGGACCTGCTGGACGAGTGGATCGTCTGCGGATGGCAGGAACGGCGCCATGCGCGGCTGCGGCATCCCCTCATGCCCCGGCTGACGCTCACCCCCAACGAGATGTGGGCCGCGCTCACCGGCATCGCGGGACACGTGCCCATCCCTCTGACCGGAGCAGACTGGATCGAGCTGCTGCCCTCCCGCAGGTGCGCGATCACAGACGAAGGCATCCGGTTCGAGTACCGCACCTACGACGGCCCCGCGCTCAACGGACACCGGCACCGCTCCCCCGCTGCGGACGGCAAATGGGAGGTCCACCACAACCCCTACGAGCCCTGGCAGTGCTGGGTCAGGCTTCCAGACGGCTGGGCGCAGGCCGAGTGGATCCACCGGAGCCTGGTGTCGAGGCCGTTCACCGACACCACCTGGCGGCACATCCGCACCGTGGCCACACGGCATACGGACCGGGCCGAGCACGAAGAGCACCTCGCCCATCACCTGGACGAGTTACTCCGCCGCGCCCACACAGGACAAACAAGCGCCGCCCACTCCCACAGGGGCAGCAGCCTCGCCGACGTCCCGGGCCGGCGGGCGGGAACCAGACGCGCACGGCGACGGACCGCAGACACCGGCCCGCCGAAAGGCCCCGCCGAGCACCTTCCGCCTGCGGACGAGAACACGCCCTCTGTCCCGGGTTCCGCCGGCACAGCAGCATCGGCCGGGGCCTGGAGCATCTTCGACGCCCACCAGGAGGCGCAGCAGTGGTGACGGCCGCCGACCAGGAGACGGACAACGGCCCGTACGCGTCACCGACGACCTGGCGCGAATGGACGCGGTTCGTCGACAGCGAACCAGCATGCCTGCCTGGGCCCGGCCCATGGAACGCCGAGGAGCGTCTGGATTACCACTCCCAGTTCGTGATCCTCTCCACCCCGACCATGGCCAAGATCTCCCTCACCCTGCGCCGGCTCATGATCCTCAACCGGCGGCACAACGGCACCGCCCGGCGAGGACTGCTGATCTCCGGGCCGCCCACCACGGGAAAGACCACCACTCTGCAGCAGCTCGGCCGGTCCTTCCACCTCGCCGACCGGGCCCGCCACAACAGCTTCGACGAGCGACTGCCGGTGGCCTTCCTGTCCGTCCCCCCGGCCGCGACCCCGAAAATGCTCGTGTCCGAACTGGCCCGGTTCCTCGACCTGCCCATCGGCAAAGCGATGAACCAAGCACGGATCACCGACATCGTCTGCGGTGTACTACGTGATCTGTCGACCCAGCTCGTCCTCGTCGACGACGTCCATCTGCTCAATACCCGCACCCGCATCGGTGCTGAGACCTCCGACCAGATGAAGCACCTCAGCGAGCGCCTCCCCGCGACCTTCGTCTACGCCGGCGTCGCCATCGAGGCCTCCCCGCTCCTGACGGGAAGCCGCGGCGCGCAGCTCGCCGGACGGTTCAAGATGGTGCGCAACCCGCCCCTGGCGTACGGCAGCCCTGCACAGCGCACCGCCTGGGAAAGCCTGGTCCGCGGCATGGACCAAGCCCTACGCCTCCAAGCACACCGCCCCGACACGCTCACCCGGCACGCCCCCTACCTCCACCAGCGCACCGGCGGCCGCATCGGGAGCCTGTCCGCCCTCGTCCGGGAAGCAGCGATCGCCGCCATCCTGGACGGCAGTGAGAAGATCACCAAGCAGCTGCTCGACGACATCGACCTCGACGAACTCGCCGAACAGGCCGCTCGCCCACCGGCACAGGCCTGAGACGCCGCGAGTGCACCGCTCCCTCCCGCGCCCCAGCATCTGGCGTGTGGCCCCCTCGCAGTGGGAGACCACCACCTCGTACATCCAGCGCCTGGCACGCCGACATCACCTGACCACCGCGGAACTCCTCCACGCCCTCGGCATCCCCCGGCCCCAGGCGAACAAGGAATGCGCCCAACCTCACGGCCCCTACACCAGCATCGAGCTCTACCTCAACGCACCCAGCCGCCGCCTGATCGCAGCGTTCGCCGGCATCCCGGACGAACACCTCGCCCACGCGCTCCCCGAATGGAACCGCTACCGCGACAAACCCGACCCGCAGTCCGCCCGCGCCCGGCTCCGCCTGGCCTCTGCGCACGCCGTGACCGGCTGCCCCCGCTGCACGATCGCCCGCACCGGCGATACCCGCCCCGTCCCGCAGTACCTGCCCGACACCCGCCTCGTCTGCCGCCTCCACCACACCTGGATGCTCGGCCGCCACACCCTGGCCGGCATGCCGCTGCCCATCGAGCACGCCGACCTCACACGAACCCCCGAAATCCTCGCCGCCCACCGCATCCACACCCGGTTTCTCCGCCGCTGGGGCGCAGCCGCCGACCACGCCCTCACCCTGGCCATGACCCTCACCGAGAACTGGCGACGCGCCGCACCCTCAGAAGAACGCATCTGGCCCGCACGCGCCCGCCGCATCGGCAACAACAAGCGCGCCCGCCTCTGGTACGCCCTCGCCCGAGAAGCTGTCACCTACCCCGAGACCATCACCCTCGCCCGATTCTTCGCCCACCACCCCCGTGCGCTCCACGCCCTCGAACGCCCCGGGCACACCCACCCTCTCCACACCGCCGTCGCCTCCCTCCTGGGCCGGCCCTGGCTCGAAAACCCCGCCCTGTACCCGGACCGGTTCGGCGACCGCATCAGCTACACACCCGGCCGCCACCCCCGCGCCCGCGAGCGATGGCCCTACCGGCACAGCCCCTACGCCCCAGGCCCCACCGAACTCACCGAACTCGGCTACCAACCACCCCCTCAGCAGCCCTCCTCACACATCCAGACACGCCGAAAGGACAGAAAGGGAAGCCGGAAGTCAGCACCCAGGACAGGCACGGAGCCTCCCCTACCCACTACCTGACTCGTCACCAACCCCACCCCACAGCGCCCATATACCGGGGGCCAACGAAACTGCGCACTGCTCAACCAACCTGCGCAGCACACAGCGAAAACCAGGAAACCCCTGGTCACCCGTGTAAGGCGTTCGCGTACGACTCAGAACTAATGAGCAACACCGACCCGAACACGACCACTCATTCAGCGAAGCCCCAGCTCAAAAACCCGCCTTCTACTCAGATCCACCGGCCGACGACAGGCGCTTCGCTCCCCATCCATACCCTATTTGAGAAAGAAAACTTATGAGTCAGTTTCTTTCCACCCTGGCGGGAAAGGTTTCAGCGGCATTCATTGCCTCGGCGCTAATCTTTAGTGCCCTGGCTTTCCCGTGGTGGCTTTTCTCGGATGGTAAGCGCTTTGACCTCGCGGTGGGCGTATTGCGGGGGAGCAGCATATTGGCCCTGATAGGACTAATCGTGGCTCTACAGAGTCGCGCGGAGACACGGAAGGGGGAGGGAAAGGAGGGTCGGCCGAAGTAGCTGATCTCTCTTCCTTGCTGCTGCACCGGCCGTGCGTCGCGCAGCGGTACGAATGGGGTCTCCCGACACTCGTCTTGGACGCCAGCCTCCGCGGCGCGGCGTAGGTTGGCTCGGTACGCGACGCCTAGTACGGAGATAGATGGGGGGGCGGGGGTCATGGCCGGGATTCGGCTGCGGGATCATCAGGTCGAAGCTGTCGCGGCTGTCGTGCGGGGCTTGGACGTGCCGCCCGGCGGGATCCCGGCAAATGGTCTGCGGGGCCAGGCGCACGCGTTGGACAGGGCGGTGTCGAGGGTTTCCCACTGGCCGTGTCCGCAGCGCCACCACACCGCCGCCCGCGGACCGTACGCTTGAAGTCGTTGGAGGGTGGTGAACAGGATCGGGATGGCGTCGGTGTAGTTGTAGTAGCCGTCCGGCTCCGTGCCGCCGAAGCCGCCCATCCACTCAAAGCTGCCGGACCAGATGGCGCGGGTCGCGTTCATGACCGCGTTCATGCGGTTCTTCAGCGCCTGCGATCCCATCCGGGTACCCGCCCATCTCCCCCGCCCCCCGGCCCAGCACTTCAGCGGCCGCGTCCAAGCCCAGGGGCGTCAGCCCCCAGAGCTTGTTGCCGTCCCGGGCCGGGCCCTACGACAGGGTCAGTCCGTGGCGGGCGAGGTCGAGGCAGGCGTTGCGGAAGACCTTGTTGTCCTTGTGACCCGGGGCCATCAGGCGGTGCATCTGATCCGCCGTCGCCACCTTGAGGTTCCTCGCGTACGACAGGACCCCCGCCGGCCGGCCACGAAGAAGCCGAGCACATCCTGTTCGATCAGGCTGTCGAAGACCGCAAGAAGATTGAGCCGGTGACGCTGCGCACGCTGTCTTCCTGCGCACCGTTCCCATCCTGGTGGCTCCACTCGTTGACGCCTTGCGCAACGGCCCAGCAGAGCCCGTCTGGCGATCCGTCCACCATCCCCACGAGCGAGTCGCCTGGACTGAATCTCCGACCGACCTCACCGTGCAGTAAGCGCTGCTCCGCAGTCCGCCAGCAGGGCAGCAGCGGCTGCGCGGTGTCCGCCCCAGACAGGTACGCAGTGGTCGGCCCCGACGGCTGCGCGGGACCGTGGCTGACGGATGCGCATCCCGACCACAGGCCCGACAATTTGGCCCGGTGTACCAGTGCAAGCCCGCGTCACGGCGACTTCGCCGCGCTGGAGCCCTCACGGATGTCAAGCGGCTGCCTGCCACTCAGACCACCAGAGTCAGCAGAAGGAGATACGGCAAAGGTGACGCGGGCCTGCACGGGTTCATAAGAGAGAAGTTCGTGCGGTCGCGTGAGTGCGGGCTTGTCGCCTGGAGCGCGTGTTCAGCGGGGCGTGCTGTCAGCCCTCGCATCGTCCGCTGCCGGCGTGGCCGGCATGCTCGCCACGGGCTCGTGGAGGAATTCGTTGGCCCGTCTCAAGGATGCCGGTTCGGTGGTGCTTCGTTGAATTCGACGCCGATTCGGCACGGTATCTGGGCGGTGGGGGTTCGGGCGGCGTTGCCGACCAGTTGGCGGGCGTGTTCGAGGTCGAGGGTGAATTCGATGCGGTCGCATTCGTGGGGGCGGTGGGGAGGGCCTACCACCAGGTGGAAGGCCAGTGCGCCGTCGGCGTCCAGGGATGTGGTCACCACCGCGTCCACGATGCCGGAGATCGGTCGGTGGGGTGGGGTCTGCATGGCCGGCCTTTCCTTCTTCTGGTCTTTCAGATGCCCATCACGGCCGGGTCGTCTCCGGCGGCCAGCTCGTGTGCGAGCTGGGTCCACAGCCGGGCGTACCCCTGCGCGAGCTGGGCCATCGGTTGTTTGCAGTGGGCGGGGAGGGCGGCTGCGATCTGTTCGCGGTCCTGGGCCACCATCGTGCAGGCGCTGAGCATGCGCAGGATGTGGCGGCCGGATTCGCTCAGCCGCAGTGAGGGGTCGCGGCGCAGTGAGTCGAGGATGTGCAGCAGCCGGTCGGGGGGCGGGGGGGCGGTGGACGCGGGCTGACGGCGGGTCGCCAGCTGGATCGGGGGCGGGTCGGTGGGGGTGGTGGCGGGAAGGGGGGTGTGCGTGGGGTGGGGGGCGCGGCCTGGGACGGGGTTCTCGCCGCGGCGGATCCGGTTGCGGACGTCGGCGACGGTGGCGGGTGCCAGGCCGGCTTGGGCGGCGATCTGCCGCAGTGAGGCGCGGGGGTTGGCGCGCAGGAGTTCTCCGGCGCGTTCTCGGCTGTGGGAGGAGTCGACGGGGCGGGCTCGCCCGTCGCGCCCGATCCGGTGTTCGGTCCCGTCGGCGGGGGTGCCTTTGCGGAGCTGGGCCACTTTGCCGGCGGAGAGCCCGGTGAGTGCTGCTACGGCGCGGTCCGACCAGCGTGGGTGGGTGCTGAAGATGTATGCGGCTGCGGCGGCCCGGTCTGCCGTGGTCAGGGGGCGGCCGTGGGTCACGTTGGTGGCGACCGCCAGGAGCCGTGCCTCGGTGAGGGGTCCGTCGAAGAACCGTACGGGGATGTGGGTCTGTCCCTGGGTGGTGGCGGCGCGCAGTCGGTGGGTGCCGTCGACCACGGTCATGGTGGGGCGGTGGACGAGGATGGGCGGGAGTTCGCCTTCGGCTTCCAGGAGGGTGCGTACGTATTCCGCGTCTTCTCCGTCCACGCGGGGGGAGAAGCCGACGGAGATTTCGTGGGTGGCGACGCGTTCCACGGGGAGTTGGTCAATTCCGCGGTCGCGGAGTCGGATCAGGTGGTCGGCAGTCTCCTGGTCCATGGGGTCACTGCCAGCCGAGGTCGTCGGTGCTCTGTTCGGCGGTGTGCGGCGTGGGAGTGGTCCCGGTGTCCGTGTCGGCGTACGCGGCGGTCTGTCCGAGCAGGGTGGTGAGGGCGAGGACTCCGGCCATGGCCGCTCCACGGATCACGTTGCGAGAGAACTCCAAAGACATGTTGTTCTGCCTTTCCGCCCGTCGGGTTCGGTGATGCCCATGAGTCTGCGCAACGCTCCGACCTGCGGAAAAGGGGTTCCGTGGTAGGCAAACCGGCCGTGGCATACTCAGTCCAGGTCTGCTCAAGACCGGGTGTGCCGTTGGTCAATGTTGCGTCAAGTGGTCTATGGGGGTGGCGGATTCGTGCCCCAGGGGTCGTCGGTCAGCAGCGGGACTTCTGCCCGCAGCAGCTCCCATGCCGACAGTGGCCGGAGTGCCGTCTGCACCAGTTGCCACAGCCGTTCGGCGGCGGTCTCGGCTTCTTCGAGGGTGGTGGCGCGCAGGTAGAGGCCGACGACGGGGCGGTTCTCCGGGTCGGGGTGCACGCTGACATGGATCAGGCCCTCGCGCCCGGACACGTGGCGGGTGATGTCCGCCGCGGTGCTCTGCGGCAGCCGGTCTCCGGAGAGCGGTCCGCGGAGATGGACGTGGACAAGATACATGGATCAACCTTTTTGAATCCGCACGGGATGTGCGTTCCCTGGTTTCGGACGCGCTTTCGGTAGCCGTATTGATCCCGGCCCGGTGCGGTCGTATCGTCTGGTGAATCATGCCGACGTTTCATGATCCGGAGAGGCTTGGATGCTTAACTTACTCGGCCTCGATGCGGTGGCTGAATCCGTGTATCGCGGAATTCTGGACAGGCCGCAGGATGTCGGTGATTTGTGCGACCGGCTGAAGCTGACCGAGGAAGAGATCCGCGACGCGCTCGACCGGCTCAGCGAGATGGCGCTGGTGCGTCCCTCCACGGAGGATCCCGGGCAGCTGCATGCGGTCAGTCCGCACGTCGGCATGGAGATGCTGCTCGCCCGCCAGCAGGCTGAACTCGCCTCGCGCAAGCAGCGGCTGGAGGCCAGCCGGGCTGCTGCCGCCCAGCTCATCCTGGAGTACGACGACCGGCGTGCCGACGCCGGCAGCGCCGACGCGGGGGTGCGTTATCTGGAGGGGATCGACTCCATCCGCGACCATCTCGCCGTGCTGCGCGAGCAGGTCGTGCGTGAGCTGCTCACCTTCGCTCCCGGCGGTCCGCAGACCCAGGCCAACATGAATGCTTCCCGGCCGCTGAACCAGCAGCTGCTGGAGCGTGGTGTGCAGATGCGCACGGTCTATCTCGACTCCATCCGCAGCTGTTCCGACACGATGAAGTACGTGGACTGGCTCACCGCGCACGGCTGTCAGGTCCGTACCGTGCCCTCGCTGCCCAACCGGATGATCATCTACGACCGTAAGGCCGCCATCATCGCCGCGCACACGGAGAACACCGCGGCCGGGGCCATGCAGCTCACTTCGCAGGGTGCGGTGACCACCCTGCACGCTCTGTTCGAGAGCGTGTGGCAGTCCGCGCAGCCGGTGGTGCGTCAGGCGCGTCCGACTCCGGGTGCGTTGAACCGGCAGCAGGCCGAGGCGTTGCGGCTGCTCGCCCAGGGCCTGACCGATGAGGCGATCGCGAACCGGCTGGGTGTCTCGCCGCGTACCGCGCGCAGGATCGCTTCCGGTCTGATGGACGTCCTTGACGCCGACAGCCGGTTCCAGGCCGGGGTGCACGCTGTGCAGCGCGGCTATCTGCCGTCCTCTCCGCTGTAGCGGGGCGGTGGCCGGCCGTGGCGCCGGCGCCGGTCTCATGTGGTGGCCAGTGCGGCCTGTCGGGGGGCGCCCAGCAGGTCCAGGGCTTCTTCGGTGCTCTCCGCGCTGCGGACCTGGTTGCGCTCCCGCGCTGTCAGGAAGCCTTCGGTGACCAGGTGGTCCAGCATGGTGAGCATGGGGTTGTAGAAGCCCTGGTGGTTGACGACCACGACCGGCTTCTCCATCAGGGAGAGCTGGTTCCAGGTGGCTACTTCCATCAGTTCGTCGAGCGTGCCGATTCCGCCGGGCAGGACGGCGAAGCCGCAGGAGAGCTTGTACATCAGTGCCTTGCGTTCGTGCATGGAGCGCACCACGAAGATGGTGCCGCGTGCCTGGTCGGCCCGCTCACGTTCGTGCAGGGTGCGCGGCAGTACGCCGGTGACTGCGCCGCCGCCCGCCAGCACGCCGTCGGCGACCGCGCCCATCACGCCCACTCCCCCGGCTCCGTAGACCAGGTCGCGGTCGCGGCGTGCGAGCGCCCGCCCGAACTCGTAGGCGTAGGCGACATGGTCCTGGCGGATTCCCGGGCGGGCACCGCAGAACACCGCGATCCGCGCGTTGCTGGTGACCAGTGTCTGCATGGCTCCTCGATTTCTCAGTCGACCGGCCGGCTGTGTCCGGCCGGTGGTGTGTGGTCCGTGCAGGCCACCCGCAGTGCGGTGCGCAGCAGCACCCGCGCCCCGGCGAGAAGGTCCTCCGGCGCGGTGTCCTCCTGGGGCACGTGGCTGATGCCGCCCAGGCTGGGTACGAAGATCATGCCGACCGGTGCGATGTCCGCGACGACCTGGGCGTCGTGGCCGGCTCCGCTCGGCAGCCTCTCGTGCGGCAGGCCCAGTCCGTCCGCGCCGGCCTCGATCGCCGCGCACAGCCCGGGGCTGGTGGAGACCGGGTCGGAGCGGGTCTCGGCGACCACTTCGATCTCGGTGCCGGTGGCGGCCTCGATCGTCTGCAGCATGCGGCGCAGGGCTTCCTCGGCGCCCGCCATGCGCCACACCGAGGTGTCCCGCAGGTCCACCGTCAGGCGCACGGTGCCCGCGATGGTGTTCGGGGTGTTGGGGTAGGGGTCCACCCTGCCGACCGTCATCACCCGGCACAGCCGGCGGTCGCGTGCCAGGTGCTCGGCCGCCAGGACGATCCGTGCTGCTGTGGTCATGGCGTCGTGGCGGCCTTCCATCGGGCTGGTTCCCGAGTGTCCGGCCGTGCCGCGTACCTCCACGGTCAGCACGGTGCGGCCGGTGATCGCCTCTACGACGCCGATCCGGCTGCCGCTGCGTTCCAGTACCGGTCCCTGCTCGATGTGGAGTTCCAGGTAGGCGGTGATCGAGCCGGGCGGCCAGCAGGCGCTGCCCAGTGCGTCCAGGTCTCCGCCCGCCTGGCGCAGTGCCTCACTCAGTGGCCGCCCGTGGTGGTCGCGGGGGTCCTTCGGCAGCGAGGCGAGTCTGCCGGCGATCGCCATCGAGCCCCAGAACGGCTGGGGGAACAGTGCCCCTTCCTCGTTGGCGAAGGCCACCGCGACCGGCTCGTGCACCGGTTTGAGTCCGGACTCGGTGAACGTCTGCACAACCTCCAGGGCGGCGAGCACCCCGTAGGCGCCGTCCAGGCGGCCGCCGTTGACGACGGTGTCCAGGTGCGAGCCCATCATCAGCACCTGGTCGCCGCTCTCTGCGGCGGCAGTGCGGATGACGATGTTGCCGGCCGCGTCCACCGACGGGAGCAGTCCTGCTGCCCTGGCCTGCTGCATGAGGTAGGTCCGGGCCTGGCGGTCTGCGGCGCTGAATCCTTCGCGGGTGATGCCGCCCGTTGCCTGGTCCGCGCCGATCCGGGCCAGTTCGGTGATGCGCCGCAGCAACCGGTCCGGGTCGATGTCCAGCGTGAGCTGCCCGTCGCGCTCCAGCACCTGGTCGCTCATCACGGGGGTGTCCCTTCTGCAGTTCCTGTGGGCCCGGTGGCGGCCTGTCGGCCATGGCGGGCGCCTGGCCGTGCGGGCGGTGGAGTGGGGGCGTGTGGAGTGGTGTGTGGTGCGGCGTCGTCGTGGGGCGGGCGCAGGGCGCGGCCGGCGGCGCTGCTGGGCCGGAGGCGCAACGTTGGGCGGGCCGGCGTACTCATGTCAGCTGCCCCTCATGGCGATCAGCGTGCACCGGTCCGCCTGCGGCAGGTGCAGGGCGTCGTCCTCGTGCACGTCGAAGGCCTCGTAGAAGGCGGGGATGTGGCCGAGGACGCCGTTGCAGCGGAACTGGGGCGGGGCGTGGGTGTCGTTGTCCAGGCGTTCGCGTATCCGCTCCGGGGTGCGCTTGCTGCGCCACATCGACGCCCACAGGAGGAAGAACCGGCGCATCTGGTGCCGGCGTTCGGCGCCGGTGATGCCCGATGCCGCCAGGTGGTCGGCGAACGCGGCCTGTGCCACGGCCAGGCCGGTGATGTCGGCGAGGTTCTCGCCCAGGGTGCGCTTCCCGCTGACCCGTCGCCCGTGTGATCCCTCGGGTGCGTAACCGTCGTACTGGGCGACCAGTGGCGCGGTGCGGCGGTCGAATTCGGCCCTGTCGGCGCCTGTGCGCCAGGCGCGGACGACGGCGTGGGACATCTCGTGGCAGACGATCGAGCCGAGTACCGCGTGGTCGAGGGCCGGATCGCCGCCCGCGGTGAACACCGGCGGCCGCAGCAGGCCGGCCGGGACGACGACCTGGTTCAGGCCGTGCCGGTAGTACGCCGTGACCGCCTGCGGCAGCACCCGCCATTCCGAGCGGTCCGCAGGGCCCGTGAGCCGGCCGAGCCGGCGGGCCAGTTGCCGTGCCCGGCCACGTTTGACGTTGCCGATGAGGTCGCCGGGGTCGGTGACCAGGGGCGCGGTCTCGGCCGGACCGCTCGGAGCGCCGATCTCGAACCGCATGGAGTCCAGCACGGCGATGGCCGCCCGGCGGGTGTCCGGCCCCATCCACCCGGCCTGCCGGAGGCAGTCGCGGTAGGTGCCGGCCATGCGGGCCACCAGGCCGGCGGCACGGTCGCGGGTGCCGGGGTCCAGGTGGGCGCGCAGGTAGCGCTCGCCGACCAGGTCGCCTGCGGCGGTCTGGACGAAGGCGGTGGCCCGCAGCCGGCGGGGCCAGGGCCAGCGGGCGCCGGTCAGGTCGCGCCAGTAGAAGTCGAAGTGCTCGGCGAAGACCCTGCGCGATCCGAAGGGGGCCATCTCGTGGATGTACCGCCAGGCGAGCCACAGGCGCAGCGAGTCGAGCGAGGTGGTGGTCCACCAGTGCTCCAGGGCGGGCAGGAAGGCGTGCGGGTGCAGCCGTACCCGGGCGGCGGCCGGCACCTGGCCGAGTCCGTCCAGCCAGGCGGACCAGGCGAATCCGTGGTGGCGGCGGGCCAGTTCGGCGGTGGTGGCCGGGCAGGTCTGCGCCGCGGCGGGAGAGGGGCTGTCCGGCGGTGCGTGCCCGCCGGACAGCGCCGTCTCGGCCCGCAGGACGCGGGCCGCGGCCGTTTCGGCGTCGGGCAGCCCGGCGAGGGAGAGCATCGTCGTCACATGGACGAGGTAGCGCTCGCGCAGGCGCTCGCTGCGCGCCTCGCGGTACAGCGAGGCGGAGGGCAGGCCGAGGCCGGATGGGGAGAGGTGCAGCAGGTATCCCTGCGTGTCGGCGGCGACGTGCAGGCCGACGGCGCCGGTCATGCCCTGTGCCTGCAGCCGGCCCAGCACCCGGGCGAGGGTGTGCCGGTCGGGGGCGCGGCGGATCTGTTCCAGGTCTGCGGTCAGGGCCGTGGCGCCCAGCTCCTCGATACGCCGCTCGTCCATGAAGCTGGTGTACAGGTCGGTGATGCGGCGGCCGTCGGGGTCCTGGCCGGGGCGGGCGATGAGGGCGGCGACCTCGTCCTGCACCTGGTCGGCGAGCAGCGACAGCATGGTTGCTTCGGCGCGGTGGCCGGGCAGGACGAATCCGTCCGTCCAGCGTCCTGTGGTGTAGCGGTAGAAGTCGTCCTGGGGCCGTACGGACCGGTCGAGGCCGACGTCGAGGCCTATGCCGAGGCCGGTGTCGACGGCTGCGTCGACGCCGGTGTCGTGTGCGGTGTGGAGGGCTGTGGGCACGGCGGAGGGGGTCATCGGGTGGTGCTTTTCGCGGGGGCGGCCGGT
This sequence comes from Streptomyces sp. NPDC089424, assembly GCF_044749345.1. Lineage (NCBI taxonomy): Bacteria > Bacillati > Actinomycetota > Actinomycetes > Kitasatosporales > Streptomycetaceae > Streptomyces > Streptomyces sp. NPDC089424. The sequence continues at coordinate 39,386 of NZ_JBIVHU010000013.1, forward strand.
TCGAGGACGCCGAGGCGGGTCAGGGACTGGGCCGCGCGCAGTGAGCGTGCGGCGGCGGCGTCCTTGAGGAGTTCGCCCGCCGGAACCGAGCCGCCCGTCTCCAGCAGGCGCAGGGTGTGGGCTATCGCGTCCGGTACGGCCAGTGTGTGGCCGTTGACCGACAGGCGGGTCCGGCCGCCGTCGCTCACGCCGATCTCGACGGGGAGCGAGGTGCGCCGCAGGCGGGCCTGGGGGGTGAGTCCGGCGAGCTCGGCAAGGCGCTGGAACTCGCGGGGCCGTGCGGCGCCGCCGTGGCTGCGGCCGGCTGCGGCCAGCCGTGCCGTCTCGGTGGCGGGGGTGAGCGCGGCCAGCCGGTCGCGCAGCAGGGCGATCATTTCGGTGAGTGCGGCCGCGGCCGCTTCCGGGTTGTCGCCGCCCAGGTGGGGGGATCCGTCGAAGGCGTCGTCTGCCGTCAGGGTGTCCACCGTCTCGCGCAGCAGGTCGCGCCAGCCGCGGAGCGCGACGGTGACCGACATGTGCAGGGAGACCTGTTCGCCCGCGGCGGCCGCGTGCGGGGTGCCGTAGGGCAGGTAGAGCACGTCACCGGGGTGCAGGGTGGTCTGCAGGGCGGGTTCGCCGAGCTGCTCGGCGCTGTAGGTGACGCTGTCGCTGCGCCGTGCGGCCGGTGTCTGCCAGATCCGCCAGTCCTTGGTGCCTTCGGTCTGGACGACGAACACGTCGACCGGGTCGTGGTGGGGGGCGTATCCGTCGTGGCCGGCCGGGGTCAGGAAGGCCACCGTGTCCACGGGGGCGGCGAAGGCCTGGGTGAGGGCCTGCGCGAGGTGGCGTGCGGAGGGCAGGAAGTGGTGCAGGTAGTTCCAGGTCACGGTGGCGCCGGAGCGGAACAGTTCGTAGACCTGCTCGGGTACGACCGTCTCGGTGAGCGCGGATCCCGGCTCGTTCACGGTGCGGGTGTATGCCTTGCTGGACACGCCCTGGCCGTTTCTGGCCACCCGCAGGTAGGCGGGCCGCACGGCTTCCATGGCGACGAGGTCGTCGAGCCTGTGTACCGACGCCAGTTCCCGGGCGCGTGCGGCGTCGAGCACCCCGCGGCGCAGCAGCGGCTGCCGGCCGAAGTGCTGGGAGAAGAAGCCTGCGGTGTCGCCGACGAGCTCTTCGAAGGTCCAGTCCTTCACGGGTTGCGCCCTCCCTACGGGTGTGGATGCGGCCAGAGGGGCGGCCGAAGCCGCCCCTCTGCCGATACCGGCAATTACTGGATGTTGACGTGGTACGCGGTGGCCAGCAGCTCAGCGGAGGTCTCGATGAACTCGATGTCGTCGAAGGTGTTCTCCATGACAATCAACTCCCTTTTTATTCTGCCGAGTTGTTCTCGGCGTTGATGAAATAGTGCCGGGTGGGCGGGAGTTCGGTCAATGAGTTGCCGGGGTGTTCAACCGTGATTGTGGAGGCAGTTGAACGGGCCGGAATCCGCCGGGGGGAGGGACGGGAAAAGGGCCGCGTTCCACCACTGGTTGTGTGGTGGAACGCGGCCCTTCTCCGGCTCTTTTTTCTGTGCGTTTCGGGAATTCAGACGCCGGTCGTGCCGTCGATGCTTTCGCGCAGGAAGTCGGCGTGCCCGTTGTGGCGTGCGTATTCGTGGATCATGTGGAGCATCACCCAGCGGAGCGAGACGTCGATGCCGCGCCGGTGCTCGTGCGCCACCAGCTCCAGGGAGCCGGCGGCGCTTTCGATACGGCGGGCGTGCCCGACCTCGGCCCGCCAGGCGGCGAAGGCCTCGGAGACCTTCGCGTCCGCGGTCTCGTAGGCCGCCTGGAAGTCGAAGGTGTCGGACCACACCAGTGGCAGGTCGTGTTCCGCGTGCAGGACCCGGCGGAACCAGGCCCGTTCCACCTCGGCCATGTGCCGGACCAGGGCCAGCAGGGACAGGGTGGACGGTGCCACGGACGGGATGCGCAGCTGGGCGTCGCTCAGGCCGGCGCATTTCAGCTCCAGCGTCTGGCGGTGGAAGTCCAGGTGGGCGCGGAGCATGGTGCGTTCGTCGGCGACGGTGGGCGGGGAGATCCGTTCGGCGGTCACGGCCTCACCCTGTCAGACGGCTCACGCGGCGGCCTCGAGCAGCCCGATCCGGGCCAGGCCCTGTGCCATCCGGGTCGCGCGCTCGGCGGGCACGCCGGGGAAGACGGCGGCGGCGGCTGTCTCCTGGCCCGCTGCCATGCCCGCGAGGATCTCGGCCACCGGTGCCGGTACGGCGATGCGGTGCCCGCCCACGGTGAGCTGGACCCGCCCGTCGGCGGGCGTGCCGAACTCGACGGCCGCGTCGGTGCGCCGCATCGGGGCGTCCGGTTCCAGGGTGTCCAGCCGCGCGGTGCTCTGGAAGGTGTGCCCGGCCGAGTTGCCCGGCATCCGCCGGCCCAGTTCCGCCAGCCGGTCCAGTTCCGGGCCCGGCTCCAGCCCGGTCAGCCGCTCGGCCACCGCCCGCAGCTGGTGCGCGAACAGGGCTTCGGTGCCGGCCTCCCGGTCCGTGCCGATGAAGGGGAACTCGTTGAACTGCGGTTCGCGGACCAGTTCCTCGACAGTCTGCTGGAGCAGGTCCTTCCACATCCGCGGGCGGACCATGATGGACAGGTGCACCGAGGCCAGTTCCTCGGCCGCTGCCGCGTGCGGCGTGTCGTAGGGCAGGTAGAGGACGTCGCCCGGTTCCAGGAGCACGTCGATCACCGGCTCGCCGAGCTGCTCGGCGGTGTACGAGGCGGCCTCGCCCTTGCGGACCTCGGCCGGGTTCCACAGCCGCCACCGCTTGGTGCCCTCCGTCTGCACGATGAACAGGTCCACCGGGTCGTGGTGCGGGGAGAAGCCCTGCTTGCCGGCGGGGGTCAGGAAGGCCACGCAGTCGGTCTTGGCGCCGAACCGGTCGCTGATCACCCGTGTGAAGGAGCGCAGCGAGGAGTCCAGGTGGTTGAGGGAGCTCCACACGATGGTGGCGCCGGCGCGGAACAGGTCGTACACCTTTTCCGGGACGATCGCGTCGGTGAGGTCGGTGCCCTGGACGGTGACGGTCTGGGTGAATCCCTGGTCGGGGACTCCGGCGCCCTTGAGGTTGGCCCGCAGATAGGGCGGGCGGATGACCTCCAGCTGGACGAGTTCGTCCAGCCGGCGCAGCGACAGGATCCCCTGGGGGTCCTTCAGCGCGCCTTTGCGCAGCAGCGGCTTCTTGTTGAAGTACTCGGCGAAGAATTCCTTCTCGTCACCGACGAGGTCGGTGAAGGTGTGGCTCGTCATGCCGGCATGTCCATTCCAGGTGGCCTCGGGGCGTCCCCGGGGCAGGGGTCAGTGGCGGAGGGCGGGCGCGTCACCGAAGGCCGTCCCGGGGCCGTGGTCGCGGCGGAACTGGTCCAGGTTCTGCCCGAAGGCGGGATCACCGGCCGCGACGCGCTCGGCCAGCAGCCGGACCCGGTTGGGCGTCCAGGTCTGCGGGTCGGCCAGCAGCTGCGGGGTGCCGGTCAGCAGCAGCAGGCCGGCCTCGGTGTGGCCGCGCTCCAGCCAGGACCGCCAGATCGCGTCGCGGTCGGCTTCCTGTCCGGCGAAGAAGGCCGTGGCCCGGGGGCGCGGGCCGGCGGGCAGCGGCGCGTCGTACTCCTGCGGCGTGCGCAGCACCACGCGCCGCCCGGTCAGGTAGGCGATCCGGATGCCTTTGCGGACGGCGAAGTTCAGCGCCTCGGCGGCGGTGTCCGCGATGGGCTCCCCCTTGTCGTTGAGGGAGGTGTTGCACACGAGGGGCACGCCGGTGGCTTCGCGGAAGGCGTCGATCGCCCGGTGCAGCAGCGGATTGTCCTCGGCGGCCAGGGTCTGGTGGCGGGCCGTCCCGTCCAGGTGCAGCACGGCCGGCACCTGCTCCCTGACCTCGGTGCGCACGCGGGCGGCCTCCAGCATGTAGGGGGAGGGCCGGTCCTGCTCGAACCATGCGTGTGCGTACTCGGCCAGCACGATCGGGGCAACCGGCCGCCACCACTGGCGCTGCTTGCACTCGTTGAGCCGGTCCTTGGTCCTCTGCGCTCGCGGATCGCCGAGCAGACTGCGGTGGCCCAGGGCCCGCGGCCCCATCTCCGCCGCCCCGTCGGCCCACACCAGCACATCGTCGGCGAGGTCCTGGGCGAACTGCTCCGGCGTGAAGGCGGACACCTCCTCGATGAACGGGGCGAACTCGGCCAGAGCGGCGTCGACTTCGGCCTTGCGCAGTTCGTTGCCCTGGTAGGCGGTGGGGATACGCAGGTCGGCGTCGTCGAAGGCGCCCGTGCCGTACAGGCCGAGCAGGCCAAGGCCCAGCGCCACCCCGGAGTCGTTGGCGCAGGGCGGGGTCAGAAGGCCGCGGAAGCCGAACCGGTCGAGTACATGGGTGTTGGTCTGCACGTTGAGGGCGAAACCGCCGCTGACGGACAGGTAGCAGTCCTCGGGCCGTACCCCGCCCAGCGCGCACAGCTTCTCGACGGTACGCACCGTGATCAGCTCGCAGCACTCCTGCACCACCTTCATCACGGCGCTGTGCAGGTTCTCCTCGGCAGTGAACCGGGCATCGGGAGCCGACCCCGCCAGCTGCCGCTCCGCCTCCGCCAGCACCCGCCGGACCAGGCCGAAAGCGGCCGCCCAGGGCTGCACATGGCCGCCCGGAAGGCTGACCTGGGCGGCTTCGGCCGCCGCGTCGAAGACGATCGCCGTGTCACAGGCCGACGCCAGGGCCATCAAAGTGCCCGGCTCCTTGCCCAGCAGCCGGTCCGCGGCGTGATACAGCGGGGCAGGCGACTCCACCGACGTGAACTGCAGCGCGCCGCGCACCGATACGCAGCCGGCGTAGTAGGCGGGCGGCAGCTCCCGCTCCAGGACCAGATCGGGAGCGGCGTCCACCGCCATCGCGATGATGTTCGCCTCCCGGAACAAGCGGGTGTCCAGCAGCAATCCGCTGAACAGGTGCGCCAGGCTGTGCACCGGCAGCGCCTCGGCGCCCTCCGGCACCGGCAGCGGCGCGTAGCCGGGCAGGCCCGGAGTGCCCCAGCTCACCGACACGTCGGCCAGGGTCAGTCCCTCGCCGGCCAGCAGATGACTGAGGAAGGCCTCGGCCCGCTCAGGCGTGTAGAGGGGCCACGAGTGGTGCTTCTGCCCGCTGATGCGCTCCAGTTCCCAGTGCCGTACCAGTTCCACACGGTGGGGGCTGCGCCGCCACAGGGACACGTTGTGGTCGTGGCGCGGGGAGATGACGGCGCGTTCGCCGGGCGGTGTCAGGTAGGTGGAGAGGATGTATTCGACGGCGGGATCCGGATCAGGGGCCGGGGCCGGGGCCGGGGCCGGGGCCGCGTGCGGACTCGGATCCGTCTGCGGGTGCGGGTGGGAGTCCGGGCTCGGGCGGGAGTCCGGGCCCGGGTGCGGGTGGCGGTCCGGGTTCGGGTGGGGGTCAGTGTGCGGCACGGTCGTCCTCCTCGGTCATGTGGCGGGACCACCAGCCGAGAATCGCCTCGTAGCGGGCGACGCGGTGGCTGGGCAGACCGGTGCGGGACATGTCGTGCCCCTCGCCGGGGAACAGCAGCATTTCGACCGGGACACCCCGCATCTTCAGCGCCACGAACATCCGCTGCGCCTGTTCCATCGGGGTGTGCCGGTCCTCCTCGGACTGGATGAACAGCATCGGGATCTCGATCTGGTCGGCGTAGGTGATCGGGCTGAGCTCCGCCCACCGCTTCGGATCCGCTCCGTACAGTGCGATCGAGTTGTTGACGCCGTCATCGGCCGAACCGAAGTGGCTGTCGATGGCGTAGCAGCCGCGCTCGCCCATCGCCGCGCGGAACCGCTCGCCGTGGTGGGCCGCCAGCCAGGCGGACATGTAGCCGCCGAAGGAGCCGCCCTGCACCCCCACCCGCCCAGCATCCAGATCCGGTTGCTGCAACGCGGCATCGAGCAGGGCCAGCAGGTCGGGGGCGGTCCTGAACGCCAGGTCGTCGGCAGCCCACCGGCCGTGCGCCTGCCCGTAGCCGGAGGTGCCGCGCGGGTTGCCGAGCACCACCGCGTAGCCGGCCGCCGCGTACACCTGCGCCTCCTCGAAGGAGGCGGGACCGTTGAGCGTGTAGCCCCACTGCGTGTACGGGCCGCCCTTGATCTGCAGCAGCACCGGGTGCGGGCCGGGCCCGGCCGGGCGGACCAGCCAGCCCTGGAGCTCGTAGCCGTCCGAGGCGTACGCGGTGAACTCCTCGACGGGCCGCAGGTCCGCGCGGGCCCGCAGGCCGGCCCCGAAGGAGGTGACCTCCCGCTCCGCCCCCTCGTGCAGCACCATGAGATCGCCGGCGCTGTCCGCGCCGGACATCACGGCGGCCACGGTCACACCGCCCGTGCTGTCCGCGACCGCGAAACCGTTGACCTGGCGGCGGCCGGTGATCACCGGTGTCGGTTCGCCGCCGTCGTAGGGCACCAGGATCAGATGCACCTCGCCGTGCCAGTCGTTGGCGAAGTACACCCCGTCCCGGGCCGTCTGGATCATCAGCGACGCGAAGCTCAGGTGGTACGGCTCCGGGTCGGTCAGCCGCACCGGATCGGCGGAGCCGTCCGCGGGAACCGACCACAGCCCGTAACTGCTCGCGCCCCGGGCCCGGTTGTCGTCGGTGAGGGTCTCCGCGGCGAAACACACCCGTGTCCCGTCCGGGGAGAACAGCGGACAGCTCATCTCCAGGCCGCCCCGGGTCAGCGGCCGCAGGCCCCGGCCGTCCGGGGCGCAGACCCACACGTCGCGCCGCAGGTCGTCGGCGTGCGTGTCGTGCCGTCCGGAGACGAAGGTGAGCAGGGTGCCGTCCGGGCTCCACGACACCTCGTCGTGGTCGAAGGGGCCGCTGGTGACCTGCACGGCGTCCGGGACACGGGTGAACGGCAGTTCAGCGAACGGGTCGGTGACAAAGACATGACGCGGCCGGTCGAAGGTGAAGCCGAGACCGTCGGCCATGTAGCGCAGATCGGTGATCCGCCGCGGCCGCTCCTTCCCCGCAGGCACCCCGGGCAGGTAACGCCCCGGCTCGGGCACGCGTGCCGTGTAGGCCAGCCGGGCCGAGTCCGCACTCCACACCGGCCGGCCCGCACCCAGCGGCAGGTCGGTCACCGGGAAGGGGTCACCGCCGTCCATCGGCAGCAGATGCACCTGGGCGGGCCCGCCGCCGGGCAGCGGCCGCAGGAAGGCAAGCCAGCGCCCGTCCGGGGAAAACGCCGGAGCACTGTCGGACGGGCCCCGGGTGAGCCGGCGGGCCGGTACGGACCCGTCGGTCGCAGCCACCCACAGCTCGGTCGCGTTCACGTCGGCGGCCAGGTCGGGTGCCGTCACACTGACGGCGGCCAGACGGCCATCACCGGACAGGGTGGGCCGTCCCAGAATTCGCAGCAGATCGATATCCGTAGGGAGCATGCACAGAAACCTAGAAGCAGAATTCCGCCCGCTCAACCACGTTCAACCGCACTGCCCAACTGCACTCAACCGCTCTGCCCGACCGCGTTCAACTGTCCTGCTCAGCTTCGTTCAACTGCCCTGCTCAACTGTCCAAAAGGCCGGTTGAACGCAGCAGTTGAAACCCGGCCGGGGCTTCGGCAGCATCAAACGCTCGGCAACGCAAGCCACGCGAGCCATGCGAGCGGCAGCGAATACAGGGAAAAGGGTGAGCTCCGGTTGAGGTTCCCAATGAATGGCCCCCTGGCGAATCCGGATTTCCGGCGGCTGTGGACGGCCGGATTCGTCTCGGAAATCGGCGACTGGATGTTCATGATCGCCATGCCGGTGTACGTCTATCAGCTCACCGGCTCGGTCACCGCCACCGCGACCAACTTCATCCTGGAACTCCTGCCCGCCCTCGCACTCTCCCCCGTCGCCGGCGTCCTCGCCGACCGCCTGGACCGGCGCCGCCTGATGGCCGGCGTCAGCATGCTGCAGATCCTCGTCCTGCTGCCGCTCCTCGCCGTCGACGGCCCCGGCCAGCTCTACCTGGTCAACCTCGTCACCTGCGCCCAAGCCGCCCTCGCCACCATCTTCCAGCCCGCCAAATACGCACTACTGCCCCAACTCGTCAAACCCGCCGACATCCCCGCAGCCAACGCCCTGACCAGCCTCAACGGCAACATGGCCCGCCTCCTCGGCGCCTCCCTCGGCGGATTCGTCCTCGCCGCAGGAGGCCTGCCCGGCATCCTCCTCATCGACGCGGCCTCCTTCCTCCTGGCCATCCTGCTTCTGTCCCGCCCCTTCGCCGTACACCAGCCCGCCGCCACCAGACAACGGCTCTGGCGGGCCTGGGCCGACGGCCTGAACGAAATCAGAAACCGGCGCGGACTACGCCTGATGGTGCTGCCCGTCGGCCTGATCGGCCTGGCCCAGGGACTGTTCGCCGTCCTCTTCGTCGTCTTCGTCACCGAACGCCTCGCCGGCGGCGAAAGCGAAACCGGCCTGCTGCGCGGCATCCAAGCGGTAGGCGGCATGGCAGGCGGCGCCCTCATCGCCACCCTCGCCCGGCGCACCGACCCCAGCCGGCTCCTCGGCTGGGCCCTCCTCGTCTTCTCCGCGATGACCGCACTCACCTGGAACACCGCCTACCTCACCACCACCACCAGCGTCTACATCATCCTGTTCGCCATCCTGGGAGCACCCGGCATCGGCGTCTTCGCCGGCCGCATGGCCATCGTCCAGATCCACACCACCGACACCACCCGCGGACGCGTCCTCGCCAGCTTCCAAAGCGTCTTCGACACCTTCCAAGCCCTCGGCATGATCCTCGCCGCCACCCTCACCACCCCCCTCGGACTCCCCCACACCCTCAACCTCCAAGCCGGACTCCTCGGCCTCGCAGGCCTCCTCGCCCTATGGCACTTCCGACCCACAACCACCACCGGCCAGCAGCCCGCCTCAACCCACACAGCCACCACCACCGCCGCTGAAGACACACGCCCGGCACCACAACCAGCAGCCAGCCAGCCCGCACACCACGAACAACCCTGACAACGCCCCCTCCCCCTCATCACCACACGCACAGACAGCAGAACCACCGGAGGGGGTGGTCAGCCTCAGGTGGATGCGGTCCGAGGCCGTAGCGCGGGCGGAGCCGTACCGGTCGGTGACCCGGACAGCAGCCGCGTCCGGCTCGCCCCAGGGGCCGGCCTGGCGCAGCGGAACTCCATGCCGTGCTTCGTGCCCGAGGAAATCCCCCTACAGGCCGTCACGTTCGCGGGGAAATCCCCTACGGGCGATCACGTTCGCTGCGTGAGCTCAGGCATCAACGACGCGATCGGGGCCGGCCAGGGCACGCTCGCGTACTCGTTGCGCATCAGCTCCCGCTCAGAGCGAAATCGACGGCCAGGCTCCGGCGCCACCCGCAGCACCACCGACTCTTGCCCCGCTACGGCGACTCGGTACGTGTTGTTGTGCATACCACCGCCGGCTCCACGGCCCTCACCACCTGAGCGCCGGCACAGCAGTTGGACCTGCTCAGCTGTGAGCGACCGCTGAAACCAGCCCGGTGACCGGTCGAGCTGGCGGAACTCCTTGACATCCCCTCACTGAATCCCCGTTGCGGGTAACGTGGCTACGCTCACGGCCAAATCAGGCTAAACCGCCAGCGGATGGAGCATGATGTTGAGTCGCCCCGGCCTGACAAAGGCGTGTACGACGATTGCGGCCTTGATGGCCGCCATGATCTGCGCCCCGACCTCCACGGCGAATGCCGCCAGTCATGCAGAAATGGGTATTCGCATCTACGCGTCCCACAGCGAGAAGTGCATCTCGATCCCCGGCGGCTCCCAGACCGCAGGCATCCAGGCGACCCAGTTCGACTGCAACCCGAACTCGTGGGCGAAGCGCTTCTACGTGGAGACGCAGAATCTCGACGGCTGGGACAACCCCGTTGTCTGGCTCAGGAGCGAGTCGAGCAAACTCTGCCTTGCCGTGGCGGGGCACCCCGAGCCGGGGAAAGCCGTGGTGCAGGCACCCTGTTCGCAGACCCATCAGTGGTCATGGGACAAGGCTGGGCGTCTGGTGTACGACACCCTCACCAACACCTGCCTCGCTGTCCCTCACGGATGGAAGGGCAACAACGTCAAGCTCATCCTGTGGACATGCAACTTCAGCCGCGAGCAGTCGTGGGGCGAATACTGAACGGCAAAGGCGGTTTGCTGAGCCTGGCGGGCGGCTTTGATGACGCTGGAGGTCGTTCTCTTTCCGAACCCCGGGTGCGGATTTCGCTGGTCAGGCGTGGGATCGCAGGTGTCGCGGCAGTCTCGGCCAGTTGTTGGCCGAGATGCGTGGGGGTGGCGGATGCAGTCACGGGCGGTTTTGGAGGCCCGGCGGAAGGCCGCGGTGGTGCGGGTTGAGGAGCTCGAAGCCGAACCGAAGCGAATGCGGGCGGACTTGGCGGACGCGGAAGAGGTCCTCAGGCGCCAGGTGATCGGCCTGGAGGAGTATCTGGAGGCATTGGCCGAGGACGAGGCGCCCGCGGCGACGGTGGCCGTCGGGTCGTCGCGGAGGAAGCCGGTCGGACCGCGACGCGCGGTGCCGCACCGGGAGAACGTGAGTTGAAGCCGGGAGGGTTCACGCTGCCGGCATCGGAGCAGGGCCAGGATGCTGGTGCTGTCGGGCGGCCAGGCGGCGGTTCACTAGCGGGATCATCGACCACCGGAGCGGAGTGAGCGGCCGGCCGCGGCCGGCCGCGGAGTCTACTTTGCTCGGGCGCCTGTCGCCGGAGGGGCGGTGGCCTGCTTGCGGCCTGTGCAGAGGTGGGTGGTCAGGGCCTCGCATGCCCACTCTTCCCAGGCGTCGGGGGACCAGCCCCGGTCGCGGACGAAGATCAGGTATAGCTCCGGACTGAGCAGCCCGTACAGCAGGTCGGCGGCGCGGGCGGTGTCGACCTCGGGGCGGGCGTCGGGCTTGGAGGTCAGCGCCTTCGCTGCGGCATGCTGGACGGTGTAGCGCGGGTCGGGGCCAGCAGGCCACTGCGCGGCGATCTCCGGGTCCGTGGCCGCCGCAGCCGCGATCAGCGGCATGATCGGGGCGACCCGGCCGAGGATGTCACGTACCCCCCGCACGTGGGCGCGCAGTTGCCCGGCCGCGGTGGGCTCGGCGCACGCGGCGCGGAACCAGTCGCGGTCCATCGTGGCGACCGGTTCGACGTCGCCCGCGATGGACGTGTCGACGACGTCCTTGAACAGCGCGCGCTTGTTGCGGAACACGAAATACACGGTCTGGACGGCCACACCCGCGCGATCCGCAACCTCCTGAAGGCTTGTCACGCCGTACCCCTGCGCGACGAACAGGTCCCGCGCCGCCGCGGTGATCTTCTCGCGGGTACGCCGCGAGCGCTCGGCTCGCTTGTCGGGGCGCTTGACGTTCTGTCCGTCGGATCCCTTGACCGCATCCATGCAGAGAGTCTAACTCTAGAGTCGGTCACTGGAGTTGAACTCCAAATTCTTGGAGGGTAGCGATGAGTGAGACTCGAACGGCTGCGGAGCTCGACCAAGAGGCGGCTGCGCGCGGCGTGCTGGAGGACTTCTACCGGGACGGCAAGCCTCCGTGGGACAGCGGCGTCACGCCGCCCGAGCTGGTGGCCCTGGTAGAGGGGCCCGGCGCGCTGATGCCAGGCCAGGTGCTCGAACTCGGCTGCGGCACCGGGACCAACGCGGTGTACCTGGCCCGGCACGGCTGGCGGGTGGCGGCCGTCGACCTGGTCGACCGCGCGGTTCGGCAGGCTCGGGAGAAGGCCGACGCGGCCGGAGTGGACCTCACGGTGCTGTGCGCAGACGCCACCCGGCTCGACGAGACGGGCGTGCACGGCCCATATGATCTGTTCTTCGACCTGAGCTGCTACTGCGGGATTCCGCCGCACCGCCGGGACGCCTACGCCGCCGGCCTCACCAAGCGTGCCGCCCCCGGTGCACGATTGCTCATGTTCGGCTACGGGCCCGGGGCGTTTGACGACTCGTGGTCCGGCGTCACTGCGGACGAACTCCGCGCCAGGTTCGCCGGGTGGCAACTGGCCGACGTGACGCCCGGCACAAACCCCGTCCCGACGTTCTGGTTCACACTGCACCGTGCCACCGCCGCGACATAGTCTCAGCCACACCGGGCATCTTCGGGCCACGGACATAGCGCGCGGTCATTCCCACAAATGCCGTCGCCGCAACGGCCGTCCACGTCCCTCGGCTCCGCCTCAGCCCGCGCCGCCAGCGACTCCGCCAGGGCCAGGGCTTCATCGCTGAGACGGCCCAAGTGTCGAACGGTGCGTCCCAGGCACAGGCCGGCCAGCCCCAGCAGCGGACTCCCCGGCACGGCCCGCGTCGCGACCTGCACGCACCAGGACTCGCCGAAGTCCGCGTCGTCGTCGCGCCACGCGGTCCCGACCAGAACTCCCGCCGTCCCGTCCTGCTCGACGAATGGGCCTGCATGCGGCCCTGCACCAGCAACACCGAACGCACCGCCGCCTGGCAGCCTTCAGACAAACCAAGGGGGTTTGCCGGATCATCGGCGGCCCCACCCCGGTGGGCGGGGCCCGCTACGGCTGCGGCGGCACGGCGAGTTGCCGGCGTCGCTGGAAGCCAGGGGTCATCGCTCCCTCCCATCGCGTCGCCGCGGTCATGTACCGCAACCCTTCAGTCAGTTCCTGGCTGAGACGCGCCGCAACTGACGGAAGCCCGGATGGAGGGGGTATCTCTACTACACACAACGGGACGGGATGGCTTCGGGGAGTTGACCCTGGTGCAACTGTGGCGGAGACGTCCTCACGTGCCCGGGTCTCGGCGCTCGCAGCGGCAGCGGGCTGTCTCCGAACTTCGGGCACAAGGCCGCTACGGTCCCGAACTGCGCGACGTCCTGCCCGGCTTCCTCGGCCTGGTTCTGGCCGTGCTCGCCCCCACCCTGCTGCTTGCCTGGCTCTACCGCACGCTCGGCGTCAGCGGCTTGGTGCTCGGCGCCGTTCTCCTGGCGGCCGCCGCAACTATGGGCTTCCGTCTGCGTGAACCGATCGCTCGTCGGCGCGGCGGCCACTACACCGCAGCCGAGCTGGCCCGGCTCGATACCCCCGGTCTCGCGGTCGCGACCGAGCGGATGCTGCGGCGCGACGGCTGGCAGGTGGTCGACCTGAGCGCGCGGGAGGGGCGGCCGCGCCTGTATGCCCGGGACCGCCGGGGCCGCGAACTCGACGTCGCCTTCCGCCTGGTCACAACAGCGGACGAGGACGAGGTGACGAGCGGCCCGGCTCCCCTGCGGGAAACCGCGCGACCCGGCGTCGACCGCCTGATCCGGGTCGTCGTCCACCTCGGCACCTTCAGCCACGCGGACGTGCTCTGGGCCTCCCGCCAAGGCGGGGTCAAGCTCCTCGACGGCCACCAGCTGCAGCGCTGGGCGGGCGGCGCCACATTAGACCACTTAGGCCTTCCCAGCTGACGTTCTACAGCAGATTCCGCCACGCGTAACCGATGAACAGTCGTCGCGACTGTTACCCTTCTGACCTGCGGAAACTATGGAAAAGGGCCTTGATTTGAGACCCGTTTCTGCTCACCTACGGAACCAGGCCGCTCGCCTCGCGCCACGAAGAGATCTCCGAGATCGCCCGTTGCCTAAAACTCCTGGCCAAGGAACTCCGTGTGCCAATCGTCTCGATCTCCACCCTCAACCGCAGCCCTGAGCAGCGCACCGACAAGAAGCCGATGATCAATGACCTTCGCGACTCAGGCGCCCCTGAAGACGACGCTGACGTCGCGATCCTCCTGCACCAAATGTCGTACCGGGAAGGCACAATCGGCGCATGCCTGAGACCTTCGTCGACCTCGGAACCGTCAACGCGCCGTCCGGTGTGCTGGTGCTCGGCATGGCGGGGTGGATCGACTACTGGCGGGAACTGGGTCAGCCCCTGTCCGAGCGCGCCCGGACGGCCGCGTCGTCAGGAGGGGCTCATCTCCGCGAGTGGTTGTGCGAGGCGGTCGCGGTCCCGGCCGCCGCTGACAGGTCGTTGAAGGTGAGGGCGAGCACCTCGCTGTCCCCGTTCGACGAGGAACCGACAATCGCGACACTGGAGATCAGCCTCGGCCTCCCATGGCCCGGCGCTGCGGACCGATCGGTGCCGGTCCGGCTAGGGGACCTGCCTGTCGACCGGTGCGGCATGGTCATCGGCGACGCCGTCGGGCTGGACACGTGGACGGGAATGGACGGTGATCCGGCCGACGGCCTCGCCGACGTTTTTTACTGGGGCCTGTACGCGGACGACGCGCATGCGCAGTTCGGTGGCGAGCGGATCGCGCGGTACGGCGCCGACGGACCGCAGGGGTGGCTCGACCTCCCGCTGACCGAGGCAGCCGCCCGTGCGGCCGAACTCACCGCCTGGTGCGACCGCCTCCACGGCAAGGGCCTCATGGTCTCGATCGACAAGCACACCGACTTCCACCGTTTCCGGCGGGCCGGGTGGCACCACCCGCTCCGCGCCGGAGCGATCGAGGTCGGTGGCTGCCGGGTACTCGGCATCGAATGGGACCAGGGCGACCACTCGATGAGGCACCGCGGTCAGCGGGATGCCAGCCAGGTCTATCCGGTCACGCTCGAAGCCAACGAGGCGGGCGAGATGGTGATGCGATGGACCATCCCGCCCCACGACTTCGACGACGAAGACGAGTGACGAGCTCGGCCCCGGGGATTCGACATCGTGGTGAGACTGATCAACCCCGACACCCTCGTGAGACAGATCCGGGAACCACAGGTCACAGTGGTTGGTCTCCGCCACAAACCGCGCGACCCTACACGGACATGCGGGATCTCAAATCCCGTGTCGGAATCTCGCGGCCGATATCGGATCGATGTCGGATACCACGCCAGCCGTGAGACCACCCAGGTCAGAGTACCGGCGGCCCGAACCACCCGGCGCGGGCCATCAAGGTGGACGCGGCGGACGCCTCCGAGCTGAAGTCCTCTGCCGCGCAGGGGTGTTCGTGCCGCATGGTAAGCCTCGCGCTTGGGCATGAACTCGCCCAGTGAGTGGCCGCCGAGGCCCTCCGGCACCGAGGGGGAACTTGTTGATGAACCTCCGCAGGAGACTGACCAGTGCGGCCGCTGCCGGCGTGATGGCGGCGGCCGCACTTGTGTTCGGCGGCGCACAGCCAGCCGCCGCCGACCAGATCGGCACATGCCCTTATCCCAAGGTGTGTCTGTACAACTCGACCACCTACACGGGGAATTACTACGCCTCCTACCAGGTGGTGACGAACTACTACCAGGTACCGCCGTCCCGGAGGCAGCCGATCACCGTCGTCAACACCCGTAACGACGACATCGCATGGGTTCGGTACGTGGCCTTCGGTAATCAGTTCACGACCTGCCTGACACCGGGGGCCCGGTTGTACGTGAACCCGGCGGGCGGCAACGCCACGGTCACGGGAATCATGATCAATTCGGCTTCCACCTGCTGACACGGAAGCTCGGTGCGAGGAGGACGGAGCACCCGCAAGGTTCTCCGCCCCCTCGCCTCCCTTGGCGGGCCGGCACCAGCTTGAAGATCACCGGACTCGCCCTGGGGCAGCGGTCGCCGGACCCGTCGCGGCCTGGTCCCTTCCATGAACCTTGGCTCTCGCAGCGATGTATATCTGCAAAACCGTCCGAGGACGGTGCGATCTCGCGTTGATCAGGCAGGGCGAGCACGTCTCGGAACCATCCCCGCGGGTGCGGGGAGCAGACTCGATGACCTGCGAGTTCATTGCCGCAAAGGCACCGAGTAGCAGACTTTGAGACGGGTCTGCGGCCTCGGAACCACCCTGGTGAATCTTGCAACGGAGGCCTATGAGAGGAGGGGCGGCGGCAGACCGTCTGAATCAGCCCTTTTTCCGTCGGACTTGGGGGTGACGGTCGGACAATCCGTCGGGGCTGTCCACGGAACCTGCATGTACCTAGGTGTCCAGGCCGCCGATCCGATCCGCGAGTGTTCGCAAGGCTTCGCAAGACGGGGAGCCGGGTTGAGCTGTGCTCACGAACAACCACTGGTCCGGGTCACTGGGAAAGACGAGGGCCTCGTAGTTCAAGGTGAATTCGCCGAGCAGGGGGTGCCGGTAGTGTGTGGCGCCGTGGGAGAACTCCTCCACATCGTGCGCGTCCCACCATCGGCGAAAGTCTTCGTCCACGGCCGACAGCTGATCCATCAGCTCGGCCAGTTGGGGATCGTTCGGATGCCGACCCGCATACAGGTGCAAGCCTGTGACGACCATGTGGGCAGCCATGTCCCAGTCAATGAATAGTTCACGCGCCGCAGGGTCGAGAAATATAAATCGCGCCCAATTGCGCTCGCGGGCCGGTACGGCGTCAAAATCGGCGTATAGCGCGCAAGCCATTCGATTAAGGGCCAGGACGTTCATGCGGCCGTCCAGAATCATGGCAGGGGTGTCCCGAAGAACCTCAAGCAGCGCGTACGCGCCCGGACGCACTCGCCAGGGAACGGCGGGCTGTCTGACTCTGGCCATGGACTGCGGTCTGGCCAGGTTGAACAGATGCGCGCGCTCGACATCATCCAGTCGCAGAGCGCGGGCTACGGCTTCCAACACCGCTTCCGAGGCGTTGGCCACCCGTCCGCGTTCCAGACGGATGTAGTAGTCCGCGCTCAATCCGGCCAAGAGTGCGACCTCCTCGCGGCGGAGTCCCGGGACACGGCGGCTCGCCCCCGGCGTGACGCCGACCTGTTCAGGAGCCACCCGGGCGCGCCGTGAGCGCAGGAAATCGCTCAGTTCTTTGTTGTCACCTGAACCGGACGACGTCGTGCCCATATATTGAGGCTAGCCCTGGACGTAGTATCCCGGCAAACGCACGGTGGAATAATTGGGCCACATAAGCAGATCTCTGTCGGCGAAAAGGAAATTTTAGCGAGTAAGTAGACGCTTTCCGGCTATAGACTTGGCTATTAAAAGCCGATTCGGGGTTTCTCAATGCCCTGATATGTTGCGCTTATGCGCCTGGCACCGGCTCGCCTTCCATGTCGATGCGGCTGCTGTAACTGCCGATACTCCATCCGCCGTGGGATGTGATCATGCTCTCGGGGACATGCGCGTGCCGGCATGGCTGCGCAGGCGGTCCGGCAGTTGCTGCCGCGCTGCCCATACCGGCCACGGAAAGGGGGCCTGCCAGTACCTGGACCAGCAGGCCATGGCCGAGGCAGGCCTGCTTAACCGCCCTCAGGTGCCCTTTCGGCTGGTTCTCTGGATTGCAGGTCGGCGCGAGGCGCAGGACACGCAGGCCTGGCCGACCTCTCCCACCAAGGCGAAACCCCGTTCGACGGTCTGGTGACGCATTGGGCGTAATCCACCGACGTCAAGAATCAAGGACACCTCCATGGATCTGAAGCTGGAAATGATCGTGCTGCCCGTCTCCGACATCGACCGGGCCAAGGCCTTCTACGAGAAGGTCGGATTCCGTCTGGACGTCGACTACAGGGCCAACGAGGACTTCCGGGTCGTGCACTTCACGCCGCCCGGCTCGGAGTGCTCGATCATCTTCGGTGAGGGGATGACGCCCCTCGCGCCCGGCTCCATCCAGGGGCTGTACCTCATCGTCTCCGACATCGAGGAGGCCCGTGCTGAGCTCGTCGGCCGCGGGATCGAGGTCAGCGGGATCTTCCACGACGCAGGCGGCTTCTTCCACGGCCACGAGAGCGGGGATGTCACCCACCGCCTCGCGGGCCAGGAGCGGCTGGGCGGTCCGCATCCTGAGCGCGCCTCCTACGGGTCCTTCCTGACCTTCAGCGACCCGGACGGCAACGGCTGGGTTCTCCAGGAGGTCTCGCAGCGCCTTCCCGGCCGCTGAACACCCCCACAGACCATCATTCATCGGCTGCCGTCCGGGCCGAAGAGCGGCACCGGACCGCCGACCGAGCGCAGTCATGCAAGCAATGAGGAACGCAGCAGTGATAAACGCAGCAGTGATGAACGAGACCACCCGTACCTACGACGTGATCGTGATCGGCGGGGGCCCGGTCGGCGAGAACGTCGCCGAACGCGCCCGTGCCGCCGGGCTCAGCAGCGTGCTCATCGAACGCGAACTCCTCGGCGGCGAGTGCTCGTTCTGGGCCTGCGACCCCAGCAAGGCGCTGCTGCGGCCGGTGGTGGCACGTGCCGACGCGAGCCGCGTACCCGGACTCGACCCGGCGGTGGCCGGCCCGCTGGACGTCGAGGCGGTCCTCGCACACCGCGACAAGATGTCCTCGTACTGGAAGGACGAGGACCAGGTCGACTGGCTCGACTCGGTCTCTGTGGACCTGATCCGCGGCCACGGCCGCCTCACCGGTACCAAGCAGGTGGCCGTGCAGACCCCCGAGGGCGACATCATCGCCCTGACCGCCCGGCACGCCGTCGCCGTCTCCACCGGCACCCGCGCCGCCCTGCCCCCCATCCCCGGATTCGACACCGTGCGCCCCTGGACCAGTCGCGAGGCCACCAGCGCCGACAAGGTGCCCGGCCGCCTCACCGTCGTCGGCGGTGGTGTGGTCGCCGTCGAGATGGCCACCGCCTGGCAGGCCCTCGGCTCCCAGGTCACCATGCTCGTCCTGGAGAACGGACTCCTCGAGCGGATGGAGCCGTTCGCCGGCGAACTGGTCGCCGACGGACTGCGTGAAGCAGGCGTCGACATCCGCTTCGACACCACCGTCACCTCCATGGCCCGCGAGGACGGCGAGGTGCGGATCACGCTGTCCGACGGCGGGCAGCTGGCCGCGGACGAGATCCTGCTGGCGACCGGACGCGCCCCGCAGACCCGCGACATCGGCCTGGAGAGCGTCGGTCTCACCCCCGGCGACTGGCTGGCCGTCGATGACACCTTCCGGGTCACCGGCGTCGACGGCGGCTGGCTGTACGCCGTCGGCGACGTCAACCGCCGCGCCCTGATGACGCATCAGGGCAAGTACCAGGCCCGGATCGCCGGCAACGTCATCGGCGCCCGCGCCAAGGGGGAGCCCATCGACGACGCCCCCTGGGGCGCGCACGTCGCCACCGCCGACACGGCTGCCGTCCCGCAGGTCGTCTTCACCACCCCCGAGATCGCCTCCGTCGGCCTGACCAGCCGCGAGGCCGAGCGCAGCGGGCGCCGTATCAAGGTCGTCGACTACAACCTCGCCCACGTCGCCGGCGCCCACCAGTACGGCGAGGACTATCGCGGCCACGCCCGCATGCTCATCGACACCGATCGCAACACCGTGGTGGGCGTCACCTTCGCAGGCCCCGGCGTCGGAGAACTCGTCCACTCGGCCACCATCGCCATCGCCGCCGAAGTTCCCATCGACCGGCTCTGGCACGCCGTACCCGCCTTCCCCACCCTCGGCGAAATCTGGCTGCGGCTGCTGGAGACCCACCGCGGCTGAACATGCTCCCTCGCCAGTACGGGGAGGGGCCCTCGTCTCGGCAGAACCGCTGCATCACAGCCCACTCCGCTCCGAGTGACGCATCAGCACGGACGAAGATGACGGCCGCAGAGGGTGGCTCGTCCCTGCCCGCCCTGCACGATACCCTTATCCGGATCACTGGTCCACGTAATCGGATCGGCGATCCGGATACGTGGACCGCTGACCGGACTGCCAAGGGGGACAGATGCGGGCCGATGCCAGGAAGAACCGAGACCACCTGCTCGCCGTAGCGGACGCCGCAATCAGAGAGCAGGGCGTCGACGTGTCCCTGCGCGACATCTCGCGCAGGGCCGATGTCGGGCTCGCGACGCTGCTGCGTCACTTCCCGACGCGCGAGTCGCTGCTCGACGCCCTGCTCCACACGAGCTTCGGTGAACTGACTGCCAAGGCGGGCGCCCTCGAGACGGACGACTCGCCCGGCGATGCCCTCATTTCGTGGCTGCGCGACTGCGTCGGGTGGACGACCGAGTACCGGGGCGCGGTCGTGCTGATGGCAGCCGCCATCGCGGACCCCGAGTCCGCACTACACGCTTCGTGCGTCACACTGCGCGCGGCTGGTGCGCGGCTGCTCACCCGGGCCCAGGCCGCGGGCGTGGCGCGGACCGACATCGACGGGGACGATCTGTTCGCACTGGTGGAGGCGCTCGCCTGGGTCGGTGATCAACGCTCGCTCGCGCCACGCGCCGATCACCTCTTCGGCGTGGTCGCCAGCGCGATCCTGACCAGCACAGCGAGCAGCGCTCCCGAAGGGGGCACCCGTAGCTGAACTCGTCACACAGACCGGTGAACTCGCCCCGCGCGCTCGGCACAAGCGGATCGGTGCCGAGTCGCCATTGCGCGGTCCGCTCCTAGGTATCGCACGGCTCGACGCCGGCGACCTTCCCCAGGGGGCGCTACTTCCTCACCGAGTTTCTGCGGCCGACGGCGGACTTGACCGAACTGCAGGCCACCCGGGCGACGACCTATCCCGTAGGCCTTGCGATCTGGTTGCTGTCGGGCCGAAAGGCGCATGCCGCACCCGGCCTGTTGTCCTGTCTTACCCGGCTGACGGCTCCGGCACTTTTGACCACACCGCCAAAGACACCTGTATCACGCAGTGACACGTCGACGCCTGCTCGCTGATTCGGCGCCCGCTACGGCGAGCAGGTGGTCGCGGTTCTTCCTGTCGCCGGCCCGCATCCGAACCTCCTGACTGTGCGGATCAGCGGTCCATTATCCGGATCGGCGGTCGGAAAGCGGACCCCGCTGCCTGAGCGAGGAGAACGCCGCCGGCCACGGTTTTCCAAAGAGGGCCCGCCCGGGGCGGTCGATCCGGTGCTTCGGAAACTGGCCGTGCGGCTGGAGGAGGTGGTCACGTCGGCACCTTGGGCATTCCTGAGGAGGCTTCACCACCAAGATCCACGTCGTCGCCGACGAGCGATGCCGGCACGGCGCCTTCATCCGGACGCCTGGACACTACGCCGAGGGCCCCCAGCTCGCGGAAGCAGATTGCCGGTGTTCCGCACCGAGGGGGGCCGGCCCGTGCCCGGCCAAGTCCTGGCAGCCACGGCCAACACGTCCCGTCATGACCGCCGTTACCGTGGTGACGCCTCTAGCGGGAGGCTGCACGCTCCTTCCTCAGCAGACCGCTGCGGCGCCGACGCGTCCGCGTCCTTATCGGCGTGGTGTGGAGAACGGAGCGGGATCTGGACCGCGCGCATCGCTATCCGATTCGCCCGGCGAGTACAGCTCCAAACAGCGAGTTCCTCTCGACGAGGCGACGCTGCTCGCCTGCTGCCAGGCCCGGATCGCCGCCTGCAAGGTCCCGCGACGCATCGCAGGAGGCGCAGGCCCTGTGGAGGACGCGGAGCGCTGACACCGATCCAGCCGAGGACGGCATCCGGGTGCGGTAGCCGTGGCATCGGCGGGTGAAGGTGTCAGGGCATGCCGGGGTTGGTGGTAGCCACTGGAACACTTCCTGTCCGCAGCGCCCGGGCCTAGCAGACGACGACCGCGGGCAGTACACGACACTGCGGACAACTTGACAACGCCACAGCCGGACGCGTCGGTGGGACGGCTCGTTCTTAGGCGACCGTGAGCACGACCTTGCCCTGGATGTGCCCCCGGGCGATTCGCTCGTGCGCCGCCCGGGCATCCGCGAGCGGGAACGTGCTGTCGATCGCGACGCGAATATTCCCGGCGTCGACCAAGCTCTCCAGTTCGGCGAGCTGCGCGCCGCTTGAGCGGACCGACACGGCCGTGACCGTGACACCCAGCTCCGCGTTCTCTTCGTCGTCGAACTGGCCGAAGTACACCGGGTAGAGGGACCCGCCGCGCTTGAGGGTGCGCAAGAAGCGTCTGCTGTTGGGACCCCCGACGGCGTCCAGGACCAGGTCGACGTCACGGACGACCTCCTCGGGCCGCTCCTTGGTGTAGTCGATGAACTCGTCGGCGCCGAGCTCGCGCAGGAACGTCTCGTGAGCGCCGGAGGCCACGGCGATGACGCGGGCCCCCTTCCACTTGGCCAGCTGGAGAGCAAGGTGCCCCACGCCACCTGCAGCGCCGTTGATGAGCACCGTGCTCTCGCTGTCGAGTGCCATCGGGCGGTGCTGGGCCTCTTGGAACGGCGAGGGATGATCGTGCCCGAGCTCGATCAAGAACTGCCACGCCGTCAACCCCGACATGACCAGGGCAGCGGCGTGCACGTGATCGATGCCGGCCAGCTTGCGGGCGAGGTCGGACGCTGGCGCGGTGACGTACTCGGCGTACGCGCTGCTCTGGAGAAGGGTGGGGAAGCGCAGAAGGCCGATCACCTCATCTCCGACGGCGAAGCCGTTGACGTCGGCAGCGACGGCTTCCACGACGCCTGAGACGTCGGTCCCCGGAATCAGGGGGAGATGGAACTGGGGCCTGATCTTTGGGGGTATGTCGGGCATCCCCTCGCGCGCGTACCGGTCAGGAGGGTTGACGCCGACCGCGTGCACGCGCACGAGCACCTCACCCGGCCCCGGCACGGGAACCGGCACCTCCTCAAGACGCAGCACCTCAGGGCCGCCGAACTCGTGCAGCCGGATCGCTTTCATGGTCTGTTTTGGCACAGCGCTCTTCCTGCGTGTCTCGCGGGGGCAAATGAAATGAATCAGTGGTCCACTTTTCCGGATCACTGGTCCGAATATATGGACCACTGATCCGAATAGTCAAGAGGGGCGGATGCAAGCCGATGCCAGGAAGAACCGCGACCACCTCGCCGTAGCGGGCATTGCCATCACTGGGCAGGGCGTCGACGCCGTCCCTGCGCGACATCGCGATCGCCGAAGTGCCGAGCACCCGGACCCTCGACCCGCTCAACGCCGCGATCGCGTTGAGCGAGTGCACCTTCGCACTGCTCGTTGCGGCGCGTGGAGGACGGCCTGGACACAGTCCCGGCGGACGCCCTCCCCACGGCCACGCGCCGGCAGCGGGCAGCTGCCCCTGCCGGCCGTCGGCGCGGGCCTGCGTGTGGCCGACGTCTCCAACGTCAGCCTCGTCTCGGTCGCTTCCGGCATCGGATCAGCCGGCCCGCCCTCCTGCGCCGTTTACCGTCCTCAACCGAGCGGGCACATTCGGTCATATCCGACGCCCCGCCAGCCGCGCCGACACCATCGACGCCGTATTGCACCGCATCCGATCGCGCCTGCCCGCCGTGCAGGAGGCCGACAGTCCGGCATCCCAGGGCGGAGACCGTCCAGCACCGGCAACCACCGCCCCGGCGCCGGGCATCCAACGCGCCGCACCAGGCACCTTCATGATCAGGACCTACAGTTGAAGTACGCGAGGGACCTGGCGAAAGGCAGCTGAACCGATCGGTTCGGCTGCCGGGTGAGCAGGTCCGTCGCCGGCACGGGGCGGGCAGGGACGGAAGCGGAGGTGCTTTCCCGATGCCCAACGATGACGTGCTCGCGCTCGTCGACGAGGGCGGCCGGGTGATCGAGTGGAGGCGCCCCGCCGAGGAGCTGTTCGGGTGGTCCGCCGAACAGGCCGTCGGCCGGTCCGTGACCGCGCTCCTGCGTGAGCTCGCCACCGACGGCGAACAGCGACGGGAAAGACTCCCGGACCTCAGCGCGGTCCAGGTCAAGCCGGTGCTGCGCGGCGCCTCGGTGCTGTGGCAGGTGCACGCGGCAGAGGGCACTGCACGGGGACAGGAAACACCTGAGCACAAAGTATCCGGATGGGACGTGCCGGGGCAGGACCTGTCGATCCTGGAAGCTGTGTTCGCCCATTCCCCGGTGGGAATGCTCGTCCTCGACGAGCGACTGCGTGTGGTCCGCACGAGCAGCACCGCCGGCGGGCTGCGCGTCACCCCCGCGGGGCAGGCGGAGCACCTGCCGGGCGCGTACTTCACCGAGGCGTGTGCATTCGAGGACGCCGAGGAAGAAGCCGTCGTAGCGGGACGGGTCCTCGGGAGCGGCAAGCCGGAGGTGAACCGGACCGTCCGGGTCCTGAGAGCGCCGGGCCGGCCCCGGAGCCGCACCGCATCCGTCTCCTACTTCCGCCTGGCGGACTCCCACGGCGATGCCATCGGAGTGGTGGCGTACATGGTCGACGTCACCGAGCGGGAGAGCGCACAGCAGCGTCTGGCCTTCCTGGAAGCGGTCCGCTCACGCGTGGGGCACCGGCTGAACGTGATGCACGTCTGCCAGGAGCTGGTGGAGGCCGTGGTGCCCGCCTTCGCCGACGTCGTCGATGTCGAGGTGATCGAAGACGTCGTCCGCGGGGAAGACCCTCCCCCCACTCCCGTCCGGCCGGATCTCCCACTGCGCCGAGCAGCCTTCCGCGGCGGCATCGGAAGTCACCCGGCCGCAGTCGTGCGCGCCCTGCCGGCCGGCACCCCCTTCTCGCACGTCCTGTCCGACCTGCGGCCCCGTCTCGTCTCCCTCGAAAAGAACAGCTCATGGCAGGCCGCCGACCCCGAACGGGCCGACATCATCGAGCGATCCGGCGCCCGCTCCCTGATCGTCGCGCCACTGGCAATGCACGGGCAGACTCTGGGCGTGGTCAGCTTCTACCGTGGCCGGCAGCAGGACCCCTTCGAGCAGGACGACATCACGGTGGCCTGCGCGGTGTGCGGGCACGCGGCGCTCTGCATCAACAACGCCCGCCTCTTCATGCGCGAATGGATGATCGCGTCGACCGTCCAGCGCAGGCTTCTCCCCCAGCACCCCGCCGCGCAGGCCACGGTGGAGGTCGCCCCACTGCGCCACGCCGACCCGCAGGGCGGCAGCGCGTGGTTCGACACGATCGCCCTGCCTTGCGCGCGGACCGCGCTGATCGTCGGCAACGTGGCCGGGCAGGGCATTGCCGCCGCCGTCACCATGGGACTGCTGCGCACAGCGCTCCATACACTCGCCGCCCTGGACCTGGAGGCCGACGAGCTGCTGGCCCGCCTGAGCGACACCGCAGCACGTCTCGTCGCCGCACGTGCCTCACTGCCCCCCACCGACCCCCTCAGCCGCGAACCACTCATTGCCGGCTGCATCATCGCCATCCACGACCCGGTCGACCTCACCTGCACCATCGCCCGCTCCGGCCTCCCCGAACCGGCCGTGATCCTCCCCGACGGCACCCCCGCCGACCTGTCCGTCCCCCCGGGCCCCCCGCTCGCCGCCGCAGACAACGCCCCCTTTCCCGCCACCACCGTCAGCATCCCCGAAGGAACCACGCTGGCCATGGGCACGGCCACACTCGCCGACCAGCTCCTGGCACCCAGCGGCCCCCTGCGCCCACTCCTGTACCGCACCCCCGCAACACCTCTGCCGGACATACGCGACACCCTCGCCGGCGCGCTCAGTCGCAACCACCCCACCGGCGAGACACTCCTCCTTCTCGCCCGCACCAAAGCACTGCCCGCCGATCAGGTACTGACCTGCGACCTCCCCGCAGGCCCGGAGGCCGCACCGATCGCCCGCGCCGCCACCCGCCGCCAACTGGACGCCTGGAAGGTGGACGAGGAAACAGCATTCACCACCGAACTCATCGTCAGCGAGTTCGTCGGCAACGCCGTCCGCCACGGCACCCCGCCCCTACGACTCCGTCTGCTCCACCACCAGAAGCTGACCTGCGAAGTCACCGACGCCGCAGCCAGCGCCCCCCAGGTCAAACACGCCCGCACCATCGACGAGACAGGCCGAGGCCTGCACATCGTCGCCACCCTCGCCGACCAATGGGGCACCCGCTACCAGCCCCAAGGAAAAACCGTCTGGGCAGAACAGCCGACAGGGGCGTCGACGGCACCTCCATAACTCGGATCGCCCGCAAGAGAGCAACAGCGCGGGCACGGCGCCCGAACGGCCCGGCGCCATGCCCCGATTCCAGCCCCTTCTCGTGCGGCGTCGCCCCCCTCGCCACGGTCGCTGCTACGCGCCGATCAGCTCGACCGGACTGCTCCGCGGTCGACTTGGAGCAGGGGCAGACCTGGACGCCCGACTGCCCCGGCCGTCGGCGGTGTACAGCGTGTCCATTGATACGCTCGCCGCCGGCATCGGCCGGGACCGTGATGTTTCCTTCTTTGCCGGCATGGCGGCAGCCACGGCATCGGGCTGGGCAGGCGCCCCGCACAGGCTGCCGCCGCGGGCAGCAGCTCGCGTGAGTCGGTGAAGTCCACGGCGCAGAAGACGCCGTACAACACGTCGTACGTGGGCGGGCGGGGCTGATGCCACCTGCGTCGCTTTCCGTGACGTACGGTCGCCGAGCGTCACGACATCGGGACTTCTCGGGTGACACAGCAGTAAAGAGGATGTCAAGCCCCGACATGCAGGGACGTGCTCCTTCCGGCGGGGCTGGGCTTACTTGAAGCACAGGCCGACGCGGTTGAGGAAACCGGCCGGCAAGCGGGTTCGGCATCGTGCCGGAGCCGTGGATCAACCCCCTCTTTCACCTGAGCACCAGGAGATTCCCATGCCCAAGACACCTCTGACCCGACGTCTCGTAATGCTGGCGACGACGAGCGTTCTGGCTGCCGGAGCGGTAGCCGTACCGGTGAACGCGTTCGCCGCGACCCCTCACACACCCGCGGCGATCAGCCATACGTCCTTCGTCAACGACAAGGGGGGCGGCGACAGCAACAACGGCTGGAAGAACGGCGGCTCCGGCAACCGGGACGGCAACGGAAACCGTGGCGGGTCCGGGGGCTGGGACGGCAACGGAAACCGTGGCGGATCCGGCGGCTGGGGCGGCCACGGAGGCCATGGCGGATCCGGCGGACACAAGCCAGCCCCGGCACCGGCACCGGCACCCGCTCCCGCCCCGGCTCCCGCCCCGGCACCGGCTCCCGCCCCGGCACCGGCTCCCGCCCCGGCCCCGGCTCCCGCCCCGGCCCCGGCCCCCGCTCCCGCCCCCGCTCCCGCCCCCGCTCCCGCGCCGGCTCCCGCTCCCGCGCCGGCTCCGGCCCCCGCGCCGGCTCCGAAGCCGAATCCGCTGCCGTTCCCGCTGCCGAATCCCCTGCCGATCCCGCTGCCGAATCCCCTGCCGATCCCGCTGCCTCCGTTCCCGTTCCCCCTGCCCTTCCCGTTCTGATCACGGCAGCCACGCATCAAGGAGACCAACGAGAACAACAGCACCAGCCAAGAGGCGGGCACCCTCCAGGGTGCCCGCCTCGCGTCATCGCAACGCACCCCCACTGCCACCACGGCCACCGTCGCGGCCCGCCGGCGCCGCGCAGCCCTCCACGGGCCTTGGTCTTTTCGCAGGCCGAGATGCTCGTGCGGTCGTCGGGTCGTATGTGCCGACCACGACGACCGCACGACGGCGCAGCACGCCGCGGTCAGGAGGAGCTCAGGTCAGCGGACCTCGGTGACCCGGTGCTCCTTGAACGCGCCGCAGTTGGAGTTGTACACCTGCACGTGCACGTTCTTGATGCCCCCGCCCCAGTCGACGCAGTGGCCCTTGCCGTACACGTAGGCCGGTCCCGCGTACGACGTGTAGCGGCCGTAGTCCTCGCCACGCTCCCAGGTGTCGGGGACTTCGATCCAGACGGCCATGTCCAGGGCCGCACCCGGGTTGTTGCGGATGGTCGCGACGCAGTTCTCGCCGTTCGAGGCGTTGTACGTCAGGTAGACGGTGCCCAGCGAGCCGACAGCGGCCGAGTTCACGGTCTTGTAGGCGCTTCCGCAGACCTTCTGCGGCGTGGTGTTGGGCGCGGCGGAGGCAGGCGCCGCCAACGCGGTCGTGGTCCCCAGGGCCAGGGCGGCGAACGCGGCGCCGGTCAGGACGGAACGGGTGAATCTCATTTTTCCCCCTTGTGGTCATTGGAGTTGGTGTCTCCTGCACGGTCTGACATGCGGCACGGCCGAACGGTTGTCCATCGTCCGCAAAAGATGTGACCGGGTCGCCTCAGCACCCTTCGGGCCGCCGAGCAGGTCGAGGCGGAGGACTGGGCCCCGCGCCTGCTTCCGCCGCTCGACGGCAGTGACCGTGCCGTGTCGGGGGCAGTCCGCTGTCGCCAGTGGTCCGATCGCTCCGGTTCACTGCCCACAGCCAGCTCTCGTGGTGGGCCGTTGCGGCTACCGGGTCGGTTCGGTGGGTCCGTTGAGGAAGACCTCGTTGACGAGCTTTTGCTGGGCGTTCTGGAACGCCGCGGCGGTGGCGGCGAAGTCGAGTTCGGCGTCTCCGGAGGTGAGGGAGGCGGTCAGGGTCGTCCTGCCGTCGGGGGTGGCGTACATCAGTGCCGCCCAGCCGAAGAAGCCGCCGTTGTGGTGGAAGATGGTGCCGCCGCCGTCGGTCTCCTGCACGAACAGGCCCAGGCCGTAGCCGGCTTTGGGGTGCGGTGTGCGCATCTCGGCCAGGAGCGCGTCCGGGAGGAGTTCGCCGCCCATGAGGGCGGAGAAGAACGTGTGGAGGTCCTCGGTGGTCGAGATCATGTCGCCTGCGGCGGAGATCCAGGAGACGTTGAAGCGGGTGACGTCGGCGACCTTCCACTGGCCGGCGTGCTCGTAACGGTAGTAGCCGTAGGCGTGCGGCTCGGGGATCTCCGGTGAGGCGCCGGGCACAAGGGTGCCGGTCATGCCGAGCGGGTGCAGGATCAGCCGGTGCATCTCCTGGGCCAGCGAGTTGCCGGTGACCTCTTCGATCAGCAGTTTGGCCAGGACGTAGTTGGTGTTGGAGTAGCTCCAGTCGGTCCCCGGCTCGAACCGCGCGGGCTTGGACAGTGCCAGCCGTACCAGTTCCTCGGGGCAGTAGGTGTGGAACTGGTTGTCCACGTACTCCTGTCCCTGCCAGGGGATTCCCGGTGCGACGGTTCCGTCGTCGTAGTACTCGCCGGTGTGGCTGAACAGGCCGCTGGTGTGCTGGAGCAGCATGTGTACCGTGATCCGGCGGTCCAGTGCGAACCGGGGCAGGTAGTCGTCGACCGGGCTGTGGAGTCCGATCCTTCCCTCGGCCACCAGTTGCAGCATCACGGTCGCGGTGAAGGTCTTGGTGGTGCTGCCGATGCGGAACCTGCCGTCGACCGGGGGCTTTTCGCTTCCGCCGAGCCGGTTCACGCCGGCGCTGCCGGTCCATCCGCCTCGTTCGTCGTGTACTCGCACCTGCATTCCGGCGAAGCCGGAGTCGATGATCTCCTCCATGGCCTTCTGCAGCTCCGGACGGTCCTGGCGGGTCAGGGTGCGGGACATGTCGGGCTCCTTGTGGGGGGTGGGTGGTTGTCGTGGTGGGGTCGGTGTTCGCTTCCTTGAGGGGTGCGCCACCGACAACGCCATAATGGCACATCTATGGCGCCACATGAAGCCATGAATGTCGCCATCTCTGTGCGACATGGCGTCACCTTGCGGTTCCTTGAGGATTGCGCAGTTCAGAGCGGCTATCCGGCGCGCCCGTCGCTGTCGCGTCACCGGTGCGGCTCCGTAAGGAACTTGCCGTGTCGATGCCTGGATCCGGGACAGCAGCTGCATCGTGGCTCACCCATGGCACACGTATGCTCGATTCGGCGCCAAGAATGCGCCACGATGGGGCCGGGGCAGCAATTGACCGGAACTGACGCATCCGCTCGAAGTCCGCTCGACGATCGGTCCTGGCGCTCAGGGGAATCCGGCCCCTTGACGGCCGAGTAGGTCACCGTGTGTGCATGCCGCGACCCACCGCTCGGTGCTCATGCCCGGGCGGTCGGCGGCATGCGTTCCTTCTCCCCCACTCGACGGGAGTGCCGTTTCCGTGGCCACCTTCCTTTACAGACTCGGCCGTTTCGCCTTCCGGCGGCGCGGCCTCGTGACCCTGCTGTGGGTGCTGATCGTCTTCGGCGTCGGTGCCGCAGCCTCGTCCGCTCCCACGCCGCCGACCGAACAGTTCTCGATGCCGGGCACCGAGTCGCAGAAGGCGTTCGACCTGCTCCAGGAGAAGTTCCCGGACGCCGGCGCCGACGGCGCCACCGCCCGCGTGGTGATCCGCGCGCCCGAGGGCAAGAAGATCACCGAGGAAAAGGCCGCAGTCGGCAAGCTCGTCGGCGAACTCGGCAAGGCGCCCCAGGTGGCGGGGGTCGCCGACCCGTTCACGGCTGACTCGGTCAGCAAGGACGGCCGCACCGCCTACACGGTGGTGGTCTACGAGGTCGCCGCGCCCGACCTCACCGACAAGGCGCACGACGCGCTCACCGAGGTGACCGACCGGGCCCGCGACGGCGGCCTGACCGTCGAAGCCGGCGGTGACGCGGTCATGGTCGAGCAGACCATGTCCGGCACCGGTGAGCGGATCGGCGTGCTGATCTCGGCCGTCGTCCTGGTCCTCACCTTCGGCTCGATGATCGCCGCCGGTATGCCGCTGCTGACCGCCCTGATCGGGGTGGGTGTCGGCGTCTCCGCCATCACCGCGCTCGGCTCGGCCCTCGGGCTGTCCGCCACGACGTCGACCCTGGCGATGATGATCGGCCTCGCGGTCGGCATCGACTACGCCCTGTTCATCGTCTCCCGTTACCGCTCCGAGGTCGTCGAGGGCCGCACACCCGAGGAGGCCGCGGGCCGCGCGACCGGCACCGCCGGTTCGGCCGTCGTCTTCGCCGGGCTCACGGTCATCATCGCGCTGGCCGGCCTCGCGGTCGTCGACATCCCGGTCCTCACCAAGATGGCCCTCGCCGCGGCGGGTACGGTCGCCGTCGCCGTACTGATCGCGGTCACCTTCGTGCCCGCCCTGCTCGGCTTCGCGCCGCGCCGGGTGCTGCGGGTCGCGGACCGCCGCCTCGTGCGCACCAGGAAGCCGCTGTCGGCGCGCAAGCTGCGCAGGTCCGAGAAGAAGGCCGCGAAGTCGGCCGCGCGGACCCGGCCGAACCTGTCCACCCGCTGGGCCATGTTCGTGGTGCGCCGCCCGCTCGGTGTGCTCCTGCTCGCGGTGGTCGGCCTCGGCGCGCTCGCCCTGCCCGCCACCAAGCTGGAACTCGGCCTGCCCGGCGAGGGCACGATGGCGACCGACACCACCCAGCGCAAGGCGTACGACCTGCTGTCCGATTCCTTCGGGCCCGGGTTCAACGGCCCGCTGACGGTGACCGTCGAGGGTGCGGACGCGGCCGCCGCCGGCAAGCGGGCCGGCGCGGCACTGGAGAGGACCGCGGGCGTCGACTCGGTCTCCGCGGTCACCGCCAACAAGGCGGGCGACACCGCCGTCCTGACCGTCGTCCCCACGACCGGGCCGACCGACGCCAGGACGGAGGAGCTGGTGAAGGACATCCGCGCGCAGGCGTCCTCGCTCGCGGCGTCCGCCGGTGCCACCGAGATCCTGGTGACCGGCCAGCCCGCGCTGTTCATCGACTTCTCGCAGACCCTGTCCGACGCGCTGCTGCCCTACCTGGGCCTGGTGGTCGGCCTGGCCTTCCTGCTGCTGCTCCTGGTGTTCCGCTCGGTCCTGGTCCCGCTGAAGGCGGCGCTCGGCTTCCTGCTCTCGGTGAGCGCGGCGCTCGGCGCGCTGGTCGCGGTGTTCCAGCTGGGCTGGGCCGCCGACTTCTTCGGCGTCGAGCAGACCGGGCCGATCATGACGACGCTGCCGATCTTCATGATCGGTGTGGTGTTCGGCCTCGCCATGGACTACGAGGTCTTCCTGGTCACGCGGATGCGTGAGGCGTACGTCCACGGCGCTTCGGCGAAGGAGGCCGTCGTCACCGGGTTCCGGCACAGCGGCCGGGTGGTCGTGGCCGCGGCGCTCATCATGATCAGCGTCTTCTCGGGCTTCGTCTTCGAAGTCGACGACCTGGTCGCGATGATGGGCTTCGGTCTCGCCTCGGCCGTCCTGTTCGACGCCTTCGTGGTCCGGATGGCGATCGTGCCCGCCGTGCACGCGCTGCTCGGCGACGCCGCCTGGTGGCTGCCGAAGTGGCTCGACCGGCTGCTGCCGAACGTGGACGTCGAGGGCGAGAAGCTGCGGCGGCTGCGGTCCGGTCCGGCGGGGGCGGCACGGGGCGCGCCGGAGTACGAGCGGGACCTCGTGCACTGAGGTGACGCGCGGGTGACGGCCGCGGCCCGGCGTGATCTGGTTACAGGTCGCGCCGGGCCGCTCGTGCGTGCCCGGTCAACTGCCGCAAGGCTTCCGTGCGTTCATGTCCGGCGTCGGCGCAAAAACCCAGGGCCAGGCCCGTACGAGCCGGGCCGGTCCGTCGTGCGGACGGGGGCCTGGCACCGCGTCTGCCTCCGGTGTCACTGGGGCTGGTTGCCGTGCTTGCGGGAGGGCTGCTCCGCGTGCTTGGCGCGCAGGACGGCGAGCGCGTCGATCAGTCTGACGCGGGTCTGCGCGGGGTCGATGACATCGTCCACCAGGCCGCGTTCGGCGGCGTAGTACGGGTGCATGAGCCGGTCCCGGTATTCCTTGATGTACTGCTCGCGGGCGGCCTCGGGGTCGGCGGCGGCCGCGATCTCGCGCCGGAAGACGACGCCCGCGGCGCCCTCCGCCCCCATCACCGCGATCTCGTTGCCGGGCCAGGCCAGCGACAGGTCCGAGCCGATGGAGCGCGAGTCCATGACGATGTACGCGCCTCCGTAGGCCTTGCGCAGGATCAGCTGGATGCGCGGGACCGTCGCGTTGCAGTACGCGTAGAGGAGTTTCGCGCCGTGCCGGATGATGCCGCCGTGCTCCTGGTCGACGCCGGGCAGGAATCCCGGCACGTCCACCAGCGTCACGAGCGGGATGTTGAAGGAGTCACACATCTGCACGAAGCGGGCGGCCTTCTCGCTGCCCTTGATGTCGAGGACCCCGGCGAGCGAGGCGGGCTGGTTGGCGACGATGCCGACCACCTGGCCGTCCAGGCGGGCCAGGGCGCACACCACGTTGGGCGCCCAGGCCTCGTGCACCTCGAAGATGTCGCCGTCGTCCACGAACTCCTCGACGACCGCGCGCATGTCGTAGGCGCGTTTCGGGTCGGACGGCACCATGTCGAGCAGGGCGGGGGTGAGCCGGTCGGGCCGGTCGGTGCAGGGCTCCGGCGGGGGCAGTTCACGGTTGCTGGAGGGGAGCAGGGACAGCAGGTAGCGGACGTCGGTGAGGCAGCTCTCCTCGTCGTCGTAGGCGAAGCCGGCGACCCCGGAGAGGCCGGCGTGGGCGTCGGCGCCGCCCAGGTCGTCCTGGCTGATCCGCTCACCGGTGATGGCCTGCACCACCTCCGGTCCCGTGATGAACATCTGCGAGGTGCCGCGCACCATGAACACGAAGTCGGTCAGCGCCGGCGAGTAGGCCGCCCCGCCCGCGCAGGGGCCCATGATGACGCTGATCTGCGGGATCACCCCGGAGTTGCGGACGTTGCGCAGGAAGATCCCGCCGTACCCGGCGAGCGCGGTCACCCCTTCCTGGATGCGTGCCCCGGCGCCGTCGCACAGGCCCACTATCGGGGCCCCGGCCGTCGCGGCCATGTCCATGATCTTGTGGATCTTCTCGGCGTGCGCCTCGCCGAGGGAGCCCCCGAAGATCCTGAAGTCATGGGCGTAGGCGAAGACGGTGCGTCCGAACACCCGGCCCCAGCCGGTGATCACGCCGTCGGTGTAGGGGCGTTTGTCCTCCAGGCCGAAGCCGCTGGCCCGGTGTCTGCGCAACCCTTCGACCTCGGTGAACCGGCCGTCGTCGAAGAGGAGGCCGAGCCTCTCCCGGGCTGTGAGCTTGCCCTTGGCGTGCTGGGCCTCGGTGGCCCTGCGACCGGGACCCCGGTGTACGGCCTCCCGTACGGCCTCGAGTTCGGCGGCCGTACCTCGCTGCCGGCCGACCGGCTTGTCCTCCACGGCGGTCATGCGCTTCCCCTTCCGGCCGTCGATGCACCACCGCTCAGCCTCCGCCCGGTCGCTCGAAGCCGGTTGGAGCGGCGGACGACGCCGTCGCGCGGCTCTCCACCGGCGCGCGAGCACCGGTCGAGGGCGGGGCGGGACGCTCGGGTCGTGAAGCTCCGTTGCAAAGGGCCACGAACCCTCGCGGGGCAACCGCCCGCCGGCGCCCCGACCCCCGAAGGCGCCGGCGGGCCTCTGGCGTGCCCGCGATCACGGACCGAAGGGACAAGACCGACAGTGAACAGTACGTGGTTCCGACGCTTCACCACGGCTGCGGGGAACGGGCCGCGGCTCGTGTGCTTCCCGCACGCGGGGGGCTCCGCGACGGCCTACGCGCAGCTGGCGCGTGCGCTGCCGGCGGACTTCGATGTGATGGCCGTGCAGTATCCGGGGCGTCAGGAGCGGTACGCCGAGGCGCCGTTCACGTCGCTTACGCCGCTCGTGGAGGCGGTGGCGGGAGAACTGACCCGCGCACTGGCCGCGGATCCCGGACGGCCGTACGCGCTGTTCGGCCACAGCATGGGCGCGCTCGTCGCGTTCGAGACGGCCCGGCTGCTCGCCCGGGGCGAACTGCCCGGTCCGCAGCGGCTGTTCCTCTCCGGCCGGGGCGCGCCGCGCACGGGGGCCGGTGTCCGCCGCGCTGCCTACGACGACGCCGAGCTGGTGGCCGAGGTGCGCAGGCTGGGCGGCACCGACCAGTCCGTGCTCGATGACTCCGACGTCCTGGAGATGGTGCTGCCGGCGCTGCGGGCCGACTACCGGGCCCTGGCCGCGTACCGCTGGCACGGGGGAGAGCCGCTCGCCGCTGCGATCACCGCCCTGGTCGGGGACAGCGACCCGATGGTGCCGGTCCAGGAGGTGGGGACATGGCGGGAGCACACCCGCGGCGGGTTCGCCCTCGAGGTCTTCCCCGGCGGCCACTTCTACCTCGCCGAGCAGGTCGGCCGGGTCGCCGGGGTGGTCACCGAGGGGCTCCTCGCCGAAACCCCCGCTTCTTGACCCCCGGGGTGCGGCGGTCAGGCGGCGCCGCAGAGCGCGACCGTCGCGGTGGGCGTCACGGCGCGGGGCACGACCGCGGGTGCGGGAAGGGCGGTACGGGCGGCCGTCGCGGCATGCGGGCGCTTGCGCGCGAAGACGACGAGGCGCAGCACCACGAACCGGGCGACGCCGGCGAGCGCGGAGGCGGACAGGTAGACGGCCTGCTCGAGGACCGCGCCGGGCGCCGCCGCCAGCAGGTGCAGGACGGCCATCGCCGCGCAGGTCACGATGTAGGCGGCCGCCGCGGACCCGGCCGACTGCGTGTGCTGGCGCCAGGTCGCGCGTCCACCCGCGCCGAAGGTGAAGCGGGCGTGCAGTTCGGTGGCGAGCAGGGTGGAGACCGCGGTGACCGCTGCGTTGGCCAGGGCCCAGGGGGTCCAGGAGGCCAGCGCCGCGACCCCGAAGCTGGAGGCGAGTCCCACGCCGCCGCCGCAGACCACGAAGCGGGCGAAGGCGGCGAAGGCCCCGGGTGCCTCGTGCTGTCGGCCCTGTGCTGTCTCCATCGTCCGCCCCCTTCGATCGCCTGGTCCGTGCGGGTGGGCTTCTCGCTCTGCAAGGCCGAGAGCGCCATCCGTGATGCCATCATGACACATAGATGGCGCCATTGGGAGCCATATTGTGTCGCCACCCGTTCCCGCGATGGCATCAAGGCGAGGGAGGGATCGCATCCACGCAGGTCAGCGACTCGTGGACGGCGCCACAGGGCAGTGCTTGGTGCGACGCCCGCAGCCGGCTCGGCCCGGTGCCGCCCGGAGACACCCGAGGGCATCGGGCGCCATCTGGCACCACCCGGGACGCCCGAACACCCGCGGCACCCCCGCGATCCGAGGCCCCCCTCTCGCGTTTCCGCAGGCGGGACGGCCAGCGCCACACCTATGCCACGCGAGGCGTCATACAGACTTGCGTATGGCGTCACAACGATGCCATCATGGCGTCATGGACCTCACCCCGTATGTCGACACCCTCCGCCGGGAACTGGCGGCAGCCGCCGAAGCCGGCGGCGACGAAGCCCGCGAGCTGGCCGCGAGGCTCACCGCTCCCCTGGAGTCGGCGACCAGGCTGGCCATGCTCAACGTGCTCTCCGCCGCGATGGACGAGATCACCCGCGAACTCGCCCCCGGCTCGGTCGACGTACGGCTGCGCGGGCTCGAGCCCAACTTCGTGGTGACCCCGCCGCCCTTCTACGGCGGGGCTCCCGCGGAACCGGCCGCACCCGCCGAACCGCTCGCCGCCCCGGCCGACACCGACGAGGGCGGCACCGCCCGCGTCAACCTGCGCCTGCCGGCCTCCCTCAAGGTCCGCGCCGAGGAGGCCGCGGCCCGCGAGGGCCTGTCGGTCAACGCCTGGCTGGTGCGCACCGTGGCGGCCGCGGTCGACGGCGGCAGCCGGCCGCGTACGCCGGAGAAGTCCCGCAACGTCGGACAGAGCTTCACGGGCTGGGTGCGCTAGCCGCACCCCGGCCCGCCCCTCTTCACCCGCACCACTTCACCCACACCACGTCCCACCAGCGGGGACGCCCCGAAGACCCAAGAGGACGGTACAGCCATGCCTTCGTTCGACACCCCCGCCCCGATCTCGGCCACCGCGCACGTGGACGCCGGTTCCCTCCAGTTCACCGCGGGCGACCGCGCCGACACCGTCGTCGAGGTGCGGCCCCAGGACCCGCAGAAGGAGCTGGACGTACGGACGGCCGAGCAGACCGAGGTCACGTACAAGAACGGCGCGCTGACCGTCAGGACGCCCAAGCCCAAGCTGTTCGGCCGCACCGGCACCGTCGACATCACGGTCGAACTGCCCGCGGGCTCACGCGTCGACATGACCGGCGGCTGGGCCCAGGTGCTCGGCGAGGGCCGGCTCGGCGAGGTCCGGGTGAAGGTCTCGTCCGGCGAGGTCCGCCTCGACAGCACCGGGCCGCTCCAGGTGACCGCGCCGGACAGCTCGATCGCCGTGGACCGGGTCGAGGGCCGCGCCGAGATCACCACCAGCTCCGGCAGCATGCGGGTCGGCCTCGTGGACGGCCCCGCCGTGCTGAAGAATTCGCACGGGACCACGACCGTTGGCGCCGTCACCGGCGAACTGCGGGTGAGCGGCGCCAACGGCAACATCGAGATCGGGCGCGCCGAGGCCTCGGTCACCGCCACC
The DNA here is from genome assembly GCF_044749345.1 of Streptomyces sp. NPDC089424. Taxonomy (NCBI): domain Bacteria; kingdom Bacillati; phylum Actinomycetota; class Actinomycetes; order Kitasatosporales; family Streptomycetaceae; genus Streptomyces; species Streptomyces sp. NPDC089424. The sequence continues at coordinate 76,212 of NZ_JBIVHU010000013.1, forward strand.
ACCACCCACGGCACCGTGCGCGTGGGCGAAGCGGCCCGCGGCACCGTCCAGCTGGAGACCTCCTACGGCGGCATCGAGATCGGTGTGCGTGAGGGCACCGCCGCCTGGCTCGACGTCAGCTCGGGCCTCGGCCAGGTGCGCAACACGCTCGCCTCCTCCGAGAGCCCGAAGGAGACGGAGGACACCATCGAGGTCCGCGCCCGCACCCAGCACGGCAACATCAACATCCGCCGCGCCGCGGTCTGAGCCGCGCACCCTCGGCCGGCCCGTCCGCCCCGGCGTACACCGGCACGGTGCCGGTGTACGCCGCCGCGCACGACAGCGGCAGGACTCCGTTGCTCTGTCCCGCCGAAGGGACATCCAGGCCGCCGCAGGACTCGCCCTTTCCCCCGTCGACGCCACTGCCGCCGATTCTTGGCGGAAAGTCAACAGCGCGGTGTTCCGTCTGCCGACTCAGCTGCCCGTCCGGCGAATTGTGCCATGCTCGATATTCCGCGCCGCGGGCCGGAATCGGTAAATCGGTAGACGCAAAGAAGGGCTGGGCATGACAGAGTCAGGGAAATTCGGCGGGCAGTGGATACACCGCTTCCACCCCAACGACGACAGCGAATTCCGTATCGTCTGCTTCCCGCACGCCGGAGGCTCGGCGACCTACTTCCACGCGCTGTCGGAAGCTCTCTCACCCGAACTGGACGTGCTCGCCGTCCAGTACCCGGGACGGCAGGAGCGGCGTGCCGAGGGCTGCGTCGAGAACTTCGCCGAACTCGCCGACCTCACCTACGCGGCGCTGCGCCGCTGCGAGGACGGCCGGCCCACCGTCTTCTTCGGCCACAGCATGGGCTCCGTCCTCGCCTTCGAGGTGGCCCGCCGCCGCCAGGACGACATGGGCACCCCGCCCGCGTGGCTGCTCGCCTCCGGCTATCCCCCGCCCTCCCTGCTGCGCGGCGGGACGGTGCACCGCCGTGACGACGACGGCCTCGTCGACGAGTTGCGCTCCGTCAACGGGACCGACCCCGTCTACCTGGAGAACAAGCATCTGCGGGCCTCCATCCTCTTCGCCGTCCGCGGCGACTACACGGCCATCGAGACCCACCCCCGCCTCACCGGTGTCCGGCTCGACTGCCCCCTCACCATGCTGGTCGGCGACGACGACCCGCACACCACGACCGCCGAGGCGGAAGCCTGGCGGGAACACACCACCGGCGATTTCTCGCTGCGCGTCTTTCAGGGCGGCCACTTCTACCTCGACCAGTACGGCCAGGAAGTCAACGACATCATCTCCAGCACCGTCCGGGATCTCTCCGCCGCCCGGAAAGCACTCCGCTGAATTCCCCTTTCCCCGGCTTTCCCCGGCTTTCCCCGGCTTTCCCCGGCCGCGCACATCGACGAACGGCACACCCCGGCCGGCAGAGCCGGCCGGGGTGTCGTGACGAATACCGGCACCACGCCTACAGCGCTTCGCCCTCCCGCGTCCTCCTGCGCAGAGCCGGCCTGCTGGAGCGGGCCAGGTCCTTCCACGCGCCGGTCAGACCGGCGATGGTGCGCACCGCGAACAACGTGCGCACGGGCACCTCCTGGTCCAGCTCCGCCCGGATCAGCCCGGTCAGCCTGATCGCCCGCAGCGAGTTGCCGCCGAGGTCGAAGAAGTCGTCGTCGATCCCCACCCGGTCCAGCTCCAGCACCTCGGCGAACGCCCGGGCCAGCACCCGTTCGGTGTGATCGCGCGGCGGCCGGTACGTCTCGTCGTCCCACACGGGCTCCGCCAGCGCCGTCCGGTCCACCCTTGCGCCGGCGGCAAGCGGCAGGCGTTCGCGCACCACGAACACCGACGGGACCTTGAACTTGGGCAGTCGCCCCGCCGCGAACCGGCGCAGCTCGTCATCGGCGACGGCCCGGCCGCCCGCGGGAACCACGTGGGCCACGAGGCGTCGCTGTCCCGAGGCGTCCCCGCCGGCGACCACCACCGCCTGCGCGAGGCCGGGGTGCCCGGACAGCACCTCCTCGACCTCGGCCGGGTCGACCCTGCTGCCGCGTACGTCGGCCCGGGCGTCGGCCCGGCCCACGTACTCGAGGACGCCGTCGCTGCTCCATCGCGCCAGGTCCCCGGTACGGTACATGCGCCCGCCGGGCGGGCCGAAGGGGCAGGGCACGAACCGCTCCGCGGTGCGCCCGGGCTGTCCGAGAAGGCCGCGCGCCACGCCGGTCCCGGCCACGTACAGCTCTCCGCTCACGCCCGCGGGCACCGGCGCCAGCCCCGGACCCAGCACGTACAGGGCCGTGTTGTCCATCGGGCGGCCGACCGCGCCCGCATGGTGCGCCGGTTGGTGCGCCGTCAGGTGCTGGGACGCGGCGAACACGGCCGTCTCCGCCGTGCCGTGTCCGCTCACGATCGTCAGTGCGGGGCATGCCCCCCGCACCCGCCGCAGCGCGGCCGCGGGCACGTGGTCGCCACCGGTGCGCACCTCGCGCAGCCCGGCGAGGGCCTCGGGGCGTTCCGCCGCGATCTGCGAGAACAGGGGCGCGGGCAGCCACACCGTGGAGATGCCGTGCGCCGCACAGGCCTCGGTCAGCGCGTCGGCGTCGAGCTCGCCCGCGGCGACCACCGTCCGGCCGCCGTTCAGCAGGGGAACCCACACGTCGAGGGGGAGCGTCTCGGCGGTGTGCGGCGCGTGCCACAGCACGGTGCTCCCGCCCGCGTCCCGCCAGCGGCGGTCCAGGACGAGACGCTCCATGTTGCGGTGTGTCACGGCGACCGCCGTGGCCTCGCCGGCCGGTGCGGAGCTGTACATCACGGCCAGCAGGGCGTCCTTGGGCACCGTGACCGGTGTCCGCGCCGCGGCACCGCCGGTGTCGGTGTCGGTGCGGATGTCGTCGCACAGGATCACCGGCAGGTCCAGGACGCCGCGGAACGCCTGCGCCGTCGCCGTGTCGGTGAGCAGCGCGCTCGCCGGGGCGGCGCCGGCCGGCGAGGTGATCCGCTCGGCCGGGAACGCCGGGTCGAGCGGCAGGTAGGCTCCGCCGGCCTTCACCACGGCCAGCAGGGCGACGACCAGGTCGGCGGACCGGGGCAGGCCCACGGCGACGACCGTCTCGGGTCCGACATGGCGCCGGCGCAATTCCTCGGCCAGGCGCTCGGAGCGCTCGTCCAGTTCCCGGTACGAGAGCGCCGCGTCCCCGGACACCACCGCGACGGCGTCGGGAGCGCGCTCCACCTGGCGGGCGAACAGCTCCGGGACCGTCAGCCCCGGTACCGCCGCGTCCGTGTCGTCGGGCGCCGTGAGGACCTGCTCCCGCTGGGCGCCGCCCACCACGTCCAGCGCGCCGACCGGCCGTTCGCCGGCGGCCACGAGGGCGCGGATGTGCGCGATCAGGTCCTCGCCGGCGAAGCGCAGTTCGGCGCGGGAGTACAGGCTCGCGGGGGCGTCGAGCCGGATGAACAGGTCGCTGTCGGCGGTCCCGTCGGTGTAGACGCCGATCGCCAGTTCCTCGAAGGTCCCGGTGGTCCCGCCCAGGAAGTGGGCCGGGCTGTCGGCGAAGCGGAGTTCTTCGGCGAACTCGACGACGTTGACGACCGCACCGAAGCTGCCGCGGTCGTTCAGGACGGTTCCGCTCGCGCGCTGGATCTCCGAGTAGTGGCAGGCGGCGTGATCGAAGATCTCGTACGTCTCGTCGCCGATGGCGTCGGCGATCTCGGTGAAGGTCGCGCCGAGCGGAACGCTCACCCGTACCGGCACCACGTTCACCGCGAGGCCGGGTGTCCTGCTCGCCGCTCCCGCCCGGTTGGCCACGGCCAGCGAGAGGAGGAACTCCGGGCGGTCGCAGCGGTGCCGCAGATAGACCGCCGCGGCCGCGGTCAGCATCGACGACAGCCATACGCCCATGGACTTTGCGGTCTCGGTCCACACGTCCGCCTCGGCGCGCGCGACGGTCAGCGTCCGGCTCACCATGCCGATCGGTTCGGTCAGCTCTCCCCAGCGGTCGGCGCTGCCCATCGGTTCGCCGAGCGCGGACCGCTCCGCGTCGGACAGGACGACCCGCGGGACCTGTGCGGGGGCGGGCGCGTCCGCCAGGTAGCCGCGCCAGAACTCCTTGTCCTCGGCGAACTGCTCGGAGGCGCTGTAGCGCTCCGTGTCGGCCGTGAACGACGCGGTGTCCCACGGGTGCGCCAGCTCAGGCACGTCCGCGCCCCGCGCCAGCGCCGTGTACACCTCGGCGAGGCGCCGCGAGAGCATGCCCGCCGCACCGAATCCGTCCGATATGAGGTGGTGGTAGATGATCACCAGCACGGAGCGGGTCGCCGCGAGCCGGACCACACCCAGCCGGAACAGCAGGTCGCGCTCCAGGTCGAACGGCTGCCGCAGCATGTCGGCCAGCGCTTCGCGCGCCGCCCGTTCCGGATCGTCCTCGGCGCCGACATCCAGGTGGAAGGGCCGCCAGTCGCCCAGTTCTCGGGGGACGAGACGCAGTTCGCCGCCGTCGTCGACGAAGGTGACGCGCAGCACCTCCGCCTCGTGCATCACGTGCCGGAACGCGGATTCCATGACGGCCGCGTCCAGCTCGCCGTCCACGTTCCACATGCTCAGCGCATGGTTCAGTGTGTCGGGGAACATTTCCTGCGCCCGCCACAACCCTTTGTGCGCGGATGACGCACCGAACGAACGCACAGAGATCATCTCCTCAGCAATGCGGCCGGTGGGCGGGGGCGTTCGAAGAAGGCCCCGGCCCACCGGGAAGTGGATCGGCTGTTCGAGGGGCGGTGTGCGGGGCCCGGGTGACCCGCACACCCGGGGTCACCGCCGGAGGTGACCGGTCATCGAGGTCATGAGGTGCCCGGCGACCCGCCTGGGTGTGGGGTGACGCAGCACCAGGCTCGGCTTCAGCCGCAGTCCGGTCGTCGTGGCCAGGCCCTTGCTCAGCTGCACCGAGAGCATCGAGTCGAAGCCCATGTCCTTGAACTCGCGGTCGGGGTCGACGGTCTTCGCGGAGGGGTGTCCGAGCACGACGGCGACCTTGGTGAGGACGTGGTCGAGGAGGAGTGCCGTCGCCTCGTCCTTGGAGAGGGGGGCGAGCCGGTCCGGCAGGGCGGCGGGCTCCTCGTCGTCCGCGGGCGGCCGTGGCACGGGAACCTCGGCCTTCGCTCCCGTGTGGGAGGAGTTCAGCCAGTAGCGCTGCCGCTGGAACGCGTACGTCGGCAGGTCCACCCGCGCCCGCGTCCCGAAGAAGGCCTCCCAGTGCACGGACCCGCCCCGGACATGGAGCCGGGCCAGCGAGCCGACCAGTTCCCGGACCTCCTCGCGGTCCCGCCGCGTCGACGACAGGACCACCGCGTCGTCGGCGTCCTCGACGATCTCCTGCACGGGGACGGTCAGCACGGGGTGCGGGCTCATCTCGACGAACACCCGGAAGCCGTCTTCCGCCAGCTGTCGGACGGCGGGTTCGAAGAGCACTCTTTGGCGCAGGTTGTCGTACCAGTAGCCGCCGTTCAGCTCCGCGGTGTCGATGGTCCGGCCGTGCAGGGTCGAGTAGAAGGGCAGTGCCGACGTCTTCGGGTCCACGTCGGACAGCGCGCCGGTCACCTGGTCGCGGACGCGGGTCACGTGGTGGGAGTGGGAGGCGTAGTCGACCCTGATCCGCTTGGCCTGCCTGCCGTCGGCCCTCATCTTCTCGACGAACTCGTCGAGCGCGTCGGGTTCCCCGGACACCACCACGGATCGGGGCCCGTTGACGACGGCGATGCTCACCCGGTCCTTCCATGGCGTGAGGAGCGCCTCCACGAGGTGAGCGGACTCCGCGACGGACGCCATGCCGCCGTGGCCGATCAGATCCATAAGGGCCTTGCTGCGCAGCGCCACGACGCGGGTGGCGTCGCGCAGCGACAGGGCGCCGCACACATGGGCGGCGGCTATCTCGCCCTGGCTGTGCCCCACCACCGCGGCCGGTTCCACACCCCAGGACCGCCACAGGGCGGCCAGAGAGACCATGACGGAGAACAGCACCGGCTGCACCACGTCCACCCGGTCGAGCGTCGGTGCCCCCGCCTCGCCGCGGAGCACGTCGAGCAGCGGCCAGTCGACCCATTCGGCCAGCGCGGCCGCGCACGCGTCGATGCTCCGCGCGAACACGGGGAAGGTGTCGTACAGCTGACGGCCCATGCCGGCCCACTGCGATCCCTGTCCGGGGAACACGAAGACCGTCCCGCCGAGTTCACCGGCCGTGCCGCGCACCACCGCGGCGGACTCCTCGCCGCCGGCGAGTGACGTAAGGCCCGCGAGGAGCTCGTCCCGGCCGCGTCCCAGGACCACCGCGCGGTGCTCGAACGCCGTCCGGGTCGACGCCAGCGACCAGCCGACGTCGGGGCCGGGGCCGGGGGCGGCGTCGCGCAGCGCGCGCGCCTGCCGTTCGACGGCCGCCGCGGACCGGCCGGACAGCACCCACGGCACGAGGCCGTCGGTGACGCCCGTGTCGCGGCCGCCCCGGTCCGCCCGCTCCTGCGGCGGGGCCTCTTCCAGGACGACGTGCGCGTTGGTGCCGCTCACGCCGAACGACGACACGGCGGCCCGCCGCGGGGCGTCCCCCCGGGTCCACTCGCGCCCCTGCGCCAGCAGCTCGACCGCGCCCGAGGACCAGTCCACGTGGCGTGAGGGGGTGTCCACGTGCAGGGTCTTCGGCAGGTGCCGGTGGCGCATGGCCATCACGGCCTTGATGACCCCGCCGACCCCGGCGGCGGCCATCGCGTGACCGATGTTCGACTTCAGGGATCCCAGCCACAGCGGCCTGCCCTCGGCGCGGCCCTGTCCGTACGTCGCCAGCAGCGCGCCCGCCTCGATGGGGTCCCCCAGCGTGGTCCCGGTGCCGTGGGCTTCGACCAGGTCCACCTCGGATGCCGGGACCCCCGCGTTGGCCAGCGCCGTGCGGATCACCTTCTCCTGGGCGCGGCCGTTGGGAGCGGTCAGCCCGTTGCTGGCCCCGTCCTGGTTCACGGCGGAACCGCGCAGGACGGCCAGCACCGGGTGGCCGTTGCGGCGTGCGTCGGACAGCCGCTCGAGGAGGAGCACGCCCACGCCCTCGGCCCAGCCGGTCCCGTCGGCCGCGTCCGCGAAGGACTTGCACCGGCCGTCGGCCGACAGGCCGCGCTGGCGGGAGAACTCCAGGAAGAGCGCGGGCGTCGCCATCAGCGCCGCCCCGCCCGCCAGGGCGAGTGAGGTCTCCCCCGAGCGCAGTGACTGCATCGCCAGGTGCACGGCCACCAACGACGACGAGCACGCCGTGTCGACGGTCACCGCCGGTCCGGTCAGGCCGAGCTGGTACGCCACCCGGCCGGAGGCGACGCTCAGGGCGCTGCCCTGCAGCAGGTAGCCCTCCAGGTCGTTGCCGTTCGCCTCCAGAAAGCGCATCCCGTACTCGGGGGAGCTGACTCCGGAGAAGACGCCGACGTCCGAGCCGCGCACCTCGGCGGGAAGGATGCCCGCCCGTTCGAAGGCCTCCCACGAGGTCTCCAGCAGCAGGCGCTGCTGCGGGTCGACGGCCAGTGCCTCACGCGGGCTGATGCCGAAGAACTCCGCGTCGAAGGCGGCGGCGTCCTGCAGGAAACCTCCACGGCGCACGTAGGAGCTGCCCACCTTGTCGGGATCCGGGTCGAACAGGTCCGGCCACCCGCGGTCCTGCGGGAACTCGCCGACCACGTCGAGGCCGTCGCGGACCACCTGCCACAGTTCCTCGGGTGAGCAGACGCCTCCCGGGTAGCGGCAGGCCATGGCCACCACGGCGATGGGTTCGCCGCGCCCGGCCTTCAGGGTCTCGTTCTCCTGCCGGAGGCGGTCGCGTTCCTCCAGCAGGGCACGCAGTGCCTGCTGGACCCGGTCCCCGCCCTGCGCCGGGCGATCCGCGGAGTTGTTCATGTCAGTTGCTCCTCTCGTCCAGAGCCAGGTCGACGAGTGCGTCCAGGTCCAGGGCGGCCAGTGGGTCCGTGCCGGTGTCCGGCGCGAAGGAGGCGGAGTCCGGCAGAGGCGGGCCGGCGATCGCCAGAACCAGGTCCAGGACGCCCGCGCTGCGCAGTGCCTCGATCGGTACGGTCCGCAGCGCTTCGCGGATCCGGGCGTCCTCCGCGTCTCCGGCGTCTCCGGCGTCTCCGGCCGGGCCGGGGGCTGCCGCCGGACGCAGCTGGCCGCTCAGGTGCTGCCCCAGTTCTCGGGGGGTCGGGTAGCTGAACACGAGGGTGGGTGTCAGTTGCAGTCCGGTCGCGGCCGCCAGGCGGTTGCGCAGCTCGACCGCGGTCAGCGAGTCGAAGCCCAGGTCCTTGAACGCCTTGTCGAGATTGACGGTGTCGGACGTGGTGTGGCCGAGGACGTGCGCGGCGTGGGTGCGCACGAGGGCGGCGAGGGTGTCCTCGGCCTTCTCGGGAGCCATGCGGGCCAGTTGGTCGCGCAGGGTGGCGGCGCCCGTCGCCGTGACCGCGGTGGCCTTGCGGACGGGAGCGCGCACCAGCCCCTTGAAGACCGCGGGAAGCGTGCCGGTCTCCAGGTGGGGGCGGAGCAGGGCGGCCGAGATCTTGGCCGGCACCAGGCAGGCGGTGTCCGTGGCACGGGCGGCCTCGAACAGCGCCACCCCTTCCTCCGCCGTGAGGGGCTTGATCCCGAGGCGTGCCATCCGGGTCAGGTCGGTGTCGTCCAGGTGTCCGGTCATGCCGCTGCTGTCGGACCACAGTCCCCAGGCCAGGGAGGTGGCCGGCAGCCCTTCCGCGCGACGGCGCTCGGCCAGCGCGTCGAGGAAGACGTTCGCCGCGGCGTAGTTGCCCTGGCCCGAGGTGCCCACCACGCCCGCCACGGAGGAGAAGAGCACGAACTCGGTGAGATCCGTTCCACGGGTCAGCTCGTGCAGGTGCCAGGCGGTGTCGACCTTGGGGCGGAAGACGCGCTCGACGTGTTCCGCCGTCAAGGAGGTGACGGTGCCGTCGTCGAGGACACCGGCGGTGTGCACGACGGCGGTGAGGGGGTGTTCGCCGGGGACGGCCGCGAGGAGCGCGGCGAGGGCGTCGCGGTCGGCGGTGTCGCAGGCGGCGACGGTGACCTTCACACCCAGCGCGGTGAGTTCGGCGGCGAGTTCGGGCGCGCCCGGAGCGTCGAGGCCGCGCCGGCTGGTCAGCAGCAGATGGCCGGCCCGCCCGGCCCGCGCGTACCGGCGGGCGAAGAGGGTTCCGAGGGTGCCCGTGCCGCCGGTGATCAGGACCGTGCCGCCCGGGGCGGGCTCCGGTACGGCGCCGGCGTCCGCGGCCTGCGGGGTCTGCCGCACGAGCCGGGGGACGTACAGGTGCTGATCGCCGTCGCGCAGGGCCATTTGGGGTTCGCCGCTGCCCAGCGCCCTGCGGAACGACTCGGCCGGGACGGTGTTCTCGTCCGCCAGGTCGATCACGGTGAAGCGGCCCGGGTTCTCGGCCTCGGCCGTACGGATCAGGCCCCAGACGGCGGCGTCCGCGGGGCTGGGCGTCTCGGTGCCGGGGTGGACCGCGACGGCCCGCCGGGTGACCCACACCAGCCGGCTGCCGGCCGGCCGCTCGTCGGCCAGCCACGACTGGAGCGTGTCCAGGACGTACTGGACGGCCTCCCGTGCCGCGCGGGGGGCGTCCTCGCCCGAGCCGGCCCGCTCCAGCAGGCCGGTGGCGACGACGAGGTCCGGGAAGGGCGCGGTGTCGTCCGCCAGCAGCGGCGCGAGGCCGGCGTGGCTCTCGACCGCGACCGTGTCGGGCAGCGAGGTGAGCAGTGCCTCGGGAACGGCGGTTCCCAAGAACGCCACACGGCCGGCCGTGAGGGGCTCCGCGGCGGGCGCGGGAATCCAGGCCAGGCGGAACAGGTGGTCGTCCCCGCCCGAGGCGACGGCCTTCGCGAACTGCTCGGTGGTGATGGGCCGCACGGCCAGCGATGTCACTTCGGCGACGGGCTGCCCGCTGGGGTCGGCGAGCCCGACGCGCAGGGTGCCCGCGTCGGCGGGGCTGATCCGGACGCGCAGGGACCGGGCGCCCACGGCGTGGAGCTGGACGTCCGACCAGGCGAACGGCAGCAGCACCTGGTCCGGGTCCTGTCCGGGGCCGGTGGCGACGATCGGGTGGAGCGCGGCGTCGAAGAGCGCGGGATGGATGCCGTAGTGGCCGGCGTGTGCGGGGGTGTCGTCGGTGGCGAGGGTGACCTCGGCGTAGAGGGTGTCGTCGTGGCGCCACAGGGCGGTCACGCCCTGGAAGGCGGTGCCGTAGCGGTAGCCGCGGTCGGCGAGCCGGTCGTAGAGGGTGTCGGTGGGCACGGCGGTGGCGCCGGCCGGCGGCCAGGCCGCCGGCTGCGCCCACCCGGCCGGGTCCGGTGCGGCGGCCGGCCGGGGGGCGAGGGTGCCGGTGGCGTGGCGGGTCCAGGGCCGGTCGGGGCCGGCGTCGTCGGGCCGGGAGTGGACGGTGAGGGCCCGGCGGCCGTCGTCGCCGGCCTGCTCCACGCGCACTTGCAGGTGGAGGCCGCCGGTGGCCGCGAGGGCGAGGGGGGCTTCGAGGGTGAGGTCTTCCAGGTGGGGGGTGTCGGTGGCCTGACCGGCGTGCAGGGCCAGTTCGACGAACGCGGTGCCGGGCAGGAGGGGTGTGCCGTGGACGGCGTGGTCTGCCAGCCAGGGGTGGCTGCGCAGCGACAGGTGCCCGGTGAAGACGTCTCCGCTGCCGTCCGCGAGGGCGACGGCGGCACCGAGCAGGCCGTGGTCGGCGGCGTGCAGGCCCAGGGCGTGGGGATCGGTGGCGGTGGTGCTCTGCCGGATCCAGTAGTGCTGGTGCTCGAAGGGGTAGGTGGGCAGGTCGCGGTGCGCGGGCGCGGTGGTGGGGAAGAAGCCCGCCCAGTCGGCGGTGGTGTGGGCGTGGGCGGTGGCCAGCGAGGTCAGCACGCGCTGCCAGGTGTCGTCGCCGCGGCGCAGGGTGGCGGTGACGGCGACCTCGCCGGTGCCCGCGTGGTCCTCGACCGTCTCCTGGAGGGGGTGGATGAGCACGGGGTGCGGGCTGACCTCGACGAACAGCGTGTGCCCGTCGTCCAGCAGGGCGCGGGTGGCCGTGTCGAAGGCCACCGTGGTCCGCAGGTTCTTGTACCAGTACGCCGCGCCCATCACGGTCGTGTCGGTCATCGCGCCCCCCGCGTGGTCGCCCACCGTCGAGTAGAACGCGACCTGCGCCTCCTGCGGGTGTACCGGGGCCAGCAGTTCCAGCAGTTCGCCGTGGAGCGCCTCGACGTGCGCGGTGTGGGAGGCGTAGTCCACCGGGATCGTCCGGGCCCGTACGCCCTCGCTCTCGCAGTGGGCGACGATCTCGGTGAGCGCGTCGGCGTCACCGGCGACCACGGTGGCCGACGGCCCGTTGACCGTGGCCACGGCCACCCGGCCCTCCCACCGGGCGATCAGCCGCTCGGCGGCCGCCTCGGCGAGCGGCAGGAAGACCATCCCGCCGTGGCCCGCCAGGCGGGTGATGGCCCGGGAGCGCAGCGCCACGATGCGGGCGGAGTCCTCCAGCGACAGCACCCCGGCGATGTGCGCGGCGGCGATCTCGCCCTGGGAGTGGCCCACCACCGCGTCGGGGGTGATGCCCAGGTGCTCCCACAGCCGGGCCAGGGAGATCATCATCGCCCACAGGGCGGGCTGGACGACGTCGACACGGTCGAGGGAGGGGGCGTCCGGGGTCCGGTCGAGGACGTCGATGAGGTTCCAGCCGGTGTGCGGCTCGAGCGCCGCCGCACAGGCGGTCAGGTGCCTGGCGAACACCGGGCTGGATGCCATGAGTTCCACGCCCATGCCGGCCCACTGCGAGCCCTGTCCGGGAAAGACGAAGACCGTCCTGCCCTGCTGGGCCGCCGCCGTTCCGGTGACGACCTGCGGCGACGACTGGCCGGCGGCGAGCGCGGTCAGGGCGCCCCGGAAGTCGGCCGGTTCACGGCCGATCACGACCGCGCGGTGGTCGAACACCGACCGGGCAACGGCCAGCGCGTGGCCGACCTCGGCGGGCGGCAGTCCGGGGTGGCGGTCGAGGTGCTCGAGGAGCCGGGCCGCCTGCTCCCCCAGCGCGGCCGGCGACTTCGCCGACAGCGGCCAGGGCACCGTCCCGTCCGTCACCACGACCGGCTCCTGCACCGCGTCGGCGGCAGCGCTCTGGTCCTGCGGGGCCTGCTCGACGATGAGGTGGGCGTTGGTGCCGCTGATCCCGAACGAGGAGACACCCGCACGGCGCGGACGTCCCGTCTGCGGCCAGGGCCGGTTCTCGGTCAGCAGTTCCACCGCGCCGGCAGTCCAGTCCACGTGCGGGGTCGGCTCGTCCACGTTCAGGGTGCGGGGCAGCACCCCGTGCCGCAGCGCCATCACCATCTTGATGACGCCGGAGACACCGGCGGCGGCCATGCTGTGGCCGATGTTGGACTTCATCGAGCCCAGCCAGAGCGGCTGGTCCTCGGGCCGGTCCTGGCCGTACGTGGCGAGCAGCGCCTGGGCCTCGATCGGGTCGCCCAGCTTGGTGCCCGTGCCGTGCCCCTCGACCACGTCGACCTCGGCCGGCGTGAGGCGGGCGTTGGCGAGGGCCTGGCGGATGACGCGTTCCTGCGACGGCCCGTTGGGGGCGGTCAGCCCGTTGCTCGCGCCGTCCTGGTTGACGGCGGAGCCACGGATGACGGCCAGCACGTGGTGGCCGTTCTTTTGCGCGTCGGAGAGCCGCTCCAGGAGGACGATGCCGACGCCCTCGCTCCAGCCCGTTCCGTCGGCGGACGCCGCGTAGGACTTGATCCGGCCGTCGGGCGCGAGACCGCGCTGCTTGCTGAACTCGGTGAGCACACCCGGCGTGGCCATCACGGCCACGCCGCCGGCCACCGCGAAGGTGCACTCGCCCTGGCGCAGGGCGTGCGCCGCCTGGTGGAGCGCCACCAGGGACGACGAGCACGCCGTGTCGACGGTGATCGCCGGGCCCTCCAGCCCGAGGAAGTAGGCGAGGCGGCCGGAGAGCACGCTCATCGTGTTGCCGGTCAGGAGCAGGCCGTCCACCCCCTCGGGGGCCTCGTGCAGAGGGGGGCCGTACTCCTGGGGCATGGCGCCGACGAACACACCCGCCGGGGTGCCGTGCACCGACTCCGGGCGGATGCCGGAACGCTCGAACGCCTCCCAGGTGGTCTCCAGGAGCAGCCGCTGCTGCGGGTCCATGGCCAGCGCCTCGCGCGGTGCGATGCCGAAGAATCCGGCGTCGAACTCGGCCGCGTCGTAAAGGAAGCCGCCCTCGCGGACGTAGCTCTTGCCTCGCTGGTCGGGGTCAGGGTCGTACAGGCCCTCGATGTCCCAGCCGCGGTCGGTCGGCAGCCCCGCGATGCCGTGGTTTCCGGACACGACCAGCTCCCACAGCTCCTGCGGGGATCCGACGCCGCCGGGGAGGCGGCAGCTCATGCCGACGATGGCGACGGGCTCGTCCAGCGCGACGGCCGTGGCCGCGGGTGCGCCGGCGGACGCCGCCTCACCGAACAGTTCGCCGCGCAGGTGGCGGGCGATCGCGGCCGGCGTCGGGTGGTCGAAGACCGCCGTCGGCGACAGGCGCACGCCGAAGGCTCCGCTCAGGCGGTTGCGCAGTTCCACCGACGACAGCGAGTCGAAGCCCATGTCCTTGAACTTGCTGTCCGGCCGGACCGCCTCCGGGGTCGGGTGCCCCAGCACGGTCGCGGTGTGGGCGCGTACCGTCTCCAGCAGTTCGCGCTCCGCGTCGGCCGCGGACATCCCGGCGAACCGCTGTCCGCCCGCGCCGCCGCCCGCCGGGCCGCCGGCGGCGGTGCGCCGGGCGGCACGGGGACGCACCAGGGCGCCGAGCACCGCGGGCAGCGCCCCGTGCCCGTCCTGGGCGAGCCGGGCGAGGTCCAGCCGCGCGGGTACGAGCGCCGGGCCTCCTCGCGCGACAGCCGCGTCGAACAGCGCGAGGCCGTCCTGCGTGTGCAGGGGCAGCAGTCCGGACCGGGCCATGCGGGCCATGTCCGCCCGGTCCAGATCCCCGGTCAGTTCGCTGCGTTCGTCCCACAGGCCCCAGGCCAGCGAGGTGGCCGCAAGCCCCTGGGCCCGGCGGTGCGCGGCCAGCGCGTCGAGGAAGACGTTCGCCGCCGCGTAGTTGCCCTGGCCCGGGCCTCCGAGCGCGCCCATCACCGAGGAGAACAGGACGAACGCCGTCAGGTCCAGGTGCCGGGTGAGCCGGTGCAGATGCCATGCCGCGTCCGCCTTGGGCCGCAGCACCGCGTCCATCTGTGCGGGGGTCAGCGCGGAGACCAGGCCGTCGTCCAGTACGCCCGCCGTGTGCACGACGGCGGTCAGCGGGTGCTCGTCCGGTATCGCCTCCAGCAGGGCGGAAAGCGCCTCGGGGTCGGCGACGTCGCACGCCACCGCCGTGGCGGTCGCGCCGAGCGCGGCCAGCCGCTCCACCAGTTCGTCGGCGCCCCGGGCCGCGGGTCCCCGGCGGCTGACCAGCAGCAGCCGCCGTACGCCGTGGCCGGTCACCAGGTGCCGGGCGAAGAGGCCGCCCAGGGTGCCGGTGCCGCCGGTGATCAGTACGGTGCCCTGCGGGTCCCAGGCGGGCGGCGCGGGCGGCGTGGGCGGTGTGCCGTCGGCTGCGGCGCGCACGAGCCGGGGCACCAGGACCTCTCCGGCGCGCACCGCGAACTGCGGTTCGCCGCAGGCGAGTGCGGCGGGCAGGGCGCCCAGGGAACGCTCGTCGTCGTCGAGGTCGACGAGGACGAAGCGGTCGGGGTTCTCCGTCTGCGCGGTGCGCAGCAGACCCCACACCGGCGCGGCGGCGAGGTCCGGCCGCTCGGTGCCGTCGGCCGTCACCGCGCTGCGGGTGATCACCGCCAGGCGGGTGTCGGCGAACCGCTCGTCGGCGAGCCACGACTGCACCAGGGACAGCGTCCTGAGCAGCCCGGTGCGCGCGGCGGCGGGATCGTGGTCGGTGGCGTCCGGGCCGGCCGTGCCGGTGCCGGGCAGGTGGTGGGCGAGGACGAGTGCGGGCCGGGGGGCGGTGGCGGCGGGCGCGTCGAGCGCGTCGCCGAGCACGGACAGGTCGGCGTAGCGGTGCAGTTGTGCCGGGTCCACGACGGTGCCGAGTCCGAGCGGGTCCTCGCCCAGCAGCGCCCACAGGCCGGCCGGGGTCTCTTCGGCGGTCTGGACCGCCCGGCTCACCCAGTCCATGCGGAACAGCGCGTCGTGGTGGCCGCCTTGGGCCCCGCCCAGTGCGGCGGGGTCGACGGGCCGCATCGCCAGCGAACCGACGGACGCGACGGGCGCGCCCTCGGTGTCGGCTGCCTCCACCACGAGGGCGTCGGGGCCCGCGGGGGCCAGCCGCACCCGGAGGTTCGTGGCGCCGGTCGCGTGCAGTCGCACGTCGGACCAGACGAACGGCAGCCTCAGCGCTCCCGGTTCCTGCCCGGCCCCCGTGTCGGAGAGGAGTCCGGCGTGCAGGGCGGCGTCCAGCAGCGCGGGGTGGATGCCGAAGGCGGCCGCTTCGGCGTGCCGCTCCTGCTCCAGCATCACGTCGGCGAACACCTCGTCGCCGCGCTTCCACACCGACCGCACTCCCTGGAAGGCGCGGCCGTAGCGGTAGCCGGCGGCGGCCAGTGACGGGTAGAGCTCGTCGGTGTCGACGGGTACCGCGCCGGTGGGCGGCCACTGCCGGGGATCCCAGGCGAAGGGCTCCGGGCCGCCGGCGGCGAGGACGCCCGTGGCGTGGCAGGTCCAGGGCGTGCCCGGCCCTTCGCCGTCGGGCCGGGAGTGGACTTCCACGAGACGCCGTCCGGTGTCGTCACGCTCGCCCACTTCGACCCGCAGCTGGAGGCCGCCTGCGGCGGGCAGGGCGAGCGGTGCCTGGAGGGTGAGTTCCTCGAGGTGGTCGCCGCCGGCCTCGTCACCGGCGCGCAGTGCCATCTCGACGAAGGCCGTGCCGGGCAGCAGTACGGTGCCGGCGATCGTGTGGTCGACGAGCCAGCCGTGTGTCCCCAGCGAGAGCCGGCCGGTCAGTACGGTGACGTCCGACCCCGCCAGTTCCACCGACGCGCCGAGCAGGGGGTGTTCGAGTGCCGACTGCCCGGCCGAGGCCGCGTCGGCCGCGTTCCTGGTCCGTTCCAGCCAGTGGCGTTGTCGTTGGAAGGGGTAGGTGGGCAGGTCGCGGTGGGCGGGCGCGGTGGTGGGGAAGAAGGCCGCCCAGTCGACCGGGGCCGCGGCCTGGGCGTGCGCGGTGGCCAGCGAGGTCAGCACACGCTGCCAGGTGTCGTCGCCCCGGCGCAGCGTGCCCGTGA
>NZ_JBIVHU010000014.1:0-91608 GCF_044749345.1 Streptomyces sp. NPDC089424
TCACGCCGTGATAATCCGGGCCGGGCTGCTGGAGGGGTCCGCGATTATCACGGCGTGATAGTTGGCGGCCGGGCTCACGCGGGGCGGTGGATTATCACGGCGTGATAATCGCGGGCTCGTCGTCGTCTTCGTCGTCGGGTTCGGCGTAGGGCTGGCCGTCCTCGTAGACGGGCTCCACGAACAGGTCGCCGTGCTGGAAGACGGCGCGGGGCTGCGGGAGCTCGGGGGCGGCGGTGGTGGTCATTGGGGGCTCCTCAGGCTGCGGCGAGTGCGGGCTCGGTGGGGTGGAGGGTGTCGGGGTCGATCTGTCCGCGCACCCACTGGTCGAGCCATGTGCGTTCGTCGGCTTCCTCGAGGGCGTGCCAGTTGTCGGTGTGGGGGTGGGGCATGCGCGGCTCCGATCGTGCTCGGTGATCGCGCACCACGGTGCCTCACATTCCGGGGATCGTTCCCTCTTCCCAGTCGGTGATGGTGCGGTCGGGGATGCTGGCGGCGCGGGCGCGGCGGAGGCAGTCGTCGGTGCCGTGCGAGCCGTGGACGGGCTTGTTCGCGCACCGGGGGGCTGTGCACCGGGAGGAGAACGCCAGGAATATGGCCGGGCGTTCGTCGACCATGTCTTGGTTGCGGCGGTGTCCGGCGACGGGGCAGTAGTCGCCGCCGCCTCGACGGCGCCTACGGTGGCCGGGCTGGCAGGTGGGGGCGCAGGAGCCTTCCCAGTCGGCAGGACGCTCGCGTACGAGGATGCCGTTGCGGAGCGCCCACTGGCCGGCGAGGGTGTCGGCTCCTTCAGCGCAGCCCTGCATGAGTTCGATGTCGTCGTAGCCGATCTGCCGGGCGTCGTGGCGTGTGTCGAGGAGGGTGTCCTCGAGGAGTTGGATGTCGGTCCAGCCGCGGGATCCGGTGATGCCTATGAGGGCGAGGAGCATGGCGAGCGTCCTCAGGCCGCGCCGAAGAGGCGGCGGGGTTCGCCGCCGGCCTTCTCTTGTCGGGCGCGGGCGATCGCGGCCTGACGGCTGGCTTCGTTCCGGTCGTCCGCTTCCGCGGTGAGGCGGTTGAGTTCCCATTCGGCGTCGCGGTGCTCGGTCTCTGGCTGC
This sequence comes from Streptomyces sp. NPDC089424, assembly GCF_044749345.1. Lineage (NCBI taxonomy): Bacteria > Bacillati > Actinomycetota > Actinomycetes > Kitasatosporales > Streptomycetaceae > Streptomyces > Streptomyces sp. NPDC089424. The sequence continues at coordinate 1,095 of NZ_JBIVHU010000014.1, forward strand.
CGGTTGGTGCGGGCGGCGGCTTCCTGCCGGGCGATCGCCTCGAGCATGTACGGGTCGGTGGGCTGCCGTTCGGGGCGGTGCTGGAGGACAGCTTCGAGGGTGGCCCGGTATCCGGGCGAGGCGGACTCCCGCGTCTTCACCGGCGCCTCAGGCTCGGACGCTTCGGGTACGGGCGCGGCCTGGGGGGTGGTGATCCTGCCGACAGGGAGGACGCGGATGGAGCGGACGACGGGCCGGCCCATCTTGTCGTTGATCTGCTTGGCGAGCTGTCCGCCGAGGAGTTGGAGCTGGGTGAAGTAGGCGTGGCTGGCGGGGCGGAGGTCGAGGCGGCCGCGGGTTTCGTCGTAGTGGACGGGCTGGACGTGTTCGGCGTACTGGGGGCAGAGGGTGGGCCATTGGTCGAGGATGCTGCCGCCGGCGAGGCCTGCGTCCATGGGGACGTCGGCGCCGAGTGCGGTGATGGCGGCGGCGAGGTTGACGGGGTCGCGTCCGCTGCCGGTGCGGCGGGTCCGCTTGGTTTTGCTGCGGGCGGGTCCGGTGGACGGGTTTTTTGGGGCGGCGGCGCGGGCGTTTTTGAGGGCGAGCCGGGCGAGGTCCATCCCGGACAGTTGCGGAGTGTCGGTCATGGTCATTCCCTCCACCAGCGCAGGTCGGTGACCTCGGCCTCGAGGTCGGGGTCTTCGGCGTTGAGGTGGACGCTGTACCGAGCGACTGCGTCTGCGGCGTGCTCCCGCTCCGGGGTGGACATCTGCTTGGTCAGGTAGCGCCAGTTGCCGTGGAGCCACACCGAGTGCCAGGCGGCATCGCCGGGCAGCGGATCGTTGCCAGTGATGGCGTCGATGACAGCCAGGGTGTCCCGGGCCTGCTCCACAGCCTGGACACGGACCGAGCCGTCAACGGTCGTCTGGCAGAAGCGGCGAACTTCGGTGAGCGCGGCCTGGGTGCTGACTGCCTCGGCGTGAGTGCGGGCGGTACGGGCGTGGGCCCGTGCCGTCTCGGCTTGCTGCGTGTGGAGGCGGGCTTCCATTTCGGCGCGTTCGGCGTCGGTGCGGTGGGCGTGCTGCTGGGCGAGGCGCAGCAGGGCTTTGGTCTGGGCGAGTTCGTCGCGGGCCATGGCGGGGTCTCCTCAGAAGGCGGGGGCGAGGTTGGTGCGGCGGGCGTTGATGGCTTCGAGGGCGAGGGTCTGGTCGACGAGGCGGCTGGTGTACAGGCGGCGGGTGTCGCGCTCGCCGAGGAGGTCGAGGGAGGCGAGGATCAGGCTGGGGTCGCGCATGGCGTCGGCACGCATCGCGGCGACCTCGGCCCTGCTCAGGTCCTCGAGGACCAGCGGGCCGGCTTCGACCAGCGTGGTGTCAGCGGCGAGACGGCCACTGATCGCGGCGAACGCCTCGTCCATGGCCCGGCGGGCAGCCACACTCCGAGGCCCCTCAGCGAGGTCGGTGAGCGTGGTGTCCTGGTGGCGGTCCTGCTCCTGGCGGCGGGAGTCCTGCCAGTCTTCCACCAGCACGCGGCGCCTTTCGGGGGTGTTGTACAGCAGGTGGCAGGACGCGAGCCGGGAGGCGAGCAGCCCCGACGGGCGGAACGCTCCACGCTCCGGGAGCGGAAGCCGTTCGGCAGCAGCCTGCACCTGGAGAGCGGTCCAGCCGGCGTCGGCGACGTGCCGGACGATCCACGCGATCCGCGGCGCAGAAGCTCGGTTGAGCCAGGGAACGGTCTGGATCAGTTCACGGGCGAGCTGGTAGCGGCGGCCGACCAGGTTCAGGGAGCGCGGGCCACGCTTGGACGACTTCGGGGTGGGGGACTTGCCTTCCCCGCTTGCGAGCTTGCTCTCAGGGGGGGAGTGAGTACCAGCCGCAGAAGAAGTGCCAGAAGTACCACCCTGCATTAGGGTGCAACGCCCTCGACCTGAAACAGGGGTCCGGCGGCGGTTGCGGCGTACCTTCCTGGAGGCCTTCTTCGCGAGCTTCCCCAGAGCCTTCCGGGCCTCCGCGGCGGCGCCGACGGGGCGGCGCGTTGCACCCTCGCCTATGGTGCGGATGCCGTGCTCGGCGTCGAACGAGGCGGGGATGGTCCGCTCGAAGACTGAGGCACGGCCGCCAGCGCCTCGGATGCGGGTGCCCTTGGAGCGGTACACGAGCAGGCCGGTCTCCCGGAGCATCCCGAGGTGGTACTTCACGGTGCGGACGGACACCGTGAGTTTGCGGGCGAGGTAGTCGATGCCGGGCCGGCACTCCTTCAGGCGAGAGATCTCCTCCGCGATGGCGAGGGTGGTGGGCCCCCACTTGGGGCCGTTGGCGCGGGCGGGCGTGTAGTCGCCCTTGGCGGCGCGGTCGGCGATCCAGTGGACGGCCTGCATCCACGAGTGGGCGTTGGTGGCGATGCGGCCGGCCGTGGCGTGCAGCCACTGGCTAGCTGCGGTCACCAGGAGCCGCGCGCCACGACCTTGACCGTCACTGTAATCGGTCAGGTGTTCGGTTTCAGGGGTGGGGGTGTGCGTGTCGGGTGTGGGCTGGGGGTGCGGGGTGTCGCCCGTGCGGGGGGAGATAAGCCGCGAATCGCCCGGCGTGGGATTGCCAAGCTGACAAGACTGGGTGCGCTGAGGCACTATGTACTCGCCTTCACTGAGTGGTTGAGGGCACAAAAGGCCCCGCTTCGGCGGTGCTGGCTTCGGTGAGAAGCAACTCGCCCTCGGGGTGGCACCCGATGGGCCTTAGCTCGGACTAGCAATCCGGGCCGTGGTACGAGGCCGTGAATTCCGGCAGGTGGTTGGCGCCACCAAACGGATCCAGCGGCCAGGCGGTTGAGGACGCTCCCCTTGGCAGGGGGAGCAGGAGACCTCCCGCCCCAGCTACTTGCTATGTCACTTGATCTCCCTCAGTGGGTGGGGTCTGCCCAACGACGAACTGGGGCTCCAGGTAGTCGCACTGGGCTTGATCGAAAGCGGTCTGCCATCCATCGCGGCACCGCTGGCATGTGGGGTCGAACGTGTCCGCGGCGTTGTGGTCGTGAGGCGCGGCACTCATCGGGCACCTCGCCACTGCCAGCAGTCCGGCGTGCAGTCCTCCGGCTCATGCCACGGCGTCGGCTGACCAGACAGAAGCAACACCGGGTCGCGGTGAACGCCTCGGGCCTCCATCTGGGCTACCGCCGGGTCCTGCCAGAAGTGCCCCCCGGCGTGGCCTTCCTCAGCCGTCCATCCGGCCGGGATCTGTTTCACGCACGGATGCCCGGAGTCCGGTGAGGGAATGGGGCACGGCATGGTGCCGTCGGAGACGGCGACAACGCCGTCTCGGGCGGTCATGCGACGGAGTAGGTAGACGGGACAGTGGCCGAAACACTCGACGCCGGTGTGATCTTCACGGCGGAGTCTCGGGTCTCACTGTCTGAACGGGGATAGCCCCGGGTACTCTTTGCCACGTCGGCACCTTCATTCGTGTCGCAACGGTGTGGTGTCGACAGCCCTCGCGTTCCGGCTTCGCAAACCGGGACAGCCACCAAGGTGGCAGCGGGGGCTTCCGACTGTTCGGAGCGAAAGCCACACAGCCTCGCAACTGACTGCACGTCTGACGCAAGGCTCAGCCTACCGGTTGACCATGCCACGTGTCCCTCCCCTTCCCTTACGTGTCGCTCGTCGTACTTGTCACACCACTTGACGAACCGTCACCGCTCCCGCGCCGCCTCACCATCCGCCGGATGCGACCCCCGACCCGCCAACTCCCGCGACCGCGCCACCAACCCACGCATCGCCTCAAAACCAGCCACAGCCAACCGCTCCTGCACCTCCGCCAACTGCGCCCCGAACCGCAGCGGCCTCTCATAGCACTGCGCACCACGCCACCCCACCTCCACACCCCGCAGATAGATCGCCAACACCGCAGCCGGATCCACCCCCGGCCAGAGATCCTTCAACAGCGCCTCAGGCGTAGGGGCCGTCGCCGCCTGCGCACCCGTGAGGATCCCGGCGATGTGCGCCCCAGCCCCCATGTTCCGGCCCGCGAACGTGGCGTCGGCCTGCATCGTCGCGAACGCCGCCGCCTCCTCCGCGTCATCGGACGGGACAGGGTTCGTCTCAGGGATGTGCGTGGTCACGCGGCAGCCTCCAGGCATCGAGCAGTGGGAAACGACAGGACAGGGACGGGGGCGAGGGCGTCGTCCAGTGTCGGGACACGGACGACCGGGACACGCGACGGGGACCGGCGGGAACGACGTGGGCGGACAGAAGGCTCGAGGGCTGCCTCCGTCACCTTCAGCGGCAGCAGCAACTGGTACGGGCGGGCAGGCGCCGAAGTTTTCGTCGGCGGCGGCACCGCCGGCACCGACCCGTCATCCGCCACCACCCGCACCCCATCCAGCAGCCCCCGCCCGGCGGCAGCCTCCAGGAGCTGCGCCCGCGACGCCGTCTTCGGCAACCCCAGCAGCCGCACCAGCGAGGACCGCTGCCAGTTCGCCGTCCGCACATCCATCCGGCAGTCGAAGACACGACCCTCAGCAGCAGACCAGCGACGCAACTCCACCTCCGCCGCGGCCGCCACCTCGAACGGATCCCACACCACGGCCAAAGCCCGCAGCACCGCCCGCTTCTGCGGCGTCTCGAACCGGTTCGCCGGCGCCGCGGGCAGCGCATGCCGCGCCCGGATCAGAGCCCTGCCACGCTCCAACCCCGTCCGGCCACCCCACACACCACGCTCCTCCGCCAGCTTCCCCTCCGGCGTGATGCTGTTCGCGTACGCGTCACACAGCACCATCACCGGACACGACAAGCACACCTCCACCGCGGCCCCTTCACGGGCCCGGCGCTCCCTCTGCGTCTCCGGCGCCCACGCATCCGGCTCGTGATGCGCACCCACATGCAGATCCGGATTCCCCGCCATCCGCTGCGGATTATCCGAGTCCGGAGCACAACCGCGGTACTTGAAATGCGGGTGCTCCACCCACGCCGTACGCGCGGCCTCAACCGACAAGGGCTTCTGCTTGCTGCTGGTGGCGCCGGTCATACCGGACCTCCCTCCGTGCGCGGGTCTATTCGGGTCGAATGAGCAAAGGGCTGGTCGACGGCCTCGCCGCCCCTACAGGGGGCGTGCTCCGCCAAGACCTCGTCGATACGCCGGCGAAAGTCATGGAACTCGAGGACCTGCCGCCGCAGCTCGGCGTTGTCCCGGGTCTCGCAGCCGGCCATTAGCCGCTCCGCGGTCGCCACACGCGACAGTCGGCGGTAGCGGCACTGCATCAGCACGATGGCCGCGGATACGGAAACCGCCGCGGCGAGTGCCGCGGCGGCAGTGAACGTTCGGACGTGCACGGCACTCACCCTTTCTCTGGGAAGGCGGGCGGGGACGGACAAGGGTCGAGTCAGGGACGCGGCGTCTGGTGGCCGCTGTCCGGCTTCCGCTCGGACGTGCGGGCCCGCGCCACATGCGCGTTCAGCCACAGCACCAGCGGCACCACGACCAGGGCGAGCAGGAACAGCAGCGGGAACACGAGCCCCGGGAAACGGCTGGAATCAGGCATGACGAAACCTCCATGCGGCCCACAGGCCAGTAGGAATGAGATAAAGCAGGTGCCCCAGGTCGGGGACTTGAGTAGCTCAGGCAGCGGAGCGGCGGCTGCGGGCGTAGTAGACGGTCTGCCGCGAGCAGCCGACCCGTTCAGCAGTCACCCGTACTGGCAGGCCCCACTGGTCGCACCGGGCGATCGCAGCCCGCCGCTCCACCCACGTCAGGCCCGCGGGCGGGTCTCCAGCGGCAGCCCGTTCGATCGCCGCCTCGTCAGGCTCAGGCTCTGCCCAGGTCCAGTCGTCACCCGCCGCCCGACGCTGGGCGCGAGAACGGTGGACAGTGCGCTGCGAGCAGCCGAGTCGGTCGGCGATTGCACGAGCGGAAAAGCCCTGACCATCCAACTCAGCGATTGCCGCGTGCCGCCCAGCTGGGGTAAGGCTGGCTGGTGCTGTCCCGGGGAGGCGGATCACGCTGCCTCCCCCCGGCTACCGGTGAGCCGGTAACGACGGTCAGCAGCCGCGTTGGCGGCACGGCATGCATCGCAAGGCTGCTCACCGTTCTTCAGATGACGCCGGTACATGCGCGGCTCGCCACACTTCGGCTCAGGCCGCGGTGTGCGCTTACGCGTCTTCGGGTGGGCACCGCCCGGCTTCCACCCGTTCTCCTTCCACCCAGTCACCGTCGACGAGTCGGCCCCGACGCGCCTGCCGATCTCCTTCGTGGCCACACCGCGCCTATCGAGGATCCGTGCCGCGTGGATCTTCTCGGCGACGGTGAGGCTCACAGGCTCAGCGTTCAGGGCGTACTCGATGGCGATGTAGTCCAGGTCGGCCGCCTCATCGAAAGTGTCGACGGTCGACGCGTACAAGCGCTCGCGCATGCCAGCGCCAACCCGGTGTCCATTCATCAGGCGGCACTCCTCTCCGCGTCGCCACCCTGCGCGGCCTGGATCTCGGCGATGCGGTCGTCCAGGACCTTCCGCAACGTAGTCACGACCCCGCGCTTGTCCGTGAACTCCTCGTCCAAGACCCCGTGCTGGGCGCCGTCCTCCCCGATCTGGTTGAAGATCAGCAGGTTGTTGCTGTTCCAGCAGTCGGACACCTGCCGCAGCAGCTTCGCCAGATACTCGCTCGGCGCCCCCGGACCCGCAGCCTCGGCGGCGGCCTCTCCAGAGGACCCGTCGGTGGGCGCGCCGGAACCCGTCTCCGCGACCACCTGAGCAGCCACCGCCGGCGCCTCGGCAGCCTGCCGCGCCTCACGCTCCGCAGCCTCCGCCTTCAGTGCGGTACCGCGGGCCACGATCAGCTCCCCGAGCGTCGTCTCATCGCCGCCCGGCGCATACACCCTGGCGTTCAGCAGACCGTCGGCCTTCGCCTCCGTGTGCATCGCCTGAAGCGCGGTCACGTTGTTCCACACCGCAGGCTTCCGCAGCCGCTGCATGTACCCGTCCGCCGGAGAAGCCTGCCCCTCCGGGTGGTCGCGGTCCCCGTCGTCCAGCGATCCGGCATCCACCGGAATCATGAACGTCTGCATCAAGGCGTACTTCAGGGCCGCGGACATCGCCTTGTTCGACGCCTTGTCCGCGGTGTCGGACGCCTCGCCCAGCGTGGTCGCCGTGACCTTGTCACCCGTGGGACCGTAGAAGTGGAACGCGACCCGCATATGGACGGCGTTCATCTTCCCCCGGACCGAAACCTGGAAGTCCAGGATCTCCGTCATCATGAAGACCCCGTGATCCCGGAGCGGCTGCGCTAGGGCACCGATGAAGTCGTCCACGCCGCGGAACTTGTACTTCTGGTGGTCGTTGAAGCCGTTCTTGCCGACGTCCCTGACGTCGTTCATGACCCGTGCCATCAACTCATAGATGGTCGGCTGGGCCTGGTTTTGGGTGTGCGAGGTCAGGCCCTCCGCCGTCGTGCTGGCGGGGGCCTCAACGGCTAGCGCCATGAGGGTCTCTCCTAAGAAAAGTGCGCGATGTACACGGGGGTCAGGCCAGCCCAGCGTCCAAGCCGGCCCCCACCCACACGCCGATCAGTCGAGCGGGCGCTCCACACCCAGCTCCTCCATCAGCCACTCCACCCCGATCGACGACAGAGTGATCCGATACCCGGCCTCCTCCATCACCTGCGGAATCCGGGCAGACACCCGATCCCGCAACTCCTCCGGGACCGTCACCGTCAACGTCGTCTTCGAATAGCCGGCCGCACCACGGACCTGACGCACCTTCGGCGGCACGAACTCACCGGCCAGGAACGCCTCCCAGCCCTCCACGACCGCAGCCGACAACACGGTGCCCGTGTCCTGCGCCGCAGCCATCAGGGCGTCCTTCAGCCGCTTGTCCATCGTGAACGGCATCGACACGACGTCCGTACCGGACGGCTTCGTGTCCCGCAGCAGCGTCCACCCGCCCGGCGCCAACACGGCTTCCACGTCCATCGCGGCGTCGGGGTGCCCGTCGGTGCGGAGCAGCTCGGCGGCGGTCTTCAGGCGGTCTCGCAGGGGGCGGGCCACTCGGGTTCCTCTCGGCGTGCGCCGTTCGGACCGGGGCCGGCCAGGCGGGCGCGTGGGGGCGTTTGCCACGCCAGTGTCCTCCAATCAGCATTGCCGCGCCATGCCGTACGGGTATGGCGGCCGGAACGGGGTGTCCCGGTGACCACAACAGTACCGGCAAAGGCATTGCATGGCAATGCTTGATTGGCTAGGGTGGAACCACCGCACCAACCAAGGGGGCACCCGATGAAGCACACCAACCGGCAGACCGACCGAAAGACCCTCGCCGACCTGCTTCGCGCCCTCGACAACCGCCGAGCCGTCACCATCACCTACGTGGACAGCAAGGGCGACCTCACGATTCGCACGATCGAAATCCACGAGATCCACGCCAAGACCGGCGACTACGAGATCGTGGCCATGTGCCGCCTGCGCAACGAGCAGATGAAGACCGACCCCACCATCCGCACCGCGCAGCGCGCCTTCGACCTCAGCAAAGTCATCAGCTACACGGTCCACCGGATCGCCTACGTCCTGGAGCGGCCGGCCCCCACCACCTACGAGCGCCCCGACCCGGCCCCGGTCGACGACGTCGACGCCCTCTACATCTACGAGCTGGAACGCGACCCCGACGACGCCGACCACCGGCCCCGCCGCAAGCTGACCGCGTCCGACACCGACCTCGCCGCGTAAGGAACACCGATGACTAACACAACCGACCCGGGCTCGACCTTCGACCAGTTCGAGACCAACGAGCAGCGCCAAACCCGCTGGGAGGACGCAGCCCTGGCCGCCGGCCGGGAGGTGGACCGGAACGCGCTACGCGCCTACATGGTCGTCGCGGACGCCGAGCAGAAGGCACTCGCCGATAACTGGGCCAGCACCGTGGCGTCGTGCGACGCGGAGATCCGCCGCCTGAAGGGTCGCGTCTGGGAGCTGGAGCGCCCGGCCGTTGAGGCGAAGCGCAACGAGATCCGCAGCAGCTACAGCGAGTCGATGGCCATGGCTCGTGAGGACCGCGACTACGAGGGCGCTTTCAACCTCGAATGCCAGCTGCGGGAGCGCGAGGAGCAGTGGGCCCTTGAAGACGCAGCCCGCCCGTCCGTCTGATCATTCGGATACACCGAAGGCCACCGCCCTGTACCGGGGTTGGTGGCCAAGCGTGCTGATCAGGTCAGGCGATTGTAGCCAGCGACCTTGCCAACGTGCCACCGCTTCCTGGGAAGACACTGGAACCCATGGGACAACGACAGCAGCAGACCGCTCTCCCCGAGGTTCCTGCCGGGCCGCGCCGGCGCGTGTGGTGCCGCGGCTGCCGACGGGAGTTGACGGACAGCGTCTCCAGGCTGCGCGGGTACGGGGAGGAATGCGATCCCGACGCCCGCACCGGTTACGACCGGCACGACGTCGAACAGGACCCCATACCCGGCCTGTAGCCCTGGGATCAGTCCTGCTGCGCGACGCCCTCGTCTTCCTTGCCGGTGTACCGGTCAAAGGCCTTCCCCGCGGCGACCATCGCGATGCCGGCCACCGCGCTCAGCTCGATCGCCTTGATCATCACCGCGTCCGCGGTGTCGCTGGTGAACGCCACCGTCATCAGCGTCATCAGGACCGTGATCCCGATGAACATTGTGAACGAGTGCCGGCGAACCTCGATCGGCACGTACTCGACGTCTCCCGCGGTGAAGTCGCGGACCGCGTCTTCCATCTCCGTGACCAGGTCGTCCGGGACGTCGGCGGCGGGCGTCGTCTCGTAGGTCTCCTCCACGACGGCAGCGGCTTCGGCGCGCTGCTGCTCGGTGAGGGTCTGCCAGGACGCCATGTCGCGCAGCAGCCGGGTCAGGCCGCTGGTGTCGACGTCGACGGCGGCCTGGGCGGCGATGCGGGCCGCCGCGAGGTTCTGACGCTGCGCCGCCGTCCACGTGGCCTGCCAGTCCTGCGCCCACCGGCCCAACGCCTGCCGGGCGATGCGCCGGCGTTCCTCCTCCGCCGGGAGCAGCGTCTGACGGACGAACCGTTCCCAGTTCTGCTGGACCTGCGTCATGGGAACGAGGGACCGGCGTATCTGCTCTGCCTGGCCAGCGTTCATCTGGGCGAAAGCCTGCTGGGCGCGTACGAGCGACGGGGTGAAGGCACGGGCGAATGCTTCCCGGGCGCGCTCGTCGTTGTCGTCGGGGTTGTCTGCTGCGGTCGGCATGACGATCACACTGCCACAGCGCAGGCGAGCCGGGGGAACGTCCTGCCGGATCCGTCATAGCGTGTGCTCACGGTCCCGCGCCGGACACGGTCCGACCCCCGGCACCCCAAGATCGAACTGGTTACAAAACTTCAGAGGCCACCACCCTCCAGCCCGCACACGCGCGACCCCGCCCCGCACTTCCCCGCACACCGCAACCACCCCAGCACTTGGGATGAGGTAGCCCGGAAGTTTTGTAACTGATCTTCGGGGCGGGCACACTATGGGGCATGGACGCTGAGGAACTGCTGCACACCTGGCTCGCCGGCTCCGTGCTGCGCCACTCCACCCGCGCCGAATACCTCCGCGAGATCAGCAGCTTCCTCACCTGGTGCACCCGACAGCAGCCCCCCGTCGACGCACTCACCGCCCGCCCCAAAGACATCGCCGCCTGGGCCGCCGACTGCTTCCTCACCCCCTACCTGAACGGCCGGCCCTTCAACGGACCCGACGCCCTCGGCTACCTCGCCGAACAGCACCCCGACGCCGCCCGCTCCCACGACCGCCGCATCTCAGCCCTCACCCAGTACTACGAGGCCGCGTTCGACCGGAAACTCATCACCCTCCCCCCGAACCTGACCGCCCTGCGCTCCGGCGTCCCCCGGCCCCCGGGCGCGAAGAACCGCCTCGACCGCATGGAACGTGCAACACTGTTCGCCGTCATCGGCGGCTGGGGCCCCCACCACGCCAAGCACTACCAACGCGACCGCCTCGCCGTCTGGCTCCTCCTCGAAGGCCTGCGCCCCGCCCAGGTCGTCCGCGTCGACAAACGCCACCTCTACCCCCAGCCCGACGGCACCTGGCAACTGCGTGCCCCCGACGACCACGAGAACGTCGGCAAGCAGTGGGTGCTGGAGCCGCTCACCGGCGCCGCCATCAAGGACTACCTGAAAGTCCGCCCCGAACCCGTCGACCCCGGCGAGTACCGGCTGCTCCTGAACGACATGCGCCGCCCGTTGCAGTCCCGCTGGGTGAACAAGGTCGTCGGGCAGATGGCCGCCACCCACCCCCTCCTCGCCGACCGCACCCCGCCGGTCACCGCGGACACGATCGCCCACACCGGATACTGGGACGTGCCCGCACCTTGAGCGGCTGGCCTGGCCGGGTCTTCATAACATGCCATATCGCGGGAGCTATTTGGGGCGATTGTCCGACTCCTGCTCTGCCGCCTTCATGAGCAACCTGATCTGCTCACGCGTCCATCCAGTGATGCGAGCAACCTCGGCTTGGTCGCCGCGCTTGGGGTCCTGGCGCATGGCGGCTACGGCTTCGGCGCGGAGGTCCGTCCGGGCGGCGTCGAGTGCCGCTTCAGCCTCCCTGTAGCGCTGGGCAGCGAGTTCGAGTTTCGCGGTGTCCATGCGGCACATCATGCCATCGTCTTGGCCAAGTCGCTAGGCCGAATGGCTTGACACTGCCAAGTCACTAGGCCAAACTAGAGGGCATATAGAGGCATAGGGGCAACCTACGGGCAGGGAGTACGCAGTGGAGCACTCGCTCTTCATTGACCAGGCTTTGATCCAGGCGCCGAACTTCCCCCGCTCTCTGGGGTGGTGGCAGCGACGCCTCCCCGTTTGGCTGGACGCGTCGGTCGACGATCAGGGGCGAGTCAAGGTCGAACCGAACGGCTGGTGCCTCGATGGCTCTTTCGAGGATTTGTCCCTATCCGAGCGGCGGCGTGAATTGACGGCCGCCAGGAGCTACCTCTCCCAGCGCCCGCACTTCGCCAGCGCATTGGTCGGATGCGAGGAGGTCGCCGATGCGGTGCAGCCGAAGGTAGTAGACCTCCACCTGCCCGAGCCCAAGCAAACATCGGCCGCATAAGCCCATGAAGGAGGAGCGCCTGATGATGAACACGTTCCAGAAGATGGCCGCTGGCCTGGAACGGGTCAGCCCGTCCGCCCCGATGAGCACGGCCGCTGCCGTAATGGCACTGGCAAGCAGCGAAGGTCGGCCGGTCACCCCCGCTGAGACGGCGCAGTTGCCCCCGATCCCGGAGGGCGCCACGCGGGCGGAGTACGCCAGCATTCTCCGCGAGAAGTGACCACACCCTGTGGCGATGCCCCGGCTGAGGAAAGCAGCCGGGGCATCGCCCCGTACCGTACCCGAATGGAGGCCCCGTGACCGACCTCGCCCCGCGCCAGCCCGACGCCACTCCTGCCGTCTACGACGCTGCGACGCTCGCCGTCCTCGCCGCCATGGAAGAGGCAGCCGAACAGCACCTCGACGCCATCCGCTCCACCGGATACTGGGACACGCCGGACACGACCTGACCCCGGCTCCTACGATGAGAGCGGAACGCTGCTCTATGCCCTGGAGGCCGGCATGCCCACACCGGAACCCGACGCCATCAAGCCGCGCCCCGACTACCCGCCCAAAACCCCGCCACCACCCAAGCGGCCACCGTCCCCGCCCCCACCCGAGCGCACCATGCAGTACCCGGTACAGGTGCCGACGCTACGGGGACGGCGGGTGATGGCGAACCGGCAGGGCGCCACCTGGTCTCTGGAAGCCCAGCCTTGGGCCGCGAAGAAGGCCGTCACGCACGTCGCCGAACGGTTCACGAAGTGGGGGCTGCGCCAGCCCGCCACCCTTCAGGACGTCGTCCGTCTCCTCGTGGCCACGGTCGTCGAGGACGGCGGCCGCCACATCAGCCTCCACCTCGCCGAGCAGGACCGGCAGGCTCTCATCCTCGCTCTGTCCCACCAGCCCACTGCCGTCGGTGCCAGCGACGCCGTTCTGACCCAGCTCCAGGAGCTGGGCGCGGTCAGCTGCGGCACCGAAGTCACCGCCGAAGGCCGCCAAGTCTGGGCCCTCCTCGACGTCGCGTAACGGACGACGCTGGTTAGCGCACGGGCACGAACCGGTCCACCAGGTGGTCGTACACCGCCACTGCGGCCGCAGCGTGCTTGGCCTTTCGGGCGGAGTCGTCCCGACGCCGGATGTATCGGAGCGTTGTTTCGATCGCGGCATGATCGGCGTACTCCTGGATCTCCTCAACAGGGTCGCCGGCGTCGTGCATGTGCGTGAGCTTCGAGGCGCGCAGCACGTGCGGGGTCAGGTCGCGGCCGGGGAGTACGCCGGCTTCTTTGCCGAGCCGGTTCAGGAGGCGGTCGACGGCGTGCCGGTCCATGGGGCGGTCGTCGTCGTCCAGGAGGAGGTGCCCCTCGGGGCGGTCGGCGGTGGAAACGTCGATGAGGGCGCACAGACGTTCCGGGAGCGGCCACACCCGGCCCTTGCCGCCCTTGCGGGACAGGTCCAATTTCCGTACGCCGCCGGTCGTTTTCAGGTGAAAGAGCTGGGCGGTGCAGCACTCGGTGACCCGGCCGGCGAGGGTGTAGATGAGGACGGGCACGAGGGCCTGGCGGGGCGTGGCGGCGGCATTGACGACGGCCTGGAACTCTGGGACCTCCAGGATCGGTGTGGCCGTGGTCTCGTCTCTCGGGTCGACTTTGGGCCGGTCGTACTTGGTGACCGGGGAGGCGATCGTCTCCTTGCGCTTCCATCCGGCGTACTGGGTGAGTGCGGTGAGGACGGACAGGCGCCGGTTGATGGTGCGCGGCGCCCGGCCCTGTGCCTTCTGAACTTTGGTCCAGGTCTCAATAATGCCGGGGGTGATGGCCCCGACGTGGAAGCGGTCGTGTCCGCCCAACTCCCGTGCCACCTGGGCCCAGAGACAGATGTCGTCGGCGTACGCCTGCTTGGAGGTGACGGCGGGGACGGCTTCGGAGCCGAGCCAGCTAGTGATGAGGAGGAAGGTGTCGCGGTCGCAGGCTTCGGCGAGGAGTTCGAGGCGGTAGCGGCGTTCACCGAGGCGTCGTGTTCTCGGGTTGCGGCGAGCGACGGTGCCGAGGGTGTCGCGGAGCCAGTACAGGGCCTCTTCGGCGGAGCCGGGTGCGGCCAGTTCGGCGCGGGGCCGAGCGGTGACAGCGTGCTCAGTCATCGTGCCGTCAACTCCGTGAACCAGCGGCGCAGCGCTTCTTGTTCGTCGGGGGCGGCGTGCTCAAGCGCGTACCCCATGACTACGGCGAACATCAAGCCCTCGATGCGGCCAGTGCGGTCCCAGTCTTCTGCTAGCCACTGTGCCGCTTCTGCTGTTGCCGCGCCATGCTGCATTCCGTGGTGCAGTGCAGCGGCTACGAGTAGGCGTCCGGTCGCCTCGTCATCCTCAGCCGTCATGATCTGAGTCTAGCGTCGATCATCCATAACACACGTTATGCGCATCCCCCAGACCGATCGTGCCGTCGGACGCTAGCGATCCAGATACAGGACGTCGAACTCTGGCGGCTCCCACCGGCCGAAGGTCGCCACGTCCTCCTCTGTGAAGTCGGACGCCCCGCGAAGGGCCACTCTTCCCATACGGAGACTTCGGAAGCTGATCCCTGTCGTCTCCATACCCGCTGCCTTGGCTCGGCTGCGAACGACGACGTCGATGCCTCCGGGTAGCAGGGCCTTCCCGGAGATGTTCCCCCAGCGGTCGATCTGACGAAACAGAGCACCTTCAGCCGGTCCGAGACCGCCCAGTGTCTTCAGCCAGCCGTCGGTAAACCTGACCACACTGGTTGCCATGTCGCCGCTATCCCGCACGAAGACGCTGGTCTCCGCTCCGGGCATCTGAACCCGGACACCGTCGTCCACCAGGCGCACGGCGTCCGCCGTGCATCGCGACAACTCCTCCGCCTGGTTGGCCGTTCCCCAAGCCAACGTGAGAAGGCAGCCGTCGCGTAGGCCGGAAGGGTCATCACGGCAAGTGGCCAGCATCGCCCTCAGGTTGAGTTCATCGATCGGCACGGTGTCCGGTGTCCGGCGGTTGGGCGACGACTGCCATTCCATCTTCCAGCGCGTGCACATCTCCCGAGTCAGAGTGGTGTCAAACCAGTGCCCGTGAGGCTGCCACGTTCGTATCGCGTACCAGGCGAGGTCCACCGTGCTAGGGGACATCCGGCGTTCCCTGATCAAATAGTCGATGTAGCTGTGGAACGTATCCGCCGTGCAGGGGCGGGGGGTCTGGCCTCTGCCTCCGCACCACTCCTCAAACTTGCTGCGCTGCATGGCATAGGCCCGTTGCGTGCTGGGGGTGGTCATACAGTTCCTCCAGCCTGGGTGTTCCACATGAGGGCGACCACGGTCGATTCATAGGGCCAGCGCGCAACACCGCCGTGTTTGATCAGATGCATCAGGGTCCTACTGGGGTAGGTCGATCCGACCTCCAAAGGGATGCATCCGGGAGGGATCTCGAACGGCACCACTTCGGGCCGGGTGCGTCCGCCATCGGCTTCAGTGGAGGCCTTACCCGTTGAGCGCTGCGCTCGGATCGTCTGCGACCAGCGCAGTTCGCCGTCGGCGTCTGCTCCTGCCTGGTCGGTACTCAACCGTGCGGAGAATGCGGGATGTAACCGCTGGAGTCGTTCTGCGTTTATCCCTCGCGCGGCGTCGGCTACCGGTATCTCCCCTACCTCCAGCAGCGATACCGCGAACTCGCCCGACATCAACCCGGTATGCACACGGAGGAAGGCCGCAGCCTGTACCGGAGGCCAGTAGGCGGCCCGGCGTTGTGTCTGGCCGATGCGGTCTCTGTAGGCGGCGGGTATCCGGTCATTGCGTAGGTCCTGGCGAGTCTGGGCCAAGGCTTGTGCGGCGCTTGGGCTGTAGAGCATCTGGTCCAGCAGGCTGCTGGCCATCCGTTCGTGAAGTGTCCTCAAGGCCGCCCTCCCGAAGTGGAGACAGTGACGAGTAGTTGAGCTACTCTAAGCGTAGCAGTAGTCAAGCTACTCCGCCCCGCCTACGCTGATCCCATGGACTTGACCGGCTACCTGACCTCCGACGAAGCAGCGGAACGGCTCGGCATCAACCGCCAAAGCCTCTACAACCTGGCCAACCGGTCACCGGACTTTCCGAAGCCCAAGAAGATCGGGCGGACGTCCCTCTGGCCCAAGGAGGGAGTGGACGCGTGGCGGGCGCAGCACCCGAAACGGCAGACGATGAAGAGAGAGAAGTGAGGACACCGTGCCCGTGAGGAAGCCCTCGAAGCCGTGGCGCGTGACCGTGACGGGCCCGGAAGTGGAGGCCACGTCGTCGTTCACCAGTGAGCAGAAGACGTACGCCTTCATCCGCGCCAGCCTGGGCGCTGGTAGCCCTGCCGAGGCCGCGAAGGTCGAGCAGTGGGAGGGCGGCCGATGGTGGCACTTCGAGACCGTCACCGCCAACGAGATCCGGACCGCCCAAGCCGCCGAGCACGTCACCGAGAAGTGAGGACACCGACCATGGCAGCCATCCCGCTTACGTCACTGGAATGCACCCTCGAAGCCGAGCGGCTGCTGGAGCAAGCCGTTCACAGGAGCGGAGCGGACTCCGACCGGGCCATCGCAATGGCTGAGGTCTATGCGCGACTGGCCCACGTTGCCGTTATCCGTGAGACCGCCGAGAGATGAGGACGCCGACCTCGGAACGCGACGGTGCCCTGGCTGAGGAAAGCAGCCGGGGCACCGTCGTGGAGGCTACCCGGCAGCGGCTGAATCTGGTCAACTTTCGGAGCAGCAGGTCACAGACGCTTGGCGGCCACTAACGGGTGCTGCTGAGGTGCTGCCGAGTTACCGCGGATGCCCTGCGCTTCCCGCAACTTACCTGCGTCGATGGCTCCGGGTGGCTGCGAATTGCAGCCCCTGCCTACGGGGATTCGCGATCTGTCCTACCGTTCGTGCATCGCTACTCGGACGTCCGACGAGAGGGAGGAAAGTGGCACGCACGGGCAATGTGGCGACAGTCACAGTAGAGGATACGGAGGGGGTAGTTCCTCCAGATTTGCAGGGTGTTTCGCGGGACTGGCCCGGACTGCGCGGGACTGGACGGTACGACGTAAGGCGACGAGGCACGACGAGTGCTCAGGTGACGTACTTCGTGCGGGAGTTCTGCTTGCGCGCCTCCATACACTGAGAAAAGCAGAAGGAGCCCGAACCCGACGCGAGTTTCCTAGGCCAACGTCAGGAGGGCTCCTAGCTGATGTCAATCCCGAGTTCTGCGAAAAAACAGGAGTAACCAATGCAGGGTAACAAGGAGCCGGACCCCCTGAACAGGTGGTGGCACTGTAGGGTCCGCCACCTGCGTGAATGGCGGAAACGCCATGCACGGAGTGTTCAGGACAACCTGGTCCGCGGCGTGGCGTCCGGCGTCGGGAGCGGCGCGGTCAGCTTGCTGATCGTGTGGTGGCAGACCCGCCACTGACCGGTGAAGAGATCGACAACGGCCCCTGCTTCGGCGGGGGCCGTCCTGCTGCCCGGTGCCCGGATACGACATTGTCGACAAGAACCACACCCGCAAGGACATCCCGGACGACGGCGGCGCCTACCCGCGGCCGGCCCGCCAGGCTTCCAGCTCCCGTTGGCAGACCACGCACAGCGGGTTCCCGCCGGAGCCGTACCGGTGTGTCGGCTGCTGGCACGACGTACACGGCCCGACCTGCGACGGAGCGCACTCAGGGGCTGGGGGCTTGGGTCTGTCGGAGGTCGGCGTGGTCATGTCCGCCATCGTACGAGCGTGCGGGGGGAACGGTGCGGGCGGGCACGGCGACACTGGTCGTACCGCCCCTCTTCCCGAACGGAGCCCGCCCGTGCCCGACGCCCCCACCCCCGACATCGCCCCTGAGCCGGTCTTCCGTAGCGACGTCACCGTCGAACTGGTCAAGGCGTCCGCGTCCGACGCCAACGTCCTGTTCGCGGCCCGCGTGTCCACCCTCGGCGAGCAGTCCCTCGACGAGCTCGACAAGGACCCCGCCCGGTCCAAGGGCCTGATCAACTACCTGATGCGGGACCGGCACGGATCGCCTTGGGAACACACGTCGATGACGTTCCTCATCAGCGCGCCAATCTTCGTGTTCCGCGAGTTCCACCGCCACAGGGCTGGCTGGTCGTACAACGAGGCCAGTGCCAGGTACCGAGAGATGGAGCCCGTGTTCTACGTCCCGGGCGCGGACCGGAACCTGGTGCAGGTCGGGAAGGCCGGCCACTACCGGTTCGAGCCCAGCACCGTAGAACAGCACCAGCTGGTCGACAACGTGATGATGGACGCCTACCGGCACGCTTACGGCGCGTACCAGCGGATGCTTGCCGCCGGCGTGGCCCGGGAGGTGGCCCGGTCCGTGCTTCCAGTGGGCCTGTTCTCCTCGTGCTACGCCACCTGCAACGCTCGGTCACTGATGCACTTCCTCGGCCTGCGCACCACCCACCCCGCCGCCAAAGTTCCGTCCAGCCCCCAACGGGAGATCGCCATGGTCGCCGAGCTGATGGAAGCGGAGTGGGCCCGGCTGATGCCGCTCACCTACGCCGCGTTCAACGCCAACGGGCGAGTCGCGCCGTAGGTGGCTATCCGCGCGGCACCAGGACGATCTCTGCGGGGGTGACCTCCAGGCTCATGCCGTGCTTGGCGAGTACCGCGTGGAGCTCCTCAGCGCAGGCCTGGACGCGGCGCTGCTCGGCTTGTGCGATGACTGCGCGGGCGGTCGCCTCGTCGACCGCCTCCGGGTTCGCCGTCGGCGCGGATGCGGACGGGGCGCCTTCGTCGGTGTGGTGGCTGTGCATGCGGTTCTCCTAGGCGGGGGCGAGTGTGGTGACGGTTCCGGCGGATCCCTTGTACTTGAGGGCTCCGGCTTCGACGTAGAGGACGCCGCCTGCGGACGGGGTGCCGGTTGGCAGCGTGGTGGCGTTGGCGATGCCGATGACGCCGACACCTGCTGCGACGGAGGTCGTGTTGACGAGGATGCTGGTGGTGGCGTGGAGGGCGCCGTCGGTCTTGAGGCGGCCTGCTGCTGCGCGGTAGAGGTTGGTGTCGCGGGCGCTGGCGCCGTCACCCCAGTTCATCTGGCCGTCGGCGCGGAGCCGGAAACGGTCGAAGCTGTCCGCGTTGACAAGGATGCCGATCTTGTCGGTGGTGGCGGCGGACCCGGTGAGGGTTTGCATGGTGGTGCCGGTCATCTGCAAGGCGCTGGGGCTGAGGGTGCCGGACACGATGAGCGCACCATCTGTGCGGAGGGTGGCGGCCGCAGACCGGTAGAGAGTGGTGTCGGGTGCGGTGGTGCCGCCCGGCCCCCAGGAGTGGGCGCCGTCCGCGAGGACCTGGAAGCGTTTTTGTGTGTCTCCCGCCAGTTGGGTCTGGACGGCTTTGACGGTGGCGTCAATGCCTTGGACGAGGATCGCGGACTGGGTGGCGGCCTGGGCTTCGAGGTAGAGGACCTGGCCGGTGGCGCGCTGCACGTGGAGTTGCGCGGTCGGCGATGTCGCGCCGCCTACGCCGATACGTCCGGTGGCGCGGTCGATGTGGAGGGGCGCGTCGAGGAAGTCGCCGTTGTCGTCGTAGCGGCGGATCTGGAAGTCGGTTCCCGTGTTGCTGCCGGCTTCGGTGGTGGTGTTCGCGCGGAGGATCCACCTGCGGCCGACGGTGCCCATGTCGGAGGAGATCGAGAGGGCGATGTCCTTGTTCACGGTGTTGTTGCCGCCGACGCGGAAGCACGTGTTCTGCCCGGTGTACGGTCCGGCGGTCTGGTTCTGGGCGCGGACGGACAGGTCGGCAAGGTTAGTTCGGATGTTGGTGTAGGCGACGCCGATGGTGGCCTGGTCGAGGGCTTTGGTGCTGTCGGTGGCCTGGTCGATGAACGGGATCTCCAGGCGTCCTTGGAGGGCGCCGGTGAGGTCGGCGATCTCGAGTTCCCAGTGTCCGTGGATGGAGGCGTGGTTGTTTGCCTCGTAGTGGGATCCGGCCCAGACCACGGGCTTCCAGGAGACGCCGGACGCTTTCGGGTCGCGGGTGCTCGGGTCGTAGCCGCCCTTCTTCGTCGCGTCGACCGGGATGTAGAACGCTTCCATGGTCTTGGCGTCGCTACGCATGGCGAACTTGCGTACGGTCTCGCCGTAGGAGCCGACGTCGGCCCGCTGGTAGCTGTACAGGTTGATGCGGCCGGTGGAGTCGAACTGTCCGGCTTGCCCTTCGTCCTCGCCGCCCGCGAACGACGACAGGACCGACAGGGATTCGACGGATCCTCCCTGCCCGAGAGGGTGGCCGGCGGGGGCATCGTGGTTGTTGACGCGGAGGACGGCGCCCGCGGTGATGACGCCGGCGCCGGGGTCGATGGTGTGGATCGCTGCGCCGTAGAGGGCGTTGACGTGTTCGACGCGGCCGGCGATCTGCACGTTCTGTGAGTCCGCGGACAGACGGAAGTAGGAGCGTTGCGTGCCGTCGAAGTCGGGCCCGGACCAGTTGGAGACGATGAGGTCCCTGCCAGTGGCTTCGAGGTCGAGTCCGTCGCCGCCGCGGCGGAACCGATATCCCTTTCCGGTACCGAGAATGCTCAGGTCGGCGCCGTTGATGATGACCTCGCCGGTGAACGTGGTCCCTGCCTTATCGGCCTTGTCGGGGAGTGTGTCCTCGATGATGTCCAGGCGGGTTTCCATGGGTGCGGCGACGGCGGCTGCGGTTCCGGCCGGGTCGTAAGCGGTGTCCGCTCGGCCTATCTCCGCGGCGATGGCGGAGTCGGTGTAGGCCTCGGCGTCGGCGTTGGAGCCGTCCTCCCCGGGTGGTCCGGCCGCGCCCTGGGGGCCGACGAGGGAGGCCAGCCACTGCGGCTCCGTGCCTTCGAAGCCGTTCGAGACGGCTACGGCGTAGGCGGATGCGCCGTCTTCCCCGTCTTCTCCGGGCGTGCCAGGCGCCCCCGGCGCGCCCGGAGCTCCGTCGGCGCCGTCCTGACCTGCCGGTCCTTCGGGGCCTTCCGGGCCGGGCACGAAGATGACGGTGCCGCCGCCGGTCGGGGTGTCGCCGAGGTCGACGCGGAGGTCGCCCAGCCACCACTCGCCGGTCTCCGGTACGAGGATGTGGGTGAGGACCGGCGTTCCGTCCTTCGTCCGGCCTTCCTGGACCGCCCACAGTGTGTCCCCCGCTACCGAGTCGATGAGCGTGTTCGGGGTGAGCTGGACTTCCCAGCCGCCGTCCGATTGCGCGGTGATCGGAACAGGCCGGACCAGTTCCCCCGCCAGTGTGGGGACGTAGCCGACGGCGGGCTGACCGGTGACGTCGACGAGCGTGGCCACCATCTCCACCCGCTGCGGAGCGGCAGCCCCGATCAGCTTCCCGGTCACCTTCGTCATCGCTGGTTCCTCATCTCACAGGTGGTTCAGGGGGTGGTGGCAGGTGTGGGCGTCGGAACCGTGGCGCAGATTTTGTCTGCCGCGGTGCGTACCTCGGTGGGTACTTCGCGTGTGGCGTCGTCACGGAGGACGGCCCACAGGGCGCACGTCAGCTGCTGGGTGTCGGTGCGCTGCGCTGTTCCGGTCACCTGGCCGCTGCGGAGTGTGGAGAGGCGGTCCTGCGCTTCGGACGACTGCCACACCAGCAGCGCCGCGAGGACCAGGACGATGCCGACTACGACAGCGATGAGGGGGGTGGAGTCATGGCGGGGGCGGCGTGCAGGGAGGTGCGCGGCCATGACGGCTCCTTTCGTCAGCGGTCGATCAGGGCCAGCAGGCCGGGCAGGAGTCCGGTGCTGCTGGGTGTGGTCGACGCGGTGTGGCTGCTGGTGGGGGTGGGGCTGGGGTCGGTTGTGGCGCCAGTGCGTCGGCAGATGAGGGCGTCGGGGTCGTCCGGGTCGGGCTGGAGGCTGTACCCGTCCGGGCATGTCGGGCCCGGGGGTCCTTCCTGCCCGTCTTGGCCGTCCTGGCCGTCGGCTCCGTCTTGGCCGTTCTGTCCCGGCTGCCCGGGCGCGCCGGAAGGGCCGGGGACCGTCGAGTCGGCGCCGGGGGCTCCATCGGCTCCTGGGGCACCGGAGGCGCCGGGAAGTCCGGCGGGACCTGTGGGGCCGGGGACCGTAGACGAAGGGCCGGGCTGCCCCGGATCCCCCTGGTCGCCCTTCTCGCCGGGCGCGCCGGTCGCATCCTTGCCCGGCTGGCCCTGCTCCCCCGTGACTGGTGTTCCGCCTAGGTCACGTACCTGCTGAGCCAGTGCATCGCGGGCCACGTTGGCGTCGTGGAGACTGCCAGACAGATCCCGCATCGTGATCACGATCCAGCCCAGGACCAGAAGGAGCAGCGTGACCCCGCCGACCCAGACAACGTCTGTACGACGTCTGCGTCTGCGGGACACTGCCGGGCTTTCCCTCACGTCAATTCGACCCCTTACTGGCCAGGTACACCTGCAAGAGCAGGAGCAGAACGGGTACGACAAGCGCCGTCAGAATCAGCCGCTTATCGGCCGCCCTGCGGTTCTCCAGCTCGCGCTGTTCCTGTTGACGCCGCTCTGCCTCACGGGCTCGATCGTCCTCAATGGCGGTCACGCGTGTGGCGAGTGCTACGGTCCGGTCGTCCTGCGCCTGCTGTTGCAGGGCCAGAAGACTGGCGTCGACCTTCGTGTCCAGGCGCGCCGTGAGGGCGCGCATGTCCTCTTTGAGGTCGTCGAACCCGGCGTCGAGGCGACGAGCCAGCTCACCGTTGGTCGGCTCGTCACCCATGGCGGCTCCTAAGTTCAGGCCTTAGCCGGCTGCACGGCGGCAGCCGGTACCGGTGCGGTGACCTGCGTGCGGACGAAGGCCTGCGCGACGACGGTCACGAACGCCATGACGGCGGCCTGCTTGGCGGCGGACCAGTCCAGGCCGAGGTTCATGCCGAGGGCGAGGCCCGCCTGCGCGAAGCCGGTCAGCGCGGCGACCTGCCCGTCGCCGACCTTGAAAGCGACGAGGAGACCGAGGAGCGCTGCTGCGGCGGCGTTGACCGCGGTCTGGGTGTTCTGGTCGACGTCGACGATGAAAGCGGCGACGAACTGCACGACGACGGCGACGATTCCGGCCCAGACTGCGGGCTCCCGCCCGAAGAGGGTGGTGGACTTCATGATGTGGGTCCTTGTCTTGTGGAAGGGGATTTCAGGCGACGACTCGGAAGCCGTACTTGTCGCCGAGCTTGGTCAGGCTGGTCCTGCCGGGGATGCCGTCGGCGTCGCTGCCGGAGTAGCCACAACGGCGCTGCCAAGCCCGGTAGGCGGTAATCGTGCTGGTCCCGAAGTGGCCGTCGGAGTACTTCTTCTCGAGGAGCCCTGCGTCGACGAGGGCGACCTCGACGGTGCGGACCCCGCTGTAGGTGACGGGGGTGCCGCTTCGGGCGGGGTTGGAGCGGGCCGCGGCGACCAACTGGGACAGGTCGACGACGGGCTTGGCCGGCGTGGGCAGCGGCTTGGGGGCCGTGGGCTTCGGCGTGGCCGGCTTCGGGGCGGTGGGCTTGTCGTCGTCGACGCGGTCGGCGATCCGGGCCCGCATGTTGGCCATGGTGAAGCCGCGCGGGTCGACCTTGCCGGGCTGCCACTCCAGGTGCCCGATGACGGACCGGTCGGACCAGCCATGGTGGCGGCAGATCGCAGCGGACACCCGCTCGATGGCCTCCAGCTGTGCTGCGGGCCAGGGGTCCTTGCCGTCGCCGAGGTTCTCGCACTCGAAGCCGTAGAAGTGCCGGTTCCCGTCGACGGTGGCCTCGTTGTCGGCGGGCAGGGCCTTCTCGTCGATGACCGCGCGCAGGACCTCGTCGTCGCCCAGGCCGGCGTGGTTGGCGCGGCCGTAGCCGACGAGGTGGACGCGGCCGTCCTTGGTGATGACGCCGTGACACAGCGGGCCGGGGAGACCGGAGTAGCCCTTACGGCAGATTTCGACGGTGTCCTTGCTGCCCTTGGTGACGGTGTGGTGGATCATCACGCCGTGCACCGGACCCCACGGGCCCTTGCTGTTGCGGTTGTGGGTCTCCCAGTCGCCTACCTCAACGACGGTGAGGCCTTCGGCGCGCAGGATGGACGCGAACGTGGAGGCGGGCATGGGCTGTGCCATCAGGTCTCCTTGGGAAGGGGCGTGACGCGCGGGACGCGAAGGCGGTCCCAGGCGGTCTCGTCGGGAATGCCGGACACGTCGCCGGCTCCCTTGGGGCGGAGCTGGCGCTGCCAGCACGCGAAGGCGTCGCGGTGTGCCGTTGTCCAGTCCGCGCCGAGGTAGCGGCCGTCGCCGCAGTCTTCGGCTTCGAGTCGGCGGGCCATCGCGACGATGACCGGGCTGTGGCGGCCGCCGTGGAAGAACGTCTCGCCCGGGTAGGGCTCACAAAGGCTGAGGTCGCTGCCCGGTTCGGTGACTGCGGCCGGGGTGGGCTCCGGAGCGTCGGTCTTCTTCCGGGCAGCCGTCGTCTCGTCCGCTGCTGTGGTCGGCTCGGGCATCGCCCGGTGCTCCTGGATCTCCCCGCGCCCAGGTGAATGGTGTGGCGGACCGCTGCTGTGCGGCCGTCCCTCGGGGGTGGAGCGTGCGGGCGGAGGGTCGCCCCGTGATCAGCGTAAGGGCGCCAGGCTCAGACGTTCCCCCAGCCCCAACGCCGCTAGTCGTAGTTCGGCTGGGGGTTCAGCTTGGTCGCGGCGAGGATCGGCCGGAGCTGTCCGCACAGCCCGCAGATCATGCGGACCGTCCCGGCGTTGGAGTAGATCTCCGGTTCCGTCGTCGTCGTGTTCAAGTTGACGCAGGTGGAGGTGACGCACACCGAGGTGACTTGGTACCAGGTGGCCGGCTCGAAGGTGATCGGGGTCGGCGGCGGGTCCGGCGGCGGCGGGGTTTCCGTCTCCGGGTCCGGTTCGGGCTGCGGCTCGGGCAGCGGGTCGCCCTCGACAGGGGGCGGCTCGTTGGGCGGCTGCTCCCCCTCGGTAGCGTCAGGGCTGGCGGGGATCTGCTCGTACTCGGGTTCTTGGCTCATGGCGTGCCGTACGCAATCCATTCGACGGAGGTGGAGCCGGTGGTGTTGGCTCGGGTGACCCAGATGGTGAATCCGGTGGCGGAGGAGCCGGTGGTGGAGACGCCGGTGACGACGGTGCCCGGGCCGGTGCTGACGGCGGTGGCGACAACACGGATGTTGGTGCCCTTGAGGTTGAGGCCGGTGACGTTCCCGGAGGTCGGCACGTTCGCGCCGGATGGGGTGATCGTGATGCGTCCGGCGGCTACGTTCCCCGCGGTGAGGATGCCGTTGATGTCGACGTTGCCCGCCTTGTCGAGGGCGAAGCGGTACACCGAAGCGTCGGGGTCGAAGTAGCGCAGGATCGGCCCGGTGTGGGACGGGCCGGGCTGGAGGAAGAGCAGGGTGCTGGAGTCGCCGACACCGGGCTGGATCAGGGCGCGGGCCCGGGTCATGGCGAGGCCGGGGCTGTAGATGGTGTCGGCGTTCCTGGTGGCGCCGGTGGTGTCCAGGTATCCGAAGGAGGCGGTGTTGTGGAGGAGGTGGATGCGGCCGCCGATGACGACGCCGGTGTCGCCTTCGCGGAGCCGTTCGACGACGGCGAAGTCGCCGCCGAGGAAGGTCCGCCATTTCATGTCGGTGTGGCCGCTGCCGGAGAAGATCCCTGAGTTCAGGCCAAGGTCGGCGTTGCCGGTGTTCGTCTCGACGACGTTGATGACGGCGTCGTTGGTCTGGCCGGCGTTGGTGAGGCGGATGTTCGGGTAGGTCGCGTTCGGGTCGAGGACCATGAGGGCGCCGCCGGTACCGACCAGGGCGAGACCGAGCGCGGACAGTTCAGCGACGGCCCGGCTGGCGTCGTACACGAGGATCTTGTTGGCGTCGGCTTCGTTCAGGGTGATCCGCTCGCCGGACGCGGCGGTCTGGATCTCGGTACCGGTGAGGCTTCCGCCGGTGATGACGGATCCTTCGATGGTGCCGGTGAAGACAGCGTCCCCAGTGGCGGAGTCGAACTGGATGACCAGCTCGTCAGAGCTGTTGTAAACGCGTAGCCCGTCTTCGTTCAGCTCGACCCGGGCGCCGTCCGGGTCGCCGGCAACGATTCGGGTCACCAACTGGAGGACGGCCTCGAGCTTGTCGGCCTGTACCGCGCCGGCCTGAATCTTCGCGGCCGTCACGGACCCAGCGGTGAGGTCGGGACCCGTCACCTGCACCGGAGTGGCTGCGGTCTCTGCGGAGGCGGGCCCGCCGATCCCCGAGCTGTTGACGGCGATCAAAACGACGTAGTGGGCGTCGTACGGGAGGGGGGTGACGGGCAGCATGCCGCCCTCACCGGACCGGGTGATGGTGCCGACGAACGTGGCCGCGGACGGGGTGAAGCCGCTGCTCGTGGAGACGTGGACGGCGATGTGGTCGAAGTCCGACGGGAGGGTGCTGCCGTCGGCGAGGGTGCCGTCCCAGACGACACGCAGCCCACCGATGGACGGGACGACGACCGGCACGGACGGCGCGCCAGGTGGGGGGCCGTCCTGCGCTATCAGTCCGATGGTGCCGTCCGGCTGCATCCCGATCCGGCCCCGCACCGCTCCTGTGCCGTCGGTGACGACGATCGACGCATTGTCCAGCGAGGCGTGCGAAAGGCGGGCGGAGCGTTCCACGCGGGCGATGCGCGCCTCGAGCTGCTGAAGGATCCGGCCGATATCCAAGGTCACTGACCCCCGTAGGTGTACATCGCGGACGGCTGAAGGCTGACGACGGCTTGACGGCCGCCCGGCGCGGTCGGGTTGATCCTCCATCCGGTGACACGGCACCAGCCGGTGTATGACCCCCACGCGTTGTGGATGCGGGTGTAGACGTCGTCGCCGACCTGCCACGACCCGAACGGGGCGGCCGGCGTGTCGCGGAGGGTGACCTGGTCGACCCGTCCCAGGGACTGCCGAAACGCCCTCTCCCACTCGACGCGCTGCTTGAGGACGTCGTTGCCGGAGACTTCCGGGTAGTCCGCGACGTGCTCCAGGCGAAGCCGGCCGTTACGGACCGCGCTGACCTGCTTGAGCTTCGCGGATCCGTCGCCTGCGCCGGTGCCGATGACAACCTGCGCGTAGTCGTCGCCGGCGCGGGCCTTCTCCGGCTCTTCAATGATGTTGACGCCGCTCGAGAATTCGATGTCGCGGCGGCGGGCCCCGAGGCGCGGCCACCCCAGCTTGATCCGCTTCACCACGTCGGTTTTGGCGGCGTTCCAGGTGGTGACGCACGTGTACTCGGGCGTGGCCTGCTCGGAGACGAGGTCGTCGACCTGGGAGCCGAGGGACTTCAGATCCCACCAGTTGGAGTGCCACACCTCCTCAGGCGTGCCTACCTTGCTGGTGGAGGTGGTGGAGTCGACGGTGACGCCGAGGTTGCCGTCCGGGATGGACTGCGCGTACTCCCAGATGTTGCGGATCACCTGACAGCGGTCGGCGAACGTGTAGGGGCCACGGCCGCCGTGCTCGCCGTCCAGGTCGAACCGCTTCATCAGGTACGACGACCACGACGCCGCCTCGATCCGGTATTCGTTGCCCTGCTCGCGGACGTCCCAGACCAGGCCGCCCCACTCGATCTGCCCGGCGGACTCCACAAAGATTTCGGTGGTCCCCGGGTCCGCCACAGATGGGTTGGATGCGATCAGCCGGGGCGACAGCACGCCGCGAAGCTCGCCCGGCCCGGACAGTTCCGGACCGTACTCCAGGTCCGTGACCGGGAGCGCCGTCGACAGCCACGCCCCGGTGAGGACGTTGCGGGTGAGGACCCGGTCCGGGGCAGGTGCCGTCACCGCGGTGCCTCCTCGAACTCGACGTCGTAGATAAATGCGGTGTAGTTGGTGACGCTGATCCGGCCCGGGTTCCCGGAGCCGCCGTTGGCGCGTGCCCGCAGGAGCTGGGTGGTGCCGCGGTAGGCGTCAGGAATGGTCAGGGTGTCCGCGACGATCGCGGGCTGCTTGCGGATGCCGGTTCCCTGGTTGTCGTCCAGGGAGATCGCCTGAAGCGTCAGGGACGACCCGAACGTGGCGGCGAGGGCCCCGGAGAAGTTGTTGACGCTGTACTTGATCGGGGACACGTCGATCCGGATACGCGCCTTCGTCGCCCACACGGGAACGTAGAAGTTCTTCCCCGCCTCGGTGGAGAAGTAGGAGTAGGTGGTGGACGCCCCGATGAGGGCGCTCTCAGTTGCTGGGCTGCTGGTTTCCATCTGCCGGGTACGGCGCGGGTTCGCTACCGTCCGCAGATCGGTGATCATCGCGTTCGTGATGGTGGCCGTGGACGCCGGGATGTCGATCCGGGCGAGCGGGATCCCGGTGCGGCTGTCGGGAATGGCCGTCGCCGACGACGACACGTTCGAGATGACCTGGAAGTAGGCAATCTCGGCAACCTCGGGGTCCAGGGTGCCGGTGTACTCGGGGTCTTCGATCCGAAGGATCACCATGTCGGAGCGTGGGCTGCCGCCGGTCGCGGCGATGTCGACATCGACGGCACCCACGTTGCACGCCGAGTAGGTGCCCTGGAAGGCGTCGTCGCGGCCGCGGATGACCCCGGACCCGTCGCCGACGGTCACTCCCCCACCTGGGGTGGAACGCTGGGTGACCTTCAGGTCGTCGCCTTCGGTGATTCCTTCCGCGCCGCGGGCGAGGTCGCGGACCAGCATCCGGAACTGGCTGGCTGGGTGGGTGGCCCCGTCGGTGAGGATGGGCCGCGGGAACAAGGTCATGGCTCTCTCCTCAGAGGGCTGTGTAGGCGTCGCGCCACGTCATGCGCAGGCGGGCGGTGTTCGTGGAGTCGAAGGCGGTCCAGCGCATCTCCGACGTGCCCGGAGGCAGGGAGAACAGGTCGATGCGGGATGCCGGCGACAGATAGTTGGCGTTGCCGCCGTTCTCGCGGGTGACGGTGCGGTAGCCGGGCCGAGTGTCGATCTCCACCCACTGCCCGGCGTCCAAGTTGAGGGTGGGCAGGGCGAGGGTCCGCCCGGTCGGCACGTGGATCACGGTGACGTTGGCGCAGGGCCCGGTGATGCGGATGACGGGCCACGTGTCGGCACTGCCAGCGTTGTGGACCCAGCCGGGCCGGTCGGCGGCCGTGGTCCCGGACTGCACGAAGATCGGCGCGGTTACCGGGGCGGCGAACCCTCCGCCGGTCAGCCATCCCAGGGGGATCTCGGTGGTGGACTCCTCATCCGCGTACCAGGTCGGGTCGTGCGCCAGGAACTCCATGTCCAGGGGGACGTAGCCGTGGATGACCTGCCGGTACTCGGGTGCCAGGCGGCGGGTGCGGACGGTGAGCCGCTTCACAGGCCTGCCGGGCCGCTTCACCCGGAACGGCATGCCCTGCCCGGCGACCAGGCGGACCGAGCTGGCGTCCGTCGCGGCCTCGAGGTTGGCCACCATGTCGTGGCAGGCCGCGGCATCACCGGGAATCTTGATCGCGGCGTCGATCTGGACCTGCCGCCCGGACCAGTAGTCGGGTCCGGCGAACTGCCCGTCCGAACTGGGCTGGTCGACGTCGGAGTCGCGGACCGGGGGGCGGCCGAAGCCTGCG
The DNA here is from genome assembly GCF_044749345.1 of Streptomyces sp. NPDC089424. Taxonomy (NCBI): domain Bacteria; kingdom Bacillati; phylum Actinomycetota; class Actinomycetes; order Kitasatosporales; family Streptomycetaceae; genus Streptomyces; species Streptomyces sp. NPDC089424. The sequence continues at coordinate 30,595 of NZ_JBIVHU010000014.1, forward strand.
GTCTCGCGGACCTGGACGCTGGTGCCGGCGCCGATGACGACGCCTCCGATGTCGTACTGCCAGTCAGCGAGCTCCGGCATGGGCAGCCACACCTCCCCTCTTCGCGCGGCGGAACTGGTAGCCGACCTGGGCGCCGATGTCGGACGCGGTCGCCCGTGGGCTGGTGTTCGTGACGGGGACGGTGATGGTGTCGCCGCCCTGGACCACGACGACCGGACGACCTGCCTGGCCATCGGTCAACCCGACGCCGAAGCGACGCGCCACGTCCGCAAGAACCGGCATCGCGCTGCGCCGCTTGTTCGACCCGAGCGGGAGGAAGGCTTCGCCGCCGGTCTCCGGCTCCGCGAAGCGCATGATCCCAGACTGGGTGGCGTAGATCCCGGCCCGGATACCGCCGTTCGCGTACGCCTTCCCCGCGTTGGCCTTGGCGAGGTCGGACAGGAACCGCGGGGACCTCGGTCCCAGAGCCGACGACAACTGCCCCTTCGCCTTGTTGGCGACGGCGATGATGACGTCTTCGCCGATGCCGGTGGAGCCGGACACGTCGTGCATGCCGGTGGTCTTCGTCTTCACCGCGGCGATGATGGCGACCAGCGTTGCCAGCTCATCCTGGGTGAGGGTATTCCCGGCGGCAGTCACCTGGGCGTTCGCTGCTTTGGCCTTCTTCGGGTCCCGGACCGCGGCCGCGGCGAGTTGCTGTGCCGTCTCGTCGTTCTGCTCGGCGAGCTGCGCGGCGAGGTCGCCGTAGCCTTGTCCGGCGAGCTTGGCGAGGTTGTTCGCGAACGTCTGGTTGACCTTGTTCGCTGCGCCGAGCTCGCGGGTGTAGTCGGTGAGCGAGGCCTTCGCCGTGGCCTGGAGCCCTCGGAGGGCGGCGGCCATTTCGTTGATGTACTTCGTGGAGCCGCGCGCCATCTTGTCGGCGAGCTTCACGCCTTCCGCGCCCATCGACGCGAGGGCCTGTGCCACGTCGACGCCGACTCGGTCGGCGACCCGCTCAAGGTCGGCGTTCCAGGCGCGGGTGGCAGCCGAGGCGCTCTTCAGCTTCCGCTCGACGGCCCCGAGGTCGAAGTAGGACTGTTCCTTGCCCTTGACCTTCCGGGTCTTCCGGCCGGCCTGCCCGGCGTCGGACGGCGAGTACAGGGACCCGGTGGACGGGTCGTACCGCCAGTCCGTGACGGAGCCGTCCGCGTGCCAGGAGATGGACCGCGGGTCGCCGCCGAGGCGCCGCACGGTCTCCGCGGCGATCGCCCGGGATCGGGGACGCTTGGACAGCGCAAACGGGATGTAGGCCTCGCCGCCGGTTTCGGGTTCGGCCCACATCCGGTAGGTGGGCTGGGCGATCTGCGCGACGTGGTTTTCCCGCATGCCGCCGTCCGCGAACCGCTGCACGCGGGCGGGGCCGTAGATGTTGCCGTCGGCGGACCGGCCGGCGGTGGACCCGTGGTAGGTGCCGGACGGGGGCCCGCCGGGCCTGCCCTGGATGCGGTACACGGTGGTGTAGGTGACCGTCACCGACCGGTTCCTCAGGCTGGCGATCGCTGAGGCGAGGGCACCGACGTTGGCGCGCTGGCTGCCGGTCGGGACGGTGATGACGACGTTCTTGCCCTTGGTGTCCCGGATCTTGAAGCCGAGGGCCTCGAGCTGCTTGCGGGCCTCCGCGGTCGGCGCCTTCATCGTGATGGTCTTGCCGTTGGTGGACGCGACCTTCTTCTTCACCGCTTCCAGGTCGGTGATGGCGTCCTGAGTGGTCGCGTTGATGGTGATGGTCTTGTTCTGGAGGCCGTCACGGACCCGCTTCACCGAGTGGAGGGAGTCCTTCGCGGTTTTCGTGTCGGCGGTGACCTTGAAACGGCCGTCCTTGAGCTGGACGACTTTGAATCCGAGGTCTTCCAGCATGGACTGGGCGTCCGTGGTCAGGGCTTTGACCGTTACGGACTTCGCGTCCGGGGTCCGCTTGATCGCGGCGATGACCGAGTCGAGGCCAGTGATGGCGTCCTCGGTGCGCATCTCCAGCAGCGTGGACTTCTTGTCGGGGATCTTCAGGTAGGAGTCGGCGAGGGCTTCGGCCTGCGCGCGGGTCAGGCCCATGCCGTCCGCGGCGTCGATGAACGCCTTCCGGCCGTCGCTCATGATGCCGTTGACGTGCTCCCACGACTTGCCCTGGTCGCGGGCTGCCGCGGCCGCCGCATCGGTGTTCGCGGCAAGCTCGGACAGGACCTTCTCCGCCTCGCGGGCCTTCTCCGATCCCAGGTCCAGTTCCCCGTCGCGCATCTTCAGCGCGCCGGCGTGGTCCTTGACGGCTTCGGTGGCGTCGTCGATGGACTGCTCGAACGCGGACATCGCCGACCCGGCGGCCCGGTTGACGTCGTTCAAAGCCTGGATCGACTGGCGCAGGCCGTCCGCGCTGCGCTTCTGCTCCTCCAGCTTGGCCTGCGTGGCCTGCGCGGCCCGCCCGAACAGGCCCTGCGACTGCGCCGCCAACTCCGCCTCAAAGGCGGCGTCGGCCATCGCGGACTTGTAGTCGTCGAGCCGGTCCGTGAACTCGCTGGTGTCGCGGCCGCCCTTGCCGTACTCCGCGGACAGCTTCTTCAACGCTTCGCGGGCGAGGTCCGCCTGGCCGTTCTTCACCAGGTTCGCCAGCGACTTGTCGATGGCGTCGATGTTCTCCTTGGCTTCCTTGACCGGGGTGGAGTCCCAGTCGGCAAGCCCGCCGATGCTGACGATCCACTGCTGCACGTCGTCGGTGCTCGAGGGGTCCGTCAGCGACCGGACGCTGTCGTAGAGGCCCTCCAGGTCCTTCCCGAACGCCCGCGCTGCCTCGCCGGTGGTCTTCCCGGTGGAGCCCAGCTGCCGCAGAGACGTGGTCAGCTTGTCGACGTCCGGCGGGGCCTTCTTACCGACATCGGACAGCTTGATGAGGACGTAGGCGAGGGCGGCGATCCCGGCGACGATGACCGATGCGCGGGCGGCCGTACCGAGGGCAAGGAACGCGGCCCGCAACCCTGCCAGGCCGCCGCCGGCCGCCGCGGACGCGGCGCCCAGCGTGGCTATCTGTGTGCGGACCGCGGCGAGGCCACCCGCGAGCGCTGCGAAACCGGCGCCGGACAGCTGGAGCAGCTTCAGTGCGGTCGCGACCTGAAGGATGATCCCGATCAGTTCGGGCGGGAACGCCGCTACCAGCTTCGCCGCATAGGTGATGAGGGTGAGCAGGCCCGGTCCGGCTTCCGCCGCGCCCCGCAGGAGCGTCACCAGGGCGTCGGAGAGCGCCCGCAGCGCTTCCCTGGCGGCGGGCCCGTTCTGCTTGGCGTACGCCATGAACTCGGCTATCGGGCCGCTCGTGATGGCGCCACCCTCTGTCAGCACCCGCAGGAAGTGGATAACGCCGTCGGTCATCTCGTCGAGTTGCCGGTCAGTGAAGTCGGAGAACCGGTCGGCCATCGCGTCGAAGCCTGGGGTGTCGACGGCGCCACCAGCGACGTCGATGAGCCGGTTCAGCTGGGTCGACGCGGTCTGAACGTGCGGGGTCAGGCGCGGGATGAGCGTGTCGAGGATGGCGATGCTGTGGGTGACGGGCTCCATGGTGAAGCGGGCCATGTCGTCCGACCAGTCGGAGAAATTGTCCTTCAGCCCGGACACGGCGATCGCGGCGCGCTGCGCCTCGGGCGGAAGCTCGGACAGGAGCCGCTGGTAGGCGATCTGCGCCTTCATCGCTTCCGCGGACGCTTTGCCGTGCTCGCGGACGGTGTCCTCGTACTTGGTCTGTGCTTCGGCGACCTCGGTGAGGGGGCCGATCTGCCCGGCGAGAGCGGCGCCGAACGCGGCTGCGGGGATGGTGGCGGCGGCGAACGCACCCGGCAGCGGCGCCAGGCTGGTCGACAGGCCTGCTACGAGCGGGATGACGGCGGGGGCCAGGAGGAGCAGGCCTCGCAGGGTGCTTTGGAGTCCTCCCCCACTGCTGCCGCCTCCGGCGCGGAGGGTCCGGGTCAGGTCGCCGAGGCCGCTGGTGTCGGCGTCGACACGAAGCCGGATGACCTGGTTCATCTGCGCCCACCGCACGGCGGCGGTGACGTCGCGGCGCAGCTGCATCGGGTCGGCGAGTCCGATGGGGATGGTGATGCGGTGCCCCCAGGCGGCCCACCGCACCGCGGCTTCGACCTCGCGACGCAGGTCCATGGCGTTGCCGAGACGCAGGTTGACGGCCAGGCCCTGCCCGGAGCCGGCGGCCGTGAGCGCGGTTCTGACGTCGGACCGCAACCGTGCGGCGTCGATACCGAGCCGTACCCGGAGTCCCTGTCCTGCGCCGGCGGCGGCAAGTGCTCTGGTGACATCGGAGCGGAGCTGGCTTGCGTCGATCCCGAGACGGACCCCAAGGCCCTGGCCGGTACCGGCGGCAGTCAGCGCGGCCCGTACGTCGCTGCGGAGGCGGGTGCCGTCGACGTTGATACGGACGCGGATGGGTGTGCGGGCCTCGTTGCGGAGCCGGGTCAGGTCCCGGCGCAGCGCGTTGACGTCGCGGGAGGCCGCCCGGGCGTCGCGGGAAGTGGATCGCAGGGTGCGGGCCAGGTCGGAGCCCTGCCCGGTCAGGCGGACACTCAAGTTCCACTGAGAGGACATCGCGGGCTCCTTCCTGGGCTAGTGCGGGTGGCTGTTCTGGACTTCGAGGGCTGCGGCCACGCTGGACGGGATCAGGGCGACCTGTACGCCGTGCCCTTCGTCGCCGGCGGGGATGGTCTTCTGCCGGTCCTGGAGGAGTTGGCAGCCGATGCAGCGGTGGGTGGTGGCCCGGTAGGCGTCCTCGTCGCCGCCCGCCGCTTCGTCCCACTCGTCGGCTCGGGTCCCGCAGGTCGGGCAGAGCGTCTTGAGGTAGTGGGAGTAGGCGAGGGCTTTCCGGCGGTCGAGGTCGGTCCAGGTGCCGTCTCCGTGCCCGCGGAACCTGCTGTGGGGGATGCCCCACTTGTGGCAGAGCTCCAGTTGGGAACGGAAGTCGGCGTCATCGATCAGCCTTTTCCCAGGTCGGTCCGCTGGGTGTGCTGCACCGACCAGGCGGCGTTCCATAGGGCGCGGGCGTCGGCCGGTGTCCAGGTCCGCATGTACCGGGCGGCTGCCTCTTCGGGCATGCCGTCGAGGGACGCGGCCGCGATGAGGGCTGGCATGAAGGAGTCCTCGGCGAACTCGGAGCCGTTCGCTTCGTCGTGCTCGCTCGGCGGGTGCTTCGCCAGGAGCTCCTCGAGCTGCTGCCGTTCCAGGCCCTGGAAGCGGAGCACGATGGTGTTCCGGTCGTACGCCTTCTGCGCGTCCTCGAGCTCCGCCTTGGCCTTCTTGGCCTGCTCCTCGACGACGGCACGGGCGTCGGGGTCGGCGTCCTTGGACAGGAGCGCCTGCTGGCGGTCGGCCTGCTCGGCTTCCCGCTTGGCGGTGAGGTAGCGGTCGCGGACGTCGGTGAGGGTGCACAGCTTGAACACGCTGACGGGCGGCTTGACGGCGTTCAGGCGCTTCTCGAGGGCTTCCCAGGTGCTGGTCATGCGGGTCTCCGGAGGGGGAAGGCCCGGCCGGGCGCGCGTGGCGCCCTTCCCGTGTACGCCACGGGCCCGGCCGGGGGCTGGTGGGATGTACTGCCGGGCCGGGTCAGGTGAGGGTCGGGACGGTGCCGTTGAACAGGGGCCGCTTCGTGATCGTGAACTGGACGGTGATCTTCGCGGCCTCGTTGTCCGTCGTGTACGCCTTCGAGTTGGAGACGACGGTGACGGGGAAGACGTCCATGCCCTTGCTCGCGGCGACCAGGCCCTTGGAGAAGATGACGATGAAACCGGACGTGCCCTTGGCGAGGTCGGTCTCGATGTCGTCGAGGGTGGAGTCCTCGTAGAACGTGAGGCTGGAGTCGGCCGCGGAGTCGTCGCCGCCGATCTTCGAGACGAACGTGGACGCCATGTCCGGGGTTTCGATCGGCTGGTTCTCCAGCGACCATCCGTCGATGGCGTTGATCTGCTGGGTGTAGTCCGTCCCTGCGGTGATCTCGGCGCCGGTGGGGATCAGCGTCGTCGCGGCGATCGTCGGAAGGTAGTGGATCTTCGTGGTGCCCTTGCGGTTGAACCGTGCCATGAGTTTGGCCCCTCGCGGATAGGGGCTCGTGGGGCCCCTGCTACACGTGTCGGTGTGGCGGCCACCTGTTGTGGTGGCGTCCGCGTGGGGTCCCGCCGCGGTGCGGTTCAACTGAGCCGTCAGGCTCAGGTAGGGGTCAGGTTGAACCTGAACCTCTGTACGTAGGTCATGATTCCAGCTTCTTGCTCGGACGTTCCCCCAGGTGTCCCGCCCCACTCGACGTCGAGGGAGCGGGTCATGCAGGACAGGCCGGGCACGGTGAGCGGGTGCAGCCACAGCCCAGTCCCCGGGTCGCGGCCCAGGAACGTGGTGCGGGCCTTGTCGGCCATCCACTCCAGCTGGTCCAGGTCGGCCACGGACTGGGGGACGTGCGGGTCCGGCCCGGACACTGAGGTGATCTGGTAGACGAACGATCCGTCTTCGCTCATGTCCGCAAGCGGCGGCCCGCCCACGGCGGTGTCGACGCTGTACAGCAGGTAGTACGGCGGGGAGTCCCCGGACGCTGGCGCCCGGCCGCGCCCTACCGGCATCTCCGACGCTGCCGCGAGCGTCGCCGCCACCCACCCGGTGACCAACCGCTTCTCAATCACGACAGAACCTCCCCGACCGCGGCGCGCATCTGCGCGTGGAAGGTGTCCTTGATGAAGCCCAGGGCGGGCGCGACGTGCGGGAAAGGCGGCTGGAAGTAGTGACGGCCGATGCTGTCGGTCATGTCCCAGAACCCGAACTCGAGGCGGCGTCCCTGCGGCGCGCTGGTGCCGATGGTGCACTCCGCGCCGTACGGGATGCCGCGGGTCTCGGACCGCCAGGACGCCCTGTACTGGCCGGTGATGACGTTCGGTCCCGGCCTGCCCGACGCGTTCTGCTTGATCCTCGCCGCACCTACGGCACCGACGTGGCGGATGCGGCGTTCGGTGACCTCACCGATCCGGTCGGCGGCTTCGTCCAGGCGGGCCGCCAGGTCGTCCAGGTCCATCAGGCACCTCCCTGCGTTCGGGGGGCCTGCCGCATGTCGAGGGGGGTGATGCGGACGACTTCGATGCTGGAGGCGCGGCCCGGGTCCTGACAGAACCAGGTCCGGCCGATCAACGCGGTGTTCTGCGGGTTGTGGACGGTGACGACGGTGACCAGGTCGTCCCGTGCTGGCATCGGCGCCGTCAGGGGCGTGAACAGGCGTGCCGGAGACATGGTTTCCTCCGCCCACGGCAGCGTCGCCGACGGCAGGGAACTGATGCCGCCCGGCGCGCCAGCGGCGATGACGCCGCCGATCCCCTCGTAGATGAGGTCCGGCGTGGGCGGTGTCAGCCGGCCCGTGTCCGGGTCCAGGACGGGATCCCCCGCCACGGGGCGGGTGATGCGGACGACGTCCACCATCAGGTTGCCCTCGATCCAGGTGACGACCCCTGCGAGGGCAGCGTCCAGGCCGGCCACTACCCGGCTCCTCTCGCGTAGTCGGCCAACTGCGAGAGCATGGCGCGGGTCAGGTCGTGCTTTTCCCCGCCGAGGTCCTCCCGGTTCAAGGCGGCGTTCTCGAGTGCCGCGGGGTCGATCTGGGCGAGGAACCCGGCCACAATGTCGGCGGGCGTGTCGGTGACGCCGACAGCGACGCGGGCGAGGCCCTCGAACGCGGCCCCTTCGGGTTGCCGGGTGTGGAGAACGACAAGCGGGAGTCCGCCGTTGACGTCGTGCTGAAGGGTATAGCCGGTGACCTGCCCGGGCGGTAGGGGAATTCCGTCGATGCTGATGGTGGCGTGGCCGGGCTGGGCGTCGATACGTACGCCGTGCGCCTGCGGCTCGGCTGGAGGCTCGGTCACAGGGGCGCTCCTGTACGGATCTCGGTTCGGCCGATGAGGTCGAGGCGGGGCAAGAACTCGCGAACACAGTGGGCGTGGCTGGTCGGATGAGCGAGGGCGTCCTGCACAGTGCGTAGGGTGCGGTCCGCCTTGTCCTCATCCTGATGATCACGCCAGCCACAGCCGTGCCCGTCCCGGACCTCGACCCATTCGGTGCCGAGTTCATCCAGGGCGGTGCGGGCGGCCGCCGTGTTGGCGGTGGTGACGGCCTGCCAGGTGATCGCGGCGCGCGCCCACGCGTCGACGGGGTGGCGGGCGTTGTTCGCGTAGACGACGGTGTCCAGCGGGTGGTCTCGGCGCAGCGCGGTCACGTCGAACCGAGCGGCGGTGCTGCGGGCGGCGTCCTGGGCGGCACGGAGGAACGCCCGGGCGCGGCGCAGGGCCTCGCTGATACGGGCGCTGACGTCGGCGTAGTACTGCGCGGACGCCGCAGTGACGGCAGCCTGGTGCCGGCCGGTCCACGTGAAGGTCGTGAGGCGGCGGTCGGCGTTGTCGAGGAGGGTCCAGGCGCCTTCGCGGTAGATGAGGGGAAGGTCGGTGGACGCCCACCGTTCGGCGAACGCGCCAGCGGTGCGGGCGAACGCGGCAAGGCTGGTGTTGAAAGCGGCGACCGCTGCACGCAGGGCGGCGCCGGTGCCGGAGGACCTTCCGGGCCGGATCCGGGCGAGGGCGGTCAGGAGGCGGTTCTGCGCGCCGATGAGGATGGCCCAGGCCTGGTTGAGGCGGTTGACGGCGTCGGTGATGTAGGCGAGGAGGCGCTGTCGGAGGGTGCGGCGTCGGCGCCGGACAGGGGTCGTCATCGGCGGGGCCTTGCACGCAGGATCAGGTAGCCGATCGCAGCGTCCTCGTCATCGGTGGCGGGAGGGTCGTCGGGGGCGACGATCTCGCCGGACTCGAGAGCCAGGATCTGCCGTTCGTAGGCCTTGATGTTCTCGGCGAATCCCACGGCGACGACGCCGGACACGTTGACGGTGCTGGGCTGCTGAAGCAGCGTGGCGAGGCGTCCTCGGAGGACTTCCAGCGCGACGGCTCGGCCGGACTTGAGGCGGGTGTAGCGGGCCTCTAGGTCGGTCAGGTCGGTGGTGGAGCCGAGTTGGGCGAGCAGCCACGCCTTGACGTCGTCATTCATGGCTACCTCCAGGGTGGGTGTGGGAAGGGTGGTGCGGGGTGCGGGCCCGCCTGTGGCGCCCCCACCGTGGGGCGGGCCCGCACTCCGCTAGTCGCCGCTGGTGCCCTCGTCAGCGGCGTCCCGGCCCCGGGACCGGTTGGACGCCGCGGTCTTACGCGCGGCGGTCTTCTTGGCCGCGGGTGCGGCCGGCTTGTCGGCGTCGTCGTCGTTGTCGGACAAGGGGGTGTCGTTGCCGCTGTCGCCGGCGTCGGACTTCCCCTCCTCTTCCTTGACGGCCTTGGGGAGCTGGCCGTCCTCCCACGCATCGGGGTTGGTGACCAGGGCCGCCAGGCGCGGCTCGGGCTCCTCCCCCGCGTGCAGCAGGACGGTGCGGTGACGGTCCGGGTCGCGAACGAACACGGCCTTTGCGAGCTTGGCCATGTGGATCACGCCCCGAGGACGGTCGCCGAGATGTGGATGTCCGGGACGTAGAGAACCGGCATGCCGATCGCGGCGCCGCGGGTGTAGATCTGCACCGGGTCGTCTTCGACCTTGGTGACGACGACGATGCCCGGGGCCTCTTCGCGGGTGAGGGCCGGGTTGGTGCCGGAGGTGAACTTCGCGGCCTCGCGGGTGACGCCGTACTGGGTCTCCGCCCACTCCGACGCCGGGACGTCGGGAAGGAGGATCCACCGGTTGTCCGGGATGACCCGCTGGTAGGAGTCGTCGTTCCACACCTGCACGTCGTAGATGACGATCGGCGGGAGACCGAAGCGGGCGCGGACGGCGTCCACCTCGGGCGGCGACAGCGTGGTGCCGGGGTTGTTGGCGGCGTTCTGCCCGTAGAACGCGATCTGGTACTCGGCGTTGGACGCCAGCATGGAGCGGGCGCGCCGGGACGTGAGGACCATCTTCGGGGCGGGGGCGCCGGAGTCGATGAGGTAGTCGATCCAGGCGCGCTCGTCTGACAGCGGGGTCGCGTTCGCGTTGTCCCACAGGACGGACGCGGTCGGCATGTTCGCCGACGGCACGTTCCAGTTCACGTCGAGTCCTATGCCGGGCAGGGTGACCGTGCCGGTGGCCAGGAGCTGGCCGGCGGCGAGTTCCTGTGCGGTGCGGATGGACTCGACGTGCCGCTCGACGTCCGAGTACAGCAGGTCCAGGTAGCGCTGGGTGTCGGAGCCGTGGCCGACGTCCAGGAGGATCTGGTCCATCTCGGAGATGGGCAGGGTCTGGCCGAGGGCGGGCAGCATGCCCTCGTTGACGACTCGCTCCGCCTGCCGCTTGGCGAGCGCGGTCGGCGCGTCGTAGGCGCGGAACTTGGCCGCGTTCACGCGCCGCTTCGCGGACGTGGTGCGGAAGCGGACGCCCTGGACGCTGCGCTCGGGGAGGATTTCCCGGGTCAGGCGGTAGTTCGCGGGGGTGTCCATCTGGCGGGCGAACACCGTCAGGTCGGTGTCGTTGGTGTCCCGCAGGAGGAGCTCGAGAGCCTCCATGGTGATCTCCTCCTTCTCTTATCGGGTCCGGTAGTGGATGTTGACGCCGGGTGCCGTGGAGGCGACGTCGGTCGGGTCGAACGGGACGGGGCAGTCCTCGGCGTAGACCTCGCCGTGCCAGAGCAGCGCGCCGGCGGCCTTGGTGGAGCCGGGGTTGAAGCTGATCTGGGAGACGAGGAACCCGGCGAGGGCCTCGGTGCCGTCGGTGGCGGAGGCGCCTCCGCCCGCGGTGGTGGTGGCGACGGCGACGGCCGGGGTGGTGCCGCCGGTCAGGCCCGTGCCGGACGCGGTCATCTGGGCGACGTCGTCGGACAGGTACTGCCCGCCGAACGTGACGACGACCGGGGTGCCCGGGTGGGGTCCGCCGGAGACGGCGACGTCACCGACGCCGATGTTGGACAGTGCCTCGAGGGCGGCCTTCACCTGCGCGGCGGTGGCGTTGTAGGGGATGCCGGCGGTGGTCTGTCCGCTGAACGTCAGCGTGTAGGTGCCGCCGGTCGGTCCGCCGGTGATGGTGACGGTCTGCACCTCGGACCGGGGCCCCGAGTAGGGGGCGTACAGGCCGGAGGCGGTGACCTTGCCGAGCGGGATGCCGGACTTCATGACGTTGCGGCCCTGAAGCAGGGGGTTCGCGGACGTCACGTAGTGGGTTCCCTCGGTGAACTTGGTCAGGTCGAGGGTGATGGTGTTGGTGTCCTGGACTCCTACCAGGGACGCGAGCCAGGGCCGGTCGGCCGTGACGCTGTCCGTGTAGGAGTAGGGCTGGAAGTCGTTCACGGCCTTCTCCTGATGGCAACAGGCGTGCGTTGGCAGCGGCACCCCTGCGGGGTGTGCGTCCACGTGGAGAGGGCGTGGTCCCGGGCCCCGACCCGGTGGGTCGGGGAGGTCTTAGGCGGCGTCGCGCTTGTGTCCGCGGAGGCGGGCCATTTCGAGGCCTCGGCTTCCGGGCTTGGAGGTGGGTGCCTGCCGGGGCGGGGGCCCGCCTGCCGGTGACCCGCCGGGTGCGGGCGGCATCTGCCCGGGCTGCTGGGCGGGTGCGGCGCCGAAGAGGGCGGCGCGGCGTTCCTTGAGGGCTTCGGCGGTGGTCCGGACGGTGGCCTCGTCGGCGTCGGGGGTGTCGCGGAGGTCGCGTTCGAGGAGGGCGAGGGCGTCGTCGAGGTCGGTGCCGGTGGCGCCGAGCTGGGCCAGGACGGAGGTACGGATCGCGGCCCGCTCGCGGGCGATGGCGGCGGACTCGCGGGCGGCGAGTTCCTGCTCGCGGCGGTCGAGTTCCTCCTGCCGCTTCTGCTCCTCGGTCTTCTTGGCGTCCTCTGCCTGCCGGGCGGCCGCGACGAACGTCTTCACGTCGTCGGGGTCGGTGAAGCCGAGTTCCTTGGCGAGGTCCTCGAGGGCCTGGCGGGCCCCTGCCCGCTGGCCCTGGGCCTTCTCCTTGGCCGCTATGCGGTCGAGGTCGTCCTGCGTGAACTGCGCTGAGGGCGCCGGGGTGGGAGGCGGTCCGGGCTTCGGCTGGGCGGCGGGCTCGGCGGGTGGGTTGCCGCCGTCGTTGTAGAAGACGCCGAGGGCGCGGACGCCGGTGTAGGGGTGGGTCCAGCCGATGGCGGCGGTGAGGCCGGGGCGGTGCTGCGTGGGGGCACGCATTGCAGACAGTCCTCCCATGGACAGTTCAGGCCCCGCGCCTAGATCCAAGTTGAGCACAGATCTCATCGGGTGTTCCCCCCGCTCCCTGCCGCTGCCCCGTCGCCGGGTCCCGTCGGGTCTTCCCCGGCGGCGTCTGCGCCTGTGGGCGGCAGTTGCGGCAGGGGCGCGTCGGCAGGGTCGGGTTCGGTGACGGTGACGCCGAGGAAGTCCCCGACCAGCGTCATGTCGCTGGTGGCGTCTGCGAGCTGGCGGGCCTTTTCGAACTGGCGGGCCTGGATGCGTTCGATCTCCCGGGCGGCGTCGTCGATGGGGAAGCCGGCCTCGATGAGCATCTGCACGCCTGTCTCCAGGGAGATGACGCCCTTCTCGACGCCGGTGGCGACCAGTTCGAGGACGGAGGCCTTGTCGGTCGGCTTGTACGAGCCGAACACGAGACGGGCGGGCATCACGGTGACGCCGGCCCAGTCGGGGTGCTGCCCGGCCATGTAGAGGCGCTGCACGAACTTCAGGAGCAGCGCGTACTTGTGGTCGCGGGCCAGGCGCATCGACGCGATGAGCGCGTCGAGGGGGCCGAGGGAGACCTCCATGGCGTACCCGGACGGGGCTTTGGACGGGTCGAGGGTTCCGAGGGCGACGGCGGGCAGGCGTGCGACTTTCGCCGCGCGGTCTTCGAGGTCGTGGATGTGCGCGCGGAGTTCGGCGAGGTTCCGGCTGGTGTCGAGGGCTCCCATGCCGCCGCCCTCGCCGAGCTTGAGGACCAGGCCGGGGGCGACTTCGCGGACTTCGAGTTCCCTGCCGGCGGCCTTGCCCCACAGTCCGATCATCGGGGATCCGGTCGTGGCGGAGGCCTTCGCGGAGTCGGTGTCGGACGAGGACAGTTCGTCGAACACTTGGATGACCTTGGCGAGGGACGACTGGCCCCAGTGTTCCTCCGCTGGGGGGACGGTGTTGGGAAGGTGCACGACCGGCACGAAATCGATCATCAGGTCAAGGTGGTCGAGTACTTCACCGTCTCCGCGGGTCGCGAACGTCGCCGACTCCAGCGGCAGACTGTCGACGTCGGGGGTGCCCTTGATGTCCTCCATCACCCAGGTGGCGTCGGTGAGGTAGCAGGTGACGTAGGAGGGTCCGTCGTTCCACGGGTACTGGCGGGCGATCGCCCCGGTCTGCGGGTAGTACAGGTCCCCCGGGGTCAGGGGCGGCGGGACCTCCGCGTCAGGGTTGTCGGGGTCGGCGACGTCGGACGGGAGTGGGGCGCGGACCGCCCGCCCTGTCTCGTCGAGTCCGGACGCGGTCGCTGGGCGGATCCAGTCGAGTTCGTAGGTGATGCGCCGCAGCCGGGCCTTCGTGCCGCGGCGTTCGTCGGCGGGCAGCTCCCACGCGAAGTGGACCCTGGTGGGGTAGTCGCCTGCGTCGCCGTCCTCGGGCAGGAGGGGGAAGTAGAAGCCGGGGTCGTGGATGCGCAGGACGGGCCGCATCTTGCCCGGTTCCCAGGCGAGGCGGCAGACGCCGTCTCCGAGGGTGACGGCCTTCCGTTCGGTTTGCTGCACCCGCATCGTCAGCAGTTCGGCTTTGGCCCAGTCCCGCAGGAGGTCCTGGACGCGGGCGGCCATGGCCTCTTCGGGGGTGGGCTGCTCGCTGTCGGTGTCCGCTCCGGCGACGGTGATGGTCTGGTCGCGGCCAAGGACGTGCGACATGACGGTGTCGATGAACATGCTGGGGTCGCCGAACTCGCGCTTCTCGCGGGCGTGGATGTCTCCGGCTACTTCGGCGAGCTCGGCGGCCTGGTTGTTGTCGTAGGCGGCGAGCAGCTTGTACGCGGCGAGACGCTTCTGATCTTCTTCGGGGACCCACATGGCGTTGGCTTCGGGGAATGCCCGCCGGTTGGGCATGCCGGGGGCGTCGCCGCCGGAGTAGACGGGCTTGTAGTTCAGCCACGACCAGGCATGGATCACGACCTCGCGCAGGCCCACCTCGACTCCCTCACCTTGTAGGCCCCGCGCCTAGTGATCAGGATACGGGCGGGCGCGGAAGGCGTTCCCCTCTCCAAGGGGTGTTCAGGTCTTTGACCGGGGCCGGTGCACCCCACGACGGTGACCTAGTTGGGCACTTATGCCCGGAATCTAATGTGGGAGACGTCGCAGTCGCTGGCAAGTTTCGCCCTGTGGGCCCGAGTTGGGGTCCGCTGGTCCTAGAGTTACTTCCCACGGTTCTGCGGACCTCGAATCGCCCTCCGGATCTAGATCGGAGGGAGACTTCCGATCCCCTCTCGACCATCGTCGAAGGGACGTTCGAGAAGACGGAGTGCGCAGTGCTCGGAAACGAGAAGCCGCCAGACATGGAACGCTGGCTCCTGTGGGTCGCGCTGATCCAGTTGCACCTGGATCTGACCCAGTGGATCAGTACGCTCCTCGTCTGACGGCAACCGAAACCCCGGCGGTCGGCCATCCAGGTCGGCCGCCGGTCCCGTTGTCGGCCCATCCACGCGGATCGGCCGTACGGACACTGTAGGCAACTTGTCCGTACGGCGCTGCACTTTCATCGCAGCAATACGGATTCACGGGACGTGAAATCACCATCTGCGGCAATTTATCCGCGACCAAAGTTGCGCGATTCACAGCTGTCAAACATTGCTCCGCCGCCAGCTAAACAGTGATCTGCCACCCGCCAGCATTGCATCATGCCTGGTCAGACGGCATTACCGGCGTCCGCGCAGCCGCTGGTCGCTGTAGTGCTGCGTCCCAAGGCCCTCCTGCGCGGGGTCTGCGAGCTCGGTCAGGGCGTGCACCGCGGCGTCCATCCGGTCCGGGGAGTCCATGCCGGGCAGCCACGTGACCATCTGGCCTTCCAGTCGCGGGAACTCCCCGACGTGGTGGACCTGCCCCTGGGAGTAGATCTGCGCGATCGGCTCCGCGCGAAGCCGCTTCCCCTTCTTCGCGTGGACCTCGATGATCGCGGGCATCAGCATGCCGTTCGTCTCGCCCTGCTCGGCAAGGTCCTTCCACGCCTGGCGGACGATCTGCTGGGCCATGTCGCCGCCGAAGTTCGCCTCCACCACGATGGCGTCGGCCTGGTACTCGATGGCGAGGCGGCAGACTGCGTGGCCCCAGGTGTCTGCGCCCATGCGGCCGGAGCGGTCGGCCAGCAGATACAGTTCGCCGGCCCGGTCGCGTCCGGCCGCGCACAAGCCGACTTCGTCGTTGACGTCATCGGAGCCGCCGGCGTGGTCGACGGCGACGACGGTACGGGTGAGGTCGACGCCACGGAATGCCATGGCGCTGATCCGGTTGTCGGTGATCCACGGCCACTTCCACACGCCGCCTTCGAGGGGGCGTGGCTTCTGCTGATAGAGGGACCACCAGACGCGTTCCCCGACGGCACGGCGGATCTTCTCAAGGGCTTTGCGACCGTAGCGCAGCGGCCAGAGCGCTTCGCCGACCTTCCGACCGAGGGGATCGTCTTCGGTGTCGCAGATCGCGGGGAGGTCCAGGCGGATCCAGTCGTCGGCGTCCTCGCCTTCGAGGATCTTCCCGGCGAGGTCCTGCTCGTGCCATCTGGTCTGGATGACGATGATGCTGCCGCCGGGCTCAACGCGGGTGTTGAGGACGGATGTCCACCAGTCCCACAGTCGGCGCCGCATGGTGGGGCTCTCGGCGTCTGCCGCGTCCTTGATCGGGTCGTCGACTATGGCGAGGTGCGCGCCCTTGCCGGTGAGGCCGCCTCCGACGCCGGCGGTGACGAGGCCGCCTTCGAGGCGGTTTCCGTCGGCGTCGGCCAGGTCGAAGCGGTTGGCGGCTTTGGACCCGGCGTGGAGATGGAGTCCGACGTGGGGGCCGTAGGAGACGATCGCGTCGCGGATCCAGCGGCCGTGGTCGTCGGCGAGGTCCGCACTGTATGAGGCGATCATGACGCGGTGGTTGGGGTGCCGTGACAGGTACCAAAGGGGTGCCCACCGGGCGGCGCGCCGGGACTTTCCGTGCCGCGGCGGCATGGTGATGAGGACCTTGCGGGAGTGGCCGCGGGCGATGTCCCGGAACACTCGGTCGATTAGGTCCAAGTGCCGGGCCTGCATCTCCTTGCCGTCGGTGAGGATCGCCGACATGGAGCCCGGGGACCGCTCCAGCGCCATGGTGCGTTCGAGGTCGGCGAGGACGCGGCGGGTCTGAGGGCTGGCGGCGCCCGCGATACGTCGGCGCTGCGCCCGGTTCAGCTTCCGGTAGGCCGCGGCTAGCTGAAGGAAGTCTTCGGCCTGCTGAGTGACACCGGTGTTGCCTTCCGCGTCGAGGTCAGGCGTTGTCGCCGTCGTCATCCAGGTCCCCGTCGGGGTTTTCGTTGTCCGAGAGGTCGTCTGCGTCGGGGTCGCCGGCGGTTCGGATCAGGTCACGGAGCTCGTTGATGGTCTCGGCTCGTACGGGGATGCCGGTTCCGCCGGGGCCGGAGAGTTCGGCCTTGAGGGCGGCTTCCCATCCGTTGACCTTGGCCTGGCGTTCGAGGGTGTCGAGTACCAGCTTGGCGACCTTCGGGTCGGGGTCGCTGTTGTCGGCGCCGAGGGCGATGGGCAGGTAGACGTCGAGGAGGCTTTCGAAGATGCCGTTCTGTTCCTCGCGGTAGTCGGCGACCTCTGCCTCGGTGGCTTTTCGGCGGGCGGTGACGGCGCGGTAGAAGTCCTTGCGGGCGCAGTCGGCGCTGCTGTAGCCGAGGTTGAGGATCTCGGGGCTGTCGTAGGGCGTGCGGACGCGGCGGAGCTTGATGAGCTTTACGCGGCGTTCGTCGATCTCAGCCTGGACGGCTGCGCTGTTGGGCATGGCGGTGGGGCTCCCGCTCGTGTGTGTGGTTGTCAGGCCCCGCGCCTGCAACGAATGATCGCCGATTTCACCGTTTCTGTTCCCCCGGCCCGTGGCGCGGTGGACCATGCCGGGCATGAGTGACGCGGAGAGACGTGGGTGGCGGCCGTCCCGGAACCAGAAGATCGTGGGCGTTCTGGTGCTGTTGATTGTGTGGACGGGGTTGGCGGGGCAGTGGGCGGACAAGGGCTGTGATCTGGTGCCGCAGGGGTATGGGCTGGCGTTGACGCGGTGGGCGCCGGATCGGGATGAGGGGTGTGAGGAGGAGCCTGGGGGGCCGGAGTACACGGACAACTATTACGGCTAGACGTGGGGCGGCCCCGGTGGCAGGGGGGATTCTGCCTGTCCGGGGCCGGTTGGGGGGGCGGGGATGTCTTGGCGCGGGGGTGCTGAGACGTCCCCGCCCTCGCAGTTCTGATGGTGGCGTATGGGTGGGGGTTTGTCAGAGCCGCTATCCCCCGGCCTGTGGGCGGCTACTTGGGGAGCTGGTTGCGGGTGCTGGCCCACACGCTGCGCTGGTGGGTGGTCTGGGTGTTGTACGTCTGCCGGACGTTCCCGTTGTAGTGGTGGTGGTGCGTGTCCGGCGCGGCCTGCTTCGCCTTGCCCACCAGGCGGGAGAGCGCCAGGACCAATGCGGCGGGCGCACCGCAGATCATCCCGACGATGACCGGGTCGGCGTTGCCCGACGCCCATAGGATCCCGGTCACGGCGGCACCCAGCGGCAGGGACGCGATGCCGGCGGACAGCATCAGCGCACTCGCGTCGGTGGCGCGCTGCGACATCGGCGGCCGTCCGGGCTGCGCGACCGGTGGGGCGGTCCCGATCGCAGGGACCGGGGTGGGGTCGTGGAACGAAGTGGGTATTTCGTCGAGGGCGGCGAGCCAGCGGCGGGCCTGGTCGCGGTCGGCTTCGGTGGGCTGCCCGGCCGTAGTGGCGTGGGGCTGCTTGGGGTCGGGCAGGCGGGTCACGGTTGAGGGCTCCTGTCGGGGTGGATTAGTTGGAGAGCTGGTAGACGCCGCGGCTGATGGCGGTGACGGTGCCGTTGTTGTGGAGTTCGGCCATGGCGTTGTTGACGCTGCCCGCGGCGACGTCTGGCATCTTGCGGCGGACATCCTTCAGGGCGTGGGGGCCATCGGTGAGGACGTCGAGGATGCGGTCTTTGATGCTGCCGGTGGACGGCTGGTCTTCCTCGTCGTCTGCGAGCAGGTCGCGCTCTGCTGCGTTCCTGCCGATCTCCACGCTTTCCTCGTCGTCTCCGCTCAGGAGCAACTCGGCGTGGGCAAGCCAGTAGCTGTAGGACTCCTGGAAGACGGCGTGCTCTTCGGGGGTTAGGCCCGGGATGGGCGCGGATTCCATGAGGGCGATGAGACCGGGGTAGGTCTTGTTTTCCTTGCGGGCGAACCAGGTTCGGTTCGTGTAGAGGCTGCCGCCGTTGATGATGTTGGCCATGCCCGCGGTGATGGGTCCGTGCTTGGCTTCCTTGCCGTGGAAGGCGGCGTCGATGGCGTTGTCGCCGGTGCCGAAGTAGCGAGGGATGGGGGCGAGTTCGACGCCGGGCGGGAGAACGCCGTCGCGGGCCATGTGCTGGGTGGTTGAGCTGTTGGTGCGGCCGAGCCAGACGGTGCCGTTCTTGGCGTTGGCGCGGATGCGGTCTTTGTCGCCGAGGTCGGCGAGGTGGATGGACTGGGCGGCGAAGCGGATTCCTTCGCCGAGCTTGCGGCCGGTGGACTGGCTGTCGCCGACGAGGCCGGTGACCCACTTGCGGAAGGGGCGGGGGACGACGGCGTCGGCGGACAGGATGCGGTTGAGTTCGTCGGCGGTGATGTTGACCAGGCGCCAGGGGTTGCCGATCTCGAAGGATCCCCAGCCGTTCTCTGCGCTGATCTTCTCTCGGTATTTACCGAGGTCTACTGCGGCGGCGATCGTGGCGGCAGTGGCGGCGATGCCCTTGCCGAAGTGGTAGACGCGTCCGTCGACCTCGGGGAGGCTCATGCCGTCCTGGGCGTCGGCAACGATGGAGACGATGCCGCTGATGCGTTCGGCGGCGATGACGTGGAGCAGGGTGACGGACTTGCCGGCGCCTGGTGCGCCGACGAACAGGTCGGTGATGGCGCCCATCTGGGGGTCGTAGAGGGGGATGCGGCCGATGCGGCCGTCGGGCTGCTGGCCGAGGGCGATGGTGCCGTCGGCGGCCATGGTCAGGTCTTCGATGGTGGCTTCGCGGACGTTGAGGAGGGGGTGGGTTTTGTAGATGGAGATGAGGCCGTCGCCGAGGCCGTCGGTTTCGACGGTGACGAGGCTGGTGTCCTTGCAGCCGATGGAGCGGGTGATCTGCTTCTGGTTGAGCTGGATTATCTGGTTGTCGGGGGCGGCCACGCGCAGGGCGATCCGGTTGGGGTCCGTTTTGAACTCGACGAGGGTCATGCCGGGGGCGCCGCCGGAGGGTGTGGCCAGCCTCTCGGTCCAGAGGCGCTCGATGGGGTGCTGGCTGGCCTGCTGGGCTGCGTCGAGGGTGGGGCGGGCCTGGAGGAGTTTGCGGCCGGGCCCGGATCCGTCGATGAGTTGGAGGGTGACGGTGCCGACGGGCAGGTCGAAGATCCCGGCGAGGGTGGTGGCGTTGAGGTCGGGGACGGCGTCGCCGGTTTCGGCGACGACGATGCCCCAGAAGTCGGGGGCGCCTTCCTGGTAGGGGTGGACTTCGGCGAGGCGGGTGGTGCCGGTGTGGCGGGCGTTGGCCCACTGGACGGCTCGGTAGTCGGCGTATGTGGCGGGCTGCGCCTTCTCGTGAGCGGCCTGTTCGGTGTCGAGAGTGAGGGGGGCTTTTTCGGTGGGGAGCAGCGCGTGCAGGTTGAGGGAGTGGGTGACGGGTGTGGTGAGTCCCATGAGGAGGGCCCAGGTGGGAGCGTCGGCGTATTCCCACCAGGGGGTGTTGGGGTGCAGAAGGTTGGTGAGGTAGATGCCGGCGCCGGTGAGGAGGGGGAAGGCGCGTTGTGCGGCTTGGAGGATGCCGAGGGCGCGGGTGGTGCCTTCGGTGGGGGTCCATTTGCCCCACAGCCAGGAGAAGGTGCCGATGGCGAGGCCGGCGGCGGTGATGTGGGCGGGCCACCAATTGTCCATCTGGGGGGCGATGGTGATGCCGAGGGCGGCGGCGCCGTAGACCACCTGTTCGAGGCGTCGGCGGCGGCGGATGCTGCGGGCGGGTACGAGGCGGGGGCCGTCGTGTACGGCCAGGTCGGGTGTCGTGTTGGTGACGGCCACGGGGGTGTCCTCCTTCTGCGGGGTGTGGTGGTTGGTCGGGTTAGCGGACCGCGTTGAAGCCGGGCTTGGGCTGGGCGTACGGGGATGCCTGGGCGACTTCGTAGATGCCGCCGTATTCGGCCTGGTGGGCGTCGCGGACGCCGTTGGCGTCGGCTTCCATGCCGTCGGCTGCGTCAGCTAGTTCGCCTGAGGCTTCCGCGACGCGTTCGAAGGCAGCGGCGACCTCGAGGGTCTGTGCCTGGAAGTGCTGGTCGACGCCTGCCTGTGCGAGGTGTTCGGCGAGGCGCCGGGCGCGGGCGGCGTCGTCGTGCATGCGCGCCTTCAGCAGGTGGAGTTGCTCTTTCAGGAGGGCGGCGGCCGCGGCAAGGGCCAGGATGCGCAGGGACAGCGTGACGAAGTTGAGGATGCCGGCGATGGCGCCGGACCAGGTGGGCCGGTCGGGGGCATGGTTCGAGGCCGGTGCGGGGGCGTTGTCGCTGATGGTGTGGTCGGATGTGGGTTCGATCGCGGCAGGGTCGGGCACGGTCCGCTCCTTGTCAGGTCTGGTTGTGGATGGGGGCGGACGGGGTGGCCAGGCCGGCGTCGGCGGTTGCGGTGGTGTAGGGCCGGTAGGCGTCGTTGAGGTCGTTGTCCGCGGTTTCGGACCGTTCGGCAGCCTCGAGGGAGGAGACCTGCATTTCGTCGGCCATGCGTGCGACGAGGTCCATGGATTCGGACATGCGGGCCATGGCGAGGGAGAACAGGGGCCCGATCAGGTTGTGGTTGATGGCGAGGTCTTCGGCGAACGCGGCGAGGGTGTCGCGGAGCTTGCGGGCCCGGCCTGCGAGCTTCAGGGCCTGGTCGTGGGTTTTGAACCCGTCGTCTTTGAAAGCGCCGTATTCGTCGAGGGCGTCGTCGAGGGTGATTTCGGTGGCGTGCTGGTCGTCCATGCGGCGGCCGACGCTGTCGTGGGCGGTGCGGGCGGCCTGGGTTTTCGCCTTGCTGATGCGGGGGTCCCGTGCGGCTGGTACGGGGGCTGGGGGCATGGGGATGGCGTCCTTGGGTCGGGTGGTGCCGGGCCGCGGGCTGTGGGGGGTGGGGGCGGCGTGGAGTGCGGGCTGGCCGGTTGTGAGGGCGGCGGCGGGTGGGTGGGGGTTGGTGGTGGGGCTGGGCTGGTCGGCGCGTTCGACGGTCCAGGTGGTGGCGCCGGCGGCTTGGCCGGCGTTCTCGAAGGGGCTGCGCCGGTGGCTGTGTCCGCCGGTGGGTGCGGTGCGCCGCGGACCGGGGCCGGGGTTGCCGTCGGGGCGGGGGGTGGTGCGGGGGCTGCCCCACGGGGAGTTGCGGCGGGCGTAGTCGCGGATCCGCTCCCAGCGGGACCGGGCCGACTGCTTGGTGTTCGCGTCGCGCGGGGCTTGGCGGGGTGCCTGCTTTGTGCGGGTGCGGTCGGTCTTCCAGATCGGCGGCGTGTGGCCGTCCTTACGGGCCCTCTTCTGGCGCTGCTTCCACCGTCGGGCTGCGCTCTTCTTCAGGGTGCGCCACATGGGCTGGTCCGCCTTGGACGTGTCCGGGCCGTGGCCCGTGCTGGCCTTGCCGTTCCTCTTGACCTTGCTAGGCCGGGTGGAAGTGTCCTTAACGGACGGCTTCTTCCCGTTCTTGCTGTTCTTGCTGGTCTGCTGGGTGTCGGCCCACAGGGCGGGCTTGTCGAGGCCCTTCTTGTTGCGGCGCTTCCACCGTCGCGCTGCGGCCTTCTTGACGTCCGCCGTGCTGCCGGCCGGGCTTGCCTGACCGGCGTTGCCGTTCCTCTTCTTCTTGGCGTTGTCGCGGGTCGGCTTGTTGCCCAGTCCGTGGCTGCCGCCCTGGGAGGGCCGGTGCGGGGCCTTCGGCTTGCGCTTCGGGCTCCGACCGTTGCCGTTGCCGCTGCCACCGGGAGGGCTGGGCTTGGTGGTGCCGCGGTCCTTCTTCTTGCCGGTCGGTGAGACGGGACCGCTGCTTGAACTCTTGCTGGACCGGTTGGTCTTGCCGCCGCGGCCCCCACCGGACCCGCTGCCGCCTGAACCGCTGCGGCCGCCGAGGGTCTTGCGGCCGAACTCCGAACTGGACGGGACCCGGCTGTTGGTCTTGGCACGCTGCTGGGCTGCCTTGTCGCCGATGTTCTGCATGGCCAGCTGGTGCTTGAGGCGGGCTTCGCGGAGCTTGTCGGTCTCGGCCTGGCGGGCGATGCGGTTCTCCCACCAGGTGGACATGACGGTGTTGCTGCCGCGCAGCGCGGCGACGGCGACGGCAAGGATCGCGGCGAGGGAGAGCGCGCCGAGGCGGGGGCCGACCATGTCGGGTGCGGGCTCGGACTGGAAGGTGGCGGGCACCGCACCCGGGGTGGGGATTGCGGGCTGGAGGATGCCGGGGTCGGGAAGGCAGGCGAGGAGGTCGAGGGGGCTGCGGCGGGTCTGGGCGGGGGTGCCGGCGGGTCCGGGTGTGGGGGTGTTCGGGGGCTCGATGACCGGGGCGTTGGGGGTGGTGGTCGGGGTGAGGGTGAACCCGATCCGCGGGAAGTTGATCACGTTGTCGTCGGTCATGTCGCCTCCTTCCGAGGTTGACAGGCTGTAGTCGGGTGGGGGATCCTCGCGCGTGCGCGTTGCGCGTGCGCGTTGGGGCCTTCATCACCTTGTTTCCGGCGGGTGATGATGACGACGGCAGTCACTGTGTGTGAGCCTGGTAGAAGTCGTTGAGGTGCGCCGCAAGCTTGTTCGCGACGGCCGGATCCCCGCTCTCGAGCGCGTCCTTGGCGAGCTTGCGGCATACGTTCGTCCAGAACGTGATGAGGTGCATCGGCCCCTGTTCGGCGGCTTTCGCCTGGGCCGTGTTGTAGTGCTCCGCTCGGTTCTTCAGGCGGGCCTGCGCGGCCTTCTGAGAGGCGTTCACATGGCCTCCTGGTCGAAGAAGTCACCGATGTCCGGCAGCGGCTGCGCCATTGCGTTGGCCTGTCCGGGGAACTGGAACGGCTGCGCGGGCACGTACTGCGGAACCGGCGGCTGCACACCAGTGACCTGCACGTTCGGCTGGGGGTGGGCGCCGGACAGGGTGTTCGTCGTGTTGACCAGGGAGTTCGCGACCCGGTGCTGGACGCTGCTTACGGCAATCCCAAGGCGCTGGCGGCGCTGCTCCTTACGCTCGAGTTCCTTGGAACGCCGGTCGGGCAGTTCGACGACTTCCCGCAGGTAGACGGCGTTGAGTGCCTCGGTTTCAGCGGCGGCCTTCTCCAGCAGGCGGGCGACCTTGGCGAGCTTCTTGCTGACCTTGCGGGCGCGGCGGCCGGCGGATCCGGCCCGGTCGCCTTCGATCTGACTGTTCGCGAGGCGGGCCTGGATGATCTGCGCGAGCTGCCGGACCTGGCTGGCGTCGTTGACGAACGTGTCGCGCTGCTCGTCGGTCCAGCCGCGCATTCCCTGCTGCGTCATAAGGGCTTCGATGTCCATCGGTCTCTGTCTCTCCGGTCTCGGTCTCGGTCTCTGGTCTCAGGCGGTCTCGGCGAGGTACAGGTCTCGGGCGTTCTTGAGTCGCTTCGCGGCGGTCGCCTTCGGTCGGCCGGTGGTCTCGATCGCGTCATTGAGGGAGACCTGCATCGCCCCGCCGCGAGACCTCATGAGGTCCAGCAGCTTGCTGGTCTCGGTCTCGCGGTCTCCTATAGGGGTGACCAGGGCGGTGGTCTCTCGGCCGGTGGTCTCTGGGGTAGACCGGGTGCGGGAGACCGGGAGACTGGTCTCGGTCTCGCGGTCGTGGACCGGGGTCTCGGTCTGCGTAGACCGGTCTCGGGTCTCGCGGACGGTCTCGGTCTCGCTGGTCTCGCCGCGGCTGGCCACCGGGGTCTCGCTGGTCTCCAGAGACTTGGTCTCGCGGAGACCGGTCTCCAGCGGGCTGGTCTCCATCCGGTCAAGGGAGACCGCGGTGGTGGTCTCGTAGGCGTGGCGGGAGACCTCCGGTGCGGAGATCGGGAGAGTGACCATCAGGCGGGCCCGGCGGTCGGAGACTTCCTCGCGGCGCTTGGCGACTGCCTCGTGTTCGGTGAGGCCGGCGCGGATGTGAGCGTCGATCGTGCGGCGGGATCGGATGGGGTGCATCAGCCACGCCCACTTCCCGATGATGGGGAGGGTCTGGGCGACGCGGCCGAGCTGTCGGAGGGTCTCGCGGTGCGCGTACCGGTGGAACATCTCGAAGGCGAGCTCGGCGATGACGGGCGCGGCGGCGAGGATGACGGAGCCGACGATGCCCCAGCCTTCGAGCTGCCCGTGCATCCAGTTCACCCACGCGCTGGTGGAGATCATGGTGAGCATGGCGAGGCGGGGGGCGAGGCCGCTGTCGGTGGTGACGGCGTACTTCTGGGAGAGGAGGGCGAAGAAGAGGGCGGCGATGTCGAACATGCCGCAGCCGAGGATCGCGATGGCCTTGGGGGCGTGGAGTTGTTCCGTGAGGAGGGTGTAGATGGACCAGGTGCCGACTGCGAGGGCGGCGGTCATGACGAGGACGAGGACGATGCGGATCGCCCAGTCGGAGGGGGTGCGGCCGTAGAGGAGCTTGTCGTACATGGGGTTGGGTGCGGTGTTCGGGTTGTGGGGGGTGGCCCCGGCGTGGTGCAGGGGCTGCCAGGCTCCGAGGACGGGGCTGGTGGGCGGCTGCGGGGCGGCCGGGGTCGGGTTCACGGGGATCGGTGTCCTCTCAGGTCAGGTGAGGGTGGCGGTGGGGATCGGGAACGGGGCGGTGCCGAGATCCATGACGAGGGTGAAGTCCGCCAGGTGGTCGGTCTCGGCGAGGTGCTCGAACGATTCGAAGTCGGCGGTGGTCCAGGTGGTGGGGTCGCCGTGTTCCTGGCGGAAGGCGGAGGCGTTCACCGGTCGGCCCCCTCGGTGGTGATGGCGGCCGGGGTGGCGGGGGTGTTCGAGCGGTGGAAGGCGTCGAGGGCTTCGTCGATCCAGGTGCGGAGGATGCCTTCGACGGTGAGGACGACGATGAGGACGAAGACGAAGCCGAGGGCGTCGGGCTTGTTGAGGAGGTTGTAGAGGCCGACGCCGGCGCCGAGGGTGCCGCCGTAGTAGGTGATGTTGGCGGCGGTCTGGGCGGTGTTGGTCTTGATGCGGGTCTTGTTCACGGTGGTCCTTTCGCTGGGTCTGGCGGGTGGGTGCTGGTCTTGCGGGGGACCGCAGCCGCCGCGGGGGGATTTCGGCGGCTGCGGCCTCCGGCAGGGCCAGAGGATGGGCCCGGCTTGGGGGTGCCGGGCCCGGGGGGTTAGCGGGGCCGGTTGCTGGACTTCTTGTTCACGTCGGCGTTCTTCTTCGACAGTTCCTTCCGCTCTTCGTCGGTCAGGTTCACGGGGCTTCTCCCTTCTGCGGGTAGTTGGCGGGCTAGTCGGTGTGGATGGCGCCGGATGCGTTTGAGGCGTGCTGGTGGAGGTGGGGGTCGGAGAGGTGGTGGAGGAGGTTTTCGCCGTGCCGCTGCGTGTGCTTCTGGGCGTCGTGGCCGAGGTTGCGGAGGGCGGGGTTGGTGTCGGGGTGGGTGAGGCGGGCGACCAGGTATCCGATCGCGGTGAGGACGTCGGTGCCGTCCGGTGAGCCGGCGAGGGCGACGGTGAGGAGTTGGGTTTGTGCGGTGGTGAGGCGGTCGTGGGCGAGGAGGCGGATGCCGTCCCGGATGAGTCCGATGCCGGGGTGGATGTGGTCGAGGTCGGCGAGGACGTCGCCCAGTTCGGTGTCGTCCACTGACGGGATGGCGTTCGCCTCGGAGTGCCTGGTCATCAGAGTTCGCCGTCCCACTCGCCGGTCATCTGCTCGTATGCTTCGGCGGCCTGACCGGGGCGGTCGGAGCTGAGGACGTCGTCCAGCAGCGAGATCGGGTCGATGCTGTCGAAGAAGTCGGTGACGTCGGCGTACAGTTCGCGGTCGTTCTGGGAGACGGCGGCCGCCGACCACTCGCCCGACTCGATGGCCTCGCCGGACTGGCCCTGGAGCCATCCCATGAACCGGGCTGTGGCCCGCTTCATGCTGTCGGGGTCGAAGTCGGTCGCTTCTTCGATCCGGTCGGCGAGGTCCCGGAGCTCGCTGTCGATGGGGTGCTCGATGCCGAGGTAGGCGTTCATCGAGTCGACCGAGTCGGCGAGGGCTTCGGCGGTCTTCGGCGTCACGTTGATCTGCTGGTCGCCGATCGTGACGGGCACGGTGGCCTCGTCCTGGTTGCCGACTGCGGCGAGGAGGTGGAGGGCTTCGGCGAGGTGGGCGATCGCCTGGCGGGTCTTGTCGTCCATGGTCACCAGTCCTCTCCGGGGATCCGGCCGTCGCGGAGGGCTTCGGCTTCCTCGCGGTACTCCTGGACGTGGCGCTCGGCGAACATGGCAGCGGCCGCGGCCTGCTTGCGGGTGGTCTTCGGGAGGCTGGGGTCGTTGGCGGCCTGCCTGCCGGATTCGGCGTTCCGCTCGGAGCGGGCGGCGCACTTTTCGCGGTCAGCAGCGAGTTCGTTCATCTCGCGGCGGGACATGCGGGCCATCAGACCGTCACCTCTTTCACGAGGAACGCGTCCTCAGTGATCGACATGACGACGGTGGCGTTGACGCCCTCGGCGCGGCGCGCGGCCGCGTACTCCTCCGCCGGCCACGACCCGCGAGGGCTGCCGGCGGGGAAACGCTCCAGGACGCGGGCGTCGGTCTTGTCGGTGGCGGCCATCAGACGCGCACCTCCCGCTTGCCCGTGAGGTGAAGGCCGAGCTGGCGGCGGTCCCGGCGTCGGATGGACTCGCCGTTGGCGGCGGCGGAGGCGTCGCTGGCGGCGGTCCGCTCCCGGCAGGCGGTGCAGTGGGTGTTGTGGGCGGCACGGGCCGCGTTCGTGTACCAGTCGGCGGCCATCAGACGATCTCCACCTGAACGCCGCGGCCGTCGATCCCGGCCGGCTGGTTCGGACTGGTGCGGGTCACGGCGCCGCGGACGTGCAGCCGGTTCCCCCGGAACAGGGCCGGGGTGACCATGCGGACGGTGTCCGCGTTCAGCTGGACGTGGGCGCTGTTCCCGTCGTCCGACGACAGGACGACCATCGCGCGGCCGCCGGACAGGCGGAGCACGTTCGTGATCGTGCCGTACGCGGTGACCAGGGTGCCGGTGGCGACCTCGTCGAGGGTCGGGGAGAGCGCCTGGCGCAGGTCCCAGTCGTAGTAGTCGACGACGAGCCGGCCGGGCATCGGGATGGGGCGGGTCTTGGGGCGGCCCGGCATACGCGGGCCGATCGGCTGCGCGGCGAGCTGGCGCAGGGCCGAAGTGGTCTTGGAGGTGGCAGTGCGGTTCGGGGCCGCCTGTCCGATACGGTTTTCCATGGCAGTCGCTCCTGTTGAGGCGGGTAGCGATCTGTCGGGTCCTTCGGGGCCCCTGAGCGGCCTGGGTGTGCAACCACCCGGGCCGTTCGGCGTTTCAGGGCTTCCGAACTTCCCGACAACCTCAATGTAGACTACTCGCGCCCTCAAGCGCTAGTAGTAGCGCTGCATGTTTCTTTCGACTAACCTCAGAGGTGTACCGCTGCACGCGATGAGGGGTGCAGCACTCGACAGAGAGAGGAGGTCGACCATGCCCGAGACCACGGGGTACGCGGAGATTGCCGAGCACTTCCGACGGCAGATCCGCGACGGGACGCTCAGGCCCGGCGACACGATGCCGAGCTACTCGGACGTCAGCGAGCAGTTCGGCGTGGCCCACACGACCGTGCACCGCGCGTACCGGGCTCTCAAGATGGAGGGTCTGACCCTGACGCGACCGGGAAAGAAGACGGTCGTCGCGGGCCCCGTGAGCAACAACATCGCCAACAGGGTCGCGCTCCACAGCGCTACTGGTAGCGCTCTTGATGGTGGAGAGGTCTCACGGATCCTGGAGGTCGGAACAACCGGTGCCGATGAGCTGGTGGCATCACGGCTCGATGTAGCTCCCGGTACTCCTGTGCAGGTACGCCGGCGAGTAGTCAGCCGGAACGGCCTGCCCATCCACCTGAGCAGCAGCTACTACCCGGCCTATGTGGTCGCGGTGACTCCCGAGCTGACGGAGCCGGTTTCTACCGGCGCGTCTCGGGAGCTTGCGGCTGAGCGGCTGGGGCTTGCTCAGGATCAGGTCCTGGAGGAGGTCACCAGCCGCCATGCGACATCCGCGGAGAAGGAAGCCCTGGGGCTGACGGCGTCCGAGGTTGTCGTTACGCAGGTGGTTCGTACGGTGACGCTGGAAGATGGTCGCGTGGTTGAGGTGGCCGTGAAGGTTGCTGAAGGCTCCACGATCCTCCGCTGGACCACCTCGCTCCGACCGCAGGAGTAACAGGAGGGGGGTCTTCGAGTTACAACTTCATGAGTAATACGGCCGACCGCACCAGCGGCACGGCCGGCCGCCCTACATGCCGGGCCCTGCGAAGACTTCGGCAGTAGGGAATCCCCGCTAAGGAGATCCGCCATGAGCGTATCGCCTCGGCTTCGCACTGTGCGAAGTGGGACGAAAACGCGGGGGGACCGATGAGCCCCCGAAACCCCGACAACACGGGAGAGACCCGACTCCCCCCTGCCGTCACATTCGGCACCGGCGCCGAGCTGCTGGTCAGACTCGGCATCGTCAAAGCCATCACACGCGAGGGCGTCCGCCACATCGCCACGTCCGAGCGCTACGCGAAGCACTGGCCTTTCGGCCCCGGCAAGGACCACCCGTACGGAGAGGCCGCCGGCGCTCTCCTGATGGCCACCGAACCGTTCCTCGACTTCTTCCGGGACGTCTACAACCGCCTGGACGACAACGGGGACCTGATCCAACAGAGCAGGTCATGACCGCGTTACGGGCCCTGGGATCGCAGCCCCAGACGTCCGGGAACGCAGAACGGCCGGGTCAACGGGGCTCGCAGCGTCCCCTTACCGGCCGTCCTAGCAAGTCACAGCGGGTGCCAGCCCGCTGGTTCTTCGAGTCCCACCAAGCAGAAGGGCCTCAGCTAGTGAGGGTACCCGCACCAACCCGCGTGTCGACAAGTAGCCCCGGCCTGTTCCGCCGCACGGCGGTGACCCCCGCATGAACATCGAACGGGGGCCAAAGAAGGAACGCGGGTTCGTCATCATCGACAACGCGCTGGCGCAGAACAACCGGCTGTCCTTCGGGGCCCGAGGCTTGGCGGAGTACCTGCTCAGCCTGCCGCCGGGCGCACGTGTCGACATCCGCTCTCTGGCGGCCGACAACCCGGAGGGCCGCGATGCGATCGCCAGCTACATGAACGAACTGGAGACCGAGCGCTACCTAGTTCGAACGCGCACCCAGGGCGAGCGTGGTCGGTTCGAGACGAAGACGACGATCTACGAGGAGCCTCAGGATCCGTCGTCGCTCCCGACCAGCCTCCCCAAGCCCTGGAGCAAGGCGAAGAAGGCGGATCGAGGGCACCTTGCCGCGGTCGCGGATACTTCGGCTGAGCCGGAGTTTTCGCAGGTGGGACCGAATCCCGCCCGACCGGACTTCGGTGGACCGAACTTCGGCCAACCGGCTCCCGGTGGACCGGATGTCGGTGAGACGGGAGTTAACCCCTACGGGGTTAAAGAACCGGGGGGAAGTACCTCCTCCTCCCCCGCGTGCGAGGACACGCAGACTCCGAACCAGACTGAGGACCAGGAGGAAGGAGGGGGCGGGGATGCTCCGCAGCAGAAGGAAAAGCAGAACCCGGCGGCGGCCGCGTTCGTCGACTGCCTTCCCTACCGGGGCCGGCTGCCTGGACCGCGGCAGCGAGAGCACCTGATTCAGCGGGTCAGCGAAGCGCTGGCGGCTGGATGGACCGAGAACAAGCTGCGGACGCAGCTAACCGAGGAAACGGACTCCGCGAAGTCTCTGGCGGCCGTCTACAGGCACCGTCTGGCGCCGGAGAATCTTCCTGCCCCGCCCCGGCTGCCTGCGCCGCGTTCAAGCGATGAGGAACCCTTGATGCCGGGGCTACAGGGACGGTTTGTAATCTGCCCTGGTCCCACTTGTGGTCACCGGAAGATGCTGCCCACACCGGACGGCCTATGCCGCGACTGCCGAGAGGACGCAACCGCGTGACCATCCAACCTCAAGTCACAGGGTCGCTCCCCACGCGCCCCGCTCCCGGATACACCGCGGTCTACCGCTTCTACAACGCCGAAGACGTGCTGCTGTACATCGGCATCTGCGATGAACCCCTGAAGCGCTGGTACAACCACGCAGTCGACAAGCCGTGGTGGCCAGACGTCGCCCGATTCGGTGTCACCTGGTTCCCATCGCGTGATGAGGCGCTTGAGGCGGAGCGGAAGGCGATCCTGGAAGAGAAGCCCCTGCACAACGTGGTATGGAACGGTATCCCCTACAACAGCTCGCAATTCCCGATGCAGCATTTGTATCGGCTCACCCGCGAACGTCTCGGCGACCGCATCTTCAGCCTGCGGGATCTGGTGGATGAACTGGGGATCCCCCCAGGGTCTGCTTACGCCGAATCAAGGCGGTTGCGTGAGAAGGGACTCTTCCAGTTCGTCGGCAAGATGAAGGGCCGATCTGGACGGGCCGCCGCGCACTATCGGGCTTTGCCCCTTGAAGGAGAAGTAGGCCGATGAGCAGCATGATCCCGTACACGCACTGGGCGTACTTCCCCGACAAGGCAAGCGCGCAGGCTTGCGCGGCTGAGCTCAGTGACTACGTCACGCAGATCCGGCAGGCAGTTCCCGAGGCGCATTTGCCTTGGTTGCTGCTGGCCGGCCGCGACGTGGAGATCGACCACATGGTGCAGCGGCATGACGAAGTTGAAGCGATCGTTATCCGGCACGGCGGCGACTACGACGGAGGCGAGTCTTCCTGGCTGGAAGGTCAGCCGGTGGCGGATCCGATGCTGACCGGAGAGTGGGAAACCGGTTCGTCCAGCGGCTGACCGGCCCCCGTGCTGCGTCCCGGGGATGGCTTGGGGACGCCGCGCCGGAATCTTGGAGAGGATGACTCAATGAGCAGCACAGAGCGGCAAGCAGCCGAGCATGCGGGCCTGTGGAAGGCCGACCGCGGGAAGGCCCCGCACTACACCGCCAAGGGCTTCCTCAGCACCGGCTGGACCTGTTTCTCCTGCCCCCTGGACGACTGCGACTGGCACCACGACGACGACGTCAGCCGGCCGTCCGCGCCCGCCGTGTTGGACGGGCTGATGCGGGAGCACCTGGCGTCCCACGACCTGGTCGACTTCCTGCGGTCGTTGCAGGCGGCCCGGGACGGCATCGTCGCGGTGCGGGAGTCGAACAACCGGGCGTGGGATGTTGTCAGCCTGCACCGGCTACGCGCCGTACGCCGGGGGCAGCATCCGACGTCGGATCCGGTGGCGCAGATGCTGTCCGCGGCCCTGGTGGGCACCGTGGAGCACGACGAGGTGCGGCGGGAACTGACAGAGCTCAGCGAGGGCGTGGCGGGCGCGCAGGGCATCGCGTCCGTCCCTGCCTCGGCACGCCAAGCGGGATGACCAGGGAGCGCTAGTCGGCGGGGTTCCAGGGCGGCGGCGGGGTGACGTTGGTTCCGTTGCACCACCAGCATTCCCACTCGTCCGGGAGGCGGAAAAGCTGGCGCCAGAAGCCAGCGGGCTTCCCCCAGACGACGCAGTCCGCGCCGCACCAGCCACATTCAAAGGCGAAGTTCACGGTGGGCTCCTCCCCGTGGTGCGCGGCCGTCTGGGTCATTGGTAGCAGGGCTCGGGGGTGGTGGGGTAGCACGACTTCCCGTATCGGCATTGCATCGCCATGCCGGTATGGGTAGTCTGACTGTTGAGCGCCGGCCCCCTTCACCCGGCAGAGTTCCGGGGGCCTAACCATCCTCCCTAAACAGCTTGTCACGAGGGATTCAGGCTGCCCACAGCCTGGCCAACCGACCCCGACCACGCCCCCAACAAGGACTCTCGTGACTGAAACCGCCCGCTACTACGGCCAGATCCCGACCGACCCCGCCACCCTCCTCGTCCTGGCCATCGCCGTGATTTGCGCGGCCAGCAGGCTCACCCCCGACCAAGCCCAAGCCCTCGACGCAGTAGGAGGTATCGCCGAACTCGCCCTGCTCCTGTACTGCCTCGCCCAGGGAAGGAGGTAGAGCACCACCCGGCCCGGCCACGCCCCCACGGTGGCCGGGCTTCCGCATGTCTGAACAGCCCACCACAACACGGTGCCCCCCAACCCCGCGCCCGGCCGGGAGCACCGCTGAGAGCGCCTTGTTTTTGCAGTTCAGCCACCATTGTCAGACCTACCACGTAGCGTTGTAAGTCCTACTCGTAGCGGTTTCGGGGGGTACCGGTGGACGACGACCTTGAGCCCGACAGCGACGAAGAACTCTTCCGCAACCCGGTCTACTACGAACCGGCTGGCCGCAACCTCGACCTGAGCCGGCCAGACCTCGGCGTCCCGCAGGGGCAGGGCCTTCTCGATGCCCTCCTCCACATGCGAGGCCGCGTCCCCGTCGAACACCGCGGACTGATCTGCCCCGACTGCCGGGACATCCGCGGCAGGCGCGTCCCCATGTACCTGGTCGAGCGTGACGGCGTTTGGTTTCCCTCCCACTACCGCAAACCGGGAGAGAAGCGAATAAGCCACGAGTCCGATGAGCATCTCGCCCGCAAGGAACGCGTTGCGAAGGACTCCGAAGACCACGGTTTCCGCGCGGACATCGAGTCGTCGGCCGCCGACGGACACGCCCGCCTCGACGTCCGTATCACCGGCGCCAACGGCATCGTCCTGGGCTACGAGCCTCAACTGAGCGAGCTGACCGCTCGCAAAATGCGCGCCCGAGAAGGATCCCGGCGCCGCGGTGGGATTCAGTCCGTATGGGACTTCACCGACCCCGACCACTCGGGCATCGGCGCTGTTCCGTACGTTCGCACACCGAACCTGCCAGCCTCCGTGATCCGCGTGCAGAAGAACCCCATCGCGATCCGCGATGGCAATTTCGTGATCGAGGAGGGCCAGTGCAACCAGAGGGGCCCTCTGGCCCGATGCCCCTACAGGCCGTACGACCCGGAGAATCCGACTGACGCCGGGTACTGCGGAGACTGGCATCGCGTCCTTGTTCCCGTCCATCAGTCGAGGACCTTCGAGGGGAAGGGCGGCCTGACCTTGACTCAGTTCATCGTGGAAGCGGCCGCCGGCGAGCGTGTCCCGTTTCAGCACGACGGTCATCACGGCTGGCTGCCTTCGCAGCACTGGCAGAAGTACCAGGAAGCGAACGAGGCCGCCCTGGACGGCAAGGAGCGTTCGCCTTCAGTCCGGTCGGGCGACCGGCGGGACCGGTGCACCGAGGACCGTCCAGCGTCAGAGGTGCGAGCTGCGCCGAAGGAGAGGCGTGGAAGTCGCACGATGGTCCTTGAGAGCCGTGCAGCCCAGGAAGTGGAGGCTCCTGTCGACGCGTCGGGGCGGCGGATCCCGCTTTGCCGTTTCGACTGTGGTCTGCCCGCCAGCCTGACGGGGCCGGAAGGGCTGCCTGAGCACTATTCGTGCCGCAGGAAGAGCGAGGACAAGCAAAGCGGTGCCGGAACGGCGGCATGACGCTGGACGTCGCCACCTCGGTGAAAACCCGATCACAGGAGGCCCCGGGCCGGTAGGACACTTTGGAATGGTGCTGACCGACTGCCGCGCCGTGCCGCGTTCTGCGAGCGCCAGCGCCCTCTTCACGGCACGATGGGTGGGGCGTTCCCTGTGACAGGGGGTTCGTACCCGTAGAGCGCCCCCAGGACCCGGCCCCGAGCCGGTGAGGGGAAACGCTGGTCGACGCCCCCGGACATTCGCTGGGGGCGTCTTCACGTTCGGGGGTGGGGTGCCAGCCCGGGCGGCAGGTCAGGGCGGTCGCCCAGGCCGGCGTGCATGCGTCACCTGGTCAACGCCGACGGCCCCGCCAGGACACACCCCTCCCGCCCCGGCCCGGACGCGGCGCCTCCCACAACACGCCCTGCGCAATGCTGAAGAACGCCTCCCGGGCCTCCAGCGCGCCCATCCGGGCCGACTCCCATCCCTGCCACGCCTGATCGTGGGATGCCCCGTTGGCCTGGGACCTCAGGTAGCTCTCCAGGTCCATCCACCGCGTCTCGAACACGTGCAACGCGTCGTCGACCTCGCGGGGACCGAGGAGAACAGCGCGCTCCAGCGGGCGGGCTCCGCGCTCGCGCGCTTCCAGCCCCACCCGGGCCACGTACTCTTCGAAAGTATCCTCACCGCTGGTGGTGACGACCCGCTCGTAAAGCGTGTCCCAGTCATCGCGGAGGTCCTCAATCTTGGTGAGCGCCGCATCGAGGGCGTCGATGGTTTCGAGGTATGCGGTCTGACGCTGCCCGCGTAGCCACTGGCCGTGTTCGACAGCGGCCTGGTCGGTGGTCTGGCGGCGGCCGACGATAAGGCCGGCGAAGACGCCCGAGAAGCCGAACACGCCTGCGGCTGTGGCGGCGATGACGGCCGCCCATCCTTGGTCCATGCGGGTCATGGTGCCGACACGGGCGCGGAGTTGGTAGCCCCCACCCTCGATCGGCATTGCTATGCCATGCCGGTACCGCTAGTCTGGACCCCTCCCCACCCCCACGCCCAAGCCGGGGGAACGACCGCCTGAATCAGCGGCAAACTCACCAACCACCGCCCCACCACCGGGAGCCCCGATGCGCTTCACGTTCCAGCAGTCGAAGATCTGGGAGTCCGGGAACCCCGTCGACCCCGCCTCCACTCCGGTGACCATCAAGGTGCCCGCCAGAAAGGGAGAGGCCGGAGCCAGGCGCCTCCTCCCCCCTGCCGAGACCGGAAGAGTCTGGCTTCTGGTCGGATCGCCTGAGGCCTCCTCCTGTGGCCAGGCCGGTGGTGCCAACCAGCTTCAGCCGGGGGCGTGAGTGGAGCAGTCGACGACGCCCGGCCTGTACGCCCTCGCAGGCCTCGCCACCCTCGCCGTCGCCGCCGGCTTCGCAATCCTCCTCACCGCCCACGCCCTACACGCCCTCACCCACCGATACCGGAACCGGAGCAAGCCCATGGCCTACGCCGCCGACATCAGCATCGACATCAGCGACCTCGCCACCGAGGACGAGGCCCACGAGATCCACGCCCTCATCGAGGCCGCAATCGGCGGATGGAAGCCCACCATCACGCTCGACATCCGCGAGCACTGAAGGACGCCTCCGCCTGATCGTGAGCAGCAACCTTCCCGCAGCCCGCCCCTCGTGCCGTCAGCACGGACCGATGGAGTTGCGCCCTGGCCACACCGCGGAGCAGCGCTGGTGCGGCACTTGGTACGCCTGCACCGCCCTCCGGTGCCACTCCGCCGCTCTGCTGGCTTCTCCCGCTCTGCGCGACCAACTTGCCGCCGTTCCCGCCCCGTGACAGCAGACAGCCCGGGCGTGCTGACGACACGCCCGGACCTGCCGGACACCGTACCCACCGCTGAAGGAGCACCCCTCATGGCCCTGACCGAGCAGCCTGGCACCTACTGGCACGACCTCGCCGCCGACCAGCAGGCCGGCACCTACCGCAAGTGCCGGTGCGGCGAACTCAACCCCGCCACCTACGACATCTGCTACTCCTGCCAGACACCGATCCCCGACCACAGCCCGCACCCCCAGACCGGGCAGCCGTTCACGCCGACGGGCGACGACATGGAAGGCGAGTACGCAGGCGCCCTCGTCGCCTCCCTCGGGGAGGACGGCGATGCGATCGCGGTGACCGGCGACAAGCGGCAAGCGTTGGAAGCGATCGACTCGTACTGCCGCCACGTGTGCGGGCGGCCGAATCTCCTCGACGACGCCACCCGCCCCCTGACCGACGCGTACTTCTACCTCGACAGCGGGCACGCCCTGTTCACCCGGACCGCAGACGGAGGCTGGACGGTCACACCGGTCGCGGAGGACGCGCCGGGCGCTGTGCCGGTGACGTGGTTCGAGGGTGGCGTGTACGGCCCCGTTCCCGAGCCTTATGCGCGCCGCAGCGATCCGAAGATCTGGTAGCCGCCCGCCCCACCCCCCGGCTGCCTGTTCGCGGGCAGCCGGCCCACCCGAAGGACACGACCATGACCGACCAGACCGCGGTCCCCTGCAACGCCGCCCAACTCCACCGACTCGGCGACCGGCTGTCGACGCACGGCCCGCACGAGTGGATCGTGCAGCCGGGAATGCCCCCCGTCCGCTGCCCCGGTGCTGGCGACCAGCAGGCCGCTGTTCCTGCCGGGCAGGCGCCCGCCACCGACCGGGCCGACCTCCGCCAGCGCATCGCCGACGTCCTGGCCGCTGCCGACGGCTGGCAGTGGGTGACCGACCGAGACAAGGCCCGCAGTTCCACGTACCGCAGCTACCAGACCCGCGCCGACGCGGTGTTGTCGGTGCTGCCCGCGCATCCGGACCAGGCCACCGTGCTCCGGGAAGCCGCCGACGGCTTCGACCGGCACGCGGAGCAACTTCTGTACGGCGTCGAGGGCAAGGCCGTGTTCGTGGCCAAGGCGCTTGAAGAGCAGGCCGCCGTGTGGCGCGTGGCAGCAGAGACGCTGCGCCGCATGGGCGACGAGGCGCAGCCCGCCGAGAAGCAGCCGGAGACCTGCGCGCACTGTGGCAAGAGCATTCTGCGCATCACCGGCACGCTTGCTGCCTGGTGGGTGCACGACCCGGGCGGCCATACGATCTGCGATCCGCAGCGGGCAGCGAGTAGTCCCCGCGCAACGCCGAAGCCCGCCGTCGAGGCGCAGCAGCCGAAGGAGGCGTGATGCCGATCCGCGTTCAACGCACCCGCAAGGCCGGCCAGCCAGGAATCCCACCAGGAGCCGTGTACGTCGGCCGCGGACCCGGCGCCCACGGCCGCTGGGGCAACCCGTACAAGGCCTACGACAGCAGCCCCGCAGAGCGCCGCACCGCGACCCTCCTCTTCGCCAACCTGCTGTACACCCGCGGCGAACCCCCGTACCCCGCCGACACCATCCCGTACCCGACAGACGACGAGATCCGTACCGAGCTCGCAGGCAAGGATCTCGCCTGCTGGTGTCCGCTGCCGGAGCCCGGACAGCCGGACTGGTGCCACGCCACCGTGCTCCTGGAGTACCTCGCCCGCCTTGAGAGGACCAGTTCGTGACGGACACCATGGGGGACCGGGTACGCCTCGCCCTCACTCACGCCGGCCCCGCAGTCGTGCCCCCGCGGTTCGTGGCCGCCTACCAGCGCGGCGGCACACCCACCAGTACGCATCTCGTGGCCATCGCCGCAGCCGCCGGCACCACCCCGATCTGGCTGATGACCGGATGGCCCGCCGCCCACGCCCTCCCCAAGCCCGGAAGGACCAGCCCGTGAAGGCCCTCACCATCCGCCAGCCCTGGGCCGGCGCCATCGCCCACCAGACGAAGCGCGTCGAGAACCGCACCTGGAAACTCCCCGCCAAGCACGAGGGCGCCCGCATCCTCATCCACGCCGGAGCCCAACTCGACCGCAACGCACAGATTTACGGCCCGCACCTCGGCGTGTACGCGGCCGTCGTCGCCGTAGCCACGATCACCGGCTGCCACTGGTCCGACGACGGGACCTGCTGCGGCCCTTGGGGCTTCGAACGCGCCTACCACTGGACCCTGGACGACGTCATCGCTCTCACCACGCCAGTGCCGGCGAAGGGGGCGCTGGGGTTCTGGACGCCGTCGGATGACGTGCTGGCCGCCGTGCAGCGGCAGGTCGCCCTCGAGAGGACCAGCCCGTGACCGACCAGCACGAGCCCCCGACGCACTGCTGGATGTGCGGCCACCCCACCGCCTCCCACGACCCGAACCCCGACGGCACACGCCCCTGCCGATCCCCCGGACACCCCAACGGCGTCCCCTGCACCGACTGCCGGGCCATGCTCACCAGCGAATACCGCGACCGCGTCCAGGAGGAGCGCGACGGCGACGCCTTCGAAGCCGCCTGGAACGCGTACAACGTCACCCTCCAGGACGCCCGACAGGCGTTCGCAGAGCACGCGCCGGTGTTCTTCACCGACATCCACCAGTCCGCGCTCGCCTCCGCCCTGATCGCCTACCGCAAGCAGCAGAAGACCGGAGAGCAGCGCGTCACGGACCTACACACGCCCGTTCAGCACATGGGGCGGACCTGGTGCGGCGAATGCTCCGTACGCCGCAGTACAGGCCCGCGTACGGACGAATGGGTGGCGTACATCCCCCACCCCTGCCCAACGCTTGAGGCTCTCGAGAACAAGGAGGCCTGACTGTGGGAGCACTGAACCTGGTCCCGAACCAGACCCAGACCGAAGATCCGAAGTGGAAAACCAAAGGCGGCGGAGGCGGAGGCGAGAGCTTCGCCAGCCTCGCCCACCAGATCTACCAAGACGACCGGGCAGACGGGCCCTCCCGCGAACTCCTCCTCGCCTTCGCGTACGTCATCACCACCCGCGACTTCGACACCCCCAAAGAGATGTGGCGGCAGATCCGCAAGGCCCTCAGCACGCCGCACCCCAACATGCGGTACAGCTCCAGGGACCGGGTCACCGACCTCATCAGTCACGACGCGCCCCGCTATGTCCGGCCCGACGAACGCCCCGGCGGCTACGACCCCACCATGCACTACTGCGTGGGCCCGCGGCTGCGACCCTTCAAGGAGCGCCCCTACTACGCCGACCAGTTGACCCTCCCCGAGCGGGTCGCCCAGGACAAGCGGGACGCCGAAGACTTCCGCAACACCGACAACGTGTGCGGCGCCGACGGCAAGCACAAGGTCCTGGAGAAGCTGCCCGGCACCGGCTGGTACAAGTGGCACTGGTTCTGCGACCGCCACCGCGCCGACGCCCAGCGCGTCACCGAACAAGTCAAGGCGCAGAACGCGGCCGCCCCCGACCCGATACCAAACCAGGGAGGGCTTCTGCCCTGCTACTTCGACGCCGACTGGGTCGGTCTGTACAAGCACTACGTGAGCTGGTGGGAGCCACCCGTCTACGGAGTCCGGGCGGACGACTGGCCGATCCCCGGCAAGCAGCCTGTCCCTCAGCGTGCCCGGCTGAGTCTCGTCATCGGTGGATCAGATCGGGAGGGCGAGTGACGTACAGCGTGGAGACCGTGGAGGCGCTGCTTTCCCGGCCGACACCAGCGCCGCTACCAGGCCAGGAGGCCATCAGCGTGGCCACGATCGGGCATCACACGTACGAAGGGCCCGGCGCCTGCCGGGCCGACCTGTTCGGGCAGCAGTGCGGGGCGCACCGCGACGAACACCAGCACCTCGACGACGCGAGCTGAGAGCGGTCAGGCCGCGGGCAAGGACCCATCCACGGGCGGATCCGACCGGACCACATCGTGTACCAGCCGGTCCGGCGACAATCCCCACTTGTAACCCAGCTCCATCGCCGACGACGCATCGAACAACGCCTTCAGCTCCGCGAGCTCAGTCGTCACCGTCCGCAACCCGATCCCAAGCCGGCTCGCGGTGGCCTCCTGGGTATGCCCGGCCAGCAGATCCCGCAGGATCTCCCGCTGACGGCGCGTCGTCCGCAAACCCTCGCCACCGGGCTCGCCCGTCCACGCCGGCAGGGACCCGTCGGAGAGTTCCCCGCACCACGGGATCCCGGCACGCCACTTCGAGTCGAACTCGGCGGCGATGTACGCGACCATGCCACGGTCGGTGATCTGCCACGCCGAGTGCTCGTCGGCGCCCTCCACAAGGTGGTTGGACACGAACGCGACGCGACGGTCGACGATGATGCACCGCTCGAACGGGCAGCCCAGCGTCCGGTACTGCGCACGCTTCCCGTCGGCCCGCTGCGACATCGCTTTCGCGTACCGGGCCGTCACGGCGTTCCCCCGGACCGTGTCCAGGTAGATGGTCCGCTTCGACACCCCACGGTCCAACGCTTCGGTGTCCCGCTGTGCGACCTTCGCCAGCTGCTCCTCCGTCCGCGGCCCGCCCGGCTGCGCGGACAGGATCTCCCACTCCGCCGCCCCGACTTCGCTCTCCAGGCGGGCGTGGACCACGGCCGGGTCGGCAATGAACTCGCTGCCGCCGGCCGCATGCAGTTTCGCCCGGTTGAACGCCTCCGCGAGCTGATCGGTGACCTTCGGTGCCGCCGTCAGAAAGGCGAGGTGCTTCGCGGCGGCTTCGAGTTCCTGCTGTACGCGCCGCCGTGATACGTGCTGCGGATCCAGCGCGACCGGTCGGTTTCCGGTAGCAGGATCACGTACGACGAAACCCCACTCCTCAAGCTCCGCGACCTCGCTTGGCATGTCCGGTGTGGGGTCCTGTCCGGCTGCGATCAGCGCGAACGCTTTTTCGGCATTCGGAGACAGGTAGCCCTTACTTCCACCCTGCGCGTCATCTATGGCCAAAGGTTGTCCCCCGTCAAAACCGGCCGCCCCGCTGCACAAACGCGCATTGCGTACACACGCACCCGGGAACAGTTGATACCTCAATGACTGTACGGCAGTTTAGTTGCGGGGCGTCCCCCGGCGCCCGTAGTCCCCGTCCTCCCCACGCCCCCACCGCGTCTACTGCCAGAAACACGGAACCAGGGCCAGGGATTCGCAGCAGGACAACGGACCAACGGGAAACCGGGCCAGGCGCCCCGTTATCGTGCGGAGGACACCACCGACCTCCTGAGGGGGAGCCAACCGTGAACAAGACCATCCGCAGACTGGTCGCCGCCCTGACCCTCGCGGCCGCCATCACCGCCGGCACGACCACCGCCGCGACCGCCGCAACCGGCATCACCGTCCGAGTGGGCGTGACCGCGGTCCCGTTCGACACCTGCTGGTGCTGAATCCAGCACCCACCCGAGACGAGGCCCGGCAGCAAGCCCCCAGCGCACTGCCGGGCCTCTCCCATACCCGGGGGAACGTTCTGGCGGATCCGCGGGACGGTAGGACCATGACCCCCGCCGAAATCGCCACCGTCGCAGACCTCCGCCGCGAACTCGCCAAAGCCGAAGACGCCCTCAGCGCCTGCCTCCTGCACCTCTCCCGGCACGCCCAAGCCAACGCTGCCCTGCACTGCTCCGAACGCGTCATGTACTCCCCGCTGCACGCCAAGGTAGAAGCCGCCATCGCCGGGATCGTGCACGCGCTGAAGCGCACCGAACCTGAGCACCTACCGACCCTCGACCACCACAACGGCGACGGCGTATGGGAAGCCCTCGTGGGCGACCTTGACCGGTGCCAGCACGGCCGCCACCAGGGAGACGCCTGCGGACCCGCCGACGCCTGCACGGGCACGTCGGCAGGGAACCCTCACCTCAGCCCCGGACAAGTCATCGGCTACGGCCTACGCGGCGACCACATCGTCATGCCGGACCGTGAGCACAAGCACGACCCGGCCGCCTGGCGCCAGCAACCCACCCAGGACGGCGCCTGATGGCCATCGGAAAGCCCACCGAGGAAGAGCGCCTCGCCCTGTGCAAGTGGCTCCGTGCAAACGGCATCGACCCCGATACCGTCCCTCTCCACGACGCAGACCTCCGCATCGCCGTACAGGACGGGCGGCGCGTCATCCGGTACACGGAGTACGTCCGTAACGAGCTGACCGGCAACATCCTCTACGACCCGGACAACCCGGGACCCGTCAGCAGCAGTGCCAGCGCCCCATGCCTTGTGGAGCCCCCAGAGTGGCTGCGCGTACCAGGGGGGAACGCATGAGCCTTTGGGGCCGCCTGTTCGGCCACCGCCGACACCCCAGTGCCGGACCGCAGGCCCAGGAGCGTCCGGACCCCGACCGCATCGCCGTCCTCGAGGATGAACTCCTCGGCATCACCCCCGAACCCGGCACCCGGGCCGCACGGGCGGTCGCCCTCGCCAAGCCCGTCGACCAGACCGCATGCCCCCACGACGACGTGATCGAGGTCGTCGAAATGGGGCAGGTCCGGGCGACGGGAATCTGTGAACACTGCGGCGCCCGGATGGTCGCCACCGACACGGGAGACTGGCAGCTGCCGTAGCCGGGGAGCGTTGTCAGTGGCGCGTGCCATCCTGCGTCCAGCCTTCCTGCCGGTTTCCCTGCAACCGCCGGGTAGCGCATGCCATAGTGGTCGAACCGCCGGGAAACCGGCAGTGCTCCCCGCGTCAGCGGGGATGGCCCACATGACTAGGACCGAGTACCTGCTCCCTGCACCCGCAGGGATGACCCCAGTCTCAGGGGCGTATGCACTTGCTCCCCGCACCCGCGGGGATGATGAAGGGCCGGCCCCTGTTCAGGGGGGCCGGCCCTTCACCGTTCGCTACACGGGACAGCAGTCACGACCCACTCGCCGGGTCCCATCCCCGTGTTGAGCAGGTCCCAGTCGACACCCGGACGGAACCCAGGAACGCGCACTTCGAGGGGCTCTCCGCCCATGTGCCTCACTCGGCACGCGCCCTTCGCCACAATCTGCGGATCCTCACCAGGGCGGCTGGCGTACACGGTCACCGAACGCGTCTGCCACGTCCTGGACCACGTCGCGGGCACCGACATCTCGTACGAGGGGGGCTGCGTCACTTGCCGTCCTTCAGATCCGTGCGGGTACCG
Organism: Streptomyces sp. NPDC089424; assembly: GCF_044749345.1. Lineage (NCBI taxonomy): Bacteria > Bacillati > Actinomycetota > Actinomycetes > Kitasatosporales > Streptomycetaceae > Streptomyces > Streptomyces sp. NPDC089424. The sequence continues at coordinate 73,336 of NZ_JBIVHU010000014.1, forward strand.
CGGCCGGGACGCTCAGCGAGCGCCTTGCGGACGTCACCGGACCGGTAGATGGCCTGCGGCCGCTTCGACGTCGGATGCGGCCGGTAGACGAACGGCTTCACACCGAGCCGGGACATCGCGGCCGCAGCAACCTTCGCCGGCTGCTTGGCCTCCGACTTCAACTCCCACCGACCGATGTCCTCCAGCGTCAGCGGGTCGTTCCGCTCGACGATCGGCTCCAGGTCGATGCCCTCGCAGATCGCCTTGAGGTCCAGGTTGCCGTTGTCGTCCGTGAGGTAGCCGTCGAACTCACCGTCCTCGACGTGGGCGGGGCCGATGAACTCGTCACCGGACAGACTCACGCTGTCCGGCAGGGCGGCGTTGATCGCGGCCCGGTACTCGCGCCGGATCTCCTTCAGCAGCCCGCTCGCCTCGAGGAGTTCCCGCCAGTCGGAGTCGCCGCCGTTGATGTAGTCGACGACGTCCGAGTCCGGGCTGGTCGAGTACTGGTTGACCCGGTTGCACCAGGTGCCGTAGCTGGTTGTGGTCCTGTATGTGAAGGTTGCCATGACGGGGTTTCCTGTCGTGTTGGGTGATGCGGGATCAGATGGCGGCGACGGCGGCGCGGACGCCGGCGGAGATGCGGGCGACCAGGTTGACGTAGTCGCGCTCACCGTCGAGGTAGCGGATCTCGTAGCTTTCGGCGCCGCAGTGCTGGACGTAGAGGTGGCCGTCGGTGACGTCGAAGTAGACCTTGCTGACGGCTCCGAGGAGGTCGTACGCCCGGCCGTTGGCGATGCCGCGGCCTCCGAGGGAGGCGGAGGAGATGTTGCCGGTCTTGTAGCGGGTGACCTCGATGCCGGCGTACTCGGTCCAGTCGTTGAGGTAGATGCGGTGGTAGGCGCCGCGGATCCACTCGTTGCCGCCGATGGCCTTGATGTTCTCGGCGGTGAGGACGACCCTCTTGGCCTTGCGGACCGGCCGCTTAATCGCGCCGATGGCGATGCGGTGGGCGAGGGAGGCGGTGTCGATGACCCACCGGCCGGCGACCTTCGTCGCGGCGACGATCCCGCGGCGGGCCCAGTCCCGGATGGTGGCGACGGTGACGTGGGCCTCGGTGGCGGCGGCGGTGGTGTTCATCGGGTTCCCCTCCCTGTGGCGATAACCCAACTATGACGTATGTACAGCGAGGTTGTCCAGGGGTTCCACCAAAGTCACCCAAAGACCCAGGTCAAAGCGCCACCTACTCCAAGAACCCGAGCTCCGAATCCGGCCGACAGTGCGTGCACGCCTCAACCCCACCCGCCAGCGCACGCCGCGCCGTATCGCTGTCGACGCCCTTCACACGCTTCCCCGCCATATGACAGTCCCCGCCATGCACGGCCATCGGCAAAGCGTCGCGGTTCAGTCCGTACTCCAGCAGCCAGTCCGGCGCCCGCGTCGCCGCGGCGGCCGCCGCCTGCTCCCGCTGATCCTCTGCCTCCCGCACCCGGCGGATCTTTTCGTCGATCCGGGCCACCCACATCGCATGCCAGGTACGCAGGACCTCCAGGCGGTCCAGGTCAGGGGGCAGATCATCGAACATGTTTTCGAGTCTACTGGTATGAAAAAACAGCCCGCCACCTGGGCTCACGCTCAGATGACGGGCCAAATCTCCCCGGGTGCCACGCCAGGCTACGCCCCGACCACGTACGGCGGCAGGACTTCCGCAACACGCGCCGACAGCACTTCCGCACGCCGCCGGTCACGGCCCGCCGGAGCAGCAGCCAGCGTCGACACCAGCAGCTCCGGAGAAAGCACCCACACCGGTCCCGGCCAGCCCTCCGCGCGCGCCGGGAGCCGGCCGTCAGCCACCCGGGAACCGTGCACCACCAGCAGCGGCCACACAGACCCCGCGGGCAGCCCCACCGCCTGCGCCACCCGGCCCGCGTACCGGGCGACAGCCTCGACCTGCCCGTGCCGGTCCTGCTCCCCGCAGTGCACCCGCCCCCGCACCAGCCACGTCGGCATACCGGCATGCCACCGCTTCGTATCCAGCACGACGACCGCGGTCCCGCAGGGCGAGACGAGGACGTGGTCCAGGTTCGCTCGGGATCCGGGTAATCGCCGGTCGTGGAGAACATGCCAGCCGGAGGCGTGGAGGGCCTCGAGCATGCGGGCGGTGGCGGCTTCGGCGGCCGCGCCGATCGTGGTGCGCACGGCAAGGGCGTCTGCACGGCGTGCTGCACGGCTCCATCCCAGAGCGGCCAGGAGCCGCCGCCACACGCCCCTACGGGCCGCCGCACGCTGCTCCTGACCCCACCGGGCCACAGACCCGCCCGCCGTCACAGCGCCTCCTGCCGGCGCCGCCACTCCTGGTAGTACGCCCAGCCCAACAGGTCCGCCGTACCGCCCTCAACCTGCCCACCGAGCAGAACGCCGAGAGCGCCCCGTAGACCGATCAGTTCACCGCGCAGGTGCTGCACGATGGCGGCCTGCGCCTCCGGTCCCTTGCTCTGGGACAGCTCCTCAAGTCGCTCGTGGCGGCGGTGCCATTCCGCAGCCAGGGCGTCCGCCGCGGTGTTGGGCTGCTCCCCGTTTGCCTGGTCCCGCTGTGCCAGGAGCCGGTCGAGGCCGTGGAGGGCGGTCCGCAGGCCGGCGGCCATCCCGTTGTGCGGGCTGATCCGCAACTCCGGCGCCACCTCCCCCGTCGCACGGTCGGCTGCTTCCGTCTTGGCGACCTGGGCGTCCAGCCAGTCCCGGAAGCGAGTGAGCGCTGCCTCAGCCTTCTCCGCCCGCTCGGTCTCGCGAACGGCGGAGTCGAGGACCCGGGCGCATGACGTGCACGTCGTGTGCCAGGTGATCGTGTTCTCGTACTTGGCAAGGGCATCAAGCTCCAGCTTGAGTTCGGCGAGCACGGCATCCGCCTCGCCGTAGTGGTGAGCGCTGGGCATGTCGTTGCCAGACAGGGCGTGGTGGTTGTCGTACCGGTGGATGGCGCGGGCAGCACGCGCGCGGAGAGGGTGCTCGGTCACGGGCTGGTCCTTTCGGTCTTGGTGGGTCGGGCGTGGGCGCGTCGGGGCCGGCCACGGCGGACATGCCGCACCAGCGCCTCGAGCGCGAAGTGGGCGGCGACAGCGATGACGGTGCAGGCCACCACGGCGGGCGGGGTGAGGTGAGGGCTGCCGGTGACGGCCAGCCACGCCCAGGCAGTGGCGAGGGCTATCAAGCCGACCGCGATGCAGCCGGCGACGATGGGGGGTATGCGGTGCACGGGTCCTCCCGGGCGTTGATCGGTCTTACCGGCCGGTGGGCGTGTCTAAGATGTCCGCATTTCAGGCGGCATTGAGGTGGGAAAGAGAGTCAGCAAGACGTTCTCGAGCCGCCCGCTTCGGGCTGCTCCACAAGCCCTTCGGGTCGTAACCGAACGCTTCCTTCAGCTCACGGCCCACGACGTCGCCCCAAAACCTGAGCAGTACGTACCGGCGCTGGCCCTCCGTCAGGCCCGCCAGAGCCTCAGCAATCTCCTGCCGGTGATAGGCCGTCATTGCTACATCGGAGAAGTCCGGAACCACGCCGCCAGCAGTCTCGTCTCCAGGCTGCCCGTCGACCGGCGCCAGGAGGGCGTCCAGCGACGTGGTGGGAGCGTCCTGAACTGCGTTACGCCCGTCCCTCCGTGATGGACTCCCTGTCCACTTCCCCCGCCGGTCCAGTACTTCCCGCATGTGCCATGTCGCGTGCTGAGTCAGCCACGACGGCAGCGCGCCCTTCGCCGGGTCGTGCTTGTTCAGCGCCTGCCACATGGCGATCCTGCCTTCCTGGACCAGGTCGTCATGCCGGTGGTCGGAGGGCGGGAGCATCTGGTGCGCGCGGCGGTGGAGCCAGGCGTCATAGCCGGCGAGGGATTCGTCGACCGTGGCAGTGTCGCCGTAGCCGTCGTTGTACGGGGTGGACGTGAGCGTCACGTGTCCTCCCGCACCACGGTCAAAGCTCGCGGAACAACCACGGCGTCCACGTCGACCAGGCCAAGCCGGATCCCGACCGCGACAGCGTGCGTACGGTCGTCGACGTGGAGGCGCCGCATGATCGCCGCCATCTGCGACTTGACGGTGTTCTCCGCGGTGCCGAGACGGCTGCCGATGAGCTTGTTGCTGTAGCCGTTCGCGGCGAGGCGGAGGATCTGGAGGTGGCGGGGCGTCAGCTTGGGCGTGGACGGGACAGGCCCGCCACCCTGGAGCGGCGGGCCCACCTGTACTGGGGCGCTCATACGCTCGCCGCCCAGGGCTCGAGGGCGGCGCCCTTCGGCAGGTACAGCGGATGCCGCGGCTGACCCAACGACGTCACCCCCAGGCAGTGCAGGGCAACTCCCCGCCCGGCCAACTCCACAGCGACCCCACGGCCGCGTTCGCCGGCTATCGGGGCCGCACCCCACGCCGCTATCACCGTGCCGGCCAGGCTGACGGCGTGGCGGACGAATGCGTCGTTGTGCGGGCCGATCGGGTCGGGGTGCCTGGTCAGGGCGCGCGGGTCGGTGGAGCGCAGCCCGAACAGGTTGACCACGACCAGACCGCCCGCTCCCTCCCGGCGGGCAAAGCCCGTACAGCGGACGATCGTCGGATCGTCGTCGAGGGCGTCCGCAGTGGACGGGTTGAGCATGAGAAACACGACCGGCTTGACCGCCGGGTCCCAGATGCGGGTCAGGAGGTATCGGTACTCGCGGGCGGTGCTGTCGAACACGGCGGCCGCGAGCCCGCCCGCCAGGTCCCGCTTCTGCTCCACGCGCACGGACAGCTCACCGGCGGGCATCATCGTCAGAACCGTCATCGGTACCTCCGCTGCATCTCCAGCCGGTGGTTGATGACCGCCTCGTGCAGGTTGCTGTTGTACCGGGCATCCGCGAGGGCGTGGTGTTCCCCGCCGTCCTGTACCGGGAGCTCCGGACGCTCCGGGTGGCTTGCGTCGGCGATCAGCGCCTCCAGCTCGGTGAACCAGCGGGGGATCTGGTCGGGCATCACGGACCAGTCGTTGTCCCACAGGGAGTGCAGGCGGCAGATGTCCTGCCCGCCGTACCAGGCGAACAGGCGGGTCTCGTCGGCGTCCGTGTCCGCGAAGTAGCGGGCGACTCCGGCACGGATGTCCGAAATGGACTGGACGGCGGGGTCGTCATGGTTGAGGACGTTGCCGGGTTCGTCGTAGCCGAACACGATGCGCGGCAGGTAGGGCCACACGTTGTCGACCATCCACGGCACGGCGAGCAGCGCGTTGACGTCCATGTCGGCGTTGACGACGTAGTAGTCGACGCCGTGGTTGTCGGTGAGTCCGATGGATACGAGGCCACGGGTGGTGGGGTCGGCGGGAAGGAACTCGCAGTCGAGATAAACGAATCGGGTGGTCTTCATGCGGTTCGGGTCTCCTTCGTCTTGTTGCGGCGGCCGAACTTGAGCCGGCCGCCCGGTCCGGTGAGAGGGCGACGCTCGGCAGGCCGGGACGGGGCAGAAACCGGCACTGGGGCGGCGGTGGTGTCGGGGTGCCACAGCTCCACCCACACCCCGCCGGACTGCCACACGCACGCCACCCGGCCCGGCACCCCGTAGTCGAGGAACGGCCGCGCATTGGCCCCACGGTCCGCGTACTTGACGATGTTCGCGACGCTGAACCGGCGAACCGCGTCGACCGCGTCCGGGCCGTGGACACGCGCCGACACCACCACACCGGTACCGGTGGTGGTGCGGGACCAGGCGGTTATCCACGCCTTCAGGTGGCGGGCGTCCGCGTCGACGCAGTAGCCGCGGAGGAACAGATCCCACGCGTTCTGCGCGGCCTGCTCTTCCAGGGCGAGGGACGGGAGGGAGGGGATGGTCATGGGGCCTTCCGGGTCAGGGTGCGGGTATGGGTCCGCCCACCCCGCTGGGGGGTGCGGGGTGGGCGGAGGGTGCCGCGCTGGGGGGTGCGCGGCCGGGCGGTCCCCTGGAGGGGGAGGGGACCGGGGTCAGTGCTGGTAGTGGTCGGACGCCTGGTCGGGCTGGCCGTCTCGGCTGGTGCAGTCGTCGCCGTGGATGCCGGCGGTCTGGTCTTCGCGGGTGGCGCCGCAGTCGCAGTTCACGGGTCCCCCGGGCGGTTTGAGTGGTTGGTGTCCTCCCACACTAGCCATATCGGCATGGTATTGCAATGCCAATGGCGGATTCGGGGCATACGAAATGGGGCCCAACCCGAAGGCCAGACCCCTCACACGGCGCAGCGCCCCAGGCTAGAAGGGCGGTTCATCGCCTCCCCACGCGCCCGCCCCCGGGCCCGCTGGCGGCGGAGACGTCCACGGATCCTGGATCCCCTCCTGCGACGACTGCTGCCGCGCCTGCTCGTACTGCTGACGGCCCTGACCCGACCCGCCGGCCTTCGTCACCTTCGCCGTCGCCATCTTCAGCGAAGGCCCGATCTCCTCGACGTCCAGCTCGAAGACCGTGCGCTTGACGCCCTCACGGTCCTCATACGACCGCTGCCTCAGCCGGCCCTGCACGATGACCCGCATGCCCTTCGCGAGGCTCTCCGCACAGTGCTCCGCAGCCTGACGCCACACCTGGCAGTTCAGGAACAGGCTGTTGTCCTTGTCGTCCTCCCACGCGTTCGAGTCGCGGTTGAACTTCCGGGGCGTGGACGCGACCCGGAACTTGGCGACCGCCGCCCCGTTCGGGGTAAACCTCAACTCGACTTCGTCGACCAGATTCCCGATCACTGTGATGATCACTTCGCCAGCCATGTTCAGGCCGCCTTCCTCGCCCGCTGGGGGCGTCGTCTAGTTATGGGACCTCCCACGTGCTTCCACTTCATGCCGAGCACGATCTGGCGCAGCGTGGGAACAGCTATGCCGAACTGGGCAGCAAGGGCCTTCGCGTCACCGCCAAGCGCGTACGCCGTCCGCAGGACAATGACCTCTTCCTCAATGAGCTTCGCCGCGGGCCTCTCGCTGCCTACCGGCATCAGCCCCCGCGCCCAGGCGTCGTCCACGTTGTTCTGTCGCGTCCCGAAGTACAGGTGCCTGGGATTCACACACGGCGGGTTGTCGCACCGATGACACGTCTCGGTCCCCTCTGGCGCTTTCGTGCCGAGATACAGCTCCAGGGAAAAGCGGTGAGCGGGAACGACCTTTCGGCTATAGCCCATGAAGATGCCGTGCCCGCTGACACGTCTAGCTCCCTGCCACTCCCAACAACCTGGGCCTTTCTTCACCTTGGCCCAGAACAACTGCTCCTTACTGGGCCGTGGACGCTGATTTACGGGAGTCGCCTTCCACCAACGGAGGTAGTGCGCATTGCACATACGCCGCTTGATGGCCGGACGAGAGCAAGTGGGATCTGCGCAACACGTCGTCTCGCCGCTCATGCCGCTTCTCCCATTTCGTTCTTCGTCAGGTTCTTCACAACCTGCTGTCCTGAGGTCATCTGGAGGTACGCCTTGCGTACCGTCTCCCGGCACAAGCCCCGCTGCGCGGCAATGTCCCGCAGCGTGACGCCGGCACCGTTGCGGTGCAGCCGAACGATTACCTCTCCCTCGAGCGCGATGACGTCGTCCACGGTCAGTCCGGCCCCGCACTCACGCAGGATCCGCAGTTCCGCAGCCTGAAGCCGCTCCAGCCCGTCGGCCCCGTTCTTGGACAGCAGCCGAATCGCCTCCTCGCGCTGCTTGAGCACCGTCAGGGCCGCACAGACGATGCTCTGCGGTACCTCCAGCACCACACCGATCTCCGACTGGGACAAGCCGCGCCGGTGCAGCGTGAGCAGCCGCTCCTTCGACGTCAGCAGCAACTCCTCCAGAACCGACCTCTTCTTCCCGCGCTTCTGGCCCGGCTTCGGCGGCACCAGCAGCAGATAGGCGTGGTACACGGCCATCGGCGTCGACCCGAGGCTGGCGGATACCTGCTGCACGCTCACCCGCCACTCCACCAGGTTCACCAGGAGGTGCGCGCCGTGCTTCACAGCGAGCTGCCGCGCCGACGTCTTCCCCAGCTGCCGTTTGCGGCCCGAGCCGTCCAGGTTCACGAGCTGCCGACGCTCTGCTCCGGTGAGGCCGCCGCAGATAGCGTTCCGCTCCCCGCGGCGTACCGCGTCTTCGAGGCATGCCTGCTTCACCGGGCAGGATGCGCAGACCTGTTTGGCCGCGTCGATGCGGTCTTGGGGGGTGTCGGGGTCGGGCCAGAACAGGTCCGCGTCAATGGTGGAGCAGGCGGCACGGGTCTGCCAGTCGGCCGTCACGGCGCTCATGCCGCCTCCACCTCCTCCGAGGCCTGCGCGGCATCCATCTCCGCCACACGATCCAACAGCCGCTTCACCGTCTGAACGTTCGTCTGCAACGCCAACGCCATCTCCCCCACCCGCGCCTTCTGCCTGATCAACGCCCGCACCTCCGGCATGCGGGTGCCGAGGATCCCCTCCACCGCGTTCGGGTACGCCGGCCAGTACCGGGACTCCCTGTTGCCCGGGCTACGCACCGGATCGACCTGGATCGGCTGCACCGCCACCGGCTGGCCGAGCTGGCGGCGCTCGTTCTCCGTCAGGCCGCCCCACACTCCGTGCGCCTGCCCCGTGACGAGCGCCCAGTCCAGGCACGTCAGGCGGACCGTGCAGCGGCGGCAGACTTCCTTGGCCTGCCGTTCCTCCTGGAGGACCTGGGGGTGGCTGCCGATGGGGAAGAACAGTTCGGGGTCGATGCGGGCGCACGCTGCGTCCTTCCGCCATTCGGGGTTGTCCGTGGCAGGCGTTGTGGTGAGGCGTGTGCTGTTGCTCATCCGGGTCATCGGTCGGCTCCGGGAAGGGTGTAGAGGCGGATGATTGCGCCGGGCTCGGGCAGGGCGTCGGGGTGGGTGGGGTCGTCGGCGTAGTACTTGGCGAGGTGGCCGTATTCGACGAGGCGGGCATCGTCCTTCCACGCTCGGGCGGTGGTGAGGGCGTCTTCGGTGGAGCGGGCGAGTTTGGACAGGTCGGGTGCGGATGCGGGCCGCCAGTGGAGGTGCTTGGACCAGCGGGTGTTGCGGGGCCACCAGACGGGTCGGCTGTCGGGCTTGGTGCGGATGGTGAAGACCATGTCGGCGGCGAGGGGGCCGTCGAGGGGCTGCCAGTTGGGGTAGTCGCGGATGGCGGCTAGGGCGGCTGCGTGGACTCGCTGGCGCCAGGGCTTCACGCCTTTGACTTGTTCGACGAGGACGGCGGACATGCGGCCGGACTTGTGGTTGAGGCGGTGGCCTTTGTAGGCCTTGCTGCCTTGAGGGGCTGGGTCGCCGTGGACGACGATGGTGAGGCGGAGTTGGCGGTCCGTCTCGGGGGCGGTGTGGTTCACGTTGGGTACTCCGTGACGGGTATGGGGCCGTGGGGGCCGGGGCGGAGGTGGGTGGCGTAGCCGGGCTCGTGCCCTAGATGGATGCCGGTGCAGAACCAGCACCTGTAGGTGTTGAAGCGGGGGCCGCCTTGGCCTCGTATTTGGCGGGCTCGGCGTCGGGCTGCGCGTCGGCTGGGGAAGCGGGTTTTGCCGTGGCAGGCCCTCAGGTAGGCGTTCACCCGTCGTCCGGGTCGTCGGTGCGGGTTTGGGTGACGGCGATGGTGATGGGGACGGCTCCGTCGGCGTCCGCGGCGCAGAACACCCACTGGTGGATGACGGGGTCGATGTGGACGTGCTCGTGGTGGGCCATCTCGACGTGTTTGCCGTCGGGGAGGAGGGCGTTGCATTCGACGGCGAACGGGGTCTTGGGGAGGTGGCCGACGCGAAGGAGGTCGCCGTTCCAGATGCGGAGGCCGGGGTGCTTTGTGATGGCGGTGCCGAGTTGGTTGTCGCCGTTTTGGGCGGCGTTGAGGGCGTTGATGTTGGCTTGGTGGAGTGCGCAGGCGAGGGCTGCGACGTAGCCGGGGGTGTGGTCAGTCATCGGAGGCTGCTCCCCAGGTGGCCCTCCGCAGATTGCCGAGTGCGGAGTCGTGGCGGCCGTCGTGGCCGTTGGGCAGCTCGCAACGGGTGTAGCCGGCTCCGCCGTACTCGGCTGTGCACTGGTCGTGTACGGGGTCGATGGCCATTCCTGCCTGACGAGCCAGGCTCTGGAAGGCGGTGAAGTGCTGCTGAGCATCGGCGCGAGCCTGTTCCAGTTGGCGTTCCAGCTCGGCTACCCGGGCTTCGGCCTTCTGTCGGAACTCGTGTGGGGTGGGCCGTTCGCGGCGCTGGATGGTGACGGTGTACGAGTCGTACGGGGTGTCGCTGTCTCGCAGGTCCATGGAGATGGCGGGGGCCTGCATCTCGGTTTCGACGTAGTTCTCGGCGCCGTAGCCGTGGAGGATGCCGCGCATGCCGGCCACGAATGCCTTGAGGAGGTCGGTGGCGGGTTCCAGGTCGAGGCAGAGTTCGCCGTCCTTCACGGTGAGGGCCTTGAGCATGGTGCCGTCGGCGAGGATCTGGGCGGCAAGGTCACCGAGCCCGTTCATGGCATGTTCGGCGGCCTTGGTGAAGTCGGGGCGTCGGCCAGTGCGGCGCCAGTCGGTCCAGGTGGCGGCGAGGGCGTTTTGGATTGCTGTGTGGGCCTGCGTCCAGCGGCGGTCGCGCTGCTCCTGGGTAAGGGAGTCGGTCATGGCTGGGGGTGCTCCTTCGGGCTGTCGGTGTCGGCGCGGGCGGTGAGGCCGGCGTCGATGTCGTCGCGGTTGAGGGGTTCGGTGTCGTCGTGGAGGGCCTGGGCGCGGCGTACGCCTTCGCGGAGCTGGAAGGCGGCGGGCGGCTTGGGCTGGGCGACGGCGGGGGCGCCGTGGCGGATGGCTGTGTCCTGGTCGGGGCTGCCGTGCGAGACCTGACAGAGGCTGGTGACGGCGCGAGCACCGGCGAGGTCGCGGGCGGAACGGATGAGGTATTCGTGGGTGGCGCCGTGGGGGCAGGGGATGTGGGCGATGAACTGCGGGGGCTGGTCGGTGGTGGCGTAGGCGGGGGTGTGGGTGAGGGTGGTGCCGTCGTGGAGGTGGGCGGTGGGGCCGTTCCAGGCGCGGACGGGGATGGGGAGGCGGGCGGCGGCGGAGGCGAGGGCGGCGCGTATCGCGGCGAGTTCGGTGGGCTTGTGGGGGCCGACGAAGACGCGGCGGCGGATGCGGAGCGGGGGGCGCAGGTCGACGAGGGTGGGGGCCGGCGGGTGGTTCTTGTGGAGGTTGATGCGGTCGGGTTCGGCGTGGGCGGGGCGCGGAGTGGCGGTTTTGGTGGGGGCCGGGGTGGTCTTCTTCGCGGCCGGCCTGGCGGTGGCGCGCTTGGCGGGGGTCTGCTTGGCGGGCGGTTTGGTGGTGGTCTTCTTAGCGGTGCCGCGCTTGCCGGTGGTGTCGGTGGCGGTGCGGGTGGTGGCCATCGTGGGCCTCCGTCCTGGTGTGGGTCTGGGTGGTGCTCCGCTGTTTGTGCTGGTGGATGGTGATGAGGAGTGCGGTGGTGGCGCCGATTGCGGCGGCGATGCTGTCGGGCCAGGTCACGGCGGGGGGACCTTCGTCGCGTTGGCGCGGAGGTTTTTCAGGCCGTTGATGTCCTGGGTGGTGTACTGGTGGCCGCGGGTGAGGGTGCGGTAGCCGCCCCAGATGTCGCCGCGCATGAGGGGGGCCGGGCTGGTTGTCCACGTGGTGGGGTGGGTGAGACCTGCGGAGTGGGCGAGTTCGTGGCTGACGACTTGCCGGCGGTAGATCTCGTTGGATCCGGCGACGGTGGCTTTCGTCCAGTTGGTGAGGGCGAACGTGGCGCGGGATCCGTTGGCGGCACCGGTGAGGGTGGGGCATTGGGTGCCGGTGGATCGGGTGACGGCCGAGGTGAGCCGCATGATGATGGTCCGGCCGGTGGGGCAGGTCGTTGTGCCCTTGGTGATGGTGGTGGTGACGCGGAACGTGACGCCGGTGTGCTTGTACAGCTCGGTGGCGGTGCGTTTGGCGTGGGGGGTGAGCTGGGTGCGGGACGTGGTGTCGTAGAAGACGACGGTCCAGGAACTACTGCCGAGGTAGCGGATGCCGTTGCCGGTGGCGATCTTCCAGCCGGTGCCGGTGTACACCTGGTGGGCGGTGGCGGGGTGGGCGCGGCCGGGGGCGGCTATGACGGCGCCGACAGCAGCGGCGGTGACGAGGATCGCGGCGGTGCGGGTTCTCATGACGCTGTCCTCCGGCGGGGCCGGCGGGGCGTGCGGCGGGTGGAGGTCTCGCGGCCCTGCTTGCGGGCCAGCCACGTCTGCGCGTCCTCGGCCTGGGCGTTGACGGTGGCGATGTGCGAGTTGAGGATGCCGCGGACGGTGTTGCCGTAGCCGCAGACGTAGTAGTTCGCGGGGACGACTCCCTCGGGGGCGGCGTCGAGCATTTCGTCGGCGCGGCGGACCAGGTCCTCGATGTCCTCGCCGGCGGCGTGCTCGTCGTAGGCGTCGGCGACGCCGAGGCAGTAGAAGGGGTCGCTGGCGAAGGGGCTCTGAGCGGCCGCCTCGGGGGTCATGGTGGTCATGGCGTTGGGTCCCTTCTCAGGCGACGGCGTTGGCGCAGTCGGCGTCGATCTGGTCGGTGTTCAGGGCGAGGGCGTGGACGCGGACGGTGGTGCCGTTGCCGTGGTCGGTGGTGGTGTGGAGGGTCCAGAGGCAGACGCCAGGTCCGGCGTTCTGGAAGGTGATGCGGCCGCCGAGGGCCGTGTACCAGGCGGTGAGGTCGTCGAGGCCGGCGGTGAAGACGTGGGCTTCGGTGCCTTGTTCGGTGATGCGGCCGTGGGGGAGGGCGTTGAGGTCGGCGGCGGCTTCGGCGCGGATGGCGGGGCTGAGGGGCCGGATGGGCTTCACCGTTGGTGCTCCTGGGGGTTGGCGTCCCGGCCGCGCAGTGCGGTCGTCATGCGCGGCCGGGAAGTCTGGGTGGGTCAGGCGTTGCGGTCTTGCTGGGCGCAGTACTCGCAGAGGTCACGGCCGCCGCGCTTGCAGACCCAGCCGTCCCGCTTGGCGTCACGTCGGGCCTCGCCGACGGTTTGGGCTGAAGGCACAGTGCTGTTGTCCAGCGGCTGGTGACAGCCGTCGCAGAAGACGAAAGCGCGCATGAAGGCAGTCATGGTGGGCTCCTCAGGCGGTTTCGCGGTGGCGGTCGGCGCAGGTGGGGCACTGGTGGCGGCCGAGGTTGTAGCCGTCGCCGGACTCGATGCAGTGGGCGTCCGCGTGGTCGGGGTTGAAGATGACGGGGCACCAGCAGCGGCAGGCGCACTTGCGGATGTGGTCGCCGTAGGGGAGGTCGAGGCCGGCGGTGATGCCGGCGAGGACCATCAGGGCGAGGTATTCGCCGTTGGTGGCTGCGTGGTCGGCGCGCTCCATGTACTGGTCGAAGCGGTCCTGGACGTCCTCGGAGAGGGCGTTGTAGTCGGCTTCGGGGCGTGTGTGGGCGTGCGTCATCAGGGCCACGGGGTGCTCCGGGGGGTCAGATACGCGTTGTCAGGCCCCAGTTGGGGGGTCTGCGGTGCTTGATGTCACCACAGTAGCCCTATCGGCATGGCAGTGCAATGCCAATGCCGATGTGGATATGAGAAAGCCCCGGCCCGCGGGGTACCCGGGCCGGGGCTAGCTGGGAGGCTGCTCCTTCTACTACTGCACGCCGACGGTTTCGCGGCGGTCGATCTCCTTCGCGTGCACCTCCAGGAGGTCACTCCAGGAAGCAACGTCCTCGCGGCCCGCCCGTTCAACGGTGACGCCGTGCTTGACGGCCCACCGCTTCAGGGTGCGGGCCTTCACCTCGTACTCGGGTCCGCACTCGGCGAAGAGTGCGGCGGCCTCGTGGAGGGAGACGAGGTCAGTGGCGAAGGCGTAGGGGCTGTGGACGGTGATGGCCATGCGGCCTCCCGGGTCGGGCGGCCATCGTTCGCAGCTCCGGCGGCCGACATCGGGCGGACTTCATCAGTCCAGTTGTGTGCGCAGTGTGAAGTTGTTGATGCTGGGTGAGACTCGTATGCCCGCGATTAGGTTGCACGCACTCGCACAGATTTTTGCCGGTCTTCGATCTGGGCGTGGGCGAGGCGGGCGAGGGTCCAGCGGTGGGACAGCCCGTCCTTGGTGAGGCAGCGGGCGTTGGTGCAGATGGCCCGGCTGATCTCCCGTTTCCAGAACAGGCCAAGGGTGCGGCAGGCGGGGCAGCGGATCGGGCGTACGACTTTCGTGTCGCCCATGGCGATGGCGTGTTCGAGGTGCTGCCGGTAGACGATGGTGTCGCGGCGCTGCTGCACATCCTGCGGGGCGTTCTTGGTGTTCTCCGCGCACCACTCGTAGACGGCTTCGACGCGTGGCGGGAGCGTCCCGGCTTCGGGGTTGGCCTGGCGGGTGTAGTCGGCGAGTTCGGCGACGGTGGCGTCGATGTGGTCGACGACGGTGAGGTTCGCGGGGGCGCCGGCGTGGACACGGGTGGGGCGGGCTTCGGAGGCGATGTACGAGTGGCCGGCGGGGCCGGTGACGGGATGCGAGCGGAAGAACTTGCTCAGCTCGGCGAGGCTTTCTGCGGCTGCTTCGTCGTCTCTTCGCATGGCGTCCCCGTCCCGTCGTGGCCCCGGGGCGCGGGACGTCCGTACATGGGTGTGCGGGGCGCGCGCCGGAGGCCGGAGATGCTGTTCCGGTTGTTTCCGGACGCCCCATACTGGCACGCGTGTGGCCCGAGTTGAACGGATTGTGTCAAACGATCAGCAGGGAGTGTCGGGGTGTTCGGGGCTGACCCTAAGTCAAAGGGTACGAACCTCTGGCATATGCGCACATTCAGAGGAGGCGGGGTGCCGCCTTCATCCCTTCGACCAGAGCCTCCAGTTTCGCGAGCTGGTCGCCGTTGATGATGTCCTGCGCTTCCGCGCCCTCGAGGGCGCGCCCGACGATGGTCAGGGTGTGGGTGAAGACGAGTGCGGTGTCGTCGTCGGTGAGGGTCTTCCCCGCAGCGTTGAACGCTGCTTCCATGTCGTCGGCGATCCGCTCGTGCGGGGTGCGTTCGACTGGCCTGCGTACGGGATGGTGGGTGGGGTCGCTCATCCTCGCCCCCCGCCTGTTGGTGCCGGACGTCCCTGTGACGCGCCGGTTGATATCGATTACGGCCGCGACGCCCGTCCGGTTCACGCAGGGCGGGGTGGGGGTGGCCGGCTCTGCTGCGGACATAGGGGTAGCCCCCAATTCCTCCGGCAGATATCGGGAAGGTCGCCACCCGTCGGGTCGGCGGTCGACGGGCAGCCCCGTCGTGCGGCTGCCAGTCCGCACTGCGGGGATGCCACTGTGACATTGATTTACGGCTGGGTGGGAGAACCAGCCGAGATTTGATACACCGTTGAGTCCGCTGGTGTACAGATCCGGCCTATCCGGTCACGGGCGGCAACCTTGGATCGGTTTCTGTCGTTGTTGCCGGGTTCCGGATGCCCAGGAGCCCCTGCTTCCTGGTCCGGGGGTCGTGGTGTTGCCGACATCGGTGCGGGACCAGCAGTGGGGGTGTGTGGGTGTCGCGGGCGCGCCCGTCAGATGACGCGATTGTAGTCCGGGACGTTGCCATGGAGGGCAGGAACGTTGCCATCCGCCGGCTTCGGTTGCCGGTGGCGGGTTGTCGGGTGGGGTCGCCGTGTGCCGGGGTGTGGCGTCTGGAGGGCTGCGAACCTCGCAGGGCCGTACCCCGGCTGGGCGGCCGCCACCCAGCGGTGTGGGGGGTCGGCTGTTCCATCCCAAGCTGCATACATGCATGTGGGGAAGGGTTTCACGAGACGTGCACACGATCGACGGACACGAAACCGACACAACCCAGCGCATATTAGACAGGTAGTCAATAGTTTCTGGCTGCACGAAAAGAAGGGCCCCGCGCCCTGCCCGGAAGGCAGAGGTGCGGGGCCCATGGTGGGTCAGGCGGTCGGTGCGGATCGCTTCTCTGCGACCTCGTCCACGATCTCCTGGTAGGTGTCAGGATCCAGTTCGGAAGCCCTGAGCATCATGTTGTGCAAGATGGCGAGATAGTCACCCCAACTCGCTTTCTTCTCAAGGAACATACAAGCCTCGCCCGGGTTGTCGTACGGGAACCGAGCTGGGGTCGCGCTCTCCGCACTGAGGGCTGGCACCTCCGGTGTTGCCGCCTGCGCTGGCACCGACGTGGGCCGGGCAGACTGCTTGCTGGGGGGTGTCGTGGGCTCCGGCACCTCGACTGGCGTCTCCTGACCCGCGGCTGGCGCGGCAGACCCGGCGGGCGCCGCCGGGGAAGTCTCCGGGATTATCACGCCGTGATAATCCGCGGGCCCGGCCGCCCGCTCCACCACCGACGCCGGGCGAGGCTCCGGCTTCTGCCGGGCAGCCTCCGCGCGCTCGTCGGCCTTCGCCTTCTGCTCCTGAGGGGACAGCTTCCCAAGGTTGCGGACATGCTCGACCTTCCGCTCCCCAGTCATGAGGTCCTTCTGCAACTCCGGCGCCAGCTTGAGCAGCGACAGCTTGCTGGAGATGTTGGCCTGCGAGATACCCAGCCGCTTGGACGCCTTGATCTGCGACCCGTAGTACTCGACGAGCTGCTTCAGAGCGTGGGCTTCCTCAAGGTCGGTCATGTCGTCGCGGTGGACGTTCGCGATGAACGCGGCCTCGAGGAGGGCTTCGTCGGTGGCGACGCGGGAGTTGTCGACACGGACGGGGATGATGGCCAGGCCGACACGTCGGGACGCCTCAAGGCGGCGGTGGCCGTCGACGACGACGTACTGGGCGCCGTCGTCCAGGTCGCCTCCGCGGTCGGGCCTGTCGCGGAGGTAAGCGTCGACGGTGGCGACGACGATGGGCAGGATGATGCCGACCTCGCGGACGGCTTCGACTGTGTCATCGAGGTTGCGGAGGTGGTTACGCGGGTTGTCGGGGTTGTCGCTGATGACGGTGACCGGCAGCTCTGTGATCGCTGCGGTGGTGTCCTCGCCCCCTATGCTGCGGATGGCGTTGCGTCGGGCGCTGCGGACCGCTCCGAACGACGGTGCCGGCCCGAGGGTTTCGGCTTTGCTCACCTGGTGGCTCCCCTCGCTACCTGCCGCATGGCTTCCGCCTGGTCGCTGTACGGGGCGTACGACAGCAGCGGCATCCTCTTGCGGACTGCTTCTCGCTGTTCCTTCAGGTCTCCGATGACGGCCAGGACGCGGGGGTCGCCGACGGCGTTCCAGCTGTCGAGGGTGGAGGTGGCGACGTAGCCGCGGCGGGAGTCGTACAGGTTCACGACCAGGCCGAGGTGGTCGATTTCCAGGGACAGGTCCTGGCAGAGGTCTTCGATCTGCTGGGCGAGCATGCTGTATGCGGTCATCGAGGAGTCCTCGGCGAGGACGGGGATGATGACGCCGGAGACGCCGGCGGTTTCGCTTCGGCGGCGGCGCCCGTAGTAGAGCGCGGCGTCCATGGCGATACCGAGGCTGGGCGGGCAGTCGATGATGATGACGTCGTAGTCGGCTTCGAGGGGGCGGAGCGCCATCTCGAGGGCGGCTTCCTTCTGGAAGCCGCGCTTCTGCGTGCCGACAACTGCGATCTTCGCGTCAAGGAGGAAGCCGTCGAAGCAGGCGGGCAGGACGTGGAGTCGCTTCTCGAACCGCTTGTCCTCTATCACCACGACCAGGTCGCGAAGGTCTCCTTCGCCTTCGCCGCACATGTGGGAGACCAGGCTGTCGTGGTCGGGTTCGATCTGGGGAACACCGAGCTGTTCGCTCAGGTGTCCTTGGGGGTCGAAGTCGACGATGAGGACGCGCTTGCCGGATTCGGCGTAGGCCTGGCCGATGCCCGCGGAGACGGCGGTCTTCCCGACGCCACCCTTCTGGTTTCCGACGATCTTCCGCTCGGGTTCGGTGGGGCGGCCGGCGTCCTGCGGGGAGGGGTTGGTGTCGAGCCAGTCCCGGACGGACTGAGCGAGGCCCTGGGTGTAGGAGACGCCCCGGTCGGTGCAGGTCGTCTTGAAGTCCTCGTACAGGCCGGGCGGGAGCCATGTGGAGAAGGACTTGGCGCCGGCGGTGTCGACGTCGGGGCTGGTGCTGGTGGAGGTCCGCCAGCTGGTGATGGCCGCCTCGACGGCGTCCTGGATGTCCAGGCTGAGTTCGGCGGCGCGGACCTTGAGTGCTTGTTGGAGCGCCGAGGGCAGCTTGGACGCCACCTTTTCCCGGTCTCCGTCGGGGTATGGAGAGGCCATGGCGTCACCTTACTGACCTCTGTGGTGTGTGTGGCACCCGGTTCACGGGTTCTGATGCGGTTTCACCCGGTCGGGGGCCGCGGGGATTATCACGCCGTGATAATCCGGGCCGGGCTGCTGGAGGGGTCCGCGATTATCACGGCGTGATAGTTGGCGGCCGGGCTCACGCGGGGCGGTGGATTAT
>NZ_JBIVHU010000015.1:0-41898 GCF_044749345.1 Streptomyces sp. NPDC089424
GCCCGCAGCGGTTGGCGCGTCAACACGGGTGCGTCGGTGAGTGACCGATTTCGCGCCGTTCCGAGGACGGACACCCCCCGACCCGCCCCCGACGAGACAACGACGCGCCGCGCGCCACAGGCACCCCCCGCCCACCCGAGTGGCACCCACGCCACACCCACCCACCTACCGCCCGGTTTGTCTGATTAGCGCGTATCGTCGCCGCATGCCCACGCCACACGGATCCCGCGGCGGCATGGCGTTCGGTGCGGCGGAGCTGCGTGTGCTCCGACGCGCTCTCGCCCTCGCCCTCCACCCCGGCCAGACCTCGGCAGAGGACGTCCAGGACTGCCACCGCCTGGCCGAGTCGCTCGACGAGGCAATGCGCGAGGGCGCCCGCCTGAGGGCCTTCCTCGTGGCCGACCTGGCCCGCTACCGCGCCGCCCTCCCCGGCACCGCGGCCGGCTACCTCACGCTCCTGGAGGAGGCCCTCCGGGCCGGCCACCGCCCCCACCCCGACGACCTGGCCGCTCTGCGCGCCCTGCGCGGCAACCCCGAAGCCGCGGCGCTCCTCGACAGCTGCCAGGCGACCGCCCCCCACACCGCCCCCCACACCGCCCCCCTCACCGCCCGCATCCCGGCCTCCCGCACCCACCTCCACGCCCTCCCCGGCGGCCGGGCGGCCCTCCCGTCCCCCCACGCCGACGCGGAGAAGCCGGAGCGCAAACCCGAGAAGCGCCCGGCGGAGAAACCCGCCCCGCCTTCCCCGGCCGGCCCCGCCCCCAGTCCCACCCCCACCCCCACCCCCGGCTCCGCCCCGAAGCCCGCCCGCCGCCCCATCCCCACCCCGGGCGAGGTCTTCCCCCGCCGCAAGCCACCCCAGCCCCCGGCGACGCCTTCACAGCACCTCGCGGCCGTCTGAGACCCAGGGCGCGGCCCCGCGCACCCGGCCCGGCCGCCCGCCACTACCCTGGACCCATGGACTACGTCTCCGCGCTTCTCCCCCCGGTCGTGATGGCCGTGTTTTTCATCGGCGTGATCCGGGTGA
Organism: Streptomyces sp. NPDC089424; assembly: GCF_044749345.1. Taxonomy (NCBI): domain Bacteria; kingdom Bacillati; phylum Actinomycetota; class Actinomycetes; order Kitasatosporales; family Streptomycetaceae; genus Streptomyces; species Streptomyces sp. NPDC089424. The sequence goes on from NZ_JBIVHU010000015.1 coordinate 1,028, forward strand.
TCGTGAAGACCCAGGGCGGCGCCAACAAGGCCAAGGAGGACGCGGCGGTCGACGCCGCCCTCGCCCGCACGGAGGGCCCCCCCCGGTCCTCCGCCACGGGCGACGCCTGACAGCCACGGCGGCCCCGGACCGAAGGCGCACGACTCCCACCCCGAGTCGTGCGCCCTTTTTGTGCCGCTTGGCAACCGTTTTGGCAAGATCCGTAAGAAAAGTCCCTGTCCAGCACGCCATAACGCGGTTTTCCCACTATTGTGCTGAACTGTGCCTCGCCCCTTGGGAGAACTCGAAGACTCGGTCATGACGCGGGTGTGGAAGTGGAACCGCCCGGTGACCGTTCGAGAAGTCCTGGAAGATCTTCAGCAGGAACGGTCCATCGCCTACACCACGGTGATGACGGTTCTGGACAATCTCCATCAGAAGGGCTGGGTGCGCCGCGAGGCGGAGGGCCGGGCCTATCGATATGAGGCGGTCTCCACCCGAGCCGCGTACGCCGCGGCCCTCATGAACGACGCCTGGTCGCAGAGCGACAACGCCGCGGCCGCGCTCGTCGCCTTCTTCGGCATGATGAGCGAGGAACAGCGCCAGGCACTGCGCGACGCCGTCCGCATCGTCGGCATCCCGGAAACGCCGCTCCCCCCGGAGCCGGCCGGGAGCACTGAACGAGCCGAACGAACCGAACCGCGGGCCGAACGAACCGAACCGTCCGAAGCCACGAATACGGCCCCCGATACCCGCGACGAGAACCGTCCCGGCAACGCGAAGCGCAAGACACCGGACAACGCGAAGCGCGACATCTCCGCCGAGAACCCCGGCTCCGCCCCGGAGGCCTCCGGGCGATAGCGTCCGCTCATGTCCGCAGAGCGCCCCTCCGCCGAGAACCCCGAAGTCACCGCTAAAGCCCTCACCGTCCGCCGGGCCCGGACCAGCGATGTCCCCGCCGTCCGCCGACTCCTCGACTCCTTCGTCCGCGGCGGCATCCTGCTCGACAAAGCCACGGTGACGCTTTACGAGGACATCCAGGAGTTCTGGGTCGCGGAACGGGACGACAACGCCGAGGTCGTCGGCTGCGGCGCACTGCACGTGATGTGGGAAGACCTCGCGGAAGTCCGCACTCTCGCCGTGAAGCCCGGCCTCAAGGGCGCCGGCGTCGGCCATCAGTTGCTGGAGAAGTTGCTGCAGACCGCCCGGTGGCTCGGCGTTCGCCGGGTTTTCTGTCTGACCTTCGAAGTCGACTTCTTCGGCCGGCACGGCTTCGTCGAGATCGGCGAGACCCCGGTGGACACCGACGTCTACGCGGAGCTGCTGCGTTCCTATGACGAGGGCGTCGCCGAGTTCCTGGGTCTCGAACGAGTGAAACCGAACACCTTGGGCAACAGCCGGATGCTTCTGCATCTGTGATCGCCGGGGTATGCCGAAGGTTTGCCGGGGAGTATGCCAGGGGGATGTCGGCGGGCTATGTCGGGGAGGTATGCCCGGGGGTATGGCCGACCGTATGCCCGGAGTATTCAGCCCGGGCCCGCTGCCCAGGTTCCCTATGTCCGAAACGCGTATGTTTCCGGGCGAGGGCCGTCCCCCGGCCTCTCCCGGGGGTTTGTGTTTTTCCAGCAAAAGCGGTTTGCTTTCCGACGTACTGCAGTACTGCATATAACAGGGGGCGGCGAAACGGCGGACGCCGCAGACCCTCGGCCCTCAACGTTATCGATGAAAGGAAATGCGGTGGCACAGAAGGTTCAGGTCCTTCTTGTCGACGACCTCGACGGCGGCGAGGCGGACGAGACGGTGACGTTCGCGCTGGACGGTAAGACGTACGAGATCGATCTCACGACCTCCAATGCGGACAAGTTGCGCAGCCTTCTTGACCCCTATGTGAAGGGTGGCCGACGTACTGGTGGCCGTGCTTCCGGAGGGCGTGGAAAGGCGCGTGCGGCGTCCGGTGGCAGCCAGGACACCGCTGCCATCCGTGCGTGGGCGAAGGAGAACGGTTACGAGGTCAACGACCGTGGCCGCGTTCCCGCGTCCATTCGCGAGGCTTACGAGAAGGCCAACGGCTGAGTACGAGCGCGTCGCAGCCGGATTCGGTGGCAGTGGGTCGCCACCGTGTCCAGCAGCCGTACGAGATCGGGGGCGCCCCCAACGCCCCCCATGGCCGACAGCGTCGGCAGCGAGGCCTCGACCTCGCACCCCGGCACGGGGGGCCGCAGCCATACAGCGGCCCCCTGCACGAACTCCGGACAGCCCCCGGAACAGCTCAGCGAACGGCCACCGGAATCCCCGGCCCCCCCGCCCTCCGCGGCACCTGAGCCCCCTGAGTCACTCGCGCCTCCCGCGCCTCCCGCGCTTCCCGCACCCCTCAGGCCCCCCGCCCCATCCCCGGTGAGCCCCTCGCCGCCCCGGCAGCCCGCGCCGGCGTCCGGCGGAAGCGGAGCCTCGGTGGAGGCGCCGTCCTCCCCGCCGACGGCGCGCAGGTCCAGCGCCAGGCCGCCCCACTCCAGCCAGTCCAGCACCCCCGGCAGCTCCGCCGCGCTCCCGGCCGCCACCAGCAGCCTCATCCGGTCACCCTGGACGGCCACCGGAGAGCCCGGAACGAGGTGCCGCAGGCCCGCGAGGCCCGCCTCGGCCGGTACGTCCAGGACATCGAAGCGCGAGCCCACCGACAGGTGGAGCGGGGTGCCCGGCACGGTCGCCCACCCCAGCTCGTGCTCGTACCACCGCCTCACCCGATCGCACTGATCGAGAGGGCGCCGTGGGGGCGGAACCCAGGGCATTGCGCCAACCATGCCAAGCGCAACCGTCAGAACAGCGTTCGAGTTACGCTGGGTGTTGCTGTTGATGCACAGAGTGGCGAAAAAGGGGGCGTGTGGGGGTGCGGGGTGGCGCAAGGTTGTTCGCCCGTAGCGGAGGGAACGGGGGCGCACGGCATGGACTGTCCGTGCGAGCGGGTAAGACATCCCTAGTGAGAGGGGGCGACACGCAGGCAAGGCCGTCTCGCGTTCGCCATCGGCGTACTGATGGTGGGGGTAACTGCCTGGCCTGCGGGAACATCGTCTCGCACCATCGGGTTGGAGCAGATGTCGGCGTTCGGGGTCAGGAGGCCATCGACGGTGTCGGCAGTTGGAATGAGCGGTCCCCGCTTGCGGGACTAAGCTGCGGAAGGACAGGGAGGGGAAGTTCCCCCCACTGCCTGACCGCTCTGAGGAGCGATTAACGATGTTCGAGAGGTTCACCGACCGCGCGCGGCGGGTTGTCGTCCTGGCTCAGGAAGAAGCCCGGATGCTCAACCACAACTACATCGGCACCGAGCACATCCTCCTGGGCCTGATCCACGAGGGTGAGGGTGTCGCCGCCAAGGCCCTTGAGAGCCTCGGGATTTCGCTCGAGGCGGTCCGCCAGCAGGTGGAGGAGATCATCGGCCAGGGCCAGCAGGCCCCGTCCGGGCACATCCCCTTCACCCCCCGTGCCAAGAAGGTCCTGGAGCTGTCGCTCCGCGAGGCCCTTCAGCTGGGCCACAACTACATCGGCACGGAGCACATCCTGCTCGGCCTGATCCGTGAGGGCGAGGGCGTCGCCGCCCAGGTCCTGGTCAAGCTGGGCGCTGATCTGAACCGGGTGCGGCAGCAGGTGATCCAGCTGCTCTCCGGCTACCAGGGCAAGGAGACCGCCACCGCCGGCGGGCCTGCCGAGGGCACCCCCTCGACGTCCCTGGTCCTCGACCAGTTCGGCCGGAACCTCACCCAGGCCGCTCGTGAGTCCAAGCTCGACCCGGTCATCGGGCGCGAGAAGGAGATCGAGCGGGTCATGCAGGTGCTGTCCCGCCGTACCAAGAACAACCCGGTCCTGATCGGTGAGCCCGGCGTCGGCAAGACCGCCGTCGTCGAGGGCCTCGCCCAGGCCATCGTCAAGGGCGAGGTGCCCGAGACCCTCAAGGACAAGCACCTCTACACCCTGGACCTCGGCGCGCTGGTCGCCGGCTCCCGCTACCGCGGTGACTTCGAGGAGCGCCTGAAGAAGGTGCTCAAGGAGATCCGCACCCGCGGCGACATCATCCTGTTCATCGACGAGCTGCACACGCTGGTCGGTGCGGGTGCCGCCGAGGGCGCCATCGACGCCGCGAGCATCCTCAAGCCGATGCTGGCCCGCGGTGAGCTGCAGACCATCGGTGCCACCACGCTGGACGAGTACCGCAAGCACCTGGAGAAGGACGCGGCCCTGGAGCGCCGCTTCCAGCCCATCCAGGTCGCCGAGCCCTCGCTCCCGCACACCATCGAGATCCTCAAGGGTCTGCGCGACCGCTACGAGGCGCACCACCGCGTCTCCATCACCGACGAGGCACTGGTCCAGGCCGCCACCCTGGCCGACCGGTACATCTCGGACCGCTTCCTGCCGGACAAGGCGATCGACCTGATCGACGAGGCCGGTTCCCGGATGCGCATCCGCCGGATGACCGCTCCGCCGGACCTGCGCGAGTTCGACGAGAAGATCGCCGGTGTCCGCCGGGACAAGGAGTCCGCGATCGACTCGCAGGACTTCGAGAAGGCGGCCTCCCTGCGCGACAAGGAGAAGCAGCTCCTCGCCGCGAAGGCCAAGCGGGAGAAGGAGTGGAAGGCCGGCGACATGGACGTCGTCGCCGAGGTCGACGGCGAGCTGATCGCCGAGGTCCTCGCCACGGCCACCGGCATCCCGGTCTTCAAGCTGACCGAGGAGGAGTCCTCGCGCCTGCTGCGCATGGAGGACGAGCTCCACAAGCGGGTCATCGGCCAGGTCGACGCCGTCAAGGCGCTGTCGAAGGCGATCCGCCGTACGCGTGCCGGTCTGAAGGACCCGAAGCGTCCGGGTGGCTCGTTCATCTTCGCCGGCCCGTCCGGTGTCGGTAAGACCGAGCTGTCCAAGGCGCTCGCCGAGTTCCTCTTCGGTGACGAGGACGCGCTGATCTCCCTCGACATGTCGGAGTTCAGCGAGAAGCACACGGTGTCGCGCCTCTTCGGTTCGCCCCCCGGTTACGTGGGCTACGAAGAGGGTGGCCAGCTGACCGAGAAGGTCCGCCGCAAGCCGTTCTCCGTCGTCCTGTTCGACGAGGTGGAGAAGGCCCACCCGGACATCTTCAACTCGCTGCTGCAGATCCTGGAGGACGGTCGCCTGACCGACTCCCAGGGCCGGGTCGTGGACTTCAAGAACACGGTCATCATCATGACGACCAACCTCGGCACCCGGGACATCTCCAAGGGCTTCAACCTGGGCTTCGCCGCCGCGGGTGACACGAAGTCGAACTACGAGCGCATGAAGAACAAGGTCTCGGACGAGCTCAAGCAGCACTTCCGGCCCGAGTTCCTCAACCGCGTCGACGACGTGGTCGTCTTCCCGCAGCTGACCCAGGACGACATCCTGCGGATCGTCGACCTGATGGTCGGCAAGGTGGACGAGCGCCTGAAGGACCGGGACATGGGCATCGAGCTCTCCCAGTCCGCCAAGGAGCTGCTGGCGAAGAAGGGCTACGACCCCGTGCTGGGCGCCCGGCCGCTGCGCCGCACGATCCAGCGCGAGATCGAGGACTCCCTGTCGGAGAAGATCCTCTTCGGCGAGCTGCGTCCCGGCCACATCGTGGTCGTGGACACCGAGGGCGAGGGCGACAGCAAGACCTTCACCTTCCGCGGCGAGGAGAAGTCGGCCCTGCCGGACGTCCCGCCGATCGAGCAGGCCGCCGGTGGAGCGGGTCCGAACCTGAGCAAGGACGCGTAACACCGCAGACGTGAGGGGCCGGTGCCGTCAGGCACCGGCCCCTTTCGCATGTCCGGGTGCTACGAGAGCTGGCCGTCGTAGTCCGGGAGCTTGTACGTCTTCTCGGCGTGGCCGCCCGACAGGTCGGTGGTGTTGTTGCCGATGTTGGCGATGATCGTGTAGCCCTTGGACTCGATGTTCACCCGCTGGGCCGTCTTGTAGTCCGCGACGTTCTTGAAGAGGTCGAAGAAGCCGCGCACGTAGAGGCCGTCGACCTCGTAGCCGACCTGCTCCAGGTTCCACTCGGTGGGCAGGTGGATGATGCCCGGGCGAGCGGTGACGAAGAAGATGTCGACGCCGTGCTCCTGCGCGTACCTCGCGACGTTCAGCGCGGGCTTGTTGGCCGGCTGTGGGAAGCTGAAGCCGAAGTCGGTCTCCAGCGTGGTGTTGTCGATGTCGAAGACGATCGCCTGCTTCTCGCCCGGCGTGGCCTGGGCGATCCGCTGCTTCAGGTACGGCAGTGCCTGGTCCATCACGGCCTGGCAGTCCCGCTGCCAGGTGGCGTAGTCGACGTCCGCGGCGGCGGTGGAGGTGGAGGTGGCCGCGGTGGTCGAGGCGGTGCTGGTGGCGGCCTCGGCGGGGGCGGCGACGGCCACGAGGGCGGCCGCGGCGACGGCGGTGGCGGCGGTGCGGCTGGCCCAAGGGCTGCGTCTGGTCATGGGGGGTCCCTTCACGTCCGTACGCGGTGCGTACGGTGACCGGCATGTCGTGTGCATGTTCGTGCGTGAGGGTGGCGCGAGAGGAACCGTAGGGTTACTGAACGGTAGGTGTACAGGGGCGTGCGTCACACAACTGCGCGGATTCTCGCCAGAGTTGGCCGCACCGGGAACGCCCCGAGGACGTGCTCGGGTACGTCGGTGACCCCCGCGGCGAGATGGAGGGTGACCTCGCGCAGGTCCGGGAGCAGGGCCGGGAGGTCCGAAAGGTCCTCGGTGCCCTCGAAGTCGTGCAGACGCAGGCCGGTGACGCCGGGCAGGGACGGCCCGCGCCCGCCGACCGCCCGCCAGTCGAGGCGCAGTTCCTCCAGGGCGGGCAGGCGCGCGATCTCCTCGAAGTCCTCGGACGTCAGCGCCGCGGACGGGCTCGCGAGGCTCAACTGACGCAGTGACCCGAGATGGTGCAGGCCACGCAGTCCGGTGTGCCGGGTGGCGTTCCCGGTGAGCCGCAGGTACCGCAGGGGCAGGCTTTCGGGCAGCGCCGCGTCGAGGGAGTCCGCCGGCAGCGCGATGCCGACGTCGAGCTGGTCCAGCGTCGCGGAGCCCGCCAGCTCCCGCAGGGCTCCCGGCCGTTCCAGTCCCGGCAGCAGGTGGAGCGAGAGCCACCGCAGGGGCAGGCGGGCCAGCGGGGCGACGCTCTGGACGTGCGGGCACCGGGAGAGGTCCAGATGGCTGAGCCGGTGCAGCTCGGCGAGGCGTTCCAGGCCGCGCAGCCGCTCGTTGCCCTTGACGACCAGCTCGGCCACGTCGTCGGGCAGCGCGGCCGGGTCGAGGTCGCCCACCAGCTGCAAAGCCCGCCGTCCACCCAGTTCGCGCAGGATGCGCAGGTGTTCCGCGGAGTGCGCCGCGAAGAAGAGGCCGTCCTCGCGCAGCCGGGCGACGACCTCCGTGCCGTACCGCCGGGCCGGGAAGCGGTGCCAGGTCCAGCTCAGCTGGGCCCGTACCTCCAGGGCGGGGTGGGCACGGTAGCGGGCCAGGACCGGCAGCGCGGCCTCGGTGCCGATGAGCGACGCCGTGACGACCACGGCACGGGCCTCGGCGTCGTCCAGCCCGTCCGGGCCGGGCAGCAGCTCCAGGGCGAGCGGCCCCACCGACGCCAGCGCGCGGGCCTCCTGCGTGGTCCGGGGCGGGATCAGGCTGGCGGCGCTCCGCTCGACCTCCTCGCGCACCCCGGGATCCAGCTGCGTCGCGTGCTCCAGTGACGCCAGGGCGAGCAGCCGCACCCGCGCGCGGGCCGCGCCCTCAAGGCGGTCCGCCGACGCCAGCAACTCCCGTAGCAGTTCGGCCCGTTCCCGGGGGCGGGCATGGGCCACCGCCATCCGGATCACGTCCGCCCACTGCGCGTCCGCCGCGCCCCGCACCAGCAGGCCGAAGTCCCCGTCCTCCACCGCCGCCTTCGCGCCCAGGTAGTCCTGGAAGGTGCGGTGGACGAACTCCAGCGTGCCGGGGGACGGTTCGCGCAGCAGGCCGCTGCGGACCAGGAGATGGCGCAGCACGGCCGGGGCGTCGCCCTGGGAGGCGGCCGCCGGGAGGGACGGGAGGACGTCGGCGATCAGCCGCTCGGCACGCGCGCGGTCCATCTCCGACTGGCCGTTGCGGATCAGCCAGTACGCGAGCCGCTGGAGCAGCTGGATCTGGGGGAGCTCGGTGAGGTGGACGCCGTCGGGTCCGGCCATGTCCCGCTCCTCGTCCCGCCGCGCCAGCAGCATCGCCAGCGCGGCGTCGTACAGCTCCTGGCGGCCGTGCGGGAGGTAGCCCCTCCGGTCCCGGTGCAGGGCGCAGATCAGACCGCACATCAGAGGGTTGGTGGCGAGGTGCCCCAGGTCGGGCTTGGTGCGGACGGCGTCGAGGAGGGAGCGCTCATAGACGTCGAGACGGTCGCGGTCCTCGGGGGCGCCGGTGCGGGCGGCGCAGTGCCAGCGCGTGACGAAGGCGGCCACGTCGTCCGTGGTCATCGGGGTGAGCGTGAGCTCCGTGAAGCCCTCGGGGGCGAGCCAGTCCTCCCGTACGGCGGAGGGGCGGGAGGTGACCAGCCACTGGTTGCCGGGATAGACGTCCAGCAGGTCGCGCAGCCAGCGGCGGGCGCCTTCGCGCTCCCGTTCGGGGATCTCGTCGATGCCGTCCACCAGGAGCAGCCCCCGGCCCGCGCCGAGCACGTGGTCCGCCCAGCCGTCCGGCTGGTTCGCGTGGAAGGGGACGCGTACGGCGGACAGGAAGGCGTCCGGTGCGGGAAGGCCGTCGGGGCGGCGGACCAGGGTGCGCAACGGGAGGACGAACGGGACCCGGTCGCCCCGCGCGCCGCGGGCCGCGGTGACGGCGAGCCACTGGACGAGCGTGGTCTTGCCGGAGCCGGCCACCCCGCGCAGCAGCACGCGGTCGTGCTGGGCGAAGGCCTGTTCGGCGGGGAGCGTGTCGGCGGCGGAGGGCAGGCCGGGGCCGGCCGCCTCGCCGTCGGCGGCCGGGTGCAGGGCCTGGAGGCCGAGGTAGGCGGCGTCGAGGGGCCAGCGGTCCGGGGAGTCGGCCAGGTCGATGCCGTAGATGGTGAGGTGGCCGTGCTTGGTGGTGACGTATGTCATATAGCGCTGCTCGAAGGCGCTGTCGGACGCCGGTGCGGTGCGGGTGAGCAGGGCGTCGATCTTGCCGACCAGTTCGTGCTGGCGGCGGGACTGCTCGACCAGGGTGCGGGTGACGAAGGTCGAGCGCTGCGTGAAGAAGTGCAGGATGTGCAGGCAGGCGGTGGTCAGCGTGCCGAGGTAGAAGTGAGCCGCGTCACGGGAGAGGTCGCGGTCCGGCGTGCCGCTCGCGGCGCGCAGCCGTGCGGCCAGGGCCTCGTGGCCGAGTTCCACCGCCTGTACGTCGGTCATGTCCAGCGCGCCGAGGGCGTACAGGGTGTCGGCGAGGGCGTGCGCCACGGGCTCTTCCTCGCCCGGCGGCAAGGGGCGCTCCCCGCCCCCCTTCAGCGCCTGCCGGACCAGTTCGGTGGCGAGACGGGCGAGGTCTTCGCGCTCCAGCCGCCGCTTCTCGCCGCGGAACGAGACGTACGAGGAGATCCGCACCGGCCGTTCCACCAGCCCGGCGCCTGCGCCCTCGCTCACGAACAGCCTCTTCACGAGCGGCGCGGCCACTGCCGACGCCAGCCGCACGCCGATGACCGACGGTTCCACCCGGCCTCCCCCTGAGCCCTGTTGGCAGGAAACAGCAGAGTAGCGCCGGTCACATTCAGGGGGGCGCGGAGCCGCTCCGCCGGTGACATGCCGCACAGGCGATTTGTCCGGTACTAGCCGGATTAGGAGACGGATAGAGCTGGACAAAAGGGACTTACTTCGCACAACTCGCGTGTCGGATACGCAGACTTGTGCTGTCTTCTCCTGAATGGGTGCTCTGTCAAGAGTTCCGGCTATATGCCGGTAATTACTAGCTTCCGTAGTACATCACACGTTTTGGCCGGACCGGCTGCGACAGGTACCAAGGGATGGCCCGCCCGGCAGAAGGCATATGCGCCGAGCGGTCCTTCTGCCCCCGACCCATGAGGTTTCGCATGTTCTCGCGTGTCACGTCCCGTTCTTCCCGTACGTCCCAGCTCCGCACCCGCGCGGCCGTGCTGGCCGCCGGATTCGGCGCCTCGGTCGTCCTGGGGGCCGGGGTCGCGGCCGCCGCCAACACCTCCACGGCCGCTGCCACGACCGCCACCACGGGTGTCGCGCACGCCGTCGAGGCGCAGGCCGCGGCCCAGGCGAAGGCGGCCACGGTCGCCGCCGCCAAGAAGGCGAACGCCACCTCGGTCGCCGCGAAGAAGGCCGTCGGCTGGACCACCCCGGTCAAGGGCTACAGCCTGAGCGCCAGCTACGCGCAGGCCGGCGGCATGTGGCAGTCCACCCACAGCGGGCAGGACTTCGCCGTCTCCACCGGCACCAAGGTCATGGCCGCGCACGGCGGTACGGTCGTCAAGGCCGGCGGCAACGGCGCCGGTGACGGCCCCGCGTACGGCAACGCCGTCGTCATCAAGCACGGCAACGGCACTTACTCGCAGTACGCCCACCTGTCCCGCATCGACGTGCGGGTCGGCCAGGTCGTCGCGACCGGCCAGAAGATCGCCCTGTCCGGCAACACCGGCAACTCCAGCGGCCCGCACCTGCACTTCGAGATCCGCACCTCCGCCAACTACGGCACGGCGATAGACCCGGTCGCCTTCCTGCGGACCAAGGGCATCACCCTCTGATCCACGGTGACCTAGGACACACCCCTGTGTGCCTGCGTCACCATGTCGACGGCGACTTCGAGGATGGCTTCACGCTTCTCCTCGGGGTCGCCGTCGAGTTCCTGCATCACGAACACCATCCCGGCGTGCAGCGTGAAGATGGCGCTCACGCACCGGACCTGGTCGGCCAGGGTGGCGTCCCGGTCGATGATGATGTGACGCAGGCCCTTCATGCGCTCCTTGAACAGGTCGCCGATGCGCAACTCCCGTACCGTCGCCTGGTTCTCGTGCATGAAGCGGAACAACGGCCCGGCGGCGGTGAGGTACTCGCTGTAGCGCCGTACGATCTCGTGCTTCGTCTCCAGGGTGTGCGGCTGATGGCGGCCCCACTCGATCAGTTCGTCGATCGGCTGCATCACGTCGTCGAAGATGCCGACCAGGATCTCTTCCTTGGTCTTGAAGTGGTAGTAGAGCGCCGCCTTGGTCACGTCCAGGCGCTCGGCGATCTCGCGCAGCGACGTCTTCTCGTAGCCCTGCTCGGCGAAGAGGTCCAGGGCCACGTCCTGGATGCGCTGGCGGGTGTCGCCCCGTCGGCGCTGCTTGGTGCCGTCCATCCTGCCGCCCGTCCTCGCGCTTCCCTGGCCACTCCCTGGCAAAGAAAAACTTACTTGACGCCCGGCTAGTTGGCGAGCTACGTTCTCGCGGTAACTAGCCGGGCGGCAAGTAAGTTGGGGGAAGCGGTGCAAGAGGGGAAGCAACCGAGGAGCGTGCGGGTGGTCCTGCTCGCCCTGATGATCGCGATGATGCTCGCGATGCTCGACAACATGATCATCGGTACGGCGATGCCGACGATCGTGGGCGAGCTGGGCGGTCTGGAACATCTGTCCTGGGTGGTGACGTCGTACACCCTGGCGACCGCGGCCTCCACCCCGATCTGGGGCAAGCTCGGTGACATGTACGGGCGCAAAGGCGTCTTCCTGAGCTCGATCGTGATCTTCCTGCTGGGTTCGGTGCTCAGCGGCATGGCCCAGGACATGGGCCAGCTGATCGCGTTCCGGGCCGTGCAGGGACTGGGCGCCGGCGGTCTGATGGTCGGCGTCATGGCGATCATCGGCGATCTGATACCGCCCCGGGAGCGCGGCAAGTACCAGGGCATGATGGCCGGCGTCATGGCGCTGGCGATGATCGGCGGACCGCTGGTCGGCGGCACCATCACCGACCACTGGGGCTGGCGCTGGACCTTCTACATCAACCTGCCGCTCGGCGCGGTCGCGCTGGTCGCCATCACCGCCGTGCTGCACCTGCCGAAGAAGCGGTCCGAGGCGCGGATCGACTACCTGGGCGCCGCGCTGCTGACCGTCGGCATCACCGCGATCGTGCTCGTGACCACCTGGGGTGGCACGGAGTACGACTGGACGTCGGCCGTGATCCTCGAACTGATCGGGATCGGGGTCGCCGCGCTCGTCGGGTTCGTGTTCCGGCAGACGCGGGCCGCCGAGCCGATCCTGCCGCTGCACATCTTCCGCAGCCGCAACTTCACCCTGATGTCCTTCATCGGGTTCGTCGTCGGCTTCGTGATGTTCGGCGCGACCCTCTTCCTGCCGCTCTACCAGCAGTCCGTGCAGGGCGCGTCGGCGACCAACTCCGGGCTGCTGCTGCTCCCGATGCTGGGTGCGATGCTCGTCACGTCGATGGTGGCCGGACGGGTGACCACGCAGACCGGGCGGTACAAGCTGTTCCCGGTGGTGGGCGGCGCCCTGCTGGTCGTCGGCCTGTATCTGCTGTCCCTGATGGACACGGAGACCTCGGAGCTGACGTCCGGCGTGTACATGGCCGTCGTCGGGCTCGGCATGGGCTGCCTGATGCAGATCACCATGCTGATAGCCCAGAACAGCGTGGAGATGAAGGACATGGGCGTCGCCTCCTCCTCCACCACGCTGTTCCGCACCCTCGGCTCCTCCTTCGGAGTCGCGATCATGGGTGCGCTCTTCAACCACCGCGTCCAGGACGAGATGGCCCGGCGGGCCGGCGCGCTTGGCTCCAAGATGACCGAGCAGTCCGCCCAGCTGGACGCCGCGAGCCTGGCCAAGCTGCCGGACGCGGCCCGCGAGGCCTATCAGTACGCGGTGACCTCCGGGACGCACGGGGCGTTCCTGCTGGGCGCGGCGGTGGCCGTGCCGGCGCTGATCGCCGCGGTCTTCGTGAAGGAGGTCCCGCTGAGGGGCGCGGGACCGAAGGAGGACGGCGCGCCGGCCGTCGCGCCGGTGGCCGAAGCGGTCTGAACGACCGGGGGCGAGCGGCCGGGGCGCCTGGAGCGCCCCGGCCGAGCGGGTCTGAGCGATCGAGGCGGCGCCGACGTGCCGACCGAGGCGGTGCCGGCGATTGGCCGAGGCGGTGCGAGTCACCTGGTCGTGGCGGTGCGAGTCACCTGGTCGTGGCGGTGCGAGCGAGCGGTCGAGGCTCCGGTCTGAGTGACCCGGTCCAGGCGGTTCGAGCGAGCGGACGCGGCGGTCGGAGTGAGCGGCTGCGGGGGTGAGAACGATCGGTCGAGGCTCCGGTCTGAGTGACCCGGTCCAGCCGGTCCGAGCGAGCGGACGCGGCGGTTCGAACGATCGGTCGAGGGTCCGAGCGGCCCGGCGGAGGCTGTCCGAGCGACCCGGGGCGAGGCGTTGCGAGCGCCCCGGCCGACGCGGTCCGAGGAGAGGGCCGTGCGGAGCCGGCGCCGGTCGCGGGCGGGGGAGTGCGGGACCCGGGGGCGATGTCGGTGCCGCGTGCCACCATCGGTCCATGGACAAGATGCGTCAGCTGCGGCTGGCGAAGGACGCGATGGACCGGGACTGGGCCGACCCCGCACTCGACCTCGCCGCGGTCGCCGCGCACGCGGGCTACTCGCGGTTCCACTTCGTCCGCGCCTTCCGGGAGGCGTACGGCGAGACGCCCGGCCAGTACCTCACCCACCGCCGGATCGAGCGGGCCGAGGAGCTGCTGCGCGCGGCCGACCTCACCGTGACCGAGATCTGCCACCTGGTCGGCTTCAGCAGCCTCGGCACCTTCTCCACCCGTTTCAAGGCGCGGACCGGCCTGACCCCGAGCGAGTACCGGAGCAGGTACGTCCGCGCCGGGGCGGCCCTGATACCCGGGTGCTACGCGATGCTCTGGGCCGGCGGGTTTCCGCGCCGCACCCAGGGCGTCGTGCGAACCACCAGTCGGGCGGCGGGAGTTGTGGGCACCGGCGACGGCACGAGCGGGCCGTGACACGCGCGCGAGGCGCCACGGCCGGGCCCCGTGGCGCCGGGCACCCGGCCCGTCAGCGCGGGACCTCCGTCGCGCGCAGCGCCAGCGCCCAGCCCAGGCGGGCCTCCCCCGACTCGGACGGCCAGCCGGTGAGTTCCACGACACGGATGATGCGGTTGAGGACCGTGTTGCGATGACAGTAGAGCTGCTCGGCGGCCCGCAGGGCCGAGCAGCCCGCGTCGAGCCACACCCGCAGGGTCCGCAGCAGCACGGGAGCCTCGGCACCGCAGCTCAGCACGCCGTCCAGATACCGGGTGACCAGGCGGCCGGCCAGCTCCGGGTCGCCGGCCAGCACCGCCTCCACCAGGCGGTCGTCGAGCTCTGCCACCGCCCCGCTGCCCGGCGGCAGCGTACGCAGGGCGCGTTCCGCGAGCCGCAGCGCCGCGTGGGCCGCGGCAAGTTCCTCGAACGGCGGGGAGATTCCCGCCGTCCCGCCCAGCTCACCGCGCAGCACCCGCGCCACCTCGTACGGCTCGGCGGACCCGAGCCGTACGAGTCCCGCGTACCGCGCCGCCCGAGGACGCCAGAACGACCACACGCCGGCCGCCCGGAGTGCCGGTCCCGGGTGCGGCGGTGCCGCCGGGTTCTGATCGGCGACCACCACGGCGAAACGGTCGCGCGGCGGCAGGCCGAGCGCCGCGGCCGCGGCGGCCGCCACCGCCGGATCGCTGCCGCGGCCGTCCAGCAGGGCCTCGAAGAGGGCGCCGCGCCGGGAGTCCTGACGGTGCTGGAGTTCCAGCTGGGTGAGCCGGTACGCCTGCGACATCACCGCCGAGAAGCGGTCGATGGTCTCCCACAGCGCCCCGGCCACCTCGACGACCAGATCCTGGTCGGCCGCCACCGGGCCCCGCAACGGCACGGCCATCGCCTGCCACAGCACCCGCCCGCCGCGCCGGTACGCCTGGAGCACGCTGTCCAGCGGCATGCCCTGCTCGGCCCGTCGCCGCCCGGTCTCGGTGGCGGCGGCCTCGATGTCACCGGCGCTCGCCGGCAGTCCGCCGAAGTCCTCCAGCGCCAGTACGAGGTTGTCACGGCAGACGGCGCGCAGGTCGGCGAGCGGGACGGGATGGCCGCAGGCGTACGCCGGGCTGTGCGCGCGGATGTCCGCCACCACCGTGCCGGTGAGGCGGTCGATGTCCGCGAGCAGCGTGTGCGCCAGCCGGGAGCGCAGCGCCGGTTCCCCATCGGTCATGGCGGCACATTAGGCGTCCGCATCGGCCGGGGAGGGCCGGACGTGCCCCCGCCCACGTCGTGCGCTCCGATGCTGGGCAACCGCACAGGGACCACCCGGGGCAGGGGCAGGGGCAGGGGCCGTGGCTGAGGCGCAGAGCAATTACGGAGAAGCGCCCCGGCCCCCGCGCTGCCTACCGTGACGGGAGAAAGCCGTACCCGACGCAGGAGAGCAGAGCCATGATCACCGGCCTGGGCATCACCACCGTGTGGACCTTCGACCAGCAGCGCACCAAGGCCTTCTTCACCGAGAAGCTGGGCTTCGAGGTGCGCAGCGAGGTGCCGATGGGTGACATGAGGTGGGTCACCGTGGGTGCCAAGGATCAGCCCGACGTGGAGCTGGCCCTGATGAGCCTGGACGGTCCGGGTCTGGACGCCGAGTCGGCCGAGGCGCTGAAGAAGCTGGTCAGCAAGGGGGTCATCGGCGCGGGCGCGCTGCGGACCGACGACTGCCGGGGCGACTACGAGACGTTCCGGGGGCGCGGGGTGGAGTTCCTCCAGGAGCCGCAGGAGCGGCCGTACGGCATCGAGGCGATCTTCCGCGACGACAACGGGAACTGGTACTCGCTGACTGAGCGCAACGAGGAGCTCGACTTCTCGAAGGACTTCGGCTGCTGAGCCGACCCGGGGCCCGGCCGGGCGCCGGTGCGCCTATTCGGCCAGCACGGGATAGCTGCCCGTGTTCGTCGGCGCGTGCTCCGGCAGCCAGAGGACGGCCACCGCGCCCTCGGCCGGTATGTGGTCGGCGGCGCCCGGGGGACGGACGTTGCGGAAGGTCAGCCGGGCGCCCAGCACCCGCGCCTGGCCGGCCGCGATCGTCAGGCCCAGGCCGTGGCCGACCCCGGCCCGGTCCATGCTGCCGGTGCGGAACCGGCTCGGGCCCTCCGCCAGCAGGTCCTCGGGGAAGCCCGGCCCGTGGTCGCGGACCCGGATCACCCGGCCCTCGACGGTGACCTCTATGGGCGGCCTGCCGTGCCGGGCGGCGTTGGCGAGCAGGTTGAACAGCACACGCTCCAGGCGCCGCGGGTCGGTCGTCACCTCCGACTCGTGCACCACCTGTACGGCGATCCCCGCGTCCTTGGCCGCCACCCGCCGGGCGACGAACTCGCCCAGCATGATGTCCTGCAGCTCGGCCCGCTCGGAGGCCCCGTCGAGCCGGGCCACCTCCAGCACGTCCTCGACCAGCGTGCGCATGGCCTTCGCCCGGTCCAGCACCAGCTCGGTCGGGCGGCCCGGCGGCAGCAGCTCGGCCGCGGTCAAAAGGCCTGTCACCGGGGTGCGCAGCTCGTGCGCGATGTCGGCGGTGACCCGCCGCTCCGCCTCCAGCCGCTGCTGCAACGCGTCCGCCATCGCGTCCACCGCCCGCGCCAGGTCGTCGGTCTCGTCCCGGACGACCCCGCCGATGGCCTCGCGCACCCGCACGTCCGGCTCGCCCTTGGCGACCTGGTTCGCCGCGGAGGCGGCCTTGCGCAGCCGGCGCGACAACTGCCCGCCGACGAGCACACCGAGCGCGCTGCCGCCGAGGACCACCGCGATGGAGCCGATGACCAGCGCCTGGTCGAGGTCCTTGAGGATGTCCGTGCTGCGGTCGGTGAACCCGGTGTGCAGGGACAGCACATGCCCGTCCTTGAGCGGCACCGCCGCCCAGATGTCCGGTCCGCCACCGGGCCGGTCGGCCACGTACGTCGCCCGGCGGCCGGCCTCGACCTTGCTCCGCAGGGCGGACGGCAGCGCGGGGTCGTCGATCTTGATGTCGGGGAAGTTGGGCCGCCCCGACAGTTCGTAGTTGCGCTGGGCGATCTGGACCCGCTCGTCGGCGAGGTCGCGCGCGTTGTCCAGCATCGAGACCCGGGCGGCGTTGTGCACGACCAGACTGAGCACGACGGCGATCAGTGCGCCGACCAGCGCGATCGCCGCGCTCAGCTTCCATCTGAGTCCCGTACGGATGCCCGTACGCCGTACGCGCGCCCCTACCAGGCGCCGGGTGATCCCCCGCATCGACCTGTCCCGTCCCGCCCTCAGGCCCTCAGCTTGTAGCCGAAACCGCGGACCGTCTCGATCCGGTCCTGACCGATCTTCGTCCGCAGCCGCTGGACATGGACGTCGACGACGCGGGTGTCCCCGCCCCAGCCGTAGTCCCACACCCGCTCCAGCAGCTTGTCCCGGGACAGCACGGTGCCCGGCGCCGAGGAGAACTCCAGGAGCAGTCGCATCTCGGTCGGGGTCAGTGCCACCGGCCGGCCCGCCTTGCGCACCTCCATGCCCTCGGTGTCGACCTCCAGGTCGCCGAAGGTCAGCACGCCGCCGTTCGCCGAGGAGGCGGCGTCCTCGGGCCGGCCCGCCGTACCGCCGCTCGCGTGCCCGAAGCGGCGCAGCACCGCCCGGATGCGCGCCACCAGCACCGCGCCGTCGAACGGCTTGGTCACGTAGTCGTCCGCGCCCGCCTCCAGGCCGAGCACGACGTCGATCGAGTCGGCCCGGGCCGACAGCATGATCACCGGTACGGTCGACTCGTCGCGGATCCGGCGGCACAGACTGACCCCGTCGAGGCCCGGCACCATCACGTCGAGCAACGCGATGTCGGGCCGGTTCGCGCGGAACGCCTCCAGCCCCGACAGCCCGTCGGGCATCGCGGTCACCGCGAAGCCGTCCCGCTCCAGGGCGAGCTGGGTGGCCTCGCGGATGACGTCGTCGTCCTCGACGAACAGGACGTGGGTCTGGTCTGCCATCCGTGCTCTCAGTCCGTATCCGTGACGTGGTACTCGGTATGCGGTATGCGGTATGCGGTCCTGGGCGCCGGTGCCCGGTCGGGTCAGTTGCTCTCGGGCGCCGGGCTCGGTTCCGCGCCGACGACCGTGCTGTAGTCGTTGCGGGTGCGGTACTCCTCGGTGAAACGGCCCGCCGTCCAGCGGTACGTGATCACGTTCTCGCCGGACGGGCTCGACACCGGGTCGCCGCGCTCGTACACCTGCTTGGTGACCACCAGGTCGCCGCGGTCTATCTCGGCGTAGACGGGCGGCTCCTCGGCCTGGAAGACGTTCTCGTAGGCGCCGTTCTCCTCGCGATACACGTACGAGCCGATGCCGACGACGTCACTGCAGGTCACGACGTTGACGACGACGTCCTCGGCGCTGCCGCCGGTCAGGTCGCCGTAGGAGAGGTCGACCGGGTACTCGTCGGCGACGCACGGCTTCAGGACGCGTTTGACCGCCGCCGAGACCTGCGGATCCGACTGCAGCAGCTTGACCGCCGTGGCCCGGGTCAGGGTGCGGGACGGCGGCACGGCGGAGGCGGGGGCGACGGGGCTCACCGCGGTGCCCGCCACCGGCTCGTCGTGCGCCGGGCCCTCGTCCCGGGCGCCGGTGCCGCCGGTCGCACAGGCGGACAGTGAAAGGCTCAGGGCGGTGAGCACGGACGCCGCCGTGGTCACCGCCTGGAAGGTACCTCGGGCCGGGGTGTGCCCGGGGCCGGTGTCGACACCGGCCCTGCCGGTCAGGCCGCGCAACGCTCCCGCTCCTCACGCTCCAGCGCGCGTGCGTCCAGGTCGCGGGCCTCCAGCTCCTCGCGGAGCCGGGCGAGCGCCCGGTGCAGCGTGCTCTTGACCGTTCCGGCCGACATGCCGAGGGCGGCGGCCGTCTCCTCCGTGGACATCTGCTCCCAGTGTCGCAGGACGACGACACTGCGCTGCTTGGGGGCCAGCACCTTCATGACGTCCATCAGCAGGGCGCGGTCCGCGTGCTGCTCCGAGGAGTCGTCCACGCACGACTCGGGGAGCTGCTCGGTGGGGACCTCCTCCAGCTTGCGGGCCCGCCACCACTCGGTCCGGGTGTTGATCATGACCCGGCGCAGATAGGCGTCCGCGAGCCGCTTGTCGGCTATGCCGTCCCAGCGGCCGAACGTCCGCGCCAGCGCCGTCTGGAGCAGGTCCTGGGCGTCGACGGGGTCCGGGACCAGCCGCCGGGCACTGCGCAGCAGCGCGTCCTGCCGGGTGCGCACGTACTCCTCGAAGCCGAGCACCTCGCCGACGTCACCCTGCGCCATGATCAACCGCCTCCATCCCCGTTTTCCTTGGCTGTGCCCCCCTGCCGGGCACGGAAATGAAGCTACGGAGGGGTTGTCACGGGGCTGTGCGAAGCAGCCTGCGGTGAACGCTCGGCTGTCCGTCGGTTGTGTAACGGAAGTAGGAAACGGTTAAATCCACAGGGTAGTTGAGGATGGTATGGGGTGATTTGCGTGGCGGGAGAAGCGGCCGGCACCGTGACAGGGAGGTGCGCCGGGCCGTGACCCTGCTGCGGGTCAGCTCAGCGGCAGCCGGTACAGACCGCCGGGCAGCGGCTCCACCAGACCGTCGGAGACCAGACCGTCCAGGGCACGGGCACGCTGGACGGGCTCGTGCCACACGCGGTCCAGCCGCGCCTGCGGGACGGGCGCGTGCGCCTCGCGCAGCACGGCCAGCAGCTTGCCCCGCACCTGGCGGTCCGTGCCGGCGTACGTCTGGGCGCGCCGCGGCGGCCCTTCGTGCTCCGGCTTTCCCGCCAGCCGCCACGCGCACTGCGCGGCGATCGGGCAGTGGTGGCAGCCCTCGTTCTTGGCCGTGCAGATCAGCGCGCCCAGTTCCATCGAGGCGGCGGCCCAGCGGGCGGCGACGCCCTCGTCGTCCGGGAGCAGCGCCCTGGCCAGCCTGCGTTCGGCGGCCGTCGTGGCGTTCGGCGGGTACTGCGCGCCGGTGACCGCGCGGGCGAACACCCGGCGGACGTTGGTGTCGAGCACGGCGTGCCGCTGCCCGTAGGCGAACGAGGCCACCGCGGCCGCGGTGTACTCGCCGATGCCGGGCAGCGCGAGGAGTTGTCCGTGGTCGGTGGGTACGTCGCCGCCGTGCCGTTCCGTTATGGCCACGGCGGCGCCGTGCAGCCGCAGCGCGCGGCGCGGGTAGCCGAGCCGGCCCCAGGCGCGGACGGCCTCGCCGGGGGCCTCCTTGGCGAGGTCGGCGGGGCGCGGCCAGCGGGCCAGCCACTGCTCGTAGATCGGCAGCACGCGGTTGACCGGGGTCTGCTGGAGCATGAACTCGCTGACCATCACGCCCCACGCGCCGGCCTCCGGCCGCCGCCAGGGCAGGTCGCGCGCGTGCTCGTCGAACCAGGCGATCACGGGGGAGTGGAGGTCGTCCCCGCTCGGGGAGCCGGCGACGGCCTCGGCGGGGCTGGTGTGCGGGGGCTTCGTGGGAGCAGTCATGGCAGTTCCGATCCTGCCATGCCGGTGCGGATAGGCCGTGCTGCTGCGAAGCGTTTCGCGGGCCGGTGGACGACGGCCGGGGACGCCGGGCCGGGGCGCCCGGACGCCTCCGCGTGCCCCGCGCAGCCAACTGTCGTACGCATGCGCGGCGTTTCCGGGATGATGATCCGGAAAAGTTGTGGCTCCAGGCGGCGGGTGGGGCCAGTGACGGCACCGATCTCTCGTACAGTTTGCGCCGTGGGATCACTGCGCAATCCGGTCGGGCCGCTTCCCTCCTCCATCTACTGGCGACGGAGGGTGATCATGCTGTCCGTGGTCGCCCTGCTGGCCCTGCTGGTCACCTGGGTCGTGACCTCCGGTGGCGGCGGGGGGCGCGACAACGGCGCAGGGGGCTCCGACGGCAAGAATCCCGCGCCCTCCATCACTCCGGGACCGTCCGGTTCCGGCCCCGCGATCAGCGAAGCGCCGGGCGGGCGCGACGAGTCGGACGACGAGGGCTCCGGCGGGAGCGACGCCGGCGACGGTTCGGACGACGGTACGGGCGGCGGCGCCGGCGACGGTTCGGACGAGGGTTCGGGCGGCGGCGCGGGCGCCGGAGGCTCGCAGGGCTCGGACACCGGCGGTTCGGGTGCGGGTTCCTCCGGCGGTGGAGTCGGTACGGGCGACGCGCTGCCGGCCGGGTCCTCGCTGCCCGACTGCGCCCCGGGCAAGGTGACGTTGACCCTGCGCAGCGTGCGCAACTCGTACTCGCCCGACGAGACGCCGGCGTTCCGGCTGACCGCGAAGAACACCTCCGGCGGTGACTGCAAGGTCGATCTCGGGCCCAAGGGCGCGGTGCTGACGGTCACTCAGGCCGGTGGGGACGACGACGCGTACTGGTCGTCGGCCGACTGTCCCAAGGGCTCAGGGAATTTGCTGTACCGGGTGCCGGCAGGGCAGAGCATCACGTACACCGTGGAGTGGGACCGCAAGCCGAGCGCCTCCTCGTGCGGGACGCCTCCGGCGGGGGTGGCCGGGCCGGGAACGTATCTGCTGGAGGGCAAGGCGGCGGGGTACGGGACCTTGCGGGCCTCGTTCGTGCTGGACGCGGACTGAGCGGTGCGGCATCGCCGGAGGGCGGCGGTGGGGGCGGGGTGGCCCGGGCCGCGGGGTGCCTTCGGGTGCGGGTCCGTCGTGGCCGGTCGCGCAGTTCCCCCGCCCCTTTACGGCCGGGTGCGGCAGGGGGTCAGACGTACCGTTCCAGGATGGACGACTCCGCCAGGCGGGACAGGCCCTCGCGGACGCTGCGGGCGCGGGCCTCGCCCACGCCGTCCACCGTCTGGAGGTCGTCGACGCTCGCGGCGAGCAGCTTCTGGAGGCCGCCGAAGTGCTCCACGAGCCGGTCGATGATGGCGCCCGGCAGCCGCGGCACCTTGGCCAGCAGCCGGAAGCCGCGCGGTGAGACCGCGGAGTCGAGGGCCTCGGGGGATCCCGTGTAGCCCAGGGCCCGCGCCACCGTCGGCAGTTCGAGCAGCTCGGCGTGGCTGAGCGCGTCCAGCTCGGCCAGTGCCTCGTCGACCGTGCGCGAGCGCTTGGCCGTGGGCTCGGGGACGTAGTCCCGTACGACCAGTTCCCGCTCGGGCTCGACGCCCGCGATCAACTCGTCCAGCTGGAGCGCGAGCAGTCGCCCGTCGGTGCCCAGCTCCACGACGTACTCGGCGATCTCGGTCGCGATGCGGCGCACCATCTCCAGGCGCTGCGCGACGGCCGAGACGTCCCGGACCGTCACCAGGTCCTCGATCTCCAGCGCGGACAGCGTGCCCGCGACCTCGTCCAGGCGGAGCTTGTAGCGCTCCAGGGTGGCGAGCGCCTGGTTGGCGCGGGAGAGGATCGCCGCCGAGTCCTCCAGGACGCGCCGCTGCCCGTCGACGTAGAGGGCGATCAGGCGCATGGACTGGGAGACCGAGACCACCGGGAAGCCGACCTGCTTGCTGACGCGGTCCGCCGTGCGGTGGCGGGTGCCGGTCTCCTCGGTCGGGATCGTGGGGTCGGGGAGCAGCTGCACGCCCGCCCGGAGGATCTTCGACAGGTCGGAGGAGAGCACGATGCCGCCGTCCAGCTTGCACAACTCGCGCAGCCGGGTCGCCGTGAACTCGACATCCAGGACGAATCCACCCGTACACATGGACTCGACGGTCTTGTCGGAGCCGAGCACGATGAGGCCGCCGGTGTTGCCGCGCAGGACGCGCTCCAGGCCGTCGCGCAAGGGCGTGCCGGGGGCGACGGCGCTCAGCGAGGCGCGCATCAGGCCATCGGAACCGGCACTCCCGCCGTACTTTCCGGGAGCTGCTGCCCGGTCGTTGGCTGCCACTGCACTCCTCCGGTCGCAGGATCTGGGGCGCTCCCGGATCCGCACGCGGTTCGTACGGACGGGCGAGACCAGGGCAAAGTCTACCGGCGGTCCTCCGCGTCCTGGGGGGCCTCTCGACGACGGGAGCGGGGCAGCACCCTCAGGGCGTCCCCTATGTCCGCGACTTCCAGCACCTTCATACCGGTCGGAACCTTCCCGGGGTCGCCCGGCACGAGGGCGTGCGTGAAGCCCAGCCGGTGCGCCTCGGCGAGCCTGCGCTGCACGCCGGTGACCCGTCTGACCTCGCCCGCGAGACCGACCTCGCCGATCGCGACGAGGTTCTTCGGCAGCGGGGTGTCGCTGGCGGCGGAGGCCAGCGCGAGGGCGACGGCGAGGTCGGCGGCCGGCTCGGAGAGCTTCACCCCGCCGACCGTCGCGGAGTAGATGTCCCGCTTGCCGAGGGCGCTGATCCGGCCGCGCTGTTCCAGCACCGCCAGCATCATCGAGACGCGGGAGGTCTCGAGACCGGACGTCGTGCGGCGCGGGGAGGGGATCTGGGAGTCGACCGTGAGCGCCTGGACCTCGGCCACCAGGGGGCGGCGGCCTTCCAGGGTGACGGTCAGACAGGTGCCCGGGACCGGTTCGGCACGACGTGTCAGGAAAAGTCCGCTCGGGTCCGCAAGGCCCGTGATGCCCTCGTCGTGCAGCTCGAAGCAGCCGACCTCGTCCGTGGTGCCGTAGCGGTTCTTGACACCCCGGACGAGCCGCAGGCGTGCGTGCCGGTCGCCCTCGAAGTGCAGCACGACGTCCACGAGGTGCTCCAGCAGGCGGGGGCCCGCGATCGTGCCGTCCTTGGTGACATGGCCCACCAGGAGCGTGGCCATGCCGCGTTCCTTGGAGGCCCGGATCAGGGCGCCGGCCACCTCGCGGACCTGCGCCATGCCGCCGGGCGCGCCGTCGATCTCGGGAGAGGCCACCGTCTGCACCGAGTCCATGATCAGGAGCGACGGCTTCACCGCGTCCAAGTGCCCCAGCACGGCGGACAGATCGGTCTCGGCGGCCAGATAGAGGTGGTCGTCGATGGCGTTGATGCGGTCGGCGCGCAGCCGGACCTGGCTCGCCGACTCCTCGCCGGTCACATACAGGGTGCGGTGCTCGTCGCTCGCCGCCTTGGCCGCCACGTCCAGCAGCAGCGTCGACTTGCCGACGCCGGGCTCGCCGGCGACCAGCACCACCGCGCCGGGCACCAGGCCACCGCCCAGCACCCGGTCCAGCTCGGGCACCCCGGTCGACCGCGCGGTCGCCTGCCGGCCGTCGACCTGGCCGATGGGCAGCGCGGACGTCGTGACCCGGCCCGGCGTCGTGGTCCGCACCGCGGGCGCGCCGTACTCCTCGATCGTGCCCCAGGCCTGGCACTCGGGGCAGCGGCCGAGCCATTTGGCCGTCTGCCAGCCGCATTCGGTGCAGCGGTAGGACGGACGGTCCTTGGTGGACTTCGTACGGGCAGCCATGGACGAAACCGTAGCCGCCGGTACTGACAACCGGGGCGCGGGCCTCGCGAAGCGGTGCGTTGCGGGCCCCCTCCGCACGCCCGGTCGCGCGCCGGTGCGCACCCCCCGCCGGGGGGCCCGTCACGAACGAGCAATGGAATACGGGGTTCCTGTCCCCTTATGAGGGATCGTTTCACCCGTACGGATTAAATGTGCTCAACGGGGCGGAAGCGGCCACTCGCGGCCGCCTACGGTCGCCGGGTGATGAGCAGCAGCCCGGACACCACGACCCGCACCACCGGCGCACATCGTGCGCGCCGTGAGGCGCGTGACCGCGCTGCGGCGCGCACCCTGGTGCAGCGTCCGCCCGCGCGCTACGAGCCTTATGTGGACGGCCTGTTCACGTACTGCCTGTCCGTGCTGTGCGACCACGAAGCCGCCACCGCCGCCCTGGGGGAGGTCCTCGCGCTCGCCGAGCGCCGGGGCCAGCGTGCCCCGGATGCCGCGGGCGACCGCAGGGCCTGGCTCTACGCGCTGGCCCGCTGGGCCTGTCTGCGCAAGCTGGCCGAGGCCAAGCAGAAACGTCAGGCCACCCACGCGGCGGGCCGCCATGGCCCCGACCGGGGGCGCGGTCCGCAGCCCGGCCGGCCCCCCGTCTCCGAGCCCGTCCAGGAACAACGCAGACGCGAACTCGCCCTGCTCGCCTGGCCGGAGGCCGCCGGCACCACGCCCGAGCAGCGCGAGGCACTCGAACTGGCCGTGCGCCACCAGCTGTCCGCCCACGAGGTCGCCGCCGTCCTCGGCATGGACCTCGCCGCCGCCCGCGACCTGCTCTCAGCGGCCGCCTGCGAGGTCGAGCGCACCCGCGCGGCCCTCGCCGTCGTGGAGACCGGTGCCTGCCCGAGCGTGGCCCGGCTCACCGGCGACCACCAACTGGTGCTCAGCAGCGCCCTGCGCCGCGAACTGGTCCGGCACGTCGACGACTGCCCCCACTGCCGCCGCACCGCCGAGCGCGCCCTCCCGGGCAACTGGCCCGGCGGCGGCCCCGCCCCCACCCAGCTGCCCGTCCTGGAGGCGCCCCGCGCGGCCCTGCACATGGCCATGGCGCACCACCCCCGCGCGCGGGCCGCCGCGCCCCGCTTCGACCGGCGCGGCTTTCCGATGGACCCCAAGGACCGCGCCGCCCGGCGGGACCGCCTGCGCGCGCGTGCCGTCACGACGACGGTCGTCGCCACCGTGGTGGCCGCGCCGGTGCTCGCGCTGTGGTCCGCCTACCGGGGCGCGCCGCTCACCGAGGGCGCGGGCGGCCGCGGGACCACCGCAAGCCGGGACGACGGCCACGGCACGTTCGACGGCGAGAGCGCGGACGGCGGCTACGAGAACGCCGGCAACGCCAGCACCCGCCCGGGCGGTCGCTTCTCCCAGGGCGACAAGCCCGACGTGTCGGTGGAGGTCATCAGCGTCGCCGGGGCCGGTCGCAAGGGCGCGGGCCGGCTCGCCGTGACGGCGGACAACAGCGGCGACACCACCTTGATCACCCTCACCGCCTCCGGCTCCGGGCCCGTGCGCTGGTCCGCGACCACGGCCGCCCCCTGGCTCTACATGAGCCGTTCCTCCGGCACGCTACGCCCCGGCGAGACGTCCACGATCAAGGTGTACGTCGACCCGCTGCGCGAGCCTTCCGGGTTCTGGAGCGCACGGGTCGCGATCTCACCGGCCGGCGCGATCGTCTCCATCCAGGGGTACGGCAACGTGCCCACCCCCTCCGACCCGGGCCCAGGCCCGGACCCGGCGCCCAGCACCCCGGGCGGTTCCGGCGAGCCCACCCCGCCCGACCCGGACCCGACGCCCACGACCTCCGCGCCGACCGATCCAACGCCGACCGATCCGACGACGCCGCCGCCCGACCCCGAGCCGACACCGACCGCGTCCAACCCCTCGGCGCCGGGCAGCCCGTCGCCGCCGCCCAGTGACAGCGGCGACCCGAGCCCCAGCACCTCCTAGGGCCTGTCGCGACCGTGGCGTCCGCCGGGTCAGCGCGCGGGATCCGCCGGATGCGGCGCCAGCAGCGGCAACTGCGAGGCGAGCCGCTGCTCGCAGAGCTCGGCCAGCCGGTCGTAGCCCGCCTTGCCCATCAGCTCGGTCAGCTCCGGCCGGTAGGAGACGTACACCGGCTCGCCCGCCCCGTGCGCCGAGGTCGCCGACGTGCACCACCAGTGCAGGTCGTGGCCGCCCGGGCCCCAGCCGCGGCGGTCGTACTCACCGATCGAGATCTGCAGCACCCGTGTGTCGTCGGGCCGGTCGATCCAGTCGTACGTCCGCCGGATCGGCAACTGCCAGCACACGTCGGGCTTGGTCTCCAGCGGCTCGCGGCCCTCCCGCACGGCGAGGATGTGCAGCGAGCAGCCGGCGCCGGCCGCGAAGCCGGGGCGGTTCTGGAAGATGCAGGAGCCCTGGTAGGGCCGGGTCTGGCGGGAGCCCTCGTCGTCCTCGGAGACCCAGCCGTTCCGGGTGCCCTCGGCGTGGTTCTGCCAGACCTCCGGCGTGAGCCTCGCCACATGCTCGGCGACCCGCTGCTCGTCCTCCTCGTCGGAGAAATGGGCGCCCAGCGTGCAGCACCCGTCGTCCGCGCGGCCCGCCTGGATGCCCTGGCAGCCGCTGCCGAAGATGCAGTTCCAGCGAGAGGTGAGCCATGTCAGATCGCAGCGGAACACCTGCTCGTCGTCCGCCGGATCCGGGAACTCCACCCACGCGCGCGGGAAGTCGAGGCCCTTCTCGTCGTCTGCCGGGACGGCCGGGGTCTGCTGTGACGTCTTCGGTGCTTTCGCCTGCGAAGAATCCTGGGAAGAACCCTTGGCCGATTCGGCCTTCTTGTTCGCCTTGTCGGCCCTGTCGACCTTGTCGGTCTTGCCAGTCTTGTCGTTCTTCGCCTTTTTCGTCTTTGGCACCCGTCCAGGGTAAGTCGACCGCGGCCCTTCCCGGGACCGCCTCGGGGGCGGCGCGCGGCGCGACGGGCAGTAGCGTTCCGTACATGAGACTCGGTGTCCTCGACGTGGGAAGCAACACGGTGCATCTGCTGGTGGTGGATGCGCACCCGGGTGCGCGCCCGCTGCCCGCGCACTCGCACAAGGCGGAACTGCGCCTCGCCCAACTCCTCGACGACGCCGGTGCCATCGATGCCGAGGGCGTCGACAAGCTGATCGCGGTGGTCCACGACGCGCTCCAGGCCGCCGAGGACAAGGGCGTCGAGGAGCTCCTGCCGTTCGCCACCTCCGCCGTGCGCGAGGCCACCAACGCCGACGACGTCCTCGCCCGCGTCCAGGAGGAGACCGGCGTCGCCCTCCAGGTGCTCACCGGCGCCGAGGAGGCCCGGCTGACCTTCCTCGCCGCCCGCCGCTGGTTCGGCTGGTCCGCGGGCAAGCTGCTGGTCCTGGACATCGGCGGCGGCTCCCTGGAGATCGCCTACGGCATCGACGAGGAGCCCGACGCGGCCGTCTCGCTGCCGCTCGGCGCGGGCCGGCTCACCTCCGGCTGGCTGCCCGGCGACCCGCCCGCCACCGACGACATAAGGGCGCTGCGCCGTCACGTCCGCGCCGAGATCGCCCGCACGGTGGGCGAGTTCACGCGCTTCGGCACGCCCGACCACGTGGTGGCCACGTCCAAGACCTTCAAGCAGCTCGCCCGCATCGGCGGAGCTGCCCGCTCCGCCGAGGGCCTCTACGTCCAGCGCGAGCTCAAGCGGCAGACGCTGGAGACCTGGGTGCCCCGTCTGTCCGCCATGACCGCGGAGGAGTGCGCCGAACTCCCCGGCGTCTCGGAGGCCCGCGCCGGCCAGCTCGTCGCGGGCGCGCTGGTGGCGGAGGGGGCGATGGACCTGTTCGGCGTGGAGACGCTGGAGATCTGCCCCTGGGCACTGCGCGAGGGCGTCATCCTGCGCCGACTGGACCACATGGGTTCCGATGCGACGGCGGCCGGGGCGTTGCCTTAGGGGGTGCCGGAGGCCTCGCCGCCGAGGGGGCAGCGGAGGGGCGCTGCTGTGGGCGGCGGTGCCCTGCCCTGGGGGGTGCTGTTGTGGGGCGGTGCTTCAGCGGGTGGTGCCGCCTGGCGGTGCCGGGGGTGCCGAGGAGGAGTCCGTCAGCGGGTGGTGTCGCGCAGGGGTGCCGAGGGGGTGGTGCCGTCCGGGCGTTGCTGCCTGGTGCCGCGGGGCGGTCTCGGGCGGTCGTTCTCGTCGGGCGGCGTCGGGCGGCGTCGGGCGGCGTCGCGAGGTGGCGGCGAGGGGGCCGGTGTCGCGGGGCGATGTCGGGGCTGTGAGCGGGATGGCGTCGCGGGCGGCGTCATGGGGGGCGCCCGCGCGCGGGCGGAGGGGGCGCCGTCGGGAGGACGGCGAAATCACGACGGTGGACCGGCGCCCTGGCTCGGCCCGAACGCCGCTCCTCAGGACGCGCCGTTACCCTGTCTCCGTGGCAGAACCAGTCGTACGCATCCCGGATGCGAAGGTCGCCCTGTCGACGGCCTCCGTATATCCGGAGTCGACGGCGACGGCCTTCGAGATCGCCGCACGCCTCGGGTACGACGGCGTCGAGGTCATGGTGTGGAACGAGCCCGTCAGCCAGGACATCGAGGCCCTGCGCAGGCTCAGCGACTTCCACCAGATCCCGATCCTCGCCGTCCACGCCCCCTGCCTGCTCATCACCCAGCGGGTGTGGTCGACCGACCCGTGGGTCAAGCTCCAGAGGGCCCGCGCGGCGGCAGAGAAGCTCGGCGCGACCACCGTGGTCGTGCACCCGCCGTTCCGCTGGCAGCGCCAGTACGCGCGTGACTTCGTCGCCGGGATCTGGCGGATGGCGAACGAGACGGATGTGCGGTTCGCCGTCGAGAACATGTACCCGTGGCG
The DNA here is from genome assembly GCF_044749345.1 of Streptomyces sp. NPDC089424. Classification (NCBI taxonomy): domain Bacteria; kingdom Bacillati; phylum Actinomycetota; class Actinomycetes; order Kitasatosporales; family Streptomycetaceae; genus Streptomyces; species Streptomyces sp. NPDC089424. The sequence continues at coordinate 30,183 of NZ_JBIVHU010000015.1, forward strand.
TTACCGCGACCGCGAGATGCTCGCGTACGCCCCCGACTGGGACGTCACCAAGGACGACTACCGGCACTTCACGATCGATCTCAGCCACACCGCGACCGCCCGCTCCGACGCGATGCACATGATCGACCGCATGGGCGACCGCCTGGGCCATGTCCACCTCGCCGACGGCGCCGGCTCCAACAAGGACGAGCACCTGGTCCCCGGCCGCGGCACCCAGCCCTGCGCCGAACTGCTGGAACGCCTCGCCCTGAGCGGCTTCGACGGTCATGTCGTCATCGAGGTCAACACCCGCCGTGCCATGTCGAGCGCCGAGCGCGAGGCGGACCTCGCCGAGGCGCTGGCCTTCACCCGGCTCCACCTGGCCTCGGCGGTGAAGGTGCCCCGCCGGTGACCGGCGCGACCTCCCGCAGACGCGGCAGACCCCCTCGTACGGAGTCAGGCGACACCCGTGACCGGATCCTGGCCGTCGCCCGCGAGGAGTTCTCCGAGCGGGGCTACGAGAAGACCTCCGTGCGCGGCATCGCCAAGGCGGCGGGCGTGGACTCGGCGCTGGTGCACCACTATTTCGGCACGAAGGAGCAGGTCTTCCAGGAGGCGCTGGAGGCGGTCTTCGCGCCCGCCCTGAAGGCGCCCGACGTGATCTTCGAAGGGCCTGCCGAGCAGGTCGGCGAGCGCTTCGCCCGCTTCCTGTTCGGGATCTGGGAGAACCCGGTCACCCGGACCCCGCTGCTGGCGGTCGTGCGGTCCGCCGTGACGAACGAGGTGGCTGCGGCGGTCTTCCGGCGCCTGGTCGCCGCGCAGCTGCTGCGCAAGGTCGCCTCCCAGCTCGGCCTGCCGGACGCGGAGCTGAGGGCGGAGCTCGCGGCCGCGCAGATGGTCGGCGTCGCGATCATGCGATACGTGATCAAGCTGGAGCCGCTGGCCTCCGCCGACCTCGAAGTGATCATCGGGCGCGTCGCACCGGTCGTGCAGGGGCATCTGACCGGTCCCTGACGGGCGGGAACGAATCACCCTGAGACGGACATCCCGCATTTCGGACACCCGGTCCATCCCTTGGAGCACCGGCGTACGCTCGTAGAGGTCAGATTTCTCCGAAGGAGCGAGCGACAATGCCCGAGCTGAGGTCCCGCACAGTCACCCACGGCCGCAACATGGCGGGCGCCCGCGCCCTTATGCGCGCCTCCGGTGTACCCGGCGCGGACATCGGCCGGAAGCCCATCATCGCGGTCGCCAACAGCTTCACGGAGTTCGTGCCGGGCCACACCCACCTCCAGCCGGTCGGCCGGATCGTCAGCGAGGCGATCGTCGAGGCCGGCGGCATCCCGCGCGAGTTCAACACGATCGCCGTCGACGACGGCATCGCGATGGGCCACGGCGGCATGCTGTACAGCCTGCCCTCGCGCGACCTGATCGCGGACAGCGTCGAGTACATGGTCGAGGCGCACTGCGCCGACGCCCTGGTCTGCATCTCCAACTGCGACAAGATCACCCCGGGCATGCTGAACGCGGCGCTCCGCCTCAACATCCCCACGGTCTTCGTCTCGGGCGGCCCCATGGAGTCCGGCCGCGCCACGCTGGTCGACGGCACGGTCCGTACCCTCGACCTGGTCGACGCGATCTCCGACGCCGTGAACGACAAGATCTCGGACGAGGACATACTCCGCATCGAGGAGAACGCCTGTCCGACGTGTGGCTCGTGCTCCGGCATGTTCACCGCCAACTCGATGAACTGCCTGACCGAGGCCATCGGCCTCTCCCTGCCCGGCAACGGCTCGGTCCTCGCCACCCACACCGCGCGCAAGCAGCTCTACGTCGACGCCGCGCACACGGTCATGGACGTGACCCGGCGCTACTACGAGCAGGACGACGAGACGGTCCTGCCCCGCTCCGTCGCCACCCTCGCCGCCTTCGAGAACGCCATGGCGCTGGACATCGCGATGGGCGGCTCCACCAACACGATCCTGCACCTGCTGGCCGCCGCCCAGGAGGCCGAGGTCCCCTTCGGTCTCGAGCAGATCGACGCCGTCTCGCGCCGGGTGCCCTGCCTGGCGAAGGTCGCGCCCAACGTCGCCAAGGACCGCACGTACTACATGGAGGACGTGCACCGCGCCGGCGGCATCCCCGCCCTGCTCGGCGAGCTGCACCGCGCGGGCCTGCTCAACGAGGACGTGCACTCCGTCCACAGCCCCTCGCTCGCGGACTGGCTGAAGACCTGGGACGTGCGCGGCGGCTCCCCCTCCCGGAAGGCGGTGGAACTGTGGCACGCGGCTCCCGGCTGCGTCCGCTCCTCCGAGGCCTTCTCCCAGTCCGAGCGCTGGGAGGCCCTCGACGAGGACGCCGAGGGCGGCTGCATCCGCTCCGCCGAGCACGCGTACAGCAAGGACGGCGGCCTGGCGGTCCTCAAGGGGAACCTCGCCGTCGACGGCTGCGTGGTGAAGACGGCCGGCGTCGACGAGTCGATCTGGACCTTCGAGGGCCCGGCGGTCGTCTGCGAGTCGCAGGAGGAGGCCGTCGAGAAGATCCTCAACAAGCGGGTGACGGACGGTGACGTCGTCGTCATCCGGTACGAGGGTCCCAAGGGCGGCCCCGGTATGCAGGAGATGCTCTACCCGACGTCCTTCCTGAAGGGCCGCGGCCTCGGCAAGACCTGCGCACTCATCACGGACGGCCGCTTCTCCGGCGGCACGTCGGGCCTCTCCATCGGCCACGCGTCCCCCGAGGCGGCCTCCGGCGGCACCATCGCCCTCGTCGAGAACGGCGACCGCATCCGCATCGACATCCCGAACCGCTCGATCGAGCTGCTCGTCGACGAAGCGGAACTGGCCCGCCGTACCGAGGCGTTGAACGGTGCGTACGCTCCGAGGAACCGTGAGCGCAAGGTGTCCGCCGCCCTGCGCGCGTACGCCGCGATGGCGACCAGCGCGGACAAGGGCGCGGTGCGGGACGTCAGCAAGCTGGGCTGAGAGCCGGTTCGGTGAGGGGGCCGCCCGGCGACGGTGCGGCCCCTTTCACCTGCCGGCCCCGAACCGCGTCGACACCGCGGGTCACGCCCGCCTACGGCACACCGCGAAGCGCCACCTCACCACCGCGCCGCGCCGCTCCCGTCCACCGCGAACAGCTCTCCGTCCGGCGCCCCCGCGAACACCTTCCCGTCCGCCGCCACCGGCAACGGCAGCCCCGACACCACGGCCCCCCGCGCCGCTCCCGGCCGCGCCTTCGTCTGCCCCAGCAGCGCGCCCCGGGCCGCGTCGACGGCCACCAGCCGGCCGTCCCCGGCGCTGAAATACAGCCGTTTCCCGGCCACGACCGGCGCCGACGGGAAGCTGACCGACGTCTCCAGCCGCCAGCGCTGCCGCGACGTGCCGGTGTCCACAGCCGTCAGCGCGCCGTCGGCCCCCAGCAGGTACACGCTCTCCTGCGCGACCGCCGCCTGCGCACCCGCCACCGGGAAACGCAGGGTGACCCGGCGCTGGGTGTCCCGGGCGGCGTCGTACCGGACCACGGCGTCCGTGTCGGCGTACGCGGCCGAGGTCGACGTGAACCACAGCACGCCCTCCCGCGCGCCCACCAGACTCAGCGCCCCCGCCAGCCGCCGCTGCCACTGCACCTCGCCGGTCTCCGGGTCGACGGCGGTGACCCGCGTCCCTGCCCCGTCCGCGTCCACGGCGTAGGCGACCCGCTCTCCGTACGACTGGAACACCGGCTGGGCGAGCCCGGCGACCTGATGCCGCCACTTCCGCTCCCCGGTGGCCGCGTCCAGCGCGGTGACGGTCGAGTCGGGGCCGGTGAGGAGGACGACGCCCCCGACGTGCGCGACGCGGCCGTCGTAGCGGGCGATGTCCTCGCTCCACACGGTCGCGCCGGTCAGCGGGTCGAGCGCGGCGAGACGCCGGCCTCCCTCCTCGACGACGTGCAGCAGGCCGCCCGCGAGGACGGGCGGCTGCACGGTCCCCTCGCCGCGGCCGCCCGGGCCCGGCCGGGCCCACTTCACGTCCCCGTCGAGGGGATCGACGGCGGCGGCCAGCACCCCGGGGCGCGTGCAGTACAGCGCGCTGCCCCCGTAGGCGCACTGCGGCATTCCGCTCGCCTCGGCGCCCCGCGCCGTCAGCTCCCTGTCCCAGGCCCGGAACCGCTGGGTCTGCTCCCGTCCACCGGAGGCCTCGGTCCCGCCGGTCCCGGTCAGCGCGACGGCCCCGGCACCGAGCGCGAGCACGGCGATCCCGGCGGCGACGCCCACCGCCCGGCGCCGGGTCGGCCTCGGCGGCTTCTTCAGCTCTTGCGGTGCTGCCTCCGGAAGCGCGGACCCGCTGCGCCGGTGGGTCGGCACCTCCTCGACGGCGGACTCGAACGACCGCTCGCCCGTGCGCTGTTCCGGTATGAACGCCTGGGTGTCGTACGACGCCGACAGCGAGCGCAGCTCCGCCATCAGCTCGTCCGGCGTGGGCCTGTCCTCCGGTTCCTTGGCGAGGCAGCGGGCGACCAGCGGCGCGAGTTCCCGCGGTACGCCTGTCAAGTCCGCCTCTTCGTGGACGACCTGATACGCCACCAGGTACGGGCTGTCCGAGTCGAACGGCCCGCTGCCCGTGGCCGCGTGCACGATGACCGACCCGAGCGCGAACACATCGGCGGCCGGCCCGACGTCCCGTGGCCTGCGGAACTGCTCGGGCGCCATGAACGGCGGCGTGCCGATCAGCTTCCCGGTCTCGGTGCGCAGTTCGCTGTCCGAGGGCCGTGAGATGCCGAAGTCGATGACTTTCGGCCCGTCCTCGGCGAGCAGCACATTGCTGGGCTTGAGATCGCGGTGCACCACTCCGGCCCGGTGGATGTCCCGCAGCGCCTCGGCCAGCCCCGCCATCAACTGCCGTAGCCGGGCCAGGGGCACGGCGCCGTTCCGCTTCACGTATTCGGAGAGGGTCGGCCCAGGGATGTACAACGTCGCCATCCATGGCCGCCCGGCATCCGGGTCGGCGTCGACGACGGGCGCGGTGAACGCGCCGCTGACCCGCCGGGCCGCCCCGACCTCCTGCCGGAACCGGCCCCTGAACTCGGGGTCCTGCGCGAACTCCGCGTGCACGACCTTCACGGCCAGCCGCAACCCCGAGGCCGACCGGGCGAGATGGACCACGCCCATGCCGCCGGACCCGAGCTGGGCCTCCAGCCGGTACTGACCGGCGTACTGCGGAGATTCCGCTTCCGCATCCGTACCGGTGCTGCGCCCTGGCGGCATCTCTCACCCCCGGATGTCCGTCCGCACGCGCGACGCGCTGAGCCTAGTCGATCCTGCGTGCGAAACTCCTGTGGCTTGCTAGCCTCGGTGCGCCACGCGATTTTGGCGTGAACCGTACACAAGCATCCAAAAAACGGGGGAGGCCGACATGGCCACGGAGAACATCGAGATCGCGGGTGCGGGCGAGCAGGAAACGGCACCTACGGCACTCGCCGAGCCCGGGACGCCGGCTGGCACGGAGACGCTGACCGCGACCGAGGACGCGACCGCGACCGCCACGGCCCGGGTCCGCGCCTACCCGGTCGCCCCCGGCGTCCGGCTCAACGTCCGCAGCGGCCCCGGCACCGACTACCGCATCGTCCGCGTCCTGCCCGAGGGCACCACCGTCCCCATCTACTGCCAGCGCCCCGGCGACAGCGTCACGGGCCCCTACGGCACCTCCAACCTCTGGGACTGCATCGCCAACTCCCAGTACGTCTCCGACGCCTACGTCAAGACCGGCAGCGACGGCTACGTCGCACCGCGCTGCGCCTGACCCCGGCCCGGTGACTTCGACGAAGGGCCGCCCCGGGCCCTTCGTCCGCCGGACGCCATAATCGAGCCGTGAGCGACGACCAGAACGGCACCCCGGACCGGCCCAAGGACAGCGGGCCCCGCCCCGAGCCCCTCCGCTTCTTCGGCACGAGCTGGGTCGGCCACGACGACGGCTACACCCTCCGTCGCATCGGCGTGTCCGCCGGCTCCCTCGCCGCGGCGGCCGTGGCCTGCCTGGTGCTCCGCTTCGCCTACGAGGGGATCCAGCTGGCCGACACCGGCAGCTTCGTCCCGCTCCTGGTCGTCGTCATGTTCGCGGTCTGCAGCTCGCTCGCCTTCCGGCACACCTGGGAGGGCTTCACCAAGCGCCACGACCCGGACCGCCAGTCCTCGCTGCGCGGCCTGCTGGCCATCGGTTTCATCGGCTCCCTCCTCGCCTACTTCTTCCGCTCCCTCACCGAGGCCCCCGGCGAGAAGCTCCACCGCCGGGAGTACGAGACAGCCCTCCAGCACCACTCCCAGCGCACGTCCCGCCGCACCGGCAACCCGGCGAAGAAGCGCCGCCGCTGATCCCGTCGTCGCCCGTCCGCCCCGCCCACCCCAAAGCCCCTGTTCCGCCCGCCCCACCCCACGAGACCATGACCCCATGGCCACCTCGACGACGCCGCCGCCCCCACCCCCCTCCCGCGCCCACTCCTTCAACGCCGTCGCGGCCCAGTACGCCGCGAACCGCCCCTCCTACCCGCCCGCACTCTTCGACGCGATCGAGGAGCTGGCAGGGCGCCCGCTCCGCGGTGCGCGCGTGGTGGACGTCGGCGCCGGCACGGGCATCGCGACCGCCCTGCTGCGGGACCGGGGCGCCGACGTCGTGGCGGTCGAGCCGGGGGACGGCATGTCCGCCCACTTCCGCCGCACCCGCCCCGGCCTCCCCATCGTCCGCGGTGACGGCAACGCCCTCCCTCTCGCCGACGGCTGCGCGGACTTCGTCACCTACGCCCAGGCCTGGCACTGGACCGACCCCCAGCTCGCGATCCCGGAGGCCTTCCGTGTACTGCGGCCCGGCGGCGCCCTGGCGCTGTGGTGGAACCGCGACGCCCCTGGCGTCCCCTGGGTCGCCGCCCAGGCCGAGCGGATCAAGGCGCACTACGGCGACCCGATCGCCGTCCAGCCCGGCAACACCGGCTCCGACACGGCGCCCCCCGTCCCGACCCCTCGCTACTCCCGCCGAGTCGTCCGCTGGAGCCGCCGCGTCCCGCTCGACACCCACCTCGCCAACCTCGGCAGCCACTCGATCCTCCTGGTGGGCGGTACCGAACGCAGCGAGGCCTTCCTCACCGAGGAGCGCCGCCACCTCCTGGAGGTCTTCCCCGACGGCCACGTAGAAGAGGTCTACGACGTAGAACTCCAGATAGCCACCACCCCCTGACCCCCACGCCGACCGGTCCATCGCCCCCAGGACCGCGGAGAACTGAGCGCCCCCCCACGCCGGTCGGTACAGCACCCTCAGGGACGCGGAGAACTGAGCGACCCCCCCACGCCGGTCGGTGCAGCCCCCTCAGGGGCGCGGGGAACTGCGCGACAAGCCCCCACGCACCCGCACCCGCCCCCGCACCCCAACCCCCACCCCGGCCCGCGCGCGCCACCCCACACGCAAACCCCCCACCCCAACCGGCAGTTGTCCCGCGCCCGCACCCTCCCCCCACACCACCGCCCCAAGCGCACCCACTTGACGCCGCCCACCCCCACGAGCATTATTCATCGCATGATGAATTACGCCGCCGAGCCACCCGACACAGGCGCACACCCCACCCCGGAGACGACCCCCACCCCCGCCATCCGCGCCGAAGACCTCACCGTCACCCGCGGCCCCCGCAAGGTCCTGCGCGGCCTGAACTTCACCGTCCCGCGCGGCCAGATCACCGGCCTCCTCGGCCCCTCCGGCTGCGGCAAGTCGACCCTCATGCGCGCCATCGTCGGCACCCAGGCCAAGGTCACCGGCACCCTCGACGTCCTCGGCCACCCCGCCGGCCACCGCACCCTGCGCACCCGCATCGGCTACGTCACCCAGGCCCCCTCCGTCTACGACGACCTCACCGTCCGCCAGAACCTCGACTACTTCGCGGCGATACTCGACCCCGGCCGCTCCAGCGCCGACCGCGGCCAGGACGTCGACCGCGTCCTTTCCGACGTCGACCTCACCAGCCACGCCGGCGCCCTCGCGGGCAACCTCTCCGGCGGCCAGCGCAGCCGCGTCTCCCTCGCCGTCGCCCTGCTCGGCACCCCCGAGGTCCTGGTCCTCGACGAACCCACCGTCGGCCTCGACCCCGTCCTGCGCCGCGACCTGTGGAACCTCTTCCACGCCATCGCCGCCGACCGCGGCGCCACCCTCCTCATCTCCTCCCACGTCATGGACGAGGCCGAGCGCTGCCACCGCCTTCTCCTCATGCGCGCGGGCGAGATCCTCGCCGACGACACCCCGGACGCCCTGCGCGCCCGTACCGGCGCCGAGACCGTCGAAGACGCGTTCCTGCGTCTCGTGGACCAGGCGAGCACCGCGGACGACAAGGAGACGACCCGATGACCACGACCACGGCAACCACGCCCGGCGCGCCCACCGGCGCCCTGAACGTCTCGCGCACCGCCGCGACCGCCGCCCGGGTCCTGCGCCAGCTCCGGCACGACCCGCGCACCATCGCGCTGATGATCCTCATCCCGTGTCTGATGCTGATCCTGCTGCGCTACGTCTTCGACGGCAGTCCGCGCACCTTCGACAACATCGGCGCGTCCCTGCTGGGCATCTTCCCGCTGATCACGATGTTCCTGGTCACCTCCATCGCCACCCTGCGCGAACGCACCTCCGGCACCCTCGAACGCCTCCTCGCCATGCCGCTCGGCAAGGGCGACGTCATCGCCGGCTACGCCCTCGCCTTCGGCACCCTCGCGATCGTCCAGTCCGCGCTCGCCACCGGTCTCGCCGTCTGGTTCCTCGGACTCGACGTCACCGGCTCCCCCTGGCTGCTTCTGCTGGTGGCCCTGCTCGACGCGCTCCTCGGCACAGCCCTCGGCCTGTTCGTCTCGGCCTTCGCGGCCTCCGAATTCCAGGCGGTGCAGTTCATGCCGGCAGTGATCTTCCCTCAGCTCCTGCTCTGCGGTCTGTTCACCCCGCGCGACAAGATGCACCCCGTCCTGGAAGCCATCTCCGACGTCCTCCCCATGTCCTATGCCGTCGACGGCATGAACGAAGTCCTCAAGCACACCGACATGACGGCCGCCTTCGTCCGCGACGCCCTGATCGTGGCGGGCTGCGCCGTGCTGGTCCTCACCCTCGGCGCGGCGACCCTGCGTCGCCGTACCACCTGATCCACCGGGCGAGCCCGCCACGTCCCGCCCACCGGACAAACGAGCCCGCCCCCCGCAGCCGGTGCGAGGATGAATCCGGACGACGCAACCTCCGGAGGGCCCCGCACCATGACCCAGAAAGTCGCAGTCCTCGGCACCGGCAAGATCGGCGAGGCCCTGCTCAGCGGAATGATCCGCGGCGGCTGGACCCCCGCCGATCTCCTGGTCACCGCCCGCCGCCCGGAGCGGGCCGAGGAACTCCGCGCCCGCCACGGAGTCACCCCGGTCACCAACGCGGAAGCCGCGAAGACCGCCGACACCCTGATCCTCACGGTCAAACCCCAGGACATGGGCACCCTCCTCGACGAACTCGCCCCGCACGTCCCCGCCGACCGCCTGGTCATCAGCGGCATGGCGGGCATCACGACCGCCTCCCTCGAAGCACGCCTCGCCACCGGCACCCCGGTCGTGCGCGTCATGACGAACACGCCCGCCCTGGTCGACGAGGCCATGTCCGTCATCTCCGCCGGCAGCCACGCGACGGAGGCCCACCTCGCGCACGCCGAGGAGATCTTCGGCGCCGTCGGCAAGACGCTCCGCGTCCCCGAGACCCAGCAGGACGCCTGCACCGCCCTCTCCGGCTCCGGCCCGGCGTACTTCTTCTACCTGGTCGAAGCCATGACGGACGCCGGCATCCTGCTCGGCCTGCCCCGCGACAAGGCCCACGACCTCATCGTCCAGTCCGCGATCGGCGCGGCCACCATGCTCCGCGACAGCGGCGAGCACCCGGTCAAGCTCCGCGAGAACGTCACGTCACCCGCCGGCACCACCATCAACGCCATCCGCGAACTCGAGAACCACGGTGTACGAGCCGCCCTCATCGCCGCCCTCGAGGCCGCCCGCGACCGCAGCCGCGAACTCGCCGCAGGCAACAGCTGACCTCGCTCACCGGGTGGGGGCACCTCCCTCGTGCGCCCCCACCCGAGCGAACCGCCGCCACTGCCCCCGGCCGCCCCGGGCGCCTACCGGACCGCGTTCAGCACAGCCCCCGCACCGGAGCCGCCGGAACCCGCGTCACCCGTCTCCCCTGAAGAGGGAGAAGCCGGCAGCAACCCGATCGCGCGATATGCGGCATCCACCGTCGGCCGGGCCATCGCCCGCGCCCTCTCCGCACCATCCCGCAGCACCCCCTCCACATAGCCGGGATCGGCACACAGCTCCTTGTGCCTCTGCTGCACGGGCCTGAGGAGCTCCACCACGGCCTCCGCGGTGTCCTTCTTCAAGGCGCCGTACGACTCATATACACCGCTCAGGTCCGATGGGTTCCCGTTCGTGGACGCCGCCAGGATCTCCAGCAGATTCGCGAGCCCCGGCCGCCCCTCCCGGTCGTACACGACGTCCCGCCCGCTGTCCGTCACCGCCCGCATGATCTTCTTGCGCATCACGTCCGGCTCGTCGAGCAGATAGACGATCCCCGGCCCGGTGTCGTCGCTCTTGCCCATCTTCGACGCCGGCTCCTGCAGATTCATCACCCGCGCGGCCACGGCCGGATGCGTGGCCCGCGGTACCACGAACGTGTGGCCGTACCGCTGGTTGAACCGCACCGCCAGATCCCGCGTCAGCTGCACATGCTGGGTCTGGTCGTCCCCCACCGGCACCTCGTCGGTCCCGTACGCCAGGATGTCCGCCGCCATCAGCACGGGATAGGTGAGCAGGGACAGCCGCACGCTCCCGCCCCGGACCTGCTCCCGCGCGGCCTTCTCCTTGTACTGGATCATCCGCCGCATCTCACCGTCGGTCGCCACGCACTCCAGCAGGTACGACAGCCGGGTGTGCTCGTCGACATGACTCTGCACGAAGACGGTGCACCGCTCCGGATCCAGCCCAGCCGCCAGCAGCAGCGTCGCCGCCTGCCGCGTCAGTCTGCGCACCCGGGCCGGATCGTGCTCCACGGTCAGCGCATGCAGATCGACGATGCAGAACAGGGCGTCCGCCTGATGCTGGTCCACCTCTGCCCACCGCCGCATGGCTCCGAGGTAGTTGCCCAGCGTTAGATGCCCGGTCGGCTTGACCCCGCTGAAGACCCGCGTCATCTCTCCACCTCCTGGTCGAGACCGCCGCACCCGGTCGGCCGACCCCCCGGAGGGAGAAACAGGAACGGCCGCCGAAGCGGCGGCCGTTGAGTGCATACGTGCGTACGGCCGCCGTCAGGCGGCCCACCAGTACTGGGTGCACGTATGCGTGGTCACGACCTCAGACTACGCCTCCGGGGTGCGCCAGGGGGCCCGAGTTGACACGCCCGTGGCCGGTACGTACTGTTCTCCGAGTTGTCCGACGTGAGCGCCGACTCCGGTCGGTCCCCGGACAGCGATTCCGCGAGTAGCAACCACTCCCGACGAGCAGTCGATACGTCGTACTGCTGTCGTGTTGTCGGTATGCATATTTACGGAATGAGGAATCCGCGTTCGAAAGGACGCAGCCCCGATTAGGCGGGGAGCACGGAATCCGCTAAAGTCTCACTCGTCGGAACGGCCGAAGGGCCGGGAAGACAAACCCCGCTGACTGGGGATCAGGTCGAGAAAAGATCTGATAGAGTCGGAAACGCAAGACCGAAGG
>NZ_JBIVHU010000016.1:0-16666 GCF_044749345.1 Streptomyces sp. NPDC089424
GGGGGGGGGGGCCCCGGCCGGGCGCCCCCGCCCCCCCCCGCGCCCCCGCCCCCCCCCCCCCCCCCCCCCCCCCCCCCCCCCCCCCCCCCCCCCCCCCCCCCCCCCCGACGAGACCCGCACCCCCCGCGCGACCGACGAGACCCGCACCTCCCGCCCCCCGATGAGACCCGCACCCCCGCGCGACCGCACCCCGGCACCACCCGCACCCCCCGCACCACCCGCACCCCCGCGCACCAGAAAACGACGGGGCCCGCCCCCGGGAGCCAGGGGCGGGCCCTTTTCGTCCTCGCGGTGGCACCGCCATGCAGCACCGCGAGGGGCTTGATCAGCCGAAACGCCCGGAGATGTAGTCCTCCGTGGCCTGGACCGACGGGTTCGAGAAGATCCGCTCCGTGTCGTCGATCTCGATCAGCTTGCCCGGCTGCCCCACCGCAGACAGGTTGAAGAACGCCGTCCGGTCCGACACACGCGCGGCCTGCTGCATGTTGTGCGTCACGATGACGATCGTGAAGCGCTCCTTCAGCTCCCCGATCAGGTCCTCGATCGCCAACGTCGAGATCGGGTCGAGCGCGGAACACGGCTCGTCCATCAGCAGCACGTTCGGCTCGACAGCGATCGCCCGCGCGATGCACAGCCGCTGCTGCTGACCACCGGACAGCCCCGACCCCGGCTTGTTCAGCCGGTCCTTGACCTCGTTCCAGAGGTTCGCGCCCTTGAGCGACTTCTCCACGATGTCGTCCAGCTGGGACTTCTTGAACGACCCCAGCAGCTTCAGCCCCGCCGCCACGTTGTCGTACACCGACATCGTCGGGAACGGGTTCGGCCGCTGGAACACCATGCCGACCTCACGCCGCACGGACACCGGGTCGACCCCCTGCCCGTACAGGTTCTCGTCGTCGAGCATGACCTTGCCCTCGACCCGCCCGCCCGGAGTCACCTCGTGCATCCGGTTGAGCGTCCGCAGGAACGTGGACTTGCCACATCCGGACGGCCCGATGAAGGCCGTGACCGAACGGGGCTCGACGGTCATCGAGATGTCCTCGATGGCCCGGAAGGAGCCGTAGTAGGCGCTGAGGCCGCTGACATCAATGCGCTTGGCCATGTGAAATCACTGCTTCTTTCGGAATTCGGTCGCTGTGTGGCCGCGTCAGCGACCGGTCTTGGGGGCCTTCCAGCGGGCGATGCCGCGGGCCAGCAGGTTCAGGATCATCACGAAGGCGATCAGCGTCAGCGACGCCGCCCACGCACGGTCGTACGCAGGTTCGGCACCGGCGCTCTGAGAGTACTGCTGGTAGATGTACAGCGGCAGCGAGGCCTGGGCCCCTTCAAACGGGTTGTTGTTGATGAACGGGTTACCGAACACCAGCAGCAGCACCGGCGCGGTCTCACCGGCGATACGCGCGATCGACAGCATGATGCCGGTGGTGATACCACCGATCGCCGTCGGCAGGACGATCTTCAGGATCGTCCGCCACTTCGGCACGCCCAGCGCCAGGGACGCCTCTCGCAGCTCGTTCGGCACGAGCTTGAGCATCTCCTCCGTGGAGCGCACCACGACCGGCATCATCAGGATCGCGAGCGCCAGCGAGCCGGCGAAGCCGAAGGGCTGCATCTCGAAGATCAGCATGATGCTGAGGATGAACAGACCGGCGACGATCGACGGGATGCCCGTCATGACGTCGACGAAGAAGGTGACCGCCCGGGCGAGGTTCCCCCGCCCGTACTCGACGAGGTATATGGCGGTGAGCACACCGATCGGCGCGGCGATCAGCGTCGCGAGTCCGACCTGCTCCAGGGTGCCGATGATGGCGTGGTAGATACCGCCACCGGCCTCGCGGTCACCGACGACGCCCATCGAGTGGGTCAGGAAGTAGACGTCGAGGACCTTCGTACCGCGCTGCACGGTCGCCCAGACCAGGGAGGCGAGCGGTACGACGGCGAGCAGGAAGGCGACCCAGACCAGCGAGGTCGCGACCCGGTCCTTGGCCTGCCGCTTGCCCTCGACGGCCGTGGCGATGACGAAGGTGCCGAAGACGTACAGCAGCGCGGCGATCACGCCCCACTGGATCCGGCTGTCCAGCCCGGCCGCCATGCCGATGCCCACGGCTACCGCGAGGGAACCCGCGGCGATCACGTAGGGCGCCCACTTGGGCAGGTTGGCGCCGCGCAGCGAGCTCGGGCGCTTGGTGAGGACGGCGTGGCTCATGCGTTGGCCCCCGAGTACTCCTTGCGGCGGGCGATGATCGCGCGGGCCGCGCCGTTGACCAGCAGGGTGATGACGAACAGGACCAGACCGGAGGCGATCAGCGCGTCCCGGCCGAAGGTGTCCGCCTCACCGAACTTGCTGGCGATGTTCTGGGCGAACGTACCGCCGCCCGGGTCGAGCAGGCTGGTCTGGATGAGGAAGGAGGGGGAGAGCACGGTGGCGACGGCCATCGTCTCGCCGAGCGCGCGGCCGAGGCCGAGCATCGAGGCCGAGATCACGCCGGAGCGGCCGAACGGCAGCACCGCCATGCGGATGACCTCCCAGCGCGTGGCGCCGAGGGCCAGGGCCGCCTCCTCGTGCATCTGCGGGACCTGGCGGAAGACCTCGCGGCTGACGTTGGTGATGATCGGCAGGATCATGATCGCCAGCAGGATGCCGACCGTGAGCATCGAGCGGGCCGGGCCGCCGTCCCAGGAGAAGATGCCGGTCCATCCGAAGTACGCGTCGAGCCAGCTGAACAGGCCGCCCAGCTGCGGTACGAGGATCAGGGCGCCCCAGAGGCCGTACACGATGGACGGCACGGCGGCGAGCAGGTCGATCACGTAGGCGATCGGGCCGCTCAGCCGGCGCGGGGCGTAGTGGGTGAGGAACAGCGCGATGGCGACGGCGATCGGGACCGCGATGACCATGGCGATGATCGAGGAGACCACGGTGCCGAAGGCCAGCACCGCGATGCCGAAGACCGGCGGCTGGGTGCCCGTGTTCCACTCGAACGTGGTGAGGAAGTTGCCCTCGTCCTCGCTGATGGCGAGGACGGCACGGTAGGTGAGGAAGACCGCTATGGCGGCCATGACCACCAACAGCAGGATGCCCGAACCACGGGAGAGACCGAGGAAGATCCGGTCTCCGGGTCGGGTGGCGCCGCGGGCGGCGCGCTTGCGCTCGGTCTCCGTCGGCTGGGGCATCGGTGGATGCGCGTCAGTGTGCTTGGTCGTTATGTCCATCAGGTTCTCCGGTCTGCGGAGCCGGACTTGTCGTACGGCCCCTGGCGGCGGTGCACCGGACGGTGCGGAGCCCGGCCCCCCGGGGTACGGGGGGCCGGGCCGCGCACTCAGGTCAGCTCAGGCCCTCGATGGTGGTGCGGACCTTGGCGATGATCTCGTCGGGGATCGGCGCGTAGCCGGCGTCGGCCAGCTGGCCCTGGCCGTCCTCGCTCGCGATGTAGTTCAGGAACGCCTTGGTCGCGGGCAGGCTGTCGGCCTTGTTGCCCTTGTCGCAGACGATCTCGTAGGTGACCAGGGTGATCGGGTACGCGCCCTCGGCCTTGGTCTTGTAGTTGATCTCCAGGGCGAGGTCCTTGCCCTGGCCGACGACCTCGGCGTCCGCGATGGCGGCGGTCGCACCGTCGGTGGAGGCCTTGACCGGCTCGGCGGCACCGGTGTCGATGGCGACGACGTCCATGCCCTCGGCGTACGACAGCTCCATGTAGCTGATGGCGCCGGAGACCTGGGAGACCTGCTGGGCCACACCGGAGGAGCCGGAGGCCGACTGGCCACCCTTGGCCTGCCAGGCCTTGCCACCCTCGTACTTCCAGTTGTCCGGGGTGGTGGCGATCAGGTACTTGGTGAAGTTGTCCGTGGTGCCGGACTCGTCCGAGCGGTGGAAGGCCTGGATCTTGAGGTCAGGCAGGTCCGCGTCGGGGTTCAGCTTCTTGATCGCCGCGTCGTTCCAGTTGGTGATCTTGCTGTCGAAGATCTTGGCGATCGTCTCGGCGTCCAGCACCAGGCTGTCGACACCCGGAACGTTGTAGGAGAGGGCGATCGGGCCGCCGACCATCGGGAGGTCGATGCCCTGACCACCCTGGCAGACCTCCTTGGAGGCCGCGATCTCTTCCTCGTCCAGCGCCGAGTCGGAGCCGGCGAAGGCGACCTGACCCTGGTTGAACGCGGTGATGCCCGCGCCGGAGCCGGAGCCCTTGTAGTTGATCTGGACGTCCTTGCAGGCGGCCGTGAAGGCCTTGACCCAGGCGTCGATGGCGTTCTTCTGCGCGGAGGAGCCGTCGGCCAGCAGCTGACCCTTGGCGTCCCCGCAGTCGATCGAGCCGGTGGCGGCCGCGCTCGCGGACGAGCTGCCGCTGTTGCCGGTGTCGTCGGAGCCGCACGCCGTGAGGGCCAGGGCGCCGGAGACGGCGAGAGCACCGAGGGTGAGGGCCCGCCGGTTCATGCGCTGAAGCTTCACTTTCGGGAGTTCCTTCCAGGAGCCGCCGTCCTGATCGGCGGCGTGCGAGGTCTGTTCCGATGTGGACGCGCTTTCGAGCACCCCCGTCATCGGTAAGGCCGAAATTAGGCAGATCAGGTGAAGCCGCCTATGGCCGTAAGTGAACGGAGGGTGAACCCCTTCGGTCGGTGCGGTTAGGTCACGGAATGCTCACGGGGAGAACACGTGGAGGTCCCAACCGAACGCGCACCGGCGTATACGTCCCTCGTCGACCTCCCTCAGCGCATCAGCGCGGACAAAACAGGAATTGACCAGAAAGTTACCCGAACCCCCACACCCCCGGTCAAGGCCCCCCGGCCCCTGGTGACTCTGCGTCACTGATCCAGGTAAGAGGCGGGTCGGAAACGGTGCCGAGCGCAACCCTCGCCCCCGCCGGGTCGTCTCGTCTGACGAACCCGCGTGCGAGCGGGCGGGAGCGGGAGGCAGGCGCATGGAACGGCGTAGGTTCATCGGAGGCGGCGCCGCCGCGGTCGTGGGGATCGCCTCGGCGGTGGCGTGCAGCGGCGGTTCCGGAACCGCCACGGCCACACCCACCGCCGCCGGAGTCCCCTCCCCTTCGCGCCCGGGGCGCGCCTCCGCCCCCACGTCCGCGACCACGCCGGCGACCGCGGCCGCCGCCGACTGGCCGGCGCTGGCCCGCGATCTCGACGGCACCCTGGTACGGCCCGGCGAGGCCTCCTGGCCCACCGCCCACCAGCTCTACAACACCCGCTTCGACGCCCTGAAGCCCGCCGCCGTCGCCTACGTCGCCCACCCCCAGGACATCACCACGACGCTCGCCTACGCCCGCGCCCGCGGCATCCGCGTGGCGATCCGCAACGGCGGTCACTCCTACGCCGGCTGGTCCTCCGGCAACGGCCGCCTGATCGTCGACGTCTCCCGGCTCAGCGGCGTCCGCGCGAGCGGCGGCACCGCCGTCGTCGGCGCCGGCGCCAAGCTGATCGACGTCTACCGCTCCCTGGCCGCCAAGGGCGTCACCGTCCCCGCCGGCTCCTGCCCCACGGTCGGCGTCTCCGGCCTGGTGCTCGGCGGCGGGCACGGGGTGGTCTCCCGGGCGTACGGCCTGACCTGCGACAGCCTCACCGGGGCGACCCTCGTCACCGCGGACGGCAAGCAGATCACCACCGACGCCACCCACCACCCCGACCTCTTCTGGGCGCTGCGCGGCGCGGGCAACGGCACCTTCGGCGTCGTCACCGAGCTGCGCTTCCGTACCCACCCGGCCCCGCAGGCGGTCTCGGCATATCTGAGCTGGCCGTGGAGCAAGGCGGCCGCGGTCGTGCGGGCCTGGCAGGAGTGGGGCCCGGACCAGCCCGACGAGATCTGGTCCTCCCTCCACCTGGCGAACACGGCAGGCGGCACCCCCACCGTCTCCGTGGCCGCCTTCTCCCTGGGCACCTACGGCGAACTCCAGAACGCCGTGGACCGCCTCGCCGCCCGGGTCGGCGCCTCGGCGTCGAACGTCTCGCTCAAGCGGCGCTCCTACGAGGAGTCGATGGAGGTCTACGCCGGCTGCTCGTCCTTCGCCACCGACGCCCAGTGCCACCTCCCCGGCACCACGCCCGGCCGCTCACCGCAGGGCGCGCTCGGCCGCGAGACGTACGCCGCCCGCTCCGACTTCTTCGACCGCTCGCTCCCGTCGGCCGGCATCGGCGCCCTGCTCGCCCAGGTGTCGTCGGTGCGCGGCGGCGCCGGCAGCATCGCCTTCACGGCCCTGGGCGGCGCGATCAACCGCGTCTCCCCGACGGCGACGGCCTTCGTGCACCGCCGCTCCCGGATGCTGGCCCAGTACATAGCCTCCTGGCGGCCCGGCACCTCCGGCGCCTCGGCCCAGTCCTGGCTGGCCTCGGCCCACGGCGCGATGCGCCCGTACGCCTCCGGAGCCGCCTACCAGAACTACACGGACCCGACGCTGAAGAACTGGCGTGAGGCGTACTACGGCGACGCGGCCCCGCGCCTGACCCGGCTGAAGCGCGTCTACGACCCCAACCGCGTGTTCACCCACCCACAGGCGCTCTAGGCAGGCCCTAGGCCGCCAGGTCGCGCTCCTCGGTCTCCGTGGCCCCGCGACGCGCCTCCGGGATCAGGGCCTCCCGCCCCCCGGCCGCGGACCGCCGCCGCACCAGCCACCCCGCGCGGGGTGATCGCTCCACGGCCGTCATCACGGGCGTCAGCATGGCCGTGGCCAACGGCGACAGCAGCAGGGCGACCGCCGTCCCGAGCGCGAACCCGCCGACGACGTCCGTCGGGTAGTGCACGCCCATGTACACCCGGCAGAAACCTTCGAGCAGGGCCAGCCCGATCCCCACGAGCCCGAACGTACGGTGGGCGACGAACAGCCCGACCCCGAGCGCCATCGCGATCGTCGCGTGATCGCTCACGAACGAGAAGTCGGACTTCCCGGCGACCAGGACCTCCAGCCCCTCGTGCTCGAAGAAGGGCCGGGGCCGCTCCACGAATCCCCGTATCGGCACGTTCACCAGCACCGCGACGGCCGCCGCCAGCGGCGCCCACACCAGCGCGGCGACGGAGCCCGCCGCCTCCTCGCCGGTGACGCCCTCGCGCCGCCGCACGCTCCACCAGCACGCCAGTACGAGCAGCACCATGGCCAGCAGCAGCCCGTACTCGCCGACGAACTCCATGGTCCGGTCGAACCAGCGCGGCGCTTCCTTGGCCAGGCCATTGATGTCGTAGAGCAGCTCGACGTCGGGGTTCGACCCGGATAGCGCGAGTCCAGCCATGATGCAGCGGCCCCTTCGTCGTCGTCCGTCGGGCGCATCGGTGCATGCGCCGCTCTACCACCCCCGTGGTCCGTAGATCCCGCGTCGATCCGCGTGCTGGATCCGTCCGGTCGGCTACGTCAACAGGAACGCACGACCTCCGTCACTACGTTCCACGTTCCACTGAATGATCACGCAGACGTTATCGAAGAGAGATACATCGCCGCAGCTCAGGGGTGGGGTTCACGTTCCGTCTCCTACCCGTCAGACCGCGGGTGGGAGCGCTTTCGCGCCATCCTCGGTCACCCGGGTGGCACCGAAGTAGTCAGGGGTGTCAATCGGGTCGAACCGGATCACCGTGTTACGCCGCGGCGCGTTGATCATGTACCCGCCACCGACATAAATCCCCACATGCCGGATGGCCCGGGAGTTGGTGAGGTCGTCCGAAAAGAACACCAGATCCCCGGGCAGCAGCTCGTCCCGCCGCGGGTGCGGTCCCGCGTTGTACTGGTCGTTGGCCACCCGGGGCAGGGTGATCCCCACGCTCTCGTACGCCGCCTTGGTCAGCCCCGAGCAGTCGAACCGCCCGCCCTGCTCGGGCGTGCCGTTGCCGCCCCACAGATACAGCGTGCCGAGCTTCTTCTGCGCGTAGTGGATCGCGCCGGCCGCCTGCTCGGAGGGATCGACCCGCCCGACGGGCGCGGCGAAGCTCTCCTGGAGCGTCGTGATGACCTGGACGTAGTTCCGGGTCTCCTTGTACGGCGGCACGCCCCCGTACCTGATGACGGCGTAGGCGCCCGCGTTGTACGCGGCCAGCATGTTCTTCGTCGCGTCGCCCGGCACGTCCTTCACGTACTTCGCGAGCGTGCAGTCGTAGGAGGCCGCCGACGGGATCGCGTCCTTCGGATCCCACACGTCGCGGTCCCCGTCACCGTCCCCGTCGATGCCGTGCGAGGCCCAGGTCCCCGGGATGAACTGCGCTATCCCCTGCGCCTGCGCGGGGCTGCGGGCCGACGGGTTGAACCCGCTCTCCTGGTACAACTGCGCGGCGAGCAGGGCCGGATTGATGGCCGGGCACAGATTGCCCCACTTCTGCACGAGCGTCTGATAGGCCGCGGGCACCGACCCCTTGGCCAGTTTCCGCCCGGCGCCGCCCACTCCGCCCACCAGGTTCCCGGCCACGAGGTACACGCCCACCACGAGCAGCATCACGAAGGCGACCCCGGCACCCACGGCGGCGATCGCCGCGATCCACGCCTTACGCACAGTCAACCGCCCCTCACCACCCGGCAGTACGCCGACGTCAGTGTAGAGGCGACGCCGCGAAAGAGCAGGAGGCCCGCTGACCCCACGTCACCGTCCGCCCCGCGCGCGGCGATAGCCTTCACCCGGAGCACCCCGAGCACCCGGCGCGACCGCTCCGGTCACGAAGAGGGCTCAACGACGGCACCACACCACAGGTTCCGCACCCACCTCGTTGCCCGGCGTTACCTGCCGTGATACACAGAGTGACGATACGAGGTATTCGTACGAAACCCGCCAAGCAATGACGTCAAGTCGACATACGACGGCGCCATTGTCGGCGAGAATGAGGCCTGACCTCTGCGCACCGCAGGGGACTGCGGAACTACCCAACAGGGGCGGTGACTTACATGCTCTTTGCGGCCGACGAGGGAGACATCAACACCATCATCGGCGGGATCGCTCCGGACTGGGGCCCCTTCGGCAGCCTGGGCAACGAGGCCAAGGTGATGATCGAGGTGGTGATGGCGGTCGCCATCCTCATCTGCCTCGGCATCGCCATCTGGGGGGCGGCCAAACAGCGCATCGGCGCGACGGCCCTCCGGGACACCTTCAGCGCGGAACAGGGCAAGGGCCTCATCATCGCCGGTCTCACCGGGGTGTTCATCATCGGCTCCCTCGGCACGCTCTTCACCATCGTGTACGGCATGGCGGTGTAAGCGCCCACCACGTCCTCCCCGGGCGCGCCCGGTCCCCACTACCCACCACCCGCCCGTCGTGCCCACCGGCTGAGGTTGCGTTTCCCTGATGTCCCTGATGTCGAGTCACCACACCGCGCCCGCGCGGCGACCCGCGCGGCTACCGTCGTACACCTACACGGTCAGTCGGTACGACGGTCTCCGCTACGACATCGAGGGGGCGGACGCGGCATGAGTCCCGGGGACGAACACGAGGCCTCCGGCGGTTACGGCGGCACCGGGCACACCCGCACCCGCCTGCCGGACGGCGAACCCTACGGCGGCACCCCCCGCCGCCCCCGCAACTCCTCCCGAAGCCTCGTCACAGTAGTCGGCGTGGTGGTCCTCCTCATCGCCGCCATCGCCTTCGCCAACCAGGACACCGAGACCCCCGCAACAACGGAGGACGCCGCGTCGGGCCCCCGGACCTCGACCACGGCCGCAAGCGGCGAACGCCCGGTGGACACCAAGTCGGGCGGAATCCCCAACGGGTTCGACCGCACCGAGCAGGGAGCTCAGTCGGCGGCGGCGAACTACTCCGTGACGCTCGGTTCCACAGGCATGTTCAACAAGAACAGCCGGCACGGCATCGTGGACGCCCTGTACACCTCGGATGCGGCGGCCGCTCTGAAAGGCCCGATGGACGAGGCCTATTCGACCAGCTTCCTCAGCAAGCTGGGGCTGGATGCCGGCGGCAACGCACCGGCCGGCAGCACATTCGTCTCGCGCGTGGTCCCGGTGGGCACGGCCGTCGAGCAGCACAGCGACACCAGCGCAAAGGTCGCCGTCTGGTACATGGGGCTCATCGGTATGTCCGGGGAGAAGTCCACCGATCCCGTCACGTCCACATGGAAGACGTGGACCTTCGATCTGCAATGGTCCGGCGGCGACTGGAAGATCGTCACGGACACGCAGAAGGACGGCCCCGCCCCGGTCCCCGGTGACGATCCGGCGGCCACCGCCGAGGAGATCAGCAAGGCCATCCAGGAGTACGGAGGGTTCACGTATGCCCGGTAACCCGCATCGCGTGCTCAAGCTCGCCGGCCTGGTGACAGCCGTTCAGGCCGCCGCCGTGCTGTCGGCCACCCGCGCCTTCGCCGCGCCGACGCCCACGCCCACCCCGAGCAACGACCCCTGCGACCTCATCGTCGGCGAGGCCAAGGAGTACTGCCAGCGGAACGACGGGTCCAGCAGTCGGAGTGGGGATTCACCCTCCCTCGACCCCACCTCCACCCTCGACCCCCTCTCCTCCCTCGCCAAGGGCTGCGCCGACGCCGCCGCCTGGACGATCGACAAGCTCAGCGCCGCCGTGAAGGACACCGCCAACGTCGACTTCACCAACGAGAAGTTCCTCCAGCAGTACGCCGTCGTCTTCGCCGCCTCCACCATCCTCACGCTCCTCCTGTGGCTCCTGGCCGTGGCCAAGCGAGCCGTCAGAGGCGTCCCCCTCTCCACCGCCATCGGCGAAGCCATCGGCTTCCTCTGGCTCACCGTCCTGGCCTCCGCCTTCACCCCCCTGATCCTCTACACCGTCGTCTCGGCCACCGACGGCGTCTCCGAGGTCCTCGCCAAAGCCACCGGCGACCAGACCGACGCCTTCTTCGGCAACTTCTCCGGCGCCCTGGAGAAGGGCGAGAACATCGGCGGCGGCCCGATCATGCTGATCGTCGTCTCCCTGGTCAGCATCCTCGCCGCCGGCGTCCTCTGGCTCGAACTCGTCATCAGGGCCGCCCTGCTCTACGTCGGCGCCCTCCTCGGCACCGTCGTCTACGCCGGACTCGTCGACAAGAACCTCTGGGGCCACGTCCGCCGCTGGGCCGGCATCATGATCGCGGTCATCCTCGTGAAGCCCGTCATCGTGATCGTCCTCGGCCTCGCCGGCGCCCTCAGCGCCGACGACGGCCCCGACGCCTTCTCCGCCGTCGTCTCCGGCCTCGCGATCATCCTGCTCGCCATCTTCGCCTCCGCGATGATCTACCGCTTCGTCCCCGGCTTCGGAGACGAGATCGCCGGCTCCCGCAACAACCGCATCATGCAGAACGCCGAGGGCAAGGCCGCCGCCGTGATCAGCTCCCCCGCCACCCTGGTCGCCCAGGGCATCAAGACCCACAGCACCCGCGCCGACAACAACGGCCAGGCCCAGTCCGGCGGTGGCGGCGCCCGCCCCGCCAACCAGGCCGCCGGCGGCGTCGCCGCGCACAGCTCCCGCCCGTCCAGCGGCGGAGGCGGATCCGCCCCCTCCGCCGCACCCGCCCCCCGCTCCGCCAGCCCCATCAACACGCCCCACGCCAGCAACACCCGCAACAGCAGCGGCAACCGCTCGGGAGGTGATGGGCGTTGACGACCGAGTCCCACCTGTCCCATCCGGTCACGCCCCGCCGTACCTATCTGATCGGCCGCGCCCGGCCGAACGCGATCGTCGGCCGGAACCGGGAGACCGGCGAGATCGCGCTGATCATCGTCGGCGCCTTCCTCGGCATGATGTGCGGGCTCCTCGTCCCGGTGCTGTCCCTGCGGATCGTGCTCCTGATGGGCTTCCCGATGCTGGCGCTCGCGGCGGTCTACGTGCCCTACAAGCACCGCACGCTCTACAAGTGGTTCGAGATCAACCGCAGCTACAAGCGCACCGTGCGCCAGAACGCCACCTACCGCTCCGGCGTCATGGAGGCCGGCACCCGGCTCGACGGGCGCGAGATCGAGATCGGCCCGCCCCCGGGCATCGGCCGCATCACCTGGCTCGCCGCGCCCTTCGGCCCCGACGAGATCGCCGTACTGCTGCACGCGGACCGCAAGACCGTCACCGCCGCCATCGAGATCGAGGGCCCCGGCGTCGGCCTGCGCGACAGCGAGGACCAGGAGGCCCTCGTCGACCGCTTCGGCACCCTCCTCAAGCACGTGGCCAACGGCGACGGCTTCGTCACCCGCCTCCAGATGCTCGCCCGCACCCTCCCCGCCGACCCGGACGCCCACGCCAAGGACGTCGCCGTACGCGGCGACGAACGCTCGCTGCCCTGGCTCCAGCAGTCCTACGACCAGCTCCAGTCGATGGTGTCGACCAGCAGCGAGCAGCACCGCGCCTACCTCGTCGCCTGCATGCACTACGGCCGCGAACTCGCCGCCGAGGCCCACGCCATGGCCCGCGCCGCCCGCCCGCACGGCGGAAAGGCGGACCGCGACGCCGGCCTCGCCGTCGTCATGGCCCGCGAGCTGACGGACATCTGCTCCCGGCTCCAGGAAGCCGACATCCGCGTACGGCAGCCCCTCGGCCAGGGCCGGCTCGCCTCCCTGATCCACTCCATGTACGACCCGGACCACCCCATCGACCACATCCAGGCGATGACCAAGCGCAACGCCTGGCCGGCCGAGCTGGACGCCATGGAGCCCACCTACCTCCAGGCGAAGACCCGCGAGTCCTCCACCCGTGCCCCCTGGTGCCACGCCACGGCCTGGGTGAAGGAGTGGCCGATGACCCCGGTCGGCGTCAACTTCCTGGCGCCCCTGCTGGTCCACACCCCCGACGTCATCCGGACGGTCGCCGTCACGATGGATCTCGAACCCACCGAGATCGCCATCGAGCGCATGCTGACGGAGAAGACCAACGACGAGGCGGAGGCGTCCCGCGCCGCCAAGATGAACCGCACCGTCGACCCCCGCGACATCGCCGCCCACAACCGCCTCGACCAGCGCGGCGAGGACCTCGCGAGCGGCGCCGCCGGCGTCAACCTGGTCGGCTACATCACCGTCTCCTCCCGCCACCCGGAGGCACTGGCCCGCGACAAGCGCACGATAAGGGCGTCGGCCGGAAAGTCGTATCTGAAGCTGGAGTGGTGCGACCGCGAGCACCACCGGGCCTTCGTGAACACGCTCCCGTTCGCCACCGGAATCCGAAGGTAGGGGTTGATGCCCTGATGCGGGACCCGCTCTCCGTCATCACCGAAGCCTTCACGTCCTTCCTGTTCGGGAAGGTGGAGACCACGCGGCTGCCGGTGCGCACCTCCACGGGCCAGGCCCAGGCGGTCTACCTGCCCACCGCGGCCCCCGGCCTCGGCGACTCCGGAGTCATCATCGGCCGCGAGGTCTACTCCGGGAAGGGCTACATCTACGACCCCTTCCAGCTGTACGGCCAGCAGCTCCCGGCCCCGCACTGGCTGGTCCTCGGCGAGTCCGG
This sequence comes from Streptomyces sp. NPDC089424, assembly GCF_044749345.1. NCBI lineage: Bacteria > Bacillati > Actinomycetota > Actinomycetes > Kitasatosporales > Streptomycetaceae > Streptomyces > Streptomyces sp. NPDC089424. The sequence continues at coordinate 13,351 of NZ_JBIVHU010000016.1, forward strand.
CAACGGCAAGTCGGCGCTGGAGAAGACGTACGTCCTGCGTCAGCTCCGCTTCCGCGACCGCCAGGTCGTCGTCCTCGACGCCCAGGGCGAGGACGGCGTCGGCGAATGGAACCTCATCGCCCAGGAGCTGGGAATAACACCCATCCGCCTGGACCCGATGGCCGCCCTCGACCACGGCATCCGGCTGAACCCGCTGGATCCGGCCATCACCACCACCGGCCAGCTGGCGCTCCTGCGCACCATCATCGAGGTCGCGATGGGGCACGGCCTGGACGAGCGTTCCGGCTTCGCCCTCAAGGTGGCGCACGCCTACGTCAACGAGACGATCGTCGAACGCCAGCCGGTCCTCACCGACATCGTCGAACAGCTGCGGCATCCCGAGCCGGAGTCCGCCGAGTCGATGAACGTCGACATAGACGACGTACGGGCCTGGGGCCTGGACGTGGCGCTGGTCCTGGACCGGCTGGTCGACGGTGACCTCCGGGGCATGTTCGACGGCCCCACGACGGTCGGCATCGACCTCGACGCCCCGCTCATCGTCTTCGACCTGTCCCACATCGACCGCAACTCCATCGCCATGCCGATCCTCATGGCCATCGTCGGCGTCTGGCTGGAACACACCTGGATCCGCCCCGACCGGAAGAAGCGCATCTTCCTCGTCGAGGAGGCCTGGCACATCATCAACAGCCCCTTCGTGGCACAGCTGTTCCAGCGGTTGCTGAAGTTCGGCCGCCGCCTCGGACTGTCGTTCGTGGCCGTCGTCCACCACCTGTCCGACGTCGTCGACGGCGCGGCCGCCAAGGAGGCCGCGGCGATCCTGAAGATGGCCTCGACCAGGACGATCTACGCGCAGAAGGCCGACGAGGCGCGGGCGACCGGCCGGGTACTGGGTTTGCCCAGGTGGGCGGTGGAAATCATCCCCACACTGACACCGGGCATCGCCGTGTGGGACGTCAACGGCAATGTCCAGGTCGTCAAACACCTGGTCACGGAGACGGAACGCCCGCTGGTCTTCACCGACCGCGCGATGACCGAGTCCTCGGCCGACCTCACCGACGACGCCCTGCGCGCCGCCGAGCTGGAGGCGGAGGAACGAGCGGCGGCGTTCATGGAACAGCACCTCGGCGACTCCGAGTCGACCGTGGCGTAAAGGGGACGGCGTGAGAGCGGACGACCACCGGCGGGAATCCCAGGGCGGTATCCCCGACGGCCTGCTGATCGGCATACTCGGGTTTCTGCTCGGCATGACCCTGCTGGTCTGGACGGCGACCGGCCTGGCCGGCCTGTTCGCGCACGGATCCTGGCCGCGGGGCGTGACGTTCACCGGCACACCGCTCGCCATGCGCCACCTCATCGCCCAGCCGCACGACATCACCGGCGCCTGGCCGCAGACCCCGGGAGCGGAGCTCTCGGGGTACGGCCTGTTCTGGGGGCTGTTCATCGGCCAGCTGATGGTGCTGCTCGTGCTGACGCTCTTCGTGATGGGAACGGTGGCGCGCTGGAGAGCGGGCAAGGCGAGCCGCCGGGCGGCCGCACGGCACACCCCGGCCCCCGAACCCGCCGCCTCGCACGAGGTCCCGACGCCGAGGACCGCGGAGGCCGTCGTGGCGCCGCCGGCCCCGGAGCCGGCGGAGAAGACCCTTCAGGAGAGCGAGCCGGAGCAGACGCCCCGCACCCCTCTGTTCGCGGGCCGGGAGGCCGGTGGCTGGGACAGACTCCACGCGACGGCCAAGGAGGATCGCCGGACCACCGCGACCGAGGCGATCCGCGAGGCGGACGGCCCCACTCTCGTCGTCACCTCGAACCCGTCCCTCTGGCAGGACACCAAGGACCCCCGGGCAAAGCTGGGCCCCACCCTCCTCTACGACCCCACCCACACCTGCGACACCCCGGCCCGCCTGCACTGGTCCCCCATCACCCACTGCGAGGACAAGGAGACGGCGCTCGCACGGGCCGCCGCCCTCCTGACTCCGGTACGCCCCACCTCCCGGCTCGACCAGGCGGTCACCGACACCGCGCAGACCCTCCTGCGCAGCTATCTGCACGCCGCCGCCCTGGACAACCGCACCATCCGGCACGTGCACCGCTGGTCCCAGGGCACCCAGATGCAGGAAGCGGTGCGCACCCTGCGCACCCACCCCAAGGCGGCCCCAGGGGCCGCGGGCGAACTGGAAGCCGCCCTCACCGCCCACCCGGAACGCCGCGACATGGCGCACGAGTTGACCGCTCGCGCCCTCTCGGCGCTGTTCACGCTCAACATCCGGGAATCGTGCACACCGAATCGACCCGACAGCCTCGCCCTGGATTCCTTCGTGGCAGAAGGGGGCACGCTTTATGTGGTCGGTGAATCCATCGAGGACCCCCGGACCAACCCGGGCGCGATGCCCCTGCTCACCGCGCTCGTGTCCAGCGTGGTCGAGCACGGCCGGCGCATGGCCGAACGGTCATCCTCCGGTCGGCTCGACCCACCACTCACCCTCGTCCTCGACGACGTGGCGGCGGTGGCACCCATCCCCCAACTCCCCTGGCTGCTGGCCTCCGGAGCCGAGCAGGGGCTGCGGACCCTGGCGCTCGTCCGCTCCCGCGAACAGGCCCGTACCCGCTGGCCCCACGACGAGCTCCCGGTCTGACGTCAGCCTCGCTCCAGGACGAACTCCCGCTCGCAGGCGCCCTCCTGGCCGGCCAACGGCACGGTGACACCGCTGGCCTCGAACCCGACCTTCCGATAGAAGGCCTGCGCCCGCCCGTTCTCCTCGTGCACGATGAGTCGCACCCGCTCCAGCCCGCGCGCCCAGCACCACTCCAGCGCCTCGTCGAAGAGCAGCTCGGTCAGCCCGCACCCGCGGTGCTCGGGGCGCATGTACACCCCCACGACGTGCCCCTGGCGCCGCTCCACGGGGAATCCGGCCCAGTCCGTCGTCCCCGGCTCCTCGACGAGCACGGTCAGCGTCCCGACCAGCTGTCCGTCCGGTCCCTCGGCGACGACCTGCTGGGCACCGACCTCGCCCTCCGCGGCACGGGCCGCCCGCTCCTGCCAGAACGCGTCCGGCCGGGCAACCGCGTCCTCGTACGTCTCCAGAAAGGCGATCGGCGCGACCGGGTCCCGCAGCGCGGCGAGCCGCAACTCCCGTGTGGCCGGCCATTCTTCGGCGCGCAGGGACCGAACCACGTACCGCTCTTCGGCGCTGGTGCTCATGGGCCCCACCGTAGTGCCCGCCCTAAAACGCAGAAAGCCCCGCATCCGAAGATGCGGGGCTTTCCCAAAAATTGTTCGGCGGCGTCCTACTCTCCCACAGGGTCCCCCCTGCAGTACCAT
>NZ_JBIVHU010000017.1:0-2155 GCF_044749345.1 Streptomyces sp. NPDC089424
TCACGGGCACGCTGCGCCGGGGCGACGACACCTGGCAGCGTGTGCTGACCTCGCTGGCCACCGCGCACGCCCAGGCCGCGGCCCCGGTCGACTGGACGGCCTTCTTCCCGGACGGCCCGCCCGCCCACCGCGACCTGCCCACCTACCCCTTCCAACGACAACGCCACTGGATCGACCTGACGACGGACGGCCCTGCCGACGACACCTCCGACCTGCCCGCCGACCCGGGCACCGACCGGACCGAGGACACCGCTCCCGCCGGGGCCGCCCCCTCGTCGCCGCTCCTGGACCGTCTGACGACGGCGTCCCCCGCCCAGCAGGAACAGATCCTCACCGACCGGATCCGTGCCGAGGTCGCGGCGATCACCGGACGGGTCACCTCGGAGACGGTGGACAGCGACCGCACGTTCAAGGACTTCGGCTTCGACTCCTTCGCCTCCGTCGAACTGCGCAACCGCCTCAGCGCCCTCACGGGCCTCAAGCTCCCCTCGACACTCCTCTTCAACCACCCGACGCCCACAGCCGTCGCCCGCCACCTGCGGACCGAACTGCTGGGCACCGAGGAGTCCGGCGGCACCACCCCCGCCTCCCCGCTTCTGGCCGCCGCGGACGAACCGATCGCGATCGTGGGCATGGCCTGCCGCTATCCGGGAGACGTCCGCACCCCCGAGGACCTGTGGCACCTCGTCAGCGAAGGCGTCGACGCCATCACCGACTTCCCCGCCGACCGCGGCTGGGACACAGACCGGCTCCTCGACCCCGACCTCGAGCGCCCCGGCACCTCCTACGTCGCCCAGGGCGGATTCCTCTCCGACGCGGCAGCGTTCGACCCCGCGTTCTTCGGGATCAGCCCGCGCGAGGCCACCGCGATGGACCCGCAGCAGCGCCTGCTCCTGGAGACCTCGTGGGAGGCGATCGAACGGGCGGGCATCGACCCGGCCGCACTGCGCGGCAGCCAGACCGGCGTCTTCGTCGGCGCCATGACCCAGGAGTACGGCCCCCACCTGCACGACGGCGCCGCCGGCTTCGACGGATACCTGCTGACCGGCAACACCGCGAGCGTCGCCTCGGGCCGCATCTCGTACACCCTCGGCCTGCACGGCCCGGCCGTGACGGTGGACACCGCGTGCTCGTCCTCACTGGTCTCGATGCACATGGCGGCCCAGGCGCTGCGCAACGCCGAGTGCGATCTCGCGCTGGCCGGCGGCGTCGCCGTCATGGCCGGTCCGGGCATGTTCGTGGAGTTCAGCCGGCAGCGCGGGCTGGCGGCGGACGGGCGGTGCAAGGCGTTCGCCGAGGCGGCCGACGGCACGGCCTGGGCTGAGGGCGTGGGCCTGCTGCTGCTGGAACGGCTCTCCGACGCGCAAAAGAACGGCCACCGGGTGCTGGCACTCGTCCGCGGGTCCGCGATCAACCAGGACGGCGAGAGCAACGGGCTGACCGCCCCCAACGGGCCGTCACAGGAACGCGTCATCCGCCAGGCCCTGGCCGGCGCGGGCCTGTCGGCGCAGGACGTCGACGCCGTCGAGGCGCACGGCACCGGCACCGCCCTCGGCGACCCGATCGAGGCCCAGGCGATCCTCGCCACGTACGGCCAGGACCGGCCCGAGGACCAGCCGCTCTGGCTGGGCTCGCTGAAGTCCAACATCGGCCACTCGCAGGCCGCGGCGGGCGTGGGCGGCGTCATCAAGATGGTCATGGCCATGCGCCAGGGCCTGCTGCCGAAGACCCTGCACGTGGACCGGCCGTCCTCACACGTGGACTGGACCGAGGGCGCGGTGGAACTCGTCACCGAGAACCGGGCCTGGCCCGAGACCGGCCACCCGCGCCGTGCGGGTGTCTCCTCGTTCGGCATCAGCGGCACCAACGCCCACCTCATCGTCGAGCAGGCCCCGCAGGACAAGAGCACCGCCGACGCGGTGCCGGGGCCGAGGGTGGTGACGGACGGGACGGTGCCCTGGCCGCTGTCGGCGAAGTCGCCGGCGGCGCTGGGGGAGCAGGCGGCCCGGCTGCTTGAGCACCTCGACCGCCACCCCGGACTGCCGCCCGCGGAGGTGGGGCATGCGCTGGCGGTTGCCCGGTCGGTGTTCGACCACCGGGCGGTGGTGGTGGGCCGTGAACCGGCCGATTTCCGGGGCGCTTTGACGGCGCTTGC
>NZ_JBIVHU010000019.1:0-1423 GCF_044749345.1 Streptomyces sp. NPDC089424
CTGAGACCTGATGCCGAGCCGATTGTGGTGAAGTGGATGATCCTATGCTGTCGAGAAAAGCCTCTAGCGAGTTTCATGGCGGCCCGTACCCTAAACCGACTCAGGTGGTCAGGTAGAGAATACCGAGGCGTTCGGGTGAACTATGGTTAAGGAACTCGGCAAAATGCCCCCGTAACTTCGGGAGAAGGGGGGCCACAACTGGTGATGAGCTTTGCGCTCTGAGCTGGGGGTGGCCGCAGAGACCAGCGAGAAGCGACTGTTTACTAAAAACACAGGTCCGTGCGAAGCCGTAAGGCGATGTATACGGACTGACGCCTGCCCGGTGCTGGAACGTTAAGGGGACCGGTTAGCTCCATTTCGGTGGGGCGAAGCTGAGAACTTAAGCGCCAGTAAACGGCGGTGGTAACTATAACCATCCTAAGGTAGCGAAATTCCTTGTCGGGTAAGTTCCGACCTGCACGAATGGCGTAACGACTTCTCGACTGTCTCAACCATAGGCCCGGTGAAATTGCACTACGAGTAAAGATGCTCGTTTCGCGCAGCAGGACGGAAAGACCCCGGGACCTTTACTACAGTTTGATATTGGTGTTCGGTTCGGCTTGTGTAGGATAGCTGGGAGACTTTGAAATCTGGACGCCAGTTCAGGTGGAGTCGTCGTTGAAATACCAGTCTGGTCGTGCTGGATGTCTAACCTGGGTCCGTGATCCGGATCAGGGACAGTGTCTGATGGGTAGTTTAACTGGGGCGGTTGCCTCCTAAAGAGTAACGGAGGCGCCCAAAGGTTCCCTCAGCCTGGTTGGTAATCAGGTGTTGAGTGTAAGTGCACAAGGGAGCTTGACTGTGAGACCGACGGGTCGAGCAGGGACGAAAGTCGGGACTAGTGATCCGGCGGTGGCTTGTGGAAGCGCCGTCGCTCAACGGATAAAAGGTACCCCGGGGATAACAGGCTGATCTTCCCCAAGAGTCCATATCGACGGGATGGTTTGGCACCTCGATGTCGGCTCGTCGCATCCTGGGGCTGGAGTCGGTCCCAAGGGTTGGGCTGTTCGCCCATTAAAGCGGTACGCGAGCTGGGTTTAGAACGTCGTGAGACAGTTCGGTCCCTATCCGCTGTGCGCGTAGGAGTCTTGAGAAGGGCTGTCCCTAGTACGAGAGGACCGGGACGGACGAACCTCTGGTGTGCCAGTTGTTCTGCCAAGGGCATGGCTGGTTGGCTACGTTCGGGAGGGATAACCGCTGAAAGCATCTAAGCGGGAAGCCTGCTTCGAGATGAGGACTCCCACCCACTTGATGGGGTAAGGCTCCCAGTAGACGACTGGGTTGATAGGCCGGATATGGAAGCACGGTAACGTGTGGAGTTGACCGGTACTAATAGGCCGAGGGCTTGTCCTCAGTTGCTCGCGTCCACTGTGTTAGTTCTGAG